>CAWFHZ010000007.1:0-1291051 GCA_963815785.1 uncultured Ignavibacteria bacterium
TGAAGTGTGTGAGTTGGAACAATTAAGGAAAGAACTATTGCACGTTTATACAAAATTCACAGAATTATTATTACTGTTTGTGTTCTGTTGAATGAATATATTATGATTATAAATATATTTATAACCAGAAATTCGATATTTGAATTAATGAAATTCCCTAATATTAATCACTGGGAAGTTGACGAACCTGTTTTATTCAATTGCTGGAAACACCATGCCGGATTTATAAAATCAAAGATATCCTGGCATCGAAATAATTCCGAACCGGATTTGAGGAGTCTCAGAACGGAACTTTCATTAATCGGAAATTCTTTGATGGATTTATATACCGGTAAATTAACACCAAATGAGATTTCAGATTCCATAATAAAGTTTTTATTAAAGAAAAAACTATTAGAAAGAATCAATTTCAATTACTGGCTGCACCAGGAGGGGAAAGAGTATAAAGTAATAGAACTAAAGGATAAATCACGATGGACTTTGAGGATTGGAGAAGAACAGGGCAGGCATATTCATATTCATCCCTCAAGATATTCTCCTAATACAATCCGGATAAGAGCGGTTTCATTAAAGACTACAATATTATATCTCGTCCTCCGAAATAAGGAATTTGATACAATACCAAACCTTCAGTTATTGAATAAAATCAGGAAAGATTATCTTGATCAACCTCCCATAAAATCTGTGCAGTCCGCATCAGCAATTAGGAAACTGATTACAATTCTGAGCTGAATCTTAATCCTAAAAAGTGATTCCCAAATTTGAAAAATAACCTTCTCCAAATCTAAGCATATCATTCGAATTCGATTGATTTTTAATGTTTTTAAGGGGCACAATGATTGATAAAAATTAGGAACTAATCAGTAATTATGATTCTAACAATGCCTGTTGAATTTTACAACGAAGTTATAATTAAGGGGAAGACTTTTATACTACAAAAACCTAAAACTAAATCCCGGAGGCACTAAATTTAATGGATGCTGTTCTGCTTGCGCGTATTCAATTTGCACTTACTGTGGGGTTTCACTTCTTTTTCCCGCCAATTACAATCGGGTTATCCTGGCTGTTAGTTATTGTTGAAACAATTGGGTGGAGAAAAAAGAACGAAATTTATCAACAAATAGGTAAATTTTTTGCAAAAATTTTAGCCATTACTTTTGCTGTGGGTGTAGCCTCAGGGATAGTAATGGAATTTCAGTTTGGTACAAACTGGTCTGAGTATTCAAAGTTCGTAGGAGATATTTTTGGGGCTCCTCTTGCTGCAGAAGGCGTTTTTGCTTTTTTCCTTGAGTCAAGTTTTTTAGGTTTATACCTATTCGGTAGAAACAGGGTTTCTAAAGGTGTTCACTGGTTTTCTTCTGTAATGGTTGCATTTGGCTCAACTGTTTCAGCTTTCTGGATAATTGTAGCAAATTCCTGGCAGCAGACACCAGCGGGATTTGTAGTTCAGAATGGGAGAGCAGAACTAACAAATTTTGCAGATGCAGTTTTTAATCCATCTACTTTAATCAGATTTTTTCATACGGTAGATGCAGCTTTAATTGCAGGCGCATTTTTAATGGCAGGGATTTCCGCATACTATTTACTAAAGAAAAGACATGTTGAGATATTTAAAGCCTCTCTGAAAACTGCTGTCATATTCGGCGTTATAGTTTCTGTTCTCGAGCTTTTTCCTCTAGGGCATGAACATGCAAAACAGGTCGCTCAAACTCAGCCAGAAAAATTTGCATCACTCGAAGGTCTTTATACTTCCACGGAAGGTGCCCCACTTGTTATGTTTGCTGTGCCCACAACTCTTCCTCCTAAGCTGCACGGAACAATTGAAATTCCGGGATTGTTAAGCTGGCTTGCTTTTGGAAACGTAAATGCAAAGATACCCGGTATAAATGAATTTCCTGCGGATGAGCTTCCGCCTCTGTGGTTCACATTTGTCGCATTCCATAATATGGTTGTGCTGGGAATGCTGTTTATTTTGATAATGTTATGGGCTGCATATTCACTTTACAGGAAAAAGATCTGGGAAAATAAAAAACTATTGCGTGTTCTGCTTTTTGCTATTCCATTTCCACTGTTTGCATGCCAGTTGGGTTGGATATCTGCTGAAGTTGGCAGACAGCCCTGGATTGTATATAAACTTTTAAGAACCAGTGATGCCGCTTCTGTAACTGTTCCGGCAGGGGATATACTTTTCTCGATAATAATGTTCGGACTTATTTATTTAATACTCGGATTTCTCTATATCTATTTGGTAGTAAGGGAAGTTGAACACGGGCCGGCTATTGCAGAAGGAAAGGAGGCAGTTGTATAATGGATCTTAATACAATCTGGTTTCTGCTCGTTGCAGTTTTAATAATCGGATATGCAATCCTTGATGGATTTGATCTTGGTGTTGGTGTGTTACACCTCTTTACAAAAAATGAAGAAGAAAAAAGAATTAACTTAAATGCTATTGGCCCGGTATGGGATGGAAATGAAGTTTGGCTGTTAACTGGCGGGGGAGCTTTATTTGCTGCTTTCCCGATTGTTTATGCCACAGTGTTCAGCGGATTTTACATTGCGCTAATGCTTCTTTTATTTGCTTTGATTTTAAGAGCGGTTTCATTTGAATTTCGCGGAAAGATTGAGAGCAATGAATGGAAAAAATTATGGGACCTTGCTTTCGGAATAGGAAGTCTTTTACCGGCAATTTTGTTCGGTGTTGCGGTTGGAAATATTTTAAGAGGAATTCCTATTGATGGAAACGGAATGTTTACCGGAAACTTTTTCACTCTGCTAAATCCTTATTCAATACTTGTAGGTGTTTTAAGTCTTATCCTGTTTACAATGCATGGTTCAATTTATATGACAATGAAATCCTCAGGTAATCAGCTTGAAAGAATGAAGAATATTGCCCCGCGTTTGTGGATAACCTTTATAATTGTTTATGTGCTTGTCACCCTTTATTCATTCTTTGCCGCAGGTTTTCTTTTTGCTTCTATATTAAGCAATCCTTTATTCTGGATTTTATTCATACTAATGCTGATTGCAATAATCTACATTCCGGTTGCTTTAAAATCTGAAAAATTCGGCAGAGCATTCTTTTCCTCCTCATTAACTATTGCCTGTATGATAGGGTTAATGGCAATAAGTCTTTTCCCAAGACTTGTTCCATCACTAACGGATTTAAATAATAGTCTTACCATCTATAATGCATCATCAACAGAAAGAACACTCTTCACGATGTTGATAATAGCTCTTATCGGAATGCCTTTTGTAATTGGTTATACTATTTTCATTTACAGGGCATTTAAAGGTAAAGTTCAGTTGGGTGGAGAAAGTTATTGAAAATATTAAGATGATTTTTAGAAAGTTATAAAGAGAATAAAATGTATAAAATAATTTCAGCAAAATTCATCGCACCGGAAATAAAAAGATTTGAAATTGAAGCGCCTAAGATAGCCTCTAAACGAAAAGCAGGACAATTTGTTATAATCAGGATTAAAGAGGGTGGAGAAAGGATTCCTCTTACAATTGCGGATTCAAATAGTGAAAAGGGAACGATAACAATAATTGTTCAGGGAATAGGTAAAACCACTAAAGAATTAAATTCACTTGAAACGAATGGGTACATTCAGGATGTGGTGGGTCCACTTGGAAAGCCTTCACACATTGAAAACTTTGGAACTGCCGTTAGTATCGGCGGCGGCGTTGGTACTGCAATCGCTTATCCTACCGCAGTTGCTTTGAAGAATGCCGGTAACCATACAATTTCTATTATTGGCGGGAGATCCAAAGAGTTTGTAATTCTTGAAGATGAAATGAATAAAGTTTGCGATGAGGTTTACCCGACGACTGATGATGGAAGTTATGGTTATCATGGTTTTGTTACTGCAAAACTAAAAGAACTAATTGACTCAGGAAAGAAAATTGATTTTGTGCTGGCAATCGGTCCTATCCCGATGATGAGAGCCGTTGCTGAAACTACAAGACCATACGGAATTAAAACAGTTGTAAGTCTTAATCCGGTTATGGTTGATGGAACAGGAATGTGCGGTGGATGCAGAGCAACTGTAGATAACAAAACTGTTTTTGTTTGTGTCGATGGTCCTGAATTCGATGCACACCTAGTTGATTTTGAAACTTTAATGAGACGAAACAGAACTTATAATGAAGATGAAAAAACAGCTCTTGACCATCTTTGTAATTACGATAAAGTATTTAATGAAGGCTTAAAAGAAAAGGCAGCAATTAACAGCCTGTAAGCAGATAAAAAAAACGGAGATTTAGTATGCAGGAAATTTCAAGAAAAGACAGAATGAAAATACCAAGACAGGCGATGCCTGAACAGGATCCGCTTCAGAGAAGCGGCAATTTTGAAGAAGTAAATCTTGGTTTTACTGAAGAACTGGCAAAGATGGAAGCACTTCGCTGCCTGCAGTGTCCTAAGCCTGTTTGTGTGGATGGTTGTCCGGTAAATGTTAAAATAGGTGATTTTATTGCCCTGGTTGCTGAAGGAGATTTTAACGGAGCTGCAGCAAAGCTGAAAGAGGACAATTTGCTTCCTGCAATTTGCGGAAGAGTTTGTCCGCAGGAAGAACAATGCGAAGCAAAATGCGTTGTCGGTAAAAAGAATGAGCCTGTGGCAATTGGAAGGCTTGAAAGATTTGTGGCCGATTATGAAAGGAATAATTTTGGTATTCGAACACCTGAATTAAAACCTAAATCCGGAAAAAAAGTGGCTGTAGTAGGAAGCGGACCAGCGGGTTTAAGTTGTGCGGGAGATTTAATACAAATGGGACACGACGTTACTGTTTTTGAAGCGCTCCACGAATTGGGTGGAGTCTTGGTCTATGGTATCCCCCAATTTCGTCTTCCAAAGGAAATAGTAAAAGCTGAAGTGGATGCTCTTAAAAATCTTGGAGTTGATTTTCAGCCAAATACAGTTGTTGGTTTCAGTGATACAATTGATGAACTACTTGCTGATGGTTATGATGCTTGCTTTGTTGCCGTGGGAGCCGGACTTCCTTATTTCATGAATATCCCCGGTGAAAATTTAAATGGAGTATATTCTGCAAATGAATTTCTAACGCGTGTTAACCTGATGAAAGCTTACCTTTTCCCTGAATACGATACGCCTGTTTTTCACGTTAAAGATAAAAATGTTGCTGTATTCGGCGGAGGTAACACAGCAATGGATGCTGTAAGAACCAGCAAACGATTGGGTGCAAAAAACGCTTACATCATTTATCGCCGTTCTGATGCAGAGCTACCGGCAAGAAAGGAAGAAATTCATCATGCTAAAGAAGAAGGAGTGGAATTTATTTTTCTTTCCAACCCGCTTGAATTTATAGGTGATGAAAAAGGATGGTTAAAATCAGTCAGACTTCAGAGAATGGAACTTGGTGAACCCGATGCATCCGGAAGAAGAAGACCTGTCCCAATCAAAGATTCTGAATATATACTCGATATTGATATGACTGTTGTGGCAATTGGCAATGGGTCGAATCCCATTATTCAGAAAACCACTCCAGATATTGGATATAATAAATGGGGAAATATTCTTGTTGATGATAAAACCATGAAAACATCAAAGAAAGGTGTATTTGCCGGCGGCGATATTGTAACTGGCGGTGCGACAGTAATTTTAGCAATGGGTGCGGGAAGAACCGCGGCAAAAGCAATTGATGATTATCTTAAATCTGGTATTTGGGAAACAGAAGACCCGGCGAATAATTAATTTTAATATAGAGTTATTATGGATATGGCTGTCTGAAAAGGCAGCCTTTTTTATTTTAACCTGTTTACAACTTCTCTTAACAAAGCTGCTGTCAATCCCCATAGCACGCCTTCATTTAATCTGTACACAAAGATTTTTCTTTTTCCGGCACGCCATGGCTGGTTATATTTTTCAGGCAGTTCAAGCTCTTTTGATGGCAGCAGGTGAACAGTATTTCCTTTTTCATCTGTATAATGTGGATGCACCATCAGTTGCACATAATATTCGTCCGGCGGATTATTTTGGAAATATGAAACAGGAACTAAAAACACTTTCTCCACTTCAATATTATCGATATCAAGCTCAGCAATATTTTTTATATCAAGAGTTGCTATGCACGAATCAACGGTTACTCCCATTGGTCCTATTAAAGTATCCAGAACCCCGAGAACTTTTACTTTGTTCATTTCAATACCAAGTTCTTCAATTGTTTCCCTTATTGCAGTATCTGCCAAATTCTTATCAAGCCTCGGGTCAAATTCTCCTCCGGGAAAACAAATTTCTCCGCCCTGCCTAATGTTTGCAGCCCGTTTTTCAAACAGGAAATGGTATTCATCATTTAAATAAATAAGAGGGATAATAACGGCGGAATTAAAAAATTCATCTTTACGTAAAATTCCCGGCGAAGATGGTAAATTATTTATTAGTTTTTTTAAATCTTCTTTGTTCATTTTTAGTCCGAAAAGTATAGGTAAAATTAAGAAAATCTGTTGAGAGTATAATAAAAAAGCCGGCTGCTGCGCCGGCTTAATCAAAAAGAAGATATCGATCCCCTTTATTTTACAAGTGACATCTTCTTTGTTTCGGTAAATTTACCTGCAATTAATCTTGAAAAATAAATACCGCTTGCAACCATTTCGCCCCATTGATTTTTTCCATCCCAGTTTAGATCGTAAGTTCCTGCATTGTAACCGGTATTACTTACGAGTGAACGGATTAATCTCCCGTGAATATCATAAATGTTCAGACTAACATTTTCCCGTGCGGGAATTGAGAACCTGATTTTTGTGGAAGGATTAAAAGGATTTGGAAAATTCTGTGATAATTTATAGGTAGAGATTGGTTCACCCGAATTTTCAACTTTAGTAGCATGCGGATCATCGGTATGGCACTGGGTACATTCCATTTTTGCCGAAACGTTTTTAACTGTTCCACTGCCGCTGTGGCAAGCATTACAACCTGCAACGCTTTCAGGCGGAACATAAAGAGGTGTGAATGTTCCTGCAAAATGATCGTTGAGAATTTTTACCGCGTAAGCAGCTACATCACCGGTCAATCTAGCACATCTTTCTTTTCTTTCATTTGCGCCGACTGCGAACCCTGAAGAATTGCACCAGCCGGTTACGGATACGTGGCACAAAGGGTTACCGCTTATATTTTGAGGCAGGTCCATATCAAAATCATTATGCTGATAATTATGATTAATCGCATATTGATTGCTGATATCTGTTGGAAACATTGTCTCAGTGTACCAGCCAAGCAATTCGTTAACCAGCGTACTGTAATCAGCAGCGGGTGTTACCAGCGAAATTGCTGCAGCTGCGCCGTTTAAAGCTCCGCACAAGGTTCCCCAGCCGGCAGCACCGCCACCAGCAAAACCGAAAAGCTGTCCGGGTAGATTAGTATAAGGATCACCGATTGCTGTTCTGAGAGCATTAATTATTGCTTCGAACGCACCGTATCCACATCCGTATCCTGCATAATAAGCATCGTGTCCTGCAATCCTGACTGCTTCCACATCAAGCTCTGCGTAAGGCCATGGCCAATCAGTTTTAGTTCCGGCAAACAATTTACTTCCGGTCATCATATTTAATGCGCCGGTACCTACGGCAACTCCCGCCGCATATTTTGTTGTATTCCTAAGGAATTCTTTCCTGGTAAGATTTTTTCCCATAACACTTCTCCGTCAATTAATTGAAATTAATTCACTCTGAAGCTCTGAAGAATTTTCAGCTTCAAGTGATAGTTGGTTAAGAAAATTTATAAATGAATTGAACTGTTCTTTGCTTGCAAATCCGCATATTAATGAAAATTTCTTTTCGTAAAATGATACTATCTTTTTGGTGAAATCATCCCCCGCTGGTGTTAAAAATACTTTTTCAATACGTTTATCTTTATAATCAAGCTCTCTTTTTATAATAAATTTTTTCTCAAGTGAGTTCAGGAGCTTTGAAGTTGTTGTTCCCCTGGTGCCGATTATTTCACTCAATTCTTTAATACAGCATGGTTTATCTGTGTACAAAGCAATAAGGCATTGCAATTCCCCAACTGTAAGATTAAAGTTTTTACGTGTAATCAGGTTAAGTTTATTACAAACCCTTGAAAATTTAAATAGGATCTCTCCTGTTTTATCCTGCATATATTTCCAGATAAATCATTTATAAGATGCAATTACTGTTCCTATTGAATAGTTGTAAAAATGAAATGATTTCCAATTAATTATAATTGCAGTATTGAAATAATCATCAACTGGTATAGAAAAATTCAACACTTAAAAAATTAAGATTTAAGTAATTAGTTAGTTCCAGGATTTAGAACAGGATAGTCAATTACAAAAAGAAGATGTGATAGGAAAAAAATATTGAAGTGGAAGAATAAAATCAATTAAATAAATACCGGATGACACCAATTACTAACATCATCTTTCATTTAATACTTTAATCACCTCAGAATGTAATCCACTTGCAGATGCTATGATGCTCGTTCCTTTAGCCGGATCTGCACCTTTAATATCAGTTATAATTCCTCCTGCGCCCCTTATTACAGGAATTAAAGCCATTGTATCCCAAACGGACATAACCGGATCAATCATAATATCCGCATATCCGGAAGCTATTAGGTAATAACCGTAACAATCTCCCCATCCCCTAATCATACTAACTTTTGATACCAGATTATTAAATCCTTTTTGTAAATGCTTATCTAAGGATTTTAAATCTGTGGTTAAAAGAACCGCTTTAGAAATGTTACTGCAGTCTCTAACTTTAACTGGATTATCATTTAAACGGGTTGATGAATTATCCCCAATTATTAATTCGTTAAGTATCGGAAAATTAATAGCTCCTAAAATCGGTTTTCCATCCTTTAGTAAGGCAATCAGTGTCCCGAATAAGGGAGTTCCGCAAATAAAACTTTTTGTTCCGTCAATCGGATCTAAAATCCATTTGAACTCAGCATCGGGATTAATTTCTCCAAACTCCTCTCCGAGAATTCCATGTTCCGGAAATTCTTTTGAAATTGAATTCCTTAAAAATTCTTCTGCCTTTTTATCGGCAATTGTAACCGGAGAATTATCAGCTTTAATATCAATACTAATTGGAACCCGGTAGTAACTTTTAATAATTTTTCCGGATTCAGAAGAAAGGTATTTTATAAAAGGAATTAATTCATTTTGAAGGGTCATAATTTATCCTTTAGAAATAAAAAATGCGAAGGTAATCCTTCGCATTTTTTTGTTGCGGAGAGTCAAGGATTCGCTGCACTCCTCATTTATTTACTAAATTCTCAGCGTTTTTCAAACTTGTGCCCATTTTATGCCCAGGAGGTTTTGAATCCTATAATTAGTTTTCAATCTAATAAATATTTTTCCAATTTTTCATATGCTTTTTTATGTAGATCAGGCTTCATCCTCTCCAGATTAATTAATTTCCATTTGACAGCTGGCAATTTATCTATCCCATCCAAACTTAAAAGGCTCCACTCGGGATTCCTGTTCTTAAAAGTGAGTAAGAATTTTTTTTCATCGCCGGTTAGGGTGTCTTTTATTGTTTTAATTAAATCAGTCCGGATTTTAATCAGATCACTTAGTTTTACTTCCTGAATTGTCATTCCTATAAACTCTTGGTCAAAAGTTTTTTTAATGTCTTTTAAGCCTGGATTAAGAACCTCAACTATAGGTCTGCTATGACTTAGCAGATAGACTATAAATGATTTCCTTATTGTCTCAGTGAATCCTTCATTTTCAAAAAAGAGTTTTATATCAAACAAATCCCGGGGATGTTGTCTGTCTAATGCTGCACAAATTTTACCCGCATAAAGATCTTCAAAAGATAAAGTCTTTGCAGTAACCGAAAGTTCAAATTCCTTCTCAGCTGTTTTACAAAGTTTTTTGTCTATAGTTGGATAAACATTCCCCCTTATTACAGGATTAACTTCTACTTTTACTGTTGTGTCTTCATATCTGATTATTAGTGCATAAATAGTATGCCTATGCTGATCTATTTTGTTAGATATTTGAATCCCCTTAAAAATTCTTTCCAACCTCACTTTTATACTTGCAAGACCATCATTTATCTCGAGTAATGATAAATCTCTTTCCTGTACTTTAATATATGCCAGGTCAATATCCACCGATAACCTTGGATAATCCCTCCAGAAAAAATTTATTGCAGTTCCTCCCTTTAAGGCAAATACTTCTTCTCTCATTATTGAAGGTAGTATGCGCAATAATAGTTCGGCCTGTTTTCTATATATATTATCGGGCATATTCTTTCGGTACGGTTATATTATATTTTTTATGAAGGACCCCTTCCTTAACTATGGATCTTTTTCCGCTTCCCAGATTTAGGTCCTTCAGGTCCAATTCCCGGACCCATGGAAGGTTAAGGCTTTCTGACATAAACAGAAATAGTCTTTTTACCTTAATTGAGTTGCATCCCTCAAGTAACTTTTGAACAAGATTAGCTCTCAGGGTTGTTAAACCTTCCATTATTTTCATGGCCTCATCAAATGATTGTTCATTGGGAACAAGGTACAACATTTCCATTGCGGCTAATTCAGGACTTGAGATTTCGATGCTAAAATTATCAAAATTATATCTGGTAAAATATTCTATTCTGCTATATTCAAATATCTCAGTTCTTTTTAGAATTACATGCTTGAACTTATTCTGCCATACATGTTTTATCTCTTTTCTATTGCTAAAAAGGTAAACCATGTTTTCCTGAGTTCGTATATAATGACCAAATCCTTTCATATATAAAGCTGTCTTCCCCCCAGCATGGATGGTTGCACTTTCTTTGTGTTGGATGCTAAATAGTACTCCTTCCCAATTGACTTCATCATCATATCTTTTATACATGCCGCGAACAAACAATTTTATCCACTTCGATTTGGAATATATCTTTAGCAGTTGAGGGCTGTAACCTAATTCTTCTAATTCCTTGACTGTTTTAACCGTACCCTTTGGCCAATTGCTCATTAACCAGTTTATTTTTGTTTTATTTGATATATCATTCATATATGAATTATTACGATATTAAACTAATTCTTGGTTTATTTTTATCATTTTTGATATATAATATATATATGAAACAGAACAATATCAAACTATGTCAGGATGTTTAACTCTATATTGAACAAAAAAGCCTCAAATGTGCATCTATCTGCTACAAATGAGGCTTAAAAATACCAAGCGGAGAGTCAGGGAAGCTCCGGCCATTGATAAAAATGCTCAAAATCGCTAGTAATTTAATAAAAATTAAGAGAGGGTACCAAAAGGGGACCAGTACGTTATTTAATAATTTTCTCCTCAACATTTCATTTAACTATTGACACGAAAATAAGAAGTGACTAGTATATATATAGGAGGATAGAGTTATGGAAAAACAGTATATAAAATACTCACCAGAATTCCGGAAGATGGTGGTCGATTTATTAGAATCCGGCGAAACAAAAAGTATATCAGAGGCCCGTAGAAAATTTAATATAGGCGGCACCTGCACGATACACAAATGGATTAAAAGATATAATAAACAGAATCTTCTACCTGAACTGAAAATAAGAAACCTGGATGATGCAATAGAGCAACTGAGGCTTAGTGATGATAAGTTGTATGATAAGATCAGACAGTCCTTTAATCAGTAGTGCGGAGGAGTGGGGGTTAGGGTGAAGAAAACACTTGACAAGAAAAACAGAAAAACCTAATCTATATAAGATTCGAAAAATATATGCCGCTGGCCGAAATATTATTGAAAAGATCAGCGGCTTTTTATTTTACTGAGCAGTTATGCTTAATCCCTTGAGGGATATGCACCTAGTTTTTATACTAATGGAGTGCCGAACAAAATTTTAGGAGTTAAAATGTTAAATAAAACATATAGCGCTTATCTTGATAAACTTTCGAAGAGTAAAAAATCAGAGTTTATAGAAAACGAAATTACAAAGGCAATAGATCGTTATAATAGATCTAATATCGTTGAAACCAAGACCCAAGCCATATTGGACGAGATTTTTTGGTATTACCAGAGGAACAAATCATATGACAGAGAAATATGTAGTTTTGAAGTATATGTGCAGCATTGGATTCTCGCAAATAGTCCAGTCATCCCAGAGATTTACTTAGAAGAAATCAGAGATGAATATGGACAGTTAAAGGGTCCTCTATATATTCTTCCAAAGACATCCAGCTGGTGTACAAAAAAAGATTGGGGAGAAGACCTGGAACAGGTAATAAAATCAATGGAAGAGAAAAAAAATGAAATACAATAACAAGGATTTTTATTTATCAGCTTTTCTTATCACTAGTGGATGTTCATTAGTTGGTACGGTGAAAGAAAATTCTGTAACAACTCTTTTTGAATTTAATGATACAGCACAGTTGCAAAATCTTATTAAGCAGTACTATTCAATGACTGCAACAGTAGAGCCTATGGCTTATGGGGCTGCAATTCGCAGCTTGAAAAGCGTTATACACGCAACAAATTCAAATTCAAATAACTATGAAAGTAAACTTCAATAACCAAATACCAAATCATAACTATGACGAAATATATAATTTAACTGAAATTTCAACTAACGGTCCTTCCCACAATGGAATTTTCCAAAATAGCCACAATCACTTCAACCACACTGGTGTTCCCGATTGTTACAATTCCGTTTATCTGCACTCACAAGAAATAAAACCATATTTCAATACACATTTCAATGAAAAAGGTCAAAATTCAGTTGCTGGATATAAGGGTAGTGTATGGATAAAGCAACTTGTAATCGATTTTGATATCGAAGAAGAAAAAAGACAAGAGGATCTATTACAACTGAAAGAAGACATCAAGAGATTTTTGTTATATCTTCAGCAGGTCTACGAGGTTGAACTATCACACTTACAATACAGATTTAGTGGTTGCAAGGGATTTCATATTATTATTCCCGCAATTTTATTCGGAGGTTTTGATGCCTCCGAAACACTGCCCGATCAAATAAGAAACATTGTAATAAAACTTACTGAAGGTTGGAGAATTGATACTTCAATCTATAATCATATATCTTATATCCGTATCCCAAACACAAAGAATAGTAAGAGTAATTTATTTGCTATACCATTAACAAAGGATGAATTATTCAGATTAACAATAGATGAGATAAAAGAATTAGCGAAGCAACCCCGTACAGTTGATTTTATTGATCCAAAGGAACTCCTGCCTAATACTGAATTAGTTAAACTAAAAGATGAAATTGTCGGGAAAAAGATAATATCTACAAGTTATAAAGAATACAGGCATCAGGATACCGATGAAGATGATGAATGGATGGGGGTTGAAATGGGGCAAAGGAACACTGCACTAGCATCCGTTATTGGTTATTTAATCAGCAGACGAGTAGCCTATTCAAGGATCAGACTTATCGGCAAGTGGTGGAATCAGCATTGTACCCCACCTGAGGATGAAAAAATAGTTCTTCAACATATCAATTCTCTAATAAAAGATTTTAGTGTTTCAGAAGAATCATTTTGGAGAATAGATAAGGGTAAGGTTACTTTCTCTTATCTTGGGTTTAAACAATTTCTTGAAAATGAAGGATTTGCAAAAATATATCTGGAAAACGATTACATTTTTATTCAAGTCCAGAACCAGGTTGTGCACGAAGTTTCACTTCCTCAAATAAAAGATTACGTAATTACCTATATATCTGAAATAACTTCCCCCCACAGAGATCAGATATTAGAAGAATTACTTAGTAAAACTTCTTCTTTGCTTGGAGAGAAAATGATAGAATGCATCAAAACTATCTCTGAAGATTTTAATAAGGACCAAAAAGAAACCGCACATTTTTATTTTAAAAATAAAACTGTTGAGATTAGTCGGGAGATGGGGATAAGAATACTTGCATATTCAGCAACTTCAAAAATGATATGGGAATCAGAAATTATAAAAAAAGATATTCTGATTACTGATGAAAAATCTGACTTCGAAAAATTCATCTTTAACATTGCTGGGAACGATGATGTCAGATTTAAATCTGTTCAATCGGCGATAGGTTATTTACTCCACAGTTATAAAGACAGCTCAAAAGCAAAAGTAATTATTCTGTGTGATGAAAAGGTAACTGATTTCCCTGATGGACGTACAGGAAAAAGCATTCTTGGGAAGGCATTAAGTCAATTACGACCAACAGTAAGAATAGATGGAAAGAATTTTGATTTTAGCAGCAGATTTACTTTCCAACAAATAAATCTTGATACCAGATTGCTTGAGTTCAATGATGTAAGGAAAGATTTTGATTTTGAAAGACTGTTTTCTGTAGTAACCGATGATATGACTATAGAGAACAAAGGTCAAAAGCCATTTACAATTCGATTTGACCGGTCTCCCAAAATCCTTGTCAGCACTAATTATACGATTAAAGGATCAGGTAGCAGCTTTACAGACAGAATGTTTGAACTTGAATTCACTAATTTTTACAATGAGAACCATAAACCAATCGATGATTTTGGAAAAAGATTTTTTGATGAGTGGGATGAAGATGAGTGGAATAGATTTTACAATTTTATGTTTAAATGTATTCAAGTTTATCTCACAGAAGGTCTAATCAGTAAAACAACATCCAGCCTGATAACCAGAAAAATAATTGATAGCACCTGTAGAGAATTCTATGAGTTTATGGAAGAAGACAACTTCCTGGAAGAGCATTTGAAAAGAGAAGCATTTTACGAATTTCAAAAAAGATATCCGGATTACTTACAATTGAAACAACATACGTTTACAAAATGGTTGAAGCTGTATTGCACGTATAAGGGATATCAGTTAGAAGAATTAAAATCTGGTGGAAAATATTACTTTAAAATTGTGCAATAGTGCAATTAGCAGTGCAAAAATTTAAGGGGGTTTTGCACTGTTTTTTATTTGATTTTAGCTCTAATTGTAAAGAAAGTGCAAAAGTGCATTTTTAAAGTAAGTCTGTGGTAAAAATTATTTATTATAAATATTCAGTATAGCGGTATGCTGCAGTGAATAAGAATATTTTTTGCACTTCTGCACCTTTCCCTTAATACGGCCTAAAATCCTAAGATTACCAGTGCAATTTAGACAATCGGTTTGCACTTAAAGTGCACTTCCCGATGGCCCTTTAGAGCGAGTGGAGGAGAGGGGAGTACATACTTCGGAGGTTTTAAATCGTAACGATTTTGACCTGGTAAATACTCACTCAAAGTGTTTGACCTCTTAAATTGAAAATCAAAGATAAAATCGCTGTCTCTTAAAAATATCGTCATTTTGAGATGCGATATAAATAGGGTCCCCCTTTCCAGCAGAGGATACGGTCCCTGTGGCTAACTCGGGATAAGACTTATCTTGAGAGTGCCAGGGTTACTCCCAACAATTTCAAATCCTCACGTACTAATAATATACCAATTAATACGCTTACACATTACAGATTAGGATGTTGTTTCTTTAATAAGAATTTGATAGTGTAATACCGTCATTTAAAATATTTTAATAAACACGAATTAGATGACACTTATTAAAACAAATCATTCAAGTTAATTAAATAAAAATACCGGGGAGTATTTATGAAAACATCTTTACTCTTTATTTCATGCCTTATTACTATTTGTCTTCAAGCTCAAATCCAGCTTCCAAGGGCAGGAAAATTTCCAGTTAACCCAATAAGTAAAACCGAACTGATCAAAGCAATCAGAACAGGTACTCCAATTTCTTCCGAACCACGTGATATAATTGATTTCGATTCCTCCAACGTAAGCTTTAAAGGAAATTATCCTTTTTCCGTAAGTTATGCTCTTTCAATGAGCAATCCCGATAACCTGGTATTTGTTGGTTCAGGCGGAGGCATATACGTAACTGATGTTACAGATCCGCAAAATCCTGAGACCCTGTCAGAAATCAAAACCAGGTCTTTGGTAGACGATTGCACTTATGACACTCTAAACAAAAGGCTATATGTATGTGCGTATTTCTCCGGAATTGAAATCTGGGATTTATCTGATTTACACAACCCTGTAAGAATGAGCAGGATTCCAACAGAACCTTATCCAAGGAGCGGGGTAGCATACAAAGGAAATTATCTGTTTTTCACGACCAATAATAATTTATTTTCGTATGATATTACAGATCCATACAATCCAACTGTCGCAAACGAACTATATGTAACCAACAATCTGGTTACCCAGCTATACCTTAAAGGAAACATAATTTATGTTACATCAATAACGCAGGGACTAAAATTAGTTGACATATCGGATCCACTTAACCTTCAGCTAATTCATGCATATTCATTTATCATTGGTTACAAATTTGATATTTCAGGAGACTACCTATATGCAGTAAATAACTCAGGCACATTAGTAATTTTAGATATTAGTGATTCTTTAAATGTCTCAGTAAAGAGCAGTCTGAACCTAAACGGATATCCTTATGGTATAGCCGTTTTCAACAATAAAGCCTACGTAGCTAAAGTGGGTACCGATGGAGGACTACAAATAATTGATGTAGAGAACCCGTCATTGCCTGCTTCTATATCACTTTACTCAGGCGATTATCAATTTGTTGTTGGAAAAGAAAATTATGTTTACCTGACGCGCAACAGTGATTTTTCAATTCTTGACGTAACAGACTCAGCAGCAGTAGAATATATTTCAGGATTTAAATTGTCCGGGTTTGTTGAAGATATTTCAGTATCAGGTAATTATCTTTACACTGGGAGCAACGGTTTTAGGGTAATTGATATTTCAGATTCAACTCACCCGGTTCAGGTTGGTTATGCAGATGTCACCGGAGATCTTGTAGAGGCTGCAGAAAATTCACTAATTGTTTATTGCCCTTACAGTATGACTGCAAACAATACAGTACATATTATGGATGTTTCTGACCCAACAAATCCCACAGGTCTTGGCGCGTATACCTGTCCCGCAATGACCTGGAATCTGGTAGTCAGAGACACACTTGCATATATAGCCTGCTGGTGGGATGGAATCCGCATTTTTAACTTTGCAGATCCAAATAACTTAGTACAGATTTCTCATACAATGGGCTGGACGCAGGGAGGAATTGGGGGTGTAGAATGGTGTTATGCCCAAGCGGTTGCGGTTGAAGGAAATTACCTTTACACTGTTGATTATGGGCCATTTCCGGCAGACGATACCTACGGACTTTACATAATTGATATAAGTGATCCTTCGAATCCATTCTTAATCAAAAGGTTCCAGGGCATTATTAGTCACGCCAGCGATTTAGCTGTAAAAGATGGAGTGGTTTACATTGCTGACGGAAACGGAGGTGTTGAAGTTGTAGATGTTTCTGATCCAATGAATCCCTCCGTAATAAGTTATGTAAACCTGGTTGACGGTGCCACAGGAATAAAAGTAGAAGGTGACTATGCTTATGTATCAGACTATATTTTAGGCGGTGTTCAGATGATTGACATATCTGATCCGGCAAATTCATCAATAGCGGGATGGTATAAACCCTCCGGATGTTTTGCAGTTGGAATTGAATATAGTAATGGAATTATATATGCGGCGGACGGGATAGCAGGATTCCAGGTTTATAAGAACTTACTTATAAAACCTGTTGCTGTTGAACGAGCAGAATTCAGTGTTAATGAATTTAAGCTTGGACAGAATTATCCTAATCCTTTTAATCCGGCAACCACGATTAATTACCAGCTGCCGAAAACAGGATTTGTAACATTGAAAGTTTACGATATTCTTGGAAGGGAAGTTGCGACATTAGTTAATGAGCAAAAGGTGCAGGGAAGGTACACTGTTAATTTTAATGCATCCCGTTTGGCGAGCGGGGTCTATATGTACCAGTTCAGAGCTAATGATTATGTGAGCTTGAAGAAGATGCTATTGATCAAGTGATTTAAGGGAGTGAAAGCTCCCTTTTATTTCTTATACTACAAGCTGCTATTTTGTTAGCATAAAAAAGGGTCAGTGTGTGAAAGTATGGGTCGGTATCTATCTGCGGCCCGTCCTAAGCTTGCGCCAACATACTAACCCACAAAATTAGGTATCTGCTTTAATATGATTGAAGTAAGCTTGTAACTTTTGTTCTATTGAATATTTAAATTATTAAATTTCATCAACGAAGTGATGAACCCGGGATATTATCAGGTTGATTTTGATGCCTCGCGTTTTGCATCAGGTGTTTATTTTTACAGAATTAAAGCCGGAGATTTTGTTTAAACCAACAAGATGGTTTTATCTTCACATTATAAAGTCTTTAGAAAATAAGTCTGATTATTCTAGCGTCCTTATTGATGTATTATGAATTATCTAATTTTTATAGGAGGAACTGTGAAAAATAATTTTACTGTTTTCAGGTATGTAATTGGGATAATTAGTCTCAGTTTTATTCTTTCGTTCCGTCTGGTGTCGGGACAGACAAGTGGGCTAGTTACTACAAACGATAATCTCAACCGGCTGACACTGACTAATGGAACCCGAACAATTTCTTCTGTTCCTGTTACGTCGCCTTCTTCAAGGATAATGTCTGATCAGTCTGCCGGTAATATTCAAAATGTCCAGATTGCCGGCTGGACTCTCCTTCAGACAGTAAGCGGAGTTGTAAAAGCAATTTCATTTGTTAATCCCACTGTCGGCTATATGGCAGCCGAACTGGGCGTAGTTTATAAAACTACGAATGGGGGAGCCGATTGGTCAACCGTATTAAACCTTGGCTTTCCTTACTACTGGTATGGTGTGCATACTTTTACTCCTCAAAAAGTGCTGATTGCCGGATTTAATAATACCACAGGCGACGGTATAATGCGCTGGACATACGACGGCGGTGTAAACTGGACAGATGATATTATTGTTGCCCCTGCACCCTTTAACTGGCTTCAGGGCCTAGGGTTCGCGGACTCACTGCATGGCCTGGCAGTCGGCAGCATCCTCTCAGCAGGGAAAGTATTTATTACTGCAAACGGGGGAACTGATTCAACCGACTGGATCCCGGTAACAGCCGATCCGACTCAAGGATGGTTTGCGGGTAATTTTACAATGAAGCCCGACGGAAAATATTACATTACCGGGATTAGTTTCTGCAATTCTTCGGACTTCGGTCTATCATGGGCAAGAAGAACCTCAATTGATAATACTTTTGACGGGGGAGTTTCTTTTCCCGATGATTTACATGGATGGACAGGCGGAGGATCAATATCCCCGACAGTAGAAGGCTGGGTGCATCGTACTACAGATGGAGGTATTACCTGGAGCGGCAGGATTCTCAGCACACCCTATCCTGTGAGGGTGGTTTATTTTTTTGACTCACAGGTGGGTATTGCCCAGGGCGGTGAAGTAAACAGCGGCATTGGAGGGATATGGGAATCGATCGATGGCGGGGTTAACTGGACCGAAGCGGTATCCACCGGAATGGAGATGGGCAGCATCGACTGGCAACGTATAAGTGCTGATAGTATCGACATCTGGAGTGTCGGTTATACAAGTTCGGGAGGATTTCACAGCGGTGTATTCAAAAAACGGATTGGATTTAATGTTGTTCCAGTTGAACTGACTTCTTTTAATGCCCTGGTTAATTATGAAAAGGTAATACTAAAATGGGAAACTGCTACTGAAACGAACAACAAAGGATTTGAAATCCAGAGAATCAATAATGGAAATACATTTAGGGATATTGCTTTTATTCAAGGCAACGGAACCACAACTCAAAAACACTCGTACTCATTTTCTGATAATGAGGTGAGTGCAGGCAATTACAGTTATCGCCTGAAACAAATTGATTATGATGGCTCATATCATTATTCAAGCATTGCTTCAGCAGAAGTAATTGGAATAAATCAGTTTGCAGTATATCAGAACTATCCAAATCCATTTAATCCCACAACTATGATTAACTATTACATTCCTGTAAGCGGCAACGTGCAATTAAAAATTTATAACGTCTTATCGCAGGAAGTCGCAATACTTGTTAACGGATACCAGGGAACAGGCAATCATAGTATTGAATTTGATGCGGGGAAATTAACATCAGGTATTTATTTCTATAAGCTGCAAGCAAAAGGTGTAGACGGCTCAGCCTTTACGTCAACAAGAAAAATGATGTTAATGAAATAATACTTTGATCATAGTTCATACAAAAAAGCACGGAGAAAAACTCTCTGTGCTTTTTTAATTCCTCAATCGATATTAAGCTTGCCTTTTTGCTTACCTGTCAGCCATTGGCTGATTAAAGAGATCAGTGTTTTTCATAAATATTAATTTTTCATTCTTTCCACCAATTGTCTATATCAATATTTTCATATTTTAAAGGACCAGATATTTCACCACTCTGGTTTACAAAGCCTTTGTCTCCATCACTGAGAGTAATAGTACTATCTTTTGCACTACATGTCAGATCAACTAAGCCTTTCATCACGATTACCATTGTATTTCCTAAGGAATCCACATTAATTGTAAATTCTGTTCCACGTATACCGCAAACGGCAGTTGGGGTTCTAATCTGAGTTCTTATTTTAATCAGATTAATCAGAGATTTTGTCTTACCTACAACATTATCATATGCTTCATTGTAGGCTTCGTTACCCTCTGCAATCTTCTCAGTAACCATATTATTAACAATATACAAATTGCCATTTATTATTTTTGGAACATAATTACCTTCTGCATTTGCAACAATAGTTAATGCAGATCTTTGACCTATTAATACATCTTCACCACCCTTCTCAAATAAATAATGCAATTTAACATTGCTCTTAACACCCGTTGCAATCCAGTCGCCTGGCTCCAAATCAACTGATTGATTTTCTGACAATTGTACCATTTTACCATTAGACTTCAGTATTCTAACATCGCCTTTGAATGAAGTGATTTTGCAATTAAATTTTACAGAGGCACTCCATTTTTTTTCATCATCAAGGCTTTTATATTTCAAATCCCCACTACCTTCCAGCTTTTTGTAATCTTTCATCATTTTATCATATTCGGCCTTTGCCAATGCGTCGTTGTATTTTTTAAGCATTGATTGTTTTAGAGCAAGCTGCTTGATTCTATTTTGTTTCTCTTCTTCGATTTTTTTTGTTTCTTCAGCCGATTTTACATCATTTGAATTGGAAGAAGAAAACACAGATTTTAAAAATGACTGGAATATGGTTCCCATTATTTCCTGTTCCATACTATAACCGGTTGAACCGGAATTTGATTTGGCAGGTGGATTATAATATTTACAGGTAGTTGTATGATTGCCATTCATTCCACCACAGACCACGCATTGCGCACCGGAAACAGTTTGGGCATAAACAGGATCAATCACCGTAGTGAAAAGCATAAATAATAAACTGGCTATCAGTAAAAAAAATGATGTTTTCATAATTTATTTTCCTATTCTTCTTTTACTTTCAATGGAACACCTGACTTAACAATTAATATCACCAAGCGAATTGCCCTTATATTATTTGTATATGCCTTTTTCAATTACAGCTTCCCATTCATATATCTTATCTTGTGCCTTACGTGCATCCTCAGCATCGGGGACAAGCATCAGGTATTTTTTCATATAATAAATTGCCTCATAAAATTTGCTTACATTGGCTGATAATAGAGCGAGGTTATAGTAGGCTGCCGGATAAGACGTTTGATTTATCTCAGTTGCCTTAATATAAAATTCAATTGCTACATTGTATGCTCTCTGTTCATTGAATGAATTGGCCTGTACAATATATTTTCTTTGTTCTTCGGAAACCGATGGTTTCAATTTCAATTCTCTATACTGTGCTGCAATCGGTTCAAAAAGAATAAGCTGCGGGCCATATAGCTTTTCCATTTTATCATTCCTGATTGATCTTCCTATGAAAGATAATATTAGAGAATAGTTTCGCCCCATAGTCTGCATTTTCGTATTTAATGAAAAATTCTTCAATTTTTGCACTTGTTTCAAGAGTATCACTACCACTAGTAGTAGTGGAACCCGAAAGGCTATAACCATCCAATTTAGAAAAATAAAATATTGTTAGTTCTTCTTCACGTCTGAATTCTATTCTATCGTCAAACACAAAAATGTTTTCCTGTGTACCCCAGGTGGTATAACTTCCGGTAATTTTATCCAATATAGAAACGGTTGCTTCGTTCTTAAGCAGTTTAGAAATCTCGGCTATAGCCTTATTGATTTCATCGGTCTGTGCATTTGCCATTGCAGGTAAAAGCATAACGGCAAATAATGATATTAATCTGATATATTTCATAATATTTTTATATTAAAATAGATTGATTAATTAGCAATCTGCGCTTCCCATAAATAGATTTTATCCTGCGCGCTTCGGGCATCAGTGCCATCCGGCTCAAGCATCAGGTATTTTTTCATATAAAAAATGGCTGCATCGAACTTACCTACCTGAGCTGAAAGCAAAGCTAAATTGGAATAAGCTGCAGGATAAGCTGTTTGATCGACTTCAATGGCTTTTTTGTAAAGTTCAATAGCTTTTTTATAAATTTTCTGTTCGTTAAATCCATTGGCTTGAACAATGTATTTTCGTTGCTCTTCTGGAAAGAGTGGTTTTTCTTTTAACGAACGATACTTTTCAGCAATGGGTTTAAAAGTACTAATCAGTGAGTCGTATCGTTGGACATTCAATCGATGCTGAAAATAAAATAAATAATCCGCCAATTCCCTGGCATATCCGATATTTATAATCTTGAGACGCCCGAAAAAGGTAAAATTTCTAAACTCAAATTTATCATAACCCCCATCAGTAAGAGACGCATCCAGATGCCTGATTACTGCTATATAATCATCCAGTATGTCAGAAAAATAAATAGTGAGTTCAAGATCACTCGGTTCATATGTCATTTCAATTCTATCATCAAAAACAGAAACATTTTCTAGTGTAGAACCGTAATCAACGCTTTTGTCCCTGACAGGAATGTTTTCTAATAAATTCTTTAACCTGGTTTTCGCATCACTCAGCTCTACCTGAGGAAGTTTTGGATAATATATGACTTCTTCAGTCTGTGCATTTGCCATTGCAGGTAAAAGCATAACGGCTAATAATGATATTAATCTGATATATTTCATAATATTTTTATTTTAAATAGATTAATTATTTATAGCTGTGTTTCCCATTCATATATCTTATCTTGTGCCTTACGTGCATCTTCAGCGTCGGGGACAAGCATCAGGTATTTTTTCATATAGTAAATGGCTGCATCAAACTTATTTAACTGGGCGTAAAGCAATGCCAGGTTTGAATAGGCGGCAGGATAAGCGGTTTGATCCAATTTTATCGCCTTATTATACAATTCAATGGCCTTAACGTACAGCTTCTGCCCGTTAAAACTATTGGCTTGAACGATGTATTTGCGCTGCTCTTCCGAAAAGAGTGGTTTTTCTAGTAATGCACGATATTTCTCAGCTATTGGCTTAAAAGTATTAATCTCTTTATATCGTTTTTTATTAAAATTGTCTAGGGCTGATAATATATCCTGTATCAACACTATGTTTTTTTCTTCTTCGGCTGTAAAACCTATAAAAAAATCACTAGTAACAATTCCCGGATCATTGTCTCCTGTATATCTAATAGGATAATCAATCATATCTAAAAAATAAATAACCGTATTTTCTTTGTCATTTCTTAATTCCAATCTGTTATCAAAAACAGAAACGTCTTCTTCAGAGCAATAATAGTTGCCTTTACTTGGTTGTGAACGCTCAAACTTATATACACTTGTACGGTTTCTGAGTAGTTCATCAAAATCCGCTTTTAATTTACTTTTCAAGGTTGTAGTATCCTGGTATTCAGCTGTTTGAGAACTAACCAAAGAAGCAAAAACCACAAGGACAAATAGGGTAAATAATCGTATGGTTTTCATAATGTTTAATATTTTATTAGTTAATATTTAATTCCCACTCATAAATCTTATCCTGGGCTTTCCTAGCATCCTCTGCATCGGGAGCAAGCACCAGGTATTTTTGCATATTAAATACTGCATACCTATATTTTTTTAGTTGTGCTGAAATTAATGCCATATTATAATAGGCAGAAGGATAAGTAAAAGGATTAATTTTTATCGCTTTTTCATATAATACCAGTGCTTCAGTATATTTTTTATTATCATTTTGAGCATTAGCCTGAACTAAAAACTTTCGTTGTTCCTCAGTTATTGATGGTTTCTCAGGTAACTCACGAAAATTTTGGGAAAGAATTCTAAATTCTTCAAGTTCTTTTAATCTTTTTTCTATCAATTGAGTATCATTTTCTTCAAAATATTCTTTTTGATATTTATTAAATAATGCGAATAGTTCATCTGTCTGCACATTTATCGACTCTGTGCTTTCTTCATCTTCTTCACCTGGAAAGGGGCCCATAATCAGCAGGACTTTACCAACCCAGATATTTCTTTTAGGTGGGTTGTAGGAAGCGTTGAAATTAATATTAAAACTATTGTTTATTAAATTTACTGACCGAACACCCAACTCATTAAAATTAAATTCCAAACAATTATTTTCTATTTTTATATTGAAATCCTTCATTAAACCATACTTACTATATTGACCAGTTCCATCTTCATCATACCAATACTCCCAATTCAATTCATGAAGCTTTGATAGAATTTTTATCTCCAAAGAATCTATTAAGCCAAATTCAGTATTTTGAGCATTAGTGTTTATGCAAAAAGAAGTAAGGAATGTTAACAAGATTAGATACGATGGTTTCATAAAATTTGATTCCCACTTATAAATTTTATTCTATATCAGATATAACAATTTCATATTTTTAAAATCGATTGATTATTTTAGAGCTCTGCTTCCCATTCATATATCTTATCCTGTGCCTTACGTGCATCCTCTGCCTCAGGGACAAGCATCAGGTATTTTTTCATATTAAATATTGCATACTTATATTTTTTAAGTTGGCCTGAAATTAATGCCATATTATAATAGGCAGAAGGATAAGTAAAAGGATTAATTTTTATTGCTTTTTCATATAATACCAGTGCTTCAGTATATTTTTTATTATCATTTCGAATATTAGCCTGAACTAAAAACTTTCGTTGTTCCTCTGTTATTGATGGTTTCTCAGGTAACTCACGAAAATTTTGGGAAAGAATACGAAATTCTTCAATTTCTTTTAATCTTCTTTCTACCAATTGTTTGTCATTTTCTTCAATATACTCTTTTTGATATTTTTTTAATAAATCGAATAATTCATTTGTTTGCACATTTACCAACTCCGTTTTATCGTCATCATCATCTTCACTACTGGGATATGGGCCCATAATCATCAGAACTTTACTAACCCAAATATTTCTTTTAGGTGGGTCGACCGTAGTTTCAATAGTAATTTTAAAACTATTGTTTATTAAATTGACTGACCGAACACCCATTTCTCTATCATTAAAGACCAAACAATTATTTTCAATTTTCACATTGTCATCTTTAATTGAACTAAGTGTACCAGTTCCATCTTCAAAATTATACCAATACCTCCACTGTAAACCATGAAGCTTTGATAGAATTTCTGTTTCCAAAGAATCTATTAAGCCAAAATCATTATTTTGAGCATGAGTGTTTATGCAAAAAGCAGTAAGCAATGTTAACAAGATTAGATATGATGGTTTCATAAGATTTGATTCCCACTTGTTTATCCGTCCAAATAGCGATATTAGCACTATTGTTTATATATTTCTTTTCTAATTCTTTTCAAAAAAATCATCAATAGGATTCTATCAACATAATTATTTCCGGAGATTCTTCGTGGGTTCCCTATAGTGGCTTAATTTGTAGCATCTCCCCAGATATCTTAGTATTTATAGTATGTAAATTAGATTAAATTAACTCAACAAACAATACAATTATTATTGTTACCCTTCAAGTTCTTTGCCGGTCAAGCCTTATTTTATTTAGTCCTGATGTTTACCCTGTTTTTTTATCTTATCTGCCTCTGGAGGAATAAACAGTTCCGCCCTATATTACCCTTGTTACCGGGATTTTTATTTTAATTGTTGTTTCTGTCAAATAATTATAAAAATTCAGATCAATGATTTTTCTCTACTCCCAGAGTGACAGAATTTTATGGTTTAGTTACTGTCTAACATTGATCTACCTTGTTATTCAAGTTTATAGTGGTATATAATATTGACAAAAGCAAGTATTAATTAAGATGCTAAATACGTAAGATAAGTAGATGAAAATATGAAGAAACTCAGCCCCTTGAAAATTTCAGTAGAACAGTTGATACTGAATAAAGTTGATAAACTCTTTTATAATACTGAAGGAATAAAGAACGCCGATAGGGGCAGGTACAAAGAGGCAGCAGAATATTTTACAAAAGCAATTGATTTAGCACCTGAAGATTCCCTGTCTTATTTTAATAGGGCGACAGTAAAAATAAATTTGGGTAATATTTGGGATGCATGGCTAGATTTTGCTTTGTCAGAAAACTGTCAACTTGACAGCGGCCGCGTAACTGAATCAGGAAGCAATTAATATAAATCAAATGTGGTATAATACCTCAATTATGTTCGGAGGATGTTATTACTTAAATATAAATCAGGGGACAAAAAAAATATTTTACTTTATTAAGCTACACCAAAGTTTTTTTTATATACTTATCTGCTTTTCTGCTCTCTGCCATTTTTTTCTGATTTTCTGAGAACTTTTTAGTAGCTGCTTTTTCCATTTCGATAAGTTTGAGAGCTTCTGATTCTTCTGTTTTAAATTTAGATTTTAATAACACAATCTGGGCTTCTGTTGCAGCTCGCTTAAGCTCTATTTCAGATTGCTTACGTTCAATTTCTTGTTTACGTGATAATTGTTGAGCATCATTTTGTGTTTCTTGCGTTAATCGGGCCGAACCTGTCAGTACACCTTCAGGACCAATATATACATCAAGAAGTTCAATTCCATGATCTGTAAGTATAAATTCACGGATTTGGTTTGAATGATCCATTCCGCGTGATTTAAGAATATATAATCCTCTGTTACGTTCACCGCCTATTTCAATATCGCGCAAAAGTAACCAGGTATCTATTAATGATGATATTGCCATATCTGTAAGTTCCGTGGTAGCACCTGAATTAGTAAGACTAGCGAAAAATGCTGTAATGTTTCTCATCTTTAAAAAATCTACAAGACGAAGCAGCATAATTTTAACTTCAGTTTGGTTTCCTCCTATAACAAATGCATCAATAGGATCAAGTATTACAACTTGCGGATCAACCTCATTAATCAATTTGATAGAAGTTGTTAAATGATGTTCCAATCCATGCAGTGTTGGGCGGGTTGCGTGAAAGGATAGTAAACCTTTTTTTACCCAGGGATCTAAATTAATCCCTATGGAAGACATATTGCGCATAAACTGACTTGGTGATTCTTCAAAAGCAAAATACAAAACACGCTCTCCGCGTTTACAAGCTGCTTCAACAAATTGTGCTGCAAGGCTTGTTTTGCCGGTACCTGCGGTTCCCGAAACAAGCACAGTACTGCCGCGAAAATATCCTTTGCCAGATAGCATTGTATCAAGACGAGGAATACCGGAGGAAATTCTTTCTCTCGAAGCAATATGTTTCAATCCAAGCGAAGTGACAGGTAGAACAGAAAATCCATCTTCATCAATTAAGAAAGGATATTCATTAGTGCCGTGTGTTGAGCCACGATATTTAACAATGCGTAATCTTCTTATGGAAGACTGATCGCTAACACGGTGATCCAGCAGAATAACACAATCAGAAACATATTCTTCCAAACCCTGACGTGTTAACGTACCATCACCTTTTTCACCAGTGACAATTGTTGTAACGCCTTTCTTTTTCAACCAGCCAAATAGGCGTCGCAATTCTGTGCGCACAATTGTATCATTGGGCAGTTCTGAAAAGAGCGATTCAATAGTATCAAGCACAACACGTTTAGCGTTAATACTTTCGATTGCACGATGGATACGTACAAACAATCCTTTTAAATCATATTCACCACTTTGTTCAATTTCACCACGTTCAACACGAATGTGTTCAAGCCATATCATTCTTTTTGCAACTAGATTATTCAAATCAAATCCCAACGAGGCAACATTTGCAGTAAGTTCTTTTTGGGTTTCTTCGAATGAAATAAATACTCCCGGTTCTTTGTAAAGAGTTGCACCTCGTACAAGAAATTCCATTGCAAAAAGTGTTTTACCGCATCCCGCACCTCCGCATAATAGGGTTGGTCTGCCTTTTGGTAATCCGCCGCCTGTAATTTCATCAAATCCTTGAATACTTGTTGGAGATTTTGGGAGGGTTTTTCTTTGAAATTTTGTTTTTCTTTTTTTCATAAGCTCTTATCTACTAATTAGTTGATTAATTTATAAATTAAAACGTCAACAATTATCAACAAAACTGTTTTATATATTCTATCTCAAGATGACAACAAATTATAGATAAAACTATAATCCGAAAAAATAGATCAAAAGGATGAAAAAGGAATTAAATCTTCTAAGCGGTTTTTTGAATATAATTGAATCTCTTTTGGGGGGCAGATCACTGAATTCTACAGTATTTTTAAATTCTTTGGAATTATAATTTGCCGTTATGATGATCAGTTGATTAAATAATATTTTAATTGTTTTGACGTTGTTAAATAGATATATTTTCTGTGCTTTTGTCAAAATATTTATTAAACAAACCAGGAGTTGATATATGGACTATTATTTTCCATTCAACCAAAAGTCCACCTCCGAATTTCATAACATTCTTCGATTCAAATTCAAAATTACTTTTTTATTAATTATTTTATTCCTGTCGGCAAATCTGTATGCCGGATCAAAAGATTTCTGGAGCGATGTGCAGGAAACTTCTCTTCATAGTTCAGGCATAAGATATATAATCCCTCTCAGGTACAGAACTCTCGAACTAAATTTAGGATCAATGAAAACTCTTTTGGATAGTGCACCTATTGAAGCACAGGTTCCATCTCAGTCTCACGGAGTTGAAATTTCCCTTCCCATGCCTGATGGTTCATACCAGAGATTTTCTATTTGGAATTCATCTGTGATGGCTCCTGAACTTGCTATAAAATTCCCGGGTATAAAAACTTTTGTTGGAAGAGGTATTGATAATACTGATTCACATATCAGGCTTGATTACACAATACAAGGTTTCCATGCAATGATTCTTTCTTCAACAGGTTCAGTTTTTATTGATCCATACAGCCTTGGAGATGATCATTATTATATTTCATATTATAAGAAAGATTTCGTTCCGCTTCCCGGGAATGATTTTGTTGAAACAGATGTATTGGGAACAGATTTTCCTGAAGCAAAACATATAGCTGAATTGGTTGCTCAGGGATTTGATTATCGCACCGGGGAACAATTAAGAACCTACAGACTTGCTTGTGCTGCCACCGGAGAATATACTGCTTTCTTTGGCGGAACTGTCGCACAGGGTATGGCCGCAATTGTTACGGCAATTAATCGTGTAACTGGTGTATATGAGCTTGAAGTGTCAGTTAGGATGGTACTTGTTGCAAATAATGACCTTATAGTTTATACAGATCCCAATACGGACCCATATACAAATAATAACGGCAGTACAATGCTTGGACAGAACCAGGCGAATCTTGATGCAGTAATTGGTTCAGCTAATTATGACATTGGCCATGTTTTTAGTACTGGCGGCGGCGGCGTAGCTTATCTAGGTGTTATCTGTAATCCCAATTACAAAGCTCAGGGAGTTACCGGGTTACCCCAGCCTATCGGTGATCCATTTTATATAGATTATGTCGCTCACGAAATGGGGCATCAGTATGGAGGTAATCATACTTTTAATGGAAATGCCGGTTCTTGTTCGGGTGGTAACCGGAATGCTTCAACTGCATATGAACCTGGAAGCGGATCGACCATTATGGCTTATGCCGGGATCTGTGCACCACAGGATTTACAAACTCACAGCGATGCATATTTTCACGGAATAAGTATTGATGAAATAGTTGCTTATACTCAAAACGGTTCCGGAAATTCTTGTGCAGTAATTACAAATACAGGAAATAATCCTCCGACAGTGGATGCAGGCACGGGAGGATATACTTTGCCGGTCAGCACCCCATTTTCTTTAACCGGTTCGGGAAGTGATGTAGATGGCGATACACTTTTATTCTGCTGGGAGGAGTTTGATCTTGGTCCTGCCGGTGCTCCTAATTCTCCAAGCGGAAACGCACCGATTTTCAGAAGTTTCACACCAACTATAAGCCCGACAAGAATTTTTCCTAAGATATCTGATTTAGTTAATAACACCCAGACGATTGGGGAGATTCTTCCAACTTACTCACGTAACTTAACTTTCAGATTAACAGCCCGCGATTATAATCCTGCAGGCGGCGGTACAGCGAAAGATCAGATCAGTATGTCTGTTGTTAATTCAGCCGGACCTTTCCTTGTAACTTCGCCTAACACAAATGTATCATGGCAGGGTAACTCTCTGCAGACAGTAACCTGGGATGTTGCAAACACCAGTATTGCACCGGTTAATTGCCAGATAGTGAATATTTTACTTTCTACCGACGGCGGTATCAGTTTTTCTGTAACATTGATTTCCGGTACAGCTAATGATGGCTCTGAAGAAATAAATCTTCCTAACCTACCAACAACAACTGCAAGAATAAAAGTTGAAGCTGCCGACAATGTATTCTTTGATATTTCAAACACGAATTTCACAATAACTGATAATCCATGTACCCGTTGAATTTACTTCTTTCTCAGCAGTTATGGATAAGAGAATTGTTACTTTAAAATGGATTACTGCAACAGAAACAAATAACTCGGGATTTGAAATCGAAAGATGTGTTGGTAATAATTCTTTCAGCAAAATCGGATTTGTGGAAGGACACGGTACTACTACAGAACCATCTGTATACTCCTTTCCTGATAACCAGGTTTCTACCGGAAATTATTCATACAGATTAAAACAATTGGATCAGGATGGAACTTTCCATTATTCTAATATCATAGAAGTTAATATTGATGTACCACAGCATTTTTCACTCGATCAGAACTATCCAAACCCATTCAATCCTTCAACGATGATCAGATTTGAACTTCCTGTTGACGCAAATGTTACCCTTGAGTTATATAATGATCTCGGACAAAAAGTTGATGATATTGTAAAAGGAAATTTCAGTACAGGTCTTCATAATGTTAATTATAATGCCGTAAAGATTTCTAACGGAATTTACTTTTATAAACTTACAGCCAAAGGAATCGATGGCTCAGTAAACCAGGCAGTCAGAAAAATGGTGTTGTTGAAATAAATCTAAACTTGTGAATAAAAAAACCTGCTTCCATTAAAATTAGAGGCAGGTTTTTTATTTTTAAATGGATAAAATTTTCTATTTCACTACAATCATTCTGTTAACTTTTACAAAATGATTTTTGCTTGCTGCCTATATGGCTTTCATCATATAAAAATATATTTCGCTTAATATAGCTTCCGGATAAAACTTCACATTATCAATTCCCTGAACATCATGCTGATTAAAAAGAGTTTTAATTTCATTTCCAAGCACTGGCCTGCCCGCCGAAGGAGGACTTTTTACTTACCTGTCCGCCTCTGGCGGAGCGTCCGGCTCGATTTGTGGGTTAGGCAACAGCTATCTGTAATGTTGAAAATATACCTAGCATCACCATAACAATCGAAATCAACATCAATAAAATTCTAAATAAGTTTCCTATTTGCCATTCCCTAGATATTCGTCTTAACATATTAGTATCAGGACTTAATGTATTGATAAAAAGAATCTTATTTCGTGGATAATGAAACCAGTACGTAATGGTATCAGCTATAATTAAAAGAACAAAGGCAGCAACAAACAACCAGCGTACTTGAATTGAATACCAATAAATAAATACGGTGACTAATAATCCTACCATTGTTACTGGTGAAAGAATTCGAAAATAATTTGCAGGAGTTGTCACTTTCATAAATTGGCGTAATGTGTTTAGTGATTCAGGTATATTTACACGATAATTTGGATTAATGACAACTGATTCATAGACGCCTCCACCAAGAAGCATTCCTAGACCTATGATGTCGATTGTCAATAATATTTCTCGTAACATATATTTTACCTTTCTCTACTTATTACCATATTAATATTTGAGTAGCCTAACGACGTTGCCCGTAAGCCGCAGCCCAGTTTACCTACCGTAGTTAGGAACAGCAATTTTTCATTAAGCACAACTTCCAATAATTATAGTAAATTTATTTTTTTATATAAGCGTTTAAACCAACTACTACAGGTTTTCCATCTATTATACAATCTGTTACCACGTTACCGTGCGTAGTTGCAACAACTAATGTTTTGCCGGATGCACTGGGTGTTGGCTTTTGTAATTCAATGCTGATGATAAGTTTATCATTTTCTATTTTAACTTCCATATTATTCATCTCCAATTATTATTTATGAACTATTTAATTGCACAATTGCCAATGACCTTTTACTTACCTGTCCGCCTCTGGCTGATTAAAAATGTCATGTTTACAGTATAGAACACTTTTATAATGGAACGTAATTATGTTGAGTGAACCGTTTCCATCCATTTTTATTTTTTGATTCGACTGCCCAGTTAAAACTTCCATCTTCATTTGGCCAGTAAATCATACGTGCAAGACCAGTCGGCATTTCTGCCTCGAATGCGATTGCTTGCGGATCTATGTCTTTTCCGTCGGCAATTACACCCTCTGATTTCTTACCATCTGATGTGAATGACCAAAACGATAGTTTCCCGTTCTTGATTCCATAAATCGCAAATTCCTCGTAGACCTTTGCCCCGAATTCCCATCGCGCTACAAGGTGAACATACTTACCATTAAGAATTTGTGTGAATGTTCGGGTACAAAGAACTTTGCCCATCGGAGATTCAGCCTTGGCTTGCCAGGAACCCAATAATGGTTTTAGAATACCTAGTTTTCCCGAGCCCTTTTTCCAGAAAGAATCCTTCATTTTCATTATATCCTCTTTATCGATTTATTCAAGTGTTCGGCAACCTTACTGCGTTACGGTTAATCTGCTGTCCGGAACTGCAATGCAGAACTTATTAAAAAAATTTTAGAATTTAAATAATACTTTATTAGCGAATACCCTGAGCAATTAAAGTTAGCTTAATAGTAGTTCAAAGTACTTTTTTTTGAATATTCTCGAACAGGATTTTTATCGTCTATTGATTTTCTACTTACCTGTCAGCCTTGGGCTGATTAAAGATGTTATACCGTTTTTTAAATATAATTGCCCTTTTTTAATCTTACTGATAAAAATCAAAAGCAATTCCTAATCCCACAAATGTACTCTTTTTAACTAAAGAAGATGAAGCATTTAATAATGTTTCAATTATTTTATCACTTACATTCTTGCTAATTATTTTATATCCGGAAGCCGTGTTACATCTTCAATATGGATAAGTTTTAGTTTCCAATTCCCGTCATTTCTTTTATTCCATATAAGACTATAAATCCCTCGTTCTTTTAATAAAGGGCCGCCCGGTGGGTTGAGGTCTAGAGTGTAAGTGCCCCCATCATAGGCTAGTTTTCCTCCAACATCACTTATTAAAGAATGAGTTCTAATATTGCTTAATACTTTTACACCGCCGCTTATCCAGTTTTTCGCTATCTCATTTTTCCCTTTGTGGATTAATGAGTCATTCATAACGATTGCGTCCTCTGCGATAGTATTAATTATTGCCGCAGAATCCTTTTGGTTCCATCCTCCGACAAACTCTGCATTAAGTGAGTCCACATCAACCGAAGTCTCTTCCAGATTTTCATCCGCATTACTATTATTTTGTTGGTTGCAACTCATCAAGCATAAACTTAAAATTAGAAGTAATAAATATTTCATAGCATATCTCCTTTTTACATTTACTTTTTTGAAAAAAATGAATAACATATATTTAAATTTTTTAATCTCATTCAAAATACTTTTTATTTTCCAATTCCTTCCTCTTTAATTAAAGGTATAACTAATAATTATACCGCCAAATATCTCCGCCAAAGGCGGACAAGTGTATAATCCTCCATCGGCGGACAGGCATTTCGGCAGTCAGAATGTGATATTCCAATTAAAATTGTATTTAAACCTTATTTTCAAAACCTTTTGCAGCATACCATTCTTGATATATCAAGACTGATTCGTGGATAACCATTATCCATTTCTTTGCGGGTCCTTTCCAGAAGCACATCAACAACAATACCCTGTAAAAGCTTAGTTCGTTTTATCTTGAGCTAACTTAATTTATTTCGGGTAAACAGGCAATAAAAAACTTTTATTAGAAAAGTTGCCAAATTGAGACGCGATATAAATAGGGTTCCCCTTTTCAGAATATGAAACGGTCCCTGGGGTAACTCAGGATAAACCTGATCTTGAGGGTACTAGGGTTTACCCCTGCCTTGTGATGGTAAAAGAGTTCTTCCCATTAACAATCCTCTTGCCCGGTCTTTTATTTCTAATTGTTGCTTCTATTAAAAATTTACAATGTCTTATCGCAGGAAGTAGCTGCAGTAGTTGATGGTTATCGGGAAGCCGGAAAACATATGGTAGCATTTGATACTGGCAGATTATATTTCCATACAATTAATGCAGGGAGGTTTATAGAAATGAAGAAAATGATTTTGCTTTGGTAGATGATTTGAGGTTTAAGAATCACTGTTAGTAGAAAAGTTATTACCGCCTTATATGTTGTGTAAGTTAGAAGATTTTGTAACAATAAACTATTGACAAGCCTCCATTAATCCCCTATTTTCAAATGTGAATTCAACTTTTATAAACGAGATATAAAATTAAATGCTCGAATCATCACAGCAGAACATAACTTTATTGTTGGAAGATTGTGTTAACGGAAAAAAAGAAGCAATTAATGAATTGCTTCCACTCGTTTATAATGAATTAAAAAGAATCTCATCAAAATATTTACACGATGAATATCGTAATCATACCATGCAAACAACTGAACTTGTTCACGAAGCTTATATAAAACTTGTTGGTGGACAGGTGATAAATTGGCAAAATCGTGCACACTTTTTTGGTATTGCTGCTAACTCAATGAGACAGATTTTAGTTGATTATGCCAGAAAGCGTAACTCTCAAAAAAGAGGTGCTGGCAAAACTCATCTTTCACTGGATAATGCTGAAGAAATTATTTTTGATACGGAAGATGATATTATAGCTCTTGATGAAGCAATAAAAAAACTCGAAGCTTTTGATCCTGATTTAAGTAAAGTTGTCGAGCTTAGATTTTTTGCCGGACTAAAAGTCGAAGAGACCGCGAAAGTGCTAAATTGCTCCACGGCTAAAGTAAAACGCGAATGGAGCTTGGCAAAAGCCTGGCTATTTAGAGAACTTGGTAAATCTTAACTAAAATGTTAATTCCCATCTAAAATTTATTGTTGATCCCGTTTTTATAATCTTACGCATGTACTTGTAAAAGGAAGAATTTCTTATTCATTCATTTACAAGGAGCAAAAAAATGGTACGCTTAGTTATTTTATTTTTATTTATATCATTTCAAACCTTTATCCATTCACAAACCACCTATACCTTAATTTCAAACAACGGAGATTGGGGTAATCCCGCTGCTTGGAGTCCAAATGGTATCCCGGGGCCAGGAGATTTTGTTATTATTGGAAATACTGTAGAAATATCTGGTTCATATGAAATAGCAGGATTTAATCTCGCCCATGGAACAATTAAATTTATTGGTGAAGATAACCCTTCACTTACTGTAACCGACAGTTCAATATGGAGCAGCGGTACTTTTAACGGCGGGAATGGAGCTAATGGCGGAAATAACGTAAACAACTCTTTAATATTTGCTGAAGGCTCGGTTGTTACTTTAGTAGAAGATACTTTACACCGCTTTCATCTTTTATATGAAGGAACTTATCTTACAAACCAGGGCACAATTAAACTGCAAGGAACTGCTAACTTGGCCGTAAGAGGTTTATCCATTTTAAAAAACGAAGGCATTTTTGATGTTATGTCTGATGCAGATTTCAATGGCGAATCTTTCAGCGGCGGAACTTTTTTAAATACCGGAACTTTTCGTAAAAGCGGTGGTACAGATATTACAAGCTTCAATATCTGGTGGAATTTTGTTAATGAGGGTGGTGCAATTGATGTACAATCTGGAACACTAAAATTTGATTGCAATGGTTCCTTTAACAATGGGACATATAACGCTGATGCTGGTGCGCTATTAAGTTTTTCTTCACTTGCACAAACAATAAAAGGAACTCTTAGTGGTTCTCCAGCTGGAGATGTAAGACTTGCAGGCTCAACGATAAGTGTAGATAGCTCGGGAGCCACACTTGATTTTCAGGGCAGCGGGTTTCAATGGAGTAGAGGAACCTTTACCGGCGGCGGAACACTTACGATTCCCGAAGGATCGCTGCTGCGTTTAGTAACAGATCCTACTAATCCACAAAATCAAGCTCTCTATGGCGGAACAACATTATTAAACTTAGGAACGATAAAACAGGAATCGAATAATAGCCTGTCAATCAGAAACCTATCTGTGGTAGAAAATCGTTCCCTTTTTGATGTTACGACAGATGCTGATTTTACGGGAGGAACCGGAAGCGGCGGAACATTTCTCAATACTTCGACCGGTGTTTTTAGAAAAAGCGGTGGTACAGATATATCAAGTTTTAATACCTGGTGGAATTTTATTAATGAAAGTGGCGCTATAGAAGTACAATCCGGAACCCTAAAATTTGATTGCAATGGTTCCTTTAACAATGGTACATATAATGCTAATGCAGATGCGCTATTAAGTTTTCCTTCTCATACACAAACAATAAAAGGAACCCTAAGTGGTTCACCATCCGGAGATGTAAGACTTTCAGGTTCAACAATAAATGTAGATAGCTCTGGAGCTACTCTTGATTTTCAAGGTTCAGGTTTTCAATGGAGCAGAGGAACTTTTTCTGGTGGAGGCACTTTGACAATTCCCGAAGGATCTTTGCTGCGCCTGGTAACCGATCCGGTTAATCCGCAAAATCAAGCTCTCAGTGGCGGAACAACTTTATTAAACCTCGGAACTATAAAACAGGAATCGAATAATAGTTTGTCAATCAACAATAATTCTGTCGTTGACAACCGTTCTCTTTTTGATGTTACAACAGATGCTGATTTTACAGGCGGAAGCGCCGGAACTTTTTATAATACAGGAACTTTTCGTAAAAGTGCCGGAAATGATGTTACACAAATGGATATACGGTGGAAATTCTACAACCAAAACGGGGGAATTATTGACGCTGCTTCTGGCGAGCTGAAGTTCGCAATGTCAAATACGAACTTTTCAAATGAACCTGGCGCGATCATTAAAGGCGCAGGCAGTATTGGTGTTCCAACAAATTTTACTAACAACGGAATTACTGCACCCGGTAATTCTGCTGGTACACTTTCATATATTGGCAACTTTCTTCCTTCAGCTACAGCAGTACTTGATATTCAACTCGGAGGTTTAAATCAGGCTGAATATGATCAGTTAAATGTTACAGGCAGTGCAAAATTAAATGGTACTTTAAAAGTATCTTTACTAAATGGATTTATACCTGCTGTTGGAGACAGCTTCGTAGTGTTAACTACGACCAGTGCAATTACCGATAGTTTTGTAACCTTCGATGTCCAATCTGGTTTATATCTAACAATAAAAAAGAACGCAAACAATGTTACAATTTTTGTTGATAGTGTTGGAACAATATCATCTCTTGAGAATGAAACCGATGTTAAAGCAGTTACGAGTTATGAATTATCACAGAATTATCCAAACCCATTTAATCCTACTACTACAATCCAATTTGCATTACCGCAAGCTGCTTTTGTAATGCTTGAAGTTTTTAATATTGTTGGAGAACGTGTTGATGTGCTTGTATCTCAAGAATTAAATTCAGGCAAATATAATTATGAATGGAATGGCTTAACACTTACAAGCGGAGTGTATTTCTACAGGCTTCGAGCGGGAAGTTTTGTGGAAACACGAAAAATGATTTTACTCAAGTAATTAAACATTCTTTGTTCAAAAGACTCTAAACTTATATTCAAATATGTTTATGATGTTTAGAGTCTGATTTGTAAGTACCCTTTAATAAAAAAGAAGATAAAAAATCACTAGTAAAGTCTTTACTGTGATAATTAAAATCACTAATCTTGTTTAGAGTATAACTAATCATTATTAAAAGATATTAATCATTTTTAACTGCTTAAGCATTCGAGTGAATAATGGATAAGAATATCTGGAATGATATAAAAACAATTTTCTTTACAGCCGTTGAACTGGATGGTAATGAAAGAGAAGATTATCTTACAGACAAATGTAAAGATCCAATGTTAAAGCAAGAGATTGACAGTCTTCTTTCTGCACATGACAAATCAAATAAATTCTTAGAAAATTCAATAATACCTGCCGAACCAGCTATCGATAACAATAATTTATTTATCGGAAAAACTTTTGGTAAATATAAAATTGAAAAACTTATCGCTAGAGGAGGCATGGGGTTGGTCTATCTGGGAATGCGCGATGATGAGGTAAAACAGCAGGCAGCAGTTAAAATTATTAACCCCGGGGTCGCATCCGGAATTGTGATAAAAAGATTTCAGACAGAAAGACAGACATTAGCAAATCTTAATCATCCGAATATTTCAAGACTACTGGATGGCGGACTGACAGATGACGGAATCCAATTTTTGGTTATGGAATATATAGAGGGTATTCCTATTGATGAGTACTGCGATAATAATAAGCTGAAGATCAAAGAAAGGTTAAAGCTTTTTTTGAAAGTAGCTTCAGTAGTTCAATACGCCCATCAAAATCTGGTTGTCCACAGAGATTTAAAGCCAGGTAATATTCTTATTACTAAAGAGGGGGAACCAAAACTTCTTGATTTTGGTATTGCAAAAATATTAAGTCCAGAGGATGGAATAATTGAAACAGCTACTCACGGAAGCGGATGGAATCTTACGCCTGAGTTTGCAAGTCCTGAACAGATAAAGGGAGAAGTAATTACAACAACAAGTGATGTTTATTCACTTGGGGTAATTTTGTATAAACTTTTAACGGGCCATAGCCCTTATAAAATAAAAAGCCGTTTTTATTCAGATGTTCGACAGATAATAACGCAAACAGAACCACTCAAACCGAGCGAGATAATTTATCAAGTAGTTGAAAAAGAATCGGATGATAATGGAATAGAAATCAATCCTGATTCAATAAGCAAAACAAGAGAGATTAATGTTGATAAACTTCATAAAAAATTAGTTGGCGATCTCGATAATATTGTTTCGATGGCAATTAGAAAAGAACCTGAAAGAAGATATGCTTCAGTTGATAATTTTGCAGATGATATTAAAAGATATTTAAACGATAGACCGGTAAATGCACATCGTGATTCTCTTATATACAAAAGCAAAAAATTTATCAAAAGAAATAAAACTGCAATTATACCAACAGCGATAATATTTATACTTATTAATCTCGGATTGGCGGGAGTGCTGTGGCAAGGACATTTGGCAGCAAAGGAACGTGATGCGGCAAAGATAGAGGCAGAAAAAGCAAACAAGATAAAGTCTTTTTTATTAAATATGATTTCGGCACCAGATCCTACTAAAGATGGACGTGATGTAAAAGTTATCGATGTAATTGAAGAAGCTTCAAGTAAACTTTCTTTTGAGTTAGGTAATCATCCGCAGATTGAAGCCGAAATAAGAACAATGCTTGGAAACACATATCAAAATCTTGGCATTTATGATTCCGCAGAGACTGAATTAACTAAAGCATTAGATTTAAACAAGAAGATATACGGTGGAAATAGTAAAGAAACCGCAATGAGTTTAAAGAATATCGGGTTGATCTATCATTATAAAGGTGATTATGAAAAAGCAGAAGAATACTACCAAAAATCTCTTGGGATGTTTAAGTCAGTCGAAACTAACCCATCTTTTGAAAGAGCTTTAGTTTTGGATGCTTATGGTTCTTTAATGACTGACCGAGGAGAATACGAAAAAGCGGAAAAGATAACAGAAGAAGCTCTTCAAATTGCTGAAACCGTAAAGGGTTCTGAGGATCCGGATGTTGCAGAAATTCAAAACAATTTGGCTACTTCATACAATTATCTTAATAAATTGGATCTGGCAGATTCGCTTTATAAAGAGAGTCTTAGAGTCTTCAGAAAAGTTTATGGGAATTTTCACATCAGAGTTTCAAGCAGTCTTAATAATCTTGCTTTCATCAACATTTTCAAAAAAGAACATAAGCAAGCACTTCCTCTACTGGAAGAAGCATTGAATATAAAAATAGTTGTTCTTGGTAATGATCATCCTGATTTAATAAATGCTTATTCAAATGTTGGCAGCACTTATTTTAATATTGACGATTATAATAATGCTGAAAAATATATGAAAGCTTCTATTGATGTAGGACTTAAGAACTATTCTGAGGACAACATTAATTTAAGCCGCCCTTATAGTTGGTACGGAAGAACTTTAGTGGCTAATAAAAAATTTGAAAAAGGAATTTTTTATTCAAAGAAAGCATATTTGATTCGTAAAAAAGCTTTTGGAGAAAAGAATAATCTAACATTAATTACTCAATCTCAGTATGGGCAAATCCTGCTGGAAACAAGTAATTTTAAAGAGGCTGAGAAACAGTTGCTCGAAAGCTATAAAGGATTGAATGAAATTTTTGGAAATAAAAAAGAAGCCACCCAGAAAACTTTAGCGGCAATTGTTGAATTGTACAAAGATTTAAAAAAAGAGAATAAAGTCAAATACTATTCAAATTTAATTATTAAGGAGAAAAATTGATTGTTGAATGATAAGTTAATCGATTTCGTTCAATGATTTTAATTTAATAACTATTGACAAGCCTCAATTATTCTGCTATTTTCAACTCCAAGTTGCGCTAATCATATAACTATCTTCTAATTTTATGCTTGAACTTACTCAAAAGTTTTTATCAAAAAGAGTATAAATCCCTTCAAAATCAATTTTTTCTGCTATTCCTATAACTTTCTTTTGTGCTTTATAATCATTGAGATACTTTATGAAAAGTTCTTTTTCATTTATTGCTATGGATATAGGTTCTTTTTCAATCATTAAATTTTCTTTTTATGATTTAGTGGAACTTTAATGAATTAATTGCGGAAGCATTAAAACCTTTAACAATCAGCCAGACACCCAGCGAAAACTCAAATAACGCCACCGGAATAGCGGACATAGCAGCCAATGGTGAAAGCCTCCCTATAATACTAAAGAGCACAGCGACGTATCCAACGATGAGTATCGGCGCTCCGATCATTCCGATCAAAGCAAGAGCCCTGGGTACTAGGCGCGATTTGTACAGTAGGTATCCAAGCAGCAGATCACATACAGCAGGCATAAAGCTTTGTCCGAGCAGGAAAATTCGGTCATACAGCGTAATAAGAGTTTGGCTGGTAATTAATGCATCTGCACCGGCCCCGCCCTGCCGTAAAGTAACAATAGATAAAATGAACGCCACTCCAACAAAGATGGTACTGGATTCAAGTACTCGGGCAGCTATAAGCCCCGCAGCCAGACTTTCATTTTGCTTCTTTAGCACCGGGAAGAGAACCACGGCTGTACCAATTCCGGCGAGTGCCACAATGATCTCCAGAATACCGCCGATGATCACTGAAGTATCCGGCCCGGGTCCCGAAATGTAGCTCGGATCGTGTATCGAACTGTAGAGTGTGAGGGTCGGGATAGAGACAAATGTAAGTAGATAAAGCGCCCCTGCCGCCATCGCAATTTTTCTCGGTGATGTTGCAATACTTTCGTTTGTAGTCATTGTCCTTTTTCCTTTATTGTGTCTTCGTTAAAGAAAGATTTATTCAATTTACCTGTTTTTTATTTATATGTTTTTATGGTGAAAACATTTTTTTTTAACTCTTATATTTGTATTAATTTCATTTCATCGTCCCTTTTAACTTTGGCAAAGAATCAAATACTCTATCAATACTTTCAGCAGTTTCATTTCTAATTGCATCTACAATTCCATAAACTAATTCGGCAGCTGCTACACCGGCAATGATTGTAGTTGTTTTATTCTTTGAAGATATTTTATTATCAATAATTACTCCTATTGCCCACCCCAATGAAGCCGCGATCGCCGATAGAAATGGTCTTTCGCTATCATCCAGATCATTTATCCATAAACTATCACCTTGCGCATCATAAATTTTAAAATTCATTTTTATTGAGTGATTTATAAAAAACACATCTGTATAATCGAATAGTTCGCTGAATAGAATCCCGTCAACCTTGAGTGTTGAACACAAGTTTTCAGGTGTCATGTTTTGAATAGCTTTCTCCTCTATTATATTTTTTACGGCAATGGCCGATAAAACATCATAGTTTTTATCCATAATTTTTACCGCTATCAATTCTTCGATATTAGATAAAATTTCATTAGTTCCTGTAGTGTCGTCAACCAAATTTCTTTTATCAACCGTTGGCATAACAGCAATAGTTCTAATCTGTTTTTTATCATAATCTGGTTTTATAAACGTTGGTGCAGTTGAACACCCGGTTAAAATTATACTGCTAATAAAAAAGGCAATTAAGTAAATTGCCGTAGAAGGTTTTACCAAAAAGTTGCTCGAACAAAATAATGATTTCATATTTCTCCTTTTTATATTGTTAATTTTCAAATATTGATTTTTAAAACTTATTTGATAGAAGAGCTGTTATATACAATCCTAAGCCATAAATTAAATGAGTTAGAAAACTTTTTAATCTTCTGATATTTGGCTTAGGTAAATTTGATGATGCAATTCCGAAACCCAATCCTGGTTGCATTATGAAGAAGGGAGCAATAACGGTTATTAGTCCAATGACAATGGCGGGAAATAATAATGGTTCTTCTAACCATTCTTTGCCATATACCAGAAATAGTAGAAAAGAAAAAGAAATCCCGATAAGATAATGAGCTGTCCAGCCTATCAGTAACTCATGCTTAACAGGTATTGTAATTATTATATTTTTATGAAAATATTTACCCTTAGGAAAATTACCTATCCACCTCCCAACATAACGGTAATCAAGGGATTTAATTTTTAATAGGATTTGTATTATACCCCAGATATCAACTATTAGAGTTGCTCCAATCCCGTTGATAATAATTCTTAAAATTATATTCGGATTCATATTTACTACCTTTTGAAAGATTAATTTTACTTGTCAAAAAATAGTATGCGAAGAAATCAGGGTGATAGGACAAAAATGCAGTTTAACAGGATTTAGTTAAAATTATGCCGGAATGCTTCTGGTGAGAGGCCGGTATGCTTCTTAAAAAACCTTATAAAATAAGAAGCATCTTCATAACCAAGATGATAGGCTATTTCTTTTATCTGGTTTGATGTTGAAAGGAGGTACCGCTTGGATTCCAGAATAATTTGTTCTTTTATAAGCTCAGAACTCGTTTTACCTAATGCGGTTTTAGTGATTGTATTAAGCTGATAGGGCGTAAGGTTAAGCATTTCAGCATATTGGGATGCTTGCTTATTTACGGAAATATGCATGTCCAAAAGTTCAGAGAATTCCTCTAAACGGTCTTGATTGAATGCTGTTTCTTTGTCAATATCATTTTCTTGATACCGGACTAGTTCAATTAATAGAATTTTAAGGTTTGCTTTAATTACTTCGGAATATTTTTCTTTTTTATCAACGCTCTCTTTAAAGATATTCTTTATTATTAAAAATAATTTATTAAATGTTTCTGAATCCGGCAGCCGATGATTTTTACTGCTTGCCTTACTCAATAATATTCTTAATTCTCTATCATTGGAGGAATAGAAGTCCTTCTTAAATTGCATCAAATATCCGGCACTCCCTGATTTAAGTACCAGCTCATGAACCTGACCAGGCCGCATAAAGAAAATGGAATTGTTTTTAATCTTGTAAGGGATAAAGTCTATTGTATGTTCACCCTTCCCTTTTCTCAAAACAAGTACATAAAAGAAATCATGTCTGTGAATATCCTGGACCAAATCTTTTCCGGACATAAATTCATGGATATCCCGAATGCTGAAATTTTCAAAATCGTTCAGGGCTTTTGGGTTTGTATTAATAAATCTTAAAGGAATTGTTTTCATTTTATATGTCAGGGGTATGCTTACATAATTGATCAACAACAATACCCCGTGAAAGCTTAGTACTGTTAAGTATTTGTCTTTGTCAAACTTAAAGCAAATCAAAATAAGAGGCAATAAAAACTTTCATTAGAAAAATCGTCATATTGAGATGCGATATATAAAATTAGTTGCTAGTAGCAAAAGGGTACCAAAAAGGTACCATGTCAGGGTCTGGAAAGGTGTATTTGGGTGTATCAGGGAGAATAAAAAATGCGAAAACTGCTTAAAATCGCAATCTTCGCATTCGTAAAAATAGCTGCGGAGAGTCAGGGATTCGAACCCCGGAAGGACTTGCATCCTTAACGGTTTTCAAGACCGCCGCATTCAACCACTCTGCCAACTCTCCATACAATAAAAAGAACTTTAATTCTCTGATTAGGGCTACAAATATAGGAATACTTTCATATTTGACAAAATACAAAAGAAACTGTATTTGGGTAGGGTATTTAGAATTAGCAAATTAATTCATTATGAAGGTAATTTCAGCCTTTCATATAGCTTTCCAGTCCGTTGATAATTTTCTACTTTTTTATTATAAGCAAACTTTCTTAAAATGCAGTAACAATTATTTCTATTCTCTAATTTTTGGTAAATATAATGATTAAAACTGTTCCAATTTTGGCAATCCTTCTATTAATTACTTTTTTGAGTACACCAATGATTCATTCGCAAGAAAAAGTTAATGGAGATTTTTTAACAAACGCAATGGATACAACCATTGACCCCGGAGTTGATTTTTTTGAATACGCAACAGGAACATGGATGAAAGAAAATCCAATACCTGCATCAGAAAGAAGATGGGGACTATCAAACCTGGTAAATGAAGAAACCTACAGCAGGCTTAAAGGAATTCTGCAGGAAGCTGCAGCAAATCAATATCCCGAAGGAACCAGCAGACAGAAAATCGGTGATTTTTATTTTACAGGAATGGATACTGTGTCTATTGAAAAAAAGGGTTTGTCTCCGGTTCAGCCTGAACTTGATAAAATAAATTCTATTAAGACAAAGAAGGATTTATTTGAAACAGTAGCCTATCTTCAGAAGGAGGGCGTTAGTGCAATGTTCGGTTTGTTTGTTGAGCAGGACACAAAAAATAGTGAGCAGTATGCATTGTATATCTGGCAGGGCGGATTAGGATTGCCCAACCGTGAGTATTATTTCCGCAATGATGCAAGAACTCAGAATATCCGCAATGAATACAAAACTCATCTGGCAAACATGCTCGAACTGGAGGGATACCCAAAATCAGAAGCTGAGATGGAAAACAACAAAATATTCCAGCTTGATAATTTTCTTGCTGATTCCTGCAGAAAGCTTGAAGATCTGAGAGATCCTTATGCTAACTACAACAAAATGTCAGTAAGCGAGCTCGAAAAAAATTCACCGAATGTCGATTGGAAATTAATTCTAAAATCATTCGGTGCAGAAAATGTTGATTCAGTCATTGTTGGTCAGCCGGAATTTATACATCAACTTAGTGCTGCAATTGATAAATTTTCTTTAGATGACTGGAAAGCTTACCTGAAGTTTCACCTGCTGAGAGAATTTGCGGGAACATTGAGCAGCAAATATGATAATGAAAGATTTCATTTTTACGGAACTGTTATGTCCGGAGTTACCGAGCAGAAACCAAGATGGAAAAGAATTCAGGATGCGACAGAAGGCGCAATGGGTGAACTGTTAGGACAGATTTACGTTGAGAAATATTATTCACCTAAAACCAAAAAGAGATATGAAAAAATAGTTGATGATTGTATTGATGCTTTTGCAAACAGGATTAAAAATCTCGACTGGATGAGCGATTCAACAAAACAGAAAGCATTAAATAAACTTTATGCAATAACAAAAAAAGTTGGTTACCCGGACAAGTGGAAAGATTTTTCGAATCTGATCATTGACAGAAGTTCATTTGCACGCAACACAATAAGAGCAAATGAATTCTGGTTTAACCGTGAAATTAATAGACTTGGAAAACCAGTTGACAGACAGGAATGGGATATGACTCCCCAAACATGGAATGCATATTACAATCCTTCGAACAACGAGATTGTACTTCCCGCTGCAGCATTCATTGTCCCCGGTGTTCCCGATTCACTTGTTGATGATGCTGTGGCTTATGCTTATGCCGGAGCTTCAACTATCAGTCACGAACTTACTCATGGTTTTGATGATGAAGGAAGATTGTTTGATGCAAAAGGAAATCTGAAGAACTGGTGGACTAAAGAGGATGAAGAAAAGTTCAAAGAGAAAACTCAGAAACTTGTAGACCAGTTTAATAATTATGTTGTGCTCGACAGCATGCATATTAACGGTGAAGCGACACTTGGAGAAAACCTTGCTGATCTCGGCGGAGATGTAATCGGCTGGGATGCTTTTACAAAAACGAAGCAGTATAAAGAAGGGAAGAAAATTGCCGGTTTAACTCCTGCACAAAGATTCTGGATTGGGTATGCTTATTCATGGCTGGGACACACAAGACCTGAAGCACTTGCACAGCAGGTTTTATCTGATGTACATTCACCTAACTTTCTCAGGGTGAACGGACCCTTCAGTGATGTTGATGCATTCTACCAGGCATTTGATATTAAACCGGGTCAGCCTATGTATATTGCCCCGGAAAAAAGAGTGAGAATCTGGTAAAACATTAAGTTACAAAATTGAAAGATTGCAGGATTTCAAGATTGATTGTAAATGAGCTGCAGAATTTATTATTTGTGATTCAATTTTTTAATTTTTAAATTTTGTAATCTTTCAATCTATTTTATACTTAACGCGCCAGAAACATTTGCCAATAGTTACTTCCGGATCAGAAGAATACCTGTTGAATATTTCTTTTAGCTCTTCTTCAGAATAATAGTTTTTAATAATCTCGTAAGCTGTACCGTCAGAAAGAACTCTTCTTTTATAAGTATTTTCGTCTCCGGGTTTTGTTAATAAATTTCCGCCGACACCTTCTATAAAAATATTATCTGTCATAAAAATAATTGAACCGTGTTGAAGCTTTGAATGAAACAAATTCAGGAAATCATTTATTTTGTTTTTAGGAATATGAGAAAATAAGAAGTTTGCACAGCCCGAATTGAAGAAGCCGGTAATATTTTTCATTTCATAAATATTATCAACAATAAATTCCGCATTAAGTTTTTTGGATTTTGCAACCTCCAAAACTTCTTTTGAAAAATCAAATGCAGTTGTTCTTTTAGCAACTCTGGAAATTACTTCAGTCCAGTACCCGGTTCCACAAGCCGCTTCCAGAACCGTTTCATTTTGAAAACACGAGCCCAATTCATTTTTAATTTGTTCTAATTCATTCTGTCTTTGGGGATCGTCTCTGTAATAGATCTGTTCATATTCCCTGGCTCTTTTACTGTAGTAGTCCTTCATTGTAAAATAATAGTTGGTTTATTATTGATGCGAAATTTTTTAGCAGGAAAATAATTATTCTGTGGTTGACTTTAATGAAATCTCATAACCTTCACTTTTCAATTTTAACCTGTTCTTATAAAGAAATTCTTTTATAGCTTCAACAGAAATAATCTTGGTTATTCCATATTTGATATTTTTATGTTGTTTTGGAAAAATATCCCCTTTATATGGAAAAAGAGTATTGTAGGTTTTACCACCATTTAACTTTTGCGGCGCCAAAAAGATTTCTTCTTCCTCAGGAACCCATTGAACCATTCCAACCATTTCAAAGTGGGGAACACCGTCTCTTATCGCCAATACAAGTCCACCGCTAAATCCCGGGTTTACTACTGCATCAACAAGAAATGAACCTTCGCTATCCCTGTTAGGACTGCTGACTATTGCTTTGGTTACCATCTGATAATTTATAGGATAACCGAAAAGGTAAACAAAAGTTCCCCATTCAAGTTCTTTCGATTTTCCCAGGGGGTAGGGAAATACAGGAATTCGAAATCCTGTCTGGGCGCTATACTTTCTACCTAAAATTGCGATATCATCCTGATCATCTTTTGCAAGCAACTCTACCTCGCTTCCCTCGGGAAAGCCCGCAACATATATGTTCTGTTTATCTTTTATTGAAATGGATTCAATATAAGGAGATGCTGATCCATCTGGATTTGCTCTGTATGCAATCATCGTATCAGGGAAGCTTACAATGTGGGCACATGTAATTAATGCGATAGCGCCATTTTCAGAGGAAACAGTAAATGCGGTTCCAGAGAGGGAATTATTCCCAAAGGCTTCTGTCTCTGCTTTTTCTTTCAGCACGTTTTCGCTTAATTGGTCGTAGGAGACTTCATTCTCTTCTTTAAAATGATATACTTTATAAAATGCCGTGCAATTTATTCTTTGTACGCTTTCACTTATTCTTTCAAGTTCTGAAGATGAAGATTTATAAGGAAATTCGCTGTCATATTTCCCATCATTCAGAGTGGGATAAATTTTCTCATACGATGTTGAGCATGATTCAAGAAGGAATGTAAATATAATTAGCGGGAATAATAATTTGGTTAACATTTTTTGTATCGATTAACTTAATAAATCTAAGTAGAATGATCTTTCCTGTCAATTGAAATCTATGTTAATATGATGAACGGATTAATAAAAAAAGCCCCGGGTCAAAAATTTGCCGGGGCCTGATAATAATTTTATTAACGGGGTTACTTTAATAAGATCATCTTTTTACTCGAAATAAAATCCCTGGCTCTTATCCTGTAAATATAAATCCCACTCGCAACCTTAATACCGAATGAGTTTGTTCCATTCCAGGTAACTATGTGTTGTCCTGGATCCTGAACTACGTTATTTATGACACTTGCAATTCTTCTACCGAGTATATCATAAATTTCAAGTGTTACGTTGCTCTTTTCTTTAATCTGGTAAGTGATGTTAGTTGTAGGATTGAACGGGTTCGGGTAATTCTGGTACAACGCATATTCAAAAGGAGTAAGGGAAATATTTTCTGAATTTATCTTAGCGTAGTCTTCGGTTCCAATGATAATCCTGAAATTACTTTTTCCGTTACCCTGTGTTATTATTTCTGCCGATCCATTATTAATTTCCACAGGGATTTTCCTGTCTTTATCAAGCACCCAAATATCAAATTTATCGGGCAATGAGGACTTTTTATCAACTATAAGAGTAACCTTTTGATCAGGAGATTTGGTTTCAACTGAAAACTCCCAGTAGGCACCGTCGTTGGATGCCGGAACAACATCTCTTGCCAAATAATTTTTCCCTGATTCTATTAATACTTTTACCTGATCATTTATAGCAGGCGGTTTCATCACATCATATTTATCAAGATCACTTTTTGCGTCTTCCATCATGCCGACAAAGTTTTGCTGATCCTTTGACTGGGTAGAATTTAGAACAGCCTTTAACTGTACAAGAAATTCATCGTTTTTTAATGAAGTGAAAAGGTTTGTTGATTGTTCTTTCTCAAGAAAGGAATTAGGGTCAACATTAAGATCAATAATCTGGTTCGTCTGGTTGTAAATCCAGTAACCTTCCCAGGGATAGAGAATAAGCTGATCCATTTCATAATCCTGAATATCAGCATTCCAATGAATTGGTGACTGTAAAAGTAAGCCGGAATTTTCAATCGAAATCCAGTCAATAGGAAATGCAAATGGATCTGCTATCTGATTATAACCAGGTTGGATTGTAATTGTATATTTATTAAATGATGGTACACTCTGAGAGTTATTTACATCAAAAGTTTTTCCGTCCCTGTTAATTAACCAGAATGCATTACCTGGGACAATGTTTCCGCTTATAGCATTATATTCTGCGTAATTGTTTAATTCCGGCTGCCAGCGTAATATTCTCCATACTTTATTATCGTAAGGTCCGTAATCGTCCGTAAGAACAGAATCAATTTGCGGAGAGTTGATAGAAAGCGGGACAGAGAACATCTGGTATTGCCCTGTTTTAACAGGGGAAGGAAAATTCATTTGCGGTATTGTAACCTGAATTGATGCAGGATTAGTATCCGGGTTAAGAGAAGGATAGGTTATTGTATTTAATAATTCGTCTGTAAAAACCACGTAAAACTGAATTCCGGAAATTGTAGAATATTCTGAAGGAATATTAAAAGTATAGTTCAAACCAGCCGTCGTAAGAGTATCAAACTGATAACTAATATCACCGGTTTTGCGGTAATAAATATCTTTTGTAGTAAATATAGTTGCTGAAGGTGGTATTATATTAATCGGAGTTGACTGTCCCAAGCTTGGAGAAGAAGGCAATTGTACCTGTATCAGGGATAATCCTATTCCCTGGAGCAAAACATTATCAGGGCTGCTTCCTGAACTACTGTAAATTATTAAGTCTGCATTTTTTAAACCCGAAGTATCAGGAGTAAAATTCACAGTTAAATTTAGTATGCCAAAGAAGTGAAGTGTATCTCCATTTATATTCGGGCTGAAAGAAAACTGTGAGGCATCAATTCCTGTAACTGTAATACTATCAATAACTATATCAGAGACAGAAGGATTAACCAATGAAAGATTTAGCTGGGAAGTGATTCCCACATCTACAGATCCGAAATCCAGAACACTGTCTGATAATGTAAGATTAGGAACTATCCCGGTTCCGGTAGCAAATAGTGTATCAGGAGAAGTTGAAGCATCACTCGTGATTTCATAAGATACATTTTTAAGTCCCGGATAAATAGGAATAAATCCAAGAGTAAGATTTGAAGCTTGAAGTGCAACTACACTATCTAAAGGAAAACCTCCTAAGATGGGAAATGATCCACTGGTATCCACAACAGGAATGATACTATAAATATGAAGGTTCGCTTCGCTTGTATTTGTAATAGCAACAGACATTGAATCAATTGATAATACAGGCTGACTGCCAAAGTCTACCGGGTTAGGAATCATAGTAAATTTCGGAGAGGGGAGTTTGCCGACAAATGCCTCACCATTTATTCCATTCAGTGTATGTGTTCCGAATAAACCTGTTGTATTAAAATTTCCGCAGCCATATATATCCCCTTTGGAATCATTTGCTATTCCTCCGGCTCCGGCGGAATAGCTTATTCCTGCTCTCATTCCCCAAAGTTTTTGTCCTGAATTTGTATAGCGTGCAAAATAAACATCGTCTGATTCTCCACCAGATTGATCCTGGGCAACATTACCTATTAAAGAAATATTTCCGGCATCATCAACATCTATTTCCGTTCCTTCATTATAATAAATGCTTGCATAATCCTGCACAGCCCACAAGGCATTTCCTGATTGGTCATACTTTGCAACGAATATATCTGAATTATCTAAAGCAGTAAGTGTTATTAGTCCGAAGTTTACCTGAACCGAAAATTTTCCTGTTAATAATATATCACCGTTATTATCAACTTTAACATCATTTCCTAAAGAATAAGCGCTGCTTGAATCACTTCCGGCCTGTTCTACCCAGGTAAAATTTCCCTGTGAGTCATACTTTGCGAGAAAAATATCTTCGTTAGTGCCATCAAATGAGCTTACTAATGTTTGAGTGCCGAATGTTATAGACCCGGAAAATGAGCCGGTAATAAAAATATTATTACTTAGATCTGTCGCAACTCCATAAGAATAGTTATAGAAACTTTGTCCCCCGGTTTGGTCATAAGCATTATGAACCCATTGAGCTGTACCGAGGGAATTATATTTGGCAACATAAATATCGCCATAAGGATTTCCTGATTGCACAGAAAAACTTCCGAATGTCGCAACTTGAATATATGTTCCGGTAATAATAACATTATTTTGATTATCTGTAGTAATCTCATATCCGTAATCATTACTTTGACCTCCGGCATGCTGTACCCATTGCAAAGCTCCGTTTGTATTATATTTTGCTATAAAAATATCATTACTACCATATGAATTTATTATAGTTGTTTCAAATGTTGCAGTTCCGAAGAAGATTCCTGTAACCAAAATATTGCCAAGATTATCTGTAGTTACACTATAAGGCTGATCATAATCAAGACCACCCGCGCTCCTTGCCCAAATCACATTTCCGGACTGATCATACTTTACAATAAAAATATCGCTGCCACCTGCTGATTGCAGAATCTGGCTTCCAAAAGTTGCGGTGCTATCGAAGTAACCGGTTACAATTATATTTCCATTTAGATCAACAGTCACATCAGTGGCCCCATCATATCCATTTCCGCCTCCGCTAACAGCCCACAGAAAATTCGGTGCTTGAGTTTGTGCGTAAATTTCCTGATTACCGTTCAGTACAATCAATAAAAGTAGAGCTAAAAAAATGAAAAATCTATTTGGTAAACTCTTGTTCATAATAAAAACCAGCCTTTATTTTTAATCTTATTACAGATTTAGTTTAATTCCTGCTCCAACTTCAAAATTTGTAAGATCAGTTTTATCTTTAGCACTTCCAATGGCGTATTTCAGGAAGACAGGAATAGAGACCGAAGAAGAAAGAGCAAACTGAGGTGAAAGACTAACCCCGTAGAGAGTATAACCTGAAAAATAACCCGGCAGTTTTCTCATATATGCTGGTGAAAATTCCATAACCCAGAGAAAATGATGGATTAAATTTCTGGTAATATGATGCTCCGATGTAAACCTGGTTAGGAGTAATTTTTTGATTTTCCAGCAGAGCATAATCTCCTTTTAATTGATCCAAACCTACATTGCGGTAAAGCAGATATATTGCCAGGTAATCAAATCCAAAGAATTGCCTGTACATTGAATTAAATACTAATCTGTTGCCCGAAGAAAAAATTTCCTTGCCGTCAAGTTTATCACTTCCATAAAAAATTCCTGTAAAGTCTCCGGTTAAAGTTTGGGTTTCACTTAATTTGATATCTAATCCTGTGGTTACAGAAATCTCATTAGATGGAGCGTATTTCTGAGGAACATCTGCAAGTGGTTGATACTCTGATTTAAACTGATAGGAAATTCCAGCACCAATTACAACATTGTCAGATAAAGGATGAAGCCAGGTTGCACCTAAAAAAGCATTTAATCCCGTTCCGAAATTTGAAGTATGCATCCCGAATAATTCCTGGCTGATTATCTGTGAGACAATAAACTCATCGGGTTTAAGCTTTGTCTTTCCGGTTGGGATATTTACTCCGGCATTAAATGAAAGATTTTCATCAGGCAGTCTTTGCTTAATAACAACCTGCATATCTGATAAACTGCTCAAATTGTATTTTATGCTGCCAGCGTCGGTACCTACTGATGCATACCTGGTAACAAAACCTATTGAAGTATTGCTGAAAGGGTTATAGCCGGCAGAAATAATATTAGTGAATTCGGAAAATCCTGTGCTGTCATTTACTGTCCAGCTTTCGTAAATAGGTCTGATGTTAATACTAACAGCAGGTTGTTCAGAATATATATCCTGAGAATAACCATTTCCGGCGAGAAATAACGTCAGAAGAAAAATAAATATTAAAAATCGATTCATAATTTTTTCCTGTTATAAGGGATTAATTTATTTGTTATTTCCCTATTGGCGGCGGTGGCGGAGGGGGGGAGGATCAGGTAATGGTTGATTTAATCCAACTTTTTCTGAAACCTGTTGTGCCGGTTCTCGGCTGTCAACACCCTGTATAAAATTTGATGTGATGCTGGCTCCAAGGCTTTCCAACCTGCTGACAGTGAGGTTTATCATTTCATTTTTAACTATGGGTTTTGTATTTCTTAATGTAGTTACAAGTTTCTCTTTTGTCCCACCGCTTTTACCAAGACTTTGAGATGATTGAAGTTTGGTTCCTGCATCATTAAAATGCGGATCCAACTGCACTGCCTGCTGAAAAAATCCATCTGCCTGCTGGAAGTTACCGGCATCCTCCTGCAGCAATCCTTTTGAATAAGCCAGAAAGGCTTCTAGATTCTGAGTAGGTATATAGGCAATTTTTTCTTTTTCTTCCTGAGTTAGTTGAAATCCATTATCCTGAAGAAATGCAAATACAACTTCCTTCTGTAATGTAAATAAATCCTTTAATGAACCGGACTTTTTAACCCAGGATTTTCTCTGGCTAGTCTCTACTTTCCAGGAGCCGAGATCAATATTGAAATCTCCGTTATCAGTAACATCGTAATCGCCTGAGACGATTGTACCTGCTCTTAAAATCTTTCCGACACGCGGAGCAGTGGACTGGTCTACGGCAGATGATTGAGAAAGTTTAAGTTCATCCAATACCGCCTGAATTCTTACTCTCTCAAGTACTCTGATATCTTTTAATTTTGCCAGATCAATACTTACCATCTCACTGAATCCGCGGCTGAGAGGAGCATAATCTTTATTGGTTCCCTCGTAGATTAACGGAAATACAGCCATAGTACTATCAGAAACATTTGTGAAGGAAAGATCCTGTTCTTTTCCAATAAGAGATTTTATATCGGAATAATTTTCCTGCCTTTTGATCCACAAATATCTTCCTTCCAGCATTTCTTTGAAAGGAGAATCATCAGGCACTTGCGAATAACGGGAATAATAAGTCATCGCTTTGTCCGGTTCACTATAAAATTCCAGGTTTAATCCTTTATAAAAAATTAATTCAGGATCATCAGGCTGGATTTCCAGTGCTTCCCCGAGATAATATCTTGCTTTATCATTTTCATGAGTCTGCATATAATAAACACTCAGGTTTTTCAATGCTTCAAAATCCTTAGGATCCTTCAGTGTTCTGTCAATCCAGCCGTTAACCTGCTGTTTATATAATTCAGGGTTATCCATTATTGACCCTGACGAACAGGAGTTTAGCAGCACTCCGGCTATTAATAGCAAGAGTGCCGTCAGCAGTTTAAAAATGTATTTCAAAATTCATCCTTCAAATTGTTATAATAACTAAAGGAGCGGTGCAATGCTTTGTGCTTTTAATTTTGCCTTTTCGTAATTGGGGCTAAGCTTTAAGGCTTCTTCAAATTTGTCATAAGCATTTTTGTAATCTTCTTTTTCAAGGTAACTTAAACCAACAGAATAAGCCATGATTGCATCCAGGGAAGGTGCCTCAGAAACATCCTGTTTAGTTTCATCTTTAAGCTTTACGTTTATTTTGTCTGCTATTTTCTGACCAAGCTTATCGATTAAATCAAAAAATTCATCTAAATCACCTTTTATTTCATCAGTAAGAAGAATTTCGCTTGTTTCAACTTTTACTAATCTTGCACCTAACCAGATCTGATCTCCAAGAATAATAAAACTGCCGAGAAGTACTGTCTGAACGCCAAGCTGTTTCCCAACCCTTACAGCACCTTCCATATCATATTGATTCTGAAGTTTTATTTCGTCAAGTATCCATTGAATTCTTTCTCTTTCGATAACTTTGAGATTGGTAGAGTTATTCATCCTGTTTATCATAAGATCTGCGAAACCCTGCTCCATAGGATCGTACTGCGCTTTGTGATCAACAGACCGGTTTTTAAAATCTATAATTGCCATAGTCTTCATTCCCGGGTCGGGTTTTTCAACATTGTATGAACCTGTAAATTCCTTCCTTGATTCATAGTAAAGTTTCATAAATACAGGTGGTTCATAGTCAGGGTTAAAAGCAACCATCGGGGGTTCAAGTTTAAGTAGCTGAGTAATCGACTCTTTTGCTTTATCATATAATCCTTTGGCCGAATAAGCTCTTCCCAGAAAACGTAATGCCTCTTTTCTTACATCGACATCAACAGATTCATCGCCAGCAAGATTGTTAAGGATTTCAATTGCATTATCAAATTGAGCAGATTTGTAATATTGCTCTGCCTGATCCAATTTATCCTTCGGACTATCCTGTGCATAAGCTGAAGTTGACAGCAACAGTAAAACTATTGCAAAGATCAAAGTGAACAATTGAGATTTTTTAAATAGAAGTACTTTATTACAACACATAATTTTATCCTCCTGTGTTCTTATATTATTTAATTTCTGATTATCGAAAAAAATTATTTGAAATGAAAAACCAATGAATGAGTTTTGGATTCAAGTGTTGGTTCTATATTTAATTGGACATCATTTTCTAATGTTTTGTAGCCGGTTTTTTTTACCGAGATTTTATAACTGCCCGGTCCAAGCATCAAATCACCCGGAGTTGTTTTATCTGTACTCACTCCATTTAAATATATCATTCCCCAGATAGGATCACCGGCATTATTTAATGATTGTATATTTACCTGCTGCTGAAAATGGCAGGTGATTTCTTTACTCTCGTTATTACTCAAACTAATTGCAACTGATTTTGTGCCGAATTCCGGATGAACGAATTTGATGGTGTGTTTTCCAACCGCAACATTATTTCTAATGGTCTCAACTGAATTTGAAAGAACTTTTTTACCGTCAATAAAAATACTTGCTGCAGGAATGGAATTTAAAACTAGAGATGCTGTGGAGGTAACCGTAATGTGCTGAAGTTTGATGCTAATTTCATTTAGTCCTGCATTAACCATATAACTCTGGTCCTTCCATTCATCATAGCCGGCTAAGACTAACTGGATTGAATACCTCGCAGTTGCTACGGAATCCATAAAAAAAGGTGTTTTGCCCTGAGCCTTTCCATTTATATACACCCAGGCTCCAGGCGGGTCAGATTTTACTGATAAACTTGCGGGGATTATCTTTTTTGCATTTTCAACTTTCGTTGTATCAGGAGCTTTTTTTAAGTTATTGGACTTATCTCCGGTTATAAAGTAGAATGATAGAATAAGTATGATGATAAGAGCTGCTGCACCGGATATATATAATTTTTTTCTATTTGGGTTTGTTCCTGAAATCTCTGTATTTGTCGGTTCATATTTTGATATAATGCGGGTCTTTTCCTCTTCGCCCCCGGTATCTGTTTTTATGGAGGATAAAGATTTTTGCATTTCAACAGTATTCTGGAATCTTTTTTCAGGATCCTTATCAATACACTTCATTATAAATTTAACAAGGTCTTTAGGTATTAACGGATTGAATTTAAGAGGTGAGGGGATTTTACCTTCAACAATTTGTTTCTGTATAACAAATTCTGACTCAGTTTTTTCAAAGGGTGTTCTTCCCGCAAGCATTTCATAAATTGTCATCCCAATAGAATAGATGTCACTTCTCTTATCTACATTTTTCAGACCCTTAATTTGTTCGGGTGACATATAATACAGTGTGCCTGCTGCAGCATGTGTTGCTGTAACCTGAGAACCGTGTTCCTGTATTACTTTGGCAAGACCGAAATCCATAACTTTAATTGTACCATCTTCACATAGCAGAACATTGTTTGGTTTTATATCACGATGTATAACTCCTACTTTATGAGCATGTCCAATTGCATTTATTATCTGTTGCCCAATTGCAATTGTTTCAGTGGCTGTAAACCGACTTTTTTCACGCATCCATTCAGATATAGTTTTAGCCTGTACATATTCCATTACCATAAAGAGACCATAACTGGTCTCTCGAAGAGCATAAACGCCCACAATATTTTGATTCTCAAGTTTTGCAAGTGCTTTTGCTTCTGTTTTAAATCTTAGTAGAAAACTTTCGTCCCTCGCCAGAAAAGGATCAATCATTTTCAGGGCAACAATTTTCTCCAGGCTCATATCCATGGCTTTGAATACAACACCCATTCCTCCTCTGCCGATGACTTCGAGGATTTTATAATTATCTATTATTGTCCCTATTAATTGATCCATTGGCATTAATCTAGTTTGGTTTTTCCAGTAAGTAAAATATTCCGGAATGTTACGGAAGAATTTTTATCAACGTATAAACCGGGTTTTCCAAATATTCCCCAAACACTTTTATATGAACTCAGCAATCCATTTTCATCATAAATACTGATAAGATTATCAGAGTATTGTATCTTCAACGTTTTACTTTCTTGTTTATCAGAACCTCTATGAGGTACTACGAGTAATTTTTCAACATCATTATCCTTAACTCTCAGAAGAAGATAGTCTCCCTTGCTGCTATATTTAAAGATATAATAATCTGAAGGGGAAGCATAACCAATTATTAAACCGAATGAAGAGGCTGGATCATCAATTGTAGTATTTACCGAAATTGTTACATCAAAAAGATCAGCACGGTAAATGATAAATTTTTCAGATAAAGTTTTGGTAAAGCTTAACTCATAACTCTTAATTGAGAATTCATTTTTATTTGTTCCGGGATAATTCCATCCGGGAATGTCAAACCTTGTTGTAGTTAATTGTGAACCACCCGGTTCCGGCTTGGATTCGGGAGGATTTTCATTGCCGGATAAATCCGGTGGAGGTTCTTCATAATCAATCTGACTAACACATAGTCTTATAAGGTTTTTAACTTTTTCGTTTCCCGGCTGAATGGTTTCTACCTTCTTATAATAGTCCAGAGCTTCTTTAAACTGTTTTGCATTCATCAGATTGTCAGCTTTAGATAAAAAGATAGCAGAAATTTCATTTACACCTTTTAAAGCAGCCTGATGCATAGGTTCTTTATCGAGAATTGAATTGTATAATGATAAGGCTTTCTCGTATTCACGATGCAGAAAATAATTATCAGCCATACTCAGCAGTTCATTATCTGAAACATCATTTTTTACTTTCGGTTTTTCCTGATCAACCGAGACATTAGTTTCTTTTGGTGGACTGATATTCTCTGTATCGGAAAAAACAGAAACTATTGAATTGCCGTATTGATAGATGACTAAGAGTATTATTATTAAAACAATTAACAGTCCAAGCCATCCTTTATTAATTCCCCGTGACTTTGTTTTGCGCGGAGTCTTTTTTGCAGGTTTCACAGCGGGAATTTTTACGGCTTGGTCGGGGTTTATTTTAAGTATTAATACAGTAACATTATCTTTTCCACCGCGTTCATTTGCAAGATCAACTAGCTGTTGGCAAGCATCGGAAGGGGAATTGTTAGAAACAATTGTCAGAATTTCTCCTTTACTTACCTTTGCAAGCCCATCAGAACACATAACAAAACTTTGACCTTTTTTTAGATTTATGTCATCAATATCAACTCTCACTTTATCATCAACCCCAAGTGCTCTTGCCAATACCGATTTTGACGGGTAGTTACGTGCTTCTTCCGGAGTAAGAATTCCCTGTGCAAGCATTTCTGATACTTTAGTATGATCATTGGTGAGCTGTTCGATACCACCATTTTCTATCTTATAAATTCGTGAATCACCAACGTGTCCGATTATTCCTTTTTCGCCTTTAAGCAGAAGAACCGTGCAGGTTGTCCCCATCCTGCTGAATTCAGAAGTGCTTCCGGATTTATTATAAATTGCAATGTTAGCCGCTTCAATGGCTTCTTTAATTGCTACGGATTCTTCAAAGGTAGATTTAAAGTATTCCTGGTTAACAACTTTTACAGCAATCGTACTCGCTTCTTTTCCACCTTTATGACCGCCCATTCCATCAGCAACGATGAATAGTTGACCCTTTGGGGAGTAAAGATCTGTATTGTCCTCGGGAAATTTTCCGAAGCTGTCTTGATTTTCGGTTCTGACTAATCCAATATCGGACTTAGCCGAAAAAAATAATGATAGTTTTTGATTAACAGGAGGCATATAAATAAATTGAAATTAGAAATAATTAATTTTTCAGGTTTTGAATCGCCCCGGTTAAAGGGTTATCAAAATTAAAACCAAACAATGTAGGATTTTCTCCAATTACTGCAGCTGAAAATATATAAAAAACATAATTATAAGTTTCATCAGGAATTTTATCCCTGTATTTTGATAGAAGATTCCAGAAGTTCCTGTCCTTTGGATTTGCCGGCATTCTTCTTATCAGATCTATAATATTATATTCTCCCCAATTATATGAAGCCATAACAAGAAGTCCCGAAGCCTGGGCATCGGTATTATAAATATCTTTCAAATATCTCGATGCTGCGCTTGTAGCTTTTGGAAAATTGTACCGGTCATCTCCCGGATCATAAACTTTTTCGTTAACTAACGGACCAATACTCAGTCCATATTTCTGAGCAGTAGCAGGAATAAACTGCCAGATGCCTTTTGCGTATCCGTACCTTGTCTGAGGTCCTACAATCTGATCTCTGAAATCACTCTCCTGGAGAGCGAGATAAAAAAATTGAGGAGGCAGATCCTGACGCACCATGTAATTTACCACAACCTGTGCATAACCATTCTGATTAGCACGATCCAAAGCTTTTTGCAGCCTGTCGCTTGATTTCCATTTCTGAATATAACCTTTTACCTCATCAATAAACTCTTTCGGCATAGTCAGTTCACATTCACCGAAAGTACGTGCCATTTTTATTATCACCTTCTCGTCAGGCTTAAGATTGTATGTCCCCAATTGATCTACAAGGTTATCATAATTTTTCTGTAATTCATGGCGGCGTTCGTCAAATTTCTGAAGTGCCTTAATTATTTTCGGGTCATTAGAAGCTGCCAGATCCTGCTTCAGTGATTCAATTTCAAGTTCAAGAGATTTCATATCATAGAAAATATTTTCCGCAAGTGCTTTTTGTTTATTCTCCTTGATATTCTGATAAATTGAGTAGGCAGCAGCGATAATTGCCAAAAAACCTACAACCGCAATTATCTTTATATATTTTGATGTATGTTTTTTCTTTACAACTTTAAAAGCCTCGCGCATCAGGCGGGTATGTTGTCCTACCTGGTCTTCACTTTTCGATTCATCGAAGTAATGCTGAATGTAGCTTGTAACTGAATCTTCATTGGTTGATTGAATCTTTATTTCAGGTTTTTCCGGAGCAGCAGGTTTTTCCTCAAATGTAAACAAAAGAATTGGCCCATTGTGCCCAAGTTCAATGGTAGTAGTTGTTTTAAGCTCAACAGTTTCAATTTTTTCACCGTTAAGGAAGGTTCCATTGCTGCTATGTTTATCTGATATCCACCATTTTGAACCATCAAAAACAACTTCTATATGTACGCGGCTTATAACACCTTCATCAATCTTAATAGAACATTCATCAGCTCTGCCTACAGTAAAAGTCTTATCAAAGTAAAATTCCTTTTGGGTTGAATTTCCTCTTTCAATTTTAACTTTAACTATCTTCGTTCCGGAACTAATCTCTTCAGAAATTTTTGTATCGTTCATATAATAAAATTAATTTTTAGCAGAAAAGAAACTGCGCTTAACTGTCCTGATCTATTTCCCATCCGAAAGTTTAATATGAAGACCATCGTTTATTTTCTCCGATAGTTCTGAAATAATATCAAATAAATTATCTGAGTCACCAGTCACTTCTTCCGCTTTTATTGTTAACCCTGTTTCGGTTTCAACTATTCTTAAATCTACCCTCATCTTATCATCAAGAATCATAAAACTGCCTAAAATTAATGCCTTGGCACCGAGAAGTTTACCTAAATTCTGTGCCGTAGAAGGATCTATTTCAGCACTTTGATCCAGGCTTAATTCATTTAAGACATCATTTAGTCTTTCTCTTTCTACAAATTTTAATTTCGTTATGTTTGTCAATTTTGATGCAAGCATGGAAGGGATACCACTTGTTAAGGGATCAAATTTCTCTCTATCCTGTATGCAATTATTTTCAAAATCAAGAATGGCCAGAGTAATGTTTTTATCCTGGGAATAAATCTGATTACAAATAATAATTGTAAAAACTATAACAAGAATTTTCATTTCTCAACACAGTTTTACGGCTCTTCTGATGTTATAAAGTTTTTTGTAACAATATTACCATCAGATGTAATATCGAATACGTACCAGTACAATCCTGTACCTGAATTCGGCAATTTATATCTTCTTAAAAAACCGGATCCGGAATACAGAGTTATAACCGCTTTTGATGTTGTAATATCCGGCGTTTCTGAGAAATTCTTCACATAAAATTTACAGGTATCACTATTTAATTTATATATCGTTATTGTTTCCGGACCAAATCCATTTACATCATCAATATCCAGAAAAGCAAAAGGTGTAGAAATTTTGTTACCGATATAACCAAACCATATATTTTTATTTGCTTTTTTTAAATGGGAATCCAAATCGAGCGGGGTTTTTCCCCATTCGAGAACAACTCTGAAATCAATGTTTCCCGATTTTGGGGAAAGGATAATATTATTAAATCTATTATCAGTGTTAATATTGATGGAATCTGAATTTTCGATGTATCCTGTTTTCATTGTTTCAATTGAATATACCCCATCGGTTATACCGTAAATTGAATACCTGCCGAACTCATCACTTATACTATTCCCGATCAACTCGGTGCCCTGAAATATTTTTATGGTTGCACCGGAAATCGGTTTATTATTAGTTGCATCCCTGATATTACCCTCTAAGGATTTACTCGCATTGTTAAGAACATATTCAATTGTGTTATCCTTGTTTTTAGCGATTGTCTTCAGAACACTGCCTGAGTATATCGTGTTATTATTTTCATTTATAAAAAACAGAAATAAATTTAAACCTGAACTGACAGAAACTTCTTTTGAAGTATCGGTGCTTAAATCGAAATTAATCTCCCAACTTTTTGTAAAATTCCCATAAAATTTCTTTTCAAGGAATTGATTAAGGTAATCATAAAAATTTTGAACTGTATCCAGCGGAGGATACCGCAAAGAAGCTCTGTACATAGATTCATTCAACATATTACTTAATTCCGTTGAATCAGAATAATTTGTTGCATCAATACAAATAATTTTTAAATCCGAAGGAGCAGTTACTTTGGAAAAAGAATTTATATTACTGTTTTTATTTTAAATTTTATTTGAAAAGAAACCGAAGCTGATGGACCCGGAACTACAGGATTTTCACAGGATTCTGTGAGAAGACAAAGCGAAAGAATAATTAATCCCAGTAATTTATTATTCATTATGAAATCCATTTGCTAAAGATTAAATCTCAAATCACCACTTATGCCATAACCATCAATTTGAGTGGAACTATTTTTATTTCTTAATGAACCGAACAGATATTTGTATTGCAGGTTGAAAAGAAAACTTCTTGAAAAAGTTAAATTTATTCCTGCTCCAACACCTGTAATAAAAGCACCATTTTCCTGGTATTCATTTTTTGAATAGTAATTTAGTTCGACCAGGCTTTTGATGGCTACAACCCGGCTGATTGCAATTGTGCCTGTTGTTCCTGCATCAAGTTGGTTTCCATTACTGTTTTTATTCTCCAGTTGAAGAACCCCGGAACCAAATTCATTTTTGCCCTTTGTTCTTTCTCTAAGAAAAATGAGAAGTCCGAAATTATTAATTTGTGAAACGGATCTTACATTCAAAATAAGCTTCCTTCCCGACTTAAGTACTTCTGTTCCTCCGTAAGTGTCTGCCCCGTAAAAAGTATAACTGGCATCAATATCAAACTTTGTTCCGTCTCTCCCGCCGGGCATTAATTCTGTCCCTGCGCTAACTGAAAATTCTGAGCCCGGCTTATATACAAAATCAGAATTTAATAGAGGTTTAAATCCTTTTCGATACACACCGCCGATCCCGGCGCTTAAAATTATGCCCTTTAAATCTAAGGCGTATGAAACACTTCCGTTTATAGTTAATCCCTGTCCATAACTTGGTATTCTGAAATTTAAAGGATATTGAGCAATTGCTGAGGCAATCGGAACCTGATCTTGCTGCAAACTTGTTTTACCTGTGGGAATTGCAATACCTCCGGATAACAATAATTTATTTTCAACTGTTATATAAGTTCCGGATATCCTTGTATCCGTAAAACCAAAAATATTATCATTTGAGCCTAAACTTGCATAAGCTGTATTTGTTGAAGCCACTATTGTAAAGTCTCTGTTGACAAGTGTAACCAGAGATAATGGAACAACAAATTCTTTTATCGGGACACTGTTTTCTATATTCCAGCTCTGGTAATTAAAACCACTTACCACATCAGTATTATCAATTAAAAAAGATGGAGTGAATTGTGAAAAAACCTTTGTAGAAAAAGAAACGAATAATATGAAAAATATTAGATAATTTTTTTTCATTATGCTGCCTATCTGATAACCCGGATTATAACTTTAGTTTTGTCACCACTTGTTGTGAAAGTGTTATGATCATCCCTGCCATTATATATTTCCCCGGTAAGATTTGAATTACTTTCAATCAATCTTCCGATTTTCACATCGGGAGCCGTTACATCTTTTTCAACAGCATCAATATCAACTGCATCAGACATATCCTTAGCCTCATAATATTTGGCTTTTGCGAGACTAAAGGAAGGATCAATTTCTGCGGCACTTCTGTATTCATCAGCGGCGCCGTAGTAATTTTCCTGATCTTCAAGCTCAAGTCCGCGGCAATATTTTAGAAACGCTATAAATGATTCAGTTGGAATTGCCTCTATCTTTTCTTTTTCCGCGGGAGTAGGAACTATACCCAATTTATCAAGAATATTAAATACCAAATCTTTCTGCAATTTGAAATAATCAGAAATATCTCCTGTAACTTCTTTTGACTGTTCGTAACTTCCATCAGGGACATTTATTATTGAAGCATCAATACTTAGCTTTTCATCATTGATACTAAGGAATGATCCTTTAATTAGATTTTTAACTGCTAATAGTTTTCCAAAACGTGGAGCACTTCGCTGATCAAATAATGAGGTAGAATCCATTTTCATCTCATTTATCAGCATTTGAAGTTTTAGTCTCTCAATAATTTTTAAGGACTTTACCTGGGATAAATCGGTTATCAGCATTTCAGCCAAACCTTTTTGCAAAACATTAAGCTGTTTATCATTACCCATATTCTGGAAATAGAGTACTGCTAAGGTATTATCTTTTAAGGTATCTTCTGCTTTGGAACTTTCATTTTGTAAAATTGATTTTATTTCAATTTCCATTTTCTTTCTTGTAATTAAATCAATTCTACCCTTAATTTTTTGAATAATTTCATCATCAAAAAAACCAAGGTTGATATATCTTTTATAAAATGATATTGCTTTATCATAATCGTTCAGCTTTTCATAAAGCATTCCAAGGTAGAAGAGAGTTTCTCCGTCATTTTCATCAAGATAAAAAGCCATCTTAAGATTTTTTTCGGCTTCGTTGTAATTGTTTTTTTTTAGTTCGATAATTCCCAGGTCTCTCCAGGCTTCATTATCATTTGGTTTTACAGAAAGTTCCTTATTATAGTATAGGGCAGCCTGATCGTAGTCATCAATGTCCAAAGCTATTTTCCCCATATCATAATATGTAGCACACCCGTAAAAAATAAAACCCAGGAGCAATATCAAAATTCTAAAATGATTTTTCATGATTATATCATTTTTGCTTGATGGGAAAAGTAATTTACCAAATGGAGTGCTGTTCATTTAAATCTAAATAAATTGAAAATTCTATTTTGAATTGTCATCAATATTGAAGCTTAACATCATTCTGACAATCGCAGGTCCGATTGTCTGCCTGGTCTTCTTGGTAAATGATGCAGTAAGCTTGTAAGCAACTTTATCTATTAAAATATAAATCTGGTGCTGGTAAATTCTGAAATCATCGAGGGGATACCAGCTGAAAATAGCTTCGTAGGCATCGGTGCCATTCGTTAATTTTGTTTCTCCTTTTTTCAGAAGGGTACATCCTTTAAGCTCTTCTTCAAGAGTTTTTATATTCCATTCAGCATAGTCAACCAGATCATCAAAAGTATTTTCATGATCTACATTAATGATTACATTATGTTGAATTCCATCAGTAACTGGTCCGTTTATAGTATATATAGTTTTATCAAGCCAGTCCTCTAACTGGTCAAGGAGAAATCCATTTCCATGGAATTCAACTGTTTTATCTTTTTCAGCAGGGGGTTGTACTGGTTTTTGAGCCTGTTGTTTTTGCACTACAGGGTTGGGTTGAGCAGTATCCTTCGGTATTTCTTCCTTCTTCTGTTCTTCAGCCGGCTGATTTTGAAACTGCCGGTAATAATCAGGTATTTTCATTTAAAATGAACACCATTAGTTTTGAAAAATTTATTTCTTTACGGCCAGCCTGGTTTATTTGTGTTAAAGATATTCTTTAAATGTTGGCCAGCCTCTATTCCGTAAGCCACCCGTTTACATTTATAAATATAATCAAGCGGTAAAAAAGCTATTATCCTTTTATTTTGATAATAAATATCACCTATACATAAAATTCCAATAAGCTCACCATTTTCATTGTAAACACCCCCGCCTGAACTACCCGAAGTTGCATTATGTTCAACGTACACGTAGTAATTTTTATGAGCTGTACACTCTTTTGTTCTGGGACCTTGCTTAACTTCTAAAACGGTTCCCATTGCAACGTGCGTTGAAAATGAAGTGCGGGAATTACTGTTTACCGGGAGCCGACTTGAGTATTGCATAAAAGTGCAGACTTTTTTTCCCACAAGATTGTCGGAGCTAAAAGAAGGGTCAACCATCCTAGCTGACTTATTAATTTTATGAAAATCTGCACCATTCCATTCGATTTTTACAATTGCAAAATCTTCATTGCATATGTTATCATCAGTTCCTGTCCACGCCTGAAGATCACCCCGTAATTTTGCAAAAGGGCGATTTGTTTCAGCGACAGGATGATGCGTATCTGCACTGGCAGCCGTAAATTCATTATTGAAGAATACTCTTACATCCCCGTTTTTCATTGCGGTATTACCCATAACAGTTGCGATACTTTGAAATGAATGATTGCACATCAGAACAAAATTATAATCAATCAGAATTGCGGTATCAACCATAGGATCACCCGTCAAATCAAATCCTGAAGTTCCGGCTTGTCCTCTTCCTAAAGAGTTGAGGTTTGCCGCTGCAGCATCGAAAGCAGCTTTTTTAATTGAGACAATTCCGCAATTTCTTTTTTCAAACTTTGTAAATTTTGAATCGAACTTGGTTCCGGGAAAGAAAGCATCCTTTGAATTAATTTCAATGGGAGAATAACCTTTTGCTAATCCCCTGTGTCCATTACTCATAGATTGCCCCGTCATTTTCAGAATGAAGCCTGGCGGAAACGGTCATCCAATTGCTGCCTTTTATAGTAAAAAAATAACTTAAATAATTTTCGCTATTTTTATCATTGATTTGAGATATTACATCGGGGGAAAGCTCTTCAAATTCAGCAATTGCCAACCCGGCAAATAACTTTGATGAGATCGGGTTCAGAATTTTTTTCAATTCGCCATTACATACCTGTACAATTGTAAATTCGACATCCTCACCAGGTTCAGTACCAAAATGTCGTACGAACATTTTCCTATTTTCGGTATGTCCGGCGAGTACAAGTGGGAATTCCCAGTGCGGATGTATAATTCTGCCTCGTATTGATTGGAGTGAATTGAATAAGTTACATCCATTAAAACTGCAGCCTTTGTTAATACATCCAAGTTCAGGAACAGCTCCATCATCGAAAAATATCATCTCAACCCTACGATTGAATTTACTAATTAATTCATCTTCACCCGGTCTGTCTATTGGATGGTATTCCCCACACGCAATATATTTATGATCACTAAAAGCAAATTTAGAAGATAAATTCATTTTTTCTCTGTATGAATCCAAATCCTTGCGGTAAATAGTTAATCTTTGAGCAAGTTTATATTGGTAACAATCAAAAGCTGCTCCCCACGTTTTAGGACCCCAATCCCCATCGACTTCCAGTAATTCTCCATCAGGATTTAATACATTAATGTTATTATTATAACTTTTTTGAAAAGCTTTAAATGTCTTTATAAAGTCGTTCTGGTTTTCTCTAAGTGTACATGGCCAGTTAAATTCTTTGGCAGACCAGTCGGCGATCAGAATTTTATCATTCAGCAGAGTATTATGTTTTTTCACCTTATCCGGGATGTGAGGAGCGTTGGATACAGTCTTAAAGAGTTCTCTATCTCCAGTCAATACTGAATAAACTCCCTGGGCACGATATTCGGAAAGCGTAACATTCTGTTTCAAATCGCCCTTAGTATCTGTGTGTCCTGCTATTAAAAGTTTTTTGTTAGTTAATTCAAGAAAGTGGATAGTTCTTTCAAGCATAACAATACCGCTGGAATAAATATCTTCTGATTCGTCCGGCTCATTTCGTTCTGAATCATTTGGTAAGAACACCGCACTATTCAAACTAAAGTGAGAAGCACCGATTTCCAGATATCCACCAGCTGGCCACTCTTTTTTTAGTAGAACTGACTGAGATTTTCCTGTTGTTGTTTTAAACGAAAAAGTAATTGTTTCTGGCAAAATTCCTTCTCTCTGATCTCTAATATTAAGTCTCTTCAGGATAAAGTAATTTTGGATCAACTTCCGAAAACTCTATCCTGCATTTGCCCGGCGGCAGATTATCCTCTATTATTTTTCCTTCATCATTTACTTTTCCTTTTTTCTTTTTACCATCCGGTAAAATAAGAGTATATTCCAAGTCCTTAAGACTTCTGCCAAATTCATTCTGAACATTTATTTCTATCCAGTCTTTAAATTTTAGCAACCCGCTATCGGCCGAAACTCCGCCTATATTTACTCTGAAAAAATATTCGGGATTCTGATATCCGTTTTCTGCTTCATTATCGTCCGGAATATCATCTGTATCTTCAACATACTGGAATTCCCATTCTATTTTTATTTTCTGACTTTTAATCAGAGCAGGGAAGGAAGTTACAAGATCGTGTACACCGTCTGAATCGTGTTCATAAATTTCGATCTTTGCTTCTGCTCCGTCGTATGTACCTTTTACGTCGGCAGTTATTTTTAGAATATCTCCTCGTTTTGCTTCATCCTTGTCCCATTTAAGATTAGTAATTTTAACCGGGGGAAGAAGCGGAATTGTATTTGATTTTTTTTCAATTCCGTGTTTTGAAAGCTTAACGGTTGCAGTTAATTCATCTTTAAGGTTATCGGGAATATCAATTGATGTCCAGAACCTGTTTCCTGAAATTTTTCCTTTTGTTGTTCCGCCTGATTTACCATTTTTATCTTTTATCTCAATTTTTACATCAGAATTATTCCCGACATATTTTGTAAAAACATCTATCCCGATTTTACTTCCGGCAACAGCTCTCGGTTTTGACCAGCTTACCTGTTCAATGGTAGACGGTAGTTTAACCTCTTTAATTTTACCTGTAGAAACAGAATGTTTAGTCAATTTTTATAAGATTCGCGTCCTAAATTTCAGACAGTAAAAGAATCTATTATCCAGCAAAAAATCATCTTAATCATTTAGGCTTATCAATTGAAAAATATTCAACTCATTTATTTTTGAGATAATATTTTTCAAAATAATGAATAATTTGGACACTAATTTTGTCTTCTAACAAATTCGAATAATTAAACTGTCGATAGGAATTGGGAATTTTCATAAAGAATTCATTTAGATAGAAATTTTAGATATTATGGCCTGGGAGTTAGAGTAACAATTTCACCTTCTGTAAAACACTGATCAGCGATATTCTGGTCAAGTCTATAAAAATTTATAGGGCAAAGCATATGCTCTCCCATCAACTGGTAATCAGAAGATGAAGGATCTCTTCCAACGCCATCACTTGCAAGTACCTGTACACCTTCTACATTATGCATATTTTCTATTGCATCATTCCATCTTGAGTTATGATGACGGTTATCAGTTTCTGTTTTACAATGTCCGATTTCATGGAAAGCAGCGCAGGCGAGATTATAGGACATTAATTCCTGCCAGTTAGATGCCCCGAAGTTCTGTCTTGCATCACTGAATACGCAGGCAGTTACAGGAAAAGAAACTCCCGAGATTCCTGGTACAGAAAGTCCGCTTAACTCACCGCTGCTGTTTAAAACTCTTCGCTGATCAGATACCCAGCTAGGCGGAAATTCCTGGCAGCGGGCATTCTGTAATGCATCCATCAGCGCGAATTCAGGCCTTCTGTTAACAGGATCTCCTGCGTGTGCATCATGTACCCGGGTTGTGAAATATACTACCGGTTCATTCATTTCTATACTTACAGAAGAAAAATCGGGACTAACCGGGTTATCCTGAACTGCAGGAATTCGGATAACATCAATTGTTAAATCGCGTGATTGTCTGTGAGGAATATGGTTCTTTGCTTCATTCATTAGATTTATAAGATTTGTTCTAAAACCATCAAATATATTTTGCACAACCGGTGAGTCAGGACCCGGAGCTTCCACTAATGTTCCGGTGCTTCCTTCGGCTGCATTTATCCTTAGAGGTTTAATTACAAAATAATAGATGTTAAAGTTCGACATTTAACTCACTGAAGTTCAAAATCTTCAAGATATTCATGTATTTCGGTTGTGGTCATCTGAGAAAACTTCCATAACAAAGTGCTCTGCTGTTCAAATGGATTACGCAGAATGTTAGTCCATTTTCTCCACAAAGGGTGATCTGAAGGTTCAACAATCATTTGTCCCGGGGAACCTGCAGGACCTTCAAACCTGTTAACGTGTGGATTATGAGTAGCGTGTGCAACTGTTTTATGAGCATCAACTCTGCATTGCGGACAACTCTGAATAAGGCTGTCTCTTAAAGAAGCTGCAAAACCAGTATCATCAGCTCCGGCAGAACAAGCATATAGTACAACTTTAACATCGGGAGAAGCTATTCTCGAAATTGCTGAAGCAATAGCATCTATGTCTGACATTGAGGAATTTCTGTATGTAACTCCGGTGTTTGTTCTGAACCCTAACTGAATTCCGGTAGGCCATCCATGGCAAAAGATTGCAACGACTTTTTTTTTCTGATCTGACGAAAGACTGTCAAGTGCATCCAGCATCTTACTTTTCATACGATTAGCTGAAACCGGATTTTTTATCTCTTCTCCAACATGCGCACATTCACCATTATCTACTATGTAAGTGGATTCAATCGGTGCGAAATTGTAATATGAAAAATAATAAGATTCTGGCATGAAAGCTCCGCCAACGTCATTTATCCTATCAGGTTTGTTACACCTCAAACGGAAACTTAAAATATCATTTCGAACCACAATGGTATTTTCATCGTCGCTGTTTCTGTCGAGATGATTTACTCTTCTTCCCAGTGATCGATACAATCTGTCATCCGGATCCGTCCAACCTTCATCGCCATATGCACATCGTCTGTGCTCAGGAGTTGCGCACATACACCAATTTACCTGTTTTTAAATTTATCTGAAATTTTTGAAGTTAATTCTGAATCAATCTCGCCTGTTACAGGAAGATTATTTTTTCTCTGGAAATTTTTAATTGCTTCTTTTGTCAATTTTATATTTTCACTATTTATACTTCCCGCATAAAACCCGAGATTCTGTAATCTAGCTTGAACTGAACTAATGCCGTCATCCTCGTCAAAATCCTGCAGCTGAAGTAAAGTAGTGTAAGAGGCCTTTTCCTCACCATCGCGAAGCCATACCATTAATTTTGCCTGCAGAACATTTGAAGGAATCTTAACTTGTATTTTTCCGTTCCCGTCGGTATTTCCGCTTAAAACTTTTTGTCCAAATCTTAGCTCAAATTTTTTATTTGAATATTTATTTTCTTCGTGATCTTTGAGAACAATTTTAATTTCTTTTTCTTCATTTGAATTTTCATTTGAATCGGAATCAGCATCTTCATCATCTTCAAGAACCAGAATAAAAGGGCCCGGCGGAAGATTATCAGCATTAAACTTTCCATCCGTATCCAATGACCCGTTTATTTCATTTCCATCTGCAGTTACTATTTTAAATTTATTATTCGCTGCTGGTTCATTACTATTATTCCATTGAACTTCTATAGTATCTTTGAACTTTAATAACCCAGAATCTTCCGAAATACCTCCAATGTTAACCCTGAAAAAATATTCAGGATTCTGGTATCCGTTTTCTGATTCATTATCGTCCGGAATATCATCTGTATCTTCAACATACTGAAATTCCCATTCGGTTTTAATTTTCTGACTCTTTACAAGAGCAGGAAAAGAGGTAACCAAGTCGTGTGCGCCGTCTGAATCGTGTTCGTAAATTTCTATTGTTGTTTCTGCTCCGTCGTATGCACCTTTTACGTCGGCAGTTATTTTCAGAATGTCTCCGCGTTTTGCTTCATCCTTGTCCCATTTAAGATTGCTAATTTTAATCGGGGGAAGAAGCGGAATTGTATTTGATTTTTTTTCAAGTCCATGTTTTGAAAGCTTAACAGTTGCAGTTAATTCATCTTTAAGATTATCAGGAATATCAATGTTTTTCCAGAACCTGTTGCCACTAATTTTACCCTTCGTCGTGCCGCCTGATTTACCATTTTTATCTTTTATCTCAATTTTTATATCAGAATTATTTCCGACATATTTTGTAAAAACATCAATCCCAATTTTACTTCCGGCAACAGCTCTCGGCTGCGACCAGCTTACCTGTTCAATGGTAGAAGTTAGTTTTACTTCTTTTATTTTATTTGTATCACCGCTGTGTTTTGTCATATTCAGGAATTTTTTATTTCAGTTATTCAACTTTTAGATATTGAAGTCTGTTTTTTTCAAGATATCCGATATAGATTCCGTCTTTATGACTGAATTTTGCAGTTGTGAATAGTTCAGGTTGCGAATCAACCGGCAGGGGTTTGGTTGAAGAATCAGATAACAACTTAATTTCCTCATTTACCGAGCTATAAAAATAAAATTTATCGGAATTATCTTTAAATATATAAACAGGTTCGTTTTCAACTGTTAAAGCTGATTTAAAGAATGTAAATCCGCCGGAGTTAATTCCGTTAAGAGTTTTATAAAGTACCGGTTTGGAAGAAACTAGGTCTACTAAAAAATCCTGATACTTTCCTGTGTTTTCATCACTTGTCAAAGCATAAAGATGCTCATCATAGGTTTCGCCATTAACGGTTTGAAATAATTCAAGATTTTTTATGTTTGATCTTACGTTACATAATTCTTTTTGTTCAGGTTTATTGCCATCATTTAGATTATATCTCAGATAATTAATAGCAGATCTGTTCTTTTCATTCCACGCAAAATGTATAATTTCATCACGGTCCCATAGAACAGAGTAATTAGAAATTCCCTGAGATGAGGAGACCAAAATCTGCTTTTCAAATTTTTTATTGTGATCAAGATGAATATAGATTATTTCTTTTCCGGAATTGTTCATGATTAAAAGATGTAACTCTCCTTTTGAATCTGAAAAAGGGGAGAGTAATATTTCAGCATTCTTTAGACCGGGAGAATATTTTTCAGTTTCTTCAACTTCACCATCTTTTGAAATTTTAATTACATTCAACACATTATCTTTATCTAACCAGCATAAATGCACAGCTTCAGGAGGATCAACATTACACGCGGAAGGGTAAACATTGTAAGGTTCAGTTATTTTTTTTATAAAACAATTCCTGAAAAAATTCGAAGGAAAATCCGGACTGTCTTCTAACAGATAAAGATTAAAACCATCTTCAGTCTGGTTAATCCATGCAGATCTTTCAAGCGCATAGGCAAGCCTGATATTAGTTTTTACTTTTTGGTGATAAACAGGTTTTGCGGGATTGATTTTTATTTGTACCTGTTCTGATTCAGTATAAATATTTACTCCTGAGTTATATGCAGCCATAAGATTATATTCTCCCGGAGGCAAACTTCCAATCCATGCGAGAGCATCACCTTCAAGTATTTGAGATTCGCCCGGTTTAAGCTCAAAGTTATCATATTGTCTTGGTGCGTCAATATGTGATCCATTCCTTTCTTTCCAGCTCATTTGTGTTCCAAGTATCTGCAATTGCTTCTGCCCGTTTGCAGCAAGAGTTACTGATTGATTGTCAGGTTCAAAACTATGAAGGCTGAGAGTCTTGTTCCCTGTATTTTCAAGAGTAACCTTAAATTGAATAGATTCACCTTCAATAAAATTCTGATTTTCAATCTTAAGTGATAAGCGGATATCATCCATGTATTTTTCTCCGGTTCCGAATAAAAGCAGCAGACATAAAACGATATTTTTTAATAAGAAAAGTAAATTGCCATTTGTCATTTAACAATCAGGAAACATCAACAATTGTCGATTCACTCTTTTCATTACCTATTTCAAAATGGATTTTTATTTTTCCAGTTAAATTATTTTTTCCAATTAATCTTCCCGAAAAAGTGTAAGTATATTTACCTATAATTCTCGTAAAGGTTGTAAAATCTGCAACTGGTGGGTTATCTGAAACCCACTTGCCTTTGCTCATTGAAGTTAGATCTTTTTAAAATTACCATCGTTGTTCTTTATCCCCTCATCTTTTGCGAGAGCTTTAAAATCAATATACTTATCCTTTTTCATAGAAATTGTTTTCGATGGAATGGATGTAAAAGTATCGTCTGTAATTTCAATAGGACTAAACTTCTCATAAATTAATTTCTGAACTGAAAGATCATCAGACAATTTCACCCTATCATAAAATCTTAAGGTAAGTAAACATACTGCACAGAAATGCCATTCGGTAGGATTTATCTTACGTATTATCTTTCCGTCAGAACCAAAATAATCATTTTCATAAGACATTGTACAGGCAATTGCATCGTTCTGATCGTGGTCCAGCCAATTTGAATTTAATATGTCAGAAGTTACATTGTTTGCAAAATCAAAATCAGTTATTGAATGACGCAGGTAAACAGCGTGGCCCATCTCATGTGTAAATGTAACAGTCGCATCACCTACAGTGACCATAAAAAACTCACGATCACCTGCATACATTCCAAGAAGCCGTGAAGTTTTGTGGAGGTTTTTACATAAAAAAATGAAAAGTCCGGAAGTATCATTCTGTGCCTGATCATTTTTTCTCGGGTTCTTCAGATTCATTTCCTTATATGCTTTTGCAAAAAACTTTTTTGATAGTCCCTTACCATGAAACTTAGCCCAATCATGATTAGCACCCGGAAAATCCGGTAGAAAAAATTTATCATAATTGTACTTGCTGTCATCGTTTCTTATTGCAGCTGAAGGACTTCCGACATCATTTTTGAAATAATCCCGGACAGTTTTTTTCCATTCATTTTGATTGTACTTTTTAATTTTTGCAGGTGATGGCTGCACAACCTCAATAAATGCTGAATTGTACGATTTATTAACAAGGTCCCAGTTTATATAAGAAAGGTCAACATTATCAAAAGTAACCAGAAGATCGATGAAAATTTTTCTCCAGATAGTGAATTTTCCTGTAGTGATCTTTTCCACTTCTTTTGAGTTTTCATCTTCCAGCGAAAGGGCATTTCCATTTCTGTCAGTTACTTTAATTGAAAACTGATAATTATCTCCGCCTATAGGCTGAGGAAAGAAAATAACTTCGGAAACACCGACTGTCTTGCCAGCTGAATCTGTCGAGGGTAAAATTTTAGTTCTCGAAAACTGCTCATCAATTTTTTCAACAGGAGAGGGATTTGCTGTATTAAATGGCACCTGGAAAAGTACAGACGATGGTGAAACCTTTTTCCCGGCATCACGATGTCCACCAAATGAAGAGCTACAATTATCATCCTCTTTGGAAGAATCATCACCAGGAACCCGCTTAAATGTTTTAACAAAATTATTAATCCATTCCTTCTGTCTTGCCGGATTCAAGGATTTATCTATTTCAAGGAAATCTTCTTCCGGATCAGCTAATTCAAATTGTATTAAAAGTTCTTCAGATTGAATCGGAACTTCTGCGCCATCTTTTAATCTTCTGACTTCAATTCTAAATGGAACAGCTGGACGAATATCCCGAATCCAATTATTAGACTTATAGTTATCAGGTTTTGATTCTTTATCTCCTCCTGAACCCAGCATATCTTTTGGATCTTGAGTATCAGAATCTTTTAAAGCATGATTATCGTGAGTTAATATTTTATATTCATCAACTTTTAGTTCATCATTCTTTCTTACTTCCTTCTTTGGAACTTCCTCGAGATCAAATTGACATTTGTAATTATTGTCCTTTGGGACAAAGTCAGATCCGGGATAAATTATCTTAACTTTGTATTTATAATCTTTTTCCGGATCAATTTTATTTACAGGTATATGAACAAACTTATAGCCTTTCGTTCCGTACAAGTCACATTTTATATGTGAACAAACACCCGGGGTGGGATGACATTCTAGAGTAGGTTCTTCATCCGATTCAAAAAATAGAATTTCGACACGGCGATTTGTACTGCTTCTGTACTCATCTTTATTCGCCTCTTCAATAGGAAAAAATTCTCCGCATCCAACACTGGCTTTATGTTTTTCAAGAAAAACCAATTTACTTCTAAGACTATTAAGCCCTTCACTATCTGTTTTAAGAATTTTTTCAAGCTTACGCATGTAAACATCATAAATTGCCCCCCAGGTTTGCGGACCAATTTTTCCATCAACTGAAATGGATTGGTTAAATTCAATATTATAACTTTTCTGAAATCCTTTTAGTGCCTCTGATGTTTCTGAATCATGTTTATCATTTATCTCTCCCGGATCACAATCCCATGAAAACTCTTTAGCCGCCCATTTCAGAATTAGTTTATAATCTTCAACAATGTATTTTGAATCTGAACTTGAAATCCATTTTGAACGTTCACCTCGCAGAGCATACAGAACATTGTCAGCTCTTTTCTGCGAAAGCAATACGTTATATTGTTTATCACCTTTAGTATCTGTATGTCCGGCAAGCAGCATTTTCTGATCCGGATCATTTTCAAATTCTCTGTAACAGGCCGCTAAAACTGTTAAACCTGTAATCTTCTCCTGCTCAGAATTTCCCGTTGAATCAACATCCGTGGATGGCAACAATACCGCACTATCAAAATGAAAGTTGGTATCTTCCATCTCAATAATTTTAACTGTTGATACTTTCTTTGCAACAATTTTGTTGACATCACCGGAAACAAGTGTGGTGACTTTTTTTTCTGCTTCTTTTGGAGCGAGTTCTATTGAATGCAAATTAATCGTTTTCTTTTTTGTTAATATTCGGAAACTTAACAGAATATTTTCCCGCGGGGACTTTTTCTATTTTCTTGTAGCCACTCGAATCTAACTTATCCGAAATTACTTTTCCATCAGGTAAATAGAGGACAAATTCTTCATTACCTAATGCATTTCCTTCTTCATCTTTTAATTCTATTTCAATTGTATCCTCAATAAATAACATTCCCGATCTTGCGGTTAAATCAGGATTACATAAAACTGTAAGGTAATATTGAGGGGAGGACAAGTTTTCTGAGCCTGTCCCCTTATGTAATTCTTCACTTGCGGGAATTTCCCATTCTGCTTTAGCTTTGTTTCCTTTTATCTCAACATCAAATGTTTTTAGCTGTGAATCAGCTTTCTTAATATCTTTTTTCCATATTGAAAATGTAACCTGTTCACCATCATCAAGTCCTTCTGATTCCACTTTTAACTCAACTTTGTCACCCGGTTTCACTAATTCCTTAGACCATTTTGCATTGAATAATTTTTTAAGAATTAATTCAGCGTTACCTTCTTTTAATGCATCTCGGGTAATTCTGCCGTCTGTTTTAACTTTGCTGAATGATTCCTTTCTCTCAGTATCTGTTAGTTTGTAGTCTATTCCACTTACAGCATTTCCTGCTTTATCAACAAGTTTATATTCAATCCAGTTCTTCTCTTTAGTTGTAGCTTCCGGGCTTCCAGTAGTAGCATTTTTTGCACTTACTTTAGCTGAGGCTGCACCGCTTGAACCGGCTCCGCCACCACTTCCGCTCCCGCTTCCTGCAGCACCGATCATAACAGTCATACATCCCAGGATGATTGAATCCGGGGGTCCTGTACAAGTTGCCATATCGCCCATTCTGGCAGCAGGCATACCGCCAATAAGTACTGTTGGACTTCCCGGGGGTAAAATCGGACCACCAACATGAGGAACCGGAGCAGGTGCAGGTGTTACCATTGGGCATACGTGCATATCACCTACTCTTGCTGCGGGCATACTACCGATTAATACTGTCGGACATCCGACAACTATTGTTCCTCCGTGCGCACAACTATCTCCCATTCTTGCAGCAAAACTCATAAAACTTTATTCTGTTTGTTAATTAATTTTTACCAATGATCCTTTAATCGTATTGATACCTGAAGCTTCAACATTTGCCATAGCCCCTTTCACTTTAACAGCTACTCCGGCTTCCACTGTTGTATTCAACCCTTTGAGCTTATATTCTGCAGATGCTTCTGATGTAACATTCATTCCTTTTTGTTTTAAATCCTGTTTTGCTTCCTGTGTAATTCCTGATGCTTTCATTTTATGATCCTGTTCAGCTTCGGTTTTTATATTGGCAGCTTTTACCTCAGTGTCTCCTTCGGTTTCAAGTTTAAAGGATTTTGATTTTACATTTATTTCTCCCTTAGGTGCAAGGATATCTATACTTCCTTCTTTAGTCTCTATTACAAGTTTCTGGTTTTTAAGATCAATCAGAAAATTATTATTCTTTGGTTTATCCGAAAGCTGAATTTTTTCCGAACCATCAGTATCATCTATAAGAATGAAATGTCCTTTCTTGCTTGTTACAACAATCTTTGTATTTTTATCATCAAGCAGAATTGTGTGACCATCCTTAGTCGTAATTGTGATATTCTGATTCTTATCATCCATTACCAGCTTATGTTTGTCCTTAGAAGTCACTTCAATTTTATCATCTTTATCATCCATCAGAATTTTGTGAGAATCTGATGTTGTAAAAGATATCTGTGTTTCATTTGATTTATCATCAATTAAAATTTCATTACCTGCTGCCGTTCTTATTACATTGTGTGATTTGTTTTTCGCTACAACAGGTGATGCCTGTGAAGGATTTGGAACAGTACCGAGCCCAACAGGTCTGTCCACATTTCCATCAACGCAAGCCCATAATAACTCAGTATCTTTATGATTAGGAAAATGAATGCCATAACCGGAACCGGAATAACTTTGTGTTAACCTGATTGGCAAAGAAGCTTCACCGTTTGACTTATCACTCAGATCAAAAAGCATTTTCGCTTTATATCTTCCATGATCATCAAGAAAAGCATATTCATCACCTGCACCGGATTCCAGTTTGGCACTCATAATTCCTGATATTTTTGGTATAGGTGTCCTTCTGATTGGTCTAAAGTCAACATCAAATGGAATTGCCTCGAATCGACAATCAAAAAGTATATCACTAGACTGTAATTTCTGTGGTATTATAAATTGTCCTTTCTGCGAGCCTGCCAGGTAGGTTTTTGTAATGATGTATTCATTGTTCCAGTCATCTCGATAATGCTTATCCATTTTAAACCTATACCCGGCACTGAATAACCGGCAATTAGTTTTACCGGTGTAAATTTTACTTTGAGAAAGGAATTCCTGGTTTCTTATTTTAGCGAGAAATTCAGCATCTTTTTCAGTTTCAAAATTATCACCATAATCGTAGTATGTACCCGGCAGATCAGAATTGATTTTACTCTCAGCCATTAACTGTTTTTCGGGAAACAGATAATTATAGTCTTTTAGCTGAACTTTTCCTGTTACAATTTTTTCACTCGATGAAAGATCAAGAATTGATTCCACGTCTCCGAAAGAATCCTCGTTTTCATTATAGCCTATATCTTCGGAAAGTTTGACATCGGGTAGTTTAGTGTTATCATCTGTAAAACATACTACATCCTTATCTCCGTCCTGATCGAAATAATAAAATATTCCGTAATGTTCCAGTCGGCGGTTAAGGAAATTAAAATCAGTCTCCCTGTACTGAACGATAAATTCACTTTTAGGATATTTGTCTTTCAGGTCTATCTTATAATCACTACCTTTTAATTCACTTTTCTCCATTATCTTTTTTATAAGATCATTCATGTCAATATCCTGATAAACTTCATTTTGAAAGGTCAGGCTGGATTTCCAAAAACGGGGGACTAAGACAACTTTATAGAAAACATGATCTTTTGATTGTCCGAACTGCTGGATCTGTGAAATGATGCCGTGAATTTCCCGTGTGCTTTGATCTGTACGGGTAAGAGTAAAGGTAGCTGGTTTATTCAGGATTTTTGCGGAATCAAGTTTAGGATCACCCGAGGCCAGAACAATCCTGTATTCAAATAAACGTGATATTTCTTCTTCGCCTTCAAATGAAACCACACCAAATTTGTCATCGTCAATTTCGGCGAAATGTAATTTATAAAAAGGTTGATTAAACTTTTGTTGTTCAGGCATCTGAGACCTCTAGTATGAAAAATTATTGTTCTTTTTTTTGTTATTCAGTTCTTCAGCTATTCCACAAATTTATATTTAAACGAACCATCTTTCGCTTTTGTAACAGTTACTTTTGAAGGGCTCTTTCCTTCGGCCATAAAACCTAAAAGTTGTGAGGATATTTCCGGTGCGAGTTTTCTGTCAACTATTGCATCGATATTCCTTGCTCCTGTTTCAGCTCGTGTGCAGGAGTCAACAATATCATCAATCACTGCCTTATTAAATTCAACAACAAGATTCTGGTTCTGTAATAATCTTTTCTGAATTTTTCCGAGTTTCATTTCAACTATCGGTTTCATAGTTTCTTTTGTTAAAGGAAGAAAAACAATTGGTTTTAATCTTCCTAAAAATTCAGGTCTGAAATACTGGTTCATATAAGGCCGAAGCTCTTCCAATAAATCATCAGGGCTTGTCATTCCGCCATTATATTTTTCAAACAGTACCTCAGAGGCAAGGTTTGAAGTCATAAAAATTGTCGTATTGGTAAAATCAATATTTCGCCTGTCAGCATCCTGCAGCATTCCGCGATCGAAAATCTGCATGAAAAGATCAGTTACAGAAGTATTGGCTTTTTCAATTTCATCAAGCAGAACAACACAGTAAGGTCTTCTCCGTACAGGTTCACTTAGTGAACCGCCTTCACCGTAGCCCACCAAACCGGGATCAGCACCTATTAACCTTGAGGTGTTATATTCATTTTGATATTCTGTCATATTGAGTGTAACCATAAATCTTTCATCACCAAAAAGTACTTCAGCTACTGCGCGTGCAAGTTCGGTTTTTCCAACTCCGCTGGGGCCAATTAAAAGAAAAACACCGTTCGGTCCTTCTTCTTTTTTAATACCTACTTTTGCACCGCGAATAACATCAGCAATCTGTTTTATTGCATGATCCTGACCTACAACTCTTTTCTTCAGCTCATCTTCAAGTTGAAGTAAAGTTGTCATATCATCGCGTGTCATATTTCCAACCTTAATTCCCGTCCACGCTTCAATAACTTCAGCAACCGTGTTGGCAGTAACTTCTGCAAATACCTGCGGACTCGGGTCCTGTAAAGCAATTAACTCTTCTTTCACTTTAGATATTTCTTTTACAACAGCCGGATCTTCTTTGCTCTTTCCGTTGCCGTTTCCTGTAAATTTTTTCATCCGCAAATCCATCAGCTTCCGGGTCAGTTCACTCTCTTTGGTCCATCTGTCCTCATTAGCTTTTATATCAGTTTCTAATTTTGATTTTTTTTCCTTCAATTCTTTCATAACTTTTTGATCAATAACCAGGTCCATATCAGAATCTTTTTGCTGAGTATTAATCGCCATATCAACAGACTTCAGCTGGCTTATCATCAATTCCAGTTTAGCCGGCTTACTGGTAAGGGACATCTTAACACGGGTAGCTGCTGTATCCAATAAGTCAACTGCTTTATCAGGAAGCTGTCTTCCGGCAATATACCTTCTGGATAATTTTACTGCAGCTTCAATTGCTCCGTCTGTAATGTGAATGCCGTGATAAGTTTCATATTTTGTTTTAATTCCACGCAGCATTAAAATTGCCTTTTCATCCTCAGGTTCACCAACGTGTATTGGTTGAAATCTTCTCTCAAGTGCTGCATCCTTTGCAAAGTATTTATTGTACTCAAGGTAAGTTGTTGCTGCGATTGCCCTGAAAGAGCCTCTTGCCAGAGCAGGCTTTAAAAGATTTGCAGCATCACCGCCTCCGGCTGAAGCACCGGCCCCGATAAGTGTATGAGCTTCATCTATAAAAAGAATTGCCGGAACAGGGGAGTTCGTAACTTCATTGATAACTGCTTTTAATCTTTTCTCAAATTCACCTCTCATCTTGGTTCCTGCCTGCAGTGAGCCCATATCGAGAGAAAATATCTGATTATTTTTAAGAATATCCGGAACCTCATCGGCAGCAATTTTTATTGCAAGTCCTTCAACAAGGGCAGTTTTTCCAACACCGGGTTCTCCAAGTAATATAGGATTTGATTTTTTCCTTCGGCATAAAACTTCTATTACCTGAATGATCTCTTCATCTCTTCCGAGAATCGGATCAATTTTTCCATCCTTTGCCTGTGTTACTAGATTTGTTGTGTACAGATCAAGCACTGTTCCATCCTGTGGAATTGCACGCGCCTCTTCCTGAGAAATCATTTCTGAAGAAACTGACTCATCTTCAACTGATGCTTTTACAATATTATAAAATTCAGTACGAAGATCTTCCTGTTTAACCGGGGAAAGAATATCCATCAGCCGGCTGCTTATTACCTGCTCGGAAGCAACGAACACTTCAAATAAAGCACCGGATCTTATTTTAGTTTCATGATGATGAACGGAACTTGTAATCCACGCCTGCTCAAACAGTTCTGTAAGTAATGGTGAAAGCTTAGGCTTGCCGGAATTTCCTTTATCCATCTCATCAAGATTTTTTAGACACCTTGCCTGGACATCACCGGAATCTATACCATAATGTTTCAGTATTAAAGGAATATCACCCTGTCCGTCTTCAATAAGTGCATTCAATAAATGATCGAAAGTTATTTCATAATTTCCGCGGTTGATACCAATCCCGGTAGCTGTATCAAGATTCCTTACCAGGTAATTATTCAATTTTAAAAGCAACGATTTCAAATCCTTACTTTGCATGTAAAGCTCCTGTTAAATTTTTATTATTGTTAGCTGTTTGATAGGGGAGAGTAAACTGTAATTAGCAAACCATTAAAATCAATTTACCTAAACAAATTCTTCATTATGGATATACACATTAAATTCCTGAATGGAAGGTTTACCAAGCCAGAAAGTTGTTCCAAGTTTTAGCCGGTCATCATTCCAGGAAATTTCAGCGATTGTATCTGCTTTGATCTTAAATTTAATATCATATTCAAGTCCATCGTTAAGATATAACTTTAAGAGTTCGTTTAATTTTTTCGCACTTAAAGTTCCAGGCAGAAAATTCAGGTAATCCTCAAAAGAAACAGGCCCGATCTCGATACATATTCTGCTCATATAATCTACGGTAGATCTTCCGACAAAACTATTTTTACCAAGACTAAAATCGTTGTTTCCAAGAGCAGGTACATCTACAAGTTCAACCCAGTGGGGAATAAATTCTTTTATTTTTATAGGGAAATCAGGGAACAAATGAGAAAGCAAAATCTTTAAACCTTCTTTGCTTCTGACACGCTGGCTGAATACCCCGGCAAATTTTAGAAGTGTAAAATCGGAAACAGCAGATGATTTCTTTTTTGCAAAGGAACTTCTTCCAATAAAAGAATTAATTCTCTCAGATATTTTATTGTCAGGATCACCGTTCAGGTTAAGATAGAAACGATATTTTTTCCACGACTGATAGTAAAGCCAGTAAAACCTGTTGTTAAAAATATCAAGAAAGTTCTGAAGGGGGATATTTCCTTCACCTAAAATTTTTTCCTGGAAAACTATCTGCTCGTGATAACATCTGGGTAAAGGTGAATTAATCCCATACAGACCCAGAAATGTAAAAATAAATTTTATATCATTTTCTTCGCGGGAAACTGATTTTATATCTCTGGGTGGATAATCATAATATTGGTTAGGGCGGAATTTTAATCCAGCCTGATCAAAAAGATAATCCTTTCGTTCAGGATGATCTTTTTTTGAAATATTTTCGCTTAACCAGACAGCCTGCCAGGCATGGTATTCAGAACCATGATCTACAATATCCTCAGCTATACTGGTAGTATTTCTCCTATTGCCGGGTTCCATTGATAACTTACACTCGTTCCGGATTCGGTAATTTTTAAGAATATATATGAATTAAGAGTTACATATTGTGAAAGAAATTTATTTAAGACCATTCCAAATAAATTTATTTCACCCACACTACTTTCAAATTCTTTTGCATCCACTTCTATATGAAATTCAATTCCTCTGATCAGACTCTGATTTATAATTTTATTTACAAGTTTCGGTTTATGAATTTTCTTTATACTTTCAATGCGTTTTTTATTTGGATGATTGTGCGCTTTAGCCCAGTTATATAAATTCAAAATACTTTTAAATGTATCAAGCTCAGAAAGAGTTGAAAAACTCACAGATAAATGTGCAATCAGTGACCACAAATAATTTTGTTTATCAGGACAATTCTGAACTTCGATTGGAACAGTAATGTTAAATGCTTCCACTCCGGGCGGGAAATCCAGGGGTTCTTTAATTGAACCGACTTCCAGATAAGCAGAAGGTAAAAATCCATTTGATAATGTAGCTTCAATACTAAGTGTTTCTTTTGGAAAAATTTCCTCTTCCATACTTGGTCCGAATAATCTTATGACTGTTTCGGACATATCGCTTTGGAGCGGTTTCCTGACTATTGAAAAGAATCTTTTGAAATTGTATTCCGGATTACTAGTCTCCAAAATATCGTGTGCTGTAATCGGTATATATTTGTACTGTTCAACCCTGTTTTCACTTATCCCACTTACTTTATCAACAGAATAGATTTCTCTGCTTTTTCTTCTATACAAATCCGGGACGATATAATATTCAGGAAGTCTTTGTGTAACCGATACTTCTTCGGTTGGGCGCGAAAATAAATTTACAATTGGTGTACAGTTTAACACAACATTGTTTTTAGCTGGTAAATTTTCCCGTAACAGTTTCCGGCTAAAGTCAAATTTAATTTCAATCTGCTGAGATTGACCGGATGCAATAAATTTATCAAGACCATAAATATCTATAAAAAAGAATTTTTCCGGGAATGCAAAATATTCCTGAAGTAGCCGGAATCCAGTGAAGGATTGTTTTGAATAGGGAAGAATTGAATAATCATCTCCATTATATTCTAGATCCGTTGAAAGTTCAGGCACGCCTATTTTAAAATCATCAATATTTTTATAAGGTGATTTAGCATCAACTAATTCCCTTACTGATAAAGAAGTAACATAGGTTGTAAGGTAAAGATGAAGATTATTTTTTATTGATGAAGAACCCTGAAGATAAATTCTGAATCTTTTCATCTTCAAACTGTTATAATCAACATTCCGGTCAAGTTGTATTTTTAATGTAAAAAAAGACCTGCCCTGCGGAGTATCTTCAACGGTGACATCTGTTAATTTTATTGGTCTTACGGTTAAATCCTGAGTGGTTCTGAAAACAAATTCCGCCGGTTCATCTTTTTCAGTTAACCTGTTTCCGCTCCCTGAACCGGACTGAACTTTGTATTTAACTTTATATTTTCCAGTTTGTGTCTGTATTTCACTACCTTTTCGGATTTCAACCGGTTCAGTTAATGCCCCTGATTTTATTCCGGCTTGTAAAATTGCACAGGAAGGGAAAGATTTTAACAAGTGCGGAAAAAGAATTTCGAGTATTCCGCCAGCAATTTCAGGAAATTCGTCATCAAGCCTTTCATGAATTCTTCCGGCAAGAAATGCGAAACCCTCATACAATCTTTCAACAAAGGGATCTTTTCTTTCTCTTTCACTTAGATGGAGTCTTGATCCCAGTGTCGGATGCTTCTTACTGAACTCTTCACCGGATGTTTGAAGGAAATTATATTCCCTCTCAAAATATTTATCTGTACTCATTTAGCATCCTTATCAAATACAACTTTGGTCCATCCGGTGGTCGAAAATTCTGTTAATAATATTTCCTGGTTTGAACTGTCTTTGACTTTAATAATTATTTTTAAAGCGGCTCTCAATGTTTTTTGATCAAATTCAGAATTTTGAATCTGCACCCCACTGATTCTTGGTTCGTACTTTAATATTACATCTTTGATTTCCTGTTTTAAGGATTCAACCGGATTTTCTGAGGACAAGTATATCTGCAGAATATCTGAAATACCAAAATCCGGAAGGTGTAATATTGAACCACGCCTTGTCGTAAGAATCATACGAAGGTTTTCAATAATACTCAGGCTAAGTTTCTGATCTTCAGTTAAATGTTCAAACTGCTGTGGTCCAATCTCATCGGGGTTAAGTACCTCTGATATAAACTGACCTAAGAGCATATTATAGAGGCTAAGGTTTTTCAATGGTTTTTTAGTTAAAGTTTATATTAGAAAAAGACAGGGTGGACAATTTAAATACATCTTAAAAAAGAGACGATCTAACTAATCCACCCTAAATGTTTTAATTAACCGGGCATTCTAAATGAGAAGAATCCCTGATCCGAGAACATTGTGCTGGCTTTTTTGTGTTCCCACTCTACACTTTCTGAAACAATTGCAATTTTTTCCAGATGTGCAACACCCATTCTATCTGATTCAAATGCTGCAGGCATATAATTTTCAACAGAAATCAACCTTGCATTTGTTAAAGTATATAGAAAATATACTGTTTCCTTACCAGTAGCTTCAGCAATCTCGTAAAGAGAAATAACAATTGATTGGAAAGCTTTACCTTCCGCACAATACTGAAACATAAACGGGGTAAGTTTATCTATTTCTTTCATCACTACGAACGGTTCATACATCCTGCTGCCGGTAACCTGTCCGCTTGTCTTATCAACCGGCAATTTAATTCCTTCAGAAAATTCCAGAACAGTACAGGTTTTATCTGCACGTGGACCTTCGAGTTCGTTTCCTTCAGCGTCCTTGAATAGAATTGTTCCTTTCACAGCCATTTTTTACCTCCATGGTAATTAATTTGTTAATATGTTATTTATAGATCTTACAACACTGGTTAAGCTTCTTCACCTGAATGGTACGCAATAAGTTTTAAATTTACATCCATTCCTGTTATCGCAACATGTGGTCTGAATTCTGCGCTGATCTGAAAGAAACCTGGTCTTTCTTTTAGCTCTGTAACATCGAGCTTATAAGATCGAAGAGGTTTTTCTGCAACAATTTTTTCTGCAGGGTTAGGCATATCAACTACAAGAGTATCAAGCCAGCTTGACATGTCTTTTTTAATTTCGCCTGCACCGGCATTTTTACCTACAAAAACCAATTGCCGGTATTTAAGGTAGTGAGCAATTCTTGTTACAAGCATTGTATACTGAAGTCTTGATCCAACCGAAAAATTTGCAGTGGCAGCGGGATCATTTTTTATTTGTTTTGGTCTGTTTGCGGAAGGTGTTTCAAAGAAACAGGCATAATCTGTTCTGTCCCAGTGAGCCAAAGGAATAAAACCAAGATCACAAAGTTCTGCATCTTTTGCCTGACCAACAGAAGCTTCAACAGGAACCTTTAATTTTTTCTGTCCATGCTCTTCGTAAGTTGGTACAGGAAGACTTTCAACCTTTCCGCCTGATTCAACACCAACTATCTTCACGCTCCAGCCCCACTTTTCAAAGCTTTTCACCATATTAGAAGCCATTGCAAAAGAAGTGCTGCACCAGAGACTATTATCTTTTCCTTCTCTCATTACATTTTCAGTATAGTTAAAATTCTTTGTTGGTTCCGCTTCCGCGCTGTATGGAAGCCTGCCAAGGAATCTTGGTAAAGTTAATCCTATGTATTTTGAACGGTCATCATCCCTGAAAGCTCTCCACGAAGCATAAGCGGCACCTTCTTTCAATTGTTCGGGCAGGAACCGGTTGTTCATTACATCGCTCATACTTTTCTCTCCAAAAAACTCATGGCTTGCATTTCCTATGAATGGAATTTGAGCAGATTCAGAAAGAACGGATAGATGCTGAAGCAATGAGATATCCTGCGGCGAATTACTCACCGCGAAATCCGCAACAATAGCAGTATAAGAGTGTCCACCCACTTTATCATAAGCTCCCCAATATATATGATGCCATAAACCTGAATCTTTCTCATATCCTTCTCCAAGTGCAGCATCATTAAGGTCATCATAAAGTTCTTCTTTTGAAGCGTCAAGTAATTCGAATTTTACAGGTTTACTGAATTCCGTATTTTGTACAAGGAATAAAAGACCCCGCCAGGTTGATTCAAGTTCCTGAAAATCCTGATTGTGTAAAATTTCATCCATCTGGGCGCTAAGTACAGTATCAAGATCGGCAATGTAAGAGTCTACCAAAGCACCGGTAATTTTAAAGACTTCTGATTCTTTACCGACTTTACCTATAAACTCAGCCACTGCAGATTTCTTGGAATCATCCAGCATGGAGATTAACTTATCAACAGAACTCTGGGAAGTTTCCTGTCCCTGTTCTGTTGCTTCTGATTTTTCTTTTGCCATTTAATTAAACCTCCGTTTAACAATTTTAAAATTCATAAATATTTTATTCTCAATTGAATTATTTTTCTTTAGTAGTACCCAATTTGTTCATCAGATCGTCAATACTCGCACCACCGTCTTTAAGTACTCCTTCCAATGCTTTCTTCAGGTTTGCGTCTTTAAGAACGGCAAGTTTGAGTTCTTTTAATCTTTCCCTTGCCGCAAGAAGTTTTTGCAGAGGTTCAACTTTTTTAACAACTTCATCAGGATGAAAATCTTTAATATCCTGAAAATCAAGATTTACTTCCATTTTTGCTTCGGGGTCATCAGAGAGTTTATTCGAAACTGTAAGCTTTAGTTTCGGATTTATATCTTTAAGAACTCTCTTATAATCACCCTTGTTACCGATAGTTCTTAACCTACGGTCTTTTACCGGTGGTTGGCTTCCGGGTTCACTTTTACTAAAGTTCCCTGGAATCAGCATCCTGTAATCAAGTTCCACACTTTCCTTAGCATCACTGCTCGGGAGAATGGCAACTTTAACACGCTGTGCGATTTTTGGTGTTACTGGTCTGGCCATTATTACTTTCTCCTTTTATGTTTTTGTTGTTCTAAATTAATTGCTAACATTCCGTTGTGTTTGGCTATTCTATAAAATAATTCTTCCTGTTCTTTCTCTAACAGTTGTTTCGTAATCTCAGAATCTGTTGCAAATAAAAGCTGAACGTTTGTCAGGTAAAGAGATTGCCATACTGCTGTACTAAGCGCGGGTTCCCATTCTGACAGCTTAAGCTCGTCAATCATCAATTTAAGTTCTTCAAGATTTACTTTTGCAACGGTGTATTGTCTGGCTTCATAACAAAAATTTGCGAGATTTAATCTTATGAGAAATTTTCCTTTAACCCGGTCTTCTGATTTCAGTTTCTGTTGCATCAACTCAAAATTTTCTTCAAAATTTTTAGGAAGCGACTTTATAGCCTGTTCATAATCCTCATTAATTTTATCATAAGTCGGGTCGACAATCGGAGTAAGATTTACGGAACCTGCATCTGTAGATTTACTTTCAGAAGGGGCTGCCCTGGAAATTTCATCCAGCCATTTTAAGGTTTCTTTATCTGCAAAAGGAATTTCTCCCCCGCTGAATTTCAAATTCTGAAGTTCAGGAAGTCTTTTAACTAGCCGGGACAAATAATATTTAATATCTGTTGCTGAAGTAGAGTAATTCCCGCCCTTCTTTTCAAGCGATTGCACAAGATATCTCTGTGCATCAAGCCAATATCGGAACTCGCTGTTGTCTTTAATAAATTCCAGTTCAATCCTGGGAATTAAAACTTCAATTTTATTTTCAGTGAACCACTCTTTTATTAGTTTTCTAATAATTTCATTCGGAGGTTCAACATTCGTAATTTTTTCTTCTGCAAAAGGAAGAACTAAATTACTCCATTGTAACTGCCGCGCGATACCAAATGCGAAATATGATTCCGGGATTCTTTCAACTGTTTCATTATTCTGAAGAATCTCGTAGAAATAATTCAGTGTTTTCCTCAGTTGAGCCACAGCTTCATCTTCTGAGGCAGGTCGGGTTGTTTTTATTACTGCGGCTGATTCATCACGAACAGGAGCCGCCGATGTTTGTCTTACCTCTTGTTTGGGCTGAGGTGCGGGAGCGGGTTTCTTCTCGGGAACCGGGGGAGGATTTAAAACTTTTTTTGCAGTTTCCGTATGCGCTGTTATTATATCCTGCAATCCCTGTAAAACAGGAATATTTTCAGGAAGAAGTTTTTCACATTCGGATGTAATTAACCCTAATAATTCGTTAATCTTTATAACATTATCAGCATTTGATTTCTTAATTTCCTCTCGTTCAATTAGTTTAGTTACTCTTGAAGTGTTAAGAAATTGTATTGCTTTGCTTTTATGTACGACATTTTCAGGGAATAAATCTGTCCCGAAATTTTTGAGCAAATGAAAAACCAGTTCCAGTCCGTTCTGAAATCCTTTTAATTGCTCTGTTCTGTAGAGAGCAAAACATAGCCAGGAAGCTACTTTAATATCTTTGCTTTTTTCTTTCAAAATTAATTCTGAGAGTTCAATCCAGTTTTTGTAATCAGGAACTGTTTTAGGAAATTCCATGCTTAGTTTGAAAAAATCCTCATCATTTGCTGTATCGGTTCCGGTTGGGGATTCCCCCGCAATCGGTTCCAGAAATTCCTGAACAAATTCTGAAACTTCGGGTTCGGCTACTGTTTCAGCCATAATAATATCCTGTTTTTTTCATTATCAGAAACTCTTTAAATATTCAAGAAGGGAAACAGACTCATCTATTCTATTATCCTCATGGTATTCATCAGAATTATTTAATGTAATGCGTCTTTTATTTTCATTATCCACCGAAATTAAATCGGAAAAGTTTATCGGTAAAAGTTTAAAGGGAAAATTAATATTTGGAATTGTTCATCATTCTTCTTATTCCAGAATAGTGATGAATGCTGTATAGTCAGATTCATTTTTTTAGCTAACACGTAAATAATAAACCCGGCATCATTGCAAAAATGTAAGTCATCAGAGGTAAACGAAATTTTTATAAATGTTGAATCTGTATAAATTATGTTTTTTATATTGCCTGGTAAATTATTCAATTTTGTTCGCAGTAAAAATTCGTGTAATTGCGTGCTTGATAAATACTGATGGAAACTATTTTTGAGTGAATTTCCCTCAATTAAATTTAAACTATAGGTTTTTAATGTGTTATTGAGAGAAAGAAGATCTTCTTCTTTTCTCAAATTGCAATCGAGTGTTTTAATTACGTGATCAAGTGCGTTAGGGAGAAGATGAAACTCATCAACTTGTTTAGCCGGAATAACTGAAAATATTATAAATGGGAAATCACGGTTACTTTTATCTTTGCTGGCATAAATCATTCCCGTAGCAAACTTTTCTGACGAAGGAACCGGAATGAAGAAATTTGTCGGGGGAAGAGTCTCATACTTTGTTTTCCATTCTGACTTATACTTTAGTTTTGTGTAAGATAAACCCTCCTGAAGCCAGTTATCAATAAAAGTAATTTCAGGTGATGCAGAATTAAACTTTATGAAATCATTAAACTCAGGAAGTTTTCCGAAATATCCTGTTAAATATTCTGTTGAGTTTTTATTAAACAAAACCTTTTATGTAAGATGATTAATTAAGTTTGTCAGGCAGATGAAATGAATTGAAGAAATCTCTTGCAAACGGATTTTTTGAACTTCCCGAACTTAACTGGTAAGATACTGTCACATCATAACTGCCGCTCTTTTGGAAGAACCAGTTGAATGTGTATTGTGAGGATGATTCACCTCTTGAAATATTTGCCTGGTTAAGCAAACGGAACAAAGCCCATTCGCCGTCATAAGCTTTAGAATCGGAGGTCCCAATATTTCTTATAGAAATATTCATTCTTGCTCCGGGTGTTCCTCTTACGCCCGGCCAGACAAAATCAGACCAGAACGGTGATCCCATTTTATAATAATTTTCCACACCATCAATATAAAGGTAAACCTGTTCTACAATAGGTTTTTCATTACCTATTGTTTTCGACTCAGGGAGCTGAGGTTTTAACCTGAAGTTAATTCCAAGATCACCATTTTTAAATAAGGTGCTGGTTATATCATCTGCTTTTTTTAAAGCATTTATTAATTCATTGGAAACTGCTAACCCTTCTTCATTCCATTGGTTTACTTTCCAGTTATCTTTATTAATAAATGCACTCAATTCATTATTATAGAATGACCAGATTACACCTGATTGCGGCTTAAAAAAATCTTTAAAATCCTGAATAGGATCTTCTGTCTGCGAATCCTTAAATGGAAAAGCTGAGGCCAGTGATTTATTAAATGCATCGACAACTTTAGCTTTCCATTGTTGGTTTAAATACTCACTTGCATCAGCAAGTATAGCTTTCCAGGACAGCCTGATTGGATCATAGAATAAATTTTGGAGAGCCGGTGCATTATATGCTGCACCTCTTACCATCTGCTGAGCGGTTGTAAATTCTATAGTCTTTTGTCCTAGTAATTTTGTAGCGTAATCCATTGCCAGATCCTGTCCGCCCTTAACCTGATCGAGCACTCCGCTTATCGTTCCGTATTGAGCAAAAATTGCGTTTAAATCTGCACCACTTGATCCATCCTGTGACCCAAGAACAAATTTTATGTATTTTTTTGTCTCATTCAGTCCAACTGAATTAACATCCAATCCTGCAAATTGATTATTCTTTTTAACTGAATCGGGGGGTGATTGAATATCAACTATTATACTTAATTGTGTAGCAAATAATTTTAATACAGATACAAGAGGTGAATTTACCGGATCGCTCAAAATCTTCATATTATTTGCAGCAAGAGGAACATTATCAAATCCAGTATATCTTATACTCTGTAAAAATTGTAACCAGTTTTGTTTGTAATCATTCAGGTAAAGAGTTACAAGTCCCTTCTTTATTTCTTCACTATTAAGACCGTCATCCGAAGATTTAAGATTTGTTTTTCCAAGAACCCAATCTTCTTTGCCGGGATTTACGCTTTCCTCAATTATAGCCTGCTTAATATAATTCATCCAACCATCCGCAGTAAAAATATAAGGCACTCTTTGTTCGGTTGTCATAACTCCTGAATATCTGCCGCCAATTGCCTGCTCTAGTGAAAGTTCATTAGGAAACTGGCTTATTCCATTTTGTTTGAGTCTTGCATATATACTCTCGGCATTTGGTTTATACTGAATTCTATCTCTGACCATACTAATCAGAAGATTATCACTGCGAACAGGAAAAACTTCTTTGTCCGGTAAAAGGCTCACATAAAATGAAATGTAATCTTTGAACAGATGTTTCAGAGAATCTTTTTCACTTGTTGATGCGATGGGATTGGAAGAAATGTAGCGGGAATCCAGTACTTCGGTAAAAACGTGAGTAAGAAATTTTTGTGAGGATGTATCCAGTCTTGCTCTTTCGTTTCCCAGTAATAAATAGGATTTAAGATAATTGTAAATAATCTCGCCTGAATAATCTTTTCCATTTGCATAACTATTCAGATTTTTCATCAATTCATCATAAATATTCTGTTGAAAAAAATCTGATGTTTTTTTAACAAAAATTTCTTTAAGATAAGGGAGTGTTTTCTCGCTTCTATCCATTCCAAAACTGATAAAAGCTTCGTTCCCTTCGCCGTTCTGTATTGCATTAATCAAACTGATAAGACTATCAGTCTTTGAAAAGTTACTTAAAAGATTTCCGCCCCAGTTTAGGCGCAGAAATGATGAAGACACATTTTTTTCTTTTTGAAGAAAACTGCTGCTGCCGCTATAACCAATAAAGGTTAAAACTGAAAACAGTAGAAGAAGGATTATTGAGGCAGCAATGGTTATGAGTCTTGATGAGCTTTGTTTTTTAACCGCTCCTTTTGTCTGTCCGGCAGAAAAATTCTGATCCCCAATTACAATATCGTTTAACAAATCTTTTATAAAATAATTTTTCTTCTCAGTAACTTCTTCAGAATCATCTGCCGTTGGTTCAGGAAGATTAAATTGTTTTGCAATTTCTTTTATGGCAATATCAAGCGGCAAACCTTCCTGGGTTCCGCTGGTAAAATAAAATCCACGGAACAGGGGATTATCCTGATACGGATTGTGCTGAAATACTTCACCGACAAGGTATGTTAATTTCTGCTGAAGCGAATTGAACTGGAACGGAAAGAGAAAGACTTTCCTCCGCTGTTCTCTTTTTAAAGGATTGCTTAACCTGATAGTTCGTATATCAAATAGTTTTTTTGAAAGTTTTTTAAACTCTGATTCAAACATTCCTTTCGGATCCTGTGACAAAATCTGCTGGGAGTTAAAAGTTGCTCCCCATATTTGTGAACGTTCTATTTCACTAAAATCACCATAGTAATCAACAAATCCCTGTATCAAATCACATTTAGTAAAAACAAAATACACCGGGAAATTAACACCGAGGTTTTCAATCAATTCATCAATTCTCTGGCGCATGTTTTTTGCATGTTCAAAAAGCTGATCTTTATCAGCTCCGATTATTTCATCGATATTAATTGCAATGATTACCCCGTTTACCGGTCTTCTTTTCCTGTTCTTTTTTAAGGTGTCCAGAAATGCGATCCATTCGGGTCTATCTTCAGACTGCGAAATATATCTTCCTGCGGTATCCAGAAAAATTGCTTTGGTTGAAAAAAACCAGTCACAGTTTCTTGTGCCGCCTACTCCGTGAAATCCATCTTTACCAAAAGGAAATTCCAACCCCGAATTTTGAATAGCCGTTGTTTTTCCAGCGGCAGATGGTCCGATTATCATATACCAGGGAAGTGCATAAAGGGCTGCTTTTCCCGATTTTCCATTAGCAATTTTAGAGTTTTTAAGAGATGAAATTGCTGCTTCAAGTTGTTTCTTAAATTGTTCTATCTCAGCTTTCTTTTCAGGGCTCAGGTTCTGCATCTGGTCATCTGCCTGGTTGCCTATCGATTGCTCTATCTGGTTTGCCTTCTGAGCATCTTTCATCTTTTTATACATAATCAGAATTGTTACAATCAGGAAAATGAATACGATTATAGCAATCTGAACAAAGAAAGTTATTCCGAAAATAGGACCGAGAACGAGGACAAGAATTATCAGAAGAATTCCTGCAATCGCCATTATTGATGACGGATTTTTAATAAAATTTATTATTGCATTCATATCAGATTTTTTTTATGGAGATATTGATTTAGGCAATGAGATTTTTTAAAGCATCTATTATATCGTTTGCTTTACCGGTAGCAGACAAAGACATAATAACATAAAAAATTAAAAAGATAACCACTGCAGAAGCAGGATAAATCCATGTTGGCAATCCACCTCCTGATGAAAGAACCACAGTATCCGAAGGTTTACCATTGGGAGAAATTGCATCAATTGATTGATACATTTCGGGGTGAAGTTCTAAATTCAGATCATCTATAATTCTTCTTAGCGATTCGGGTGACTGAAGCTGGTATTTTCCTTTAAAACCAAGAGCAAGACATAAATAATAAATTTCCAGAGCATCCTTATTTGCACTGCTTCTCTGTCTGAGTTCTTCGAGGTTAGTAAAAAATTCTTCACCTGCATTAAAGGTGTCAAACATTTTTATCTGTAACGGATCCGAAAGCCATACTTCTTTCTGATTCCATTTAGAACTAATAATTGTTTCATCCAGAAAGGCCACAAGTGCAAATTTTGCCTTGGTCACTTTTTCATTGTCAATTCCCGAACTTCTTGCTTCACGTTCGAAACGATCGAACATTTCAGTAACCCTGTTTTTAAGAGTTTCAGGATTGCCGTAATTATCCGTTGAGCGGAGCTGAAGAATCAGCATAAGGCATTCAGATGCTAATTCTGAAATGGGTCTTTTTTTATCAGTTTTTTGAGAAGGAATTTCCATATCGATTTATTTTTGTTTATTGAATTTTTATCTAATCGCCGGAAAGAAGCAGTACGAGTTCCATTTGAAGTGTTTTAAATTCAGATGCGATAAAGAAAGCTATGTTGTTTTTTGCAACTATCTTTTCCCAGAATCTGCCTTCTTTATTTATCTTAAAATAAATTGCTTTTTCATTTATAGAAATCCCGGAAGGGGGGCGTGCAACATATTCAGCAGTTACTCCCTGAATTCCAGCCTGATGTACAGCGAATATTTCTTCGTATGCAGATATTTTAATATTCTTTGGTAATTCCGAGATTATTTTTTTCTCAGGAATTTCTCCGGTTACCGCAAGAAAAAACTGTGAGGTCATCTGGTTGGGCGATAATTGGCCCACATACAAAGTATCAGCCTGCTTTCTGAGAGGAATAACGACATCTCTTCTTTCAACAGTCTTCTGAACATTCAGCATTTGATTTATTTCATCGATAACCTGGTTAAAAACTTCGCTCAGATGCTTATGGTCGTAAGAAGGAAATTCAGAAGTTTTAATTCCCATATTCGAATATGTTGAAAGCTGACCTGCTAGATTTAACAATAATATATAGAGATTTTCCGGATGTGTATTCTGTGATTGATAATAGTAATTCAGTAGTGGTATAAACGAATTGATTGTCTGTAACATCAATAGTATTTCTACTTGTGTTAAAGATAATTCTGGTTTGTGTATTGAAGTCTGTGTCCGAAGTTCTTTACTTTTTGAAACAAGCGCACTCAACAAATTTCTCATCGATTCCCGCAGGCTTTCAGAATTAGCAACTGAGAGTGCAGGCGGGATGTAACTTCTATCCATTGTAAATTTTCCGTCTGAACTTCTGGCGATTTCACCAATTTTTAATGATGTAAAATCTTCAAGAGATTCATCACCAAACTTAAATTGAAAATTTGGTCTTGCTACTCCTACAGAGCGCATATTCGTTCCGGTATTGTAATCGGCTATATCAATATTCTGTAAGTTAAAACGAGAATTATTATAAACCATTGTATCGTCAATGTGACAATTATTCCCTGCCGAATTTTCGGCTGGTAATGTTAAAAAGATATCAAGCTTTTCTGAAGTTGCCTCAAAAAGCTCTTCAAAATTTCTGCTTTTGGGAAGCGGATCATTATCAGGCATATTGAAACTAAAACCATCGGGCATAATTCCGCTACAGACAATAAATCCAAAAGTGCCACCTGCAAGAGCAGCTGAATCGATTTCCATCTCCCTGATGCCCCAGAAATTCGGGCTGAATAATCTGAACCTTGAATTAATATTATATTGATTAAACCGGTCCGCCTGCTGAAAATGATGCGGATCCAATTTCATTCCTTCATACCATACAACTTTTTGGAATTTCATTTAATTATTTTTCTCTCCCTTATTAAACAAATAATTTTTTTTAATCTTCTTTTTGGATTGACAATGAATTTGAGTGAATTTTAACCGAGATATCATCAATATCTTTTACGGGGATAATTTCATACCAGCCGTCTTTCGCGGGTGAATGAAAATCACCGACTATTCCAATATACGCTGCATCCTTCTTTATTTCATAGTCGCTTATTTTGAATGATTCATCAGGAGCCATAAGCTTTTCATATTTTGCTCCGGCTATTAAATCATCTCCAAGTGTTTCATCCGGACTTCTAAGCAAAGATTCAAAGCTTGCATGTGTGAACTTATCTGAATTTCTCAATTGATAAATCCTCACCACAACCGCATTTCCTTCATTACAATCATTATCACAACTTAATGATACATTAATTGTTTCAGTCCCACCTCCGCATCCCGGAATAACATAGAGAACAAGTGCAAAAAATATTAAGATAATTGAGTTTTTCATGAGTATTCCCCGAAAATTTTTGTGTTAATATTCATTTTTAGATTTGCCTGTTAGAATTCTTTTCTGGTAGCCCTTCATAAAAGAAGGCCTGAAAAATTTCTTTTCTATATGATAAGGATCCGAAGCATACATATTATAATTCTCTTTAAGAGCATCCAGTATTTTAGATTTTTTTGCAAACGGAAGAATCTTTGCAAGATCGGGACCTGATTGTTTACTCTTATTATCAATTTCTTTTTCAATCATCGCAGGATCCAGTGTTTCAAGTAAAGCTTTGCTTCCATCAGTTACAGACAGTTGATAGCCTTCAAGCAACCCTATCTGGTGAGATAATAATTTTGCAGTCTCCTCTTTTAGTAACCCTAATCTTTTTTTCTCATCTTCACTGGAAATATCTGGACTGAATAGAAATTCTTTAAATTCTTTTAAGGAAGCAGTTGGTATAGTATGGTAGATTGTTACACCGAAAAATTCCTGCCTGAACTGTAGAAAACCCTGGATTAGTTTTGAAAAAGTATCAAGCATAACGTCAATCGTTTCTGTAAAATGTGAACTTAAAGAGTAAGCCTGTAAAGATTCAGCTGGTTCGGTTGGTCTTTTCACCTGCTTAATTTGTGATTCTGATGTTGATCTATCATTTTGAATAGGTGGGGGAGAAATTGATTGCTTGACTTTTCTATCAAGAAAGTGTTCAACAAAATATTCAGCCATATATTTATTAGGCTCATTCTTTTCGAGGAAATTAAAACTCTGCATAACAGAGAACTTCAACATCTCCAAATTCGCGGGAGAACTATCGGATGAAAATTTATCAGAGATCCTGTTAAGATTTTCCACAATATTATTTATTTCTTCCGCAAAAGGGCTGGAGAATACCATTGTTTTCTGATCATCTTCTGGAATTGTCTCAGCTTCTTTAACCAGTTCCACCTCAAGCTCATATTCTCCAAGTCGGATAATATCTCCGGTCTTCAGAGCGTTTTCATCATTTGGATCGATCCGCTCCTCATTTAGATATGTAAAATTAGCTGATTCAAGATCAACAAGCTGCAGAATACCTTCGGTATCCAGTATTTTAGCGTGTTTCCTCGAAACAACTTTGAATGGATCCGGGAGTATTATGTCGTTTTTCTCATCTCTTCCAAGTGTGACAGGAAATCTGTTGAAATCCAGCACCGAAGAAAAAGATGGATCGGTTTTTTTACTGATTTTTAATTTTATTTTCATAAAAAGTTAAGGATTGATTGGATGAGAATTCATAACACAGCTTCGCCACTTGACTCACAGTTGAGCTGAATTACTAAATAATTTTTGAAATTTTCGAACAATTGAATTGGAAACTTTGAATTACTAATTAATCAATTGCCATCATAAGGTTTCAATAAACAATAAGAATCCGTTTTTTCACAAAGTGAAACGTCTATTAAATTCATGACACTGGTTAAATATGGAAAGTCGGTTTGCTGATTTGGCTCTCACAAGCAGAAATGATCCGGAAGCAGATAAGGATGTACCTTTTCCGGTGTGAGCAATAAAAAAATTATCATTATTAGTAGAAAATAAACTCACCCGACGACTCATTAATTTTAAAAAGGAGCTGTGAAAAATTCTTGTAGATCAGTTTGATTTTGATGAAAATGAAAATAAACTAATATCCAGTTATTGTCAATAGAATTGAAATTATATAGATTATGAATAAAAAACAGGTATGAATAATATTAAGTTAAACCGTAAACAGCCAATCAAAAATTACCAAATTCGAAAATAATTAGAGTAATCGTAGCAGCCAGAGGTGCCCAGATCCTATATTTTTTCGTATTGAAAATTAAAGCTGTGGTTATAATCCATAGGATAAGTAGCAAAATAGACGAAATTTGAAACAATTCTGGAATCGGAATTGCACCCTTGCCAACAGCACCGAGTTGGTAAGTTGTCTTTAGAGGATGGAAAGCAAAAACATTTACCACAATTAAAATTAAGGTAAAAACATTCAATTTTTTCATTTTTCCAGGAACATTAAAATATTCCAAACCGGTTCTTATAACAAGAAGCAAAGCTAAAAAGAGAGTAAATATATAATAGAAACTAACCGATGTAGGTACCGCGGAATAATAAGTTAATAACACAGGTTGACCTTCCGAGGGAAGTGAATATTCTTTATTATTAAAATCCAGCTTTATTAAATATTCAATTTTAGTTTGGGGACTCTGTCCGGGGATTTTTCCAATCAGAATTTTTCCGTTGTTAATTAAATCTGAAGAGTTCCATATATCCGAATTCTCACTTCTCCAGTAAACTTTTCCTTCCAGTTTTTTAATTTCTGTTGTTATTAAAAACTGATATGAATCACTTCCATAGTAAACCTTATCAAATTTATAACCTATTTCTTTTCCGTCAATCCCAAATGAACCGGAAACAGGATACTGGTTACTTAATCGACTTTGAAGAAATCCAGCCAGAAATGTTATTACGAATGCCGCGATCCAGAGTATTATACTTTGCTTCATGTTTTTTCATTTAACTTAGATTGAGCTGCAAATTTAACTAAAAATACCCGATCTGTAAAAACGAATAGATTTAGTATGAGTCTTGATAATCAGAATTAATATTTGTTCTGAACATTTATTTAAATTAGAAAACCGTTTTGATAAATTAGAAAGAAAGAAATGAAGCCAGAAATTAAAATATTTTTAACACCTGAAGAATTATCTTTACAACTCGCCAAAGAAATAAGAGATATTGTTTCAGAGAATGCATCAAAAGATAATGATACTTTTATAGCTCTTTCCGGCGGCAGTACACCCAAAGTTTTGTTTACATTGTTGTCGGGAGAATTCCGGGACAAAATACAATGGAACAGGGTTCATTTATTCTGGGGTGATGAAAGATGTGTTCCGCCAGATGATGAACAGAGCAATTATGGAATGACAAAAAAAAATCTGCTCGGAAAAATTAATATCCCGGAAAAAAATGTTCACCGAATAAGAGGAGAAAATGAACCTCTAGAAGAAGTTAAAAGAATAACCGGGGAAATAAAATACTTTGTTCCTTTCGCAAACAATCTGCCGCAGTTTGACATTAATTTACTTGGTCTCGGTTCCGATGGACATACTGCCTCCTTGTTTCCGGGAAAATCATTAAGCGGAATTATCGAAAGGATAGTGGGAATAGCTGTGCATCCTGATTCAGGACAAAAAAGAATATCTTTAACTTATGAGACCATAAATAATTCCAAACGAAATATTTTTATGGTTACCGGCAAGAAAAAATCTGATATCATTTTTAAAATACTAGGATCAAAAATTATTGATAAAAAATTTCCGGCAGCAAAAATCAAAGCCTCGGATTACCTGGAATGGTATCTGGATGAAGAAGCAGCAGTAAAAATAAAAAAGCCCTGAATTAAAATTCATTCAGGGCTGTTAAGATTCCAATTAATTAACTTAGAACGAAGTTCCAACCTTTAACCTTAAATTCGCAAAAATTGATATCACACCAAAACTTCCATCCGTAGCTCGTGAAAGTGTAACCGAAGGTCCGATTGCGAATGCACTAAAAGCCCAGCTCTCTGCAATTTTCTGAATTAATGCTTCGATAAGAATCTGATTCTGGCGAACATCACTATCAAACATTGCATCAAACCGGAAATCAAATGTACTTCCTGCAAGTGAGAGCTCTCTGCCCTCGTAGCCCACGTGCCATTCACCCAGATACCTGGAACCGTATACTTTCCCTCTTGTGGATCCAAGAAAACTTACAGGATAACGAAATTCAAAATTGTAATACTGGCCGCTTAAGATTTTAGCATGATATCCAAGAGTATCATACATTGTCCATTCTTTCATCAGGTTTTCATCCGGCTCTACTAATATTTTAGTATAACCGAACTCAAAGAAGTTACCAAAGGGAATAACATAAGAAATATGAAATCCTGCTGTAGTATAAAGATTATTATAACGGTTGCTGAACCTGATTTTAGTTAAAGCAGATACGGGTCCGAATGCACCGCCTTTAACACCCAGGATATGAAAGTTTCCCTCAACAAAATTTGTTTCTCCCGGTCCTGAAAATTTTGTCCCGATACCAAAGGATAAACCAATATCATTTTTTAAAGGAATACCGAATCTTTCTCCTCCAAAGAACTGGAAGAAAGGATTTATATAATACATTGAAGATGATATCTGAAGTTTTGTTGGCGGATCGATGATTTTATTCAACCTGATCTTTTCGAAAACACGCGTAAAAACACTGCCGTAATTAATGTTTTCTTCAAGATTAATTTTAAATGGATAGGTTATAACCCTGGCCCTGGTTTCAGGTTTCAAAGCAAGAAAAGGGTAAAGGTTTCCTTTAATCGATATTGTCTGGTTATTAGCCTCTCTTAAATCGACAATTATCTCAGCCTTAGGATCAGGCGGGTCTATGAATAGTTCAGTCTGAATTTGTATGAATAAACTGTCATCAAGAGGTTCCATCTGGTAATATTGTACCTGCTCTTCCTCCTGAGCTTGAACATTATAAGTATAAAAGAACACAAATAAAACGGGCAGAAGAAGAAATAATTTAAAGTTTCGCATAAAGTAGTTCCGATGAATTTGTTATTTAGAAAAATCAGTGAAGAAGAACGAGTCTCCTACCTGTACCCTGTCCTTTGATCTTTCATCCACTACTGTGAAGAAGAAATTAACTTTATATCTTCCATCTGCTTCCCTCAGATTTCCAAATTTGTCGAGCCATTCGTCAAATTTGTTCTCGGTCGATGCAATTTTTAATGACACATTGTATACCGGATTTCCTTTGGTATCTTTCATTGGACCAGAAACAGAAATCGGTCCATTCCAGGTTACCTTAAGCTGGTCCGGGCGTTCATCCAGTATTGTTACGGTGAACACAGTTATTCTTTGTAAATCCTGAACATAAATGTCAGAATTATTCATTTTCGTAGTAACGCGGTTAATCTTTATCTCAGGCGGTCTGTTTGGTACAACTTTTATCCTGTCTTCCTGGCTTCCATATTTTGCTACAACTTCGGTCTGATTTGTCAAATCGAAAGTTTTTTCCTGCCCGGGGGGAATTACAACAAGAGGAGTATTCATATTTGCAGGATCATAAATGGACGTCGGAACGTTTCCTGAATTTTTGGCCTTATTCCATGTATATTGTATAAAAGTTTGTTTTAACGAAATTGGTGACTGCAGTATTTCCTGTTCTTTTTCAACGGGTTTTTCTTCCGGTTTTTCCGGTGGTATTTCTTTTACCTTATCAGCCAAATCTTTCATCTTATTATTTAATGAAGCTAATTTTTCTTTTAGTGCAACATTTTCTTCCAGTGCGTTTTCTTCAACTTTAACATCGAATTTAATTCCCTGCGAGGTAAGTGAATCAAGAAGCACCATCAGAGAATCTCTTACACTTTTATTAACAACTTCATCTTTAAGTACAACCCGGTTTAAATCCAGATCCGCACCTTTTAATGCTAGTACTGTAATTACAAAAATGTATAGTACCTGATAGATTATAAACTTACTGTCTCTGTTTTTTTTGACCATTTTTACATACTCACTTTTTAACTACAATTGCTTCAAGATGTTTAAGACCGGCTAATGTTTTTTCTTCGCCAAGTGTTACTGAAGCCTGTTGAATCGAATTGGCAAGTGATTTAAGGTGTTCAATTTTTTCTGTGCTTATTCCCTGGATACTATTTATTTTATCAAGTATCTGGTGAACAGAGCTAAAATTCTTTACAAGAACCTCACTCATTTGCGACGTTTGTTCAAGAAGATTTTTATAAGTTTCCAGATCTTTTACCGAAAACTCAACACCGCGTCCGCCTGAACCGGGAGCACTTAATTGCTTAATAAGATTTTTGGAGTTCTCAACCTGAATTCTTGAGAAATATCTTTCCTTCATATCCTGAACGTGTGTTACTACATTCTGAAATTCTACACCAAGCTGATCCAGCACGGGCTCAAATAATTTACCGAGAGCTAAAACTATTAAAGCTTTAATTTCAAAAGGAACTGATAAGCCGAGAAAAATTTCTTCCCCAAGCTTAATACTGATAAGCAGGATTGCCGCACCAATTAATGGTAATGCGGTAGCGATACTATCTATTACACTTTCATACGAAGTTATTATTCGGTCAATCGTTTCTGATACCGGGCTTCTTAAAACTTCAAGCTTTAATTTGTTGTATGTCAGGTAGGCCAGAAAAGCAAATAAACCATATACTACTATAGGCATCCACCAGAAACTAAAAGGTTGTACTATTTCCTGTGCCGGCTGCCAGGTTGGGAATAATGCTTTCCCAAGTTCAATTGAAACATTTCCCAGAATAGGTACATATGATAAATCCAGGAAAAAGGAAAGAACCAATGCTACAACTGAAATAATTGCAGGCTTGATGACAATTGAAAATTTTATTTTCCTGATCGCTTCTTCTTTATAGCTATCAAGTTCGTCCTCAAGTCCATTTTTTGTGTAAAAATCATTCTGGCCACTCATATGCTTGTCAGTTGGTCGTTCAATGGTTTCTGCTTTTAACATCTATTACCTCTAGATCTTAATTCTTAAATATTTTTTTTAAAAAAGTGATTATTCTTGCTTAAATCTTAATTTTTTCCGTTTCTGAAAATTTTATGTTCTACTTTAAGACAATTATTGTACCAGATTCTTATAATATAAAATTTGGTTCCCTACCTTTATTTGGATGGAACAATAGTACAACGCTCGGCTGTAGAACCGTAAATTTGGTTTTTTGATTTTTAAAAACACTCAACTAATAGCAGGAAAGTTAATTAATACTTTTACTGAATTGATAACGTTTTGAAATAGTTCGTCAATAATATAATAATATTTCTGATTCAATAGAAAACCATTAATCATAATATTTGTTCGATGTTTCCATCCATCATTTCATAATTTCTTTCATTTTTACTTGTTCGAAGTAAATTTTACCCGCAATCATATTTCATCTTTAAATTTAAAGAGATGTAAAAAAGAAACTCTATATTAGTATTTTCAAGAGTGTAATTAGGACATAATTCTTTAACTTTGGGAATACCCTTAAAGAAGATGTCAATGTTAAAAAATCCTAAAATGCTCGAATTAAATACGCGAATCTGGATTAACCAGTTCGGTAAGAATTCTCAGATCAAAAACATACCGGATGCTTTCATTGATGAACTGAATTATAAAGGAATCGAAATACTCTGGTTAATGGGAATATGGAAAACAAGCAAGTCTCTGGCTGATAGGTGTTGTTTCGGAATTAATCTTGTTCCTGACTATGTTAAAGCATTGAGTGACTGGAAAAAGGAAGATGTTATTGGATCTCCTTTTGCAATTGACGACTATGTAATTAATCCCGCTCTTGGTGAAGAAAGAGATCTGGTTAATTTTAGGAAGAAACTTAATCGACATGGAATAAAACTTTTAGTTGATTTTATCCCAAACCATCTTGGGGCAGATTCTTCAATTATTCAAACCAACCCGGAAATTTTTCTTCAGACTGATAGAGAAGCGTATTTAAAAGACCCATATGCTTTTTTTGAATATAAAAATGATAAGACAATATATTTGGCACACGGCAGAGATCCTTTCTTTGCACCATGGTCTGATACTGTACAGCTAAATTTTTTTGAGGAGGCGACAAGAAAATTTCTTGCGAAGAAACTTGAATATATTTCTTCAATTGCAGATGGTGTAAGATGTGATATGGCCATGCTTCCACTAAATAATGTATTTCAGAATACCTGGCTCGGTGTGCTAAATAAGAACAATTACCAAAAACCGGCTGACGAATTCTGGAAAACAGTAATTGAAAGAGTTAAAGAGAAAACACCAGACTTTGTTTTTCTTGCTGAAGCATATTGGGGACTTGAATGGCAGCTTCAGCAGCTTGGTTTTGACTATACTTATGATAAAACATTAACTGATAGACTTTCTGACGGTGATATCTCAGGCATTAAAGGTCATCTCCAGGCTGAAAAAGAATTTCAAATGAAAAGCGTACGCTTTATTGAAAACCATGATGAAGAAAGAGCCATAACAAAATTTGGTAAGTTTAAATCGATGGCTGCGGCAGTTATTATAAGCACAATTCAGGGAATTCGGTTTTATTATGATGGACAATTTGAAGGAAAGAAAACCAAGTTACCTGTTCAGCTTGGAAGAGAACCGGTTGAAAAAGTATCTCAGCAGGTACAGAGTTTTTATGAGAATTTATTGTTGATTACTAATGCTCAAATTTTCAAAGCAGGCAACTGGCAATTACTTAACCCGGAACCGGCTTCATCCTCGAATAATTCATTTGAAAATTTTCTTGCCTGGCAATGGTCATTAAATAATGAGATTCGGGTAATAGTGGTTAATTATTCCCACCTAAACTCTCAGTGCAGAATAAAATTACATGATCTGGACACAGACAAAAATGAACTATCCCTGGAAGATTTATTAACGAAAAATATTTATTCGAGGTCACCCCGTGAAATAAATGAACCGGGATTATTTGTTGAACTAAAAGGCTATCAAAGTCATATTTTTTCTATCAGGCTTTGAGAGATTATATCATCTTTCCATGCATCCAATCAAGTTAAATTAAAATGAATGTTTCAGTGATCATACCTGCGTATAATGAAGAAGAATCTATTTCCAGAGTAATAAAAGATATTCCAAAAGATATTGTAAATTCTATTATCGTTGTTAATAATAAATCAACGGATCGTACAGAAGAGTTTGCAAAAAATGCAGGAGCTTTTGTTCTTAGTGAGAATGATAAAGGTTATGGCGCAAGCTGCCTGAAAGGTATTGATTTTCTTAAAGATAAAAATGTGGATGTGGTAGTTTTTCTTGATGGAGATTATAGTGATTATCCCGAAGAATTAGTTTTTCTTTTAAATCCTATTTTATATGAGGATTGTGATTTTGTACTCGGCAGCCGCATTATCGGGCAAAGAGAAAAAGGGTCAATGCCATTTCATTCAAGGTTTGGAAATATTCTTTCCGGTATTCTTATAAATTTATTCTGGAATTTTAAGTATACAGACCTTGGTCCTTTTCGAGCAATTAAATTTGATAAACTCCTTCAGCTTAAAATGGAGGATCGCTGGTTCGGATGGACAGTTGAGATGCAGATAAAGGCTGTTAAACAAAAATTAAAGATTAAAGAAGTACCGGTTAGTTACAGAAAGAGAATAGGCAAATCAAAAGTAAGCGGTACAATTAAAGGATCAATTATGGCAGGTATAATCATTTTGAAAACTATTTTTGTTCAGCTATTTAAAGATTAAAATGAATGCAGTAATCATTTTTGCTAAATATCCTATGGAGGGTAAAGTTAAAACCCGACTGGCAAAGACTCTCGGTTCCGGTTTTGCAACAAAATTCTATAAAACGTGTACAGATCATACGCTTAAAATTTGTCTTTCACTCCCGGCAAAGAATTATTCACTTTATCTTTTTTATGCTGATGCTCATGAAAAAATATTTTTTGAAAAATGGGTGAATAAAAGATTTGTTTTACAATTGCAGAAGGGTAAAGATCTGGGTGAGAGGATGAAAAATGCATTCCAAATACTATTTAAAAATCATTTTAAAAAAGTTGTAGTTATCGGGACTGATTGTCCTGAATTAAATAAAGAGATAATAAAAAAATCATTTTCTGAACTACTAAAAAATAATGTGGTTATTGGTCCTTCAAATGATGGAGGTTATTATTTGCTTGGAATGAATCAATTTTATCCATATTTATTTGACGGGATTAAATGGAGCTCGGAAACTGTTTTAATGGAAACATTAAATATTATTCAAATGAATAATCTTAATTATTCCCTTCTTCCAACTCTTGTGGATGTTGATACTGAGGAGGATTTGAAACTTTTGTCTGATAATTGAGTTTAAATATTTTTTTAATAATACCGGATAAAAATTACTTAATTTTGCCGGATATATTTCTTCATTAGACAAGTAAAAATCTTTTATTATGTTTGTTAAAATGAACAAGCAGACTATTATAAGAGGCAGAGGTGCACAGTTAAATCCTAAAAACAGATTCGAAAAATTCTCTTTGGAAAATTTCAAAGAAGACGAACTGGATTACTTTGCAGAAGAAGTTGGTGAAAAAAAGATTCCCACGCAATTTTTCCATGATGAATCTAAAACCGTAATTGCTAAAAATGACAGTTATGATGTGGGATTTGAATATTCATTTAATCCTTACCGGGGTTGTGAACACGGTTGCATTTATTGTTATGCACGCCCAACGCATGAATTTCTGGGGTTTTCAGCAGGGACGGATTTTGAATCAAAAATAATGATTAAAGAAAATGCACCTCAATTACTGGAAGCTGAATTTAACAGGAGGAATTACAAACCTGATTTTATTATGTTCAGCGGAAATACGGATTGTTATCAGCCGGTTGAACGAAAACTGAAAATTACAAGAGAAGCCCTTAAAGTTTGTTTGAAATACAGAAATCCGGTTTCTATCATTACAAAAAATGAGCTGATTAAAAGAGATATTGATATATTGCAGGATATGGCTGAATTAAACCTGGTGTCAGTATGTTTATCAATTACCTCGCTTGACAAACACCTAGTAGCAAAGATGGAACCCCGGACTTCATCACCGGAAAGAAGATTACAAACGATTGAAAAATTTGCGGAAAAGAAAATTCCTGTAGGTGTAAATATTGCGCCTGTAATACCAGGTTTAAACGATGAGGAAATTCCATCAATAATTAAAGAAGCTTCGGCAAGAGGAGCGATTTTTGCCGGACGAATTATGCTTCGATTACCTTATGCTGTGAAAGATTTATTTTTGGGATGGTTAAAGAAAGAATTTCCCAACAGGGAAAATAAAATAGTGAATAAAATAAAAGAAATGAGAAATGGTAAATTGAACGATTATGAATTCGGGACAAGATTCTCCGGAAAAGGGGAACTTGCAGAAACTATTCATTCACTTTTTGAATTAAGCTGTAAGAAATATGGATTAAACACAGAAAGAATTGAACTAAGGAAAGATTTATTCAGAAAACCAACAAATCAATTAGAAATATTTTAATATTTTGAAACTCTTATCAACAGAAATCATCATATAAGCAGGACAAATGGCACAAAAGAAAAACAAACCCAAAACAAGACAAATAGGAAAAACAACTGTTTCGGATAAGAAACCATTGATAGATCCTAAATACAAAAATACTGTCTGGACAATTGTTATAATTATTATTCTGACAATATTTTTTATAATAAATAATACCAGAGAAGTTCCGGAACATGGTCCTTATCCGCCGGGATTTAGTCAGCAAAAAGCGGAAAAGATTTTACATCAAAACCAATAATCTGAAGGAATAGAACTATGATTAAAGTATTAGCCTCTGTAATAATATTATTTTATTCTATAACTATAATTGGGTGCAGTAAGGAGAATGAAGCTAAAACTTCTCAATCAAATGAGAATTCATCTACTTCAAATATTCAGGGTGATGTAAAGAAAGCACCGGACTTTACTTTAGTTAATATTGAGGGTAAAGATGTAAGCCTTTCTGATTATAAAGGTAAAGTAGTTGTTTTAGATTTCTGGGCAACCTGGTGTCCGCCCTGCAGAAGAGGAATTCCCGATTTAATTGAGATACAAAATAAGTATAAAAACAAAGTAGCAGTAATCGGAATTTCATTGGATAGAGAAAATACTAAAGCAGGTGTACCGGATTTTGTTAACAAGATGAAAATAAATTACCCGGTATTATATTTTACTGATAAAGTGATAAGTGATTTTGGTGGAGTTGAAGCAATACCGACAACATTTATTATAGATAAAAAAGGGAATATTATTAAAAAAATGGTTGGACTTTATCCTAAAAGTGAATATGAAAACCAATTGAATGAACTCATAAAAGAATCATAATATATTTTAAGACTGTTATTATTTTTTAAACAGATAAATAATAAGACTGATCAGTAAGCTAAGCAGGATTGAGGTTGCAATAGGAAAATAAAATGTAAAGTTTTTCCTTTTTATATAAATATCTCCCGGCAGTTTTCCTAAAAACGGAATCTTATCTCCAAAGAAAAACAGCACTCCCAGCAGGAGTAAAAAAATTCCTCCGAAGATTAATATTTTACCAATTTGGTGAAATTCCGTCATTGTCCTAACATTTTTCTGAAGTAAACTTTATATATAAATTATTCAATATTAAGATTCAATTAACTTTAATAATATAATCATCCGGATCTTTTTATATAATTAAGTTTATTGTAAGTTATTATTGTTTTTTAATGAATAAAAAGTTGAAACTCATGGATTCGAAAATAGAGAAACCAAAAATATTAATTACTGAAGATGATGTTGAGAATCAAAAGTTTTTGAAAATGTTCCTTCAAAGGAATTTTATAGTGGATATATGCGATTCAGAAATTTCTTTTTACGAATGCCTGCAAAAGAATGATTATGACGTAATACTTATGGATATATCACTTAAAGGAAAGAAAAACGGGCTTGAATTAACAAAAGAGCTGAAAGCAAATCCGGAGTATAAAAATATTCCTGTGGTCTGTTTAACAGCACACGCATTTAAAAAGATTCTGAGAATGCCATTGAAGCCGGGGTAGACATTTTTTTAACGAAGCCGATTGATAATCATATCCTGATGGAAACTCTGCTTGATGCCGCAGGTAAAAGAGAAAAAAATGTTCAATGAATCTGAGGATAAAAACCTATACTGATTTTGGATTACTGATTATCAGGATTGTTCTGGGGCTTAGTTACCTGGTTGTTCATGGCGGACAAAAAATATTTGCAGGTCCCGAGTTATGGACAAAAATTGGTTCAGCAGTTAGTTTTATCGGAATTAATTTTGAGTTCGTTGTGTGGGGTTTTCTTGCTTCGTGTGCTGAATTCTTTGGAGGTTTGTTAATACTTCTGGGTTTATATTTTCGACCCGCAGCTATTTTTATAATCTTAACTATGTTTGTTGCAGCAAACCGGGCAATTATTTCCGGAGGAAGTTTAAGTAGTATAACTTATCCGCTGGAGCTGGGAATAACTATTTTAGGTTTGTTTTTTACAGGTCCCGGCAAGTACAGTTTAGATTATCGTTTGTTCGGGAGAAAAAGGGCATAAAAAAAGCGGAGCTAAACTCCGCTGAATATCTACATTCCATCTCTCAAGAATCGTGGTTCCTCAAGAGTTAATATAATGGAAATTCTGTGTGTATCCGGAAGCCTGTCTAATTCTGACATATTAAACCTGGCAAATGAATAATCAATATTAAGTTTGGGTAGTTTTATTCCTGCACCAACTGTAAATTGTTTAACATCATTGTATCCCGCTCTTACAGAAAACAAATTGTTATAATTAAATTCAAACCCGGCATGCATATCAAAGCTAACCGCACCAAGATGAAAAGTCGAAGCATAACGGCGATTTTCAAATCTTACATCAAAATCGAGAGCAGGGGTTAGTCTTCCATTAAGAATATCTAATCCATAAGCAGCTCCAATTTTTGCAGTAGGTGAAATTAATTCATTTCGCCCTGTATTCCATGCAACCAGGGTAGTTGTTATATCCTGAAGATTTGCTCCAACAGAGAAGTTTTCAAATGGGATATAAATAGCCCCAACGTCAAAACCAATACCGTTTGCACTATACTCGGCTATATCACGTCTTATTATTTTTATGCTTGCACCATAATAAAAATTTTCAGAATGTTTCTTCGAAAAGCTGAGGTAGAAAGCCCAATCCTGATCACTAAACTCAGTAATTTTCGAATAGTCCAGTCGGTCGTCATTAATATCTAATATACCATCGCCGTTTGCATCAACCAGGGCATTTCTTGTATCCGGAATTCCGTCTATTCCAAGTCTCATAACACTTAAACTAAAACTCATATCTGTATCCCACGGAATTGCTACAGCTGCATAATCATAATTAACAAGATTACCGAATCTCTCATCGTGCATCAATGCAATCTGCGGATAATTTATTTGTACAAGTCCGGCAGGATTATAATATCCGGCTGTAAGGTCGTTTGCTACAGCAACGAAAGCTCCTCCCATTGCGAGCGGTCTTCCCCCAACGCCAATAGCCATAAATTCACCGGCATATTTACCAATTACAGTTTGTGCATCAGTTTGGGGAAGGAAAAATAGAATTATAAAAATTATGAAAGTGAATTTTTTAATCATAAGAAAGGGTGCAACCATTTAGTTGATGTAAAATCGTGGCAAAAGATGGATAATTTGGTTTTGAAAGTCAAGGCTAAATTGAAGTTAAACCTTATTTCTGCCTGCTTTTGTCAACATTTTTTTTCAATTCAGGAAGAAATATTTTTAATGAAAATAAATTTTGTAATAATTATATTTAAAGCATAAAGAAATAATTTCAGGGAGGATATATGAGAGGGTTCTATTATTATTGGTTACTTCTTCCTGCAGTAACATTATTTCTTACAGGATGCTCATCTGTAACCCAAACCATCTATCTTCAGAATGTTGATGTTTCCGGTCCATTAAATCAACCGCCGATCGAGGTAATGTCACATCCCGGAAGCACATTTACAGTATCACCGAGATTTTCCTACAACGGAAGAAAATATCTTTCGGGAAATGTCGATTCTCATTCAACAGTAAATGAAAATAACATCTACCAGATCGATACTGTTTATAATCCAGATGGAACCAGGAGTTATAAAATTTCAGATTCAAACATTTACGAATTTAAAGGAGATAATCTCACGTGGAATTTGCCGCAGGTTACCGCTGGATTGGATATGGACATCCAGCTATCTAAAGCATTTGCAGTAACGGGCGGTCTTTCATATTCAAGTGATAAAAGCAGAGATTATTTTGGAGGAACAATCGGAATCGGGTTATTTGAGCTAACCGAAACGCGTGCTTTCAGATTTGATGCTGGTTTGATCTGGCAAAATTTGTATTACGATGCTGCAAGTATTGTAGTAACTGAAGAACATAATTCTTCTTCGGGTTATACAGTAAAAGATGTTTCTTTCTTCAGAGACAAAGATAATTTTAGTACAATCAATCCGTATTTTTCATTTACATATAATTCTGCTGCACAAAATTCTCCGATCAATTTTTTTGCATCAATCGGATTTTTTACTCAAACAGTTGTTTCATTTGATCCAAATAACTACGATCCGAATTATTCATTCTGGGGAAATTCACTAACAGTAAAAGATGAGAGGGGAGAAAGTATGGCTACCTTTTTAACTTTTACACCCGGCTTAATTTTAAACCTTGCTACAAACAGTGAAATAGTTGTCGGTGCAAGAATTCTGCATGAAAATAATATTGGAGATTCAAAACAATCAACGTTTTTAACACCGACTTTTCAGATTAATTTTCATTTATAAAACGAAATAAAGGTCTATTTCGCTTTTCCCTGGTTTGCTTCTGCATTGGGTTTCTTTTGTATTTCTACTGGTTTGCTAGTGAGAAAGAGAGGAATATAAAGTGACATTCAGGCATCAATCCTTACAAACGGTATTTTTTTTACAGACTTCAGGCAGAAAGTTTTAGTGAAACTAAAAAGATGATTTTATTACGCTAAAAGTTTAATTTGCTTTTATTCAAGAATGTTTAATATTTCACTTTAATAACTCATTTAAATTAATTGAGCCAAACTGGTTAATTTTTTCGCATGTTATAGTATATCTTCACAGTTTTGTTTAGTTGAAATACACATTATTTATCCAAAAGATCATTTAACATTATGGAGTATACAAGGTGAAAAAGATTTTACAAATTAAATTTAACCTCATTTCTTTTCCGGTTTTATTCAGTCTATTCTTTGGCAATACTTCTTTCGCAATAGATTCTGTAAGAGTTGAATGCCGGATAGATGAAGCAATTGCACAATATGGTGTTACAGGAGAAAACGTAGCAGTGGCAATTCTTGATCGGGGCATAGACTGGAAATCAAATGATTTCAGAAATGATGACGGGACAACAAGGATCGCATATATTTTCGATCTTACTAATGATTCGGGAGCAACCTGGCAGAATAATCCCTACGGCGTTGGAACTATCTACAGCAGGGAACAAATTGATTCGGCTTTAAATAATCTTCGTCCTTTATATTTCAGAGATGCCGTTGGGCATGGAACAGCAACTGCGGGTATCACTCTGGGCAACGGTAGAAATAGTACAGATAGAAAGTGGCGGGGAGTTGCACCAAAGGCAACAATTATATGTATAAAAATTGTTGCCGGCGCACCCGGTCACGGTAATCAACCGCCGGAAGATTATTTTTATGATCCTGCAAGAATTCCTGTTGCAATAGATTTTGCCGTTGATAAATCAACTGAGCTTGGAATGCCGTGCGTAATGCTTCTTAATATTGGTTCACAAGGCGGACCTACAGACGGAACCAGTGAGCTTTGCCGAAAAATTGATGCAACAGTTGGTGCAGGAAAACACGGGTTAGTTTTTATCACAGGCGCCAGCGATGACGGCGGAAATCCCAACAGGGCATCATACACTTTATCATCTTCTGAAACTGATACTCTAAAAATTCATAAAGCATCAACAGGTTCGCTCATTCTTGATTTATGGTATGGAGGAACCGACAGGTTTGATGTTTCAATTAAAACACCGAATTCACTCTACGGTCCGTATCCTTCTCCTGTTACTAATGATGATTATACACAGGTTTCAAATTCAGAATTTCTTTTTTATCATAATGGATCAAACGTTGCTTTTTATAATCCGACAGACGGCAAAAGAGAAATCTGGTTAAATATAAATGGCACACCCGGCGATTATCAAGTAATTCTGACCGGAGCTACAATTAATAACGGCAGATATGATGCAACATTAAACCCGTCTCAGGTCTGGAATGCTGACAATTCCGGAAATATTTTTCAAAACCACGTTGTAGAAGGAAGCGTCTGGGATGCTGCTTCAGCAAATAATAATATTACGCCTAATTGTTACATTCTCCGTACCAGTTGGGTTGATATTGATGGAATCACAAGAACTTCACCGCCAAATGAAGGAAGCGTGGGTGAGTTATGGTTGGGTAGCGGAGTCGGACCTACCTTTGATGGCAGACTTGGAGTTGATGTTAGTGCACCGGGAAATACAATAGTAACTACATACAGTCCGACTTCTTATTGGGAAACGTTCAGAAATAATCTCATTCAAAATGGAAATGGTTTGTATGGAATGGCAAGCGCTGTAAGTGCGGCAAGTCCTATAGTTACCGGCATTGTTGCACTGATGCTGCAAATGAAACCGGACTTAGATGCAGCACAGGTAAAACAAATACTTCAACAAGGTGCCAGACAGGATTCATTCACCGGAACAACTCCAAACACACACTTTGGTTATGGAAAAGTTGATGCACTAAATTCATTAAACTTAGTAAACCAGATACTTGATGTGAAAAGTGAAAATAATTTTGCGCATAATTTTGATCTGCAGCAAAACTTCCCTAACCCTTTTAATCCTTCCACCACAATAAAATACCAAATTCCAGAAGCAGGGTTAGTTACATTAAAAGTTTTCAATTTGTTAGGTGAAGAAATTGCCACTCTTATTAACGAGGAAAAACCTGCCGGCAGTTACCAGCTTCAGTTTAATGCGTCCAGATTATCAAGCGGAATTTATTTCTATAAACTTCAGGCTGGTTCGTTCACAGAAACAAAGAAGATGATTTTAATGAAATGAGTAATTTAATAGTATGATCATTCTATGAGGTGGATTACTTTTAATTAAGGCCAATAATAATAATAACTTCGCTTGAAATGTTTTAAATATCAGCTATGATGAGCTATGTCCTCAAATTTTGCTCTTTCTTTCTTCTTTCCCCATTTGGTATATAAATCAATCAAACTATTTATCAGGCTTTTTTTGGTTTTCTCATCAAAATCTTTTTCATCTTTTATCTTATTGTAACTTTCCAGTAAAATTCTTTCGGCGTCACCAAACTTCTTCTCTCCAATCAATGATATTCCCATTTCAGTTTTTGTTGAAACTACAAGAGAATTTTTATCATCATAAGTTTTTTTTCTTATTTGGAGTGATTTTACCAGGTTGGAGTATGCTTCTTTGTATTTACCTTCAGCATTCTGAATTTTGCCGAGCCAGGCATAACCTTTTCCAAAATAATAATGATCACTATTTAGTTTTTCTCTCCAGGTTTTTAACACTTGATTTACTAATTGTTCGGCATTATTATAATTTTTAAGATAGTAATATGAACTGGCTAAATTTAATTTGGCTAGTGCCACATCGGGGTGATCTTCACCTAAAATTTTTTTTCTAATATTATATGCATTTGTAAACAATCTCTCTGCTTTATTATAATTCTCCTTTTCCTGATATATGAATGCCAAGTTATTAATATTATTTGCCACATCAATGCTTGTATCACCGAATAATTTAGTGTCTATATACAAAGCTTTATTATAATATATTTCCGCCGTGTCAAGGTTATTTAAATCATCATAAGCAAATGCCAAATTGTTTAGTGTGACTGCAAATTCCCGGCTTTCTTTTCCAAAAACATTTAAAGCAATTCCAAGTGATTCTTCAAAGCTTTTTTTTGCACCCTTAAAATCGTATAAGTCCATTTGCAAAAGACCGTAATCGCTTATAGCCTCTTCCAGTTCAGGTTTGTCATTTAATGCTCTTAACAGCTTAACGGATTTTTCAAATAAATATTTTGCCGTATCAAGATTTCCCGCATCATAGTTTGCCAGTGCTAAATAATTAAAACTGATAGCAGTTTCTTTATTATTTTCACCGAATAAAGAGTCCCTTAACTGAAGAGATCTTCCCAACTGATGAATCGCGTCATCATACAATCCTAAATTTTCATACGTTTGTCCAATATTTGCTCTTATCTCGGCTTCTATTTCCGGCTGCCCTTTTAATTCGGTATTTATCTTTTTAGAAGCTTCCTTAAGCACATCCGATAATTTTAAATCCTTACCGGCAAGTAATGGATCAGATGAAAAAAGTGTTTTATTTAAAAAGTTATTTATCTGGGTTGTCCTGGCTGCTTCAATGTTAGCTTTATCCCTTTCTTCTGAAGCAATATTTGCCTGCCATAAAACTACGATTACACTACTGATAATTAGCAGCAATATGATTATTGAAGTGGCAACCCAGACTGCATGTCTTTTTACAAACATATTCGTTCTGTATAAAACAGAATCACTATGAGCGCTTACAGGGCGTCTTTCGATATAATGTTTTATATCTTCAGAAAGATGCTGGACTGAAATATAACGCCTTGCCGGGTCCCTTCTTAATGCCATTAAAATTAAATTATCCATATCTCCTGATAATTTCTTTTTCAGTTTGTCTACACTGCTGCTTCGCAGATTACTGATTTCATCAGGTGATATTTTATTTAATTCTCCGCTCCCGGTTAAAATTATCTTTGATTTTGTAATTACTGTGCTGGGTTTTTCCGGGTTAGTTGAAGTTATTATTTTTTCGACCTCAGGAGGAAATTTATTTTTGAAACTGTGCGGAAGGTGACCGGTTAAAAGTTCGTACAATAAAACGCCTAACGAGTAGATATCGCTGGCAGTGGTTATTTTACCGCCGACAATTTGTTCCGGGCTTGCATATTCTACAGTCATAAGCCTGGAACCTTCCCTGGTTAAAGCAGCAGTATTTATGTTTTGTTCTCTCCCCAGCAGTTTAGCAATTCCAAAATCCAGGAGTTTAGGTTCCCCTTTTGAAGTAATAAGTATATTGCTTGGTTTTATATCTCTGTGCACTATCAGGTTTTGATGTGCATAATTAACAGCAGAGCATACCTGGATAAATAGTTCCAGCCTTTGATCTATTGAAAGTTTATTTTGATCGCAATAATCTGTAATGGGAATTCCGTCAATATATTCCATTACAAAAAACGACAGTCCGTCATCAGTAGTTCCGCCGTCAATTATTTTTGCAATGTTCGGATGATCTAAGCCCGCTAAAGTTTGCTGTTCGATTTTAAATCTTTTAATAATTTCTTCTGTGTCCATTCCCCTTTTAATAAATTTAATTGCGACACGCCTGCTGAATTGGTTATCAATACGAACAGCCGAATAAACCATTGCCATCCCGCCTTCACCAATTCTGTTTTCAATTTTATATTTCCCTATTATCCTCCCATCAAAAGAATTTTTCGAATTTCCATCATCTGTTAATTCATCAGAATGTAAAGGAGATAATTCCCAGGCATCTTCTGCCTTTTGGGATGATTCTATTAAAGCTTCAACTTCCTTTTTTAAATCAGGATCATCTTTGCACTTTTCATTAAGGATAGCTTCTCTTTCTTTGGGGGTAAGTTCACAAACTTCTCTGAACAAAGATTTTATTTTATCCCAATTTTGCATAATAAATTTAAGCTAATTATTACTTTCAATTTCTTTATAAAGCCATGCTTTTGCCAGTGTCCAATCTCTTTTTATTGTATTTGGAGAAACCGAAAGAATATTTGCTGTCTCCGCAATAGTCATTCCCACAAAATATCTGAGTTCTACAATCATACTCAATCTTTTATCAAAAACTTCAAGCTTTAACAGTGCATCATTGAGTACTAAAATTTCTGTATCATATTCAGAGCTTAAAACTGCTGCCTTTTCCAGGGAGACTTTGGTTTTGTCGTTTCCCCTTTTAACGGCGTTTCGCTTCCTTGCATTATCCACCAGGATCTGTCTCATGACGTTTGCAATTACACTAAAAAATTCTTTTCGGTTTTCCAGTGATAAATTCTTTTGTCCGAAAAGTTTTAAGTATGCCTCGTGTACAAGTTCTGTTGTTTGAATAGTTCTGTTGCTGTATTCATTGCTTAAATATTTTGCCGCAATTTTTTTTACTTGTTTATACACAATAGGGAGTAATTCATTCAGAGCTTCCTTATTTCCATTACTTAAATCTTCCAGAAGCCGGGTAATTTGATTTGGGGGTACAATATCCATAAAAGTTCAGTGCATTTTCTTGTATAGCTTTTTTATGAACAAGTCTAAGTTGATGAGATCATTTCACTAAAATCTCATTTACAATTTGATATAAAAAGAATGGACCAAAAGCCGGGAAAATTACGCATATAGATTCAGAAGTAAATCCAGCTTAGTTCAATTTAATTAAAATTCATAAAATTATTACAAATAATTCAAATGAATCAATAAAAATATGTTTCTCTTATAAAATGCAAAATTTACACAGAAAAGAAAAAAAAATAAAGAATTTAGACAAAAGAACTTCATAACAAGGAAATAAAAGTAATTAACCGGACAATAATTAGGAGACACAAATGAAAAACTTTTCTATTCTGATGATTTTCAGCCTGGTATTATTCAACACAATATCACAAGCTCAATGGGTTCAAACAAATGGTCCATTCGGAGGAAGTATTTTTTGTTTTGCAGCAAAGGGAAATGAAATCTTTGCAGGTGGTTATATTGGCGGAGTATTTCGCTCAACAGATAACGGAACATCCTGGACACAGGTTAATTCCGGTCTTACAAATACAAACGTATATTCACTTGTAGTTAGTGGAAACAATCTATTTGCCGGAACATATGGAGGCGGAGTATTTCTTTCTACTGATGATGGAGCAAACTGGACACCTGCTAATTCAAATATAGAGCAAGGTATCGTTTATGCGCTCGCAGAAAACGGAACAAAAGTCTATGCAGGTTTATATGGTATTGGAGTTTTTGCTTCAACAGATAACGGTACAACCTGGACGAACGTGGGATTAAGTGGTGAATTTATTAATACTTTGTCATTTGTCGATACAGTTCTCTATGCAGGCTTAGACGGAGATGGTGTTGCACACCAGGCCCAGGGCGGCGGCTGGGTTCTATCAAATTCAGGGTTAACTAACACTTATGTAACATCATTTCTTTCAAATGGAAATACACTTTATGCCGGTACCTATGGTGGAGGTGTTTTTTCTTCTACCAATAATGGCGGTAACTGGAATTCTGTCTCAAATGGAATGACATATCCTTATGTAAACGGACTTGCCGTCTCAGGTAGCAACCTGATATCAGCCAATGATGGCGGTGGAGTTTACATTTCATCTAATGGCGGGTCATCCTGGTTTCAATCGAATTCCGGAATACCTAATATTTATGACAGGGCAATCATTACAATTAATAATACTGTATTGGTTGGAAATAATGGAGGAGGTGTATTTGTTTCCACAAATAATGGTACAAGTTGGGGCGGAAACAGCACCGGAATGATTGGTTCATTTCTTCTTTCGTTCGCAAACAACGGTAATAATCTTTTTGCCGGAACATTTGGTGCCGGAGTTTTCCTTTCAACAGATGAAGGAGCTAACTGGAATAAAATAAACTCCGGTCTGACAAATGCTTTTATCTTTTCATTGTATTTCAGCGGAAATAATCTTTTTGCTGGAACAGCCGATGGAGTTTTTCGTTCCTCAGATAATGGATCTATCTGGACGAGAGTCAGTAATGGGCTAACAAACTTAGATGTGAACGCTCTCGTAAGTGACGGAGTATACCTGTTAGCAGGCACTAATGATGGCATTTTTCTTTCAACAAATAACGGAGATACTTGGACTAATGCCAGTACCGGATTAACTAATACACAAATTAATGCTTTTGCCGTAGTAGGGCCTGATATTTTTGCGGGAACAACAGGTTTACCAAATGCAATTTATGTTTCAACTAATGGCGGTTCAAGCTGGACTGCAAATCCTGCCGGCTGGCCCAACAATCAAACGAGTGTAAACTGCTTTGCATTTGATGGAACAAATATTTATGCCGGCGTTACAATAACAAACGCGTGGAGCGCAATTTATCACTCAGATAACTTTGGATTAGGCTGGGTACCTACAGGTTCATCATTTCCAAATTATTCAGTACGTGCGCTCCTCTTTAAAAATTCCAGCCTGATTGCAGGAACAGACGGAGATGGTGTAATTATGACTTCTGACTTTGGAACCAACTGGACTGAAATTAATACCGAACTTAAAAATTGGCAGGTGTTTGCCTTAGCAATTTCAGGAACAAATATTTTTGCAGGAACTAATGGCAGCGGTGTTTGGAGAAGACAACTTTCTGAAGTTACAGACGTTGAGCAATCAAATGATGCAATATTAAATTCGTATAAATTAGATCAGAATTATCCCAATCCTTTTAATCCCTCTACAACTATAAAATACCAAATTCCAAAAGAAGGATTGGTTCAATTAAGTATTTATAATCTCTTAGGTCAGAAGGTAGCAACATTAGTCAATGAAGAGAAACCTGCAGGAAACTATGAAGCAAAGTTCAATGCATTGAAAATGGCCAGCGGAACTTATTTCTATAAACTGCAGGCTGGTTCTTTTACTGAAATAAAGAAGATGATTTTAATGAAATAAGTTTGTTCACAGAGTCATATAAATATTTTCTGATGAATGATTTAACCTAGAATATCTGAAAGAGATCTTTACTATGAAAACAACAAACATTAAAAAATCTTTAATTTTATTATTCTTTTTTATTTTGAACAGTTTCTCTTTTACACAGTCATTAGTTGATCAAATGCCTGTAACAGATGGTCCAATAGACGCAATCACTAATGATGGAAATACAATTTATATAGGGGGGGTATTTTCTTATGTTGGTCCAAACACAGGCGGTGGAGCTTCAGTAGACTTAACTACATCATACGTTAATTCAAGTACTCCAAGAGTAGACGGTACTGTTGATGTTGCTGTTCCGGATGGTACCGGAGGATGGTATCTTGGAGGAAGTTTTGATACAATAGGAGGAATTCTTGCGCGAAATGTTGCACATATAAAATCAGATTTATCGGTCGATCCAAACTGGAATCCATTAACAACTTCTACAGATGGCACTGTCTATTCGATGGTAGTTTCAGGTTCAATAATATATATCGGAGGGCAATTTACTGATGTAGATGGTCAGGCAAGAATTAATCTTGCAGCCTTAAACACTTCAGACGGAACATTAACAAGCTGGGATCCTGAAACGGATCATGGGGTGTATACCAAAGTTTTATCTTTAGCAGTTTCAGGTTCAACAATATTTGCAGGCGGCTCGTTCACGACTATCGGCGGAGTTGTTAGAAACAATTTTGCAGCTATAGACGCTTCGACCGGAACAGCAGTGAGCGGAACTCCGGATGTAAATTCTACTGTTCGTGCCATTGCAGTTTCCAGTTCAACAATTTATATAGGAGGAGATTTTTCTCAGGTAGGAAGTCAAACAAGAAATCACATTGCTGCAATTGATATTGCAACCGAAAATGTAAGCAGCTGGAATCCTAATGCAAATGGGTTGATCTTAAGTTTTGTTGTTTCAGGTTCAACCATATATGCTGGAGGTAGTTTTACCAGTATCGGGGGCCAAACCAGAAATAATATTGCTGCTCTTTCAGCATCGAGTGGAAATGCTACAAGTTGGGATCCTGATGCTAATTATCAGATAAATTCCATGTCAATATCCGGTTCAACAATCTATGTTTGCGGTTCTTTTTCAAACATTGGAGGACAAACAAGAGATAATGTTGCAGGCATTGATATTTCTTCAGCCTCAATAAATTCTTTTGATGTCTATAACAACAAACTTTATACTGGTTTTACACTTATTTGTATTTCAGTATCCAGTTCATCTGTTTTTATCGGAGGTACTTTTATCAGCATTGGGGGTCAGCCGAGAAATAATTTAGCTGCAATAAATGCTGTAACCGGAGATATAAGTGAGTGGGATCCCGAACCGGATGGAGACGTTTATGCATTGGCAATTTCAGGTTCAACGCTATATATCGGCGGCCAATTTAACAATATAGGTCCAGCGCCCATAAATTATTTAGCCTCATTTGATATTTCAACCGGAGATTTAACAAACTGGGATCCCGAACCGGATGATGGGGTTGAGACATTAGCAATTTCCGGTTCTACTTTATATGTAGGTGGATTTTTTTACTCAATGAACGGAGGCACCGATACAAGAAGTAACTTAGCTTCATTTGATATCTCAACCGGAGATTTGACAACCTGGGACCCTGAACCTGATGGTGAGATCTTCAAATTGGCAAGTTCAGTAACAACATTATATGTTGGAGGTGATTTCAGTAATATAGCATCGGTACCCAGAAATTATTTGGCTTCATTTGATGTTTCAACCGGAAATTTAACAACCTGGGATCCCGAACCTGATGATATAGTCCAAGCTTTAGCAATTTCCGGTTCCACTTTATATGTCGGTGGTGGATTTAGTAGTATGTCATCGCAACCCAGGAATTATTTGGCTTCATTTGATGTCTCAACCGGAGAGTTAACAACCTGGGATCCCGAGCCCGATGATTTCGTTAATACATTAGCAGTTTCAGGTTCTTTAGTATATGCGGGCGGAAATTTTATTTCTATAGCAGGACAATCAAGGAATAAACTAGCCGCTCTTGATGCATCAACAGGAATTGCTACGAACTGGAATCCTGATGTTTTAAATGGATATATATTTGATATCTCAATTGATTTTACAAATGGTAGAATCTATGCCGGCGGGAGTTTTTCCGGAGTTGTTGGAGTTAATACAGCAACTTATTTTGTAGGTTTAACGAATTCGGATGATCCAAATTTGCCGGTTGAACTTTCCTCTTTTTCGGCTTCTGCTAATGGACAAAAAGTTGAATTGAAATGGAATACAGCAACGGAAGTAAATAATTTCGGTTTCGAAATTCAAAGAAAAACCGATGACCAAAATTCTGATGGAAACACTTGGGGAAAAGTCGGATTTTTAAATGGGGCCGGAAACAGTAACTCTCCCAAGCAATATTCTTTTATTGATGAACCGCCACAAGGACATTTGTTTAAGTATAGATTAAAACTAATTGATAACGACGGTAAATTTACTTATTCAAATGTCATTGAAATTTCAATGTCTTCCCCTGAAAAATTTGCTTTGGAGCAAAATTATCCAAATCCATTTAATCCTTCTACGAAGATTAAATTTGAATTATCACAATCAGAATTTGTCGGCTTAAAAGTATATGATATCCTTGGTAAAGAAGTCAAAACTCTTGTTAATGAGAAAAAACCTGCCGGAAGTTATGAGGTTCAATTTGATGCCTCAAAACTGGCAAGCGGAACTTATTTCTATAAGCTACAGGCCGGTTCTTTTACCGAAATAAAGAAGATGATTCTGATGAAATAACATTAACCAGATTTTTTTTAGATGTTATTAATCATATTTAGTTTAGTCGATTATCTGTGCAGTATTATAAATAAAGTTGCCGTCGTTTGTTAATAAGTTAGGAATAAAGGAATTATATTATGAAAAAATTTACTTATACAGTTTTAGTCACTTCGATTCTTATCATGACTAACCCCACACTTGCTCAATGGATGCAAACCAGCGGACCAACAGTTGTTCATGCTTTGGCTGTTTCAGGCACGAATATCTTTGCAGGGTCATATGGCAGCGGCATCTTTCTTTCAACCGACAATGGCACAAACTGGGCAGAAATTAATACCGGTTTAACTGACAGTCTTATAACTTCCCTTGCTGTCAACGGAACAAATATCTTCGCCGGGACTGATGGCAGCGGTGTCTTCCTTTCAACTAATAATGGTACAAGCTGGAGTGAAGTCAACACAGGGTTAACTAATCTACATGTTTGGTCTTTGGCTTTTGAAGGTATTACTCTCTTTGCAGGAACTGTTGGTGGCGGAGTTTTTCGCTCAACCAACAATGGCGATAACTGGAGCGCTGTCAACACTGGCTTAACAAACCTTGATGTCTGGTCATTTAGCATTTCGCAGACAAATATCTTTGCCGGAACCAGCAGCAGTGTCTTTCTTTCCACCAATAGCGGTGCTACCTGGATACCCAAAAACTCAGGTATGATAAACCCTCGTGTCTGGTCGCTTGCTATCTCAGGGGCGAACCTTTTCGCAGGAACGGGACTAAATGGTGCTTATCTTTCAACCAATAATGGGGCGACCTGGGCACCTATCAATAATGGCTTAATTGATCCGGATGTTTATTCGCTTATGGTATCAGGAGAAAATGTTTTTGCAGGAACCGGTAATGGTGTCTGTCTCTTAAATGATAATGACACAAGCTGGACATCGGTTAACGATGGTTTTGGGAATTTTCAGGTTACTACTGCACTTGTAGTTTCAGGTACGACTTTATTTGCAGGAACTAATGACGGTGTGTGGCGAAGACCTTTATCCGAGATGATCACTTCGGTACAGAATCAAAACGGGGAATTGCCGAAGGGTTTTACACTTAATCAGAATTATCCCAATCCTTTTAATCCTTCAACAACTATAAAATATCAAATACCAAAAGAAGGATTGGTTCAATTAAGTGTTTATAATCTATTAGGCCAGAAGGTGGCAACATTAGTTAATGAAGAAAAACCTGCAGGAAGTTATGAGCTTCAATTTAATGCAAACAATCTCGCCAGCGGAATATATTTATACAAACTTCAGGCTGGTTCTTTTACTGAAACTAAGAAAATGATTTTAATAAAGTAAAAAATTGATAAAAATTTTTAAGGAACCCTCTGCTCTAAATGAAATTGAAGGACTACAGATCATCTAACAATTTTAAATAGGAAAAATAAATGAAAACCAGATTTTACCGAACCGGGAGACAATTGCTATTAATAGGACTAATCTTTTTTACAATATTTATTACCCTGTTTAATGGTTGTACAAAAAACAATCCGACTTCTCCCAATGATCCAAACTTGCTGCAGGGAAACGAAGCTTTTCATGCTGCCTCTGTAGCATCATATCAATCAGTAGGTGCAGGAGTTTCATACGTCTTCAAATCATTACAATTATGCAGTCCATCCGGCAGCCCTATACATAACAAAGCATTAATTAAAAATCTTATTCACGGCATTTATTCTCCGTTAGGTAAAAACACGAATGAATTGACAGATTCTTTGGTGTACATACCATTTCTGAATCTCTATTTAAATTTAAGTTACGTTTCAAATATTATTAATGCCTCATTTTATTCAGATGCTTCCGGAACTCAATCAGCCGGATATGTTAAAATTACACTTCCCACTCACGTTACTGATCCAACAGATCCGACAAGCTATGCTTCTTACCCCGCAAACATAACAGTAGAAATAAATATAACCGCCGGAAATATACCATGCCAGGGAAATTTATTAATTGTATTTACAGGTAATTCAGGCGCCAATACAATGACCGGAACGAACACGTTAACAAGAGACGATGTTGTCTATACTCTGAATCTTGGCCTTGATGATAATTTAAATACCTCTGGCTCGATTACAATAAATGAAAAAGGAGCTACTGTTTCAGCCACTAGTGTTAACGGTTTTGTTTTAGATACGCTGAATTGCGATGTCAGCATAAGTCCTTACAACTGGACAGGAACAGGGAAAATTAATTTGTTAACCGGTTCACTTTATTTAAATGTAAATACAGGTTCAGGAATTTCTACTGCAGCGTCAGACAGTATTGGAAACCTGGATATTAATTATGGAGATGGAACTTCCGAAAAAATAACTAATGCATTATCAGGCGGTTTAACCGGGGGCGGAACACAAACGGGTGCTCCTAAAAATATTCTTGCAACAAGCGGGTCATCACAAACTGCTGTCTTGAATACTGCTTTTGCTTTACCATTAGTTGCAACAGTTACAGATAATGACGGCAATCCTGTTAGCGGAGTGGATGTTAATTTTACATCACCACAAAGCGGACAAAGTTGTACTTTTCCGAACGGAAGTTTTTACCTAACTGTAACCACAAACACTTTAGGACAGGCACAAGCATTTGTAACTGCAAATGATTCGACAGGGAATTACAACGTTACAGCTTCTGTTGATGGAATTACATCTACTGTAGAATTTTCATTAACAAATACAAGCGCCAGTGCTTACAATGATCCAATATTATCCGATGGTTCTCAGAGATTTATCTTAACCATAAACAATAATGGTCAATGCCTGGGTTATGATGAGCAAAACAATACATCTTCAATATATCATATACCAGCTTTCTGGTCTAGCCCAACTTCACAATCTCAGATTCTTAAGGCATTTGCCGGTGATACTGCTGAGCAAGTGAATAGTATGAACGATGCCGGACAGATTGTCGGGAATGGATGCTATCGCAACCAATATTATGAATATATACCTACAAATCCTCTATACTGGTCTAGTCCATCAGCTAGCCCACAAAAACTTGCTATACCTGAAAATAGCGTTTATACCGCTGTATTAAGTATAAATAATAGTGGACAAATTGTTGGTTATTCTTTTGATAACTTAAATCCTGTTGAGAGAACATATACCCCCCTCTATTGGCCAAGTCCAACAGATTCTCCTATGGTACTTCAAAGTCTTCCAGACTATAACGCAGGAGGCTATGCTACTATGATCTCTAACAATGGTTATATCTTAGGAACTTTTGTGTCTATCAATAACTATGCTATTTCAGGAACTGTTCCGGGAGTTTGGGTTAGCCCAATAGCAGAACCAGTTGTTCCCAACGCTCTTCCCGGAGATAATCGTATATTTGTAACTTCAATAAACTCTACCGGCGTATTAGTGGGGGCTTCCACTAAAGATAATAACGATTTTAGTGCTGTTTCATGGACAAGCGCTCAGGCACCGGCTCAAGCCTTACCCCAAATTAATGAGTCAAATGTAGATGTATTTGCTTTAAGCATAAATACAGATGGTGTTATAGCCGGTGGTACATATAATAAGAGTTTTATTTGGAAAGATGGGCAGGCTATGGAGATACCTTATAATGACGCTTATCTTGGTCATGCTATATTAATTACAGATAAGGGTTGGATATTAGGTGGCAGTGTGCCTGCCAATGATGGAGGTTACTTCAATAATAATTGGATGACTTATAATCAATATATTCTTATTCCTAAATAACAGTATGTTCAACCCGGGATTTGTATTTCTATAATACAAATTGGAAGTTTTGGTGATACAAAGAAGTTAATTCTGATTAAATAAATGTATAAACTGTTTAATCTGTCTGAGCCGGACAAGTAAGTAAAAAGGTAATAAGCAAAAAAAATCCGGTATAATTTCATTATTAATAAATACCGGCTCAAACTTAAATCTTATTATAATTCCATTTTATATTTTACTTACTTCGCTTTTCCCTGGTTTGCTACAGCTTTTGCCTTCTTCTCTATCTCTTCCTGGTTTCCGAGATAATAATGTTTAATCGGTTTTAAGTTTTCATCAAGTTCATAAACTAAAGGCACACCCGTGGGAATGTTCAATCCAACAATTTCTTCATCCGGAATGTCATCCAGATATTTTACAAGCGCTCTCAGACTATTTCCGTGAGCAGCAATTATAATTTTCTTTCCGGATTTTATTGTTGGTGCAATTGTTTCTTTCCAGTAGGGGAGAAATCGTTCAACAGTATCTTTTAAACATTCGGTAAGAGGTAATTCATTTTCTGTTAAATTTTTATAACGAAGATCTTTTCCCGGAAATCGCTCATCATTTTTTTCAAGTGCCGGCGGCTGGATATCATAACTTCTTCTCCAAATGTGTACCTGTTCGTCTCCGAATTTCTTAGCTGTTTCGGCTTTGTTTAATCCCTGCAATGCACCATAATGTCTTTCGTTTAATCTCCATGATCTTTCAACAGGGATCCACATCAGATCCAGTTTATCCAATGTTATCCACAAAGTTCTGATTGCTCTCTTCAGCACAGAAGTATAAGCCATATCAAACATAAATCCTTCTGCTTTTAAAAGTTCTCCGGCTTTATTTGCTTCAATAATTCCCTGCTCTGAAAGATCCACATCTGTCCACCCTGTAAACCGGTTTTCTTTATTCCATAAACTTTCACCATGCCGCAGCAAAACTAATTTGATCATTACTACTCCGATTTTTTCAATATATATTAATAGCTATTCCTAAAATAATAAATGGTTACCAGTTAATTTATAATTATAATCATACATAACTCTTTTCTGAAATTTCTTTTCTTCCTGAATTTCTTAGAATTAAATATCCAGTAATTCCTGATATGAGTGAAGCAGCAAGAATTCCAACTTTTGCAATATTGGAAATTTCTTCTGAAGTAAAAGCAAGATTTGTTATAAACAAAGACATAGTAAATCCGATTCCGGCCAGAATACCAGCTCCATATATTTGTTTCCAGGTAACTTTAGAAGGCAGTTCTGCAAAGTTTAACTTCACTGCAATCCAGGAGAAAATAAATATTCCAATTTGTTTTCCGAAAAATAATCCCATAATAATTCCAATACTTATTTCACTAAATAGAGCCGTGAAGAAATCTTCCTGTAAAGGAACTCCTGCGTTTGCCAGTGCAAATACCGGCATTATAAAAAATGATACCCACGGATTAAGGCTATGTTCATATCTCTGAAGAGGTGTGAGAATTTTTTTGCACGTGGTTTCCATTGTTTGAACTATATTTTGTCTTTCCTCATTTGCAAGAACATTCGGACCTTCGATACCTTTATTATCGAATTCTTCCAGTAAGTCTTTGCCGTTAAGCAGGAAATCTTTTGTATTATAACGTGATGTAGCAGGAATAATGAATGCAAGAATTACACCTGCAACCGTTGCGTGTATTCCTGATTTCAGAAATGCTATCCATAAAAGTATACCAAGTAAACTGTAAACAAGCAGGTTTCTTACTCCCAGGCGGTTTAATATTAATAGTATAATTACTATGCTTCCGGCAATTATTAAAGCGGTTAGAGATAAATTAGATGTATAAAAAAAAGCAATAACAAGTACAGCACCAATATCATCAGCTATAGCAAGTGCAGTTACAAAAATTTTGAGATTAGTGGGTACGTGTGATCCAAGCAGTGCCATAAGTCCGATGACAAAAGCAATATCTGTTGCCATAGGAATTCCCCAGCCGGCTTCGCCTTTTCCACCCAGATTAAATAAAGTATAAATTAAAGCCGGCAAAATCATTCCGCCCAAAGCTGCAGCAACCGGAAGAGATGCCTGTTTAGGTGATGACAGTTCACCAACGAGGAACTCTCTTTTTATTTCTAGTCCTACAACAAAAAAGAAGATTGCCATCAGCCCATCATTAATCCAGTGATGAAGACTATAACTTAATTTGAATTCCTCGAACCCTATTGAAATATTTGCATGCCATAAATGAAAATAGGATTCTGAAAAACCAGTATTTGCCCAGATAAGTGCGACAACTGTACAGAGAATTAAAATTATTCCGCTTGAAGCCTCAGCTTTTGTAAATTCTTTAAACGGTCTGATAATTTTTTCTATTGGTGGTGCAGGACTTGTAATTTTCATCCAGCTTTCCTTACAAAATGAATAATAGTATAAACAAAAACATAAACGAATTCAAAGGAGTTCAATTATGTAAAATTATATTTGCGTTTTTGAAATGGAAATTAGTAATTATTCAGCAGGATTTCAGTTTTTCAACTTTTTCATTAAAAATATTCGAAACCTGTGCAATTTTTTTACTGGTATAATCGAAAAAAACTATTCCTGTTTTAGCCATTGCGGCTTCTTTAGAACTATCCTTACTTGTTACCCGGTAATAAAAATCGCAGCCTGTACTTGTAAATCCATCAACAGAAATATTAAAAATTAAGTTATCTCCATAAAAAATCTCTGATTTATAAATTATTGCAGAATCTACCATAATTATTCCGCATCCACCTACATCCATTTCGGTTAAATTAATATTATTTAAATATTGAACTCTCGCCTCATGTATCAAAGAGAGGAGCGAGTCATTCCCCAGATGATTCCCATAATTGATATCTGTAATTCTAACAGGAATTATCGTTGAAAACTCGAATTTATCAGGCATTTCAATTTTTATTCTGCTCAATTTAAACCTTTATTCCTTTTTTGAACTCAAATATAAAAAATCAGAAAACCTGTTAAAACAGTATTCTGAAAGTACGTAAATGAAGAAATTTTATTCAGGAAATTAAATGATTAACTTATCCCACAAATATTAGGAGAATAACGATGCGGACTTTTAAAAAGCTATTAATTATGGCAGGTATTTTCATTCCGTTTTTATTTACAGGGTGTTCCAATTCAACTGAGCCCATAAATACAACTCCCACATCAAATCAACTGGATAAATCTACGGTTGTAGAAGATGATATGGGTGTGCTTGATAATGAAGGAATTCCGATGCGGAATTGTAACGGAGTTTTTTCTATCGGCTGGAATGAATTATTCGGACCAATAAGGTGGAATGATGAAGTAAACGGACACGCAATGGCAATTGTCTTTGGCGATAGCCTTCATCCGCGCCCATTTATAAGAAGTGGAATTGATGTGGGTACAATATATATAAATTATGATGGTAACCAGCTGCAGCTTGAGAAGAGAACCGGACCCGATGGTGGAGTATTTTATTCACTTTATCCCCGCTTTTTTGATGACGGACATCTTGATTTTGTACCCGGCGCAGATTATGAGTTTGAAATTACCGGCTCACCGGAATTTCCTCCACTAAACTATACAATGACTGCCCCGTCTGCTCTGATTCATGTAAATTCACCTGTTGAGGACACAACAATAAATCCGGCTAATGATTTAAATTTAGAATGGTCAGGTGGTACAGCTGAAGACCCCATCGCAATCAGATTAATCCCGATTCGTCCTCCGGTTCCTCCACAGCATGGTCCCCGTAATGGAGGCAACGGTATTCATCCTCCAATGCAGCTTCCCCCGATGGGAGATCCTGTTTTTATTCTTCTTGATTCCAATCCAGGTGAGTATACAATCGCAGCTTCAACTATTCAAAATTTAATAAATCAGACAGGCGCTGCAAAACTCGTTTGCGTTGTTTCGCAAATTGATAAAAATGATGTTCAGCATAATAATAAAGATTTGAAATTTGTAATGCATAATGGTGACAGTGTGCTTTTAAATGTTCAGCAATAATCGATAACATCCTCACACTTAATCCGGAATCCAAATTATGGGTTCCGGATTTTTTTTACTCTAATCTCTTTTAAACCGCAGCGAACTGGCAGTTAAAATAAATATTCCGATTCCCAACAGAGCTAAAGTTTCAGGAATCAATTGGAATAATCCATCACCTTTTAAAATTACACCTCTTAAAATGGTAATATAATATCTTAAAGGGATGAGGTAAGTTATCGGTTGTATCCAGGCAGGCATATTCTCAATAGGGAAAGCAAATCCGGAAAGGAAATTCATCGGTAAAAGAATACCGAACATTGCAACCATCATTGCCTGTTGCTGAGTTTTTGAAACAGTTGAAATGAATAATCCTAATCCGAGCGAAGAAAGAACATAAATAAATGAAGCGAGCATAAGGAAAAAGAAATCTCCTCTTATCGGAATACCAAACCAGAAAACAATAACAGCTAATACGACAAGAACATCAACAAATCCCAAAATTATAAACGGAATGGTTTTACCGATGATAAGCTGAGCAGGTTTTATTGGAGTAACAATTATTTGTTCGAGTGTTCCGATCTCCCGTTCTTTAACAATTCCCATTGCCATCAGAGTAGTTGTTATAATTGTTAGAAGAAGTCCCATAATTCCGGGAAGCATAAACACTCTTGTTTTAAGCTCAGGGTTATACCAGACTCTGATTTCAGGATTCAAATTAACGCCTGCAAATCTTTGCATTCCGGATTTATTCCTGGCTTTTATTAAAATGTTTTGGGAATAACTGGAAACAACCCCGTTCACATATCCAAATGCAATAGAAGCTTTGTTCCCGTCAGATCCGTCAAACAATGGTTGAACTTCTACCTGTTCACCTCTTTGTAATTTTTTCTCAAAATCATTTGGAATCACAAGTGCCCAGAGATCTTCTCCTTTGTTAATGTGTTCCATAACCTGCGCATAATTATCTGCATAATCAGTTATAGAGAAATATCCTGAGCGCTCAAATTTTTCTATAAAGTCACGGCTTGTTGTTGTTTTGTCCTGATCAAAGACAACAGTATTAATATTATTAATATCCAAATTAGCTGCATAGCCAAGCAGTATTAGCTGAATAACAGGAGCAATAAAAATAATTCCAAATAACCTCGGATCCCGTTTCAACTGGAGAAATTCTTTTATTACAATGGTTAAAATAATTTTCATAATTAATTAAGCAGTTTTATTTTTTCGATCAATTATAGCTGCAAGCCCGAGGAAAATTAACGAGAATAACAGTAGATAAATTAACTGTTGCCAGAATGCTTCAAGTCCTACACCTTTCAGTAGAATATCTCTCAAAACAATTATAAAGAATTTTACCGGGGTAATATTTGTAAAGATCTGAATTACAGGAGGCATACTTTCAATTGGAAAAACAAATCCGGAAAGTAGAAATGATGGAAGTAACGAGATTAATGATGCCAATTGGAATGCAACCTGCTGGGAATCTGAAACTGTTGAAATTAAAATTCCGAGATTTAATGACGCAAAAAGAAAGATGGAAGTTGAAATAAATAACAAGAGCACACTTCCTTTTATTGTTACATCGAATAATAAATAGCCTGCGAATAAAATCAGTGACGCAATTACTAAAGCAATAATAGTATATGGAATGGTTTTACCAACCAATAACTCAATTGAGGAAAGAGGTGATACATTTATCTGTTCCATTGTTCCTCTTTCTTTTTCTCTTACAATTGACATTGCAATTGATATTACAGCGGTCATTATCAAGATCATAGAAATTAAACCGGGTATCAGATAGCGGGTTGAGTTAAGATCGGGATTAAATAAAAATCTTGGTTCCAGATTTATGGGGACGACTGCTTGTCTGCCGGTTATTTTTAAAGCTTCATTTGTAAGTTTCTGGGAAAAAGTTGAGGTGGCAACACGAAGATAATTTGAAATAACCGAAGCTGTATTTGCATCAACTCCCTCAACAAGGATTTGAATATTTGTTTGCTTCCCTGAGTAGATTGTTCGGGAGAAGTCATTCGGAAAAACAATAACAACTTGTGCAATTCCTTTGTCAAGTACATTTCTTATTTGGTCTTCCGAATTTAAATGTTCTATAAGATCAAAATAGCTGGAACTGGTCAGGCGATTAATGAAATCTCTGCTATTTACGGAATTATCCTGGTCATATACTACTAGTTTAATATGATGGACATCGAAATTGATTGCATACCCAAAAATTATGAGAAGTAAAAACGGAAAAACAAAAAGAACATAAAGCATTCTCGTATCTCTCTTTAACTGTCTCACCTCTTTTTTTGCAATAGCTAATATTCTTGTCAGCATTATTTTACAACTTGTTTATTCTGGGGATTATCCTTATCCAAAAGATGTATAAAAACATCCTCTAAGGTTGGTACAATTCTATCTATTCTTTTAACATTTATATTTTTTTGGACAAGTGCCGATCGTATCTGATCTTCATTAATAAATTGATCATTAACAATAATATGAATCTGGTTGCCGAAGATTGATGTTTCATCAACAAACTTCTGCTTTTCCATTAACTCAAGAGAATCAACTACTTTATCACATTCAATTTCAAAAATCGGATTCTTTATATATTCGGTTTTTAAAACTTTTGAATTGCCTTCAGCAATAAGTTTACCCGCATTTATGAGAATAATATTATTGCAGTATTCCGCCTCTTCAAGATAATGAGTAGTAACAAGAATTGTAGTTCCCCCGGCAGATAATTCGTTTATTAGTTCCCAGAAATTTCTTCTCGAAATTGGATCAACTCCGCTAGTTGGTTCATCGAGAAAAACAATTCCCGGCTGGTGAATTACTGCTGTTCCGAGTGCAAGTCTTTGTTTTATTCCTCCCGGTAAAGAACCTGTTAACAGTTTTTGTTTGCCTTCCAGGTTTGCAATCTGTAGCACCCATTTTTTTCGTTCCTCAAAGGTATCCCCATCTAATCCGTAAACCCCGCCGAAGAAATTAATATTTTCTTCAACGGTCAGATCGTTATATAAAGAAAATCTCTGCGACATATAACCAATACTTTTCTTTACCTTATCAGGTTCATTCATCACACTAAAACCACCAACCAAAGCGTCTCCTGAGGTCGGCTCAAGAATTCCGCACAACATTTTTATCGTAGTGGATTTTCCGGCACCATTTGCACCAAGAAATCCAAATACTTCTCCCTTTTCAACATTAAATGAAACCTTATCCACTGCGGTAAATTTGCCGAAATTTTTACTTAACTCCTTAACTTCAATAGAGTACATCAACTTGCTTCTTTAACGAGATGAATAAAAACGTTTTCAAGTGACGGAGGAATTTTTCTTGAACTTTCAATAGGGACTTCATTTTGTTTCAGCAGGTTTTCGATACCGGGAAAATCTTTTTCATAGCTGTTCACAACTACATTTATTCTATCTCCAAACAACTGAACTTCATTCTTCATATTCTGTTGTACAAGTTTGTAAGCTTTCCTGGCTTCCGGAGAGACTATTTCAATTATTTCTTTGTTAATTGATTCTTTTATTTTCTTAGGAGAATCAATACTGATTATTTTCCCTTTATCCATAAGCGCAACTCTTGTGCATCGTTCCGCTTCATCGAGATAAGGAGTAGACATAAAAATAGTGATTCCTTCTTTTAACAGATTTGACAAAATCTTCCAAAAGTCTCTGCGTGAAACCGGGTCAACTCCCGTGGTGGGTTCATCAAGAAAAATTATTTGCGGACGATGAATAAGACTGCAGGCAAGTGCGAGTTTTTGTTTCATCCCTCCAGATAAATTATCTGCAAGTCTTTCGCGGAAAGGAGTTAGTCTTGTAAAGTCGAGAAGTTCATCCCTCCTGATATCAAAATCTTTAACACCATGTATATCCGCAAAGAATTCGATATTCTCATCAACAGTAAGATCTCCGTATAAACTGAATTTTTGTGACAGGTATCCGATGTTTTTCTGAATTTTACGTTTATTTTTTTTTATATCTTCATCAAAAACATATACATTTCCGGAATTTTGGGAAAGCAGACCGCAGATAATTCTTATTGTAGTAGTTTTTCCTGCTCCATCCGGTCCAACCAATCCAAACATTTCTCCTTTACTAACCTGAAAGGAGATTCCTTTAATAGCTTCGATTTCTCCGTAGGATTTTTTTAAATTTTCAATATTTATTGCTTTTGTCATCTTTACTTCAGTGAATTATATTTTGACAACAGCATCAGCCGGCATTCCGGGTTTTAACTCATACTTTGGATTATCAACCTTGATTTTAACAGCAAACACAAGTTTCGTCCGTTCATCTTTGGTTTGAATATTCTTTGGTGTAAACTCTGCTTCCGGGGAAATATAAATCACTTTGCCTGTATAGGTCTTGTTGGGATAAGCGTCAACACTAATATCTGCTGTTTGTCCGAGTTTAACTTTTCCAAGTTCCTCTTCAGAAACATAAATTATAAGATCGACTGTTCTTAGTTCGGATACTTTAAATAAGGAGGACATCTGGGTTACAGTTTCACCTTTTTCAAAATATTTGTCGACAATAACTCCACTTATCGGAGTCTGCACATAAGAATCATCAATACTTTTCTTTAAAAGATTTGCCGCGGCAACTTTCCCTTTAAGACTGGCTTCTGCCTGCTGTATTTCTTCGGGGCGGGCAAAGTTTTTTAATTTTGCCAGATTTTCTTTTGCGGATTTTAATTGAGCCTGTGTTAATTCAAATTTTGCAACCGTATTATCATACTGATTCTGAGAGATAGAATTTGAATCAAAAAGACTTTGCATTCTTTCTTTATCCTTTTTTGCAAGGTCAAAGGTTACCTGCGCCTGTCTAACAACTTCTTCTCCCTGGTTAATATCTTCTTTTCTCGCACCGTTTCTTAATAAATTTAGTTGAGCTTTTGCTGCTGCAACTCCTGCTTCTGCCTGATCAAGCTGAAACTGGAGTGTTTCATGATCAATGGTCATTATTGTATCACCTTCATTTACAAACTGACCTTCATCATACAGTATTTTTTTAATTTCGCCATTTACTTTGGAGCTTACAGTTACATTTGTCGCTTCAATATTTCCTGATGCTTCGATTGAATTTTTATCGTTATTATTACCGCAGCCGGTCAGGAAAATTCCTGCTAAAAAAATCAGAAGTATTTTGTTCATTGAATAACTCCGGGTTGAAGTTTGTTAAAAAGATTTTTCCCCCTGGTTGTTAATATCGCATTCATCAGTAAGTTAATTGTATGGTCTAATAAAGTCCTAGGGATCAAGATTACGCTGGATTATAAAATCAGGATTTAAAATGCCCCGGATGGAAGAAATAAAAAACATTACAATGATTTCTGTTGGATAATCGACTATATATCCTTCAGATTTCCCCTGATTTATTAATTTGGAAATATTCGCGAGCATCATTTTTGTCCTGAAATCATCTATCTCTTTCCAGAGATTCTGGTAATGAGCATGAATATCTTCCAGCCACTTATTACTTATACTTAAAAGAAGTTTGCCGAGATGCTGAAAGAGGTTAAAAGATTTAGTTACAGCATCATTATCTGTCTCGAGTATTTCCAGTATAAAAGCTTTATTATGTAGTAGAAAATTCTGAACAACTTCTTTAACAAGTGTTTCCTTTGAATCAAAATATTTATAGATAGTTTTTTTGCTGATTTTTAATTCTCTGGCAATCTCATCCATTGGAGTTTTATAGAATCCTGCACTTAGGAAAATCTTTGTCGATTCATCTATTATTCTCTGTTTTTCTTCTATCATCGCGGAAACTATTTTAATAAATTATAGTTTCCAATTTAATATTCGGAAACTAAAAAGTCAAGAAATAGTTTCCAATTAATTAATTAAATTTTATTATCTTCAAATAAAAAATGGAGAGGGGTTCGTATGAAATCTCTTTTAATATTTTTATTCTTTATACCATCTTTACTTTTAGCACAGCAGGAAATGGAAAAAAACCTGGATGCTGCTTATCAAAATGCAAAGAAAGGTATTTACTGGGCACTCGCAAATATTCCTGAGAGTAAATCAAGACTTGAGAGTGATCTAATAGCCGATGAAAAACTTTACTCATCAGTGAAACTGGAGAAAGAGTTTAACGGAATTAAAATAGAATCGAAGGGATATTACAACGGCATTGAAATTTCAATAACCATTTACAGATCGACAGACGGATTAATTAAAGATGGTTATATCAAAAACACTGAGAAAGAAAAAGGAGAGGATTAATTAAAATAAATTAATTTTTTTCTTGACTTCCAAATAAAAAATATGTAAATCTGTAATAATTATTACAAATATTAATTTAAATGTAACTATTATTACTTATGAACAGTAGATTAATTGACATTTTTCTCCAGGTTGCATCAATTAATGCTCTCTCCCAACAGGAAAAACCAGTTGCAGATTTTATCAGATCTTTCCTACCGCAAAAACATTTCAATATATCAGAGGATAATTCAAAAATAATATCCGGCAGTAATACAGGCAATATTATTTGCCGTGTCGGCGACGGCGGTGATTTTATTCTTCTTTCGCATATGGACACAGCAAGACCTACATTAAAAATGAGACCTGTCTTTACCGATGGTAAAATTCAATCGGCAGGAGATACAGTATTAGGAGTTGATAACAGGCTTGGAATAGCAGTTTTACTTTACACATTAGAAAAAATAGTTAAAGAAAATATTCCCTCAAAAAATTTTACTGTTGTATTTACAACCTGTGAAGAGACAACACTTCTTGGCTCAAAAAGTTTAAAGCTTAGTGCTCAAATAAACCGGGGCTTTATTTTCGATTCTTCTTTTCGCCCCGGTAGTTTTATACATTCTGCCTGTGGCTCAAAGGGTTTTAAAGTTAAAATAAAGGGAAGAGCCTCTCACTCGGGAATAGCCCCGGAAAAAGGGATAAATGCAATTTCAGTTGCTGCTAATGCTATACACAAAATAAAGCAGGGAAGAATTGATGAGAATACAACTATAAATATTGGAAAGATAGCAGGTGGTTCGGCTGTAAATGTTGTGTCTGAGGAGGTTTTAATAGAAGGAGAAATAAGATCCTTCGATGTTGAGAAGATTCTGAACTGGCAGAACAGGTGAAAAAGATTTTTATAAATGAAGCTGCAAAACTCAAAGCAGAAATAGAATTTGAATCTGATTGGGATTTTAAACCCTACACTGTTGATCAAGACAATCTGGTTTTTAAAGAAATATCAAAAGTCCTCAAAAAAGTTAATCTACCACCCGAACCAAAAATTTCGTTGGGAGGGAGTGACGCAAATTCATTAAACGAATTAGGCATTTCATCCGTTAATCTTGGTATTGGCGCGCAGAACCCTCATTCAAATGATGAATTTGTTTTTATTGAGGATATGAATAAAAGTGCAGAAATAGCCATGGAGCTCGTAAAAAAATGAAAAAATTTGCAATGATCTATCATATACTTTTATCACTTTCTTTCATTCCTCTTAATGCTCAGGCAAAAGGTCATTTGGTAATTATTGGTGGAGGAGACAAACCTGATGTAGTAATTCAGAAAATTATCCAGATAGGCGGCGGAGATAACGGAAAGATACTGGTTATTCCTAATGCAAGTTCGGAACAGGTTGAGTCTGCAGTGTGGCAGGTCGATCAGTTTAAATCATTCGGGGCTAAAAATGTTAGTCCCGTTTATTTCACCAGAGAATCCGCAAATGATGATTCAATCATAAATAAATTTGATGATGCCGATTGTGTTTTTTTCTGCGGTGGGGATCAAAGCAGGTTAACAGCCGATTTGCTTGGGACAAAACTTTTAAACAAAATAAGACAGGTTTATGAGAATGGAGGAGTAATAAGCGGAACAAGTGCCGGTGCCGCTGTTATGAGTAAGGTAATGATTACAGGAAATGAATTTATAAATAAAGATACTACTGAAATTTTCAATATGATTGAGAAAGGAAATGTAGAAACCACAGAGGGATTCGGTTTTATTACACACGCAGTTATCGATCAGCACTTTATTAAAAGAAAAAGAAATAATAGATTAATTAATGTGATTCTTGAAAATCCGGATTTACTTGGAATCGGTATTGATGAATCAACCGCAATATTAGTTAATCCTGATAACACCTTTGAAGTGCTGGGGGAGAGCGAGGTTATAATTTATGATCCATCAGATGCAAAAGATATCAAAGTTAATGATAAGGGAAAGATTTGTGTTAACAATTTGAAAATTAATATTCTTTTTGCGGGACAAAAATTCGATATGAATAATCGACAAATTATCGAATGAATTTAACAAAAATTAAAATACCGAATACCTACATTATTATTTTTTCATTACTTGTTATTACTACAATTTTAACCTGGATTATTCCGGCAGGAGAATATCAAAGAATAATAGTTGATGGTAAAAAAGAAGTTGTAAACAATACTTTCCATTATGAAACAGGAAATCCTCAGGGTATTGGAGACCTGCTTATGGCTCCGATCCGCGGTTTCGTGGATGCTTCATTAATAATCGGTCTTGTTTTTATTGTAGGGGGGGCGTTTGCTGTATTTCAGAAAACACAGGCTGTAGATTCTTTAATTTTAGGAATAGCAAAACTTCACAAGGATTCAAGGCTGGTCAGGTTATTACTCATTCCAATTTTTATGATTATCTTTTCGCTTGCCGGGGCAATTTTCGGAATGAGTGAAGAGGTTATTCCGTTCATCCTTGTGTTTGTTCCTTTAGCCCTAACCCTGGGTTATGATACAATTACCGGCGTGGCAATTCCTTTTGTCGGTGCAGGTGCCGGTTTTGCAGGAGCATTTCTTAATCCTTTTACAGTTGGAATTGCTCAGGAAATTGCCGGGCTACCGTTGTTCAGCGGTATAGTTTACAGAGCATTCTGCTGGTTAATAACAACATCCGTAGCAATAGCATTTGTAATGTATTATGCAAAAAAAATTAAAGTTCATCCCGAAAAAAGCATCAGTTTTATTTTAGATAAAGAAAAGAAGAAACAGATAGATCACTCAAGGGTTGAAAACCATTCCGGAATTTCCAGACGCCATAAACTTGTACTTATTACTTTTCTGGCTGGTCTTGCAGTGCTGATTTTTGGGGTACTTAAATACCAATGGTTTATAGAAGAACTTGCAGCGGTTTTTTTAATTACAGGCATCCTTGTTGGACTCGTAGGTCGTTTATCACTAAACGAAATTACTGAATCATTTATTAAAGGAGCAAAAGATCTTGTAGGGACAGCACTAATAATAGGGCTGGCCAGGGGAATTTTAATACTTTCACAGGATGGAAAAATAGTTGATTCGATTCTCTTTGCGCTCTCAACACCGATCTCCTCATTCCATCCTGTGATTTCTTCACAGGCTATGTTTCTTGTTCAGACATTAATTAATTTTTTCGTCCCTTCCGGTAGCGGGCAGGCAGTGTTAACGATGCCAATTATGGCTCCTCTTTCAGATCTCGTAAACGTTTCGAGACAGACGGCAGTTCTTGCTTTTCAGTTCGGAGACGGTTTCAGCAATATGATAATTCCAACTTCTGCTGTAACTATGGGAGTATTATCTCTTGCCGAAATCCCCTGGGAGAAATGGGCAAAATGGATTTTACCACTGGAAATTATTTTCGTTATTGTTGGAATGGCTTTACTTATTCCTCCATTCCTGTTGGGCTGGCATTAAGTGCAGGTATAATAAATTTACTAATTAATATTAGGAGGTTCGTTATGAGAAAACAGTTACAATTCACGCTAATACTTTTTTCATTTCTCTTCATTTTAACTGAAGTTGGAATGGCACAGGTGTTCGTTAATACAGGAAATGTTTTATTCCGAGTTGATGATTATGGTGCTGTACGTGTTCAAACATTCCAGGGTGCAGATACACTATATCAACTTGATCGGGCTTCTGTTCTTGTTGCCGGCAATCCTGATGAGGTTTTAGATTACTGGAATGATCTGGATATTGTCGACCCGACAACTTTGGTTTCGAGTCCTTCGCTGAGTGATTTTGAAGTTACGGGAACATACAACAATGCTTACTCTGGTTTACCGCCAAATGTTCTGGTTGGGCAGAATCTTTATGCATGGAATGGTGAAGATTGTGCACTTATCAAATTTGATATTACGAACGAAGAATCATCTGCTCTTCCTACAATTGTGGGTTTGGATATTGTTCAGGATGTAAATAACACTTATGAAAACGACACAATCTATTTCAACCAGACAAACAATATTTTATATCAATATGAAAATACTTACGTTGGAATTAAAATATTATCCGAACCAACTGCGGCTGCAACTTCATTTATCTGGTTTGATACTTATACAGATAGTGACACAGGTTATTATAACTGGTTAACAGGCGGTATCAATACCAGTGTATTAATTACTGATGCTAATGGTGGTGTAGGTATTATGGGTACAGGAAGTGAAACACTTCAGCCCCAGGGAATGAGAACCGTTTACATGGCCATAGCTGTCGGAACAAATGAATCAAATATGTTAGCTAATATGGCTTTAGCAGAAGGTCATTACGGGACTATTACAGATGTTAAACAAACTAAACTAAATGTTCCGGATTATAAGTTAAATCAGAATTATCCAAACCCATTTAACCCTTCAACAATAATTTCATTTTCAGTTCCGCAACTAGAAAGAGTAAATCTTGATGTATATAATCTACTTGGTCAAAAAGTTGCCTCAGTGTTAAATAAAGAATATGAAGCAGGAAGTTATAATGTTCAGTTTAATGCTGGTAATTTAGCAGCCGGAATTTATTTCTATACATTGAAAGCAGGAAATTTCGTTTCAACTAAAAAGATGATGCTCTTAAAATAATTACATTGTATAAATTAAATCTTTTTTTGAAATGGCCAGATATAAAGAAATAAAAGATAAAATTCAGAATAAATATAAAGAGCTGCCTAAAAATCAAAAAAAGGTTGCTGATTACTTTATTGATAATTTCGATAGCATTCCTTTTTTAAGTGTCCAGGAAGTTTCTAAGGCAACCGGAGCTAGTGTGGCTTCGGTTGTCAGATTTGCACAAAGAACAGGATTTTCAGGTTACAGCGAGCTTAGGGATGCAGTCGGTGAGTCACTTCAAAACCAGCTAAGCGGAAGAACCATTTTTCCGTTATTCGATAAACAAAAAATAGAAGATGATCTTCTTACCACGGTTGCAAACCAGGATATCAAAAATATCAATGATACGCTCAGTCTTATAGAAAGGGATAATTTCAGAAATGCCGTAAAAGAAATTGTAAAAGCTGAAAGAGTCTTTACTGCAGGACTCGGAATTTCCTATCTGCTTGCCGAAATTCTTGCATACCAGTTAACCCAGGTTGGAATAGATGCATCTGTATTTAAACATGATTATACAATTTTTCATGAACAGATAATGTTCCTTAAAAAGAATGACCTGATAATTGCCTTCTCATTTCCGCCTTATTCAAAAGAAACCGTAGAGGCGTGTGAATATGCCAAAAATAAAGGGATCAGGTTAATTTCAATTACGAATAAAGAAGCTTCTCCCGTAACCTTTTTTTCAAAAATTAATCTTGTTGTGCAAAGTGAAAATATGTTGTACACAAATTCTTTTGCAGCTATTTCAGTTATAATAAATGCAATTGCCACGGAATGCGCGATGAAAAATAAAACGAAGGCTGAAAAGGTATTACAGGAAAGTAACAGGCTGACGGAGAATCAAAAACTTATTGTGAGATAAACTATAGCCTGAAATATAACCGGAGTTTTTATGAAAAAAATTTTACTACTACTTCTTACACTTCAAATTTCAATATTGGCAGGTACAACGGGAAAACTTTCCGGTAAGGTTACAGACGCACAATCAGGCGAATCTCTAATAGGAGCAAATGTATTAATTAACGGAACTAATCTTGGTGCGGCTACTAATGCTGATGGAAATTTTATTATTCTAAATATTCCTCCGGGGAGTTACACGGTTAAAGTCAGTTATCTCGGTTACGAAACTACTTTGTTTGAAGGAGTTAAAATTGTAGTTGATCAAACCACAAATCTTCCGGCTCAGTTAAAACCAAAATCCATTCAGGTAGGTGAGGTTGTAGTTACAGCCAAAACACCTCTCATTCAAAAAGATTTAACCAGCTCTATCTCTGTTCTAACAAGAGAAGAAATTGAAGCATTGCCCGTATCCTCCTTTACTGAACTCCTGAGTCTTCAGGCAGGTGTGGTTGGAAGCGGATCAAATCTTCACATTCGCGGAGGAAGATCAAATGAAGTCGCCTACCTTGTTGATGGAATGTATGTTCAGGACCCGCTGCTCGGCGGTTTGGCAACTCAAATTAATAATGATGCGATCCAGGAAATGAGTCTGCTCTCAGGCACCTTTAATGCAGAATATGGAAATGCACTAAGCGGTGTAGTTAATATTGTCACAAGAGATGGTTCTGATCATTACTCAGGAAAGCTTGAATACAGGACGAGTGAATTTGGGGTCCCAAGATATAATGATCTTCACGAAGCAAGAATCAATGGGAGTTTCAGCGGTCCACTTATATCAAATGACATCAGGTTTTTTCTTTCCGGCGAAAGTAACCGGCAGGGAAGTTATCTTCCATTCGGATATGACAAAGAAAACACAGGACTGGCAAAATTTACTACTTCGGTAATTCCCCACATGAAAATTTCTATCCTTAATCGCGGAAGCATTGGCAGCAGCCAGGGATACAGCCATAGCTATAAATATATTCCGGACCAGTATCTCAGGAGAAGGAATGATAGCTGGCAGAGTGCGTTAACACTTACGCACACCGTAGTAAATAACTTTTTTTATGATCTGAGATTCTCCTATTTCAACCAGGGGTTTTACTCGGGTATTGATAAGGATACTGCTGATTATCTTTCATCAAGCGAGTGGGAATACTTTGATAATATAGGTAATGGATTTGAATTTTATAAAAGAGCCGATCCGGTTGAAGTGCGGGACAGCCGCACAGTTACAGCTGATGCAAAACTTGATGCAGTATGGCAGATCGGTTCTATAAATGAAGTAAAATTCGGTGGCTCATATAAGCAGCAATGGCTGAGATATTTCAATGTTTATGATCCTACAAGAAATTTTCCTTACATAAATGATTATTCAACCAAACCATTTGAAATGGCTGCATATGCGCAGGACAAAATTGAATTTCCTTATCTTATAATTAATGTTGGTTTAAGATTCGATTACCTGAATGCAAATGCGGAATTTAGAAATAATCCTCTTGATCCTTCTTCGGTTCTTAAGGTTAAACCCAGGACACAATTTTCTCCCAGGATTGGAATAGCGCATCCAATTTCAGACAGAACAAAACTTCATTTTGCGTATGGTCATTTTTTCCAGAATCCCGAATACCAATATCTGTTTGAAAACAGGCAGTATGATTTAAATGTAAGAGAACCTCTGTTTGGGCAGGCAGATCTTGATGCAGAAAGAACCATAGCTTATGAGGTTGGAATATCTCATCAGTTTAGCGATAGAATAGCAATTGATCTTACAGCTTACTATAAAGATATTACCGGCTTGATCGGAACAAGATATTATTTCCCTTATGTTGATGGAAGATATACCGGCTATACTCTTTATGTGAATGAGGATTATGCAAATGTAAAAGGATTTGAAATTAATATTGATATACGACCGGATAAGTATTTTTCAGGCGGACTGACGTATACTTATTCTGTTTCCAAAGGAAGTGCTTCATCTGAAACCGAACAATATCCGGGCACACAGGAATCAACCCAGCTTTACTATCTCGATTTTGATAAAACCCATGTTTTTAATTTTTCCGGTACATACACCATTCCCGAGGGTGAAGGTCCTGATTTCTTCGGCAGTATGTTAATGGAAAGAATGGATATAAGTGTTATAGCACGTGCTGCTTCTGGCTATCCATATACTCCAAGCGGACGCGACATTGGTTTTGTTGAAAAAAATTCGTTAAGAATGCCCGCAACTTATTCCATAGACTTAATGATAGGGAAAGAATTTCCCGTTATAGATAATTATTCTTTAAGAATATTTGCCGAGGTACTTAACATTACAGACCATAGAAACATATTATATGTTTACGGCGATACAGGGGATCCCAATTTTACTTTTGAAGGAGGTCATTCAAGAGAATATATGCAGGATCCTTCAAACTTCGGTCCGCCGAGATCAATAAGACTTGGCGCAACATTTAAGTTTTGAAATAAGAAATTAATAATAAAAAAAATATGAAAACTATTCTGAAAATTTTGCTACTCTCTATCCTTTCTTTTATTTCTCTTACTGCTCAGCAAAAAGATAAGGAAGAAAACCGTTCCTCTTTTTATAAACCTCTTGGAATAAATGATCGTGCAGCAGGGATACACAATGCAAGTAACATAGGATTATTTTTTGAAAACCGTGGTAAACTTTATCCAAGAACAATAACGCAGGGTCCTTCAGGAGAATTTCCTATCAACAGCACAAAAAATTATATATACAGGATAAATCCAATGGTAGGTATTCCGGGAAATGTTATCCAGGGTAGGTATACTACTGATGAAGAATGGGAAGCAGTTGGCGGTTACCATAATCCTGATCTTGCACAAATTGCTTTCAGTGATAATCCGGAAACATGGAATACCCAGCTAGGCTGGCCGGTTAAAGACGCTCAGGGAAATCCTGTTATAATTTCTGATCAGGACAGTTATTGTGTTTACAGTGATAGTAATAACACGAAAAGTGTACTTGGAATTCTTGTAGCACAAACCGGTTATGCATTCGGAGTAAACTTTGCTAAAAATATGATCTTCTATAAATTCCAGATTGTTAATGTTGGGCAAAATAATCTTTCAGGAGTTTATTTTGATATGTACACAGATATTGATGTCGGAAATGTTAGTGGTGGAGATCCTGAATACGGTGATGATAAACTTGATTATAATGCAGAAAAAAAAGTTGTCTATTTCTTTGATGATGGTATTTCAAATGAATGGCCTGATGGCAAGACAGGATTTTTCGGAGTTGCTTTTCTTAAAACTCCTGAGGTAAACGGCGTTGAAAGGGGAATTACAGATATGCATTACAACATTTACGATGATGACCTGGATCAGGATACAATTCAGTACGGAATTATGTCGAGTGCTCAGAGTCTTTACAATTCGTCAATTGGGTCAAAATATTTTCATCTCGGCTCAAATACATCATTACACTATGATGATCCAGCCACTATACCGGCTTCGGGTTTGGATATTCTTGCAAATATATCTTCCGGTCCTTATGATTTAAATGTTGGAGATACTCTTACTTTTATAACTGCTCTTGTTGCTGGTGAAACATTGGATGAAATTCTTACTGCAGCTACACAGGCTCAAAATACAGTCAACGCAAATTTTGAACTTCCCAAACCGCCTGCCCGTCCACACCTTTATGGTAAAGCCGGGGATTTTAAATCCATTCTTTTCTGGGATGATATCGCTGAAAAATCAAAAGATAAATTTACAGGCGAATATGATTTTGAAGGATACCGGATTTATAGAAGCCAGGATCAGGGAGCCACGTGGAATAAGATAGCAGATTTTGATATCGTGAATTCACAGGGGAAAAACACAGGTCTTCAGTACACTTATACAGATACAACAGTAATAAATGGATTTGAGTACTGGTATTCAATCACTTCATATGACAGGGGAGATGCGAATCTTGAGAGTCTTGAAAGCGCAATCGGCAACACTCTTGAAGCCATAAATACTGTTTCGATAATTCCAAGATCGGAAGCTATAGGACGCAGCCCTGTTTCATCATATGACATAAGGAAGATTTACGGAGAATCTAATTATATACTTCAGGTTAATCCGGTAGATACTGCAGCGCTTGCCGGAAATTCATATCAGACAGGTTTTACCTATATATCAAAAAAAGAAAAAGGCGATCTGGAAACAAATGTTTCAATAATTATTACTGATTCATCTTTAACTAAACCTTATAAATTCGGAATTCAGTTTCTTTCCCCTTCTTCTTACAATTTATACAATCTTACTACCGGGCAACTGATTGGGAGAGAGGGTTATGGATATCCTCCCGGCGGAAGAGTTATAGATTTTCCGGGATACGGTTTTAAGTCTTCTCTAACAGATGATCCTTCAACTCCGCCTGAAAAACTCCCTGAATCAGGAGATTTGATTACTATAGATTTTTCTGTTTGTGTTGTTAAAAACGAACAGGATACAGTTGTTGCATCTAGACCGTTTAATGTTGGACAGCCACAGGCAACAACAGATGGTGTTCTGTTCAATCTTATCCAGCCGGATTTAATTCAGAGTGTATCCAGAGTAGGTGGAACAGAGAATATTGATATTAAATTTAATGTAGCTGCAGATACACTGATTAAAACTGATATGTATCTCGTTTCAACCACTTCGAAAGGAATGAACGGGCAGGATGGATTCATTTCCATTTTGGTAAGGAATTCTGCAATGGATACAATTCTCTCAGCCGATAATCTCTATGATCTTGATACTTTTGAGTTTGATGGTATTAAAGCACAGGTAGAATTCCCTTCGGATAATCCTCCATCTGCCGGTAATATTTTTTCAGTTGAAACACTTGCACCTGTTCTTCCTGGTATCAGGGATAAGTATAGTTTCAAAATAAAGGGAGCTACAAATGATATAACATCAATATCAGAAAATATTAATAGAATTAAAGTTGTTCCTAATCCTTACCTGGTATCAAGTTTATTTGAACGTGAGTATGGTGAACTAAGAAGAGAACCACTAAGACAGATTCAATTTACCAATCTACCTTCAGAGTGTACTATTTATATTTTTTCAGTTAATGCAGATCTTGTTAAAACGCTTCATCACAATTCTTCTAACGGAACTGAAGTGTGGGATCTTAGGACCGAGAGCGGAAGAGAAATTGCTCCCGGTGTTTACATTTATGTTGTTAAATCATCCGGATCAGAATTTAAAGATCGTTTTGCTGTAATCAAATAATATCATTACAGCTGAGAATACTATGGAGATTGCATGAAAAAAATATTTACAATTTTTACTTTACTTTTTATTACAGGAGTATCTTCTGCCCAAAATGCTAACCTGGGTACATCCGGGGCACAATTTCTTCAAATTCCAATTGGAGCCAGAGAAACAGCAATGGGTGGTGCAGTTGTAGGTTTAACCGGAGATGCTTCTTCCGTATTCTGGAACCCCGCAGGAATTGTAAAAGTAAATTCCGTTGAAGCACAGTTTTCATATATGAACTGGTTTGATCTCTTCGACTTAAATGCAGCTGCAGTTGTTTATAATATGCAGGATGCAGGGTCGGTAGCGTTAAGCTTAATATCTTTTACAACGGGTGAAATGGAGATAACTACAGAAGAACAACCTAATGGAACCGGAAGGTTTTTTGATGCTGGTGATCTTGCGCTGGGTATTAGCTATGCAAAGTATTTAACAGACAGGTTTGGTGTGGGAGTAACAGTTAAATATGTATCGCAGAGAATATGGAACGAAACTGCCGACGGCTTTGCATTTGATATCGGAACACAGTACAGGCTTGATTTCCAAAATCTTACAATAGCAATGAGCATGGCAAACTTCGGCGGTGAGCTTCAGTTTCAGGGACCGGATCTGGATATTGTTTACGCCAAAAATGATAATTATCCTACAAGCCGGTTAGCACCAGGGACATTAAAAACAGATACTTATCCGCTTCCGCTCAATTTTCAGGTGGGAATCGGGTTTGATATTTACCAGGCAGATTTTATAAAAATCCGGGGCGGAATTGATGCTGTGCATCCAAATGATAACAGCGAAAGGCTTCACTTCGGAACTGAATTTTCTTTCTTCGATAGATTGTACCTGCGGGGAGGTTATAAATTTAATTATGATGATGAGGACTTTACATTTGGTGCCGGTACAACGGTTCCTTTCTCAGGCAGCAGTATCTATTTTGATTATGCATTTGCGCTTTATAATATTTTGCCGAGTGTACATAGAATAACAGTTGGATTAAGTTTTTAATTTGATGAGAGCACTTTTCTGTCTTACTTTCTTTTCTTTTACGTCTTTAATTTTTGGACAGGGATTTATATGCGCAGTGGGTGGCGGAAGTGAAGATTATAATGACTGGAGTGATCAACCATACGGATGGATTGTTCAGAAATCTGACAGCGGAAAAATAATTATTCTTTCCTACGAAGAGGGTTCTACAAACTGGCTTCCGGAATATTTTAGCTCACTTGGTGCAGATACAGTTTACAACAAAGCAATCTCATCAACTGAGCAGGCGAATCTGCAGTCAACTTATGATGAACTGATAACTGCGAAGGCTATTTTTCTTCGAGGTGGTGATCAGTGGCAGTATATATCGAAATGGAGAGGAACAAAAACTGAAGATGCAATTCTTTATGTTTATCAGCAGGGAGGCGTAATTGCAGGTACAAGTGCCGGTGCCGCAGTTTTGGGTGAAGTTGATTTTTCGGCAGAACATAACAGTACACTTCCACGTTCCGCATTAATTAATCCGTTCGGTTATACCATTACTCTTGAAAATGATTTTCTTGATCTTGTTCCCGATGTAATTTTTGATACTCATTTTACTGAACGCGGAAGATTCGGAAGGCTGATTCCCTTTCTGTATAATTATCATTTCCAGGCAGGAGAAGATTTATTAGGTGCGGGGATTGACGATAGAACGGCGATTTGTATAGATGACTATGGAATCGGAACTGTGATGGGAAGCGGAGCAGTAGCAATTTTCAGAGCTGATGATAAAACTTCTTTCAGTTCTTATAATTCAGGCGATTATACAATTGAAAATCTGAAATGCGATCAGCTTACTTCCGGCTGGCAATACGATTTTTTAAATAAAAGAATCTGTTTCATTCCCTCAAGTGCCTCACCTGTTGATACAACAGTTGAATATTATTTTCCGAAAACAGATACCTGGCTGACAGGTGATAATACGATTAGTAGTTTTCTGAATAACGGATTGAGCTCATTTTTAACTCAAAATAGTTCTCAGGATATAGTTGTTTTATCCCATCCCGGGTATAGTTCCGAATTGAATGCATTAACAAATTTTCTAAACCAGGGAAGTTATAATTACTCAATTGTTTTACTAAATGAAGCAAATCTTAATAGCGTAACCGAATCTGATAAAATTCAAAGTGCTTCCTGTTTTATAGCTGCAGGTGATTCTTTGGAAGTTCTGTCATTATTAAATGATTCTTCTTTTTTGGTGCCTCAAACTTTTTATCAGAAAATAAATAACAGAACACCAATATTTTTATTCGGCAACAGCGGTAAAATTTCAGGAAAGAATTATATAGATGGAACTGACGATTACATTTATGCTTCTTATTACGGAGAGATGACAAATAATATTGGATTAAATCTGTTTGGTGATTTAGTCTACCAGCCGCTTCTTTTCGATTCCGAAGATTATTATGAAAACCGAACATCAGCATTGTTGTGGGGACTCATGCTCAACCGCAGGAGATTAGGTATTTATTCTGATGGAATTTCTTTCACCAGAATTTCCGGATCAGAAAAAAATATCAGCAGTACTGGTTCTGTACCGGTTATTATTGTTGATGCTTTATCAACGACTTATGTTGATTCGTCCGAATACCATGCATCTTCGAACAGCGGAACAAGGCAAATTGTTGCAATGAATAATCTTCGTTACTCTCTTACAACTTATAATGATTTACCGTATTCAATACTTAATAGAAAATTTGAAGAACCTTCCGGCATAAATAATTTAAGGCTTGAAAATAAAACAGGATTTTATTTTAAAAATATTTATCCGAATCCTTTTAATCCTTCTACGCGGATTACTTTTTATTTAGATCATGAAATGAGCATAAAACTTAAAGTTTTTGATATACTTGGAAACGAAGTTCAGACTCTCGTAAATGAAAAGAGACTACCGGGGGAGTATTCAATAATTTTTAATGGCAGTTCACTTTCTTCAGGAATTTATTTTTGCAGATTAGAATCGGGAAACAATTTTATAACTAAAAAAATAATCTTACTGAAATGAAAATCGATAAGATCGAACTACACAAAATATTTCTGCCTTACAAAAAGCCATTTGAAACAAGCGGCTGGATTGAGGACGGCAATCACGGAATAATTGCAAAAGTTTTTTCAGATGGATTAATCGGATGGGGAGAATCGCCCGCCGGACTTGAACCATGGTATAATGAAGAAACTACAGAAACTGCCTGGTCAATTCTTAAAAATTTTTTAGTTCCGATTTTGTGCAACAACAAATTTTTTTCTCCCCAAGAAGTTGATGAGCTTTTTTCTCCTGTGAGAGGAAATAAAATTGCAAAAACCTGCCTTGAGTTTGCAGTTTGGGATATTTTCAGTAAAGCTGAAAATAAAAGTCTTTCTGAATTTATTGGTGGAGAAAAACAAAAAGTTCCGGTCGGTGTAAGCATCGGTATTCAGAAAAATATTAATTCATTACTGAAAAGTGTTGAAGATTATTTAAAAGAAGGTTACCAGAGAATCAAAATAAAAATTAAACCGGGCTATGATGTTGAACCTGTTAGGGAAATAAGAAAACATTTTCCGGAAATAAAACTGCAGGTTGATGCAAACAGTATTTATAAGATAGAAGATGCTGAACTTCTCAAAAAGCTGGATGATTATAATTTACTTTTAATTGAACAGCCGCTAGCTCACGATGATATTTACCAGCACTCCAAACTACAGAAAGAATTAAAAACACCTTTGTGTCTTGATGAAAGTATAATTTCCCCCGAGCATGCGGAATTCGCTCTTGAAATTAATGCCTGCAGAATAATAAATATTAAACCAAGCCGTGTAGGCGGATTAACTCCCGCAAAAAAGATTCACGATTTATGTAAGGATAAATCTGTTCCCGTCTGGTGCGGCGGAATGCTGGAAACAGGAATCGGCAGAACATTTAATGTTGCACTTGCAAGCATGAATAATTTTTCTCTTCCGGGTGATATAAGCGCAAACGATAGGTATTTTGAAAAAGATATAGTTCAGAATCCATTTAAACTTAACAGTGATGGAACACTTACTGTTCCCGGACTTCCCGGCTGTGGTGCAATTGTGGATGAAGAATATCTTAAAAAAGTTACAATAGAAAAACTTGAATTTTATAATAAATAAAGTCTGACAAATGAAAATTATAATATTATTTTTAGCTATGACAGCAGCCATCTTCTCTCAGGAAGTTCAAACTCCTCTCGAAAAAAATAACTTTGATAGCCTTACCTCTTATTCTCAAATGATAACTTTTCTGAATAATATTTCTAAAACGGATAAGAGAATTAAACTGGAATATATTGCTGAGTCAGTTGAGGGAAGGAAGATTCCTTTATTGAAAATATCAAACGGAAATTTTGGTGAGGATAAATCCAAAATTAAAATTCTGATTTTTGCACAGCAGCACGGAAATGAGCAATCAGGAAAAGAAGGATCATTGTTGCTGCTAAAAGATATTGCGGAAAAATCTTTTGACAAATTTCTTAGTGATGCAGACCTGTTGTTAGTTCCGCAGATGAATCCGGATGGTTCGCAAAAGAATGAAAGACGCAATGGGAATGAGGCCGATTTAAACAGGAACCATCTCATACTAACACAGCCGGAAGTAATCGGACTTCACAAACTTTTTAATGAATATTTACCAGAAGCTACATTAGATGTTCATGAATATTATCCATACTCAGATGACTGGATTAAATTCGGTTATATTAAAAATTTCGATGAACAATTCGGTGCAACCACAGATATTAATGTTTCAGAAAAAATAAGAGACTATTCTAATAAAGAGTTTTTTCCTTTTGCCAAAGAATATTTAAAAGAAAGAGGATATTCATTTAATAATTATGTTCTTGGGGGACCTCCGGGTGTGGAGAGAATGAGGCACAGTACTGTTGATATTAATGATGGCAGGCAGAGTTTCGGAATATTGAATTCTTTCTCTTTTATTTTGGAGGGCTTAAACGGAAAGGATGCTTTTAAAGATAATATAAAACATCGTGCAAATGGACAAAAAACAGCTCTGGAAGCATTTATTACTTTTGCCGTTAAAAATAAAGATAAAATTAAAAAACTTGTGCATTCTGAAAGAACCAGGTTGATTAAATCAAAAGAGGGTGATTCCGTTGCAATCAGAATGGAACATGTTAAAGGGGATAGTGAATTGAAGTTGACTCTCAAATCAGTTTCTAGCGGGGAAGATTCTATTATTACAGTTGAAGAATATCATTCTGTTGTGAATCCGGTTTTAATTGTAAAGAAACCATCGGGATATTTAATCCCGAAAGATTCTGTAAATCTCGTAGAAATGCTCAAAAATCATGATGTAAAATTTAGATCTTTAACACAAGCCGGAAAAGTAATATTTCAGAAATATTATATCGAAAATATCGACTCAGTTTTTCTCGAAGAATTAATGCTGCCTGATCCAAAAATTAAAATAGAAGAAACATCAATTATAAATCCTGATAAATATTTTTATGTTCCAATTAATCAGTTGAATAGCAATGTTCTGGTATTAGGATTAGAGCCGCAGAGTATGATTGGAATTGTGGTATACGATGAATATAAAAAATGGATTCAGGCGGGAAAATATTATCCGGTAATAAGAGTAATCAAAAATTAATTATTGCTGTTGATCGAAGGAATATCCTGGGTGAAATTTGTAACAAGAGAAGAAACTTCATCTTCTTTCCCGAGCAGATCTTTCAATGTAAGTTTATCGAGGACACTATCAAGAAGCGACTGAACGGTGCTCCATAAGGATCGAACCGAGCAATCTATTGAGTTTGTACATATTTTTGGCAGTCCCGAATGAACGTCGCAAAATGATGATTCATATAATTTCCCGCCAAGTGCAGCAAGTACATTTCCAATAATTATTTCATCTGATGGACGGGCTAATTTATATCCGCCGGTTTGTCCGCGGCTGCTTTCAATAAATTCCCCAAGTCGCAGAATACGCAAAAGTTTTCCAACGTGTGCGGTTGATAATCCTTCCAGCTCGCTTATTTCCGGAATTGTCAATCCATTTTGTGATTTTGCAATCCTTATCAGGCAACGTAAACCATATTCTTCCTGTGTACTAAATTTCATTTTTTATTATTATATAATTTTATTGACTGTCACATTGAGTATGTCAAAATGTGACAGTCTAAATAATGATTAAATTCTATTCTTTATACAATGGAATTTTTGAACCGCACTGAACTGCGTAAGTAACTTTAGCAAACATCTCTGCAGGAATTGACGGACCTTGATTTGTACAGAGTTCATCAAATGCTTCACGTAAATCAACAGCTATTTCTTCAGCTGAACGACCTTCGATATTGTATCTCTGCATAAAGTACATCAGTTTTCCATTTTTGAATAAAGCTATGCTTGGTGAAGATGGCGGATATCCAGTTATATACTCTCTTATTTTATCGACGGCTTCTCTTTCCTGTCCTGCAAATCCGGTTACGAGTCTGTCAGGAATAACATTATGTTGTAGTGCTAATGAAATCCCCGGTCTTGCACTACCTGCAGCACAACCACAGACAGAATTGATCATCACAAGAACGGTTTTATCATCTTTTACATTTATGGCTTCATCAACATCTTTTGAAGTTAACAGTTCTTTAAAGCCTACTGCAATTAATGCATCTCTCATTGGCTGAACAGCGTCCTGATCATATAGTGGAGGACGCGACATAATATTGAACATACTTTCTTCTCCTGTTGTTATTTAATTTTTTAAAGCATTCCAAGTTCTAATTTGGCAACATCAGACATCATATCTTTGTCCCACGGAGGACTCCATACGAGTTCTACTCTGACATTTCTTACTTCAGGGATTGAATAAATTTTTTCCTGAACTTCTCCCGGTAAAGAACCTGCAACCGGACAGGCAGGTGAGGTAAGCGTCATTTTAACAATAACATTGGCATCGTTATCAATCTGAATTTCATATATTAATCCAAGCTCAAAAATGTTAACAGGAATTTCCGGATCATAACATGTTTTAACCATTGCTATAATTTTTTCTTCCAGTTCCTGTTTATTAATTATTTCGGTTATTTCCTTTTTCATTCTGTTGTTACAGTTTTATTTTTTTCTTTCAAAGCTGATAACATAGTATGCCAGGCAAGGCTTGCACATTTTACCCGGGCAGGAAATTCTCTGACCCCGGCAAATACTGCCAGTTTGCCAACTTCATCTGTATTGACTTCTTCATTCATCTTTCCCGTAATTAGGTGTTGAAATTTTTCAAATATTTTTTCAGCTTCTTCAATGGTTTTTCCTTTAACCATTGTACTCATTAGTGAAGCAGAAGCTTTTGAAATTGCGCACCCGGAACCCATGAATGAAATATCTTCAATCTTATCTTCATTCAATTTTACGTAAACATCAATTCTGTCGCCGCATAAAGGGTTATATCCTTCCGCATAATGATTTGCTGTCTCAATCTTTTTAAAATTTCTCGGACTTTTATTATGGTCTAAAATTACCTGCTGGTAAAGTTCTCTTAATTCATTGTCCATCAGCTAAATGCCTCAATTACTTTTTTAATTCCCTGAACAAGAACATCTGCTTCTTCAATAGTGTTGTACATAGCAAACGAAGCACGTGAAGTTGCGGAAATATTATACCTGTCCATCAAAGGCTGAGTGCAGTGATGTCCTGTACGCACAGCAATTCCTTCAAAGTCTAAAAAAGTTCCTACATCGTGAGGATGCACATTCTTTAGAACAAAGGATATAACACTGCTTTTCTCAGGTGCAGTTCCGATTATTCTTAACCCCTCAATGTCAGATAATTTATTAGTAGCATAATCAAGCACGTGTTTTTCATGTAATTGAATGGAATTAAGACCGATAGAATTAACATAATCTATTGCTGCACCCAGCCCGATAGCATCTGCAATATTTGATGTACCTGCTTCAAACTTGAAGGGAAGTTCATTATAAGTTGTTTTGTCAAAAGTTACTTTTGAGATCATATCTCCGCCTCCCATAAAAGGCGGCATCTGTTCCAGCAGATTTTCTTTTCCGTATAAAATTCCTATTCCAGTTGGTCCGTAAAGTTTATGACCTGAGAAAGCAAAGAAATCACAATCAAGTTTTTGTACATCAACCGGGATATGGCTTACAGCCTGTGCTGCATCGAGCAAAACAGGAACTCCATGTTTATGAGCTATTTCAATTATTTTCTCAACAGGATTTATTGTGCCGAGTGTATTGGAAACATAAACAACCGAAATAATTTTTGTTCGTTCAGTAATTAATTTTTCAAATTCATCAAGAATTAATTCTCCACTGTCGGTTATTGGTACAACTTTCAGAACAGCTTTCTTTTCCGAAGCGATAAGCTGCCACGGAACTATGTTGGAATGATGTTCCATTCCCGTAATCAGTATTTCATCGCCCTCATTTAAATTGCTTCTTCCAAAACTGTTAGCAACAAGATTTATAGATTCTGTTGTTCCGCGTGTGAAGATTATTTCTTTTTCACTTTTAGCATTTATATAGTTTTTAACTTTCACTCTTGATTCTTCAAAAGCGGCAGTTGCTTTTTCGCTTAGAGTATGAACTCCGCGGTGAATGTTGGAATTTATTGAAGTATAATATTCGGTAAGTGAATCAATAACCATATGAGGTTTTTGTGTTGTTGCAGCATTATCGAGATAACAAAGTGGTTTTCCTCGTACTAGTGTATTAAGAATAGGGAAGTCTTCACGAATTTTCATTACATCAAATTTTAATTCCCCGGATAATATTTCAGCTTTAGTATTCACTTATTGTACCTGATTAAATTTAGTTGTCAGAATTTCTTCAAGATAATTTCTTATAGCTTCAACTTTAATTGAATTTACAACTTCACTTGCAAATGCATGAATAAGTAAACCGCGTGCTGTTTTATCCCCGATTCCTCTTGTCTTGAGGTAAAAAAGAGCATCCTCATTTATTTGTCCTATCGTTGCACCGTGAGAACACTTAACATCATCGGCAAAAATTTCCAACTGCGGTTTTGTGTTTATAAGCGCGCTATCTGAAAGAATAATATTATTGTTTTCCTGGAATGCATTTGTTTTCTGTGCATCAGGGCGAACCATTACTTTACCATTAAATACTCCGCGTGATTTTCCGTCAAGAATTCCTTTGTAATGTTCATGACTGTCGCAATGCGGTTTTGCATGATCTATCATCGTGTGAACATCAAACAACTGGTTTCCATCAATCATAAATAAACCGTTAAGCTGACAATTACCGCCTTCATTATTAAAACGGGTATTAAAATCATTTCGGCTTAAATCACCGCCAAAGGAAATCATGTTCGAAGTAAAATTACTGTTCCGTTCCTGGTCAACTTCCATCCTTGCGATATGAAAAGCACTTTTACTTTCATCCTGCAGCTTAATGTGATCAAGGACTGCATTTTCATCGACAAAAATTTCTGTAACCGTATTTGTAAAATATATTTCGTTATCTATTGAAGCGTAGTGTTCAATAATTGTCGCCTGGGAATTTTTACCTGCTACAAATAGATTTCTCGGCTGGTTTAAAATCTTTTGATCCTTTGAAGTGCTGAGATAAAGAATATGAACCGGCTCTTCAATTAATTTTCCATCGGGGATATAAACGAAAGCCCCATCTTTTGTAAAAGCAGTACTTAATGCTGTAAAAATCTGGTCTTTATAATCAGCATATTTGCTGTAATGCTTCTCAACAATTTCAGAATGATTTTTAATTGCCTCAGCTATACTGCCGGCGATTACTCCTTTGGGTAAACTTTTTATGTCAGAAAGCTCTTCGGAAAAAAATCCATTTATAAAAACAAGAAGTGAATGCTCAAGTTCACTAAATAAAAATTTTTGAACCTGATTTTTGGATACTCCGGATTTTTTTTCAGAAGGAATAAAGTTATGCTTAAGTAAAGGAGCAATACTGGTGTATTTCCATTCTTCATTCCTGGTTGTCGGAAAATCAAGTTCAGAAAAATTTAAGATAGCATCTTTTCGGATCTTGTGAATTGCGGTAGATTTTCCGCCGTTCAGGCTGTTCTCAAATTTTCCGAAATTTTCTATGTACGAGTCTTTTATATTTTTTAATTCTGAAGTTTCAGTCATTTTATTTTTCTTTTAAAATTAATTCTCTACTAACTGGTTTTTATCATCTTTAATCCAGTCGTATCCTTTATCTTCAAGCTCGAATGCCAGTTCTTTTCCACCGGATTTAACAATTCTTCCATTATAAAGTACGTGAACAAAATCAGGCACAATGTAATTAAGTAATCTCTGGTAGTGTGTAACTACAATTGTAGCATTTCCTTTATTCTTTAACTTGTTTACTCCATTTGCAACAATTCTTAAAGCGTCTATATCAAGTCCTGAATCAGTTTCGTCGAGTATACTTAGTTTTGGTTCAAGCACTGCCATTTGAAATATCTCATTTCTCTTTTTTTCGCCGCCGGAAAATCCTTCATTAACAGCTCTGCTAAGCAGCTTCTGATCCAGTTCTACAAGTTTCATCTTATCTTTTATCAGCGTTAGAAATTCCATTGCGTCCAGTTCCTCTTCGCCGCGGTATTTTCTAATTTCATTTAAAGCTGTCTTTAACAGATTTGTGTTGCTTACACCCGGTAGTTCAACAGGATATTGAAAAGCCAGGAATAAACCTTCCCTTGCACGGTCTTCGGGTGAAAGTTCTAAAAGATTTTTTCCGTTGTAAGTTATCTCTCCTTCAGTAACTACATATTCTTCTTTACCTGCAAGAGCTGAAGCGAGAGTACTTTTACCCGAACCGTTTGGTCCCATAATCGCGTGAACTTCACCGGCATTTACATTCAAATTAATTCCTTTAAGAATTTCTTTCTCGCCGATTTTCACGTGTAAATTTTTAACTGCTAACATTATTTTTTCCTGTTTCCATTTTAATTTTTAAGAAAGATTTACCCAACACTGCCTTCAAGACTTATGCTGAGAAGTTTGGTTGCCTCTACCGCAAATTCCATCGGCAGTTCTTTAAATACTTCTTTACAATATCCATTAACTATTAATCCGATCGCGTCTTCAGTTGAAATACCTCGCTGGTTCAGATAAAAAATCTGGTCTTCACCAATTTTAGAAGTTGTGGCTTCGTGTTCTATCTGTGCCGATGGATTATTTATTTCAAGATATGGAAATGTATGCGCTCCGCATTTATCACCAATTAAAAGCGAATCACACTGAGAAAAATTGCGGGCATTATCAGCTTTCTTATTTATCTTCACAAGTCCGCGGTAACTATTATTGCTTTTACCGGCTGAAATTCCTTTAGAGATGATTGTACTTTTTGTATTCTTTCCAAGATGAATCATCTTCGTCCCGGTATCTGCCTGCTGGTAATTATTGGTTACGGCAACAGAATAAAACTCACCAATTGAATTATCTCCCTGCAATATACATCCGGGATATTTCCATGTAATTGCTGAACCTGTTTCAACCTGTGTCCATGAAATTTTAGAATTTACTCCCCGGCATGCCCCGCGTTTAGTAACAAAATTATAAATACCACCTTTACCGTTCTTATCACCGGCATACCAGTTTTGTACGGTTGAATATTTTATCTGTGCATTATCAAGTGCAATCAATTCTACAACAGCTGCGTGAAGCTGATTTTCATCCCGCATAGGTGCTGTGCAACCTTCAAGGTAACTTACATAAGAACCTTCATCAGCAATAACCAAAGTTCTTTCAAACTGTCCCGTCTTTGCCGCATTAATTCTGAAGTAAGTTGAAAGCTCCATAGGGCAGCGAACACCTTTGGGAACATAAACGAATGTCCCATCACTGAAAACTGCCGAGTTTAGAGTTGCGAAAAAATTATCCGTGTAAGGAACAACACTTCCCATATATTTTTTTACAAGATCAGGATGATTTTGAACTGCTTCCGAGATAGAACAAAATATGATTCCCATTTCTGCCAAAGTATCTTTAAATGTAGTCGCTACAGAGACACTATCGAACACAGCATCCACAGCAACATTACTCAGTCTTTTCTGCTCTTCGAGAGATATTCCCAGTTTTTCAAATGTTTTTCGTAATTCGGGATCAACTTCATCAAGGCTGTTTAACACAGGTTTATTTTTAGGAGCCGAATAATAGGTCAAATCCTGGTAATCAACCGGATTATACTTAATATTTGCCCAATGTGGTTCTTTCATCGGCAGCCATTGCTTGTATGCTTTTAGTCTCCATTCAAGCATCCATTCAGGTTCTTTTTTAATAGCTGAAAGCTGGCGAATAATGTCCTCATTCAATCCATTCGGAAGGCTGTCAGATTCAATATCAGAAACAAACCCGTACTTATATTCTTTATTCGCTAATTCTTCTATTGTTCCAACTTCAGTATTGCTCATTTATTCTCCTAGTATTGAAATCTCTGAGATTCAGTAAATCTCAGTAATTCTGTTTAAGTACATTTCAAAAATAATGAATCTATACACTTTTGTCAAGATTTGATTTCGGATAAAAAACGTCCTATTAATTTTCCACGGAACAAATTCAGAAATACTTATCTCAGTTGATGTTAAATTGTTTTTATGTAATTATTAAATTAACTTTGGCTTCATTTTTACAATAGTCTGATTGTCTTGGAAGAGCAAAAAAAGAACGAAAATATTCCGTCGGAAGAACAGAAATCTGACAAAAACGCGAGAAATGAAGATTCCGGTAATAAAAAATCGGGTAATTATAACCGTTACTACAGAGGAAGAAGAAAGCGGTATTATAATTATAATAAACAAGGCGGGGAATCTAGGAAAAGCGAGTTTAATAAACTATCTGTAATAGTACCTCTCTTTAATGAGGAAGAATCACTCAACCCCCTGACAAACGAGATAAAAAAGGCTTTAAAACTAATCAACATAAATTTTGAAGTAATTTTTATTGATGATGGAAGCACTGATAAATCATTGCAGGTAGTTAAAGAAATCTGTAAAACTGATAAGAGGTTCAAATTTATAAGTTTCCGGAAAAATTACGGAAAGTCTGCAGCGTTACAGATAGGATTTAAAAATGCCACCGGCGATGTAGTTGTTACGATGGATGCAGATCTGCAGGACGATCCGAATGAAATACCCGGGTTGATAAAAAAACTTGAAGAAGGTTATGATCTCGTTTCAGGATGGAAGAAGACAAGACACGATCCGTTTATCAAAAAAACTTCATCCAGGTTTTTCAACTTTGTTACCAGGGTTATAAGCGGAATAAAAATTCATGATTTTAATTGCGGTTTAAAATCCTATAGAAAAGATGTTACTGATAATATAAAAGTTTATGGTGAACTTCATCGTTATGTGCCTGTTCTTGCCGACTGGCAGGGATTCAGAGTTTCTGAAATTCCTGTAAAACATCATCCCAGAAGATATGGTAAAACCAAGTTCGGGATTTCACGTTTCTTTAAAGGATTTATAGATTTAATAACCGTGATGTTTGCTACGCGTTATATCAAACGTCCGATGCATTTTTTCGGTTTCCTGGGCGCACTTTCTTTCCTGATAGGACTTGTTGTAAATGGTTACCTAACAGTTTTGTGGATAATAGGAGAACCTCTTAGTAACCGTCCGATGTTATTTCTTGGTATGCTTTTAATAATTGTTGGTGTGCAGTTTTTTTCAGTCGGGCTTTTAGGTGAAATGCTTGTAAATAATTTTATGAATGAACGCGAATATATTATTAAAGATAAAGAACTTTAAGTATTGAATTTGTTTTTGAATCATTCTAAATACACTCTCCGGATAGATTAGCCTCATGTATTACGATCCTGTAAAAGATATTTTTGCTTCGGTAATAAGGAAATATCCTAAGCTTAGAATCCTGTTTTATAAAATTCTTAATCTGATGTTTCTTCGTTCCTGGTATGTAAGAAGAGAATTACGCAACCTGAGGAATGTATTTAATGGGAATGAAATTGAAATATATGATGCAGGCACGGGTTACGGGCAGTATTCGTATTTTATGTCGAAGAATCTGAAGCCAAATAATATTTATGCAGTGGATGTAAAGAATGAGTGGATTAAAGACTGTAAAGATTTTTTTCAGTCTGAAAAAATCGGAAATGTATCATTTGGTGTTGAGGATCTTACAACCATAAATCACGATAACAAATTTGATGTTATAGTTTGTGTTGATGTTATGGAACATATAGAAGCAGATGTGAAAGTATTTCAGAATTTTTATACTGCTTTAAAACAAGGCGGGTATCTATTAATAAACACTCCTTCTGTTTTTGGCGGAAGTGATGTACACGATGAATCAGACGAAAGTTTTGTTGGCGAGCATGCCAGGGATGGCTACTCTAAAGAAGATCTTGAGGAAAAACTATTGCCCATTGGATTTTCACTTTACCGATCAAGATATACTTACGGATTCTGGGGAGATAAAGCGTGGAGACTTGGAATCAAATATCCTATAATGCTCGTGAATCTTTCCAAATTCTTTTTAATATTACTGCCGTTCTATTTTATTGTTACTTTACCATTTACATTAATCATGATGTATGTGGATTATTCGATCAAGGATAAGATCGGTTCGGGGATAACTTTTATTGCTAAGAAATAATTTATTAAGAAAATAAAATTTTCCTGGAAATTTAATGGCAAAATCAAAAAAAACAGTCCAATCAAAAAAAAACAAACCTGAAGGATTCTTTTCAAAATTTAGTATAGAAGAAATACTCCCGCATAAATATCATGTGCTGGCAGTAATTCTGATAATAATAATTTTATTTCTTGGATTCCTTAACCCTCTTTTCTTCGGCGGTAAAACATTTCAGTCTGCAGATATTTTTGCAAGCAAAAGCATGCATTCATACGTAGAAAATCACGGAGAAGGTTATACTCTATGGAATCCTTATATCTTTTGCGGGATGCCTGCATATGCAATTGGGGTGTCATTTAAATGGTTTAATCTTTTTTATGTTGGTATAACGGCTGTAAGGGATGTTTTTTCAGCGCCATTTTCAAACGAATATGTAATGTGGGTATTCTATCTTATTCTTATGGGAATATCTTCATTCCTTTTAATGAAGCACATTAGCCGGAATTTTATGGTAAGCTTGTTTACTGCAATAGCGACATCTTTTAGTACCGGATTAATTGTCTTCCTGTTTATTGGTCATGTTACAAAACTAACTGCGCTGGCATTTTATCCTTTAATATTTCTATTGCTATTAAGATCTAAAGAAAAATTCAGAATCATAGATTTTCTATTATTGATAATCACATTGCAGCTATTCATTCAGGGATTTCATGTTCAGATAATTTATTATACCCTTTTAGCTGTCGGAATATATTTTCTTTACTACTTTTTCAGAAGTATGGCGAAGAAAGATTCCGGGTCCAGAAATAATATTCTGAAATCGGCTGTAATGTTTGCAGCCGCCCTCATTGTAGCTCTGTTGATTCAATCAGATAATTTCACTCAGGTTTATGAGTACTCAGCATTTTCAACAAGAGGAACAGAAAGTATAGTTGACAAAGTTAGCGGTAAGCAGCAGGAAAATACATCCGATTATTACGATTACCACACAGGCTGGTCTTTTTCTCCCGGTGAAGTTCTTACATTTATTATTCCTTCATATTATGGATTCGGAAATACAACCTATGATGGTCCTCTCACAAATAATCGCCCTGTAGATTTGAATACATATTTCGGACAGATGCCATTTGTTGATGTTGCTATGTATATGGGTGTTCTCGTTTTCTTTCTTGCACTCTTTGGAATTTTTACAAACTGGAAGGAACCGTTTGTTCAGTTTCTTACTATTCTTTCGGTTTTTGCCCTGCTTGTTTCTTTTGGAAAAAATTTCCCTCTCATTTTCGATTTGCTCTTTAAATATCTGCCGTTCTTTAACAAGTTTCGTGTTCCTTCAATGATATTGGTTCTTGATCAGATGAGTTTTCCAATCCTTGCCGGTTATGGATTAATGAAGATTATCTCGATGCGCACAGAAAAAGATGTTAAGATTGAAAAACTGATTAGAAATACTGCATATGTTTTTACAGGAATTTTTGTAATTGGGATTCTGTTAAATGGGGCGTTAAGTAGTTGGTTTGTTGCAAGAGTAAATGATTATGCTTCCGGTATTTCTTCATCCCAACCTCAAATGGCAAAACAATACCAGGCACTATCAGATTTTATGAGCGGAATGTTTTTAAACGATTTTCTTTTCGCTTTTGCATTTCTCTCACTCACGTTCTGGGCTGCAAACTTCTATGTAAAAGAAAAGATAAGCAAAGACTCGCTCGTTTTATTTGTAATTGTTTTAACACTAGTTGATTTATGGAGAATTGATGCACGCGGAGCAAAGTATTCTCCAATGCCTGATATCGAAAGTGAATTTCAAAAACCGGATTACGTAAAAGTAATTCAGGAACAAAATGATAAAACTCCGTTCAGAATATTAAACCTGAAACAGGATAATTCGCTCGGATCATTTCGTCAGAATTCAAATTTTAACGCTTATTTTCTGATAGAGGATTTTTACGGATACTCAGCAATAAAACCAAGAGGATTTCAGGATTTTATGGATGTTGTTGGTCCGGTTAACAGCACTTTATGGCGGATGGCAAATGTAAAATATATAGTAACTGATAAACCGGCACAATTCCCGGGATTAGTTCCGATATACAAGGGTGATAAAAGTATTGTTTATTTAAATCAATATGCTTTGCCAAGAATATATTTTGTTGATTCAGTTGCCAATGAACCGGAGATGTCAATTCTGCAGGATATAAAAGCATCAAGCTTTGATCCGCGGAATAAAGCATATGTATCTGAAAAAGGATTGAAAGTTGATCCGGCTGATTCCATAAATACTGTAAACATCACTTCCTACAAAAATGAAATTGTTAACAGCGGATGTTAAAGCATCCGGTAATAACTTTTTGTTTTTCGGTGATACCTATATGACAGGCGATGCGGACTACAAATTATTTAAACTTCCTACAGGCTGGCGTGCATATATTGATAACAATGAGACTAAAATTTATAAAACGAATCACGGTTATATGGGAATAATAATTCCAAAAGGAGAACATAAAGTAGAATTCAGATACGCGCCGGAAAGTTTTTATATATCAAAGAATATTGCGCTTATACTCAGCTCACTTGTTGTGTTTGGGTTGGTAGTAATGTTGATAATCAGAACCAAGACAAAAAAAATCCCAGTTATTACTTAACTATATAATTAGCATTGAAAGAAGAAGATGAAATAAGTACCAAAATAAATTTTGGTTCACAATCATTTAAAAAGTATTTCAGAAATACTTCATGGTTGTTTACCGAAAAAATATTGAAACTTATAATAGGCTTTTTAATAAATATTTATATAATTCGTTATTTAGGACCTTCTCAATTCGGGTTACTTAGTTACGCTATTAGTTTTGTTGGGTTGTTTGCAGCATTTGCAACATTGGGGTTAGATAATATTACCGTAAGAGAACTGGTAATATCTCCGAATAAAAAAGATGAAATTCTCGGTTCCACTTTTTTTCTGAAGATATTTGGGGCAATCTTATCAATCTTATTAATATGGATAACAACCATACTAATATCTGAAACCAGTTATAATAAGCTTCTGATTTTAATAATAGCATTCTCAACTATCTTTCAATCATTCAACGTTATAGATTTATATTTTCAATCTAAAGTATTATCTAGATTTTCTGTATATGTTCAAGTGTCAACTCTGATTATATCTTCAACCCTTAAATTCTTACTTGTAATTTTCAATTTTCCTCTGCTTTATTTTGCAATTGTAACATTAGTTGAAACGTTTTTGATTGCTGCAGGTTTTAATATTGTATATAGAATAAATCATCAATTAATTTTGAAATGGCATTTTGTAAATTTAAGGGCTAAGCAGTTATTAAAAGACTCCTGGCCATTAATTCTTTCAGGTTTGGTCATCGCTATTTATGTTAAAATTGATCAGGTGATTATAAAAAATATGATGACAGATAAAGATGTCGGATATTATGCCGCTGCTGTCAGGATTGCTGAAGCATGGTACTTTATACCAACAGCAATAAGCACATCAGTATTTCCCGCAATAATAAATGCAAAAAAAGTTAGTGAGAAGTTATATTTAAGCAGATTACAAAAATTATACGATATTTTGGCATGGGTAGCAATATGTATTTCGATACCAATTACGATATTTTCAAAAGATATAATTAAGTTTTTGCTTGGTCCTGATTTTATCCAATCAGCAAGTGTGTTAACAATTTACATCTGGGCAGGAGTTGCAGTGTTTCTTGGTGTGGCAAGCAGCCAATATTTAATCAACGAAAATCTGACTAAAATTTCTTTCTTAAGAACCTTTATTGGGATGGTATTTAATGTAATTTTAAATTTAATATTAATTCCTAAAATGGGAATTATTGGATCTGCACTGGCTACTTTAATTTCATATTCATTAGCAACTTTTACTATAGGCTTGACAAAAAAAACATTCCATCAATCAGTGATGATGGTAAAATCAATTTTATTTCTTAATTTATTTAAACTGATACTTAACGCATGGCAATCAAATTCAAAGAAAAAATAAATACACTTTTTAAGTTGAACTTTAAGACATTTTCCGCACTACTCTCACAAGCTTATAGTGGATATCTTATAGACAATGGATGGTTTGGTTCATTTAATACAGATTCTGCCATTGATAAGAATGGTAATCCGATTCCATGGACAACTTATCCCTTTATTGATTTTATTAAAGAGAGATTAAAAAATACTTTTGCAGTTTTTGAATTTGGAAGTGGGAGTTCAACTTTATTTTATGCGGCATATGTCTATCAGGTAGTATCGGTTGAGCACGATAAAAGGTGGTTTGACAAGGTTAATGAGAAAGTTCCAAAAAATGTAAAACTCATTTTAAAGGAACTTAAAGTAGTAAAAAGTTATTCAGAAGTGTTAACAGAAATTAATCAAAATTTTCAAATAATAGTGGTTGATGGTTTAGAAAGAGTAAAATGTATTAGAAATTCTATTGAATATCTTTCAAATGATGGAGTTATCATTCTGGATGATTCTGAGAGACAAGAATATGGAGAAGCTATAATATTTTTAAAGAAAATTGGATTCAAACAAATTGATTTTTGGGGAATAGCCCCTTGTGTACTATTTAAAAAGTGTACAAGTATTTTTTACAAGGCAAATAATTGTTTGGGAATATAATCTACTATGTATAAAAATTTAAAACAATTTGTCTATCATAAGTTGCTCCCTTTCTTCAAAATTATTAAATATTTAAAATGGTTAGCTTACCTAAGATTTCAAAAAGATATTTGTTTAATAATTGGCGCTGGTCCAACAAAATATAAGAAATGGTTTGCTACTGATATAGATACACTTGATGTAACTAAGGAAACAGATTTTAAAAAATATTTTCAAAAAAAGAAAATAAATAAAATACTTGCTGAACATGTCTTGGAACACTTAACTGATACAGAGATTGGTAAAATGCTAAAAAATATTTATCAATACTCAAATCAAAACTTGATTTTTAGGGTCGCTGTTCCAGATGGATATCATTCTAATGTAGATTATATAAATACTGTAAAGCCAGGTGGAATAGGAGAAGGTGCTGATGACCATAAACATCTATTTAACTATAAGACTTTGTCCGAATTATTTAAAAAATCAGGATTCCTTGCAAAACCAATAGAATATTGGGATGAAAATGGAAAGTTTAACTCTACCTATGATGATAAAAATGGATTTATTATGAGATCATTTAAAAATGATAAACGAAATAAAGATGGGAAACCGCATTACACTTCTCTGATTATAGATTTCTATAAAAGTTGAGTTTTATTCTCTAAAAAAATATAACGATTTTAAAATAATTGTTGCTAGTGACAAAAAAAATTAGCAAATTAAGCAAGAATTTATAAAAACTAACTATTACCTGGGGGTAATAATGAAAAGGTCCATTTCGCTTTTAGTTATTTTTATTTCACTAATCTTTAGTACCTGCACAACAGAAACACCTGTCTCTCCCAAAAAAGATTCACAACAGGGAGGAATCTCACTTAATATAGACAGAGTAAATAAACCAGATAATGTAATAAGTGTGACAGCGTATTTAACCAGGGAAGGATTTGATACATTAAGCGGAACATTGAATTTAATAACGGATACAACAGCAGATATAACGTTCAATGATATATTAGCGGGAGGATGGCATCTTAAAGTAGATGCAGCAGATGAAGATACAGTAGTAGTATATAGTGGAGAAACAGATGTAACAATACTAGCAGGAATAACAACACAGGTAAGCCTGGTACTACAACCAACAGGAGCAGGGAAGGGAAATATATACATATATGTAACCTGGGGAGTACCACAAAATACTAACTGGATTGATTACCAAAACAATCCAATATTGCAACCTCAGTTTAATGGATATGATAATGATGGTATTACGCAACCAAAGATTTTAAAAGATGGAAACATATACAAAATGTGGTATGTAGCTGAAGCCGGTAGTTATGTAAAATATATTATGTATGCGGAATCTCAGGACGGAATCAATTGGAATAGACCTATAAATCATCCTGTTATGTATCCGGGTTATTATGGAACCTGGGATGATATGGCAGTCCATCCAGGTGCGATTATTAAAGAAGATGGAATATATAAAATGTATTATTCTGGTTGGTCAGATCCATATGGTGAATGGGACGTAGGATATGCTACTTCAAGTGATGGGATAAATTGGACAAAGTATCCAACTCCTGTATTATATGGTACAAACGGATGGGAATACCAAATAATCCCTTCAGCGGTTTTAAAAATTGATGATACGTATTACCTTTATTATAGCGGTAGAAACCTGCCGTATTGGAAGATAGGATTAGCAACTTCAACGGACGGGATAAATTGGGTAAGGTATTCTGCTAACCCCATTTTGGAACCAACTCAGAATTGGGAAGGAAGTGGCATTTTTCATCCATCAATAATTTACGAGAATAATACTTATAAAATGGTATTCTGTAATGCTAATAGTAGTGGATTTGGTTTTGCGAATTCAACCGATGGTATAACCTGGACTAAATCTCAGGATAATCCATTCTTTACAAATAATCAAACAACCAATAATTGGGCAGATTATAAAACCACCTATCCCTTTTTAGTTAAAACATCTTCCGATTATAGAGTTTATTACACAGGAGAGAATTCTCCTAATTCACTACCAAGTATTGGATTCACAAAAAAAACTCTTCAATAAAATAAATTAAATTTACTTTTCCACCCTATATCGTTGGATATAGGGTTTTTTTTGTTCTCTTTGAAACTGAATAGTTATATTTGTGCATAAATATTATTCATTTTGCTATTTAGGATAAATGTCATTAGCTCCGATAGTACTTTTCGTTTATAACAGACCGTGGCACACTCGCCAAACAGTGGAATCACTTCAAAAGAATATTTTAGCTGATGAGAGTGAACTCTTTATTTTTTCTGAAGGACCGAAAAATGAAACCGATAAAATTAAAGTAAATGAAGTTAGAGATTTTATTCATAGTATCAGCGGATTTAAGGAAATAAAAATTGAAGAATCAAAAGAAAACACTGGCTTAGCTGAATCCGTTATTAGAGGAGTAACTAAGGTAATTAATCAATATGGGAAAGTAATTGTACTTGAAGATGATTTGATAAGTGCACCAGGCTTTTTAAAATTTATGAATGAGGCTTTAGAGTTTTATAAAGATTATAATAGAATTTTTTCAATCTCAGGATATGGTTTTCCCATCGAGTTCTCTTCTGAATATAAATCTGAGACATATATACTTCCGCGATCATCATCATGGGGGTGGGGTACTTGGTTGGAAAAATGGAAAAAAGCTGATTGGCAGGTGAAAGATATCGGACATTTTTTAACCGATAAAAACTTGCAGAAAAAATTTAACGAAGGGGGAACCGATCTTACTTCTATGTTAAAATCTCAGATGTATGGATATATTGATTCGTGGGGAATCAGGTGGGCCTATACTCATTTTAAAAATAACGGATACTGTCTGTACCCTGTTAACTCCCTGATTAAAAACATAGGAACAGACAAGAGTGGTACACATTTTAAAAGTAATGTTAATAAGTACGACGTAAAATTATCTACTGTAAACACTACGATAAACTTAGAAAAAAATATTGAAGTAAATCATGAGATCCTTAGAAGAGTAAACCAGATATTTAAACAAAGTTTATTAAGAAAAACTATAAATTTCTTTAAGTTGAATCCGTTGTTTCATTGAATACTTTTTCTATAAACATCGGTAAAGTTCTTACAATAATCAATCTTTTCTAACAATTGCATTCGAATTTTCGAATTATCAACATTTCTTTTCCTGAAATCAGAATCACTCAAACCTAGTTTAATCTTACCGGCAATTTCTTCCACATTTTCAGGATCAAAAATAAATTCATCATTCCCAATCGTTTCAGGTAAAGAGGTGACATTTGAACAAATAACAGGAGTCCCATATCTCATAGCTTCATATAAAGGTGCGCTGCCTGCTTCATATAATGTGGGGATAACAACCAGTTTGGTCAACTTATACAAGCTAATTAAATCACTTTCAGGAATTATCCCTAAGAATTTTACTTCCTCCTCAAGTTTCAATTCTTTTATCTTTTTTGTTAAAACATTTTCAAAGTATTCTGTTTTATTTCCCGTACAGATTAAATTGATTTTGATTTCCGCCTTTCTTAAGCATAAAAATGGATTGTAATAATATTAAATGATTTTTATGCTGCCACGTTGCTGCCGGGTATAGAATGAATGTTTCCGACAGAGAATATTTCTTCTTTACCTCATCCAGATCTGCATAAGAATTTTCAACAAACCAGTTTTCCGCAAAAGGCGGGGGACAAACAGAAACTTTATCCTCATCAATTCGGAAATATTTTAATAGATCGATTTTAATATGATTGAATGAGACAATGATATGTGAAGATTCTTCTAAAGATTTTTTATTATTGATAGCCCTGTGAATTCTTTCCTGCGATGAGAAGTATTCAGGAAAGTGAAAATCCTGGAGATCATGCATTGTAGTTATTACCGGAACATTATTTAATGAATACACAGGCGAATATTGCATTGGAATGTGCAGTGCATCAATATCCTTTTTGTTGATTTTCATTTTGTAAGGGTTCAGAGCAAAGGAAATTTTTTTCAGGAATTCTGTTTTTTTTGCAGCAGGGAGGTAATTTTTTATGAGGAGATAATTATCATAAAAAAAATAAGAGAGCATTAATAGTATTTTAATATTCCATTGTCTCCTGTCTATTTCAACAGGCTCAACCTTGGGATTATTCAGGAATCCGGCAATATCCTGCCTGATTTCGGGTGAATAAATCAAGCAAATTTTTTGTATTTCATTTGAATTAAGTAGGAGTTTTAAAATGCCTATAGAGTAGGTGAATATCCCGCCAGATTTGAGAGTAGAATGATGAATATAAAAACCAATTTTCATTTATATCGAACTCTGCTTAATAATCAGAATAATTTTTTGTTATAAATTAAATTATTATTCTTTAAATCAATTCCGGTCTTTTGAAAACCAAAATCTTCATAGATTTTTTTTGCTATGAGATTTTCGGGATGAACTTTCAGCATTAATTCTTTCACCCCGTTTATTTTGCATAATGAAATTGCATGTTGAAGTGTTAGCCTGGATAAACCTTTTCCTGAAAATTTTTTTGCTATCCACACACCATATGAAGGAACTTCATACCCTACATCAAAACCTCTCAGCATATAAAATCCTGCAAGCGTATCATTAATAAATATTCCCCAGAAAGAATCTTTCTTTAGCCTATCAAGCATGGTTTTAATCGTCAGAAGATCAAAATCAAATGGAATGAAATATTTGGAGTACTCAGGATTTTCATTTTGTAATAATTGTGAAAGTTCTGGAGCCGCACCTGATCCAAGTTTTTTTACTACAATTTCTATTAAGTCTTTTTCAATCAATTATAAAAATCTCTGATCTTATTACAAATGTATAAAACATCTTCTTTAGTTAAACCCGGGTAACTTGGCAAAGTTATCCCGCGTCTCGCAGTATCTTCAGCTACAGGAAAATTCTGTCCCTTCTTTTTATAGATAGGCATAGTATGAATCGGGAAAAATATCGGTCTGGTTTCTATTCCCTTAGTTTTTAGAAAATTTCTTAGTTTATTTCTGTCTTTGTAATTCTTAACAAGAATATTAATCATCCAGTATGAATGAAAAACATTTTCTGTTTCATTATGAAAATCAAAATCTAGACCGTACAAATTACTGTAATACCACCCGGCAAGCTGTTTTTTCTTTTTAATAATCTTATCAGCGTTTTCTAATTGAGCAAGCCCAATTGCTGCACAAATATTTGTCATTCTGTAATTGTAACCGACTATGTCGTGCCAATATTCCCTGTTCTTAGCCAGTCCCTGTCCTTTTAAGCGGGTGGCTAATTGAAATATTCGTTTATTATTTGTAGCAACCATTCCGCCTTCACCGGTAGTAATTGTTTTATTGCCAAAAAAACTAAAAGCAGCAATATTACCAAAATTACCTACGTGAATATTATTCAATTTTGTGCCGAATGCTTCCGCACAATCTTCAATTATCTGCAAATTAAATTTCTTTGCTATCTCCTTTATCACCATCATGTTGCTGGGAAAACCATACAAGTGTACGGGCATAATTGCTTTTGTTTTTTTTGTGATTTTTTTCTTTATATCTGATGGATCTATTTGCCATGAACCAGGTAAAGAATCAACAAAAACAGGTTTTGCCCCGGTATAAGAAACAGCATTTGCTGATGCAACATATGTTAAAGTCGGAACTATTACTTCATCACCGGTTCTTATTCCTAATGCAAGTAAAGCTAAATGCAGAGCAATAGTACCATTAGGAACTGCAATGATGTATTTTATTTTTGTAAAATCTGCAAACTTTGATTCAAATTCAGAAATGAATTTTCCTTTTGAGGAAATCCACGTGGAATCAAGACACTCATTTACATATTTTTTTTCGTTTCCATTAAGGGAAGGTTTGTAGACAGGATATTTAAAGATCATACATGCTTGATCATTTTATTTAGTAGTTCTAATTATTTAATAGTCTAATATAGTATTAATAGATAAAATTTTATCAAAAAACTTTAATTTTTAGTGTTTTCTAACGATTACTATTCTCAAATAATTGTTGCTAGTGACAAAAAAAATTAGCAAATTATGTAAGAATTTATAAAAACTAACTATTACCTGGGGGTAATAAATGAAAAGGTCCATTTCACTTTTAGTTATTTTTATTTCGCTAATCTTTAGTAGCTGCACAACAGAAACACCTGTCTCTCCCAACAATAATTCACAACAGGGAGGAATTTCACTGAATATAGACAGAGTACATAAACCTGAAAATGTAATAAGTGTAACGGCATATCTGACAAGAGAAGGATTTGATTCATTAAGCGGGACACTAAATTTACTTTCAGATACAACAGCAGATATAACATTTAATGATATATCAGCGGGAGGATGGCATCTTAAAGTAGATGCAGCAGATGAAGATACAGTAGTAGTATATAGTGGAGAAACAGATGTAACAATATTAGCAGGAATAACAACACAGGTGAGCCTGGTATTACAGCCAACAGGAGCAGGGAAAGGAAATATATACATATATGTAACCTGGGGAGTACCACAAAATACTAACTGGAATGATTATCCTTATAATCCAATTGTTTCGACCTCAATTCTTCCTGTCTATTCACTGGCTGTAACTCAATCGAAAGTGCTTTTTGATAACGGGACATTTAAAATGTGGTTCACAAGTGTTTACAATTCTGCAGTTTCTGATATATGGTATGCGATCTCAAATGATGGTAAAAACTGGCAGCTTGGGAGTAACTCACCGGTACTTTCACCCGGAAATTATAACGAATGGGATTCACATTCTGTTGGATCTGGTGTTGTTATTAAAGATGATAATAATTATAAAATATACTATGGCGGAAATGCTAATGAATATGACAACTGGCATATAGGATTAGCTACTTCATCGGATGGAATTAATTGGACAAAATATCCCAATCCTGTTCTGTATGGAGACAATAATGACTATCAGATTGTCCCCGGAGACATAATGAAAATGGACGGAACTTATTATCTATATTATACTATAAGGCAGTTTCCATATTATGCTGTAGGGTTGGCCACATCTCAGGATGGAATAAATTTTACAAAATCAAATAATAACCCAATTCTTACAGCCAATGAAAACTGGGAGGGAACCGGGGTTAAATCTCCATCTGTTATTTATGAAAATGGACAATTTAAGATGTTATATTCTGCATATCCGGAAACCGGATTTGGTATAGCGCATTCAACTGATGGCGTAAACTGGACAAAAGATTCCGGCAATCCGTTTTTCACTAATAATCAGGTAACCAACAATTGGTGTTATCATATAGCATATCCATTCTGGAGGAAAATTAATAATCAATATCTACTGTATTATACCGGAAATACTTATGGAAATGCTTTGGCAAATATTGGTTTAATATACAAGTAGATAAAAAACAGACTATTTTTAAATAACATTCCGGGGATAAAAATGAAAAAGTCCTTTTCACTTTTAGTTATATTTATTTCACTAATCTTTAGTAGCTGCACAACAGAAATACCTGTCTCTCCCAACAAAGATTCACAACAGGGAGGAATCTCACTTAATATAGACAGAGTACATAAACCTGATAATGTGGTAAGTGTGACAGCATATTTAACCAGAGAAGGATTTGATACCTTAAGCGGGACATTGAATTTAATAACAGATACAACAGCAGATATAACATTTAATGATATATCAGTAGGAGACTGGCATCTTAAAGTAGATGCTTCAGATGAAGATACAGTAGTAGTTTACAGCGGAGAAGCAGATGTAGCAATACTAGCAGGAATAACAACACAGGTAAACCTAGTATTACAACCAACGGGAGCAGGGAAGGGAAATATATACATATATGTAACCTGGGGAGTACCACAAAATACAAATTGGATTGATTATCAAAATAACCCGGTAGCATCCCCTTCTATTGTACCTGCAACCCCTAATGGAATTGCTCATCCTTGTGTATTATATGATGATGGGATATATAAAATGTGGTTTGTCGCATTCTATAATTCTGCAGTTGCAAATATATGGTATGCAGTTTCCAATGATGGAAAAAATTGGCAGCTCGGTGCAAACAGCCCTGTTTTAACTCCAGGAAATCTATACTCATGGGATTCATATCATGTAAGTACTCCAAAAGTAATTAAGGACGGAAATATTTATAGAATGTACTATCTTGGTTTTGCTGATGAGTATGGTCCCTGGAATATCGGATTGGCAACCTCACCCGATGGTATCAACTGGACAAAGCATGGAGACCCGGTAGTTCATTCAGATTATAACGAATTTCAGATCCAGACCGGGGACATAATTAAGGTAAATGATATTTATTACCTTTATTATTCTGTACATAATTTACCTTACTATCAAATCAGTGTTGCTACTTCACCCGACGGAGTAAATTTTGCTAAATCCGCCAATAATCCTATTCTTATTGTAAGTGAGAATTGGGAAGGTACAGGAGTTAATTCTCCATCAGTAATTTATGAAAACGGACAATTTAAAATGGTTTATTCAGCATATCCCGGAACAGGATTTGGAATGGCTAATTCCGCAGATGGTATAAACTGGACAAAAGATTCAAGTAATCCAATTTTCAGATTAGAGAATGTAACCAATAGCTGGTGTTATGCTATATGTTATCCATTCTGGAGAAATTACAATAATCATTACAGGATATATTATCAGGGTAACACAAATGGTGGTTATGCAGAATCGAAAATCGGATTTATTTACAAATAGTATTATACCTGAATAATATTTTATAAAGCCCCGATTTCAGTTGGGGCTTTTCTTGTTGTGCGATAGTATTTTTCCAAAATTCTCAGCAATACTTCTCCGGTCAAATTTCTTTACCTCATCAAAATCAGTTTTGAAGTTTTGAGATTTTTCAAAAAAATCTTTTGGATCAGCATCATATCTGAAAATCATTCCGCTATTAGTCCTTTGTAAAATTTCTTTAACTTCCTTATTATCATCTCCGAAAGCCAAGATTGGTTTTCCTGTTCTTAAATATTCAAATAATTTTCCGGGGACATGTCTTTTTTCAGTCGCACAAACCAAAAGATAATCTGCATTTAAAAGTTCAGTTAACATTTGATTATATGGAAGGAAACCGGCATAATCGGTTTTATCAGATAACCCGTTTTGTTCTATTGCTTTTTTAATTGCAGGACTAACAGTTCCGATAAATTTAATTCTGATATTTTCCCTTTTATTTTCCTCCTTTATTCTCTGCCAGAGTTTTGCAGGATTCTGATAATCAAAAATATTTCCAGCGTGGATGATTAATTTGTAATCCTTTTTTATGGATTCATGATCAACATCTTCAAATTCTTCTTCATCATATCCCCAATAAAGAACATGGGATTTATCTTTTAAAAATTCATATTTCTTTAAATAATCTTCTTCTGTTGTTTTCGTAACAAATACAACCTGTTTAGCATTTCGTAAAACGGATTTTTCAAAATGGTTATCAATCTTCTTTGTAATTGAACTTCGTTTTAAGTTTTTGTAGTAAATAATATCAACCCAGGGATCAATCAAAACAGGAATATGGGAAATTTGGAATTTCCTGCTTAACTTTAATCCAATGAGATGAGAGCTATGCGGAGGACCAATTGAAACAATTGCATTAATCTTATTTTGTTTGATATAACTTTTAGCTTTTTTTACCGCTGTAAAATTCCAGCCGACACGCGCATCGGGAATAAACAAATTTAATCTTATCCATAGAGAAATCCGGTGTGTTAAACTTTTGTTCTCAAGTGAAACTGTTTCGGAGGCTGTGAGTTTTTCGTCTTTTTTCTTACCTATAAATTTTCTGTAAAGATCAAAAGGTTCAAGCGCTCCGGATTTTAACACTTTCCAGCCCGGATCGACTTTCTTTAAGAGACTTTCATCTTTTTGTGTAAATGATTCGTCTTCGACAGTAAGTATAACTGGTTCAATTTCATCTTTCGGCAAATGTCTGATGATATCCAACGGCCAGTGAAGTGTGGCTTTACCGGAAGGAGGCCAGAAATAAGTAATAAAGAGAACTTTGTTCATCTGTCTTTTTCCCCTATAAATTGTATGACGGAGGCCTCTCCGTTATGAAATTTACTTTCTGAAAGGTGAATTACTTTTTTTTCAAGGCTGATAATTTTTAATCCCACAAAGTTTCTTTTGATCTCTCCCAGGGAATAAAGCATATCAATATTTTGTGGTCCTCCTGATTCCTTTCCTAATTGTTCTTTGGAATAAACTTCAAGAATTATTTTCCCGCCGGTTTTTAATGATTCGATAGCTCTTCGGTGAACAATCCCAGATAATTCCTGGTTGAGATGCAGGAAAATAATTGAAACAGCATCATAACTATTGGCTGCGGGAATAAAATCATTCAAATCTTTTACAGTATAATTTATTTTGAGTTTTTTTTCTTCGGCTAATCTTAAAGCTTTTTCTTTAGCTTTCAGACTGAAATCAACTGCGTCTACCTCCCAGCCGAGTGAAGCTGCGAAAATTCCGTTTCTTCCTTCCCCTTCAGCCAGAGAAAGAAGACGTCCCGGTTTTAGTTTTTCTATTTCCTTTTTAAAGAATATGTTCGGTTCTGTTCCGTAAACAAATTCTTGTGATGAATAACGATTATCCCAAAATTCATTCATTATACACTATAATATTTTATATGTTACAAAGTTAATTAGAATGAAAAGTAAATAGAAATCGTAAGATATATGAAACGATTATCATTATAAATGTGTTTTTAATATTATATTAAAATTATAGCCTTTAGAATAACTCACGAAAGAATTTTTATGCTGATAGATATTGCAACTGCTTCTCCTCCTTATAAAGTGACACAGGAAAAAGCCGCTTCGGAATTGAAAAAAAGAATGACGGGATCAAATGCTGCCGGAAGACTGATTGATATGGCAGCTGTTCATTCAGGAATTGATGAAAGATATCTTGTAATTCCTGATGCCGAAGAAATTACGGAAGAAAATTTTTATTCGAAGAATGGAACATATTTTTCTCCTGATACAAAAACACGGATGGAGAAATATGAAAAATGGTCAAAAGTTCTTACAGGAAATGCTGTTCAAAAGTTAATTGATTCAAATAGTTTTGATCCGTCTAAACTGGATAAAATAATAACAATCAGCTGTACGGGATTTTTCGCCCCGGGTTTAGATTATTATTTAATAAATAAATTTAATTTTCCCTTAAGTATAAAAAGAACCAACATCGGTTTTATGGGTTGTGCTGCTTCATTAATCGGTTTTGGATCAGTACTTGAAACAATGCGTGACACAACAGAAAGTAATGTTCTGCTTGTTTCTGTGGAGCTTTGCAGCATTCATCTTCAGACAGAACCAACCCGCGATAACATACTTGCAAATATGATATTTGCTGATGGAGCTGCCGCGGTACTATTCTCTAATTCGAAAATCTACGACTCAAAAATTAAGCTGGATTTAATAAAAACAGATTCGATTCTTTTTAAAAATTCCGAAAATTATATGGGCTGGAAAATAGGAAACTTCGGATTTGAAATGATGCTTTCATCTGAACTTCCAAGAATTATACTTAATGAAGCTGTTCCTGCATTAATTAAAATCTTAGAACAGAACGGAATGAATTTTAATGATGTAAAACACTGGGCGCTTCACCCCGGGGGAAGAGCAATTCTTGATTCACTTCAAAATGGATTGAAACTGTCTGATGAAAAATTGAATGCATCAAGGACAGTACTTAAACGTTATGGAAACCTATCTTCGGCATCTATTCTTTTTGTATTAAAGGAACTTCTAAACGAGGGGAATATTAAAAGAGATGAGCTGTGCTGTGCTGTTGCTTTTGGTCCCGGTTTAACGATGGAAGTAGCAATTCTTAAAGGCGTATAATGTTTTTTAAGAGAAGTTATCAAAAAGAATTGATGGACGATTTTTCTATAAATGATGAAAGAATCGGCAGTGCTTTAAATGAATTGCAGATAATAAATAAATTTCTCGGAGGGAATTCCGTTAGTGAAGACGGGATAAACAATATTAAAAGATCTCTGGAAGAAACAATAAAAATTCTTGATGTAGGTGCAGGTGCTTCGGATATTCTGTTCGATCTTAAAAATAAAATTGAAAATATAATATTTTATTCAATAGATAAAAGCATGTATACGTGCCAGTATCAAAAGGGGGAGAGAGGAAATGATAAAATAATCTGTGCAGACGCATTCAGGCTTCCTTTTATAAATAATTCATTTGGAATAGTTCATTCATCTCTTTTTCTTCATCACTTTGCAGAAAAAGAAATACTAATATTATTAAAGGAATTCAGCCGGATAGCGAAACAGGGAATTATAATTAATGATCTTCGCAGAAATATATTGGCTTATTCAGGGATTAAAATTCTCACCCTCCTATTTTCAAAAAGTGAGTTTGTAAAAAGTGATGGACCTCTTTCAGTGAAACGTGCATTTGTAAAAAATGATTTAAAGAAAATTCTGATGAAAGCCGGGATTGCGAAATATATTATAAAAAGAAAATGGGCATTCAGATTTTTAATTGTAATACCTCTTGATGAAAATGGATTATGATGTAGTCATAATTGGCGGAGGTCCCGCCGGCTCAGTTGCGGGAATTAATTTAGCCAGAGCGGGATTATATACCGTAATAATAGAAAGAAAACTTTTTCCCAGGGAAACTTTATGCGGAGAATTCCTGTCTGTTGAAGTGACTGAGCATTTAAAGGAATTGGAATTATTTGATGATTTTATTTCCTTAAATCCGAATAAGATATCTTCTTTCGAATTTATTACCTCTAATAATAAAAGATTTAATACCATATTACCTTTTACAGGTTATTCGTTAAAGCGTTCAATCTTTGATAGCTTCCTCTTAAATGAAGCAGAAAAAGCAGGAGCAAAAATATTTCAACCAGCAAGTCTTCAGGCTGTGAAAAGAGAAAATAAAACATTCCTGTCCATAATCAAAACTGAAACAGGGAGTGAATCTTTTACAAGCAGATTTGTAATAGGTGCATATGGAAAAAGAAACATAATCGATAAAAAATTGAACCGGAAATTCGCGGAGTATCAATCGGGATATAATGGAATAAAATTTCATTTAAGGAAATCACAAATTCCGGATATTGATGATACCTGTATTAATATTTTTTCCGGGAATGGAATTTATTGCGGGATAAATGCTGTCAGCAGGGATGAAGTCACCGTTTGTTTTTTAGAGAAAAAAAATAAGTCAGATGAATCTCCCAAAGAAAATTTTAAAAAACTTATTAATGATAACAAAAATTTTGCATCTCTGTTTGGTGATGAATCCGGTCCGGATATTAACAAACAACAAATTTATGGTACAGGTAATATTTATTTCGGTAAAAAAGAACTTACTAAGAATGGAATAATTATGATAGGAGATGCAGCCCGTGTTATTGCGCCATTAGCGGGGGACGGAATCGGAATGGCATTTCAATCTGCTAAAATTGCTTCAAAAATAATTGCTAATTATTTTAATGAAAAAGAAAGTAATTTGATTGAAGAAACTTATAACACAGAATGGAATAAACAATTTTATCGCAGAATAAAATCAGCGGGAGTAATTCAAAACTTAATGCTTAAGGGTTATATTGAAAAAATTCCGGCTTCAATTACAAGGATTTTAATTCCTCTGTCAATTAAAGCTACCAGGAATTGATATTAAAATGTATTTCAGATTTATTTATCTTTGTAAAAAGAATTAAAAATTGAATATGGAATTGAAATTGCAAAACATAGATAAGTTCATTGTTGTGGGAGACAGAGTTTTAGTACGACCTGCAGAAGATTCTCAAAAAACAGCATCCGGTTTATATCTTCCACCGGGTGTTTCCGAAAAAGATAAAATACAAAGCGGGTATGTAATAAAAGTGGGACCGGGATATCCGACCGGAACAAACTTAGACGATGAACCATGGAAGGAAACTAAAGATTCAGTTAAATATATTCCGCTGCAGGCTAAGGAAGGGGATCTGGCGATCTTTCTGCGTAAAGAAGCTTTTGAAATTGAATTTGAAAAAGAAAAGCTGCTGATTGTCCCACAATCTGCTCTTCTGCTTTTAATACGAGATGATGTAGTTGATTTCTGACAAGAAAGAGAATTAGTTAAACAAGAGTAACAATCCCCGTTAAAATAACCACGATAACAATAATCAGAATTTTTAATTTATTGTTTACGGGATTTAAAAATTTAAACTTATTTTTCTTCCGGTCTTCAGCCTGATGACCTAACCAGTCACCCTTTTCAATTGACCATTTATTGCCATTTCTGTCAAAATAATCCATAGAAAGCATAAATAAAATTTCCCTGATTTAGCAAATTTCCAATAATAATTTTATATAAAACAAAAATTATACCTTATAAAAACCTCGTATTTAGCAACTTAAAAGTATTGTTTTTCTTTTTTATGGAAATAATTACTGAAGTTTAGAATGCAGTTGAGATTACAGATGGCAACAATTTTCACTAATTATTAAAAATTTAAAAACAGTCTGGAGTTTAATAAGCGACAAAGATTTATATGTGTGATAAAATTATCATTCATACCAGGATAAAATTTTAAAACCGTTTGATTTCAGATTAGCGCGCACTGCCAGAAGAGCATCAAGACTATATTTCACACTCATATTTCCAGCCAGTTTAAAACTTACGTTCTGACCGGCTATAATAATACCGCCGATAACCTGGTTGGTTCCGACAGATTCAAAAGTAAGATCTGAATTCTTATAACAAAGTATAACTCCCTGGTACTTAAAGTTACCGGCAAATTTAATATCGCCGTTTACTACCATAATACCAGCACCCTGGTCTCCATTTATCATAATATTTTTAGTAGTTGAGGCATCTGCATTTACTAAAGTAATTTTGGGTGTGGTTATGGTTCCGAGATCTGCTCCTTTTGGAATATCCTGGATAAATGTCTGGTCTGCTGAGTTGGCGATGTATTGATAAAGTTTTGCCCAGTCAATACCTAAATTGGTAACTCCAACACTTGGATACCCGGTGGCACCTGTTGTTGAATCAATAAGACCTTCAATGTTGCCCGGCTTTTTAAGTCCTGCAAGAATATCCGACTTCTGAGTTTCATTATCTACTCCAACACCGTAAATAGCTGGTTTGCCTGTACCCTTCAATGTACCATCCAAATTATGATCCAGACCGCTTACTTCCATACTTCCCACTTCTTTAGCCTGAACTACCGCACTCGCACTTATATACACTCCTCCCGGAAGGTTAGGAAAAATAACCGGTTCAAGCATAGCATCAGCAACTGAAATATGCTGGACATCCTGAAAAGTTGCAGTTGTTGTTACTCTGACATTCGGCAGGGTGCCGGCAACATTTGCAATATAGCTTCCGCCAAACAAATATTGTGGTGATGATGTTTTATTCATCAATGATTTATCAGCATAAACTTTTTCAAGATAAACCTCAACCCCGGTGTTTGCAATAAGCCGGGACTTGTGTCTGGTTAAACATATTTACAGTAGTGTCTACGTTTGAATTGGAATTGGCATTCAATTTAAGCACTAAGAATGATACAAGAATCATCATTCCTATGACCATAATCAATGAACTTTTTCCCATTTTAAATATTCCTTGGATAAATTGTGAATTCCCAGTAAGCAAAGGTTGAATCTTTAATACCAGTTACAAAACTGTTTTCTGATTCCGTTGGCTCTGCCCAAATTTGTGTCTTTATATATTTTATTTTAGACAGTATTGTAGTTGGGGTGCGTACACTATCAAGATATGTAAAATTTAATTTGATCAAACCTAACGAAGGTCCGGCAATTGTATCTGTTCCGTTTAATACCCTTAGTAAAATTATATCACGTAGATTTGAAGTTCCGGTAGCGTGTGTTGAATCTTCAATAAAATATTCTACACTATCAACAACTCCGAATCCGGGTTCTCCCGGTCTCTCTAAATCACCGATAAATTTAAGTCTTTGTTTTTGAGCGGTTACAATTGCAGTGTGATTATATCCGTAGCCGACTTTTCTTAAATCTGAATTAAGTATTTCAGACATGGTTTTTATATTTTGCTGTAATCTTAGCTCTCTGTCGGAACCATAACTGGCATCTGACATAAAAAGATTTAATTTTATGACCAGAAGTAAAACCATTCCTCCAATAAAAATTGAGCCTAAAAGATCTATTATTGTATTCATTTTTGTATTAGTTTTTTGCGTGAAGAGAAAAGATAAAACTCATATAAAATTGATCATCTAAGTATGGACTTGAAACAGTTACTGTAACTTTTTTATAAAATTGTTGTGTTATTTGTGGCTGTCCGGCTGCATTACAATAAACCACATCGCACATAACTTTATAACCTTCAGCAAGCGGAATATTGGTTGTTTTTTGATAACCTTTATAATCGTCAATATCGTTGAAATCAGGCCAGGCTTCAGTTCCATCTATACCAAGAGCATTAGGAGGAGTTAACTGGGTCTGGTTAATAGCCTGAAAATCTACAGTTCTCTGATCGAAAGCTTTTTGTTTCATTTCTTCAATTAAATCATCTGCCAGAGAGAAAGCTGTTAAATAAACTTTATCCTGAATTTCGATATTTGTTGATTGAAGAGCAGATGAGTTAAAAAGGAGAGAGATGATTGATAAAATTGTCATTGCTCCGAGTGCCAAAAACGACTGAATATTTGCCATAAATTTAACCTTACCTTTGAATCTCCGTCACTGAGATCAAATCTGATGCCCGCTAATAGCTATTACAATTTAAGAACCGAATGAACTCTTAAAAAAATTGATGTTAATTATCGGTCAAATTGAACTTTCGTTTTAGCATTTATTACCTGAACAGGTAAAAGTTATAAAAAAAGGGAACACGTTTATGTTCCCTTTGAAGGTTCATAGAAGCATAACAAATCGTTATAGAAAACCAACGCAGGATTTTTGTCCCGACGTTTTGAAATTGAGAGTGCTGAAATACTGTTCCATTTTAAAGACCGGTCAGTTGAGTGTATCTTTATATTATCTAAAACCCATCCGGTAATTAATCAAATTCAAATCAAATCTTTTCTACGAATTATATTTTCAAAATAGTCAACAACTTATACTAAGTTTGACAAATTCTATGCTAAAAAAATTTATTTGATTTGAATCTATAAATCCCTGGTAAGCAAATACATAATGTTCGTAAGTGTCATTTATGGCGCCAAACCTGACGGATAAAATTGACTTGACTCAGCCTTCCTGCCTGATTTTTTGAAGTCGCCTCTGAAGGGTTCTCTCACTCACACCAAGAACCAAAGCAGCTCTCTGAATGTTGCCGTTTGTATACTGCATTACCTTGGAAATATGAATTTTAATAGCTTCATCAATAGTAATAAGGGTATTCTCAGTTGGTGCCGTAAAAGCTTTTTCGCTTAAAACATCAGGGATATCAATTTCAGTTATTAATTCATTATCCCTAGTTTTTGCTACGGAATTTAACACGAGATTTTCCAGTTCCCTGATATTACCCGGAAATGAATAGGACATTAATTTATTTAATACTTTGGTACTGAATCCTTTTGCTTTTTTACTATAAGTCTTATTTCCTGCATCAAGGAAATATTTTGAAAGTATAATTATATCTTCGCCTCTGTCTCTGAGAGGAGGAAGTTTAATATAACCCCGGTTCAGCCTGTAGTAAAGATCAGCCCGGAATTCTTTTTCATTAACTGCTTCAAGCAGATTTTTATTAGTTGCTGTAATAATTCTGATATCAAGTTTTAATGGTTTAGTACTGCCAATTCTGTATATCTCATTATATTGGATTGCCCTGAGTAATTTACCCTGAAGTTCTTTTGGCATTTCTCCTATTTCGTCGAGAAAAATTGTTCCGCCGTTGGCAGCTTCAAAATATCCCAGCCTTTCATTTGTAGCTCCTGTAAAAGATCCGCGTTCATGTCCGAATAGCTCGCTTTCAAAAAGGGTTGGAGATATAGAAGCAAGGTTAACGGTTACAAGAGGTTTATCTTTTCTTGGTGATAACTGATGAATTTTTTTAGCAATTAAATCCTTGCCGGTTCCTGTTTCGCCGGTTATCAATACAGTTTCATTTGTCGGCGCAAATATTTCAATCAGTTCAAATACTTTTAATATTGATGGTGATTCGGTAATGATCTCTTTAAACTTTTCTTTAGAAACACCGGATTCATCAACTGAGCCTCTTAAAGTATCTCTCTCTTTTTCTAATAACTTTTGCTCAAGTGCCCGTTTTATTGTCAGTGATAAGCGATCTATATCCGGTGGTTTGGTTATAAATTCGTAGGCTCCAAGCTTCACTGCTTTTAAAGCAATCTGGACATCATCAACCCCGGTAATCATGATGAAAGAAATCTGAGGATATTGAGGTATCAGGTTTTCGAGAAGTTCTAGTCCGTTTAAACCCGGCATATACACGTCAAGCAGAACAATATCAATAGTGTTATTATTCAGAATACTTTCCACATTGCGAGGATTCCATTCAGTGGTTATATTCTGATATCCTTCCTCCTGAAGAAGAGACTTCATTAACTCGAGGTAATTTTTTTCGTCATCAACAATTAATATTGAAGCGTTCTTCAAATGAACTCCTTTTTCTAATTGGAAATATGAACCGGCATTAACTTAGCCTAATTTGAAATCAAATTCAGCAGGGATACAGCCAATTTTATGCCATTGTATATAGTGGGAATATTATTTACGATTTTTGTATTTTTATAAATTAGTTTTACAAATTAAAGAATAAAAGGTTTACAATGGCTGCAAATATTGAAATGATAAAGGAAGTTTATTCGGAGTACAGAAAAAAAGTTGAAGCTGCAAGAAAAATACTTAACAGACCTCTTACTTATACTGAAAAAATACTCTATTCCCATCTGTGGGATTCCACGAATAAAGAATTAAAAAAAGGAAAAGATTACGCTGAATTATCTCCCGACCGTGTTGCAATGCAGGATGCTACTGCCCAGATGGCTCTTCTTCAGTTTATGTCAGCCGGTAGAAAAACAACGGCTGTTCCATCCACAGTTCACTGCGATCACCTCATTCAGGCACAGATAGGAGCAAAAGATGATTTACTGAGAGCAACTGAAGAAAATAAAGAGGTTTACGATTTTCTTGAGAGTATATCTCAGAAATATGGAATTGGTTTCTGGAAACCCGGCGCCGGAATTATTCACCAGGTAATTTTAGAAAACTATGCTTTCCCCGGCGGAATGATGATAGGAACTGATTCACACACACCAAATGCCGGCGGACTCGGGATGGTTGCAATTGGAGTAGGCGGTGCAGATGCTGTTGATGTGATGGCAGGTATGCCGTGGGAATTGAAATGGCCAAAACTTATTGGCGTAAAACTAACCGGCAAAATGAATGGATGGACTTCAGCTAAAGACATTATTCTTAAACTGGCGGGAATACTTACGGTTAAAGGCGGAACCGGAGCCATAGTTGAATATTTCGGTGAAGGAGCTACAAGTATATCCTGTACAGGAAAGGGAACGATATGTAATATGGGAGCGGAAATTGGTGCAACCACTTCTGTTTTCCCTTTTGATGAAAAAATGGCTGCATATTTAAGAATAACAGATCGTGCTGATGTAACTGCTCTTGCGGAAGGTCTTGCAGATATACTTACAGCTGATGAAGAAGTGCTTAAAAATCCTGAAAAATATTTTGACCAGGTGGTTGAAATTAATCTGAATGAACTTGAACCACATTTGAATGGTCCTTTCACTCCTGATAAAGCCTGGCCTATTTCCAAAATGAAGGAAGCAGTTAAAGAACAAAATTATCCCGATAAAATTTCTGTTGCATTAATCGGAAGCTGTACTAATTCGAGCTACGAAGATATCGATCGTTCTGCGAGTATTGCAAAACAGGCAATGAAAAAAGGATTAAAAACAAAATCACAGTTCACAATTACTCCCGGTTCTGAACAGGTAAGAGCAACGATAGAAAGAGACGGACAGTTAAAAACTCTGAGTGATTTCGGAGGTTTAATTTTAGCAAATGCGTGCGGACCTTGTATAGGAATGTGGAAAAGAATGGATATAAAAACCGGCGAAAAAAATACTATCGTAACTTCATTTAATAGAAATTTTGCAAAAAGAAATGATGGTAACCCTGAAACACTCGCGTTTGTTGCAAGTCCTGAACTGACTACAGCATTGGCTATAGCCGGCAGTTTATCTTTTAATCCTTTAACTGATAAACTGGTAAATGAAAAAGGTGAAAGCGTAATGCTAGATCCTCCATCCGGTGAGGAATTACCTCCTAAAGGATTTTTGCGGGATGAGAAAGGTTTTATAGCTCCTGCAAAAGATGGATCATCAATTGATGTTAAAGTAAAACCTGATAGCGAAAGACTTCAGCTTCTTAAACCTTTTAAACCATGGGATGGAAAAGATCTTGAGGATATGCCCGTGCTTTTAAAAGCAAAAGGAAAATGTACAACAGATCATATATCAATGGCAGGTCCCTGGTTGCGATTCAGGGGACATCTCGATAATATTTCTAACAATATGTTCATCGGTGCAATCAATGCTTACACAGGTGATGCAGGAAAGGTTAAAGAATATTTTTACAGGCGAATATAAATCAGTTCCTGAAGTTGCCCGGGAGTATAAAACCAAAGGAATAAACTGGGTTGTTGTCGGTGATGAAAACTATGGTGAGGGTTCAAGTCGTGAACACGCTGCAATGGAACCGAGATTTCTTGGCGGCAGAGCTATAATTGTAAAAAGTTTTGCGAGAATTCACGAAACAAATCTGAAGAAACAGGGAATGCTTCCGCTGACTTTTGCTAATCCGTCTGACTACGACAAATTTAAAGAAGATGATAAGGTCAGTATAATAGGATTAAAGGATCTGGCACCTGATAAACAGCTAAAAATGATAATCAAACACAGTGATGCTTCTTCAGATGAGATTATGCTTAACCAGACGATGAATGATGCACAGATAAAGTGGTTCAAAGCAGGCAGTGCATTAAACCTTATTGCGGAGATGAATAAATAATTATTGAAAACGGAGGAGATCTTATGAAAGAGATTAGTTTTGTTGTTTGGAAAGAGGGAAAATATTTCGTTTCAAAATGTTTAAATGTTGAGGTCTCCTCTTTTGGTGAAACTATTGATGAAGCTGTTGCTAATTTGAAAGAAGCTGTTGAACTTTATTTTGAGAATGAAAATTTGGAATTCATCCAAATTGATTCTGTAATTATGGGCAAAGAAAAAGTTCATGCCTAAATTATATTCTTCAAAAGAGATTGAAAAAGTACTTATTAGATTAAGTTATAGTTTTGTTTCTCAGAAAGGCTCGCATGGGAAATTTAAAAACAGCAAAGGCAAAATTGTTATCCTTCCTATGAATAAAAAGGAAATCCCTTTTGGAACTTTTAATAGTATATTAAAACAATGTAATACTACTTTAGAAGAATTTAAAAGTTTTTTATAATCATTTTAGTTTTTATTCGTTTGATTATTCAATTAAAGGGAACAAATCTCTGTTCCCTTTTTTATTATATGAATGATGCACTTTTGCTTATATTGAATTTGTTCACTTACAGCTATATTTTTTAACAAATGATATTTCTAAATCCTGCCGTACTATTCGGCTTATTAGCAGCTTCAATCCCTGTACTCATTCATCTTTTGAACCTTAAAAAGTTAAAGAAGATTGAATTCAGTACGCTTTCTTTTTAAAAGAACTGCAGAAAAATAAAATAAGGAAGCTAAAGCTAAAGCAATGGCTCCTCCTTGCCCTGCGTGTGTTGATAATTCTTTTTCTTGTAACTGCATTTGCACGTCCTACTTTAAAAGGATTCGCACTCGGGGGGACAACATCCGCGGCTAAGACAACGGCTGTTTTCATTCTCGATAATACATATAGTATGTCGGCGGTTGATGCAAATGGTTCTTATTTTAACCAGGCAAAGCAGGCAATAACAGAATTATTGCAAAATCTCCAGGAGGGTGATGAGGCAGCTCTTGTGCTAGTATCAGACCAGGGAAATGAAAAAATAAAGCCAACCTTAAATCTTGATGAATTTTCAAAACAACTTAAAGATGCAGAAGTTTCTTATTCAAGTGGTACTTTGAATCATTCTTTAATAAGAGCCGCGGAAATACTCGGCGAATCAAATAATTTCAACAAGGAAATTTATCTTCTTTCCGATTTTCAAAAGGGAAGGCTAAGTGAAGAGAAATCTCTTCCTGATCTCAGCAAGCTGTTAAATGATAAAGTTAAGCTTTACACCTTTAATTATTCCGGCAAGGAAATTTATAATCTTGGTATTGATAAACTGGAAGTGAATACACAGATTTTTGAGAAAGATAAGCCTATAAGTTTCAATGCAACAGTTACGAATTATTCTAATCAGTCGGCAGATAACACAGTTGTTTCCCTTTTTGTTAATGGGGAAAGAAGCGCCCAGCAGAGTATTTCTCTGGCACCCGGGGAAAGTAAAATTATATCAATGGAATCTGTAGCTAAAACAACCGGGTATACGGATGCAGTGGCTGAACTGGAAGATGATGATATTCTTCAGGATAACAGGAGATATGCGAACTTCTACATCCCTGATAAAATCCCCGTTGGAATTTTTTACGATGATGAAAATGATATTAGTTTCATTGAGACTGCATTAAGCCTGACAGGTGAAACAGGAACAATTAAATTAATTGAAAAAAATATTAACCAGATTTCTTCCTTCGATCTTTCACAATTTGGTGTTATTATTATTGACGCCTCCGGTAATGTAATTAATACTGAACGATTGAAAGCTTATGTTGAAAACGGAGGCGGTCTGTTCCTTATGCCTGGCGGGAAAAGCGATTTTTCCGGATTCAGCAGCATAACTTCAGCACTAAACTTACCAAATCCGGTTGGAGTTGCAGGGAGTCTTAGCCAGACTAATAACGCAGTTTCATTTGATAAGATAGAATTTGAGCATCCGATATTTCAAAATATTTTTTCTCAGACAGACAAAAAGAAACTTGATTCACCGGAAATTTATTATCATTTAAAATTATTTTCTGAAGGCAAAGGTGTTACTATTATAAGCCTGACCGACGGCACTTCTTTTCTGGGTGATTATAAAATCGGGAAAGGAAAAGTTCTGATATTAAATACTTCTCCCGTTTTAAGCTGGAGCAATTTCCCGTTAAAAAATATTTTTGCTCCTATGTTTCTTAAATCAGTATTTTATCTTGCTTCTAAAGACAGACCTGAAAATGAGTACCTTGCCGGAAAACCAGTAATAATTTCTTTATCTGATATAGCTCTGCCGCAAATAAAAGTTGAGAGACCCGACAAAACTGAAGAGTTTATTAATCTTGAAAAATCAGGCAATCTAAATTTTATTACATACAATAAAACAGATTTGACCGGCAACTATAAATTTTATTCGGGAGAAAAAATTGTTGATGATATTTCGGTTAATACTAATCCCGAAGAATCTGTAATAAAATATCTGAGTGAAGAAGACTTTAACAAATACCTCGAAGGTATTCATTTTAAAGGAAGGCACATTTCAATATCAAAAAATGAAAATCCATCACAAATAGTCATGCAATCAAGATTCGGTTCTGAATTATGGAGATTGTTTTTAATTGCTGCTTTAATTACTGCTTTAGTAGAAATGGCAGTTGGAAGAAGTGCAAAGAAAGATATGGTGGCTGTTGGTTAACTTCTCTCTGATAACTTTTTAAAAACTATTTATTGTTTTTGTATACATGAAAGAAAAATGGAAGAAATAAGACAAAATGTTACCGAAAGAGCGATACTGGTTGCTTTAGATACGAAGAATACCAGCAGAGCAATGGTGGAAGAACATCTTGCAGAACTTGAAGAACTTGCACTAACTGCAGGTGCAGAAACTATAATGAAACTGATTCAGGATCGTCCGGCAATGGATTCTGCATTCTACATTGGTAAAGGTAAAGCTGAGGAGCTGGCATTTCTTGTCGAACAAAATGAAATAGACCTGGTAATTTTTGATGACGATCTGTCACCTGTACAGGTAAGAAACCTGGAAAAACTTGTTGACAAAAAAATTATAGACCGCAGCGGACTTATACTTGATATATTTGCGTCGCGTGCAAAATCGAATGAGGCAAAAACTCAGGTTGAACTTGCACAGCTTCAATATATGCTTCCCCGTTTAACAAGAGCATGGACTCATCTTTCAAAGCAGTACGGTGGTATTGGAACAAAGGGTCCCGGTGAAACACAGATAGAAACTGATAGAAGAATTATTAGAGACAGGATAAGTCATCTTAAAGAAAAATTAAAAAGAATTGAAAAGCAGAGAAAGACTCAAAGTCAGCAGAGAAAAGATTTAATAAGAATTACGCTTGTTGGATATACTAATGTTGGTAAATCAACACTGTTTAATCTGCTTACAAACTCAGATGTATTTGCAGAAGACAAACTCTTTGCAACACTTGATTCAACCACACGCAATCTTGATTTCGGAAAGAAACAGAAACTGCTGTTATCTGATACGGTTGGTTTTATTCGCAAACTTCCACCTAATCTTGTGGCATCTTTTAAAAGTACGCTTGACGAAGTAAGAGAAGCTCAGATTATTCTTCACGTTATTGATATAACCCATCCTTATTTTGAGGATCAGGTGGCTGTTGTGGAACAGACTCTGACAGATCTTCAGAGTGATAAAAAAATGCAAATCAAAGTATTTAATAAAGTCGATTCTTTAACCGATAAAAACAGAATTTCATATGTTAGAAATAAATATCCGGATAGTGTTATTATTTCAGCACAAAGAGGAATTAACATCTCTGAATTAAAATCTAAACTTACTGAAATTACTGAATCGGCATACGTAGAAGGGAATATTGAACTCAAGTTGAATGAATCAAAGAAAGCTGCACAGATACACACACTTGCGGAAGTTTTATCAACAGAATATGATGATGAAACTATTCACATTACTTACAGAACAAACAGGGAAAATTCTGAAAAAATAAAGAAGATAATTTCTGAAGTTTAAGTTTATATTTATCCGTCTTGATACTTCTTATTTCTCCCACTTAATTCTTAAATTTGTAAACATCTTTTATTCAACTTAGGGAGAACTCTGATGTCGATAGCATTAAATGGAGCCGGACTTACAACAGAAAAACTTGTTGCCATTGCGCGTTATAATGAGAAAGTAGAACTTCATCCTGACTCACTCGAGAAAATTAAAGTTTGCCGCAAAATGCTCGAGGATAAACTTCAGGCACGTGAAATAATGTACGGCACCAATACAGGTATAGGTGAATTTTCAGAAATAGCTTTAAATGATGACCAGGTAAAAGAATTTCAGAAATATTTAATTTATAATCACTCCGCGGGAATTGGTGATCCTGCACCAATCGAATATGTTCGCGGGGCAATTGCGGGAAGAATAAATGTGCACGCTCATGGCAATTCTGCATGCCGACCCGAAATTACTTTAACTCTTGTTGAAATGCTGAATAAAGGAGTAACTCCCGTAGTTTGCCAGAAAGGTTCAGTGGGCGCCTGCGGAGATTTGGCTCCAATGTCGCAGGTCGCGCTTTTAATGATGGGTGAAGGAGAAGCTTATTACAATGGAGAAAGACTTACCGGCAAAGCCGCATTTGAAAAAGCAGGAATAAAAGTTCCCGGTTTGCAGGCACGCGACGGACTTGCGGTAATAAATGGATCAAACTTACTAACAGCAATGGGCGCTATTCATCTTTATGATATTAACAGGTGGTTAAAGCAGGCTGAAATAGCGGCATCAATGTCTCTAGAAGCATTACTGGCAAATTTAAAACCATATGATGAAAGACTTCACAAGCTCCGTGGTTTTTCAGGTGCGGTACGCAGTGCTAATTCAATTATGAAATGCATTACAGGAAGCGATCTTCAGACAGGAAAAATCAAAAGTAAAGTTCAGGATGCCTATTCAATGCGCTCAACTCCGCAGGTAATTGGTGCTGCGCATGATGTAGTTGCTTATGCAAAATCGCAGGTGGAAATTGAACTGAACGGAGTAGGTGACAACCCGATTTTTATTCCCGAAGATAACCTGACTCTTACAGGTGCAAATTTCCAGGGAACACCGGTTTCATTACCTATGGATTTTGTTGGTGCTTCTGTTACAATGATTTCTGTTCTTTCGGAACGCAGACTTAACAGGCTGCTGAATCCCGCATTAAGTGTTGGTTTACCTTCGTTTCTTACGAAAGGTGCGGGAATGTATTCCGGAATGATGTTAAGCCAGTACACAGCCGACTCATTAATTGTTGAACAAAGAATATTATCAGCTCCGGCTTCAATACAATCTATTCCGGCTGCGGCTGATCAGGAGGATTTTGTTTCTATGGGAATGAATACATCGATTAAAAACGCCCAGATAATTGATAATGCTAATGGTGTTCTGGGAATTGAATTTATGGCTGCTGCACAGGCACTCGATTTCCGTGAACATAAAACCGGAAAAGGTGTGGCAAAGGCGAAGGAGATTGTAAGGAAATATGTAGATCATCTTGATGTCGACCGCCCGCTTTATCCTGATCATACAAAGATGAAAGAAGTCGTTAAATCCTGTGAGATTCTGGAAGAAGTAGAAAAAGAAGTCGGCAGTTTAGAATAAACTCCGGACCGGGGAAAGCGATAAATACTGAAATCAGGTGTTTGTTGACGCAAGCAAATTATTCTTCCTTTGGCTTTGTTCCTTCTTTACCTTCCCCAACATTATTGTAAAAACGTGTTGTTGGATAAGCAAAATCTATATCACTGCACTCGTTAAACTCGTCAAGTACTTCTTCCAAAATAACTTCTTCTGTTGAGCGTCTTTGCCTTGGTTCACACAAAAAACGCATAGTAAGTAAAACGCCACTGTCCTTAATTGTAGTATAGACAATTGGAGTAAGTTTTGAATAAAAAATAAGATACTTTTTTGCAGCGGATTTAATTTGTTTCGCCGCTTCTTCGCTGATATGCATTGCATGTTTGTCAACGATTTCAGACAATATTTTTTTTGCTTTCTTCCAGTCGCTTTCAAATGTCACTAGTATCGGAATTTCATGCCAGATGTGAACAAATCCTGCTGTATAATTAAACTGCGGCTGCGTAAATACAATTCCATTGGGAATATGAATTACTCTTCCGGTACTCTGATCGGCATCTACCCAGTTACCTATTTCTATCAGGGAGAACTGGAAAATACGTACATCAATCACATCTCCGGAATTATCTCCGATTTGTATTCTGTCTCCGACTTTAAAAGGCTGTCTGACCAAAATAAAAAACCAGCCAACGATATTTACGATAGGATCTTTTAGTGCGATTGCAATACCTGCGGAGACCAACCCAAGAAATGTTCCTAAAGAACCTATAAAGCCCAGCCAGGTACTTACTAGAAAAAGAATGACGATGAATACAGAGATATACAATGAAATTTTTCTCCACTGGTATCTCTGGCTTACATCTTCAATTTTGTTTATGAAAAACTTTACCAGTAATTCTCTGATTAGCCAGAAAGCGAGAATAATTGTAACAGAAATAAAAATTTCTAACTGTACAGTATTTGAAATTCCGATGGTTTTGAATATCCATTCAGTCATATAGTTTCTTCACTTGTGTTAATCTCCTTATAGTAAATATAATCTCTTATAACGAATAATTCCGGTTTTTTTAGTAGAACCGAAGAAAATCAGCGGGGGGTTAATTATATTAATAACCACATTAAATTATTTTGAGTGCAGATGGAAATTATATTTTTATTAACCGGGCTGATACTCGGATCAGTTGCAGTTTGGTTTGTTTCTTCTTTTAAATATAAAGGTGAAACAAGCCGCATTGAGGAAAGAAGTAAAATACTTGAGCAGAGTAATAAGGAACTTGAATCAAAATTGAATGGCGAACAGCAAAAAGTAATAGATTTAAATTCCAGGCTTTCTTCACTTCAGTCGGATTATTCCAATCTTCAGCAAAAACTTGCCGAACAAAAAAGTGATATTGAAGAGCTTCAGCAAAAATTCACAAAAGAATTTGAAAATCTTGCCAATAAAATATTTGAGGAAAAAGGAAATAAGTTCAGCGAGCAGAATAAAGAAAAGCTGAATGAAATTCTTAATCCTTTAAAAGAAAAAATTTCAGAGTTTGAAAAGAAAGTAGAAGAAAGCAGTAAGGAAAGTATTAAAGGACATGCTTCACTAAAAGAACAACTTTCAATGTTGAAAGATTTAAATCAGCAGGTAACCCAGGAGGCGAAAAATCTAACCGAAGCATTAAAAGGGCAGAGTAAAACACAAGGAAACTGGGGTGAATTTATTTTAGAAAGCCTGCTTGAAAAATCCGGATTGGTAAAAGGAAGGGAATATACAGTACAGGAAAGTCTCACAGCAGAATCCGGCAGAAGATTTCAGCCTGATGTGATTATCAGACTTCCTGAAAACAAAAGTATAGTTATCGATTCAAAAGTATCGCTGGTTGGTTATGAAAAATTTGTATCATCCGAAAAAGATCAGGAGAAACAACTTGCATTAAGAGAGCACATAAATTCAATCAGGGGTCACTTAAAAAATCTCAGCGGAAAAAATTATCAGAATCTCTACCAGCTTGAAAGTCTTGATTTTGTTTTAATGTTCATGCCAATTGAGCCTGCATTCGCGCTGGCTGTTCAGAGTGACGCTTCTTTATTCAGCGATGCGTTTGAAATGAATATTGTTATTGTCAGCCCTTCCACTTTACTAGCAACACTCAGAACAATTGCAAGTATATGGCGCCAGGAAAATCAGAATAAAAATGCAATGGAGATAGCAAGACAAAGCGGGGCGCTTTACGATAAGTTTGTTGGTTTTGTTGAGGATCTTGTAACCGTCGGTAAAAAAATCGATGATTCAAAAACCAGTTATGTGGATGCAATGAAAAAGTTAACAGATGGCAGCGGGAACCTTGTACGTCGTGCTGAGAAAATTAAACAACTTGGTGCAAAGACTTCCAAGAGTTTACCAAAGTCGGTTTTAGACAGAGCTGACGGCGAAGATGACACTCCGCAGATAGACGAATAACTAAATGCATACTGGTACATCCGATTTCTAACTAAAAAGAAATTTTTCCTGCGGTAAATATTTTTATTTCCTGTTGGCATACTTTTGTATAGAGGTATGTTAATTATCCTATCTCAGATTTAACATAAACAAAAATTTAAACTTAGGTGATACTATGATAATCATACAACCCGAATCAAAACAAGATTTTGATCGTTACTACGATTTGCGCTGGAAACTATTAAGAGAACCATTGAAACAGCCGAAGGGTTCTGAAAGAGATGAACTTGAGGAGAGAGCACTTCACATTATGGCTTGCAGATGGGATCGTGTACCGGTTGCCGTTGGAAGAGCTCATTTCAATACCGATATTGAGGCACAAATAGGATATGTGGCGGTAGAACCACGTTTCCAGGAGACCGGGCTGGAGTCGGCTGTTTTGAAAAATCTTGAAGATGAAGTGCGGCATCTTGGAGCTAAATATGTCGTTTTGCAATCAAGGGATACGGCAGTCTCTTTTTATGAAAAGCAGGGCTACAAAATCGTTTCTCAGTCGTATACATTATTTGAATCAGTACCGCATTTTTTAATGAGAAAAGAATTTTATCCCGAGAAAAAATTACAATTTAACTGATGCAGAAATTTTTTGAAGCCAATAAAAATACCTGGAATAAAAAAGTTGGTTTTCATTTTAAATCTGATTTTTATGATGTAGCTGGTTTTCGTGAGGGGAAAAGTTCTCTTCAATTCATAGAGTTGGAAGAACTTGGAGAAGTAAAAGGAAAATCAATGCTTCATCTTCAATGTCATTTCGGACTCGATTCACTTTCTTGGGCAAAGCTAGGCGCAAAAGTCACTGCGGTTGATTTTTCAGATGAAGCTATAAGAATGGCAAAAAATCTTTCTGCTGAATCAGGAATAAACGCAGATTTCATTTGCTGCAATATTTATGACCTTGATGAAGTGCTTAATGAAAAGTTTGATATTGTTTTTACTTCTTATGGAACAATTGGCTGGCTGCCGGATTTGCAAAAATGGGGAGCATTAGTTTCTCGCTTTCTAAAACCGGGCGGAATTTTTTATATGGTGGAATTTCATCCTGCTGCATGGATGTTTGATGATCAATTTGAAAAATTACAATACTCTTACTTTAAATCTGAAGAGCCGATAGCTGAAACAGTTACCGGAACATATGCTGATAAAAACGCGGATATTAATGAAATTCAATATTCGTGGAATCATTCCTTAAGTGAAGTAATCAACAGTCTTACAGGCAATAAATTAAAAATAGACTATCTGAATGAATTTCCTTTCAGCGTTTATAATTGTTTTGCCAATACGGTTAAAGGATCTGATGGCTGGTGGAGAATAAAAGGATTGGAGGATATAATTCCTTTGATGTACTCTATAAAAGCGATTAAACTATAAAATAATTTTTGAACATTGAGTACGGATAATTTAATTTTCAATACTCAACTCTTACTTCTGAACTTGAACTTACACTTGAACTTTTATTCCCCCATCCTCACAACTTCATCAAACTCTTCTTTTTCAACAGGCATAACAGATAAGCGGTTTCCCTTTTGAACGAGCCTCATCTTTTTAAGCTTAGGATTCTTTTTTATTTCCTGGAGTGTTACGGGATATTTAAATTCTTTCACAAATTTTATATCAACCATAAACCAGGTTGGATCTTCTTTTTTTGCTGAAGGGAAAAAATGAACATCATCAGGATCAAATTGTGTGTGATCAGGATAACCATCCTTCGCGATTTCACAGACTCCTACTACCGCATTTGGATCAGCGTTGCTGTTGTAAAATAATACCCCGTCACCTTTTTTCATTTCATCTCTCATAAAGTTACGTGCCTGGTAATTTCTAACCCCGTTCCAGTAAGTGGTTTTATCTTTACTCTTCTTTAAATCGTCAATAGAAAATTCTTCAGGATCAGATTTTATCAGCCAATAGTTCTTCGCCATTTCTATAACTCCGTTTTACAATTTGATTGAATAAACGAAAATAAAAAGAATTGAATTCTTAATCTATTTCTCTCATCGGGGAAGAAAGATTCTCACAACCAAAAACCGGTGTTGTCTTATCCATCAGTATTCAATAATTATGATGAATTTTCAAACGAAATTTCTATTCTGCAAATGGCGTATTTTTTGCTTTTTAATTGCGCATATCAATTAAATTAAAAGATGAGGACTTAAATGGAAAATAATGAGAACAGAAAAGGAATTCCGCTTCTCGGCGAAAAACTCCCTGAAATGAAAGTACAGACAACAAGAGGGATGATTAATATACCAAAAGATTATGAAGGCAAGTGGATAGTTTTATTCAGTCACCCGGCTGATTTTACTCCCGTTTGCACAACTGAATTTGTTGCATTTGCAAAACGTAATAAAGAATTCAAAAAACTCGATGCACAACTCATCGGTCTTTCAATTGACCAGGTTTTTTCACACATCAAATGGGTTGAGTGGATTAAAAACACTTTGCAGGTTGAAATTCCATTCCCAGTAATTGCAGATGATATGGGAAAAATTTCAGAAAAACTTGGAATGATTCACCCGGGAAAAGGAACAAACACCGTCCGTGCGGTATTTATTATTGACCCCCAGGGTGTAATAAGATTGATGATTTATTATCCGCAGGAAGTAGGCAGACAGGTTGATGAAATTCTGCGTGCGCTTAAGGCACTAAAAATTTCTGATGAATATAAAGTTGCAATGCCTGAGAACTGGCCTAACAACGAACTGATAGGAAAGAAAGTAATTATTCCTCCTCCGAAAGATGTTGACGGAGCTGAAGAAAGATTAAAATCTGTTGATGGTTATGACTGGTGGTTCACTTATAAAGAGTTACAAAACAACTGATCTTAATCTTCTCTAAATCTAAAATTAAATGTCGGCTGCTGAAAAGTGCCGGCATTTTTTTTTTATTAGATGTGCCAGATTTCAGAAACTCTAGTATATCTGTTTTAGTTTTGTTTATTTGTTTTTGCATTCTTTTTAACTAATTATTGATATACATTTTTTACTCTTAATCTGAAAAAACTGAAAAGAATTTTAATCTGAATGTTAAAAGCTATTATAATTACTCTTGTGCTTGCTTGTTCAGTTTTCCCCCAGCAGGGAAAGGCTTTCCAGATTGCACGGCTGAAATATGGTGGAGGCGGTGACTGGTACAATGATCCTTCCGGGGAGGTGAATTTGCTGAACTTTGTAAAAGCTAATACAAATATTGAAGTGAAACCGGAATACACTTTTGCTGATCTTTCAACCGATGAAATATTCAATTACCCGTTTTTATTTATGACAGGACATGGAAATGTTGTTTTCTCGGATGATGAAGCCGCCAGATTAAGAAAATATCTGAAGAACGGAGGTTTCCTTTATATTGATGATGATTACGGATTGGATAAAGCTATAAGAAGAGAACTAAAAAAGGTTTTTCCAGATAAAGAATTGACAGAACTGCCGTTCGATTTTCCTATGTACCATATTTTTTATGATTTCAATTCCGGTCCTCCAAAAACTCATGAACACAACGGTAAACCTCCGCAGGGATTCGGAATCTTTATTGATAAAAGGCTTGCGGTATATTATACTTACGAATCAAATCCGAGCGACGGCTGGGCTGATCCCGAAGTACATCACGATCCGGAAGCAAAACGGGTAGAAGCATTGAAATTTGGAGTCAACCTGGTAGTTTATGCATTATCAAATTAAATATTTTTAATGAGTAAAGAATCAACATATTACAAAGAGATAATTGAAAAACTTTCACAGTTGAAAAAGAAAGAGTACACACTTTTTGCATACATAGGTATTCAGGCTTCTTTTTTAATCGGATTGATTCTATTTGTGTTCTTTTCTCTGCTTGAGTTAATTGGAAATTTTTCTCCTGCTGTAAGAACTTATTTTTTCTTTTTCACCATTCTTATTTTTCTTTTTGCTTTAAGTTTCCTTTTTATAATTCCGCTTTTGAAATATTCCGGAATTATAGGAAAGACAGATTTCTTTGGCACTGCTTCAAGGGTAGGGAAGAGTTTCCCCAATATTAAAGATGATCTTGTTAATGCAATGCAGCTTGCATCCTCAGATGCATCCGGTACAATTTATTCCGGTTCACTCAGCGATGCAGCATTTCAACAGGTTTATACTAAAACAAGCAATCTTAGATTTGATTCAATTGTAAGTTTTAAAAAAGCTAAAGAGCTTCTTCTTTATGTAACCGGCATTACCGTTTTTGCAGCTTTATTACTTTTGGTTGTTCCCGGACTTGCAGAAGCTTCAGGAAGACTTTTAAATTTTAATACGGAATTTGTTCCTCCTGCAAGATTCTTTTTTAAGGTACAGCCTGAAAATGTGCAGGTAACAAAAGGCGATGATGTTTTTATTTCAGTTAAGGTGAACGGGAGAAAAACCGGCTGAAGTTTATCTTGCAACTAAAACCATGGAACAAACCGATTTTGAACTGCAAAAATTAACAGCTGATTCAAATGGAATTTATAATTTCCCGATGAAAGCTATACGTACTTCAACAAAGTATTATGCAACAGCAGAAAATATTTCCAGCGATGTTTTCGATATTACTGTTATCGATCCGCCGATAATTAAAAATCTGGATGTTAAAGTAATTCCGCCCGGTTATTCTAAACTTCCGGTTACAGTGCAGAAGGATAATGGTAATGTAACAGGTCTTCCCGGAACAACTGTTAATATTCTGCTTTCATCAACCAAAAAACTTAAGCAGGCAAAATTAGTATTTAATGATTCCACGGAAACCAAGCTAAAAATTAATGACAGCGAAGCTGAAGGAAAGTTTATCATCAAAAAAGATAATGCATATAAAATTATTTTAACTGATGAAAACAATAATGAAAATCTTTCTCCGATTACTTATACTATAAAAAGCCTGTACGATGCATATCCTTCAATTGAAATAATAGAACCAAATAAAAACACCTCACTGGCAAATGATAACAGGCTTCCCCTGCTTTCAAAAATTGCGGATGATTACGGCTTTACTAAACTGATTCTGAATTACAAACTTTCTGCTTCAAAGTATAAAAAGGTTCAGAATGATTTCCTGAAAATTGATATTCCATTTGATAAAGAACAAAAAAGTGAAGAAGTGAATTACATCTGGAATCTTGCTCAACTCAATCTTGCTGCAGAGGATGTTGTTACTTATTATCTGGAAATTTTCGATAATGATTATGTAAACGGACCAAAGAGTTCTAAGTCTGCAACTTTTACAGTCAGAGTTCCAACACTTGATGAAATCTTGGCTCATGCTGACAATACACAAACAGATGCTTCCAATGATTTGAATGAAACCTTGAAACAGGCTGAGGAGCTTCAGAAAAAATTTGAAAAAATTGATCAGGATATGAAACAGGATAAGAAAGATTTAACCTGGGAGGAAAAAGAAAAAATTGAAAAAACAATGGATGAATATCAGCAGCTTCAGGATAAGGTTAGTAAGGTAAGTGATAAACTGAAAGATATGCAGCAGGAACTGCAGGACAATAACCTGCTTTCCAAAGAAACTATGGAAAAGTATATGGAGCTTCAGAAAATGATGGATGAAATGACAAGTCCGGAATTAAAAAAGCTGATGGAGAAAATGCAGGATGTGTTGAAAAAAATGAACCGGCAGATGACGCAGGAACAAATGCAGAATATGAAAATTGATGAAGAACAGTTCAAGAAGAGTATTGAGCGTACAATGAATCTTCTGAAACGGATTCAGATTGAACAGAAAATGGATGAACTTGTAAAACGAACAGAAGAACTGCAAAAGAAACAGGATGAACTGAATAAAGAAACCGGTGAAAAAGATCTTAAACCAAAAGGACAACAAAGACCAGCTAAGTCAGAAACAGGATCAAATTACAAAAGACATCGATAAACTTTCACAGGAAATGAAAGATCTTCAGCAAAAGATGAGTGAACTAAAAGATATGCCTGCCGAAGAAATGCAGAAGTTATCAGATGAATTCGATCAACAGCAGAACGATCAGAAGTCTGAGCAATCTTCTAAACAGATTCAGCAGAACCAGCAGCAGCAGGCAATGCAGAACCAGCAGCAGATCTCCCAAAATATGAAAGATATGCAGCAGCAGCTTTCACAAATGCAGCAATCAATGCAGCAGCAGAATCAAATGCAGACTCTAACAGATATGATGCGCATACTTGATAACTTACTTACACTTTCCAAACAGCAGGAGGATCTGAAAAAACAATCGGAAAGTCTTGATCCTAATTCAAACCAGTTCAGGGAAAATGCTGAGAAACAAAGTAATCTTCAGGGCAGCCTGGATAATATTCTGAAACAGATGTCTGAACTTTCACAAAAGACATTCGCCATTACCCCTGAAATGGGAAAGAGTCTTGGAGATGCACAGAGAAAAATGAACCAGGCAATACAGACAATGCAGAGCAGAAACGGAATGACAACCAAAAGTCTGCAGAGAGATGCTATGAAATCTCTTAATGAAGCGGCAACAATGATGAAAGGATCGATGGAGGCAATGATGCAGGGAGGACAGGGCGGAGGAGGAATGATGTCCTTAATGCAGCAGCTTCAGCAAATGTCCGGGCAACAGATGAACCTGAACAATATGACACAGATGCTTCAACAAATGCAGCAGGGACAGCTTTCTCCTCAACAGCAGGCACAGTTGCAGAAACTTGCACAGGAGCAGGGAACTATCAGCAAATCACTAGCACAGCTTAACCAGGAAGCAAAGCAATCCGGTGAATCGAAAAAAATCCCTGCTAATCTTGAGGACATAATGAATCAGATGCAGGAAGTTATAACTGATATGAATTCAGAAAAACTTGATGACAATCTTATACAGAAACAGGAAAGAATTTTAAGCAAATTACTCGATGCTCAAAAATCGATTAATGAAAGGGATTTTGAAAAACAAAGGGAGTCGAATGCGGGTAAAAATATAGTCGCGAAAACTCCATCTGAATTAAATCTTTCAACTGAAGAAGGAAAAGACAAACTGAGAGATGAACTAAATAAAGCAGCCCGGGAAGGTTACACAAAAGATTATGAAGAATTGATAAGAAAATATTATGATGCTTTGCAGAAAGAAAAGATAAAAAACTAAACGGGATCAATGTGAACAAAGACCTGCTGAACTTCATCGATTTCCTGAATCGCATACTTTACTTTATTTCCAATGTCGTGTGAAACTTCTGTACTCATATTCTTATCAACTTCGATATGAATTTCAATATGAAATTTATTTCCGACATAATGAGATCTTAAATCATTCATTCCATTAACCCCTTTTATGTTCATAGCCTTATTCGCAATTTCCAGTATCAGGTTTTCATCTGCTGCTCTTCCCATAAGATAATCTAAGTTTTCCTTTGCAATTTGATATCCTGATCTGAAAATAAAGAAGGCGATAATAATTCCCGCTACATTCCATCCACATATGGGAAACCAAGGCCGACAATAAAAATTGCTACAATTGAAAGTGAGGTTGCAAGCACATCATTCAGGCTATCTACCGCGCTTGCTTTAAGGGCAGGACTTTTAAAAGTTTTGCTGACATCTGACTGATATTTAGTAAGAATCATTTTAACAACAACTGTAATCCCAAGAACAATGTATACTTCGGGGTTTACGTGGATTTTATCCGGTGAAATAATTCTTCTGATCGATTCTTCAACTACATTTATGCCGACAACTCCTGTAAAAAGAGCGATCAGAAAAACAGCAACTGGTTGCGCCGCATTATGTCCAAACTGGTGTTCATCATCCGGTTTTTTCAAAGATACACTAACACTGTACATAATAACTGCTGACGAAACTATATCTGTCAATGAATTGATAGCATCGGAAATTACGGCAATGGAATTTGAGACAATTCCAACCGCCATCTTAATTATGAACAAAAAGATGTTAATAATAAGTGATAGATATGTAGCCCGTTTTAATATTTTTACCATAAAAAGTTACCGATTATGATAAGAAAGTACTAATTTAAGACAATAATAAGTTGAAAATGTTTCTAAATAAGGATATTCTAAATATGGAACAATATTTGAGTCTCATTGAATTAATATGAAAAGAATTATATCTTCATTGTGAGAAAACTAATCGAAATGAAAGAAGCACTTATTCACAATCTGGAAATTTTATCCCGGGAAACCGGAACAATTGCCGGCTTCATTCTGGAAATTTCAAAAACCGGATTTGAGATTTTAGCTTCCGACAATGTACAGAACCTCGATATAATTCCGCTTGGAAATGATCTCCGGAGATTATTTCTAAGCAACATGCTTGAAAACGATAAAATATCAGAATCGAATTCTTTCCTTTTTCTTTCAGTTGATAAAGATATAAAATCATTTTTATTTGAAAAAATCTACGAAAACAGTAATCAGGATGCAATTTATTTACTGCTTTTATCTGATCATAAAGAAAATTATACCAAAGACAATCAGGCTTCCATTCGAAAATACATAATGGAATTCAACAAACAAATAAAAGAATCTTTCTCTGAAAAAAGTTTTTTAATAAACACGGTTCAACCTCCTCAGGGAGAGTGGTTTACAGAAAACCGCGAATTGATTTTCTCAACATTGTTAAATTCTTTTAATGATCTGCTATTCATACTTGATGAAAACGGGTATATTATTGCGATTAACAAAAATGGTGCACAGAGTCTTGATTATTCAGATATTGATATGCGGGGTAAACACCTGCTTGATTTTATTAAAAGTGACGAAAAATCTGAAGTTATGTTTGCCTTAAAAAAAATACTGGCCGACGAATTAAAGCTGGATTTTGAGACAAATTTGATCGGAAAATATGAAAATGAAATTCCGTTCCGTATCAATTGCAATCTTATTAAAAATGATAACAACATTATTGGTTTGTTAGGAACCGGGAAAAATCTGAAAGAAATAAAGGTATTAAAAAATAAAAATTCAGAACTGGCAAACCGGCTTACCGAAACGACACGATTAATTGAAATTGAAAAATCAAGATCGGATATATACAAAGATATACTTGCAGATCTCAATAGATTGAGGAATGACTTTGTCTCTAATTTGTCACATGAATTCCGCACGCCTCTCGCTTCAATTATAGGTTTTGCTGAAACGCTTTTATCAGATAAAGATATGCCGGAAGAAATGAGAAGAGAGTTTGATGAGATAATTTTGCAGGAGGGGAAAAGACTGGCAAAATTAATTAATGATATTCTTGAGCTCTCACGGTATGAACAGGGAAAAATAGAACTTAATAAAACTGATTTTGATGTTTCCGAAGTACTTAAAAATGTTGTTGAAGAAATTACTCCAACAATTGAAAATAAAGGCTTAATTCTAACCTGCAATCTACCTCCTACTCCTGCAATAATGATTGCAGATAAAGAAAAAATCAGATTGATGTTTCATGGGATCTTAAACAATTCAATCAAGTATACTCCTGCTAAGGGGAGAATAACCTGCATGGTTAAGATTTTCAGTGAAGAAATAGAAATAATAATTACCGACACAGGTACGGGAATTTCCGAAAAAGAATTCCCTTATATTTTTCATAAATTTTATCATTCTTCAAAAGGCAGTAAACAATTTATTGAGAATGATATGGACCTGGTTTTTATGAAACAGGTTATTGAGTTGCACAAAGGATTAATTAAGGTTCAGAGTGAACCCCAAAAGGGTACATCGGTGCTCATTAAATTACCAAGAAAACTTAAATTTTAATAATATCGGAATTCAGAGTGGAAAAACTTGTATTTATAGTTGATGACGAACCTGCGATATCCAAACTTCTATCCTACTGGGTAAAAGATAAATGGAAATATGATGTAGAATGTTTTGCCACCGGTGAAGATGTACTGAAAAAACTAAACCTAAAACCTGATCTGATATTACTGGATATTATGTTACCCGGTCTCGATGGACTTGAAACATTAAAGCGAATAAAACATTATGATGAAAACCTGCCCGTTATTATCCTTTCAGCTCAGGGAAGTATAGAAGTAGCGGTTGAAGCTTTAAGATATGGTGCCTATGATTATTTTCCGAAACCCATCGATCAGCAGAGACTTGAACCTGCAATTAAAAATGCTATTAAGAATTATGATCTGACTAAAGAGTTACAGAACCTGCGCGAGAATGTGCAGAAAGAATATAGTTTTGATAATATCATTTCCGCAGATGGTAAAATGCAGGGTGTATTCAAACTTGTAACAAAAGTTTTGAGCAATGATATAACTGTTCTTATTTATGGTGAAAGCGGAACCGGAAAAGAATTAATCGCCCGTGCAATTCATTATAATGGAAAAAGAAAAGACGGACCATTTATTGTTGTTAATTGTGCGTCTATTCCCAGAGAATTGCTGGAAAGTGAATTATTCGGACACGAAAAAGGTTCATTCACAGGAGCTCATCAAAGAAAGCTTGGGAAATTTGAGCTGGCTAATGGCGGAACTCTGTTCCTTGATGAAGTGGGGGAACTGGAGATGCTTTTGCAGGCAAAGCTGCTAAGGGTAATACAGGAGAAGGAATTTGAAAGAGTCGGCGGAACAGAACTTATAAAGACCGATGTCAGGATTATTTCCGCTACTAATCGTGATCTTAAACTTGCTGTTGAAAATAAAGAATTCAGAGAGGATTTATATTACCGGTTAAATTCATTCCCTATTTCAATACCTCCTTTAAGACAAAGAAGAGGCGATATACTTGTCCTGGCTCAGCACTTTCTTACAGGGTTTAATAAAAAACTCGGAAAAAATATTAAAGGTTTCACTAAAAAATCCCTGAAGTACATGTATGAATATAACTGGCCGGGCAATATTAGAGAAATGGAAAATACAATTGAAAGGTGTATGATCATAAGTGAAGCAGACACTGTTGATGTTGAAGATTTGCCGACACATATAAGGGCAAATGAAGTATCAATGAATGCAGATCTGTCAGGTGCATTATTCGCTGACGATACAATCATCCCTTTCGAAAAATTGAAGGAAGAAGCAATAAGGCATGCTTTAAAAATTACTAACGGAAATATAGTTGAGGCGGCAAAAAAACTACAATTGGGTAGAGCGACTATATACAGGCTGATGGAAAAGTATAATATAGAAAACAGGTAAAGAAAAAATCAAAGGCACGAACATGGAATTTATCAAAGAAATTCATAATAATATTCTAATAGAAATTGTAAATCTTGAAAGAGCTACACTGAAGGAAGCTGAACAATTTAAACTAATTTTAGCCAAGGATATTGAAGAGGGAAATAAGAATATTATTGTTGATTTAAATAATTGTGAATTTATCGATTCTACTTTTCTTGGTGCACTTGTAGTATCATTAAAAAAAACTACTGCGCTAGGAGGAGACTTGAAATTGGTTGGATTTCAACCAGCTGTACATTCTATGTTTGAATTAACAAGACTCCACCGTGTTTTTGAAGCATTCAGAACACGTGAGGAAGCAATTGAAAGTTTTAATTAAAAAACAAATTTGAATTTTGTATTCGAATTCACACCAGTAGTACCCAATGAACCCAGGAGGGAACCGGTTAGTTAACCATTTTACCGGGCTTTTTAAATTCAATGAATAACAATGAAAAAAATAAAGTTCTGGTAATTGATGACGATATCGTTATCAGGAAACTATTGCGGCATCATCTTGATAAAAACGGATATGATGTAATGGAGGCGACAGGTCCTGAAGAAGGACTGACACATCTTTCGGCAACTCCTATAGACCTTGTGCTCTGCGATGTAACGATGGAAGGAATGGATGGATTTACCTTCTGCCGGAAAGTGAGGGAAAATGAAAATTACCGCACAATACCTTTTGTTTTTGTAACTGCAAAAAATACTATGGAAGATAAGTCCATGGCGCTGGAAGCAGGCGGTGACGATATTATTACCAAACCATTTGATGTCAATGATCTTCTGTTAAAAGTCAAATCTCTTATTAAACGTACCGCCATCTATAAAATCTATGGAATTAAGAAAAACCTGGAGCAGTCATTTACAAATACTACAAATAAAATTTTACTGGTTGATGATGACCCTTCGCTTACGCGAATTTTTGAATATAATTTAACTAAAGCAGGCTTTGAGTGTGTTGTGGCTGTGTCTGTTAGTGAAGCTTTCAATAAAATGACTTCATTTATTCCTGATCTGATTATTTCTGATATTATGATGCCTGAAACAGACGGGTTTCAATTCAGAAGAAAACTTCTTGAAGATCAAACATTGAGATCGATTCCATTTATTTTTTTAACGGCAAAAGGTGAAGAAGAAGATATACTTGAAGGATTTGAACTTAGTATAACCGATTATGTAGTAAAGACTGCAGGTCCTAAAGTTTTAGTTGCTAAAGTAAATGCTTTGCTTAAAAGTCTTGGCAAAGAAAGATCACGTATTGTAACGGAGTTACACGCTGCAGCTGATTCACTCAGAGTTAAAGTTGTTCCGGATTCAGCTCCGGTTTTGGATGGCTTTAATATTAAACATTGGCACAGACCATATGAGGGGATACCCGGCGGAGACTTCATTGACTTTTTCCCTCTGGATGAAAATAATCTTGCTATAATTCTTGGCGACGTAATGGGAAAGAAGTGGGGTGCCTGGTTTTTTGCTTTTGCATATGCCGGATATGTACGAACTGCATTAAGAATGGTATTACAGCATGCAAAAGAATTTTCTCCCGGGAAAATATTAGCACAGGTAAATAAATCGGTCTACGATGATGCGAAAATCTCAGAAGTATTTGCTACGCTATCCGTTGTTGTAATTAACAAGAGGACCAAATCAGTAAAGTATGCCGGAGCAGGTGATTTGCCAATACTATATAAGAATGCCCAAAAAGGAATCACAGAAAAATTAATTTCAGGCGGTACACTACTGGGTTTTAATCCCAAAGGAGAATTTGGAGATTTGGAAATTACAATGCATCCGGATGATTTCATATTAATGTTCACTGACGGTGTTATTGAATCAAGAAGTCTTGAAGGTGTTTCTCTTGAGGCAGCGGGTCTATCAGAGATTATAAATAACAATAGTGGTTCTAAAAGTCCGTTAACCCAGATTGTGAAAGAGATTAACGATTTTACCGGTGGTAAGTACGAAGATGATATAAGTCTAATTGCAATAAAAGCTGAGTGATTATTCCTGCCCTGTTGCCTGCAGTTTTTCTGTTCTGTCTGCCAATTTTAATTGTTCAATCAAATTATCCAGGTCACCTTCCATAATATTTGAAAGATTATATAAAGTTAATCCTATCCGGTGATCAGTTACCCTGTTTTGTGGAAAGTTGTAAGTTCTTATCTTATCGCTCCTGTCCCCGCTGCCAACCATCAGTTTTCTCTTCGCTGATATTTCTGCTGACTGCTCTTTTAGTTTCATATCATAAAGTCTCGCTCTTAACACCTTCATTGCCTTCTGCCTGTTCTTTAACTGTGATCTTTCATCCTGGCATTGAACCACAATTCCTGTTGGAAGATGGGTTATCCTGACAGCTGTTTCAACTTTATTTACGTTCTGGCCACCCGCTCCGCCGGAACGGAAAATATCAATTTTTAAATCTACAGGATTTATATCTATCTGAACATCTTCGGCTTCCGGGAGAACGGCAACTGATGCGGCAGAAGTATGAACACGTCCGCTTCCTTCCGTTTCAGGAACCCTTTGAACCCTATGGACACCGCTTTCAAACTTTAAATCACCATATACATCATTCCCACCAATTGAAAATACTGCTTCTTTTATTCCTCCCAGACCCGTATCATTTATATCCATCAATTCAATTTTCCAACCTTTGATTTCTGCGTATCGAGTATACATTCTGAAAAGATCGCCGGCAAATAAAGCAGCCTCTTCTCCACCGGTTCCTGCCCTTATTTCCATTATTATATCTTTATTATCATTAGGATCTTTTGGTAAAAGCAAATATTTTATTTTTTCTTCAAGTTTTTCCTTCTTCGTTTCTAACTCTTCAAGTTCTGTTTCGGCAAGTTCAGTTAATTCTCTATCAGTTTTGGAATTAATTATTTCCTTATTGCCATTTATGTTTTTAAGTACCTCACTGTACAGATCATAAGCATTTACAATTTCAATAAGGTCGCTTCTTTCTTTACTTATACTTACAACTTTATCTCTATCGCTTAAAATATCCGGATCAGACAGTTGCTGATTTATATTCTCAAAACGGTCTTTAATTTTCTTTAACTTTTCAATAATTTCCATGTTATTCTTTATTATTTAAGAAAACAAATATAGTAAAGTACATTGCGATTTTCTAAACAAATAAACTGCTAACATTCCAGAAATCTTGCTGATGAATATTATTAAACAATTAAGAGTAATATTTTTTGCACTTGCAGCGGGACAGATTTTGTATTTTGTGATTTCAATTTACTTGATTAATGCCGAACTGGTTGTTGTGAATAAAGACTATAGCACTCTCCTCGGATTTATAGCACCATTAATAGTTGTAGTTTTAGTTGTAAGTTCAAAGTTATTGTACAAACATAATGTTGATTCAATAAAGAGGGAGGTTTCACTAAACGAAAAATTAATTTCATATCGCACAAGTAGTATTGTGAAATTTGCACTGCTTGAAGCAGCAAATGTTTTGTCAATCACATTTTATTTAGTAACCGGAGATTTTTTATATGCCGGAATGTTTGTGATAGTAATGGCAATATTTTTTATTAATATTCCCGGAAAAGATAAATTCAGTCTCGATTATAATTTAAACTCAGACGACATTAATAAATTGAAATAACCATTTATATTTTAATGATATTAATTCAGCAGCATTAATTATCTATTATCAATAATAATTTGATTGCAGCTTATTTTCAAATCGGTAATTACCCTGAATACAGCCAATATATTTATTAACTTTACGTACCTAATAAATCAAAACCTTAAATGAAAAATTTTGATATTCCGGAGTATTATAAAAGCCCGGTTATTTCAAGAATAAAGAATAAACGTAAAGATTCTGATCCGAGGAAAAAAGATTTTTCCCCGACTGAACTGGATTTTGGACCAGTTAAGTTTTATATCCCAAGGCATTTTGGTTTTTGTTATGGTGTTGAGAATGCGATTGAAATTTCATATAAAACGATTGAAGAAAACCCCGGGAAAAGAATTTTCCTTTTAAGTGAAATGATTCATAACCCCGGCGTTAATTCTGATTTGCAGGAGAGGGGAGTGAAATTTTTAATGGATACATCCGGGAACCAGCTTATGGATTGGAATGAATTAACTAAGGATGACCTGGTAATTATTCCCGCCTTTGGAACCACTCTCGAGATTCAAAAAAAACTTAATGGAATTGGTATTGATCCATACAGGTATAACACAACTTGTCCGTTTGTTGAAAAAGTCTGGAATCGTTCGGCACAGCTCGGAGAAAATGATTATACCATAATTATACACGGAAAACATTATCACGAGGAAACAAGAGCTACCTTCTCGCACAGCATTGAAAAATCCAAAGCTATAATTTTAAAAGATTTGATTGAGGCAAAACAGCTTGGTGATTTTATACTTGGTAAAATATCTCCGGAAGAATTCAACACTATATTTGAGCAGAAATTTTCTGAAGGTTTTAATCCCGAAAATGATTTGAATAAAATAGGAGTTGTAAATCAAACAACGATGCTTGCCACAGAAACTCAGGCAATTTCAGATCTGTTAAAAAGTGTGATGATTGAAAAGTACGGGAAAAAAAATCTGCAGGATCATTTTGCCGATACAAGGGATACATTATGTTATGCAACTTACGATAATCAGAGGGCTACAATTGAATTACTCAAGAAGCAGGCAGATTTGGCATTAGTCGTGGGCGGGTACAACAGTTCAAATACCGGCCATATAGTTGAACTTTGTGCAGAAAAGTTTCCAACTTATTTTATTTCTTCAGCAGGGAAGATTATTTCAGAAAAACTAATCAGCCATTTTGATATTCAGGAAAAAAAAGAAAAAGTTTCTGAAAATTATTTGCCCTTTAAAAAACCTGTGCAAATATTATTAACCAGTGGAGCCTCGTGTCCGGATGCAGTTGTTGATCAGGTATTACAAAAAATAGTAGCTTTTTTTAATGAGGCAAAATCAATTGAGGAAGTTTTAGAAGGAATAATATTGTGAGCTATCTTTATACCCCTCATTTATTTGTTATTAAAAAGGGGATTAGGTAATTTTAAAGTCTTGAATAATAATAAACCAATGATTTTATGAGAGCAATTATACCCGTTGCTGGCATCGGTACAAGATTAAAACCACACACATACTCAACTCCAAAAGTGCTGTTAAATGTAGGTGGAAAGCCTATCCTGGGTCATATAATAGACAAGCTGTTAAGTGAAGGTTTAAATAAGTCAACTTTTATTATAGGATATCTTGGTGATATGATAAAAGAATATGTTGAACAAGAATATCCTCAAATGAAATCTGAATTTATTGTTCAGGAAGAAATGCACGGACTCGGTCATGCAATTTATATGGCGTCTCCCACATTTGGAGAAGATGATATTTTTGTAATTCTTGGTGACACAATATTTGACGTAGATCTCACAACGGTTTTCAATAAAAAACAATCGTCGCTTGGAGTGAAAGAAGTTGAGGATCCGCGCAGGTTTGGTGTGGCAGTAGTTAAGGATGGTTATATTCAGAAATTAGTAGAAAAACCTCAGCAGCTTGTTTCAAAACTGGCACTGGTGGGTTTATACTATTTCAATAATCCTGTATCACTTAAAATTGCATTAAACGAACTTGTTGAAAAAGATATTAGAACAAAAGGTGAACTTCAGCTTACTGATGCGATTCAGTTGATGATTGATAAAGGCGAAAAGATTTCAGCGTTTCCTGTAGAAGGTTGGTATGACTGCGGCAAACCTGAAACGCTTCTTTCTACGAATCAATATCTGCTTTCAAAAAGAGATAACAGCAAAGAAATTAAAAGTGTTGTCATTAATAAACCGGTGTTTATAGCTGAAGATGCTGTTATAAAAAATTCTGTTATCGGACCTTATACAACTATTGCTTCTGGTACAACGATAGAGGATTCGATCATTAAAAATTCGCTGATCGGATCAGGAGCAAAAGTGTCAAGGGCAATGCTCGAAAATTCAATAATTGGCGATAACTCAATTATCCAGGGGTCATTTAAAAGATTAAATTCCGGAAATTCAACAGAAATAGATTTTTACTAATTATTAGAAACTAATTAAGGCAAAAAAAGAATGTCATATTTATTCACATCGGAGTCAGTTTCCGAAGGACATCCGGATAAAGTTTGTGATGCAATATCCGATAACATTTTAGATGCAATTTATGAAAAAGATCCGTACGCAAGGGTTGCGTGTGAATCTTTTGTAACGACAGGACTGGCTCTTGTTGGCGGTGAGATTACCACCAAAGCTTACATCGAAGTTCCTGATATTGTTCGTGAAACTATAAGAAATATTGGTTATAACAGTGCCGAGTACAGATTCGATTCTGAATCATGTTCCGTATTAAATTCCATTCATTCACAATCACCCGATATTGCAATGGGTGTGGATAAAGGCGGTGCAGGAGATCAGGGAATAATGTTCGGATATGCCTGCAATCAGACTCCTGAACTTATGCCTATGCCTATAATGTATGCCCACAAGCTGGTTAAAAAATTGGCTGATATAAGAAAAAGAAATAACGGGTTGATGCCTTATCTTCGTCCCGATGCAAAATCTCAGGTAACAATTGAATATGATGATTATAATAAACCTTTACGGGTTGATGCAGTCGTTATCTCTACGCAGCACGATGCTGATGTGAAACAGAAAAAAATTAAAGAAGATGTAATTGAAAATGTGATCAAAAAAATAATTCCAGCGAAATTCATAGATAAGAAGACAAAGTATTTTGTTAATCCCACAGGAAGATTTGAAATTGGCGGACCACATGGCGACAGTGGGTTAACAGGAAGAAAAATAATTGTTGACACATATGGGGGCTGGGCTCCGCATGGTGGAGGAGCTTTCTCCGGAAAAGATCCTTCTAAAGTTGACAGAAGTGCAACTTATGCTGCCAGGCATATTGCTAAAAATATTGTAGCTGCTAAACTTGCAACCGAGTGTCTGGTTCAGGTAGCTTATGCAATCGGTGTAGTTGAACCGGTTTCAGTTTATGTTAATACGCATGGTACGGGTATTATTCCAGATAAAGAAATAGCAAAGATGATTAAACAGGAAGTAGATCTTACCCCGAGAGGGATAATTAAAAGATTAAACCTGAGAAGACCTATATACAAAAAAACTGCAGCATATGGTCACTTCGGCCGTAATGATAAAGATTTCACGTGGGAACAATTAGACCTTGTTCCTGTGTTTAAAAAATATACCTGAGATTTTATAAAAAACAAAGGAAATAAAATGAGTGACGTAACAATCAAAAAAGACACAGAAATCCTTCCGTATAAAGTAAAAGATATTTCCCTGGCGGAATGGGGAAGGAAGGAAATAAATTTAGCAGAAGCCGAAATGCCCGGTTTAATGTCATTAAGAGAAAAGTATGGAAAACAAAAACCTTTTAAAGGCGCAAGAATAGCAGGCTGTCTTCATATGACAATTCAGACAGCAGTACTGATCGAAACTCTCGTAGAACTCGGAGCAGAAGTTCAATGGTCTTCGTGTAATATATTTTCAACACAGGATCATGCAGCCGCTGCAATTGCTGCTGCGGGAATTCCCGTTTATGCATGGAAAGGTGAAACACTTGAAGAGTATGAATGGTGCATAGAGCAAACTTTGTTCTTCGGGAAGGATAGAAAACCATTGAATATGATTCTTGATGATGGCGGAGATTTAACAAATACTGTGCTTGATAACTATCCTGAATTGGTTAAAGAAGTAAAAGGAATTTCTGAAGAAACCACGACAGGAGTTCATCGTTTATATGATAGAATGAAAAAAGGAACATTACCTGTTGCAGCTTTTAATGTTAATGATTCAGTAACGAAATCTAAATTCGATAATAAATATGGATGTCGCGAGTCGCTTGTAGATGCAATTCGCCGGGCAACCGATCTTATGCTGGCTGGAAAAGTCGCTGTGGTTTGTGGTTTCGGAGATGTCGGAAAAGGTTCTGCAGAATCACTTGCGAGTGCGGGTGTTAGAGTGATCGTGACCGAGGTCGATCCTATATGTGCTCTACAGGCTACTATGAACGGTTTCCAGGTTAAGAAGCTTGAAGATGCTCTCAAAGAAGTTGATATAGTTGTGACTGCTACCGGGAACAGGGATATAGTTACCGGCAAACATTTCAAAGCCATGAAAGATAAAACCATCGTATGCAACATAGGACACTTTGATAATGAAATTGATATGGCATGGCTTAATAAGAATTATGGTAATACAAAAGATACTATTAAACCCCAGGTTGATAAATACACGATTGATGGTAATGATATAATAGTTCTCGCTGAAGGAAGACTTGTTAACCTTGGTTGTGCAATGGGACATCCTTCATTTGTAATGTCTAATTCATTCACAAACCAGGTTCTTGCACAGCTTGAATTGTGGACCAATGGCGATCAGTATGAAAATAAAGTTTACGTCCTGCCAAAACACTTGGATGAAATGGTAGCAATGCTTCATCTTAGCAAACTCGGAGCTGTACTCGAAACTTTAACACCGGAACAGGCTGAATATATTGGTGTCCCGGTTGAAGGTCCATTCAAACCGGATTATTACCGTTATTAATTTATTACAGCAGAGCGAAATTTATTTCGCTCTGCTAATCTTATTCTAACTTAAATCTTATTCTTAGAACCCCTTCTTCAAAACCGGTTGAGATAATTTTGAACTCACCTATTTCTTTAGTGTTTTTAACATGCTGCCCTATGCATGGACAAGAATCATAATTACCTACTTTAATTATTCTGATTTCTTCACCGACAGCGTCCGGAAGCCTGTCGAGATCAAATAAACCGGAAGCGGTATCTCTGGGAATAAATTCCTCAATTATTTCAAAATTTTCTCGGATTACCTCATTAACTCTTAATTGAATTTCCACTATTTCTGTTTCACTTAAATTTCTGTTAAAGTGATAATCACATTTTGATTTTTTCTTTTCAATATGATTACTGAATGATCTTTCACACTTGAACATTCTCACCATCGTCTGGTTTAAAATATGTTCAGCAGTATGCATTTGCGGCGGATATTCTTTTGACATAATATTCGGGTGTTGTTAAAGTGAAACTAAAATAAAAATTAAATTCAATTTATTAAAGATTTGAATCTTTCCCTGTTATTTTCAATCTAACAGATCAAACAACTGATAAAAAATATAACACCGTGAGAGCAAAATGAATTTAGATTATATTATTAAAGACTTAAGTACTAATTCAAAAATATTTCTTCCCTTTGATGAACTGAACAATATCCTTTCATTTTCTAAAATAATTTTTGAGCAAAACACATTGATATCTGACTTTATAAGAATTTTAGCCATTAATGATCTGATAGTTGTACAGGAAAAAACAAATAAGGATGAAATTATACTTCATAATTTTAAAGATGAAACTAAAGCCCGTGATTTTGTTACTGAGCGTCTGGATATTTACGAAAGGATGTGGGATGGCTGCGGTTGTAAAGTAAATTATTATGATTGATTATAAATCTTTTATCTTATTCAATTACTATTGCGGGTATTATTAGTAAAAATATTCAGTAGTCCGCGCCACCTGTTTTAATCTAGATCTTTATAGAAATGACAGATGACACAGACCAGCTAAATAATGAATTGTGATTTTATTGTTTATTATACTCTTCAAGTGCCATCTGTCTGAAGATTTTCCTTCATCTCCTTTGGTAAAATTACCGTTTCATAATATTTTCCATCTTTTCCTTTTTCATCCGGAGACGAGACAAACAAACCGCTAGATCCATTCACAATACGAAATCCTTTGATAACGATTTCATCATTTGTCTGAACATCAAAGAATGCAACTAACTTTCCATTACCTTCCTGCGGTAAACGATTCATTCTTACGATTTTCATTTTTACTCCTTTTTATTTGTGGATAAATTATTACTTTGAAAAATATCCGGAATAGTAGTTTATAATCAGTTTCCTTTTTTTGCCTCATTTTTATAACTGCTCCTTAATTTGGAATTTCTTAAATAATAAAATAAATAGCAAGAAAAATCTTAAAAACAATTAGCCTGCCATTTCTTTATATTTAGAAACAAAAAATGACTTCTTAATTATGCCTCGCTGGTTAAAAATTACTATTAGTATTGTTGTCTCTTTGATTATTGTTTTTATAGTCGGAGGTTTTTTCTTTTATAGAATGTTGGTTGCTTCGCTGCCTGATTACAATGAGACGGTTTCTTCATCAAATATTTCTTCTGATGTGCAGGTTTACAGGGATAGCATGGCAATACCATACATTGTTGCAAAGAATGATGAAGACGTGGCTTTTGCACTGGGATATGTTCATGCCCAGGAAAGACTGTTTACTATGGATCTTGCCCGCCGTGCAGGAGCCGGAAGATTAAGTGAAATTTTCGGACGTGAAACTGTTCCTTTTGATAAAATGTTCAGGACAGTCGGGATAAAACGAATGGCTGAGATGATAGAAAACAGAATGGACAAACATTCATTAAAATTACTCGAAGCTTATTCAAATGGTGTTAATCTTTACATAGAAAGAGCCAGGGGACATTATCCCGTCGAGTTTGATATTCTTAAGTATTCGCCTTACAAATGGAAACCACTCGACTGTCTGATTATTGGCAGAATGATGGCCTGGGAATTAAATATTAGCTGGTGGACAGATATTGTTTTCAGTGAACTTGTACAAAAACTTGGTGAAGAAAAAGTAAAAGAAATTCTGCCCGACTATCCCGAGAATGCACCTTATATTATTCCACCAGAATTAAAAAATCTTCCGAAGATATCAAGCAACTTTATTGATACCGACCGCAGATTCAGAAAGTTTTTTGGAATTGATGGAACACATATTGGCTCAAATAACTGGATTGTTAATTCAAAAATGTCAGTATCCGGTGCTCCGATAATAGCAAATGATCCTCATCTGGGTTATAGTGCCCCCGGCAAATGGTTTGCAGCGGTAGTTCGGAGTGATAATTGGAACGCTGCCGGATATACACTACCCGGAGTTCCGGTTTTTGTCATCGGAAAGAATCAGAATATTTCATGGGTATTAACAAATATAATGCTGGACGATGCTGATTTTTATTCTGAAAAAATTGATTCATCAGGAAAGAATTATTTTTATCAAAACAGCTGGCATCCACTTCAGATAATTAAAGATACAATTTACGTTAAGGATTCAGCATCCGTTGCTTTTACAATAAAAATAACAGACCATGGTCCGCTGATTTCAGACATTCATCCATATGAAATATTATTTCCTGAAACCAGGATAGATACATCGGCATTAAGTATGAGATGGACGGCTCAGGATTTCAGTGATGAGTTTACAGCATTTCTTAAAATTAATAAAGCACAAGACTGGAAAGAGTTTAAGGATGCATTTTCAACTTACGCTGTACCGGGTCAGAATTTTGTATATGGAGATAAAGCTGGAAATATCGGATATATTTTTGGTGGAAAACTTCCACTAAGAGGTTCTGAGAATCCATCATTTGTTTTTGATGGAACTACAAATAAATATGACTGGAAGGGTTATGTTTCCCCAAATGAAATCCCTGATCTTTTTAATCCTCCTGAAAATTATATCGCTTCAGCAAATAATAAAACTTTGAGGAATTTTAAATATCATATTTCAAATCTGTGGGAACCTCCTTCAAGGATAGAAAGAATCACCCAGCTTCTAAATTCAAAACAAAAACATACAAGCTCTGATTTTATGAAATACCAGATGGATTTTGTTTCTCCATATGCAAAGAAATTAACCGGCTATATTCTGAGAGCGTTTCAGGATGTTAAAATAACTGACTCAAATTTAAAACTGGCAATTGAACTTTTTAAAAACTGGAATTTTGAAATGAATCAGTATAGCCAGGTTCCGTCAATTTATGCGGTTTTTTTTAATCATCTTTTACAAAATGTTTATAAAGATAAAATGGGAAATGATCTTTATAATGAATTCCTATTTACAACGAATGTTCCCTATAGAAGTATTATGCAGCTAATGGAGAATCCGTCTTCTTTATGGTTCGATGACATGTCAACTCCCCGGACAGAAACCAGGGATGAAATAATAAGAAAAAGTCTTTCGCAGGCATTAACGGATCTTGAAAACAAATTCGGAAAAGATTTAAAAGAATGGCAATGGGGAACACTTCACCAGGCAATTTTTAAGCATGCATTTAGTGGTTTTTCTTCCCTGGTTGATAAAATAATCGATATCGGTCCTTTTGAAATTGGAGGTGACGGTACAACCATATTCAACACTGAATATCCATTCTACGAAAGTATAGAGAAATTCCCCAGGTTCAGACACACGGAATTTGAAAATAATCTCGGTCCTTCAATGAGATTTATTTATGATTTTTCAAAACCGGATGAGTTCTTCTTAATTCTTACAACCGGTGAATCAGGCAATGTTATGAGCGATCATTACAGAGATATGTCTGAGATGTGGCTGCATGGAAAATATCTTAAAATTAAAACGGATGAAAATTCAATTAAGAATGAAAAATACCTGATGAGAATTGTAAAACAGGAATGATATTTCAATATTAACTGTATTGAATAATCCCTAATTCTTACCTGAGATTTAATAATTATTATAGTAAATTTCGAAATAATTTTAGATGGATTGAATGAAAGTAATAGAACACTTACAAAAAGCAACCGAACCATTAATTAGTTTTGAATTGATTCCTCCAAAACGCGGAGGTGATATTCAAAGTCTAATGGCAGTGATTGAGGATTTAAATAAATACAAACCTCCATTTATTGATATAACCAGTCATTCCGCGGAGGTTATATATGATGAAACTCCATCGGGAATAAGGAAGAAGATAAAGCGGAAAAGACCCGGTACACTTGGTATTTGTGCACTCATTCAACATAAATATAATATCGATGCAGTGCCTCATATTCTTACGAAGGGATTTACCCGTGAAGAAACAGAGGACTTTCTAATTGAGCTGAACTATCTTGGAATTGAAAACTTACTTGCTATCCGCGGAGATGACAGCGGGTTTGATAAGCCGATACCTGAAGGGAAAAGCATAAACAAATATGCTTCCGATCTTGTAAAACAAATTGCAGGAATGAACAAAGGCCATTATCTTGAAGAAAATCTTTTGGATGCCAAGCCGTCTAATTTTTGTGTCGGTGTTGGAGGTTATCCCGAGAAGCACTTTGAATCGCCGAATCTTAAAACTGATATTGAATATGTAAAACAAAAAGTTGACGCAGGTGCTGATTATGTAGTTACACAAATGTTTTATGATAACAAAGTTTACTTCCGGTTTGTTGAATTATGCAGGAAAGCCGGAATAGAAGTACCGATTATTCCGGGATTAAAAATCATTACAAATAAATCTCATCTGGTTACCGTTCCCAGAAATTTCTATATAAATATTCCTGAAGAATTGTCAGATGAAATTACAAAGGCAAAACCTGAACAGGTTTTGGATATAGGCGCTGAGTGGGCGGCAAAACAGGTTGAGGAACTTTTTGATAAAAATGTTCCGAGCGTTCATTTTTATATAATGCAAAATTCCAAACCAGTCCAAAAACTGATGGAACGTTTAAAGCACTATAAACGAATTGCCTGAAAGTTGAGAATTATTTAATGAAAAAAAGAACCAGTAAAAAAATTGAAGTGGGGAATTGCAGGATGTGGGAGATATGCTGAGAATACTTTTATTCCCGCAATCCATATGATGAGAAAAAGTATGTTGCAGTCTGTTTTCAGCCATAATGATGAAAGAGCAAAAGATGTTGCACAAAAACATGGGGTCCCTTTATATTTTTCTGACTATGATGAATTCCTCGATTCCGGGATTGATGCTGTTTATATATCAAGTGCAAATGCGGATCATTATCAACAGGTAATTAAAGCGGCGAAGTCTGGCAAAAATATTCTTTGTGAAAAGCCGCTTGCACTTAGTACAGCTGAAGCTGAAGAGATGATACAGGTTTGTAAAGAAAACAATGTACAGTTATCTGTCAATTATGTGTTTCACTTTCATCCCCTTGTAAAAAAAGCCAAAGAATTAATTGAAAGCGATATGATCGGGAAATTCATTTCGATTACTGCAAACTTTAATATTGAAATAGCACCCGGTTCAAATTTCAGGCATTCAAAAGACGGAGGCGGGGGTGCATTAATGGATGTTGGAACTCATTTAATTGATCTGCTCAGGTACTTCGGCGGTGAGATTATATCTGTTTGCGGTTCTGTGGATTCAGTTGTTTACAATAGTGAAGTTGATGATTTTGCCTCTGCAATTGTAAAATTTGAAAAAGGAGGCTATGGATATTTTAATGTATCATTTAATAGTAAGAAAGCTTTTAACCGGATTGAAATACTGGGACATAAAGGTGCAATTAGTATTGAAAAAATGATTGCGAACAGACATTCTCCGTCAAAACTTACAATCCTGCTGGAAGGTGAGGGGAGAAAATCTTTCCGTAAAAGAGCTAACAAACAGCTTCAATTACTTAAATCGGTGCAAAGTTCATTTTTAAAAAATGAAGAACCGGTAATTACAGGCTATGATGGTTATATTAATCTGAAAATTATTGAAGAGCTAAGAACACAATGTCTTTAAGGGAAGATCTCATCCGGATATGTCATAAAGTTTATGAAAAAGGATTTGTATCTGCTTACGATGGAAATATTTCAGTTTTTACACCGGATAATACATTTTTAATAACACGATCCGGGGTAAATAAAGGAGATGTTACTGAAAAAGATATCCTTGAAATTGATGTAACAGGAAAAGTACTTAAGGGCGAAGGAAAAGTTTCAACCGAATATAAGCTTCATTTTTTTGCATACTCAAGAAGAAAAGAAGTTAATTCAATCGTTCACTGTCATCCGGTTTTTGCAACTGCATTTGCAACCGCTGGAGAGGAACTTCCACACTACATTTTCCCTGAAGTAATTTTAACTCTGGGTAAAGTTCCTCTATGTAAATACGCTACTCCTTCAACTGAGGAACTTCCAAAAAGTTTAATGCCTTATATTGATTTTGCCTGGGCATTTATGCTTCAAAACCATGGAGCTTTAACACTTGGTAAAACTCTCGAAGATGCATATTACAAAATGGAGAAACTTGAGCAAAGCGCTAAAATACTTTTTCTTGCAAAGCAGCTGGGAAAAGTAAATCCACTTTCATCCGAGCACATAAATGAATTGATTTCAATTGCCGAAGAAACTTACGGAATTAAGGTAAACAATAAATAAAAATCCGGAATTATGTATTTAAGGAATTTTAATGACAGGTAAACCCAGAATTGCATTGCTGCTTGGAGGCACATCCCCGGAAAAAATAGTCTCTAAACACTCCGCTGAATCAATTTATAATGCAGTTAAAACTTTAGGGTATGAGTGTAAATTAATCAATCCGGCTTATGGTGTCTTTCAACCTGAAAAGATTGAGGATTTTTTTACAGATGAAGACCAATTGCAAATTTCAAACAGAAATTATATTGAAGCTGTAAACTCAAAACTATTTGACGAAATAGACCTTGTTTTTATAGGACTTCATGGTAAATGGGGAGAAGACGGTACAATTCAATCTCTGCTTGAATTAAGAGGAATAAAATATACCGGTTCAAAAGTTTTATCAAGTTCTATCTCTATGGATAAATCAATGTCGAAGATTTTATTTCAACATTATGGAGTACAAACTCCTAATTGGTTTTCCATAGATAAAAATCACGCAAACTCTGAGTCTGTAATAAAAAGGATTGAAAGTGAATTTGGATTTCCCGCAGTCATTAAACCGAATGACCAGGGTTCTACCGTTGGACTGACAGTCTGTAAAAATTCTTCTGAAGTCAGTGACGCTCTTGAACTTTCATTCCGGTTCTCCGCTAAAACCATAATAGAAGAATACATACCGGGAAAAGAATTAACTGTGGCAATTCTGGAAGATAAGGCCTTGCCGGTTCTTGAGATAAAACCTAAAAGCGGTTTATACGATTATGCGAGCAAGTATACTTCAGGAATGAGTGAGTATATTGTGCCTGCTGAGATCCCCGCTGAAGTTGCAGAGAAAATGCAAGAGCAGGCACTTCTGGCATTTAATGCTTTGGGATGTGAAGTATACGCACGTGCAGATTTCAGGATGAATAATAAATTTGAAACTTTCTGCCTGGAAGTAAATACGCTCCCTGGAATGACTGCCACCAGTCTTGTTCCCAAAATGGCAAAAGCTGTTGGAATTTCATTTGAACAACTAATAGAACGAATAATTCATTTAAGTTTATAATGGCTCTAAAAAAAAGCAGGAAATTTATTTTTGGTATAGTTGGATTAATTTTCCTGATTGGAATAATTTTTATCTTTTTTAATGAATACGGTATTATCAAATATATCAAACTCCATAACCAGCTGAACGAACTGAACGAAAAAATAACTGAAGTGGAAAAAGAAAATAAAAGACTTCAAAGCGAGATTGATTCGCTTGAAAATAAAGTTCCCGCAAAAATCGAAGAAGTTGCGAGGGAAAAATATAATATGATAAGACCCGGTGAAAGCAAGATAGTAGTTGAGGATAAATAAATGTATGGCAAAAATTAAAATCCCGCAAATTCCTCTCGCCGAAAGGGTTCGTCCTAAAAGCCTTTCTGAGTTTAAGGGGCAAAGAGAACTCCTGGGTGAAAATAAACCTATCCGGTTAATGATTGAAAAAGACACGCTCAGTTCATTTATTATGTGGGGCCCGCCCGGAACCGGTAAAACCACGATTGCAAGAATTATTGCAGAAGAAACCGATGCAGAATTTTTTCAGTTAAATGCTGTTTCATCGGGAGTAAAAGATATTCGCAAAGTAATTGAAATTGGCGAATCGAATAAAAATATTAATAAAAGGACAATACTTTTTATAGATGAAATTCACCGTTTTAATAAATCACAGCAGGATGCTTTATTAAATTCTGTTGAAGCTGGAATAGTAATTCTTATCGGTGCTACTACAGAAAATCCTTCTTTCGAGGTTATTCCTGCTTTAAGATCAAGAGCAAGAGTTTATGTGCTTGAAGAATTATCAAAAGATGATTTGTTATCAATTTTAGAAACTGCAATTGAGAAAGATGAATTTTTATCTCAGCTTAAAATAGAAAATATTGATAAAGAATTTTTAATTTACCTTTCCGGTGGTGATGCACGTTCCTTGCTGAGTATTTTTGAAGCTGCTGTTGTGCAGGAAATCGATTCAATACCTCTGAAAATTGATAAAGCAGTTCTTGAAAATGTAGTTCAGCGAAAAAATATTTTATATGATAAGGGCGGCGAAGAACACTATAATGTTATATCTGCGTTTATTAAAAGTGTAAGGGGAAGTGATCCTGATGCCGCAGTTTACTGGCTGGCAAGGATGATTGAAGGAGGAGAAGATCCTGTTTTTATTGCGAGAAGATTGGTTGTTCTTGCATCGGAAGATATTGGAAATGCTTCTCCAAATGGATTAGTGTTAGCAGAAGCCGCATTTGAAGCGGTAAATAAAATCGGTATGCCTGAAGCGAGAATAATTCTTGCACAATGTACAACATACTTAGCCTCCTGTCCCAAAAGTAATGCCGCCTATCTTGCTATTGATGAAGCTTTGAGTTATGTGAAGAATAATCCGCTTTATAATGTTCCACTACATTTGAGAAATGCGCCTACAAAGCTAATGAAAGACTTAAAGTACGGGAAAGAATATAAATATCCTCACAGTTATGAAAATCATTTTCTTTTAGAGGATTACTTGCCTGACGAAATGAAGAGTGTGCAGTTTTACAAACCGACAGAAAGCGGACAGGAAAAAGGTCTGAAAGAAAGATTAAAATTTCTTTGGAAGAATAAGAAGAAGTATTAAGGAATTAGCGAATCTTCGAATCAATTCGGTAATCCGCAAAATCGAAAATCCGGTAGTTATAAAGCCGCAAACATTTTCCCCGGCAGTTGTTTTACTAATCCTTTAAACTCAAGCGATAAAAGATGAACAAGACATTCCGAAGTATTCATATGTGTAAGTGATGCAATCTTATCAATCTGCTGAGGCTCGTTGGAAATTGTTGCAATTATTTTTTCTTCAAACAGATTTAATCCTTCAATTTTCTTTGGAATATTCTTACCCAGTATAGGTTTCAATTTAAGTTCCAGTTCAACCAGAACATCTTCCGCAGAACGTATTAACTTCGCTTCACCTTTTTGGATTAACAGGTTGGTTCCCTCTGATTGCCGTACCCCAAGATTTCCCGGAACAGAAAAAACTTCCTTTCCCTGGTCTAAGGCAAAAGCAGCAGTCTGCATTGCTCCTCCGCTGGCTCCTGTCTCAACAACGATTGTTCCTAAACTAAGTCCCGAAATAATTCGATTTCGTTTCGGGAAGTTTTGAGCATCGGGTTTAGTTCCCAAAGGATATTCTGAAATTATTAATCCTTTTTCGGCTATCTCCTGGAATAATTTTTTGTTTTCAGGCGGATAAATTACATCGAGTCCGGAGCCGATAATGGCAACTGTTCTGCCACTTTCTTTTAAGGTTCTGCTATGAGCGATAGAATCAATTCCACGGGCCATCCCACTCACAATTGCAATTCCCTGATTTGTAAGCTCAGAAGTCAATCTTTCAGCTTGGATTTTGCCATAGTTAGTCGGCTGTCTTGTCCCTACAATTGCTATAGAGTAAACATCTTTTTCATCCGGGTTACCAATGGTGTAAAGAATTAATGGCGGGTCATAAATTTTTTTCAGTACGGATGGATATTCAGTATCCCAAACCGTTACAATTGAAGCATTAAGTTTATCCAGTTTTTGAAGTTCATCCTGAACCAGGTTTTCAAATTCTCTAAAACGTGAATTTATTTTCTGAATTCTTTTAGCGAGATTAATGCTAATGCCTTCAACCTCTAATAATGATTTATATTCGGCGGATAAGATTTTACCTGTGGATCTGAAACGTGCCAGAAGATTTCTGAATTTCCCCGGTCCGATACCCTCAACTTCAAGCAGAAGTCTTAGCTCAGTTAATTTATCTAAACTAAGTTTGGTCAACTTTCAAATTAAATTAAAGATTACTGATTTCTATTTCATCAACTACCGCAACAACCATTGAATGTACAGGAGCTTTTCTATGGCCAAGTATCTGTACAACCGCTGCTCCCTCCTGAACTACAAGAACAGTATCGCCTATTCCGGCATCAACAGTATCAAGCGCGACAACATCCTTCTTCCCAAGAAATTTTCCATTAAGATCAATTGGATGAATGATTAATAGTTTATGCCCGACAAGGTATGAATTTTTTTGAGTTGCAACAACATTCCCCTTAACTTTTGCCAGTATCACTTTTCTCATCCTGTGCAGATAAGTTTCTGCTTCTATATAGAATAGCAGCCGGGAAAATAATTATATAAGTTATAATCAGAATAATGGGTGAAAAAACCAGAGACGCTGTGCTATTCCATTTACCAATACTCATTACATAATATCCTAAAATGAGCAGGAGGAAACCAAGATAGAAAAAGAAATAATTTCTATTCTCCCAGTAAATTTTAAAGGGAGAACTAAAAACTTTTTTAGATGATTTTGTAGTTCTTTTAACAACTTTCTTTGCCATATAATCACTCCAAAATAAAATTAAAATAAAGCCCGGTGATGGGGGTACCACCGGGCCCGACTCGTTTACCATCAAAGGGCAGGGGAGGACCCTTTGAAAGAGTCAATCAAATATAAATCTGATCTGAAACTATTTCAAGCAACAATTATTTACTGATTTGATAAACAATTTTTCTGATAGTATCGAATTGTAAGTAAGGATACTCCTCGCGAATCGAATCAATCGCATCTCCGGCACTAACCTTACTAGCTCTCAACTGTTTAAATTTTTTCCTGATCTGGTAATCACGAACGGATTTTTCATCTATTAACCCCTGTGAACTGAGAAGTTCATAAATATCATCACTGATCAGATCAGATAAGGGGTTATCTATTTTTGCTTTAATGGATTTCATCGCTTCCATCCTTTCTTTATTAGTGAATGCATTTACCTATAAATAGTATCAACTGATTTAATACACTGATTCCTTTCGTTAAGTTCCATTAAAAACAATAAAAAAACCGACCAGAGGCAATCCCTAAATCGGCATTAATTTGCTACTCCGGTAAAACAAAATTAAGTAAATTTTACACTGTAGCAAATCGTTTATATTACAATCCCTAATAATTTTGATGTAAATATGGATATATTGGAAATAAATGTCAAGATGTTATTGATAAAGAAATAATAAAAAATTTGTAACGGAGAGATTGATTTAATAAATTAAATTCTAAGTAGTATTATTTCTAAATGTTTTCTTACCACCAAACTATTAGATTCTAATTTACTTTAATAAGCTAATTGGTTAAGTTAATATTATTCGATAATCATTTTGCGGGGTTAAAATGAGAATGATATTAAATAGCCTGCTTTTTTTCTTCCTTATTTTCAATGAATCTAGTTATTGTCAATGGTTCTGGCAAAACCCGAAACCAACAGGAAATAGTTTGCAATCAGTCTTTTTCATAGATTCAAGTACAGGTTGGGTTGTAGGAAGTATTGGAACAATTCTCAAGACATTAGATGGTGGAAACAAGTGGGTACCTCAGAATAGTGGTATATCAAACAGTTTGCAATCAGTCTTTTTCACAGATTCAAATATCGGCTGGGTCGTTGGATCAGGTGGAAAAATTTTAAAAACAACTAATGGTGGAGACTATTGGATATCTTTAAATAGCGGCACATCAGGATATTTGAATTCAGTTTATTTTAATGATTCAAATACCGGATGGGCAGTTGGAGATGGGGGAATAATACTGAAAACAAATGACGGTGGCAGTAGTTGGGTATCGCATAATGTAGGAACTGCAAGTTATTTGAAATCAGTTTTTTTTATAGATTCAAATACTGGGTGGGTTGTAGGAGGCGCTGATTACGCTCCTAATATTTTAAAGACCACTGATGGGGGAAATAGTTGGGTAACTTTAAGCACAGGCAATTCAACTGGCTTCCATTCAGTTTTTTTCCTTGATTCAAATACAGGCTGGGTTGTGGGATACGATTTTTATAGTGGAGGGATGATCCTCAAGACAACTGATGGAGGGGACAACTGGTCATCTCAAAGTAGCGGTATATCCAATTATTTACTATCTATCTTTTTTATAGATTCAAATACCGGCTTTGCTGTAGGAGATTTTGGAACAGTACTTAAAACAACTAATGGTGGAAACAACTGGACATATCAAAATAGTGGGACCACAGAATTTTTATTTTCAATCTTTTTTACTGATTCAAGTACGGGCTTTCTGGTTGGAGATTTTGGAACAATAGTTAATACTACTGATGGCGGCAATGATTGGACCTATCAAAGTAGTGGAATTACTCCTTATTTATTGACATCAGTCAATTTCATAGATTCAAATACAGGCTGGGTCGCAGGTTTAGATTTAGGATTAAACGGAAACTATGGAATTGTTCTTAAGACTACGAATGGCGGAAATAACTGGGAATATCAAAATATCGGAAACAAACCTAATTTGAACTCGGTTTATTTTACTGATATTAATACTGGTTGGGTTGTCGGTGGAAATGGAAACGGGTCGGCAACTATCCTCAAAACGACTGACGGTGGAGATAACTGGATTTCTCAAAGCATTGGAACCAACGAAGTATGGACCTCAGTATATTTTATTAATCCAAATATCGGCTGGGTTGTAGGATTTAATACTAATACAATACTTAAAACAACAAATGGTGGAGAGAACTGGATATTTCAAAATAATGGAATTTCTTTAAATGATTTACGATCGGTCTATTTCATAGATCCAAGCAAGGGCTGGGCTGTTGGGAATAACGGAACAATTATTAAAACCGTTGATGGCGGGAATAATTGGAATCCACAGACTAGTGGAACCTATAACTTGTTGCAATCAGTCTATTTTATTGATGCAAGTACGGGTTGGACCGTAGGTGATTATGGAGCATTTCTAAAGACAACTAATGGCGGGAACAATTGGATGCCCCAAAGCAGCAGCTATTCATTTAATTGGAAGTCTGTATATTTTTCTGATATAAATAATGGTTGGGTGGTAGGCTCCAATGGTAAAATCATTAAAACGAATGATGGAGGTAATAATTGGATTCTCCAGCTAAGTGGAACTGGTCAACCTTTACATTCTGTTTATTTTACTGATTTAAATACTGGTTGGGCTGTTGGGGGTTATGGAACGATACTTAAAACAACTGATGGAGGTGGAATATCATTTGTAAGTGAAGAAAAAGAAAAAAGACCAACCGGATACATTCTTTCACAAAACTATCCAAATCCATTTAACCCAATAACAAAAATAAAATACCAACTGCCGGAATTAAGCAAAGTGAAATTGACCGTCTACGATGTTCTTGGGAGAGAAATCAAAACACTTGTTAATGAAGAAAAAACTCCTGGAGATTATGAGGTGGAGTTTGATGGAACTAAACTATCGAGTGGAATTTATTTTTATGAAATTAAAGCGGGGGAATATACTCAGACTAAAAAGATGATGCTTTTAAAGTAGTAACTTATAAATTTTTTAATAAACGCATTTCAGGTGTAAGCGACAGTTTAGGTAATCAACAATAATGGTACCGAATTGAAAAAAATATTACCTGTAATTTTTATTTTGACTTTGCTATTTGGTTGCAAGGAGAAAATTGCAGAGCCAATGATTGAACAATCAAAAAATCCAACATTAAAATTATTAGAACCAAATGGAAATAAGATATTTGTTTCAGGACAAAATATCACCATTTCCTGGGAATCATCAGATATAGAAGAATTCGATATTGATATGAGTTATGATGGAGGAATTACGTGGCAATTAATTGCAGAAAGATTAGACAGTCTTAGAAAATCTTTTAACTTTACGCCTATAGATACCTGTTCATATTATTGTCTTATCAAAATTCAAGATTCTAACGATCCAAATATTAATGATACTTCAGATTCGACATTTACTTTAGTTGATATAAATGAAGCTAAGACATATTACCAACTGCAAGAAGGTAATATATGGCTTTATAATGAATTTAACGGTATTGATAGCAGTTATGAAAAGCATGAAATCATAGGTGATACAATAATTAATAATGTATCCTACTTTAAAATGAAAATCAGTTTTCCACCTAATTATTATAAATTTTATCGTATTTCTGAGAAAGGTAGTTTATTAGAATACAGTGGTAATAGAGAAATCGTAATATTAGATTTTACCCTTCCCCCGGGAGAATATCAAATCAACGAAGCGGTATTAATTGAACGGGGGAGATACATCTAAATCGTTCTTTAATAAGCAATCAAGTGTGAAATGGCAATATTTCCAATACGGTAGCGGATTTGGAAGTGAAACTTATGATGAATTTGCCGAGGGATTGGGTAAAACTTCTGCATACAGTGGCGATTTATGGAGTTATGTGAGTTATTCATTAAAAGGTGCGGTAATAAACCATATATTATACGGAGATACTTCCCTAACAAAATAAGTTAGATTATTCATTTTCTATAAACCTTCCATGTTTGGTTCAATATTATCCTTAATCTTATAGCAAAAAGTTCAGAAAAGAAACATTAAGCTTACCAGGCAAGAGTTCTTTTACTTTTATTAGGCTTTAAAAACCTTAAAAAAAGATTGAGTGCAGAGAAAATAATGTTGCGATAACTAAAAAAAGAATGTTAACTTTAAAAGATTCATTACAAATCTATATGATTTAATTACATCAGGAAAGTTAAGAATGTCCGAAAATAACAACTCCACTTTGCTTGATTTAATAGTGATAGCCGTTAAATGGAAGAGGTTTTTACTAATCTTTTTTCTAATAACACTTATTCTTTCTTATTTAGCAATCTATTTTTTCGTTAATGAAAGATTTGAAGCATCTTCTCTTTTGTTACCTTCACAGGAGGAAAACACCAGTAGTTTGCTTTCCAGCCTCAAAGGACTTCCTATTGATATCGGTGGATTAAATACAAATTCTGATGTTGATCTGTATAAATCGATAATTAATAGCAGAAGTGTACTCGATCAAGTAATAAATAAATACGATCTAGTTAAAATATATAAAGTAGATACAACACAAATTGATTACTATGAACAAACCTTAAAAAAATTAAGAGATAATATAAATGCAGATTTAAATGATGATGGAGTTACTTACTATGTTACAGTAACTGCACCTGATCCTTATTTAGCAGCAGCTATAACAAACTATTTAGTTGAACAATTAAATAACAAAATTGTTGAACTAAAGATTAAAAAATCAATGCAAAACAGAGAATATTTGGAAGCACGTGTTCAGGATGTTAAAGACAGTTTAAAAAATGCCGAAGATTATTTAAAACTTTTTTCAGAGAAAACTGGAATGTTTGAAGCTGAAAGTCAAACAAAAGCAATTTTAGAACAATTTGCACAATTTCAGGCAAAATTAGCCGAGAAGCAGACCGAGTATTCAATATATAATCAAATATATGGAAAGAATTCACCTCAGACTGTAAACGCAAAAGTTGTAGCTGAAGCACTTGCAAATAAGTTAACATCTATGGAACAAGGTAAAGATAGCTTAAATAAGATGCTGAGCTTAAATAAATTGCCGCAAAATGCAGTAAATTATTTTAGGTATTTTCGTGATGTTGAAATATATAATAATATACTGGAATTTGTACTGCCATTATACGAACAGGCAAAATTTCAGGAGCAAAAAAATGTTCCAATTCTTCAGGTAATTGATCCTGCAATTCCGCCAGCGAAAAGGAGTTTCCCTAAACGAACAATTATGTCTATAATTATTGCAGTTAGTCTAACTTTAGTTTCTTTATTATTTATTGTATTTAAAGAAAACAAAGAGTTAAACAACTCCGAGAAATTCAATTTTATAAAGAAAAACTTACTAAAATGGAGATCAAACAGTTAGATTTAATAATTTAATATTTATGGAAAAAGAACATATCCTTTTTTATCTTCAACATTACCTTTCACCATCAATGACATTTATTTATAGACAATTGTTAGGGGTTAGCGAAGAATTTGATCCATTTGTGCTCAGCTCAAGAAAAAAAGAGAATCTTAATTTATTTCCTCATAAAAACATATCATTTAATGCTTCAAGTTACTTTATAGATAAATTATCAAGAGTAAAAGAACTATTATTTAATTTACCACCATATAGCTATATAAGTATTAATCCGACAATATATTTTAATCAGAGAATTAAACATATAAAGTATATTAAAAACAATAATTGTAAATTAATACATGCTCATTTTGGTCCTTCAGGCATTGAGGTATTACCAATTGCGAAAAAATTAAACCTTCCATTAATTGTTTCATTTCATGGTTATGATGCTTCAACTTTATTAAAATTTGAAAAGTATAGAGTTAATTTAAAAACATTATTTAATTACGCACATATAATCACACCATCAAAATATATGTTACAATCATTTCATCTCGTTGATCTATATTGTAAAAATGAATATGTGGTTCATTATGGTATCCCTGTTGATTTTTTTGAGTTTAAAAATAGAGTACAAATAAATCGAAAGACAGCTAAGAAAGAAGAAATAATCTTTTTACAGATTTCAAATTTTGTAGAAAAAAAAGGTCATAAATATACAATTCATGCGTTTAATAATTTTTTAAAAAAATACAGTAATGCCATACTAATACTGGCGGGGGAAGGTCCACTAAGAAAATCAATGATTTCATTAGTTAAGGAATTGGGGATTACAGAAAAAATAAAATTTCCAGGATTGGTTCATCAAGAGACAGTAAGAGAATTAATGTATTCTGCTGACGTTTTTGTGCATCATAGTGTAACAGGGCATGATGGGGATAAGGAAGGAATTCCAAATGTAATTATGGAAGCTATGGCTACTGGACTCCCGGTTATAAGTACTCACCATTCTGCAATTCCTGAACTGATTGATGATGGAGTAAATGGTTTTTTAGTCCCTGAAAAAGATGTTCAATCATATGAACTGGTTATGTTAAAAACCCTAAGTCTCGATGATAAAATGGGAATAAATGGTAGAAAAAAAATACTACAAGATTTTAACTCAGAGATCGAAAATCAAAAGTTAATTTCCATTTATAATAACTTTTGAATGTAAAAACCAAAGTTAAATACTAAATGTTGTCAAATTAAAAATAATGTATTAATTCTGATAAATGAATGAAATTAAGCCGAAAAGCTCTTAAAGCTGTAAAGTGGTCATCAATATCTCAATTTAGCAGACAAATAATTCAATATTTAACCACTCTCATTCTTGCAAATATTTTAAGTCCAAATGATTTTGGATTAATTGCGTTAGCATTAGTGATTACAGGGTTTATTGAAATATTTAAAGATTTAGGAACTTCTTCTGCTCTAATCTACCTTAATGAAGTTAATGAATTACTTATTTCAAGCATATTTTGGTTTAATATTATTTTAGGTTTTTTTTTCACTTTATTAATATTTCTATCATCCAATTTAATTTCATCTTTTTTTAATTCTGAAGATGTCGTTTCAATCCTTCGGGTTTTATCGATTGTATTTATTATTTCTGGTTTCAGCATACTACCTAAGACTTTACTAGAACGGGAACTTCAATTTAATAAATTAGCGTTAGTTGAAATTGTTTCAGTTATTGTAGGGTCAAGTACAGGCATAATATTGGCTTATTTGGGCTTTGGTGTATGGAGTCTGATCTTTCAGATTTTGGCGAATAACCTTGTATTCACTATTCTAGTTTTAATTAATAAAAAAATAAAACCTGTAGCTAAAATTTCTTTTAAAAGTTTAAAATCTGTCTCAAATTACAGTTTGAATCTAATTGGTTACAATGTATTCAATTACTTTGTAAGAAACGCTGATTATATGTTAATTGGAAAATATTTAGGTGAGAATCAATTAGGCAATTACTATTTAGCATATAAAATAATGTTATACCCACTTCAAAGTATAACAGTTGTCGTTTCTCGTGTAATGTTTCCAATATTTTCAAGATTAAAAAATGATATTAATAAATTTAGAAAAGTTTATCTGAGAACAACTCATATTATAGCATTTTTCACATTCCCTATGATTATAGGAATGATGGTTGTGAGTAAATATTTTGTTTTTACTTTCTTTTCCCATTCTTGGGATACAACATTATTATCAAATCTAATAATAATCTTAGCTCCTGTTGGATTAATTCAATCATTATCGGCAACAACAGGATCAATTTATATGGCGACTGGCAAAACAAACTGGATGTTCGGTTGGGGAGTTTTTTCAGGTATAATTACAATAGCAGGTTTCATTATTGGCTTAAATTATGGAGTTATTGGGGTAGCCATATCTTATTTAATTGTAACATTGATTTTATTTTATCCCGTTTTTTATTTTCCTTTTAAATTTATAAAATTAAATTTTTTAAAATTTATTAATAATTTTTGGCAAATATCATTCTTCAGTATTCTGATGTGTGGAATTCTATTATTAGTAAAATATTTATTTTTGGGGGAAAGTAATTATTTGATTGGATTTATAGTCTTAGTACTTCTAGGTATGATCTCATATATAATAATTAGTAGAAAAATGATTTTAGATCTAATACAATTCTTTAAGGGAAATGAAATGAACGAAAGGTTCTCGGATTAAAGAGTGAGCAATTCAATAAAAATAGAAAACCCGACACAAATTCATTTTAAAGAGATACTTTTCCTCCTAGCTTCTGTAATTTGTACGGTCGCTGTTTTAACCTATTTGCTGAATTATTTTAATTCATTTTTAGCAATTGAAATTTTCCTAATTCTAGTTTTTATACTATATCTATATTATTTCACAAGAAGTATCCCTCTTTTATTAATTATAATATCAATTTTACCATTAGTTGATCTAAATAAAGGTGATTTTTATAATTTTCGCTATTTGTTACTACAAAATATACCTCTCTATTTTTTCTTTTTATTAGCGATTCTAACATACCTGTATCGAAATAAACAGTTAAAAAAGAAATTACCTTATTTATTATTAACTGTATTTATTTACTCCGGTTATTCTCTCCTATTGTTTTTTTTGGGATTAATCAATGGGGCTTCATTTAGCTTAGGTTTTAATGAATTGTATCAAAATTTCTATTTTTTCTTTGCCATTCCTATCTATTACTTATTTGAGAAAGAGGATGATTATATTATATCTTTTAGATGGGTAATAATTACTTTTACCATAGTGAGTGTTGGCTATATCATTATTAATTTCTCAAATAGTATTCGTTTCACAACATTTCAAAATCATTTTCTACCGTTCATCGTTGCTGCATTATCCGCCGCTTTACTTTTTAATAAAAATAAATTTGGAGTAAAAATAAATTTGATTTTATTATTAATAATTGTCTTCTGGGGATCAATTGTAACCGAAACAAGGACATTATTAATTGCGAATTTACTTTCTTTATTTATAGTTATTTTCTTTTTTATAAAACAAAAAGTCAAAGGAATAAGAAGAATAATTTATATTATTTCATTGAGTATTTTGCTGATAATCCCTACTCTTTCACTAAAAGGAGATAATACGCAAAAAATAAAAAATCCGGTTTCATCAAAGGAAAGATTTGAGGCTATCGCAAATCCATCTTCTGATATTTCGTTTTTAATGCGCGTTGAAGCGGTCTATTTAGGTGCAAAAAAGTTTCTTAAAAATCCGATCTTGGGTGAAGGATTTGGATTTAAGTTACAACTTAAATGGTTGTTAAAAACGGCATACTTATATCCAGATAACAGCTTTTTATATTATATGTTAAAAGGCGGTATTGTTTTTCTTGCGATTGCTCTTTATATGTATTATGTGCTATTTAAATTTTCATATCGTGTATTTAAATATAGTACTTCAACATATGCCCGGTATATGGCTCTAGCAATAATTAGCGGGATGATAGGCATTTTATTGACGGGGATGCTAAATGCTAATTTGGTAAGATTTAAATTAAATATCATCTATGCACTTTTCTTTGCATTTATTGAATTTGAAAATAGTAGAATTTCAGTTGATAATTATACTGGTGCCGAACAAATAATCAAATAATTTTTTAATAGAAATGAACATTCTTTTTATTGTAGATGGAAGTATAACTAACCCTATCCTTCAATCACAGGGTTTCCCTCTGTTAGATTACGTGGGGAGTAAAAATTTTAAATCAATTATTCTTTCGTCGGAGAAAAAGGGAAGACATTTAAATGAAAAAGAAATATTAAGACTTAAAAGGAAATATCCTAACATCACCTTTTATAGTTTTTATGAAAAAAGAAGCAAAATATTTCCAAATTGGTTACCCAATATTTTCTTAACCATCTATAAAACAAGAAAAATTATCAAAATAAACCATATTGATATTATCCATTGTCGTAGTTTATCTCCATCAATTATTGGTCTTTTATTTAAAATGATTTCCAAAAGAAGGCTCAAGTTACTTTATGATAATAGGGGTGTTCGAATTGAGGAAGAAATTAAGATTGGTCATTGGAAGAGAAAAGGAATCAAAGTCTATCTTTTTTCATGGTTAGAAAAAAAGATTATACAATCAGCTGATATTATTGTTGTGGTATCAGAACAATTTAAATCCTATATGATAAATCAATATTATAAGAATAACATAGACATTGACAAGATTATTATTATTCCTAATAGAACAAAAATTGATCATAAAATGAATTTGGAATTTAAAAGAAACTTCAAGACACCTATTTGTGTTTATTCAGGATCAGCTGCAATATGGCAATCTTTAAAGGAAATTAAGGCTATAATAGTTGAAGCAATTAAAATTTATAATCAAATAAAATTTCAAATTCTTACTTATCATCCGGCTCAGTTTGAAAATATATTTTCTAATGATCCCCACTTGAAAGAATTTGTATGTATAAAACAAATTAATCACGAAGAAGTTTATGCAGAATTAATTAATTGTAATTTCAGTCTTTTAATTAGAGAAAATGATTTGATAAATAACGTGGCATCTCCATTGAAATTTGCCGAGTATCTTGCTGCCGGACTTCCAATATTAATTTCCGAAGGGGTGGGGGATACTGAAGAAATTGTAACTCGAAATAATATCGGTGTGGTTATAAGGAATAAAAATTATAATGCTGCATTGGAAGAAATGAAAATCCTGCTCGATGATCCTAATATATATACTAGGTGTAGAAAAGTCGCCGAAAAAGAGTTCGATTTAGAGACAACTTTTAAACAATATTTAAATATTTATAAAAATATTTCAGAATGATATACAATGATTTAATTGGTGGAGTAGTTATTTTATATAATCCCCCCATCGGAATTCTCCCCAATATTTATTCTTACTTAGAGCAAGTAAATGAATTATTATTATTTGATAATTCTATCGAAGAAAAACCTTGGTTAACTGATTTTGTTAGGTCAAAAAAGAAAATAATATACAAATCATTTAATAAAAATTTAGGGGTTGCCTTTGCATTAAATTATGCAGCTGATCTGTTTATAAAATTGGACTATAAATTTTTGTTAACAATGGATCAGGACAGTAAAGCTGCTCCGGAGATGGTTAGCAAATTATTTTGTGCTTTAGATAATAAAGATAAAGTCGGGATAATTTCTCCTTATCATTTAAATAAATTAGATTCTAATAAAATACCAGATAAAGTCCTTGAAGATAAGCTTGTGGTAATGACCTCTGGTAATCTGTTAAACCTGGAAGCTTATAAAAGTGTTGGTCCTTTCAACAATGAATTTTTTATAGATTATGTTGATATAGAATACTGTTTGAGGTTAAATTTAAATAACTATAAAATATTAAGAGTGAATTCGGCTATACTATTTCACAATCTTGGCGATATAACACAAAAAAGATTGTTGTTCAGATCAGTTTATCCATACAATCATACTCCAGAGCGGATGTATTTTAAGGTGAGGAATCGATTCTATCTTAGATATGTATATAAAAAAATATTCCCCGATTATTTTGAATACGAATTTCCTCTTTTCCGGAATATGATTTTTAAGATATTATTGTTTGAAAAACAAAGAATAAAAAAAATTAAATATGCAATAAAAGGATTCATTGACTATAAAAAAGGAGTGAATTACTCGCCATTCGAAACATAAAATTATTTTAATCGAATATTATTTTAATTAAAAAATGCTCCTTTCAGTAATAATAGTAAATTATAATGTTGCCGGTCTGGTAGATAACTGTATAAAGTCACTAACTCTACAGGCAAGATTTGAAAAAACTATGGAAATCATAGTCGTTGATAATAATTCATCTGAGAAGGACATCGAGTTACTTCCTAAAAAATACCCTGAGGTAAAGTTCATTTTTAGTAAGGAAAATCTTGGATTTGGACGAGCAAATAACCTTGCGCTAAAGGAAAGCAGTGCTGAATATATTCTGTTCCTGAATCCAGATACACTTGTGGTAGAAGATTTTATTAGTCCTATCCTGGAATATATGAAAATAAACCCCGAAGTCGGAGTTTGCGGACCCAAGTTGCTGAATGGAGATCAATCCTATCAAAATTCAACAGGGCTAAGAATGGGCTATCTTTATGAAATAAGTGAGGCCTTGATGTTAATAAACATCTTAAGATTATCTTATCGGGCATGGCTCTTCAAAAGAATTGAAAAAAATAACCCCGTGTCAGTAAGTTGGATGAGTGCCGCCTGTATGATAGTTTCTAGAAAAATATTAAATGATACTGAAGGATTCAGAACAGATTTTTTCATGAATTATGAAGATATAGATTTATGTGAGCGAGTCAGTAATTTAGGCTACCGTAATTATTATTTCCCTAACCAAAAATGTATTCATCTGGATCATAAAAGTCAGATAAGAGACTATGAGAATCTTGTATATAACAGGTATTATGGAAGAATGATTTTCGCTCAATTTCATTATAAACCTGTAAAAAGAACAATAATTAAATTCATACATATTTTTGGATTATTCCTGAGATTATTTTTTACACTTTTATTTTATAAAGGTAGGGAAAAGGAAGAGCGATTAAGTGGATATAAGAAGGCAATAAAATTATATCTGAAATGAAAAAAGGGAAAATTAATATATTACATATAGTAACCAGTTTTGAAGATGGCGGGTTGGAAAAAATTGTGTCATTATTGGTGAACAATATTAAAAATGAAAATATCCAGCACTATGTTGCTTCATTAATGAAAAGTAAATCAGAATATTTGTTAGAAGATCTCATTGGAAGCAATGCTGTCTTAGTAAAATTTGAATTTCATAATAGAATTAAAAATATTAAATCAATTTTAATTAATATTAAGGGATCATTTCAACTTGCTTACTTTCTGCGAAAGAATGAAATAGATATAGTTCATTCACACGATTTTTTCCCAGCATTTATTGCTCGGGTCTCATCGTTATTAGCACAGATATTTATGTTTTATAAGATTAAAAAAATCTTTATAACATTGCATAATTCATTTTTTTGGTTGAACAGATTTCATCATTCAATTAATAAATTACTTAGTTATTATACCACATTAATTATTTGTGTGTCGAATTCCGTTATGAACTATTCAATTGAACACGACAGAATAAAAAAGTGTAAATATAAAATTATCTTAAATGGAGTTAATACTGGCCAATATAGTCCCAAGAATGAGTTTAATGTTCAATACCGGAGAGAATTCAAATTTGGAGAAAAAGATATTGTATTAGGAAATGTTGGTGTCCTTTCTGTTAGAAAAGGTCAAAAATATTTAATTGAAGCATTCAATAGACTTTTAAAAAAAAGAAAAAACTTAAAATTATTAATATTTGGCAGTGAAAGAGAACACGAGATAGATATTGCTAAAAATATATATGCAATGATTAACAAATATAACCTGAACGAAAAGGTTAGAATAATTCAACCCAGGAAAGATTTAAATCTTATTTATAATATTTTTGATGTATACGTTATGCCTTCAATTACCGAGGGGTTAAGTTTAAGTGCAATGGAGGCAATGCTAATGGAAAGAGTATGTCTTTTTTCAGATATACCTCCTTTCAAAGAAATGGTTGAAGATAAAAAAAATGGATTTTTATTTGAGTCAGAAAATGTAGATGATCTTTATTCTAAGTTGGACTATATTTTAAGTGATTTGGAATCTATTAAATCTGTTGGGAAAAAAGCTAGAGAGATTGCAGTAGAAAAATATGATGTCCGGAAAATGTGCAGCGAGTATGAAAAGCTATATTTAAGTTAATCCCTTTTTCTTCACTATTTAAACAAGCTTTAAAAATGATAGATGTAGCGATAATCATTATTTCCTGGAATATGAGAGATCTTTTAAAAGAATTGCCTCACCTCCATATACAAATTTACCTCAGATGTATCATTTGAAATTATTTTAATAGATAATAACTCCAATGATTACACTTATGAGATGATCAAAAATGAATTTCCAAATGTTATAGTAATAAAAAATGAAAAAAACTTTGGAGTCGCTCCGGCAAGAAATCAGGGAATGAAAATCGCAAAAGGAAAATATAATTTAATCTTAGATGCTGATGTTGAATTAATTGAAAACTCAATTTTGAAGCTATACAAATTTATGGAAGAAAATCCCGAAACTGGTATGCTGGGTGCAAAGTTAATTGATAATATTGGAAATCTACAGTTTAGTTGTAAGAGATATCCATCTATTTTAGCGTTAATCTTTCGAAGATTAGAAAATTTTAAGGCGATAAAAAATTCAAGTATACTTAATTACCATATAATGAAGGATTGGAATCACCAATCTATAAAAGATGTTGATTATCTTATAGGTGCTTGTCAATTTATTAGAAAAAAAACTATTGATGAAATTGGATTGTATGACGATAAAATATTTTATGGTCCTGAAGATATTGATTATTGTATCAGAATATGGAGAGCTAATTTCAAAGTAAAATATTACCCACTCACTAAAATTATTCATCATGAACAGAGGATTACTCAAAAAAAAATATTTTCAGCTATTTCAATTGCTCATTTGAAAGGCATCATTTACATATTTATAAAATATAAGGGTAAATTATCTCCTTAATCTATATGACCAAATCACTTGAAAAAATAATTGTTCTGCTTACTGACTTCATCACCATAAATCTGGCGTTTATTATTTTTTTTAAGTTAAGAGTAGAATCCGGCTGGTTCAGGCTTTTGGTTGCCCCTGAATTTTTTATCCCAATGTTTATCATTTATTTCTATTGGGGTATAATATTTTTGTTTATTGGTATGTACCGTACCTGGTTCGCTGCTTCCCGGTTTGATGAAATCTCAACACTGTTTAAGGCTTCATTCTTCGGGATCTTCATTTTATTCATTATTATTTTTATAGATGATTACATGCACGGGGTAGCCTCAGCAAATCGTATCCTTATTTTTATTTATTGGGGTTTATTCATCCTTCTTGTTGGCGGAGGCAGATTAATAATCAGAAGTGTTCAAAGAAATCTTTTAATAAAGGGAATAGGCAGAAAGAACGCCCTGATTATTGGTTACAATTCTAAAGCATTCGAGGTTGGTGTACAACTTAATGAACATAAAGCGCTTGGATTAGATGCTGTTGGATTTATCGCAGTCAATGAGGAAAATGTGGGTAAACAGGAAAACGGAGTTATTGTTATTGATTCAATAAAGAATATTGAAAAGGCAATTGATGAAAAAAATATAAAAGAAGTAATCATAGCTCTGGAAAGGGAAAACAACGATATTCTTGTAGAAATTATCGGAAAATGTGAACCGAAAAATGTAGGGTTAAAAATAGTTCCGGATCTCTATGAAATACTCAGTGGTCAGGCTAGGACCTCCCAGATTTATGGTATTCCACTGATCGATATAATGCCTCAGTTAATGCCTGAGTGGGAAAAAAGGTTAAAAAGGTTTATCGACGTTTTGGTTTCTTTTATAATTCTAACAATTTCTTTGCCTGTAATAGTTGTATCTGCTATTGCTATTAAACTTGATAGTAAAGGATCTGTTTTTTTTACACAGAAACGATGCGGAATGAATGCTGAGATTTTTAAAATGATTAAATTCCGGTCAATGTTCCAGGATGCAGAAAAGAAAACAGGACCAGTCTGGTCATCTAAAGATGATCCACGGATAACCAGGGTTGGAAAAATTATCAGAAAGCTCAGGATCGATGAGATTCCTCAATTCTTGAATGTTCTTAAAGGTGAAATGAGTATTGTTGGACCTCGACCGGAGAGACCCTTTTTTGTTGAAAAACTTTCTGAGGAAATACCTTATTATAAAAGAAGACTTAAAGTTCGTCCCGGTATTACCGGCTGGGCACAGGTAAAACATAAATATGATGAAAACATAGAAGATGTTAAGGTAAAATTGAGATACGATCTGTTTTATATTGAAAATATGTCACTTCGAATGGATTTTAAAATCATATTCCGGACAATTTTTGTTGTACTTTTTGGTAAGGGACATTATTATTAAATGTTAAATATTATTTTATTTCCATCCTTTAATTAAAATTGAATTAAATCATTTTATGCCTGAAAAATCCCTAATAATTATACCAACATTTAACGAGCTTGAAAACATACAGGAAACTTATTCCTGATCTGCTCGAAAGAAATGAGAATCTGGATATCCTTATTGTAGATGATAATTCCCCGGATGGTACCGGAATTTTTATTGAAGAGATATCTAAAAAGAACCGGAGAATCAAATTAATTAAACGTGAAAAAAAAATGGGTCTGGGGACTGCTTATATTGCAGGATTTAAATATGCTCTTCAGCATGAATACGATTATATTTTTGAAATGGATGCCGATTTTTCGCATGATCCAATGGAAATAAAAAATTTTCTGAAAGCCGTAAATGATTACGACCTTGTTTTAGGCAGCAGATATGTTAGAGGAGTAAACGTAATTAATTGGCCGATGAGAAGACTGCTTCTTAGTTACTTTGCGAATAAGTATACAAGGTTCATAACAGGTATGCCGATTCAGGATGCAACTGGTGGTTTCAAATGTTTCAGAAGAAAAGTCCTGGAATCCATCAACCTTGATAAGATAAGATCCAACGGATATGCTTTTCAAATAGAAATGACATTTAAAACCTGGAAGAAAGGTTTTAAAGTCGGAGAAATTCCAATTGTTTTTGTCGATCGTGTTAAAGGGACATCAAAAATGTCTAAAAAGATTGTTAGAGAAGCTGTAGTTATGGTTTGGAAACTTAGAATAAGAAGCGCTCTTGGTATTCTTTAATGAGGCTGGTGTGGACCTTTCAATAATAATTGTAAATTATAATGTAAAAGAGTTTTTACAAAACCTCGTTCACTCAATTCACAAAGCTGCACAGAAGATTAACGTTGAGATTATAATTGTAGATAATGCTTCATCTGACGGAAGTGTTGAGTTTATTACTGAAAAATTTCCGGATGTAAAATTAATTGCAAATGAAAATAACCTGGGATTTGGGAAAGCAAATAACCAGGGGTTAAAAATTGCAAAGGGCAAATATTTTCTTCTTATCAATCCTGATTCCATCGTTAGTGAAGATACATTTACAAAAATGATTTCCTTTATTGAGACTCATCCGTCAGTTGGCTTGGCGGGGTGTAAAATATTAAACCCTGATGGGACACTTCAACTAGCTTGCAGAAGAAGTTTTCCCGGTCCCTGGACTTCATTTTGTAAAGTAACCGGTTTAAGTACACTCTTTCCCAACTCAAAGTTATTCGCAAGATATAACCTAACCTATAAAGATGAAAATCAATCATATGAAGTTGATGCAATATCCGGTTCCTTTATGATGATGAAGAGAGAAGTTTATGAAAAAGTTGGAGGATTTGATGAAGATTTTTTTATGTATGGAGAAGATCTGGATTTGTGCTACAGGGTTCAGCAAAGTGGATTTAAGGTTTTCTATGTTCATGAGACACAAATAATTCATTATAAAGGTGAAAGTACAAAGCGCAGCAGCCTTGATGAAACGAAATTCTTTTACGAGGCAATGCATTTGTTTGTAAAAAAACATTTGTCAAGTTCGCTTCTTGTCCAATTCATATTGCGTACTGCAATTGGTGTTAGAAAAATTTTGGCATTTTTAGGTAAAAGAAAACTTATCTTCTTTTCAATAGTTCTTGATTTTATTTTTTACAATCTCTCTCTTATTATCTCTGAGGCTATCTATCAATCCTTTGGAACGTGGAAAGGATTTCCCCAATTCAGTTTCCCGATAGTTTTTACAGTCCCCGCACTTTCATATATCATTGTTGCTTCATTATTTGATGTCTATAAAAGAGATAGTTTATCTATTTTAAAAAGCCTCGCTGCAATTTTTGTCAGCTTTTTTATTTTATCCTCTTTAACATTTTTCTTTAAGGATTTTGCATACAGCAGGGCGATAGTAATTTTAACCTATCTTCTTCTTTTTATTTTACTTGTTCTATGGAGAATCGTATTTAAATTAGGATTTAAGGTTGGTATTAATAAAGATTTATACCTCAGCCGGAGAACAATTATTGTAGGAATCAATGAAACCGCTCTTAAAATTGCTGATACTTTAAAAGCCAAGCAAATTGATTACCACACAATTGTTGGATTAATAAGTCTCACTTCAAAAGAAATTGGTAAAAAATTCGGAGAGTGGGAAGTAGTTGGAAGCATAGAAAACATTATTAAAGTGATCAGAGAAAAAAATATCGATGAAGTTATTTTTTCGCCGCAGGAGCTTTCTTATACGCAGATGATGTCAGTTGTTTCTTCCTGCCAGAATGAAAATACAGAGTTTAAAATCATCGGAAATAATCTTGATTTTCTGATAGGAAAAGCTTCAGTCTCGGTACTTGATGAAATCCCTTTGATTGAAATAAAATACAATATAACCAATCCGATGATGAGGTTTTTTAAAGTTTTGTTTGATTATACACTTGCGCTGTTTGTTTTGTTTTTAGTCTATCCTTTCATATATTTGATCGCGAAAGTTAGCACAAGCAATTCGGATTTAAGACGCTTTATTTTAAAAGTTCCGGATATATTTTCCGGTAAGGTTAGTTTTGTTGGTCCTAAAGATGCAGCAGGAAGTAAAGATCTTTATCTCGGGAAAAGAGGGCTTACAGGTTTGTGGTATATTGAAAATGTTGAAGGTAAGGATGAAGAGAAACTTGATATACTATATGCAAAAAATCAGAACATCTGGTTTGATTTGGAGATACTGGCAAAATCACTTAATAAAATGTTGACAAGACGTTCAGGACATGGCTAAGACAATTTTAGAATTTGAAAAACCGATACACGAGCTTGAGTCACGCCTTGAGGAGATGAAGAAATATTCAGATAAGATGGATATTGAAAAGGAGATTATTAAACTTGAAGAAAAGGTTAGACAATTGAAGGAAGGTATTTATAAAGATCTAACCAGGTGGCAGAGAGTTCAGCTTGCAAGACATCCTGACCGTCCTTTTACACTGGATTATATTTATAATATGACAAATAATTTTGTCGAATTACATGGCGATCGCGGTTATAAGGATGACAAAGCTATTATTGGCGGACTGGCTGAACTAGACGAATTTAAAGTAATGATAATTGGTCATCAAAAAGGGCGAGACACAAAATCCAATCTATACAGAAATTTCGGAATGCCAAATCCTGAAGGTTACCGCAAAGCACTCCGTTTAATGAAGCTTGCCGAAAAGTTTAATAAACCTGTTATTACAATGCTTGATACTCCTGGTGCCTATCCCGGTATTGAAGCCGAAGAAAGAGGGCAGGCGGAAGCTATTGCAAGAAATCTTTTTGAAATGAGCAGATTGACTGTTCCTATCATTGTCGTTATAATTGGTGAAGGTGCCAGCGGCGGAGCACTGGGACTGGGAGTTGGAGATAGAATTCTTATGCTTGAAAATTGCTGGTACTCAGTTATTTCCCCTGAATCCTGCTCAAGCATTTTATGGCGAAGCTGGGATTATAAAGAACAGGCTGCTGAAGCATTAAAATTAACTGCGCCGGATTTACTTGAACAAAAAATAATAGATAAAATTATTCCCGAACCAATGGGTGGGGCACATACCGATCACCAGGCGATGGCAAACACATTAAAGGAAGTTTTAAAAGAAGAACTGACGGCACTCATTAAACTAAAACCGGATAAATTAATTCAGGGAAGACTTGAAAAATTTGGTAAGATGGGAGCTTACATAGAATAAACTCTATTCGGCTACTAGATTTTCCAGGTAATGGACACTTCTTTTATTTAGTATAAAAATGTCCTATCCATTCCTCATTCACTTTTCTTTTTTATATTTTACCTAACAAATTTTTAATACTAAATGCTTATCCATAAAACTAATATCCGTGTTCGTTATGCTGATACCGATCAGATGAAGTATGTGTACAACGGAAAATATTTTGAGTACTTTGAAGTTGGTCGTACTGAAATGATGCGGGAAAACGGATTACCTTACAGCATGATTGAAGAGAGTGGTTACCAGATGCCTGTCCGGGAGGCATTATTAAAATTTAAAAACCCGGCTTTTTACGATGAACTTCTTGAGATTGAAACAAGAGTAGAAAAACTTCCCGAACTAAAAGTTCATATTGATCATACAATAAGAAGTCTGGACAGAGACGTTACAATTGTTGAAGGATATATTGTTCTTGTTTTTATAAATATGCAAACAAGGAAACCTATTCGTCCGCCGGAATTTTTTATAAATGCAATCAAACCATTTTTTGAATAATTATGATTTCAGATTCAATTAAAGCAACAATCAAAAGAGCTCTTGATGAAGACATTCAGTCAGGAGATATAACGACAAATGCGATAGTTTCGGATCAGCAAAAAGCTTCTGCGGAATTTTTAGTTAAGCAGGATGGAGTGCTTGCGGGATTTGAAATTGTCGAATCCTGTTTCAAAGAATTTGATGATTCCCTGATATTCACAAAATATTATTCAGACGGCGATAAAGTAATCGCAGGAACAATAGCTGCTGTGATCGAAGGAAGCGCAAAATCAATTTTAACTGTTGAAAGAACTGCTTTAAATTTCTTCCAGAGAATGAGCGGCATTGCAACATTTGCACATCAGTTTAATGAGCAGATAAAACATACAAAAGCAAAATTAATTGATACACGAAAAACAGTTCCCGGATTAAGAGAGATAGATAAACTTGCTGTAAAACTGGGTGGGGGAGAAAATCATCGGATTGGTTTATACGATATGTTCCTGATTAAAGATAACCACATCGAAGTTGCCGGTTCAATTACAAAAGCAGTTGACGCCTGTAAAAAATGGAGAGACAAAAAAAATCCTTCATTAAAAATTGAAGTTGAAACAAAAAATCTTGGTGAAGTTAAAGAAGCAATCAATTGTAATGTTGATGTAATTATGCTGGATAATTTCGAAATTGAATCAATGAAAGATGCAGTAAATCTGATAAATGGAAAATGTAAAGTTGAAGCTTCAGGAATGGTAAATCTAAATACAGTTAAAACTATTGCAGAAACAGGAGTTGATTATATTTCTGTCGGCGCGTTGACACACAGCGTTAAAGCTCTTGATATCTCACTTGATATAAAGATGAGATAAACGACAAATGATTTTTGAAAAATTAAAACAGCTCACAAAAGACACCGCAATCTATGGAATCAGTACGATGGTGGGACGATTCCTTTCTTTCCTGCTTGTTCCTTTCTATACAAATATTTTTCATCCTGCACAGTACGGTATAATCGCCAACATCTATATCTTCATCGGAATTTTTAATATTGTTTATGTATATGGTATGGATGCAGCTTATTTAAAATTTGCCGCACTGCCTACTATTGGAGATAAAAAAGATAATTTCTCAACCCCTTATCTCTCAGTTTTTCTGTCAGGCATTATTCTTTCATTTATAATGATTCTTATAAGAGAGCCTGTTTTTAATCTGCTTGAAGTTCCAATTAATTATTATCACCTGATGTATTATTCTGCAGGAATTTTATTCCTGGATTCAATTGCTGTAATTCCTTTCATTCAATTAAGACTTCAAAGAAAAGCTAAAAAGTTCGCCTCTTTTAAACTTGTTAATATTACAGTAAACATTATTCTTAATCTTGTACTCATTTTAAAATATAAACTGGGAATTGAAGCAGTTTTAATAAGCAACTTATTTGCATCTCTTTCATCCCTGCTTTTATTGCTCCCTGATATATTTAAAAACCTGCATTTAAAGTTTAATCTAAAACTATTCAAAAAATTAATGAAATTCGGTTTACCATATCTGCCTGCAGGTCTTTCATCAATGCTGATCCAGGGAATTGACAGACCAATTCTTGGTAAGCTTACAAATCTCGATACTGTTGGAATTTATAATGCCTGTTACAAGCTTGGAATATTTATGATGTTATTTGTAAATATGTTTCAGTATGCGTGGCAGCCGTTCTTTCTTCAGAATGCGGAAGAAAAAAATGCAAAAGAGATCTTCTCAAAAGTGCTTACCTACTTTACGTTTGCAGCGAGTTTAATCCTTGTTATTCTTTCTCTATTTATAAACAACATTGTGGCTATTCCGGTTTTACATGGCAGAACATTAATTGATTCATCTTATTGGGGCGGAATTTCGATAGTGCCGATAATTCTATTCGGGTATCTGTTTAATGGATTATATGTGATTTTTACAGCCGGAATCTATATTGAAGAAAAAAGTATGTACATACCTTTAATTACCGGGATAGGTGCCGCTGTTAATATCGGGGTTAATTTTTTACTGATTCCAATCTGGGGAATAATGGGTGCTGCACTCGCAACCCTGGGTGCATACTTTGCAATGGCAGCCGGATTGTACATTGTAACACAAAAATTTTACAGAATAGAATATGAAATTGCAAAGCTTTCAAAAATATTTTTTGCTATTCTGGTTGTGGGCGGAGTCTACTATTATCTTTTTTATACAAATCAGCTTATAATGATATATAAATTAATGCTGATTGTTTTCTTCTCTCTCTTCCTCTATTTATTTGTTTTTGATAAAAAAGAAATTGATTTTCTTAGAACAAAATTAGCTGCATTAAGACAAAACAGGAGTTAGATGGAATCGAATAAAATAACTGTGAAAATTAAACGGTTAAATCCCGGTTTTGATGACATTGCTCTTCCGGATTATTCAACTCACGGAAGTGCAGGAATGGATGTTCGGGCAGCAGTGGAAAAAGAAATTAATTCTTAAAGCAGGTGAAGTAAATCTTATTCCAACAAATTTAGTCGTTGAAATCCCGGAAGGATTTGAGATTCAGGTTCGTCCAAGAAGCGGACTTGCAGTTAAACACGGAATCGGAATTCTTAATTCTCCCGGAACAATTGACTCTGATTACCGCGGTGAAATAAAAATTATTATGATGAACTTCAGCAAAGAGGATTTTGTGATTAAACGGGGTGAAAGAATTGCTCAACTTGTATTATCAAAAGTTTATCTTGCTAATCTTGAAACAAATGAAGATCTGATGGAAACTAAAAGAGGTGAAGGCGGATTCGGGCACACAGGAAAAGAATAAATTTTTTGATTATTTAATTTAGAACTACTACATTGTAATAAGGTTAAGTTTTAATCTTTATTAAAAGTCTTTTTAATTCGGGGTTTAAAGTGAAAAAACAATTATCTCTTCTTGCCCTTTTTATATTGATTTCCAATTTTAAGGCTTATCCACAACAATTTAATGTGGGTTTCAAGGTTGATATAATCAAGGATGTAAACATAGAACCAATCCAGTCTTATGCGAAGGGCACTTCCCTTTTCCCTTTCCCGGCTTTTTTTCTAAAAGTTGGGGTATTATTTTTTGATAATCTGGAACTGCAACTTGAGGGTGGTTCTCAAATTGGAGATAGGTTTGCTGGAGTAGAAGCCGCAGCCCTCATAAAATACAGAGCATCTTATAACATATTTCCTTTCATAACTTATTTAAATCATCAGAATCAAGGTCACGAAGGTGTCGGAACCGGAACATTGAGCAATACTTATAATTTTTTTGGTCTTGGTGCCGAGCTGAAAGTCTCAAAATTGTTCAGTGCTGATTTAGCTTATTATGTTCCGGTGGGCAGAAAGGTTTTCGATTATAGTCTTGAGCCCGATAAAACTGTTTATAACTCACAGGTTGGTTCGCTTGTGAGACTTGGATTTATTTTTAGTTTTTATCCGTAAAGGAAATTGTTTTAAAAAAAATATAAAAATTTCTTAATTATTTTTTCATACTGCTTAAACTCTCAAAAAAGTTGCTGAAATTTTTTTAACTTGCACTCAGTGAAATTCTAATCTCATCTTTTTAAATTCTTTTTCTACATGTCAGACTTTATTCATCTACATAACCATTCACACTATAGCTTGCAGGACGGAGCCTGTACTGTTGATAGTCTTATAGCAGCGGCAAAGAAAAATAATATGCACTCTGTCGCATTAACAGATCACGGCGTGATGTATGGAATAGCTGAATTTTATAAAAAAGCTACCAAGGAGGGAATCAAACCGATTGTGGGAATGGAAGCTTACATTGTGACCGATGGTTCAAGGTTTGACAGAGGTAAAGAAAATGAAAACAACGGCAGAAAAAAATCAAAACATTACAACCATTTAATTCTTCTTGCAAAAAATAAAGAAGGATATCAAAACCTTTCCAAGCTTTCAACACTGGGACATACCGAAGGATTCTATTACAAACCAAGAATTGATTTAGAACTCCTCAGAAAATACAGAGAAGGATTAGTTTGTACTTCAGCCTGCGCAGGTGGAGTAGTTTCAACTCATCTTATTAATAATGATTACGATAAAGCACGGGAAATAGCAAAAACATTTAAAGATATTTTTGAGGATGATTTCTACCTCGAGATACAGGACCACAATATGGAGGTGGAAAAACCTGTGCTTGAGGGTATGCCGAAACTTTCCAAAGAACTCGGAATTAAACTAGTTGCAACAAATGATTGCCATTATATAGAAAAAGATCATGCTTTCGCACATAACATTCTTCTTCTTCTTTCAGATAAAAATGGTGCTGATTACAGGCAACTTAGATATGGAACAGACCAGGTTTATTTCAAGTCCCAGGAAGAAATGATTAAGCTCTTTAAAAATTATAAAGGAGCTGTTGAAAATACTCTTGAAATAGATTCAAAGATTGATTTGAAACTGGATTTTACCGGGCATCATTATCCGCAATTTCCAATTCCGGTTGATGTACCTGCAAAAAATGCCGAGGAATATTTTGAATTTCTTGCAAAAGAAGGTCTTCAAAAAAGGATGAAAAATATTTCTCCCGAAGTTCAGGAAAGATTTGATTTTGAAATAGAAACCATAAAGCAAATGGGTTTTGCCGGTTACTTTTTAATAGTACAGGATTTTATAAATGCTGCAAGGAATATGAATATTCCCGTCGGACCGGGCAGAGGAAGTGTTGCCGGAAGTCTTGTTGCATATACTTTGGGAATAACAAATATAAATCCTTTGGAATATAATCTACTCTTCGAGAGATTTTTAAATCCTGCGCGTAAATCTATGCCTGATATTGATGTGGATTTTGCCGATGATAAACGCGGTGAAATTATAGATTACGTCAGAGAAAAATACGGAGCTAATTGTGTAAGCCAGATAATAACTTTTAACAGGTTATCTTCTAAAGCAGTAATCAGGGACGTAGCACGTGTATTAAAAATTCCAATTCCTACCGTGAATAAAATAACCAAATTTATTCCATCAAAATTTGGTAAAGTATTTACAATTGACCAGGCACTGGCTGAAGTACCGGAATTGAAATGGGTAAGAGATTCAAAAGAAAGCGAAATTCAAAATCTAATTAAGTATGCTAAAGTACTTGAAGGAATGAACCGTAATGCTTCAAAACATGCGGCGGGAGTAGTTATTACCCCAGAAGATGTCAGCAATTTCGTTCCTCTCGCAAATGCTGTTTCTCAGACAGATATTGTAACACAATTCAATATGAAGGAAATTGAAAGCTGGGGATTGCTTAAGATGGACTTCCTTGGTTTACGTACTTTAACAATTATCCGCGATACATTATCACTAATTAAAAAAAATCATAATATTGAAATTGATATTGACAATATTCCTTTGAATGATGAGAAAACCTTACAGTTATTTTCCAAAGGACAAACTACGGGCATCTTTCAGTTTGAGTCTGCCCCGATGCGTGAATATCTTAAAAAGTTGAAACCTACCGGTTTGAATGATCTTGCAGCGATGAATGCACTTTATCGTCCCGGTCCAATGGAATTTATTGATGATTTTATTGATCGAAAATTTGGTCTGAAGGAAGTTGTTTACCAGCATAAAATTCTTGAAACAATTCTGAATGAAACATACGGGATTATTGTTTACCAGGAACAGGTAATTCAGATTGCAAACAAAGTTGGAGGTATGAGTTTATCCGAAGCTGATATTCTTCGCAGGGCTATGGGCAAAAAAGATCTTGCTGCAATGAAGCAGCAGAAAGAAAAATTTACTGCCGGAGCAATAAAGAATGGAATAGCAAAGAAAACCGCTGAGGAAATTTTTGACGCAATTGATAAGTTTGCTAATTACGGATTCAATAAAAGTCACGCTGTAGCTTATAGTTATGTTGCATACCAGACAGCTTATTTAAAAGCCCATTACACTGCAGAATTCCTTGCAGCCAACCTGACCAATGAATTTGGAAATTCGGATAAAGTTGCCTTGTTCCTTGAAGATTGCAGAAAACTTAAAATAGAAGTGCTTCCACCCGATGTTAATAATCCTTCCGTTTCATTTGACGTTCAGGATGGGAAAATTCGTTTCGGAATGTCTGCAATAAAAAATGTTGGTAAAACTGCGGTGGAAGAAATAATTAAAACAAAAGAAAAGATAGAGAGAAACTTTAAGAGTATTTTTGATTTCTGCGCAAGTGTAGATACTCATATCGTTAGTAAACGTGCGTTGGAAGGATTGGTTCTTGCAGGCGCTTTTGATTCAATTAATAATATTCGCTCAAAACAGCTTGTAGCGATAGAAGCTGCACTGGATTATGGTAATAAATTTCGTAACTCTGCTCTTACTGATGAGAATAGCTTGTTTGGAGGAATGGAGGAACTGGTTAAACCTGTTGAACCCGAACTTCCGAATCTACCTCAATGGACTCAACGCGAAAGACTTGCAAAAGAAAGGGAAGTACTTGGATTTTATGTGACCGATCATCCACTTAGAAAATTTGAAATTGAGTATAAATCTTTTTCATCAATTCAGTTGGGGGATACTGAAAGATTACAAGAAACAGATGTTGTACGGGCATGCGGTGTAATTACAGAATTGAAAACGAAAATTGATAAATCCAATAGAAAGATGGCATTCTTCAAACTGGATGATTTTTCGGGTTCATGTGAATGTTTAATGTTTTCGAAGGTATTTGAAAATTATGGGCAATATATCAAAGAGGAAGAATGTGTGTTAATAATCGGGAAACCTGAAAGCAGTGGGGACGCAATAAAAATTCATATTGATAAAGTTATACCGCTCCATGAAACAAAAAAGGAATTAACTGAAAGTATAAAGATAAATATAGATAAGAAACGCCATCCGCTGGCAAAAATTTCTGAGTTAAAAACTCTATTAGAAACTAATGAGGGAAATATTCCTTTATATATTGATTTGGTAAATAACGGATCAAAACCTTCAAGATTCACATTGCCAAACAATAGAGTTAATTTGACTGATCAGTTTATTCAGGATGTAAATAAATGTCTGGGTGAAGATTCACTTCTTCTTGTATGCAAAAAATAAATGTTCTGATTTTAACGGTTGATCAGAATAATTCTTAATTGTATAACTTATAGCATTTTTGTATTATTAAAATTCCGTTTTTAATTAATATGATAAGGTATTGAAGTAGTATGGCAGATAGTGAAAATGGTAAACTCTGGGCAGTAGTACTTGGGGCTTCTTCAGGTTTTGGTGAAGCAGTTTCAATTAGACTTGCTGAAGATGGTTACAATATTTTCGGTGTACATTTGGACAGGCAGGCAACAATGCATAACGTTGAAAGGATTATTAGTAAAATAAAATCCAGCGGATCCGAAGCAGTTTTTTTTAACGCTAACGCAGCTGATGCCGAAAAAAGAATTGAAATTATAACTGAGATAAAAAATAAATCAAACGGAAAACCAATCATTAAGGTATTGCTTCACTCACTGGCTTTTGGAACACTTAAACCTTTTATAAAAAAGAATGAAGAACAGCCACTTACAAAACCTCAAATGGAAATGACCCTCGATGTAATGGCTCATTCTCTTGTCTATTGGGTTCAGGAATTAGTAATGGCAAACCTTTTTGTACGCAAAGGTCGAATTTTTGCAATGACAAGTTCCGGAAGTAAGGCAGTCATACCATTTTATGGTGCTGTATCTGCTGCCAAGGCTGCACTTGAATCTCACGTAAGACAACTTTCCACTGAACTAGGAGAAATGGAAATTGCTGTGAATTCAATAATGGCCGGAGTTACTGATACGCCGGCTTTAAGAAAAATTCCGGGAAATATTCCTATGATTGAAGTTGCAAGAAGAAAAAACCCCCGTAACAGGTTAACTAAACCTGAAGATATTGCTGGGGTAATTTCAGTTCTCTGCCGTGACGGTGGTGAATGGATTTCAGGCGGAATAATTCATGCAGATGGGGGCGAAGATAGTGTTAGTTACGTGGGTCAGGGGAAGGCATAATAATTTAGTTTTTAAATCAGAGGATAAAATTTATGAAAACAATAACTATAACAGATGACAACTTCGATGAGGAAGTGACAAAATCAGAAAAACCTGTGCTGATTGATTTTTGGGCAACTTGGTGCGGTCCCTGTAAAATGATTGCTCCAATTGTTGAAGAACTAGTTGATGAATACGAGGGTAAAGCAAAAATAGGAAAACTTGATGTTGATAATAATCAGCAGACAGCAATAAAATTTGGTGTACGAAGTATTCCAACTATTTTAATCTTTAAAGATGGCAAACTTAAGGATACAATCATTGGTGCAGTTCCAAAAGCTCAGATAGTTCAAAGATTGAATACAGCAATTGCATAATACAATTATTTCTCCATTTCCCATCGGAGTATATGTATAAAATTTTAATTACCGATGCGGTCGATAAAAAATGTAAAACAATTCTTGAATCTGCCGGCTTTGAAGTAACATTTGAAGCCGGAATGCCTTCCGAAAAAATAAAATCAATTATTAAAGATTATAATGCCTTAATCGTCAGAAGTGAAACTCAGGTAACTTCTGATCTCATATCACTGATGGATAATATGATAGTTATTGGCAGAGCTGGTACAGGTGTTGATAATATTGATTTAGATAGTGCTACAAGAAAAGGCATTATCGTAATGAATACGCCGGGAGGCAATACAATATCAACTGCTGAACATACAATGGCTCTTATGCTTGGAATGTGCCGGAATGTTGCCCAGGCTAATCAATCTTTAAGAGAAGGTAAATGGGATAGAAAAAAATTTAAGGGTTCCGAGTTAGAAGGGAAAACGCTTGGAGTAATTGGATTAGGAAAAGTAGGGAAAGAAGTTGCCATTAGAGCCAAAGCTTTCGGAATGAATGTTATAGGTTACGATCCGGTAATTTCAAAGGAATCTGCAAACAAACTTGGAGTGAGTTACAGTGATTTAGAAAATTTATTTCAGGAATCAGATATTATTACTGTGCATGTTCCCCTTAATTCAGATACAGAAAATCTTATTTCCGAATCTACATTATTAAAATGTAAAGATGGAGTTAAAATTATTAACTGTGCCCGTGGTGGAATTGTTGATGAAATTTCGTTAGTACAAGCATTAAACAGTGGTAAGGTATCGGCAGCCGCATTTGACGTTTTTATTAATGAACCACCGGATTTAACCGGAGAACTTATTAATCATCCCAAAATATTAACAACACCTCATCTCGGGGCTTCGACAGATGAAGCACAGGAAAAAGTTGCAATTCAAATTGCGGAACAAATTGCAGATTTATTAAAAAATAAATCAGTAAAGAGGAACATTGAATGCCTCCTCTATTGAAGCTCTTCAAAATGAGGAATTAAAACCATTCATTGATCTGGCTGAAAAAATGGGCAAATTGATAGCACAGTTAAACCCGGGTCATTTAAAGAATTTAAACATTAACCTCAGCGGTAGTTACCTGCATACTTACTCAGAAATTTTAGATAATGCAGTTCTTAAAGGATTCCTTTCAACAAAAATTGATGAACCGGTTAATTTTATAAATGTTAAAATGTTTGCGGAAGAAAAGGGAATTGTTATTAATGAAATAAAGTCAAATGAAAATCGGAATTACAAGAATCTTTTAAACATTGAATTCATAGGTGAAAATAAAAAGAGATCAGTGTCCGGAACTATATTCGGAAAAAGGGAAAGCAGAATAGTTATGATTGATGATTATAGATTAGAATTAATTCCCGAAGGGCAGTTGCTTTTTTATAAAAACCTGGACAAACCCGGTATGTTAGCATCGGTTGGAAAGGTACTGGCTGATCAAAACATTAATATAGCAGGTCTTTCACTGGGTAGAATAGATACAGGTAGTGAGGCAATGACAGTTATTAACCTTGATGAATCAATTAATAAAATAGCTATAAATCAGATTTTATCCATAGAAGGTATATGGGATGTACTACTGGTCAATATTTAAGATAGGTGGATTTAAACTATATTGACATTTAATCTTAAATAAACTTAATTTCAAGCAAGATTATGGCTTTTGAAAACTTGACAAAAATTGCGTTTTATAGTATTTTGGCTGGGCTTATTGAATTAAAAGAGATTTTTTATTTTGAAGTTGAGGAAGTTCGGATTTTTCTTTCTAAATAATTTATTACTTAATTAACTAGGAGAGCGTTATGATTAAAAATTTTTCCATACTTATATTGATATGTTTTGTATTGGTTGGTTTAACCAATGCGCAAACAAAGGTTTTAGCAAAAAAAGCTCCAATAATTATGAACGAACCAATAGTTAACTCCCATCATTTTACGGGACAGATTGATTCACCGGATTCAGTTGGCAACTCCAATTATATATTAGTTGATTATATGGCAAATGCATTCGGTCCTGCAATCTCATCTTTAAATCCTTTGGTATACGATCCATATTCTGATGTTGTATCTATTGTTCATAGAGGCCATACTGACTATGCAGGTGGTTCTGGCGAACTTTGGTACAATATCTCAACCGACAGAGGGCAAACCTGGACAAGAGTATCAGCAATTAACAATAGTAACCCTCAGATATTTGCAAGATATCCCAGTATGGCAATTTCTAATCCAACCAAAGGAGATATCAATGCAACTACTGCAGCTTTTTCCTGGCCTGAACTCACAACCGGTGGCGCAGCATTTGGCTGGGTTGGATACGGCGCTGATCAACCGGTCGGTGCAGGAGCTCCATTTGCTGCAATTTTAGAAGATCAAAGTACTTATTCATCACAGGTTCCAACGTGGGCAAGTGATATGGATTCCTATGTTTTCTGGGCTTCTGATTTTGCTACTAGTGGTGATGCTTCCATTAGGTTGTTCAGAACGCAGGATTTCGCTACTGTCGAGGAAATAGATGATCCAAATTGGGCTTCTGCTGCTTTTACAGATGGCGGAAATATAACTATGGGTGGTGTTTCACATAATGGAACTCAATATTATGGAGTATTTGGAACATTTCCTGATCCTGATCCTAACAATCCCATTAATTTCGGTTGGTACCCTGGATATAGTACATCAACAGATGATGGAGCTACATGGAGTGCCTGGACAGTTGTTGATCCAAGACAGGTCCCTGGTCTTGAAGATTTTGACCAATTGTATGATTACATTGTTGGTGATGCATTTGTATCTTTCTGTGGAGATATTAATGTGGACGCAAATGGTTATGTACATTTTGTAACAGCTTTAACTGATACCAATACCGCTAACAATGCAATAGTTGAAATATATGAAACTGCGAATGGCTGGAAAGGTAATGTTATTGCCAATGGATTATTAGATGGTTCTTTTGATATTGGACCTGGTTTAGGGCAAATGGGACCTTCACCATATATCGCTTTCGATTCATCAGGGACAGTAATGGCTTGTCAATGGGTAAATGGTTTATCTGCAGCAATGCCATGGTGCGATACTTATTTCTCATACAGAACTATGACTGGTGCAGACACAATGTGGTCTACACCTGTTAACTTGACAAATTCTGATAGCATTAATAACGATTGTACGCATCTTGCACCAACACTGGCTACTGTTGATGCTAACAATTTCCTAGCGTTCAGTTTCTTTGATTATCAGGATGGAGCTACAGGTCCTTATACGGATACGACATTAACCACTAATTTCTGGATTGCAGCAGTTCCATTCAATACTACTCCTCCAAATGGCGTTAAAGATAACAGTAAAACTGTATATTCATTCAACCTAGCTCAAAATTATCCGAATCCATTTAACCCGACGACAAAAATCAGTTATACGATTCCGGAGAGAAATAATGTGTCATTAAAGATTTATGACATGTTAGGACGCGAAGTAGCAACTCTTGTAAATACAACAAAAGAAGCAGGTAATTATGAAGTTAATTTTAATGCTTCAAATCTTGCTTCCGGGCTTTATATTTACAAAATTCAAGCGGGAAGTTTTACTCAGTCCAAGAAAATGTTGTTACTTAAGTAATTATATTTTATACTTTATGTTAATAAGTTAGAATTAATAGGTAGCTGTCGGGCAATCGGCAGCTACCATTTTTTTTATAGAAGACAAAAATATCTTTTAAAAAACTTTCGAAAAATTCTTTGTGTGAGGTGAAAGATGCGGTTTAAAAACCAATGGAAGTACTTATTCATACTTCCTATGTTTTTGGGGATTCTTTTTTATAGTTGTGTTGAAGAACCAACAATAGCCCCGGTTAAGCCTGTATATTCGGTGATTAAAGTTGCAAACATGACAAATAATCTTGATGCCATCAGCGTTACTATTGATGGAAAGCAACCAGTTGCAGGTTTGTCGAACATTCAAAAAGGGGAAACTACAGATTATTTTGATGTTGATGCTGGTAAACTAACTTTTAAGGTTTTAAATTCCAGCGGGGATCAGGTTTATTCAAAGTCGATTGATATTACTTCTTGGGAAAGAACAATCGTTGTATTTTCAGGAGATTATTCAGCGAATAATTTATTAAATACATTCAGCGATTTTGAAATTTCCGAAGGTGAAATTTATGTAAGCAGCAAACCTGAACCGGATAGTTTAAATTTATATTTTATACATGCTTCAAACGATGTTGACACTTTTGCTACTAAAAGTTATAACATTTCCACGGAAATAAACCTTAGTGATACAAGCTATGTTGTGGAATATGCAACAACTCCAACCAGTAGTTTACCACTTAAATTTGGTCAGACTTATTCTGTCGGTAATTCGGTACCCGGAGAATACACTTTTTATTTTATTTCCGATGAAGCTACCCCTGATACAGTTGTTACAGGTCCATATAATTTAGCGGCAAATTATAGGTATTATCTTTATTTATATGGAAATCCAAATAGTCTGCAATTTTCCCTGATGGAAGTAGTTCCACCACCAATTCGATCAAGGGATTGAGAAAATAAAAGGAGATGAAGAGTTATGAAATCTAAATTTACTATTCTAAGTCTATTACTTATCATTTTATTGAGTGGATTACCATCATTTGCTCAATCTGGTAAAGTAGTTGGCAAGGTTACAGATGTTGAAACTGGTGATCCTTTGATAGGGGCCAATATATTAATTTCGGGAACCAATCTTGGAGCAGCAACAAATACTGATGGAGAATTTATTATCCTTAACGTTCCTCCTAATATTTATACGTTAGTTGCTAGATATATTGGGTATAAAGAAGTTACTAAATCAAATATTCAAGTTTCAGTGAATTTAACTACTGAAGTAGATTTTCAGATGCCTAATGATACTTATGAATTGGGCATAGTTGAAATTGTTGCACCTAAACCGTTAATCAATAAAAATATTACTAATTCAACTAATATTGTTAGAGCCGAAGATATTGAAAATTTGCCCATCAGAGGAGTAAATGCTGTTGTAAGTACTCAAACCGGAGTTGTTAATCAAGGAGGTACCATCTATGTTCGTGGAGGACGTCAGGATGCAGTAGCATATTACGTTGATGGGGTATTAGTAAATAATCCGGTTTTTGGAGGAGCTCAAACTCAACCAATAAATAATGCTATTCAAGAAGTTCAATTTCAGGCTGGTGGTTATCCCGCTGAATACGGAGGTGCGAATGCGGGAATTATTTCTACTACTACCAAAATTGGTGGTGAAAGCTACAAGTTTGGAATTGAAGCTATTACCGATGAATTTTCTTCCGTAGGGAATAAATTTTTAGATACTTATTCTTACGGCTACAGTGAGTATGTTTTAACTGGTAGCGGACCTATATTTCCTTCACTTAAGAATATAAGATTTTTTATTGCAGGGGATTATACGTGGAACAAAACTCCAATTGGTTTTTACCCGGGAGCCGATTTTAAAAATATTTTTGATCCCGCTTTAGGGTCGAATGCGGATACTCTTAACTTTGTTTATCCCGTAGGATACCGCTTAAATCAAGGTAATAGACAAGTTCAATTGCAGGGTAATTTATCATTCGATTTTAACCCTTTTACTATAAAATTGAACGGAAGTTTTCATCGAACTGATAGCAGAGATGGTGGTGCATATGGTACAGACATAACTAACTATTTTACTGCTTCGAGAGCTGGAGAACATCAGGCTCAGACAATTACATCTAGTATAAAAATCACACAGGTTTTGAATGATAGAGCTTTCTATGATTTGATTTTTAATTACTTCGGTGATTATTATGTTGATATGGATCCTATTTTTAAAAATGATATTGCAGCATATGGAGATTCAGTATTAAATGCACAATATGGAACTACATTGCTTGGTGACGGACAACTTCCGCCTACGTTAAGAGCTTATGGCTTTACCTTTGCTAATGGAGTTATTCCTTATAATTTTTACAGAAAACAAAGAACCAATAATTTGGGGGGTAAGATAAATCTCTTATACCAGATTGGTGTACATCATGAACTTAAAACAGGTGCAGATTTTAATTATTATACTATAAGAAGATATTCATTACCTTCTCCAATAACAATTGCTTCATTCAGACGAGCATTACCCCAGGGTACAGGTTACGATTTTTACGATAGACTAGATAATTACGGTTATGATCCTTATGGGAATGTGTCTGATATGGGAATTAATGGAGCAAAACACCCGGTTTTTGCAGCATACTATATTCAGGATAAAATGGAATTCAGTGATCTTGTTGTAAATTTTGGGTTAAGACTTGACTATATCGATACAGATAGTAAAACATTTAAAAATCCTCATAACATTCATTTTGTAAATAATTTAATTGATCCGAATGACCTCATTGACCTGACCCCTTTTACTCAGGTTAGCCCGAGGTTAGGTTTTTCTTTTCCGGTAACCGATAAGACTGTATTCCATGCTCAGTATGGTAAATTTATTCAGCAGTCACAATTAAGAGATATTTATGAGGGATATAATGTAGTGGCTGATAATATTCAAGGAGGATTTGCCATTCAGCAGCCTGTTGGATTTGGTTTAAAACCTGAGAGAAGTACACAATATGAAATAGGTTTTAAACAACAATTGGGTGATGTTTTTGCTTTTGATATTACTGGTTTTTATAAGGACATCAAAGATCAAATTCAAGAGCGGAGTATATACGCCGATCAGGGTGCTAACCATAAACAATACTATGCTTTTGTAAATGGTGATTTTTCAACCGTAAAAGGTATAGAATTTAAATTCGATTTAAGAAGAGTTGAGAGAATTTCCGCTTCATTGGATTACACCTACTCTGATGCTCAGGGTACTGGATCAAACCCTTCCTCCAGTTTTAGACAAATATGGCAGTCACCAACAGCAACGCCGTACTTCCCTCAGCAAATTGCTCCGCTTGACTTTAATCAGGCACATACGGGAGCCTTAAATATTGATTATAGATTCGCTGATAATGATGGCCCATCGGTTTTGGGTAGTCAGATATTTTCCAATTTTGGAATCAATGCACTTTTCAGATTTACAAGTGGTTTTAATTATACCAATTATACTGATAATAGTTTTGGGAATAGTAGAGTTCCGACTGAACCACTTAATTCATCTACAACCCCATGGACTTTTCAGTTGGATCTGAAAATTGATAAATCAGTATCGCTGGGACCCCTGGATGCAAATATTTATTTGTGGGTAGTTAATGTCCTCAATACTCGAAATGTTGTTGGTGTATTCCCCGTATCGGGCGATGCATATGATGACGGTTGGTTGAGTAGTCCTCAAGGTGCGCAGACGGTCAGCGGAATAGCATCACAATATGGTCAACAATATGCTGATATGTATAAACAACTTTACTCAACCATTAATTATGACTCCGGTCATTTTGGTCCTCCAAGACAACTCAGGTTGGGTATTAGGTTAAATTATTAATAATTATTGTTGACTGTTATGGTATCTGAAATTAAATGGAGTTTAAAATGAACAAAAAAATAATCGGGTTATTGACTTGTTTTGTCTTCTTTCTTATCCTGGCTTCACTGGGATTTAAAGGTGAAGATAAAAACAGCGGAACAAAAAAAATAACCTCAAATGATAACTACAATTATATTGCTATTAACCAGATATTTATGTGGATATCTAATGATGGCGATGGTTCTCACAGTCCATTAACTGATGCACAGGGATTTTTCTGGCCTGGTGGCCCGAACGCTACAAAAGGTGCCATTTTTGAAGACGGCTTGCTTTGGGGAGGTAAGATTGGACGTGAAATTCGCGTAGGTGGTAGTACATACAGACATGGGTTACAAGCTGGTAAAATTCTCCCGGATGGTACTGCAGATAATCCTGATCTTGATAAATACAGGGTATACAAAATCAGGAAAGGATGGGAATCATTACCTCCTGGTCCGGTGAGAGATCAATATGAGAAAGATTTTAATGAATGGCCGGTTGAGGATGGAGCTCCCTGGGTAGATGTAGATGGTGATGGAGTATTCACGAGAGGAGTAGATCAGCCAAAATTCGTTGGTGATGAAGTTCTATGGTACGTTTCAAACGATTTGGATGCTGCAAGAACGACACAGTTATATGGTACTTTACCGATGGGTATGGAAGTACAATCAACCGTTTTTGGATTTAACAGAACCGGTGCCTTGGGAGATATGGTGTTTGAGAAGTTTAAAATTATTAATAAAGGACAAAATACAATCAGGGATATGATTGTAGGGTACTGGTCTGATACTGATTTAGGTGATGCAAATGATGATTACACGGGCTGTGACACTGCATTAAGTTTAGGATATACATATAACGGAACAAATAATGATTTAACTTATGGCACACCGCCGCCAGCTATAGGCTATGATTTTTTTCAGGGTCCTATCGTTCAGGCAGGTGCAAATGATAGTGCAAAATTTCTTGGTAATTGGAAACATGGTTACAGAAATTTACCTATGACAGCATTTGCATTTTATATTAATTCGAGTTCAGTTTATGCCGATCCTGATTTGGGCCTTCCTTCAGGTTCCATACAGTTTTATAATTACATGCAGGGCTTACTTTGGGACGGACAACCTTTTATTGACCCGCATTCAGGCGAAGCTGTGAAATTTGTGCTTGCTGGTGATCCTGTCGCTAAAACAGGATGGTATGAAGGAAGTGGCTGGCCAGGTGGTCCTGCTCCAGGAGACAGAAGACATTTTATGGCATCAGGTCCTTTTGATATGGCCCCGGGCGATACACAGGAAGTAGTTGTAGGGTTAGTAATTGCAGTTGGCGGAAATAATATACAGAGTGTGAGTGCCTTAAAAGAAAAGGATAATGCAGCTCAAATAGCATATGATCTGGATTTCCAACTAACACCCTCTCCGGATAATCCTATTGTGCACAAATTATCTCAAGACAGAGCTGTAACTCTTTGGTGGGAACCTAATTCTGAAAGTTACCATGCCTTTGATCCACTCTTACCGGACACGCTCAGATTAAATGTTAGTGGTACTCAATATACTATACCTGTAACAAACAAATATTTTGATTTTGAAGGTTACAGAGTATGGCAGTTTAAAGATTTGGCTGGTACAGATCCTGTCTTATTAGCAACTTATGATATTAAGAATGGAATAGGAGATATAAGAAACTATCAGTATGACTATATTCTTGTAAATGGCGGCCATCCATCTTCTGATCCTATAATTTCAGGACCAGATGAAGGCCTACAAAGGTATATCACCATAACTCAGGATGCTTATTCAAACGGACCATTATACGATGGTAATCCTTACTATTTTGCTGTTACTGCATATGGTTATTCTAAATTTAGCGATCCCCCGGTATTAGAGAGCCCCCCTGCTATTCAGGAGGTTTTTCCTGGAATTCCTTCTATTGATGTTCAATATAGTTATGGTGTGGGGGATAATTTAACATTTATTCAGACTGCTGGTGGTGGGGATGGTGTTGTATCAGTTAAAGTCATAGATCCAACTCAATTAACAGGGCATAAATACAAGGTTGTTGTTACTGATCCGGATAGTATAGCTTATACTTTGATCGATGAAACTTCCGGCGATACATTACTTCGGAATCAACAGGACATTGGTCTTGATTCTTTAAGAAAACCTGTTGTTGATGGATTTATTTTAAGAGTTCAAAACACTGGTAAAGATTCCGCCTTATCTTCTCCAAGCAGTTATGGGATTAAAAATATTGTCGAAGTCAAAGGTCCTGGAGGCTCAGAACTATCTGAACCAGTGAATGTATTTGAGAATTTAAACTCAACTAAGCAGTGGAAAATTGAACCAATTAAAATTAATGGTACTTCAGGTAGTCTTTCCGATATAAATTACACTAACCAAATTGGCTATCATGATTACGAAATAAGATTTTTAAGTGACAGCAGTGAATATTATACAACTGGCTACGCAGTTATTTCACCGACATTAAAAAATGATCCAAAGGGTCATGGAAAAATTCCGTTTCAAATTTGGGATGTAGGTCATAATAATGATGAGCAAACACGTCTAATTACGAAGGTTAACGATGTAAACAAAGATACTCAATGGACGGCAGTAGCCGGAGAAAATTATTGGGAAAGTATATATGCTTACATTCCAACAACTCCTTATTCAGAGCCTTTACCACCTACCTCCGGTACATCCAACGGAACTCAGCATAAGATTGGTAACTTGGCTTTTTCAGGAAGTATTCCGGCAGAAGGAACAATTATTAGAATCAATACTTGGAAACCACTTGGTGATGGAGATGTTTTTGAAGGGGAAATAAAAGCATCTACCGCCAATAATAAGAATTTAGCTAAAAATAATATCAAACAAATTAGTGTTTTTCCCAATCCCTATTTTGGATCTAACGCTTTGGAAAGAGATAAGTACCAAAGATTTATGAGATTCACTAATCTTCCTAATAGTGTTACCGTAAGAATCTATTCTTTATCAGGTGTATTTATTAAACGAATAGATAAAAGTGATAATTCTCAATATTTGGATTGGGATTTAAGAAATAAAGATGGACTTCCTGTGGCTAGTGGTATGTATATAGCATATCTAGATATGCCCGGTATTGGTACTAAAATAATGAAATTAGCCGTTATAATGGAAACTCAATTTATTGATAGATTATAATTTAGGGGGAGGTTACTCTCCCTCTTTTTCTATAATCATTTTATTATAAGGAGATTGAAGATGTATTATAAATTTACAAGTTTATTAAAAATATCATTGCTATCTGTAATAATGATAGCAGAGGTATTTGCAAGTGGTGGAAAACGTAACGGCACAGCCGGAGCCCAGGAATTACTTATACCTGTTGGTGCAAGAGGTTTAGCATTTAGCGGAAGCTATGTTTCAGGCATCAGCGGTGTGGATGCAATTTATTATAATCCGGCAGGTTTGAGTGCGACACCAAATAGTACTGAAGCCTTATTTACCTATATGAATTATATTGCTGATATTGGCATTTCTTATGCGGCTGTAGGTGTAAACTTTGAAGGATTTGGGGCACTTGGCTTTAGCATTAAATCCCTGAATTTCGGAGATATACCTATAACAACTACAGAAAACCCTTACGGAACTGGGGCAACTTTTTCTCCTACGTATGTAACTCTCGGGTTAACTTATTCTAATAGACTTACCGACAGAATTAGAGTTGGATTAAATGTTAACCTTGTCACTGAAAAAATAGTCAGAACAAGTGCCAGCGGTGTTTCACTTGATGTTGGGGTCCAGTACGCAGGTATTGCAGAAATAGAGGGCTTAAATCTTGGCGTAGTATTAAAGAATTTTGGTCCCCAAATGACATTTAGTGGAGCCGATTTGCTTAGAGATGCTACTGATGCTAATGGAAACAGAGGTACACAAAAATACCAGATTGATGCTGCAAGTTTTGAATTACCTTCACAGCTTGAGCTTGGTTTATCTTATGAGAGACATTTTTCGGATGACTATAAAGCTTTGATAATGACATCATTCCAAAACAACAATTTTGCAAATGATGAGTACAGGGCAGCAGCAGAATTTTCTTTTAAGGACATGTTTGCTGTTCGGGGTGGTTATGCTTATCAACCTGATGCTGCAGGTAATGCAGAAGAATCTCTATTCGGTCCTACTTTCGGCGCGGGTATAAAAATACAATCAAGTGTTAGCATTACTGTTGATTATGCTTATCGATGGGCCAGATATTTTGACGCTAATCATATGTTTTCGATCAAGTTAGGATTTTAGTAAACCATCTATTAACTATTTAAAAAGGCTGGTACGCCAGCCTTTTTTATTGACACCATGAAAAGATTCCTTTTATTTATAGTTTTATGTTACACTGCAATTCTCGGGGCGCAGACCTTTAAAGTTGATTTTGACTTTTCCAGATTTTTCTATAATGATTCCAGCAATTATGTTGAAATTTATTATTCATTTTATCAACCACAGTTGAAACAGGTTCAAACTGATAATCAACTTACTGTTAAAGGGATTTTAAATGTTAAAATCGTGAATAAAGATAATTCAACCGTTCTGGTCGACAAGAATTATCAGTTTCAGAATATTATTGCAGACAGTCTTTCTGAAGATAATCAGAAATCTTTTACCGGAAATCTGGGTTTTGTAATTCCATTAGGTGAATATAATTGTACATTGAGCGGCGTAGACGGCAATGATATGGATAAAATTGATAGTATGTCTTTTTCTCTTACTATTTCTAAATTGCCGCATGACAGATTTTCTATCAGTGACCTTGAAATCGCTTCAATGATCCGGCAATCCGATCAGGAAAAATCTATGTTTTATAAAAATACCTATGAAATAATTCCTAACCCGAGCGGTATTTTTGGTCAGGAAGTTCCCGTGCTTTATTTCTATTCGGAGATTTATAATCTAAATACTGATCCGCAGACTAAATTTCTTAGAATTGATCATCTTCTTTTGAATTCTAATAATAAATCTGTTTTTAAAAAATCAAGACAGTTTCCAAGAGATCATGCATCAGCCGTAGATGTGGAAGCAATAAATATTTCAAAATTTCCTTCGGGGACTTATACTCTGGTTGATGCAGCAACTGATAGTGCGAAAAACCTGACAGTTTATTCTACTAAGAAAATATTTATTTACAATCCGAGTGTTATAGATACCACTCCTGTTATTTCAGTTGATAATAGCGTACTCACCTCAGAATTTGCATCAATGTCTGAAGAAGAATTAAACGAGGTGTTTGATGAATCAAAATACCTTGCAATTAAACAGGAAACAGACCAATGGAAAGCACTTAAAAGTGAAGATGCAAAAAGAAAATTTTTATTCGATTTCTGGAAAGCACGTGATCTTAGCCCCGATACACCCGTAAATGAATATAAAAGACAATACTTTGAAAGAGTAAAAAAAGCTAATGCTCAGTTTACGAATATTCAGAGAAAAGGATGGAAAACAGATCGGGGTAGAGTACTGTTGATTTATGGAGAACCAAGTGAAATTGAGAGATATCCTAACCAGGTTGATACAAAGCCCTACGAGATATGGCATTACAATGATCTGGAGGGTGGAGTTGTTTTTGTATTCGCTGATCTGACCGGATTTTCCGATTATACTTTAGTTAACTCCTCAAAACGCGGCGAACTTTCGGATCCTGACTGGCAAAGAAAAATTAGTACGCACTAACTTTTTATAAAGGAGTTGACCCCAACTCCTTTATCCTATTTAATAACCTTTCATTAAGTAACTTATCTTCCGTATTTTTAAAGCTAAGATTTTCCTTCACTTTTTAATTATCGATTTGCAGAATAAAGTAGAATATTTTCTTTTTATTTTTTTAAGTATTCTTATTCGCGCTTTGGGATTACGAATATCGAGGCGTTTATCCATTCTGGTTGCACTTATATTTTTTTATTTGATCCCAATCAGAAAAAAAACGGTAATAGAAAATCTTACTAATTCATTTCCTGATTATTCCACTAAAAGAATTTACAAAATCGCCTTTCAGTGCTATAGAAGTTTTTCAATAACGTTGATAGAATTATTAGCAATTCCCGGAATTAAAAAAGAAGCAATGCAAAACATGGTTAAATGTGAAAACCCCGGGTTTATTGTTGAGCAATACAAAAAGAATAAAGGTGTGATTTTACTTTCTGCACATTTTGGAAACTGGGAATATATTGCTCTTTCGGTTAGTCTGCAGATTGGAATTCCGTTTAATGTTGTTATAAAACCTCAAAGAAACCCTTATGTTACAAAATGGCTTGAAGATGTCCGGACAAAATGGATAAATAAAATTGTTCCTTCGGGTATTTCAGTCAGACAGGTATATAAAGAACTTGTAAATAATAATATAGTCGCAATGGTTGCAGATCAGAGAGGGCCGAAAGAAGGATTAAAGCTTGATTTTATGGGTAAACCTGCGCTCTTTTATGCAGGTCCGGCAATTCTTGCTCTAAAAACAGGAGCTCCATTATTGTATGGTATACCGGTCAGGCAGAAAGACTATTCATATAAAACAAAAATTTATGAGGTTAGTAAGGAAAATCTTCCTGAAGATGAAGATGAAAAAATTATAGAATTAACCAGAAGACATAAAAACTATCTTGAAGAATTTATCAGAGAATATCCTGAGCAATGGTTCTGGATGCATAAAAGGTGGAAATATTAATGGAAAAATTTCTGGTAATACAAACGGCTTTTATTGGTGATGCGATCCTTACTTTACCAATGATTCAAAAACTTAAGGAAAATAATCCCGACTGTTTAATTGATGTTGTAGCCAAACCTGAAACTGCTGTAATATTTAATCATTCTTCTGTTGTTAATGAAGTTCATATTTTAGATAAAGATGGGAAACATAGTTCCATATTTCAGGTTTATAAATTTGCCGGATTTCTTAAACATAAAAAATACTCGAGAATTTACTCACCTCACCGCTCGTTGAGAACTTCATTGATTGTTATGTTTTCAGGAGTGAAGGAGACTTATGGATTTGATGCTAATAGTTTGAGGCATATTTATAAGCATCTTGCGGAATACGGATCAGCAATTCATGAGGTTGAAAGAAATCTCCGGTTAATTGAATTTTCAGTATCCGATGACAATTGGAAAATACCGCCGGAATTATCAATTCCAATGGAAATAGAGAATAAATTTTTAAGTTTCTTCAAAAGTTTTGATAATAATTCTAATTTTGCAGCGGTAGCTCCCGGAAGTGTATGGAATACGAAAATATATCCACCGGAGTATTATGAAAAAGTAATAGAAAGTTTAACTGAAAATTTTGATAGGGTTTTTCTGATTGGCGGAGAAAAAGACAAAAATCTTTGTGAAGAACTTGCTCAAAAAACGGGCAATAAAGTAGAATCTGTTGCGGGTAAATTTACACTTATTGAAAGTATCGCATTTCTTAAAAGGATGAAAATTCTTATTTCAAACGATTCGGCTCCTGCCCACCTTGGGATGTGTGCTGATATTCCGGTTTTGATGCTTTACTGTTCTACAGTTCCCGATTTTGGATTTTATCCATATAACAAAAAAAGTTATTTTTTATCCTTTGATGATTTGTTTTGTAAACCATGTGGAATTCATGGATATCTCAAATGTCCTCTAAATACTTTTGATTGCGGTTATAAATTGAGACCTGAAATTGTATTATCAAAAATGAAGGAAATGATTAATGATTGATACCAAAACAGCTGAAGTTATTAATATTGATAGGAAACTTGACATAGCAATTGAAAAAGCAAAAAAATATTATCTTGAAGGAACTGTATTTATCTATCCAACTGATACCATTTATGGATTTGGAGCAAATCCTTTCAATGAAGATGTTGTAAAGAGAATTGATGATATAAAGGGAAGGAAAAGTTCGAAACCTTATATACTTTTACTGGATAGCATTGATACATTAATGAAATATGTTGATATACAAAGTGAAAAACATCTCGACTTTCTTTTAGCAATCTGGCCGAACCCGGTTTCGGTTATTTTGAATCTGAATAAAAAAACTCAAAGTATTCTTCATCAGGATACTGCTGCATTCAGAATTCCTCACCATCGATTTTGTCTGAAGCTTTTACAGCAAATAAAAATGCCTCTTATCTCAACCAGCGTTAATAAAAGCAATATGGAACCACTGACAGAAATAAGCCAGATAAAGGATAATTTTATATCAGATGTAGACGCAATTTTTTATACGGAGAAAAAATCATTCATCAATGCTTCAACTTTAATTGATTTGAGCAATTCACATCCGGTATTGGTACGGGAAGGTAAAATAAAATTTGAAGATTTGTTAGATAAGTTTTAATCCTTTAATATGAAAGCTGCCAAAAAGAAAAAACAGGGTAAGCCGCCGGACATCGTTAAACATTCATCAGGCATGTTTTCTAAAGAGGAATATAAATATTTATCAATTATTTTTTTTGCAGGATTTTTACTCCGATTTTTCTATGTAATAGAAACCCAAAACTCACCCTTTTTTCAAAATCTTTTTTCCGATTCGAAAATATATTACGATCTGGCGAACAATATTGCTTCCGGAAACTGGATAGGTAATGAAGTGTTTTTTATGTCGCCGGGTTATCCTTATTTCCTTGCTGTAATCTTCGCCGTATTCGGTAAATCAATTTTAATCGTAAGGTTTCTACAAATTGTAATAAACTCTGTAAATATCCTTCTTATTTATCAGGTTGCAAAGAACATCCATTCTCAAAAAGCAGGATATTTTGCTGCTGCATTTGCGGCAGTTTATTCATCGTTTGTTTTCTACAGCGGTGCTATTTTACTCGAGGTAATCCAGGTTTTTATTCTTTCATTACTCTTGGTTATTCTGACCAGCAAAAACCTAAAAGATAATAGAAAAATGTGGCTTTGGGTCGGGTTGCTGCTCGGTATTGCTTCATATTTCCGTGCAAATATTTTACTTCTATTTCCGGTATTATTAGTTTGGTTTTTTATAAGAATAATTAAATCTCAGCAAAAAAAAATACTATACAAATCTTTACTTTATTTTTCGCTGGGAACTATTTTACCTGTTCTTTTAGTAACAGCAAGAAACTATTATGTGGGCAATGACTTTGTTCCGATTTCTTCGAACGGCGGTATTAACTTTTATCTTGGGAATAACGATAATGCTACCGGAATTTATAAAACTCCCGAAGATTTTGATTTCTTTAGCGATCTTTCTGGAAGAAAGTATGCGGAAAAACTTACTGGTAAAAATTTATCACCTTCAGATGTCTCCACTTTCTGGTTGCAAAAATCATTTGATTTTATTGAACATGAGCCTATAAAATGGGTTGAATTAACAGGTAAGAAAATTCTGTTCTTTTTCAGTTCCAATGAAATCCCTCAATCGGCTGTTATGGATCCGGCATTTTTTGCTGATAATTATTCAATGATTTTAAAGTTACCCCTGCCGGGTTTTTTCATGGTATTTCTGGTTTCACTATTTGGTTTTGCACTGACGTGGAAAAAACGAAAAGAATATTCCCTTATTTATTTATTCCTTTTTACTTATTTGGGTGCCACAATTCTTTTTTTCATCATAGGGAGATTCCGTGTTGCTGTTGCTCCCGTCTTTATTGTTTTTGCCGGCATTGGTATCATTGAAGTGTATAACGTATTAAAGGCCAAAAATTATAAACGGCTTGCTGTCCCCATAGCGATTATGATTTTATTTGTCATTGTCTCAAATTTTATGATTCCCAAATATAATTTTACAAATTATGATGCCTTTGTAAATCTTGGAAATTCATTATTTGAAAAACAGGATTACGATGAGGCACTTGCAGATTATCACAAAGCACTTTCACTAAAGGCGGATGCAAATATTTATGTATTGTTGGGCAATACTTACGCTGCAAAGCATCAATTTAAACAAGCGCTTGATTTCTATTACAAGGCAATTAATAAAAATCCGGATTACAAGCTGGCATATTTTAATCTGGGAATTGCGTATGTACAAACAAGAAGATTGCCTGAAGCTGAGGACGCATTTATTAAAACAATTAATATAGATTCAACTTTTGGGGAAGCGTATCGTAATTTGGCTATAATAGATTATATTAAGGAAGATTATGAACCATCACTTGAATATTTTAAAAAATATATGACTTTAGCAAAAGATGAAAAAACCAGGCAAACTGTTAGTAAAGATATTGAAGAGCTAAAAAGGCGTCTTCAAAAAAAAAATGAATTAAATACAAAATGAACTTAAAAAAGTATATCGATTCTCTTGGAAATCTGAAAAATCTTTCCGTGATTATTCTTCCTGATTATGGAAAAGCTGAAACGCATACATATAAATTTAGTGTTTATAAAATTGTATCAATTGTTATTTTATACACTGCTATCATTGCGCTTCTTGGGTTTCTTATTCTGGGAGTAACTCCTTTAAAAAATGCCATTCTTCCGGGAGGTGGTTTAAATCAGTCTGACATTGCCAAAATAAATGAATTGAATAGCAAACTAAACCAGGTGACAAGAGAACTTGAAAATTTAAAGGATACAAATAATAGATTAAAATATGCAATTGGTCTTGGAGACTCAACAATATTTAAATCTTCAGATAAAATTAAAAAAGACTCCCTCCAAAAAGAGCGAAAGAAAAATCCTTTTGGCGGAAATATTTTCGCCATAGTTAGTGAACTTCTGCAGGGTGAAAAAGGAAAACAATCCAAAAGTTATTATTTTAGTAAACCTGCGGATAGTTTTATAAGTCGTGGCTTTGAACCAGGGAGGGGACATATGGGCATTGATTTTGTAATGAAGACCGGAACGCCCGTATATGCTTCGGCAAATGGATATGTAGTATTTGCTGATTATACAACTAAAGATGGATATATGATGATTCTAAATCATGAGAATGGTTATATTACTGTCTATAAACATTGTTCTGTTCTTTTAAAAAGAGCCAGGGATGTGGTACTGCAGGGAGAAACTATTGCACTTAGCGGAAATACCGGAGAAATTTCAACCGGACCGCATTTACATTTTGAAATCTGGAAGAATGGTGAGCCAATAAATCCAAAGTCGGTTTTAATTAATTATTGAAAGGAGAAAGATTTTGAAACAGAGAAATGGAAATGAAGGAAAAGATGAAGTCACAATTATAAGCGCTGGTGTTGTCATTGAAGGAAAGCTGACGAGTAACGGCAATGTGCGAATTGATGGTACGGTTAACGGGGACATAAATGCAAATGGCAATGTAACAGTTGGTGAAAATGGTGAAGTAAGCGGGGAAATACACGCTGAAGGAATAGTAATAGGCGGGAAAGTAACAGGAACTGTTAACTCAAAAGATAAGCTAACATTAGAGAACAAAGCTGTGCTTAATGGGGATATACTAACTAAAATTTTGGTAGTTGAAGCAGGTGCTCAATTTGACGGACAAAGTAAAATGGGAAGCAAAGATTCGATAAAACCGCCACTGATTCCAACTTCATCGACGAATGAAAAACAAGGATAAGGACGAAGACGGTCGGAGTAATTTTGCCGTAAATTATGGTCCATACATCGGTCTAGGTCTTCAGCTTGCTGTAACAGTTATTGTAATGGTATTTCTTGGAATCTGGCTGGATGGAAAGTTTAACACCAATCCCTGGTTAACTGTAATCTTCTCATTTTTGGGTATAGCCACTTCACTTTACAATTTTATAAAAACGGTGCTTAAATCGGACAAATGAGTAAATCTGCAAGGTTTTTATTTTCCTCATTTATTATCAGTGTATTTTTCCCCCTGATTTTATCCGTAATATTTTTTTCCAATCTGCTCGAATTTCGAAATTTCAAATCTATAATAATTGGCTGGGGGATAGTTTTTATCGGTTTTGTAACCGAACTGTTTTTCGTAAAAAGAGGAATTGGGAAAAGCGATAAACTGTTTATCCGTAACGTCTTAGGGGTAATCTCAATCAGGTTATTTCTAACACTGCTACTGGTTATAATCGCCCTTTCTTTCTTGGATTTAAGTCAGAATAATTTTATATTTTCAATCCTCTTTTTTTTTATTTTTTATTTAATTATTGAAATATTTTATCTGACTTTTAGCAAAAACTAGTTCATTTTATGCACTATACCGGGATTGATACTTTAGCGACGGCTGATACTTTGAAACATGCCGGGGGAAGCGATAGCGGGTGGATCCTTCATCATGTAATGGATTCTCATACTTTAGACTTTGAACCATTTTTTTCAATTCAATTACCCCACCTCCAGTTATTTGGAATTGATATTTCCATTACCAAGTATATCTTTTTCATGTGGGTTGTAGCAATTATTTTGTTTTTAGTGCTCTACATTGTTTCAAAAAAATATAAAACGTCACTTATCCCAAAAGGATTAACCAATATTGTAGAAATTACTGTACTTTTTGTTCGTGATGAAATTGTTAAACCTACAATTGGTAAAGGTTACGAAAAATTTCTACCATATCTGTTAACAGTGTTCTTTTTTATTCTGTTAAGCAATATGTTTGGGTTAATTCCTTACGCGGTAACGATTACCGGAAATATTGCAGTTACAGCAGCACTTGCGGGCATTTCCTTTATAGCTATTCAACTGGGTGGAATTAAAAGTCATGGTGCATGGGGATATTTCAAAGGATTAATACCTTCTGGCATGCCCCCATGGATTTTGATAATACTAATACCATTGGAGATATTGGGCTTATTTACAAAACCATTTGCTCTTTGTATACGTCTTTTTGCAAATATGATCGCCGGACATGTCGTTATACTTTCGCTGCTTGGATTGATCTTTATTTTACAAACCGTATTCGTTGCGCCGGTATCTATAGCTTTTGCAATTTTTATTTATCTGCTTGAATTACTGGTTGCTCTAATTCAGGCGTACATATTTACTATACTTACATCCTTATTTATCGGGATGGCTGTTCATCAGGAACATTAATCAGTCTATTATTTATTTACTTTAACAATCAGGAGAATTTATTATGGATTTAGCATGGTTAGGCGCAGGAATTGGCGCCGGTATAGCAGTAATAGGTGCGGGACTTGGTATAGGTAAACTTGCCGGTTCAGCTCTTGAAGCTATGGGCAGACAACCAGAAGCCGCAGGTGCAATTAGAACTGCAATGATTATTGCTGCTGCGCTAATTGAAGGTATTGCATTTTTTGCACTGGTTATTTGTATTCTTTTAGCCGTAAAAGCTTAAGTAGATATCCGGGTTTTCCCCGAACATTAATTAATACAGGAAATAATATATGTTAACAGGATTCAGTTTATCGGTTCTTGCTCTTGCTTCTGAGGGAGGCGGCAGCCTGATAGATGTTAATCCGGGATTAATATTCTGGACAGTCATAACCTTCATTGTTCTTTTAATCATATTGAAGAAGGTTGCCTGGAAACCAATTCTTGCCGCTCTTGATGAGAGAGAAGCTGCTATTAAGGAATCTCTGGAGAAAGCAGAAAAGGCGAGGGAAGAAGCTTTAAAAGTTCTGGAAGAAAATAAAGCTAACATTCGAAATGCAGAAGATGAATCGAAAAAAATAATTGATCAAAGCAGGGCTTATGCTGAAAAACTTAAGGAACAGATGATTCAGGATAGCAAGGATCAGGCAAGAAAAATTGTTGATGATGCCAGTGCTGAAATAGAGAGAAAAACAGAAGCTGCATTTAATGAACTAAAAACCCAGGTGGCAGGAATTGTTATAGAAGCTGCCGAAAAAATTCTCAAAGAGAACCTCAATAAAGAGACAAATGAGAAAATAGTTGATAAATATATCAATGATATTTCCAGGAATTAATAATGGCTGATTTTAAAGTATCAATGAGATACGCTACATCTCTGATCGACCTGGCTGTTGAAAAAAATATCCTGGATACAGTTTCGGATGATGTTGAGCTGGTTGCAGCTGCTATGGAAAATAGTCCTCAGCTGGCAAGAGCTTTGAAAAATCCGGTGATTAAGCCCGAGATGAAGTCTGCAATTCTCGATGAAATTTTTAAATCTAAAATTAATAAAGAAACTATGCACTTTGTTCGGTTTCTGATTAAAAAGGGCAGAGAAAACCTTCTTGCGCAGATAGCCGATAAATTTCTTGAACTTAGAGATGAGAAATTAGGGGTTGTTAATGTAGAAGTGCGCGCAGCTTATGAATTTAACGATCAGCAGAAATTAAATATTCAGAACAAACTTGAAAAGATGCTTAACAAAAAGATTCGTTTTAAAATAATTATTGATCCCAAAATAATTGGTGGCTTTATTGCAAAAGTAAACGATACTGTTTATGATGCCTCTATAATGCATCAATTAGAAATTTTAAAGCAGCAACTGCTTAAAGGCGGGGTTGCATTAAACTAATGTAGGAATTTTATAAAGGAAGAATTAAAATGGCCGAAGTAAGACCAGATGAAATATCTGCCATATTAAGAAAACAGTTATCAGGTTTTGAAAACGAAGTTGATATTTATGATGTAGGCACTGTTCTCCAGGTTGGAGACGGTATTGCCAGGGTTTACGGACTCTCTAATGTAATGGCAAGCGAACTCGTGGAATTTCCAAATGATGTATTTGGAATGGTTCTTAACCTGGAAGAAGATAGCGTGGGCTGCGTGCTTTTTGGCGAATCTGAACTTGTAAAAGAAGGCGATACAGTAAAACGTACTAAAAGAGTTGCCTCATTGCCTGTTGGCGAAGAAATGTTAGGCAGAGTAATTACTCCGCTTGGTATTCCTGTGGATGGAAAAGGACCTATTAATACTAAAGCATTTTTACCTATTGAAAGAAAAGCCCTCGGTGTAATTCAGCGCCAGCCGGTAAAGGAACCATTACAAACGGGTATTAAGGCTATTGATGCCATGATTCCGATTGGAAGAGGCCAGAGAGAATTGATTATTGGCGATAGACAAACCGGTAAAACAGCAGTTGCGGTTGATGCTATAATAAATCAGAAATTTACTCATACTGAAGAAGCCAAAAACTTAGGTATTAAACCTGTTTATTGTATATACGTTGCAATCGGACAAAAGAGTTCTACTGTTGCCCAGGTTGTTTCAAAACTTAATGAACAGGGCGCTATGGATTATACTACAGTTATCGCTGCGACAGCATCTGTACCTGCACCGCTTCAGTTTATAGCTCCTTATTCCGGGGCAACTCTTGGTGAATATTTCAGGGATAACGGGCGCCATGCTCTTGTTATTTTTGATGATCTATCAAAGCAGGCAGCAGCTTACCGTGAACTCTCTCTTCTTTTAAGAAGACCTCCCGGACGTGAGGCTTACCCCGGTGATGTTTTTTATCTTCACTCAAGACTTCTTGAGAGAGCTTCAAAATTAAGCGAAGACCTTGGCGGAGGAAGTCTGACTGCTCTTCCTATTATAGAAACCCAGCAGGGAGATGTTTCTGCATACATTCCTACAAACGTTATATCTATTACTGATGGACAGATTTATCTCGAATCAAATTTATTTAATGCTGGTGTAAGACCAGCTATCAACGTAGGTATTTCTGTATCACGTGTTGGAGGAAATGCTCAGATAAAAGCTATGAAAAAAGTTGCCGGAACTTTAAAACTGGAACTTGCTCAATACAGGGAACTTGAAGCTTTTGCAAAATTCGGATCAGATCTCGACAAGGCCACTCAGAGAACACTTTCAAGAGGTTCTCGTTTGGTTGAACTATTAAAACAGGGACAGTATTCTCCGGTTCCGATTGAGCGGCAGGTTGTGAGTATTTTCCTTGGAACAAACGGAATTCTTGATGATATATCTCTTGTTGACATTAAAAGATTTGAAAAAGAAATACTAGAATTTATTGAAGTCAAGTACAACCAGGTTTTTGAATCTATAAAAAAAGAAAAGCAACTGAATGATGAATCAGCCGACAGCATTAAAAAAGCAGCTGAGGAATTTAAAGCAGTATTTAAAAAGAGTGCTTAATTAATGGCTACACTAAGAGACATAAAGAACAGGATAAAAGGTGTTCAGAATACCCAGCAGATAACCAAAGCAATGAAAATGGTTGCCGCTGCCAGGTTAAGGAGAGCTCAGGAAAATATAATTAATGCAAGACCATACGCCAGGAAAATAGCAGAAATGCTTTCTCACCTTGTCACTGACGAGGATATAGAAATTAATCCTTTTATTTTCCAGAGAGAAATTAAAAACGTTGCTATCGTAGTTGTCACTGCTGATCGTGGTTTATGCGGAGCGTTTAACACAAATATAAACCGGGAAACAAAAAGAATAATTGATGAAGAATATTCCGGGACATCTGTTTTACCACATGTATTTTGTATTGGTAAAAAAGGATTCGAATTCTTTTCTAAAAGAGATTATGACGTAGTTGGGAAAAAGATTGGAATATTTTCTTCTATTTCTTACGAAGACGCACTTAAAATAACCAAAGAACTTATAGATGTTTATCTTAATGGAACATTTGATAAAATATTTATTGTTTACAATGAGTTTAAATCAATAATTCAGCAAAAAATTGTAACAGAACAATTTCTTCCTATCCCAATTCAAAAGGATTCTGAAGAGGAAAGAAAAAATCAGCCTAACTATATTTTTGAACCTGATCAGAAAGATATATTCAATTATCTGCTGCCAAAACATCTGAAAGCCCAGATGTGGAGAATCCTTCTTGAATCGAATGCCGCTGAGCTTGGTGCAAAGATGACCGCAATGGATAATGCAACCACTAATGCAAAAGAACTTATCAGAACTCTGCAGGTCAAGTATAATAAAGAAAGACAGGCTGCAATTACTAAAGAAATTCTTGAAATTGTTTCCGGTGCTAATGCGCTTAGAGAAAGCAATGCATAGATAGATTGAGCCAGACAAGGAATTCATTAAAATATTAAGATGCTATGTTTGAAGACCTCTCACAAAAACTTGAATCATCCCTTAAGAAGATAAGAGGACAAGGTAAACTAACCGAAAAAAATATTTCAGAATCTCTCAGAGAGATTCGCCGGGTTTTGCTTGATGCGGATGTTAATTATCATGTAGCGAAAGAATTTATTGAAAACGTGTCGCAAAAAGCACTTGGCAAAGAAGTAATCAATTCCATAACTCCGGGACAATTGATTACAAAAATAATTTACGATGAATTAACACAGCTCCTCGGTAGCAGCAGCAGCGAAATAAAAATTAATGGTTCCGGAGTAACTATACTTCTTGTTGTAGGTTTGCAGGGTTCGGGTAAAACCACGTTCAGTGGAAAACTTGCAAAAAGATTAAAAGAAAAAAATAGAAAAATTTTACTTGCGGCCGCTGATGTTTACAGACCTGCAGCAATAGAACAGCTAAAAACACTGGGTGAACAAATAAATGTGCCTGTTTTTTCTCTCGAAGAAAAGAACGCTCGTAAAGTTGCTGTAGAGGCTTTAAATTTTGCTAAAGAAAAAAATTATGACACCTTAATTGTAGATACCGCAGGTCGGCTTCACGTAGATGAAGAAATGATGACTGAGGTTGCAGACATAAAAACTTTGCTAAAACCCGGTGAAATTCTTTTTGTAGTAGACTCGATGACCGGACAGGATGCAGTAAATTCTGCAAAAGCATTTAATGAAAAAGTTAATTATGATGGGATAGTTCTTACTAAATTAGATGGAGATGCACGAGGTGGTGCAGCTCTTTCGATTCGCCAGGTAGTAGGAAAACCGATCAAATTTATCAGCAATGGTGAAAAATTAACTGACCTGGAAATTTTCTATCCGGAAAGGTTAGCCTCCCGGATTTTAGGTAAAGGAGACGTTGTTTCCCTGGTTGAAAAGGCTCAGGAAAATTTTGATGAGTTAGAGGCTGAACGTCTCGAAGAGAAATTAAAGAAAAATAAATTTGATTTTGACGATTTTCTTAAGCAAATTAAAGCAATTAAGAAAATGGGTTCTTTATCATCCTTGTTGGGAATGATTCCGGGAATCGGATCTCAGTTAAAAAATGCCAATATTGATGATAAAGCTCTCGTAAAAGTTGAGGCAATTATACAGTCGATGACCTTTGAAGAAAGGGCTACTCCAAAAATACTAAATGGAGGAAGGCGTAAAAGAATTGCCAGAGGAAGCGGTACATCTGTACAGGATGTGAATCGTTTAATTAAACAGTTCGGCGAAATGCAGAAGATGATGGGACAAGTAGCCAGAAAAGGATTTGGCGGAGGTTCGTCATTTAATAATTTTAAATTTAATTGAAAAGAGACTAATCAGGAGGTTAGAATATTGGCAGTAAAGTTAAGACTAAGACGTATGGGAAAGAAAAAACAGCCTATTTACAAGGTTGTTGCAGCAGATTCCAGATCTCCGAGAGATGGAAAGTTTTTGGAATCTATTGGATTATATAATCCTTTAACAAATCCTCATACCGTTAATATTAAAGAAGATAGAGCATTATATTGGCTGGAAAAAGGTGCTCAACCAACAGCTACAGTTAAAAGTTTATTAAGACAAAGAGGAATAACTCTAAAAAGAGAATTAATCCGTAAAGGTCTTTCTGAAGATAAAATTCAGTCTGAACTTGAACAGTGGACTAAAATGCAGGAAGCTAAACAGACAAGCAGAGATCAGGGAAAGAAATCAAAGGTTAAGAACAAAGAAGTGAATGAGGAAGCCAAAACTGCAAAGTCCGATGATGAACACGTTGCTCCGGAAAAGAACACGGACAAGGAAGTAGAAACTGAAAAAAGTACAGCAGAAGTAAAGGGCGCTGCTTCTGAAGAAAATACACCTGAAAAAGAATAATCTTTAGAAGGCTAATTTCATCTGTACGTTATTTCATAAGCTCCCGTGCTTTAATATAGGAGGCTTCTTTCAATGAAAGAATTCATCGAATATATTGCAAAACACCTGGTAGATAATCCGGAAAATGTCTCTGTTGAAGAGAAAGCTCCGGAAGAGAATAAAATAGTTCTCTCACTCAAAGTCCAGGCAGAAGATGTTGGTAAAGTTATAGGCAAACAAGGTAAAACTGCTCAGGCAATGCGTACTCTTCTAACTGCGATTGCAGCTAAAGAAGGGAAGAGAGCTATTCTTGAAATACTGGATTAATTCTCTCGGATTTGAGTGAATATTATTTAGTCGCCAGGATAACTTCAGTTTCTGATAAAAAAGGATTCGTGAAGCTTTTTTCTTATTCCGATTTTCCTGAGCGATTTTTTTCACTCACTGAAGTATATATTGATTTCTTTGATGTTAAAAAGAAATTCTTTGTAGAAGAGGTTAAAAAGGTAAAAAACGATTTTTTTATTAGATTTAAAAATTTTAACTCTGTCTCCGATACCAGAATTTTACTTGACAAAGAGGTTTTTGTTGATGAAAAAAATGTTATACAATTGCCGCAAAACATTTTTTTTGTCCATGATTTGCTTGAGAGTAAAGTATTCAGAAATGAAAAATACTTTGGCCGAATAAAGGATGTTTTATCTTACCCGGCTAATGACGTGTACATTATTGAAGATGAAAATGGTGAAGAAATTCTCCTACCGGCATTATCAGAACTGATTGAAAAATTTGATCCGGAAAATAAAGTGTTGATTTTGAAGCCGGGAGAAGGTTACTATGAAGATGAGGATTGACATAATTTCTGCAGTTCCGGAGATATTCCAAAGTCCATTAGACAACAGCATAATAAAAAGAGCTCAGAATAAAGAAAAAGTTGAAATTTGTGTACATAATCTCCGAGATTATGCTTTTAACAAACACAAACAGATAGATGATAAACCATTTGGCGGAGGTGCCGGAATGGTTTTAAAACCCGAACCGTTCTTTGAATGTATTGAAAAGCTTATGACAGTTCGCAATTATGATAATATAATTTTTACTTCACCGCGAGGAAAAATTTTTGATCAAAATATTGCTAACCGGATTTCACTTTCAAAGAACCTGATGATCGTTGCCGGTCATTATAAAGATATTGATGAAAGAGTGAGGGAAAAATTTGCAACAGAGGAAATATCTGTTGGAAATTTTGTTCTTACTGGTGGTGAAATACCCGCATTAATAATTGTTGATGCAGTGATCCGGTTAATTCCCGGAGTTTTGAACGACAGCGAATCTGCTTTGAATGATTCATTTCAGGATGGTCAAACAATTGCAGCACCTTCATATACAAGACCATCGGAATATCGCGGAATGAAAGTTCCTGAAGTCTTACTTTCGGGAAATGATAAAGAAATAAAAAATTGGAAAGAAGAACAGTCTAAAGTCCTAACAGAGAAGTGGAAAAATTTTAATAATTAGCGGAGAATAAAATGATTGATATAAATAATATATTGCCGGAACAAAAAAAGACAGACTTACCTGGTTTTAATTCAGGCGATCATATACGTGTTCATGTACGCGTAATTGAAGGTGATAAAGAAAGGATACAGCCTTTTGAAGGAGATGTAATCAGTATTCGCGGAGCAGGTGCCAGCAAAACTTTTACAGTTAGGAAAATTTCAAGTGGAGTTGGAGTAGAGAGAATATTTTCTTACAGTTCACCAAAAATTGCTAAAATTGAATTACTTAAACAAGGTGATGTTAGAAGAGCGAAACTATTTTATCTCAGGAACCTTTCAGGTAAAGCAGCAAGGATAAAATCAAAAGAAGTCTGATGTACTAACATTAAAAGCTCAGCCCGCATGAGGCGGGCTTTTTGTTTTTAAATTATGAATATTCTATTTCCCAAAAATGTTTTCACTTCAATAATCGCAGTAGCATTACCTGATCATCTTAAAAATAATCTTAAATTTATTGCTGCCTCTGCGATAAGTTCTGCTCTTGAAAAAGATGAAGATAGCATTGGTCTGATTCCAGCTACTGATATTATTAACCATAAAGATTTATTTATTTCAAGAAAATTTGGGATTTCCTTTGAGGGCTCATTGTGTAATTCGTATATATATTTTTCCGAAAAACGTTCGCTTAAAAATTTAAACATCGGGGGAGATGTTTCATCTCTTGAAGCAATTTTGGGTAAAATACTTTTTAAAGAATTATACACCTCTGATGTGGAAGTGGGTCTGAGTACTTCATTGGATACCGCAAGCAATAATCTTCTTCTGGTTGGCGAACAGAATTTTTATGAAGATAAACTGTTCAATGGAATCAGTTTTTCCGAGGAGATAATAGAATTGCTCTCCTTGCCCTTTGTTAATTTTGTACTTGCTTCACAAAAAGAAAGTTTAGTTAAAGAGTTGGAGGAGATATTATTGGATAAAATATCTCAGGCATACGATAATTTTAATTCTCTTGAAAAATTTTTTTCATTCTCTGAAAAGACTTTAAATTATTTTAAGGAAAATTTATCATCACTTATTCTTGAGTTTGATGAGCAGGATATAGAGGGGTTAAATCAATTAATAATGATTCCATATTTTCATGGTATTATAAAAGAAATAATTGAAGCAAAATATGTGTAAAAACAGGGGACCGGGAATAAGTCCCCTAAGTTTTAAAGAGCCATATGAGATACGCTAAGAATATTTGGATTATCCTGCATTGTTTTCAGTTTTTCTGCACTCACCGGAGATTTTAATCTCATTGTACAACTTGCAGCGATCCCACCTTCGAAAATAACATTTTCGATTTCTTCTATATTGATATTACCTTCCCTGATAATATCCAGGATAGAAGCAAGAACGCCGGGTTTATCAAAATGTTTAACAACAAGCTGATATTTAGCATCTGTAATTTTTGCACGGTTAATCCAGTGAGCAATAAGTCCGCTGGTAATGTAATCTTTAATGATCTTTATTGTTTCCTCGGCAACCGCATTTTGCGCTTGCTCTGTGGAAGCACCAATATGATGGGTTACATAAACATTTGGATTATCTTTCAGAACCGAATTTACTTCACCGGTTTTTGATTCAGGTTCTCCTTTAAACACATCCAGCCCAACACGAAGATTTTTTTCCTTTATTGCTTCGAGTAAATCTTCTTCAACAATAATATCCGGGCGTGATGTATTAATAAGTAATGCCCCGTTCTTCATATAGCTGAACATTTCCTTATTAAATAAACCTTTTGTTTCTTTAGTTGAAGGAAGATGAATTGTTATTACATCGCAAAGAGGAAGCAGTTGATCCATTTCTGAGAAGTCTTTTATCTGAACTCCTTCAATTCGTGAAATATCTTTTCCATACACGTTCATTCCAAAAGCAAGTGCACGTTTTGCTACTTCTTTTCCGATTGCTCCGACACCTATAATTCCTAGTGTTTTCCCCTTTAACCCTTCAGCTTTAGAATATTCTCCTTTATTCCATACGCCTTTCTTAAAATCCGAAACGTTATCCGGGATTCTTCTATCCAAAGCAATCATAAATCCCATTGCCAGTTCTGCAACAGCTACTGAATTCATCCCGGGACAATTTGCCACGTAAATTCCTTTTTTATTAGCTGCAGCAATATCAATATTATTCACACCAGCACCTGCACGTATAATCAGGTTTAAAGTGCCGCTGCTGTTTATTGTATTCGCATTTACTACAGTTGAACGCACGACCAGTATATCCACTTCCTTTGCTGCTGTTGGAAGATCATTTTCTCCAAGCTTTGGTGAATAGATTACTTCCAGCTCCATATTTTTTAGCTGTTGAATATATTGATCGGGAAATTTATCTGCTATGAGTACTTTAACTTTCATTTTATCTCCATCCTGGTTTTTGGAAAAAACCTTTATCGATTATTTTAACATAGGAATTTTAACATTCATTTTTTTTGCATTATTTATTGCTCTTTCGTATCCGGCATCTGAATGCCGTACGATTCCCATTCCGGGATCATAGGTAAGAACTCTTTCAAGTCTTCTTTCAGCTTCTTTTGTTCCATCAGCAACAATTACCATCCCGGCATGAATTGATTTGCCTATACCGACACCACCGCCATGATGCACCGAAACCCAGCTTGCCCCACCAATAGCATTTAACATAGCATTCAATATTGGCCAGTCGGCAATTGCATCGCTTCCGTCTTTCATGTTTTCCGTTTCACGATTAGGTGAAGCAACGGAACCGCAATCAAGATGATCTCTTCCGATTACTATTGGTGCACTAACTTTGCCGGTAGCCACAAGGTCATTAAATATTTTCCCCATCTTAGCACGTTCACCATAACCAAGCCAGCAAATTCTGGCCGGCAATCCCTGGAAATGAACTTTCTCTTGTGCCATTTTAATCCAGTTAACCAAAGATTTCTTTTCCGGAAAAGTCTCTAATATTGCGCGATCAGTTTCATATATATCATTCGGATCTCCTGATAAAGCAGCCCAACGAAAAGGACCCATTCCATCACAGAAAAGTGGACGAATGAATTCAGGAACAAATCCGGGAATATCGAATGCGTTGATTAACCCGTTTTCTTTTGCTTCCCCGCGGATATTATTTCCGTAATCGAAAACAATTGAACCTTTTTTCTGAAATCCCAGCATAGCTTCAACATGTTTCACAATTGTTTCCCTTGATAACTTAATGTACTTATCCGGATTATCTTTTCTTAACTTAACTGCTTCTTCAAAGGATAAACCGGATGGAACATATCCGTTTAATACATCGTGTGCAGATGTCTGATCTGTAACTACATCAGGAATGATATTTTTATTTAGAATCTGTTGATGGATTTCACCGGCATTGCCGATTAATCCAATTGATAACGCCCTGCCTTCTTTCTTTGCATTCAGAATTTTTTCAAGAGCTTCGTCAAGGTTATCAGAAATTTCATCAATATAACCGGTTTCCAATCTTTTTTCTATTCTTTTCCTGTCAACTTCAACTCCAAGAAAAGCAGCTCCGTTCATTGTTGCTGCCATAGGTTGAGCTCCGCCCATTCCTCCTAATCCTGCAGTAAGAACGAATTTGCCTTTAAAGTCTCCATCAAAATATTTTCGTCCGCATTCTGCAAAGGTTTCATAAGTTCCCTGTAAAATTCCCTGTGTACCAATATATATCCAGCTTCCTGCAGTCATTTGCCCAAACATAGTCAAACCCATTCCTTCCAACCTTCGGAACTCGTCCCAGGTTGCCCAGTCAGGAACTAGCATTGAATTGGAAATTAAAACTCGTGGTGCATCCGGATAGGTTTTAAATATTCCAACAGGTTTACCTGATTGTACCAAAAGGGTTTCATCATTTTCCAGGTTCTTTAATGACTCAACTATCGCTTCGTAGCAATCCCAATTGCGAGCGGCTTTGCCACTACCACCATAAATTATTAATTCTGAAGGATTCTCCGCCACTTCATTATCAAGATTATTCATAAGCATCCGCATTGCTGCTTCCTGTATCCATCCTTTGCATGATAATTTTGTTCCGTGAGGAGCTTTAATTGATATATTCTTTGATTTTACTGAACTCATTTTATCCTCTGAAATGATTTTCTAAAATGTTTTCATATTGCTTCAACATAGATTTATAAAGCCATTTTTTTAAAAACCAGCTTCCGTTCATTTCTTTCTTTAAGAATTTTACATTTTCATTCAATTGATTTAAAAGTCTTGTTCTCTCATCCTTGGTAAGCTTTATTGTCTCTGTTGAATCAGACAACTTTTCAAGTATGGAATTAAATGCGCGTGTTTCTGCAAAATATTGGTTGTTTCCATCAAGTTGTTTAAGAACCTGTTTGGAAAAAGTTGTTAATAATTTCTTTTCATTTTTATCAAATTCAAAATTATAATTGGTGAACAGTTTTTTCATTGTTAATCAGCTTGCCTTGTTGATGAATTCAAAATTTCCCTGGTCTTTTTAAAACCGGGTTTAATAATATTATAAATATAATGCAGTCTTTCATTGTAATGTATGAAAGCAGACTTCATGGAATTAAGTGTTATTTTTTCAATATCGTCAATTGTAATCCCGAAATATTTTTGAGCGGTAATAAATTCTTTCGTCATTGTGGTATTACTCATTAATCTGTCATCTGTATTAATAGTAACCCTGAATTTGTTATCATATAAAATTTTAAATGGATGATTCTCAAGTTTGTCCACTGCCCCTGTATGAAGATTACTCAGAAGACATATTTCAAGCGGAATTCTTTTATCAAGTATATATTGTGCAAGTTCACCAAATACAAATGAATTCCCGCTTTTATCAGATACTATATCTTCAGCAAGATGAGTTGCATGCCCTATCCTGTGGGCACCGCACCATTGAATAGCCTGCCAAATAGATTCTTTTCCGAAAGCTTCGCCGGCGTGGATAGTAATATTAAAATTAGACCTCTGAATAAACTGAAATGCATCAATGTGTTTCTTTGGCGGATATCCACCCTCTTCACCAGCCAGATCAAAACCAACCACTCCGCTGTCCCTGAAATTGACTGCAAGTTCAGCTATTTCAAGTGAGTTCTTCATATTGCGCATTGCACATAAAATTAAACCGTAACCAACTCCGAAATCTTTCTTTCCTTTTTCAAGTCCGTCAAGTACTGCAAGCACGGCATCTTCAGCATAGATGTTTTTGCTAGTGTGAAATACAGGAGCGAATCTTGTTTCCACATAACATACACCGTCATTTTTCATATCTTCCATCATTTCATAAGCTACCCTCTGCAGATTCTCTTTTGTCTGCATCACCGCGGTTGTGTGATCAAAACCCTGTAAAAATTCAACAAGATTACCTTTATTTGCACCGCGATGAAACCATTCTGCCAGCTCATCAGGATCACTTGTCGGCAGTTTCTTATATTTTATTTCTTTTGCAAGTTCTATTATAGTCTGTGGTCTTAACCCACCGTCAAGATGATCGTGCAAAAGCACTTTAGGCAGCGAATTTATTACATTTTCGGTGGTCAAAATTTCCTCTTTTTTAGAAATTAAAAATATCCTTTAAATGATGGAAAATCAATTTAAGTGATTATTATTTCCTGCTATTTAATAATGAATAAAGGCGATGGATTGGGAGACATCACAAATTCATCGCTTTTCATATTCTTGACTATACATCGTCAAAACAGTAACTTTAATGACATTAATTTGATTTAATAGATGGAGTAAGAATGCAAAAATCAAAATTATACGCAATAATATTTGTCTTATTGGCAGGTTTAGCTTTTGTCGGCTTTGACTGTGCTTCAACTGAGATGACAAGTGCTAAATTATACATTCAACAAAAAAATTATGACAAAGCTCTTGATGCATTAAAGAAAGAAGTGGAAAAAAATCCGCAAAGTGCCGAAGGATATTATTATCTCGGTGTAGTTCATGGAGAAAAAGAGCAATATAATGATATGATTGAATCTTTTGATAAATCTCTCGCTATAAATGATGTATATAAATCACAAATTCAGGATTCAAAAAAATATTATTGGGCTAATATGTTCAATAAAGGCGTAAGTTATTATCAGAAAGGTGTGAATACTACAAACGAAGATAGCAGCAAAATCTTTTTTGATAAATCTATAAATATGTTTGAGTATGCAACCAGGTTAGAACCTGATTCAACTGATACATACAAGAATCTTGCTTTCGTTTATATGGGTGCCGGGGAAAATGATAAAGCAATTGCGCCGCTCCAGAAGATGATTGATATTGAGCACTCACTTGATGGCTACAAATATCTTGGTATTATTTATTATGATCAGGGTATACTTGCAAAATCTAAATTTTCAGATTCACACAATCCCCAGGATAGCGTAACTGCAGCAGAAAGCTTCAACAAAGCTATAAAGGTTCTTGAAGAAGGAAGAAAATATTTTCCGGAGAATCCAGATCTGCTTTTAAATTTATCAAATTCATATATTAACGCAGGCAAAGTTGAAGTAGCTCTTGATGTATTTAAAACCGGTGTTGAAAAAGATCCAAGCAACAAATATTACCGTTATAATTATGGTGTCCTTCTGCTTGGGAAAAATGATTTTGAAGGTGCAGTTGAACAATTTAAAAAAGCAATTGATCTTGATTCTGAATATCAAAATGCAATTTATAACCTTGCCGTTACTTATGTGAAATGGGGAACAGCAATTAACAAGCTCTCTGAAGATAAGGGTGAGATGGAAAATACTAATTACAAGGAAAAATACCGTCAGGCTCTTCCGTATCTTGAAAAATCTGTTGAATTACAGCCAAAAGATGCTCCCGTTTGGGAATTGCTGGGAAAAGTATACACAGTATTAAATATGAAAGATGATGCTCAGAATGCATTTGATAAAGCTGATGCATTGAGAAAATAGTTTTTAGAACAGAAAGAATTGGAATTTATAATGGCTCAGAACAATCAAAATCCACAGGGACAGCAAATAAATATTGAACTTGGAGAAAAAGAAGCAGAGGGAATTTATTCTAATCTTGCAATAATTACTCATTCACCTGCTGAATTTGTAATTGATTTCACGCGGATAGTTCCGGGAGTTCCGAAAGCAAAAGTTTACGCCAGGATTTTAACAACTCCCCAGCACGCCAAAATGCTTTTAAAGGCTCTCAAAGATAACATTGATAAATACGAAGCAAGGTTTGGTGAAATTAAGATAGATGCACCTCAGAATCAGCATTTCGGATTTGTCCCGCCGAAGAAGGATGAAAAAGTAAATTAAATCAGAAGCGGCAGTTTTATCTGCCGCTTTTTTGTTTTAAAAAAAATCGCGTGTAAAAAACTCACCACCTTGTTGAAACAATGAAAGGTGCAAATTATTTACCCGCCAGAATCATTGCTTCAGTTTTACCAGGTTATATATTGCAGCAGCAAGGAATATAAAATTAGCAAACCATGCAGTTAATAAAGGATCCAGAGCTCCGTTTTTGCCAAACGCCTGGCTGATTTTCATAAATACCAGGTAAAGAAAAGTTATTAATATGTTTATGCCAACCTGAACAGCAAGACCGCCCCGTCTTTTATTTGCAGAAATTGGTAATCCGAACAATACAATAATCAGACTTGCCATAGGGAATGAAAACCTGGAATAATATTCTATTAACGAATCTGTTGCATCATTTCCTGCACGCTGCTGATTTTCAATACTGCTTTTCAAATCACTCAAATCCATTTCCTCAGGTTTCTGCTGTTTCGTCAGAAGTTCAGACGGAGTAAAATTTAAACTGTCAATCTTCATTTCATTAAAATATTTTGCCGTTTGGGTATTCTGATGAAATATTCTTTCAATTCCGTTTCTGGCAATCCACAGGTGATGGAGAGTATCATACTGCATTCTCACTGCATCAATCCTGTAATCCATTTTCGTTATATCCTTTTTATCAAACCCTTGTATGCTGATTCTGTTTGCCTGTAATTGAGAGTTATCGAAATAAGAAATATTAACAATTCTTGTTTTCGAATCCTGGAAAAAAATATTGCTTCCTGAAAAATTGAATCCTTTTTTTAAATAATTCATTTCAATATCTAACTTTGTTTTATTCGCCATCGGTACAACGTAGCCCGCAAAGTAAATTGAAAAAATACTTATAAAAAAGGCCGTAATAAGAAACGGCAGCATAAACCGGTACATGCTTACACCGCTTGCCTTAATTGCTGTAAGTTCGCTTAGCTGGGCTGATTTGGCAGTGGTAAACAAAGCTCCGAACAACACAGCAATGGGTGTAATCAGTTTTATAATGTCCGGGGAAAATACCAAATAGTAATGTAGTATAACCGGGGCAGAGACATTCTGGTCAATGAAATCATCGAGGTTTTCCATCATATCTATTACAACAAAAATAAGAGTGAAGGCAATCAACCCGAAGAAAATGGTCTGAAGAAATTGCTTGACTAAATATTTATCAAGTATTTTCATGACCGTTCTCAGTATCTCCTTCGTTTCCACGAAATTGTTTCGGAATTATTTTTTGTATCCAGTTGAAGTTAATTGTTACAGCTTCACTTACAGTTTTTATTGTTAATAAAATTCCAGCAATAGTTAAAAGAATATTTGCTGACCACATTCCCCAGAAAGGTGAAAAAAAGTTTCTCTCCGCAAGTTTTTCTCCACCAATAAGGAAAGCCCAGTATATAAGAAAAAAGAAAAGACTTATGCTTGCAGCCACACCAAAACCGCCTTTTTTTGTCATTGTTCCAAGGGGAGCTCCTATCAGAACAAAAACAATGCAGGCTGCCGGCAGTGCATACTTTTTGTATATCTCTACTTCATATTTATTAATTTCGTTCCGTTTTGATTCCAATCTTCTGAATCTCGAAACCAGTGAATTCCGTTCATTACGAAGTCTGTCCTGCAGTCTTGTATAAACAAGATTTTTTGCACGTATAGTGGTTTCAGTTTCATTTTTAACCATACTGGAATCGATATAAAAATATTTTTCTGCCTCACTTATCAGATCTTTTTGATATTGAACTTCGGAGACATTCAGGCTGTCAACAATTTCTCTCATAGCCGAAGCGCTCAATTCCCTTTCTCCTCTTGGACTTCCGAGAGCAGACTGCTGAAAAGTAAATTGCGCTCCATCCATTGCTATCCTGTGCCTGTCAAACCTTACTCTTCTGTAAAGATTTGTTTTAGATGCATCCGATTCATGGATTTCACCATTTTCAAGATTCATTATTAGCTTAGTCTGGTCTTTAGAAAAATAAATTTTTCCTCTCTGTGCAGTAACAACTTTTATTTCCCTTGGATCAGAATAATCATAGATTGTTACTTCTTTTAATTCATTCGTTTGCTGGTTTATCTCCCGGGCAAGTATTGCATAGTTGGAAACTTCCTGTGAAAAGACACCCGGTTCAAGTGAAAGGGTTGGCTTCTGCCTGGAAATATCCTGCATAAGAATTTTGGCCTGGTGGTTTGCGTCAGGCAGAACATCATTGTTAAATATTAAAAGAAGGTAACCAATTATGATTGAAGCAAATAAAGGAGCAATCATCATTTTATATAAACTTGTACCGGAGGATTTTATAATCGTTACTTCATTATTTTGCGACATATTCCCGAATGCCATTAATGTGGCAACCAGTGTAGACATAGGTACTACTAGCACAACCATCCATGCAAGATTAAAAGCAATCAGTTTAAGAATTACTAAAAGTCCCAGTCCCTTTCCTACCAGTCTGTCAGCAAACTTCATCAGAAACTGAAGTATAAAAATGCACATTAGGGTTATATTGGAAAATATAAACGGTGCTAAATGATTTCGTAATATGTATTTAAATAAAATCACCGCGTCAATATATGAAAGCGATAAAAGTTTAACAAGGAATTGATTTAACCAGATGAATTCGGGAGCACCATTTTATATATTTGTATACTTATGTTAAATAAATCTGCATTTATCCTTTTAACTAGCTTAATAGTTTTTAGCTGCGGAATCGGCAGTACTAACAGGATTGAATTACAAAAAGATGCTTCGTATCCGCGGTGGTTGTCATCGGCAACGTTTAGTTCCGACCAAACATCTGGAATTACTTTTATAAAAGAGACTTCTGCTGGTGATAAATATTTTCTGCTGGCGGATGATACGGGTGGTATTCTGCACCTAAAGATATCCAGGGACACGGTTTTCTCAATCACTCCGGCAATTTTTTCACAAAAGTTTCAGTCATATATAGATACTTTTCCAAAAGCAGATTTTGAGGAAATCGTATATGATAAAAAAAATAACCAGGTATATTTATCAATTGAGGGAAATGGTAATTATCCTGAAAAATATGCAGGAATTTACCAGGTATACTTCAAGGATAATGATGTTTTATCTGATACTCTTACTGACATAAAAAAAATAAACATTACTCCAAAAGATGTATTCGAAAAATATATAAGAAATAATATCGGGTATGAGGGTTTGGCTCTGGACGATAATTATTTCTATTTAGGGCTTGAAGGGTTTTCCCGGAATAATATCTTTGCTGACAGTACGGTCCTATTTATTGCCGATAGAAAAACATCGAAAATTATTAAACAGATAAATACCAAATCACTCGGTATACATACTATTTGTGGATTATTTTCAGATAAAAATTATTCTGTGTATGGAGTGGACAGAAATAATAAATCATTATTTCACATTACTTTCAACAGAGAACTAAATATTAAAGATACTTCTAAAGTAAAAATTGAAACTAATATACCAAGTTATAGTTCTTTTGATTATGTTGCATCTATTGAGAGTATAACCATGGATCCCCAGAATAATATTTTTCTTGTGGATGATCCCTGGAAGACTTTTTTTATCCCTTCAAAAGAAATATTAAATCAGCTTGATTCACTCACAGTGAACCAATTCAGGAATTTTGTTCCTGTTATTTATAAATACTTATTAGCAAAATAAAACAGGAGTTGTCCGTTGGAAGATGTAATAAAATTTATTAAAGAAAACCAGGAACAATTTATTGAAGAACTGAAGGAATTGTTAAGGATTCCGAGTGTAAGCACGCTCCAGGAAAATAAAAATGATATAAACCGGGCTGCAAAATTTGTTGCAGATAAGCTAAAACAGGCTGGTTTAAACAGGGTTGAAATTTTTAAAACTGAAGGACACCCGCTTGTTTACGGAGATTGGCTTGGGGCACCCGGCAAGCCTACTGTTTTAATTTATGGACATTATGATGTTCAGCCGGTGGACCCTATTGAATTATGGAAATCTCCTCCATTTGAACCAGTAATAAAAGATGGTAAAATTTGGGCAAGAGGGGCTACTGATGATAAAGGACAAATGTTCATGCACATTAAAAGTGTGGAATCATTTTTTAAAGGAAAAGGAAGTCTTCCTGTTAATGTTAAATTTATTATTGAGGGGGAAGAGGAAATAGGCAGCGAAAGTCTTGAGGCATTTATTAAAACTCATACTGATCTCTTAAAATGTGATGCCGTACTGGTTTCCGATACATCATTGTTTGAAAAGGGTGTTCCCACATTAACTTATGGATTGCGGGGATTGAGTTATATGGAAGTTGAGGTGGTTGGTCCAAATAAAGATTTACATTCCGGTTCATTCGGCGGTGCGGTTGGAAATCCAATAAATATTCTTGCAGGTATGATAGCTAAACTTCAGGATAAAAACGGACATATAACAATTCCGGGATTTTATGATGATGTAAAAAAATTGACAAAGAAAGAAAGACAAAACTATAAACGGCTCAATTTTTCCGAAAAGAGATTTGCAAAAGAAGTTGGAGTTAAGGAATTGCAGGGCGAAAAAGGTTTTACAACTCTTGAAAGAATATGGGCAAGACCAACGCTTGATTGCAACGGTATTATAGGAGGCTTTACAGGTAAAGGAGCTAAAACAGTTCTCCCATCTAAAGTTTCTGCAAAAATAAGTATGCGTCTGGTTCCCGATCAAAAACCTGCGAAAATAGCAAAAGCCTTTACAAAATATATAAATCATATTGCACCCAAATCAGTAAAAGTTAATGTTAAAGATCTGCATGGTGCTTCACCGTGTATTACTCCTCTTGAGGCATCTGCAACAATTGCGGCTTCAAAAGCTATGTCGAGAGCTTTTGGTAAAAAAACTGTATATATGCGTGAGGGTGGTTCAATTCCTATTGTTAACGTTTTCACTACCAAACTTAAATCGCCCGTGGTTTTAATGGGTTTGGGTTTGGATTCAGAGAATTTGCATTCCCCAAATGAACATTTTGATCTGAATCATTTCAAACTCGGAATAATGAGTTCAGCGTATTTCTTTGACGAATTTTCAAAAATCAAATAGTTTACAAAATGAAACTATTTACACTGGTTATATTTTCGTCACTTCTGTTATTGCTGCTTTCCTGCAGCGAAAAAAAAGAAAGTAAAGAATACCCGGAGGAGAAAAAAGAAGTTGCATATTCTCCTGATAAAGATCTTGAAATTCAGAAATATAATCTGGAACAGCAAAAGCAGCAAACGGTAAAAAGATTTCCATGCGATACAATCGCTTTGCAGGAATTTGTTCTATCATATTATCCCGAAGGAACATACCTTGTAGATTTTGATAAAACCTTAACTTATAATATTCCAAAACCCGCAGTTATTTACCTGCAAAATCATCCGGGATACATTTTTGGAATTATAGCAAAATCAAAATCGGGTGAAAGATTTATAGAACCGAAAAACATCGTCGGTTATAATGAAAGTTTTATTGATTTGGACAGCACTAAACTAGGCACTGCATTTTTCTATCTTGTATTGTTCCACTGTAAGGATAATAAAATTGAAATTACATGGGAATCAGTAATTCCATCTCATGGCGGATTTAATACTTTTTCAATTGAAAACTGGAAGTATAATAACACCCCGTATGTCCGGGTAAATTTTCATTATGCTCAGGGAATCGGACATATAGATTATAATTATTTCCTGGTCGATGGACTTACTTCAAAACCACATCTACTAATGACATATAAAGGCATAAATTTTCAGAGAACAATATCAAATGTTAATAATGATAAATTCCCCGACTATTACGAATTTCTGTATTATGATACCGGTAAAAAAATAGCTGTTGCAGATTCAATTCCTTTTGTCTGGAAGCCTGACAGAGCCGTTTATATTAATACACGAAACTCAAAACAGACCCGCCCATATTAATTTTTTTTTCTTATCTTTGCAGTAGCCTTTAAGCATTTTAAGGTCCGGCAGAAGTTTTGATGAGCCGGTAAAGAACAAATCTCATCACAGCAAAAATTTCAATAATTAACTCATATTATTTATATTTTTTGATTAAATGTTGATATAACCAGGAGCAGTAATGTTGCAAATTGAAGATAAAATATCCTTTACCGAATTATTACAATCGCTTGGAGTGGAAACCAAGCTTACTGAAGATGGTAAAGTATCAAAGTATACTTCAGTTGAAGAAGAATTAAGAAGTCTGTATGATGGAGTGGGATTGAGAAACATATCACACTTAGGTATGATTGAACTTAGAGGAAAAGATGTGCTTGATTTTTTACACAGAATAAGTACCAATTCTTTGAAGGATCTTGGTAAAGAAAAAATAATCAGGACTCTTTTTACCACAGAAAAAGGAAGAATAATTGATCTAACAACTATATTAAATTTTGAAGATTACCAGCTGATGTTCTGCAGCCCTGAACATCAGCCAAAAATATTAAAATGGCTTGCTAAATATATTATAACAGATGATGTGAAAATTTCTGATATAAATGGCAAGTACTCCTTGCTGGAATTGAGCGGACCTCAGGCTGACTCATTCATAACTTTAATTTGTGGAAATATAAGTAATAATATTTCTGAAAATTCTTTTAAAGTAGTAAGTACTGAAGGTATGATGTTTTTCCTGGCAAAATTAAGAGATGCAAAAAATCAGCTTAAGTATTGGATAATAGCAGACCAGGCAAATGGAAGCCGGTTTATAAAATATGCATTGGAGAATAAAGGCATTTTTGATTTTAATCTGGTTGGGGAAGATGCATATAATATATATAGAGTTGAGCAGGGAATTCCGTTGGCTCCAAATGAAATAAATGATAATTATAATCCGAATGAAGCCGGCTTACTCGAATTCATTGATTTTAAAAAAGGCTGTTACATTGGACAGGAAGTAATTGCCAGGCTGGATACATATGATAAAGTACAGCGCGGAATAAAGGGAATAGTATTTAGTGATCCTGTTGAATCTAAAGAATTTGATCTTTATGATGACGAGGGAAATGATGGCGGAAAAGTCACTTCAGTTGTTTATTCAATAAAGTGCAAAAAAAATATAGGTCTTGGGTATATCAGAAAAAATTTTTCAATGGAAGCAACCGTTTTAAAAACAAAAAATTCAAATGGTAATGAAATAGAAGCAGTTGTTCACAAAACACCTTTTAGAAAATGAAGATTTATACCAAAGGCGGAGATAAAGGCCAAACAGGACTTTTTGGGGGAGAAAGAGTTTCTAAAAACTCAGAAAGAATTGAAGCTTATGGAACAATTGATGAGTTGAATTCGTTTATAGGACTGGCGGTTGAAGAAGTAAAAAGTCCGGAAATAAAAACCGTTTTGCAAAATATTCAGAATGAGCTCTTTACACTTGGTTCTGATCTTGCAACCCCGCTGGATGAAAAAAATGAAAAATATAAAATTCCGAGAGTTCCTAAATCATTCTATGAAGAAGCTGAAAAACAGATTGATAAAATTGAGGAACAACTTGAACCTTTACAGAATTTTATATTACCGGGAGGCTCGAAAGCTTCGGCTTTGCTGAATATATGCAGAACAATCTGCAGAAGAGCCGAACGAAGAGTTGTAGCATTAAAAGCATCAAATGATATCGGAGAAAATATCATTATATTCCTTAACAGGTTAAGTGATTTATTTTTTGTTCTTGCACGTTATGAAAATATGATCTCAGGAATCCCGGATATAATCTGGAAGCCGGATAAATAATTAACAACCAGCCTGCCGGCTGGCAGGTTAAAAATTATCAATTGATAATTGTACATTATTATTTGGGGGTGAATTTTGGTTTCGACGGGGTTGAAGAGACATAGAACTGCGCACCGTGTTCCCCGAAATACACGTAAAACAATTGGGAATAAAATAATAACTGGCGAATATAATTACGCCCTAGCTGCCTAAGTAAAACCTTAGCAGCCGTTCACCTTATTTTTTCGTACCGGGGTAAGGATGAACGACGTTTAGGTACGATAGCCGGATAGAATCGCCTGTGATTTATCTGGTGAAATTTTAACGGGCAGACTTAAAGCGATCCTTGTTTGTTTGGTAACTTTAAGCCAAAATAAAAACAAACTATGTGTGTAGACGTTCTTTGGATCTTAACTTCGGACGCGGGTTCGACTCCCGCCACCTCCACTTTTGCTTAATTACGTTAACTCTTATTTTTTTACTAAAGCCCACAGAGGGCTTTTTTTATATCTACTTAGTAAAAACCAGTTTAGTATTAAATTTATTAAATGTTGGGGAATATAAGGGACATAATATGTGCATCACTGATTCAAAAAATTATCACCTTAGAACGAAATTAATACAAATACAAAAACGCATCCACATAAAATGAATGCGTCTTTTAAAATGCGATTATTTTGTTTCTTTTTGAATTGACCAGCCTGTCTTGAGTCCAATAACAAAATAAGTAAGTGCAATAACACCTGTTGCAAATACAGTATCACCAATAACACGTAACCACCGGAAAGTACTCATCATTGATGATTGCATAAATTCTGCGGAGCGAGCGTACCAGTATCCGTGCTCAACGCTTGCAACAGTTTGTGCAAGCCCAACCGGCAATGCACTGACAAAGACCATAAGAGCTAAGCCTATATTTATTGACCAGAAAGCGTATTTAACTGCCCCGTTTTTCCAGGTTATGTCAGCAGCCAAACCTTTTAGTACAAATAGCATCAAGCCAATTCCGAGCATTCCATAAACTCCAAACAGGGCTGCATGCCCGTGAACCTGTGTAGTGTTCAATCCCTGCATATAATAAAGAGCTATGGGAGGGTTAATCAGGAAACCAAAAATTCCGGCACCGACAAGATTCCAGAATGAAACAGCGATGAAACAATATATGGTCCATTTGTAAGATTGAAGCCAGTGTTTTGACCTGCTCAATCTTAAATTATGGAAAGCCTCGAAGCCAAGCAACACAAGCGGGACAACTTCAAGCGCACTGAATGTTGATCCGACTGCAAGCACGGCGGTAGGCGTACCTGAAAAATAGAGATGATGAAATGTACCCAATATACCACCAGCCAGAAAAATGATTGTTGAAAACAGAGATGCTGTCGTTGCCATTTTTATTCTCAACAAACCCAGTCGAACAAATAGAAAAGCTATTGTAACTGTAGCAAAAACTTCAAAGAATCCTTCAACCCAGAGATGTACGACCCACCACCGCCAGTATTCAGCCATAGCTAGACTAGTTTGTCTTCCCCACATTAATCCTGCGCCATAAAAAAGTGCAATTGCTGAAGAAGAGAGAACGAACATTCCAATCAAACTTTTATTTTCACCAGGCTTTTTAAGCACCGGGAGGATCGCTCTTATCAACAAAAATAACCAAATAAAAAGCCCAACGAATAAGAATAACTGCCAGAATCTTCCAAGGTCAACATACTCATAACCCTGGTGACCAAACCAAAAATTAATATTGAGACCAAACTTCTGCATAATTCCCATCCATTCACCAGCTAGAGAACCTAGAACAATTACCAGGAGTGCAACAAACAGAAAATTAACACCAGCCCTCTGAAATTTTGGTTCGTAGCCTGAAATAACGGGTGCAATGTATAACCCCGTAGCAAGCCACGAAGTTGCAATCCAGAAGAGCGCTAATTGAATGTGCCAGGTTCTGCTGGCTGAATAAGGAAGCCATTTTGCCAGAGGCAAACCGTAAAAACCGGAACCTTCTACACTGTAATGGGCAGTTATTACTCCCATTACAATTTGCATAAGAATTAAAAACATAACTATCCAGAAATACTTTAATGTTGCATTCATAGAAGGAGTTGGTTTCAATCCAAGCAAGGGATCACTATCCGGAAATTCATTTGGATCAAACGCATCATTACGGTTGGCTGCATAATAAGCTGCGAGACCGCCGATTCCTGCCAATAGTAAAATAACGCTGAAACCGCTCCAAAGATTCAAGGCACCGGTAGGTGTGTTTGCAACAAGTTCTTCGTGCGGCCAGTTATTTGTATAAGTAATATTTTCACCCGGTCTATCAGTAACAGATGCCCAGGCAGTCCAGAAAAAGAAATCGTTCATTAATTTTATTCTTGCCGGATCTTTAATTGCATTTTCCGGGATTGCATAATCGTTACGAAGATTAGCCATCTCAGGATTATTTCCAAAAACGCCTGCAAAATGATAACCAACTGCTTCGATTGCTTCTGCGCGGAGAGGTGAGATTGTAAGGATACCTGTTGCGGGATCGTAAGTATTTTTTCTTAACTCTTCCTGCAGAAGAACTTTTAATCTTGCCTGCTGATCTACAGGAATTTTATCGTAATCTTTTCCAAATTGATCATTCGCATAATGATTAAGAATATACATTGATTCGCGATGCAACCAGTCTGCTGTCCAATCGGGTGCAACATAAGAACCGTGACCCCAAATGGTGCCAACTTCCTGACCTCCCATTGACTGCCAGACATTCTGCCCGTCTTTAATATCCTGCCCGGTAAACAGAACCTGACCGGTCGATATAACAACTTTTAGAGGAATAGGTGGCTGTTTATGGTAAATATCATTACCAAGATATAACAGAACTGCAAATGAAATTATCAGCACTGCTGCAAGAGAATACCAGAGTTTTCGAATGCCCATTATTAAATCTCCTTATTAAAAAATAATATTTAATCTTTTATCATTGTTAATAACATTTTTGATTTGACATTTGCTTTTAATGCATGGGGAATATTTGAGGGTAACCGAATAAATTCACCTGTGCCGACTTCATAAGGATTTCCACCAATTTTAATTTCCATAGTACCGTCGGCGATGTACACTATTGCCTCGAATGGCGAGGTGTGTTCTGATAAAATTTCATCTTTATCGAATGCAAAAAATGTAATATTCCCATTGGGCTTTTTTAATAGTTGCTTGCTTACAATTGTACCATCCTGATATTTGATCTCATCAACCAATTTTCCGGGTTTGACTTCTGTAAAATTTTTGTTTTTATCTTCCATATTACCATTTCCCTATATGTAATTAATATTTTTTTTATATGATTATGATTTTCACTAATTGATTTAATTAATACTAAAAAACTATGATTCTAACGATTAATAATGATTTTAGATTGTTTATGACTAACATTATTATGTTTCAGTGTTTTAACTTCTATTATTGCATCCATCGGACAAATTGAAACACATTCTGGGGCCGCATAAACCCCTTCGCAGAAATTGCACTTCTCCATAACGATGAAATAATAATCCTTAACCGGCGCTTTGTGTTTTTTATTATTTAACTTATAATCTTTGCCGCCGGGATAAATAGCATTTGTCGGGCAAATTGTATCACAGGCTCTGCAATTAATACAGTCTTCAGTAATTAATAATGAAACAATATTTTGAAGTGAATCGGGAAGCATCTAAATCTTTTCTCTTTTATAATTGCATCTCTATCATGCAACTTTCATTATTGTTAATATTTCTTTTGAACAATCCATCCGCCGTGTATGAAAGAACTATAAATTCGATTACACTTTTCAAATCCTGCCTCTGTTAATAAGGTCTGCAATTCATGTTCATTAATAACACTTTGATTACCAGCTTGTTGCATTATCTTATTTACCATCCCGGTGGGTGTTCCGCTAAATTTCATAAAGTTTTCCCAGCACTTCGACAAATAATTAAATTCCACACTGCCGGGAATACCACACTGATCGATAATAATAAACTTAGCGCCGGGTTTTAATCTTTTAGCGATACTTCTGAATAGAGATTTTTTATCCTCAGCTTCTTTTATAAATCTTAGTACAAATATTAACGTTGCATAATCATATATTTCTTCTTCCGGCAAACTTTCTACAAAACCATGATGCAACGAGATACGATTATGAAGTTTGTATTCATCGACCTTTGCTTTTGATAATTCAATCATCTCTTCGGAAGGATCAACACCGGTAATATGCCAGTTCGGCATAAGGTTCCCGAATGTAATTAATTCCATTCCAGTTCCAGAACCAACCACCAAAACATCCGCCAATTCTTTTTGATTATCCGCCAGGAGCGATAATGCCATAATAAAAAGCTGATCGTAACCGAATACTGCTTTGCGTGCAAGTTCTTCATACATAGCGGCATTCTTTAAATTAAAATTTTTACCGGATGGATTTTCTTCCATATTAAAACCGTTCTCCTTTCGCTTCCCTGTACTGGCTGCCAACTGGTCTGATTCTTCCCCAGATAGAGAAGAAGAAAAGTATGATTGATATTACCTGAAAAGTTGAAGTAATTGTTATCATCACATTTATCCAGGAGATGTAAACAAATCCTGCTGCCGACTGGAAAACAAATCTTGAAGCAGTAGAAATTGTCATTAACCAGTATGTAATAAGAATTAATGACGGATTATATTTCTTGTCACTTTTTTCTGCACGCGGGAAAAACCAGAGTGCAACTCCCATTATCATCATCATTACTGAACCGACTAATATTATATGTGCGTGTGCAGAAACCAGATCAGGACCAAATGGGGTATGAAAAATGTTTTTTGCGGATGAAATATAAAGTCCGGATAATATTCCAACAATAAGAAATATTACTGCCGTTTTAATAAAATATCTTACAGTTGTAAACAAAAAATCATCTCCTGTTTTTATTGTCCAAGTAGTTGCTTAGCTTCATCACTCATTTTATCAGGTGTCCAGCGAGGTTCCCAAACAAGATTTACGAATACCTCGTAACCCGGAGAGAGTGTTTTGACCTGGTTTTCGACCCAATTTGTAATGCTGCTGTGCATCGGGCAGCCCGGTGTTGTTAAGGTCATTGTAACCGTTATCATTGCTTCTTCAATTATAACATCATAAACCAATCCGAGGTCTATAATATTTAAACCTATTTCCGGATCGATCACATATCTTAATGCATTCATTACCTGTTCTTCAGATACCATTTCTTATTCCTCTCATAGAAAAGATTGAAAACATATTTTTAAGAAAAAAAAGTGAGCTTAGAAACATTAGTCCCGTTGAAATGTATATCATTAACTTGTTTTCAAAAGCTATTGCTGCTATGGTTCCAACCAGCGCGGAATTCATCATAACAAACTCTATCTTTGCAAATTTCTCATTGAACATATCCTTTAGCATTGGAACAGGTTCAAGTCCGACTTTTATGCTAAACTTATGAAACCAAACAAGGAATGGAACGATCTTGTACATTTGTCCGATAATAATTAATGACAAATATCCAAAGAGAATTAAATAGCCGTATATTAAAACCAGTTTCGACAAATGTGCAGGATCAAGAAAATTTTCAAAGACAAGAAAAACTCCCAGCAGAGTTGCGATAAGCATCATTCCAAAAGACATCATTGAATAAGTCAGCCCAACATCAAGATTCCTTCTGACGCGGCTTTTCATTATTAAATAAACCTGATAAAGAAAGATTAAATTGCCAATCGCAATCAGTAGTGTTCCTATTGGCAGAATAATAGTCCGTTGCGGCAGATGATATTCAATAGTCAGTAATATGAGACCGGCATTTATAGATACCAATACCCATTTAGCAGGCTTCAAAGAAAAACTGTGAGAGAGTGAAAACATTGGGATAAGCTTGTAACTTACTCCCATTACAACCATTGAAACCCAGCCAACAAAAGCCAGAACTGCATGAAGTTTCAGATATTCCAGGTGATTGGTTTTGAAATAAGGTGCATAAAGATTCACAGCCATCATTATTCCCGCAACAACTGTTAATAGTAAATAAAACAATGCAACGGCAATGTATGTGCCTGTGATATTCCAATCCTTTACTTTTATCATAGACGCGGAGATGTTGAAAATAAAAAGCAGCATTGCCAGTGAAACCAGCGAAGCAAAGATTGTAAGCAAAAAAGTATCGAACCTAAAAAAGGAGAGCACCATTCCGGTTAAACCCGCCAGGTAGATCCAGAACTGAACTTCTGCGAGTTTTTCACTGTAAAGTTTTACCTGCAGTACAACCGGAACAAGCTGAAACATAGCCCCGAAGATTATCATGGTTATCCAGCCAAGAGTTGCTATATGCGTAATTCCGAGAAGCACCGGCTGGAAATGATATCCTTTTACAGATTCAGCATTGAGGAACACTACTAAAGTCAGAACAGTAAATCCCAATATGGAAGCAATAAAATATTTTCTTACCATTTTGTAAGAAGGAGACATTTTGCCGGCAATCTGTATTGGGTTCATAATATCTAATCTTTATTGACTTTTGTAATTAATACTTTATAATAATTTTCTTCAATTTTATTTGTTACAGCTGAGTAACCGCGTTCAGCCAGTTTATCATAAAGCATTAATGGTTCGCGATGATGATGAACAAGCAAAATTGTATTGTCACTCAGGCCCGGAAGAGTTTCAAGTACTTTTACCATCGGTTCCGGCGGTTCAAGGTTTCTTACATCAAGTTCAAATACTTCTTCATTGAAAACAGGTTTGTCTCTTTTCCCTGACTCATTTTCAGAAGAAAAATTTTCATCCTTAAAGAAATAAATTTTCCATACACCGACTTCATTAATTGATTTATGCCCAAATCCTTTTTTACCCAGTACAGAATAAAGCGGTACAGGTTCAAAGGTATTAATAATCAGTAATGTTTCATCTTCCTTTATGTTTTTTGCTTTGCCCATTATATCTTTAAAAGGATCCTGCCCGGAGGCTATTATCGGACGTACATCTAACTCAATAATTTTTCCTTCTTTAGTTTCCATTTTAATTCCTTTTACATTTCTTAATGAATACTTTCCAGACTTCGGGTCCTTGTTCAATATATTGCCATTCAAACTGACCTGTATTTTCGGCCTGCATCTGGTAATAAAGAGGCTTCGGATCGTGGTCATTAATTAGCTGCATTATTTCGCCAACTGCTAATGAATTAAACATTGAAAATATTGCCGGATGTTTCTCTTTTGGTACAATATGACGGACATCGATTGATTTCAGATTTGCTTGTGACATTCTTTACTCCTTGTATTAATATGGCAATCATTTATGGTTGTAAAATTATAAGCGGCAGGAAATAAAAACATTGACTTAAGTCAGGGTCTGTAAGTTTTATTCTTTCATTTATTGAGCATGGCAATAACATTTGTAATAGATTTCAAATCCAAGTCAAGACCCTCGTTCTGATGAATTATTTCCCCTGACCTATTTAGGAATGAAATTAAATTAGTGTGTGTAAACCCGCCGTTATCATTTCTTGTATACTTAAATCCAAGCATCATTGCCAGCTCCATCACTTCATCATTACCGGCAGTTAATAAACTCCATCTGCTTGAATCAAGATTTTTTTCTTTGGCATATTTCAGCAAAGCCTGGGGAGTATCTCTCGTGGGATCAATTGAAACAAGCACAAACCTGTAGTTATTAATTTTATCAGCAGGAATACCAGCCTCTATTATTTTCATGTCATTAACAATAACCGGGCAGGCCGACTGACAGGAGGCGAAAAACATTGCAAGTACCACATTTTTGTCTTTGAATTTTCCCAGGGTAACTTTTTTATTGTTCTGATCTCTCCATGTAGAATTTAACTGGTAAATAGATTCACTTGAGTAATTTCCAGCCTGCAAAGATTTACAGCATTCATCACCGGAAGACTTTGTAACTGTATCAGTAGCTGAAATTGTATTATTAATTTCTATATTGTTTTTATCATTTTTGTTGTTTGCTGAAAAAGAATATTTATTTACTAAATAGAATACTCCTGCTGACACTATTACAACTGTGAAGATTATTAGATATTTTTTCATTTTAAAAACCATTAAAATTATTGATTAAAAATCTTTAGCACACCTGAATCCAAGATTTGCTAATGTTGAATTAGCTTTTAGACTACTTCTAAAACCATATCGCAGAAATGCTGCATAATTTGTGAGATCCGTTGCATCTGCAGAGCCCGCACCGCAAATTGCTGTTCCATTAATATTCATATTGCTAAAATCATATGTCCATTCCCTGATAAGTCCAAACATATCGTACACTCCGTATTTGTTTTTGCCTTGAGATTCTACACTGTCTAGATGATCCGGTAATTTCTCAGAATACCAGGCGATTAGTTTATCGTTTGAAGTTATTTTCGCAGTGCCGCCGGCTAGAATATTGCCTGAAGCAGCCAATTCCCATTCAGCCACAGACGGCAATCTTTTACCAGCCCATTTGCAATAGGCTTTGGCTGCAAACCAGGAAACATTTGTAACAGGAGATGAAGGATTTATGTCTTTTCCCAGTTTAAGGTCATCTTGCCAGCTTTTTAGATAATTCTTGTCTGCAAAGATTTTCTTTGCCTGTGAGCGTCTCCATTCAGGGTTTGCCATTACAAACTCCAGGAATTGTTTATTTGTTACTGCGTGAATATCCAGATAGAAAGACTTAACAAATTGTTTTTTATCCTCCCCGGGTTTTATAAAAAGCGGAGTGTAATAACCACTTTTAATCACAACCATATTGATACTATTTAACTTACCCGGCTGATTTATTCCACCGGCAAGAACTGTCTTTGAGCCTAAATAAAAAACAATCACTAAAAAAAATATTCTTAATATAACCGGATATTCATGCATTTATTCTTTTCACTTTTAAACTATGTATCAACGTTTATTATTTATTTCTGACTTTAGCAACTTCTTCAGATTTGACAACCTTTTTTGAGTTTCCAAATGAGCTATAAACATATGTAAGCACGGCAGCGACTTCCTGGTCAGATAAATTCTGAGGCGGCATTATACCATTAAAGGATTTACCTTTAACTGTTATTGCTCCTTGTTTTCCATGAAGCACAATTCCAATTGCCCTTTCCTTATCTGCATTTAAAAAATCAGACTGAGCCAGAGGAGGAAATATTCCCGGCAGACCTTCGGCATTTATCTGGTGGCATGCAATACACGTTCTTGAAAAAACTTCTTTTCCTTTTTCAATTACCGATTGAATATCATTCTCGTTTAGCGTAGTAGTATTATTATTTGTTTCCGGAATTATTATATCGTCCGTCATTGAACCCCTATTCAGTTCTGCCTCTGTCCCGGTAAATAGTTCATCGGATTGTTTGCCTGAGAAAATATCTTTCCTGTCATCACCAGTTACTTTTAACATTCCTAAAGCGCCTTTATTGAAAGCACGGAAAATGGAATGATCAACCAGAAGATAAGTACCCGGGACTTTTACAGTAAATTCGATGATTACAGCACCTCCGGCAGGGATCAGCACTGTCTGCACATTTCTTTGGGTTACTTCTGCGCCACCATAATCATAAACCTTGTCAAATATTTCACCAATGATATGGAATGACGATACTTTATTCGGACCGATGTTGCCGACATATAATCTTACTCTATCTCCCACTTCAGCGTGTAAAGAGTTTGCATCTGTGAGTGCGCCAACAGATCCATTGAACACAACATAAGTAGGATTTTCCGCAAGCGCCTTTTCCATTGAAAATTGCTGAAGACCAGGCGCACCATATTCTCCGGTTGTATAAAATTCACTCTGCATCACATAGAATTCTCTATCAACCTGTGGTAAACCATCTTTTGGCTGGACCAGGATTAAACCATACATACCGTTTGCAATATGCATCGGCACAGGCTGGGTAGCACAGTGATATACATATAGTCCGGCGTGAGTTGCTTTGAACGAAAAAACAGAAGTATGACCCGGAAGTGTTTGTGAAGCAACTGCTCCGCCGCCGGGACCAAGTACAGCGTGTAAGTCGATACTATGAGGCATTGTGCTTGTGGGGCTGTTGTGAAGATGGAATTCTACGAGATCACCTTCTCTGACCCTGATAAATTCGCCGGGAACCTTACCGCCATATGTCCAGAAGGGATATTCCACGCCGTCAGCCAGCCGACCCACAACTTGTTCAGCTTCCAGATTAACTATGATTTTAGCGGGGTGATTTCTTAGTATTGCATTAGGAACTTCCGGAGCATGAGATAATTTTGCAAATACTGAGTCCTGTATTTTTTCTTTGTTGTCACAACCCTGCAAAATCACTATAAATATTATTAATGCTATTGATAAAATGGTAAGTATTGAAAACGATTGGATGCTAAATAATTTTTTCATTTTTTTTCCTTTTTTCAAATTGCCCAACGGCTTCAGAATTTTGAGCAGTATTAGTAAGGCTAATTAACTGTATCAAAAGTAAGATTGTACTGTTTTCTGTACCTTGACTTAAGTCAGAAAAATGTTGATTAATCGGATATTTTAATCCGAATATGAGCTATTTTTTTAAAAAAGTTATTTAAGATGAAAAGAGATGCAATCAGGAATTGCTATCGGGCAAATTGCTTAAGCTTTTTAAGGTCTTTAACGAATATCTTTTTGCCCTTTACTAGTATGATTTTCTCATCCTGGAATTTTTTGAATGCGCGGGAGAGAGTTTCGGTAATCGTCCCCAGGTAGGTTGCTACCGTAGCCTTAGAGATAGTCAAACGTATAAATGGTTCTTCAAGTTTTACTGAACCATTCTTTTCAATTTCCTCCAGAATAAACCTAGCCAGACGATTTGAAACTTCCTTGGTTGAAATTTCTTCCATTTTGTTTGTCATATTTCTCATTCTCTTCGCAAAACCGGCGAGCATTTTAAATGCGATGGAAGGATTTTTCCTGATCAGCTCTGTAAATTCTTCTTTGGGGATAAAAAGCACAACACTATCTTCAAGAGCCTGTGCATTTGCCGGGTAGTTACCGCCTTCTTCAAAAAGGGGGACATCAGCAAATGGCTGTGGGGGTTTTCTTAAATGAAGTATATATTCTTTAGCTTCCGAGGAAATCCGGTAAACTTTTACGCTTCCTTTAAGTACAATATAAAATCCCCTGTAAGTATCATTTTCCAGAAAAATGTGCTGATGTTTTTTATACTGTTCAACCCTGCTGATCTCAGAAATTTCACGGAAGTGAGAAATATTCATTTCTGAAAATAAAGGAACATCGCGGAGTGTGTCTTTTCTGAAAGCTTCACCAGATTTCATGGTTCAAATTTAATCTTTTCCACTGAGTATTTTAAGGAAGTTCTCTTCATATTTCAAATAAATTTTAATAAGCAATTAGTAAGTCTGAGAAGTGGGAAAGGAGGATTATTGGTTGAAATCATTTGAATAACATATTTTCAATGATATTGTCAGGAAATCACCTTTTCCAAATAAATAGATGTTGAAATTCCTGAAGTTTTCCCCTGATCATATAGCTAACTAAAAACATTATTTTAGGTAAAAAATTTCTTGTAAATTTATACACCCTGATTTAACAATTATTTAACCCGAAATTCATCTTTAAATTGCAGATGAAATTTAGATTTGCAGACAACTTTAGAAGGACAAAGAATGCCGATACAGGATAATGAAAATGAGTTGATCAATTTTCAAAATATTGCTAATAATATAAAACCTCACGCAGGTGAAATTCCCGATATAGATGGTCTTGATATTTATGGTGAAACTATTTCGCTGATAGGAGATGTTTGTGGTGATCATATTATTTATATGGATTTTGCGAAAAGATTTAATCTTGAAGAACGGATAAAAAATGCCGAATCATCAGATAAGATAGAATTAAAAAATAAGTTGGAAGGTTTGAAGAATAAGGCGGGAATCCTGTTGTCAGATGTTTCCGGACACAGCATTACGGATTATCTTCTGAATGCGATGCTGCACCAGGCTTTTCTTGTGGGTGCGAGTTATGAATTAAATATCTTTGGAGAAATTACAATCGATCTTTTTGAAACTATTAACCAAAGATTTTACCAGTCGTCCAGTATTGATAAGTTTATCACTATGATCTACGGAGAGATACAGAATGACGGAGATTTCAGATTTATCTCTGCGGCACATCAGCATCCTCTGGTATTCTCAAATGAGTTCAACAAAATAGTTAATATAGATAATCATAATTTTATCAATTTTCCTCCTATAGGAACACTGCCTTCTGAATCGGACATTGATGACAAAATTAAAAAAAGTGTTCTTGGGTATAAGAAGAAGTATTCATTGAATAATCTGAACGTTATGGGTAGGGGAGATATTTTACTTTTATTTACTGATGGATTCACAGAACAAAGGGGCGGGGAGCTGAATTATGTTAAGGACAGACTTGAACAGCAGCTTATTATTTTTAAGCATCTAACAGCAAAAGAAATTTTTATTAAAATAAAAGAAGATTTTAAGAATTATTGTAGTACACCGGATGATGATGCAACAATGATTTTGATAAAAAGAACTTAAGGTTCCTGTACAAACTTATAAGGCTGTGTAGATTATTATAGGTGGAAACAGGGAATAAAAAACAATCATCTTTCCATCTATTAACTCAGCTGGCATCGTATTTAAGAAACCATTCAAAGTTCCAACACTCCTTTTGATATTGAAATATTATACTCATATGTTTAAAAAGTATTAAGAATATTTAAAGGGATTTATAATACAATACAGAGGAGAATCCATGAAAAATTTATTAATGTTCATTTTATTTTTAAGTACAGCCTTATATGCTCAGAATTGGGAAAAGGTTGATTCGATTTTTGCGCCCGGCGGTGTAACAGTACAGCAATTTACCGCCCCGGTTTTCGGTGATCTTGATAATGATGGAGATTTCGATCTTATACTGGGAAGTTCAGGACTTGAAATAGAATATTTTGAAAATACAGGTACCAATACATCACCGGCATTTAGTAAAAATGCCTCAATGTTTGCATCTATTTATGCAGGCGGCTATCAATACACAAATGCATATTATCCGGCTGTTGCTGATCTTGATGGTGATGGGGATTTGGATTTAACTATAGGCGGATACAACGGCATACTTTACTATGAAAATACGGGGGATCCCTCAAATCCGGTTTGGGCAGATGTTAACAATAGTTTGTTCAGTAGTGTTAATTCACAAATAGGAACAGATGCAAGGCAGGTATTTGTCGATCTTGATAATGACGGCGATCTCGATATGGTTGTGGGAATCGGCGAATCACTTTTGGGAGGACCAACTCCCGGAATAAGCATGGGCTTTAGAAATATCGGAACAGCACAGTTACCTTCATTCCAGAGAGATGACGATTTAGTAACCGGTATACCGGACGTTGGATTAAATGCTTATCCTTCATTTGCTGATCTGGATAATGACGGAGATTTTGATCTGGTGATGGGAAGGGACGGCGCGGCAGTTTATTATTACAGGAATACTGGAACTCCTTCCGTTCCTGCATGGACAAATGACAATACGATTGTTTCAAATTTCGAAACCTCAAATTACTGGAAAGATCCCACATTCTGTGATCTTGACGGGGATAATGATGCCGATGTAATTTACGGAACATACGAAGGAAAATTATACTTTTATGAAAACACCGGATCGAATCCGCTGTTTCAATATAACCCTGCCTACTTCAGGGTGATAAAAGCAAGCGGCTCTTCAACAGTTTCATTTGCTGATTATGATAATGACGGAGATCAGGATCTTCTTTCAGGTTCACCATATGACAACCTGGTTTACATAATGAATGTTGGAAATTTTGTTTCACCTTCTTTTGATACTGCTTCTGTAATTTTTGCAGGGATAGAACCCGGTTTCAGATGTTCCCCGGTATTTATTGATATTGATAATGATCTGGATTTAGATATCGTTTCAGGTTATTCAGGCGGAGGAATAAAATTGTACATAAATAATAACGGAACATTTTCTGAGAACACAACGATGTTCGCCAATGTAAGTGTGAATTATCAAAGTATTCCGGCTTTTGCAGATATTGATGGCGACAATGATCCTGATCTTTTAGTTGGTTCTGATGATGCCGGCAACACCAAATTTTATATTAATGACGGAAACAATTCCTTTACTCAAAATACTACGTTCTTTTCAAGTGTAAATTTCCCCGGATCTTGCAGACCCGCATTTGCGGATATAGATAACGACGGAGACTATGATCTGTTTATCGGCAGAAGCAGCGGCGGAGTTGATTTTTATGAAAACACAGGTGACAGGTTTAATCCGGTGTGGACCTTAAACAATCAATTAACTTCTGATGTTAAGGTAAAACAATTTGCACATCCCGGTTTTGCAGATCTTGATGGTGATGGAAGAATAGATTTAATAGTTGGTGAATATGACGGTAATTTCACTTATTATAAAAATCTCTTTGCGGTTGTCCCTGTTGAACTGACATCCTTTAATGCTATGGTTAACAAGGATAGGGTAGTACTAAAATGGGAAACTGCAACCGAAACAAACAACAAAGGATTTGAAATTGAAAGACAAACGAATAAAGCACAGTGGGTAAAGATAGGATATGCTGCAGGATTTGGAACCACAACCCAATCTAAATATTATTCATTTACAGATGAGAATACTTCGACGGGAATTTATTGTTACAGGTTGAAGCAGATTGATTTTGACGGGACAAGTAAATATTCTAAGGCAGTTGAAGTGAACATTGCGTTACCAGATGAGTTTTCACTCTCACAGAATTTTCCTAACCCGTTTAATCCTGCAACACAAATTGAATACAGCATTATTAAAGATGAATTTGTAAGCTTGAAAATTTATAACGTACTGGGACAACTGGTTGAGAGCCTGGTTAATGGAAATATAAAAGCAGGTAACCATACAGTAACATTTGACGGCACAAATTTATCGAGCGGTGTTTATTACTACAGGTTGGAAGCGGGTAATAATGTTTTGGTTAAGAAGATGCTGCTTACAAAATAATTGCCGGGCTTTCTGTATTTATTTAAGAAGGGAATATTCTTTATTCCCTTCTTTCAGTTTAAAATAAAAAACCCGGTAACGGGGGTGTTACCGGGCTGAACTCTTTACCATCACAAGGCAGGGGTAAACCTTTGTGAACAAGCTCTACTGCAAAACTATTTAATCAATTTATTAAATCAAAATTTTTATTAATAAAATGTGCATCATAACTCTGACAGCGACATAATGGGGTGCGAATCAGGGAAGAATAAATTAATTATTGCCTGTTTTGGTGAATTGTCTTAATTTTGTGAAAGCAAGAATACTTTAATTCACGGGGTGATGTTAAGGATTTGCTACTATAAGGGACCCGCGAAAATGAAAATCTATTTCCAAATTATACTCTGTTAACTTTGTAATGATATGCTGCAAAAAGTTTTAAATATTATTTATTAACGGTTTTATTAAGAACATATCATTCTCACAGACGGAGTTTTATATAGTTGTCCGCCTTTTGCGGAGATATTTGGCAGCGTAATTAATAGTTAGGCAGTTCAATAATATTCTAAGTAAAATATATCAAAATGAAAAATTATTTTATAATCTTTTTTAATATTTTCATATTACTTTTTTGTAATGTGAATGCTCAAGATTTATCTATTCTAAAAGGTGGTGATTTTCAATACTCTGATTCCTTGATTGTAATTAGAAGTGATAGCATTAAATTTATTTACGGAGTAAATAAAACCCTTCGTCTACATTTTTATTCAAAAGATTTATTTTATCAAATCGAGTATTATAAAACCTATTCAAACATCCCAAATCAATTTCAAATCTATATACCTTCTCTGATGAAGATTATTTAGATGATTTACCAGATACGACAAAATGGAAATCCTTAGACGACAAAACATTTGGTATATCTATGAAATATTTGCCAGAGTTTAAGGTTAAGTTTAACCCTGATAGTATTGATAATTTGAGATCGATAGAATTTGGATTTTATAAAAAAGATACAATTGGAAATAACACTTTTGTACCTTGGATAAGGATATCATATACCTATAAAAAATTCTTTCAAGAAGTGAGTTCTCACGGTTGGGGAACCAATTATAACGGGAACTGGTATTCAATTGATGACGACATCAATGATGTTGCATACATTGAAGGTGAAAATTGGAGATGTCTTCAGGGATTAGAAACTGTAATTTTTTATGATGAGAATAATTATAAGGGTTATGGAGATAAACTTAAATATCTGGCAATGATTGAAAGGGTGAAGAAACCTTCTCTTATGTTTGAATTATTAAAGGACTCTAATGATGACTGGAGTATTTCAGGAGAAGAGTTATATACTATGCTTTCTTGAATTAAATAATAAATAATACTGCCTAACCTCTTTAACCAGTCAGAGGCTGACAGGTAAGTAAATAGTCAATAGGTAGTAAAAACCCTGATAGAAATAATTTGTAAAAAAAGTTCTTTGATTAATTATCTTCAACTATTAATACCAACTACCAATAATATCTGGTGGGTTGCTGTATGGCAACTTAAATCGGGACAATCAATGTTCGGGGTAATAATAACAGGCGGTTTTATCATTTAATATAATAGGGTGAGTTATGAAATACTTTATTTCTCTTATATTTTTCTTTTTATTTATTAATTCAGCTTCTGCACAGGATTCTTCCGGAACTTGCCGGAACGAATTAAAGCACGGCATACAATTTCAATTAAGAAGTTTATTAGACCTTACTAATTTTGACGGTTATACTTTTTCTTACAGGTATCGCTTCAATAATAACTCTGGAATACGAATTGGAGTTTATACGAGTATTGACCAGGAGGATTATGATATTACCCAGCAATTAAATGATATAACCAGTAATCCTCCTGATTATCAGCATTTTTACGGTTACAAACTTTCCGGGCAATATCTTTTCAGCTTAGCGGAATATAAAAGTTTTGCGTTAATATTCGGCGGCGGTCCTTTTATTTCCTACAGCAAATCGGAATCAAAATATCAGAACCTCGCCACTACATATACCAGGAAATATGAATCTAAAAGTGAAACTACCGGTTTTGGATTAGATGTAATTTTTGGAGTAGAATACCAACTGGTAGAAAATATAATATTATCCGGCGAATATGGTTTAAGCATATATAAAGAGAATTCAGATATTGATTCCAGTGAAAAAGTTATTTTTGAGGATGAGAGTCAAAATACCACTCACAGAGAATACGGGAAAAGACAAAGTATTCTAACAAGAAGGATAGGCGCTAATTTGGGTATCTCAGTTTTCTTTTAATTTTATTTCTGATCTGCTGCTAAATAAAAAACCCCTGCAGATGGCAGGAGTTTATAGCGCCTCAACAATTAACTCATAATTATTATACGGAAAATAAAAACTCTCCGGTTAACTTTACATCAGTATAACTACTGATATTGAAAAGCATTTCAGGTTGGATATGAATAAAAATATGAAGATAAAAGATATTCAAATAAGACCGGCTGAGATTCCCGATCTTCCCGAAATTCTTAATCTTTTTGCAGATACTGTTGCTAATGTTTGCAGTTCCGATTATAATAAAGACCAAGTTCGGGTGTGGATTTCATCCGGGAAAAATACAGGTCGCTGGAAAGAAAAAATCGAAACGCAATATTTTCTTGTTGCATTATTCAATGGTGTAATTGTTGGTTTCGGTTCACTTGAAAATGAAAATAAAATTGATGTCCTGTATGTCCACAAGGATTATCAAAGGCATGGGATAGCAAACAAAATATTTGACGAACTTGAAAAGGAAGCAATATTAAAAGGATCTGAAAAAATAAAATCTGATGTAAGTATAACTGCATTACCATTCTTCAAGAAAAGGGGATTCAGCATTCTGAATGAACAGGTATTGAATATCGATGGTGTTGAAATAACTAATTATAAAATGAGAAAAGGGTAGTTCCCTGGTTTTGGGATCATATCAATTAACAGGTTCTGGAATAAACCTGTCTGCTAATTTCCGCATAAAATAACCTTTAAAGTGGCACTATAAAATTATTATATAGCGGATCTTTCACTAATACCAATTAGGATGTATCTTGCAGATTAATAAGAATAAAAAATTTATTCAATCATTTTTTTAATATTTAGAATATATATTATGAAAAATCAATCCGGTGAAAATAAAGTATCTAATAAAATTAAAGTAAAAAGGATGCCCAAAAGAGGTTTTTATGATCTTGAAACGATCTGTAAAATTCTGGATGATACTTTTGTTTGCCATATTGGATTTACTTCTGAAGGACAGACATTTGTTATCCCGATAGCCTTCGGAAGAAAAGATGATACGATATATTTTCACGGTGCAAAAGGAAGCAGGATGCTTAAGGTTTTGCAAAGCGGACCTGAAATATGTGTTACAGTATCAATAATCGATGGAATAGTTTTGGCAAGATCTGCGTTTCATCATTCAATTAATTATAGATCGGTAGTTTTATTTGGTAAAGCAGAAGAGATAACTGAAGATGATAAAAAAACAACTGCGTTAAAATATATAACGGATCATATTATCCGGGGAAGATGGGATGAAGTGAGGGAACCGAACAGAAAAGAGTTAAATGCAACATCAGTTTTTCAACTTAAAATAAATGAAGCATCTGCAAAGATCAGAACCGGTCCGCCGATTGATGAGGAGGAAGATATGGGAATGAATGTGTGGGCAGGTGTTATCCCGATTAAAAATATAGCAGCTGAACCGATAAGAGATGCTCAGTTGAATGGGGATATAATTTTACCCGGATATATTAAAGATTATATGAAACTCAAACAGCTGTAATGGGCTGTAAAATCTTATACTAATCATACAAATTATATTAATGCTGAAAGTATAGCAGATTTAATAACATTAAATGTTTTAACAAGATCGTAACAGAATTGCGGTCAGCATACACTTGCAGCAGTATGAACTTTTCTCACTTCGTATTTGATATACCTGAAGGAATCTTTAATGAAAAGAACACATCAATATTCTTTAAATGTAAAATGGACGGGCAATACAGGAAAGGGAACATCTGATTACCATGGATATGAACGAAGTTATTCTATAACTGCTGAGAACAAACCGGATATTTTGTGTTCATCGGAACCCGTATTTTCAGGAGATAAAAAAAGGTATAACCCGGAAGAGCTCATGGTAAGTGCGGTTTCGGGATGTCATATGCTCTGGTATTTGCATTTATGCGCGGATTCAGGAATCATAGTTGTTGATTATATTGATAACCCTGTGGGAATCTTATTAGAGTTACCAGACGGAAGCGGACGATTCTCGGAAGTTACTCTCTATCCGGTTGTTACAATTACAGATAATTCCATGATTGAAAAGGCGAATGAATTACATATCAGGGCAAATGAATTATGTTTTATAGCCAATTCATGTAATTTTAAAATTGATCATAAACCAATCTGCAAAAGTTTAGACAAGGAGATTTAATTCTTTCCATTCAAAAAAAATTATAATGTCTGAACTTATTTTCAAGTATTAAATGTCGGTAAAAGCGGATGAATAGATAATAATTTAGTTTCAATTTAGGAGCTAATAACTGACTTCAAAACGACAAATTTTGTCAACATATTCAACCCGGTTAAACCTCATTTCACATTTTGAGAAATCATCTCAAATCCTTTCAGACGTCATTTTTTGCGTACAAATAAAGCATTCATTTATAACGTCTTAAGCTTTGGCATACACATTGAATAAGCTAAGGCAATTATGGAGGATAAAATGGAGATTGAGGAAATGTATAAAAGCAACATAAACCTAAAAGGATTTAACAACAAACTTTACGTAGATCCGCAATTCGGTTTTGATCATCATTCATCAAATGTTAATTATTCTGTTTTTTCCAATGAGTGGGATATTGAAGATATTGCAGAAGACCATACTCTAAAAATTATTCACAGGCAAACCGGCGATACAATCTCTCTTTCGTTCAATTCACTCAGGGATAAAATAAATTTTGTGAAAAACATTTATGCGGCACGACCAATTAAACAGATTGGTAAAGGTATGGAACTGGAAAAGTATGCTAATGCACATCTTAAACCTTCTGATCGAAAATCACTTACCAGTATTCTAACTAAAATAGTTCCGCTGTTTTAGTTTACATATTCTTAAGAATTACAAAAAGGACTACCTGCAGGTGCAGATAGTCCTTCTATTATAATTACTTGATCAGAACCATCTTCTTAATCTTTACAAAACTTCCTGCATCAAGTCTATAGAAATAAACCCCGCTTGCAAATTGAGTTCCGTTCCATTCGTATTTGTAATAACCCGGTTTCAGTTTGTCATTCACAATAGTTGCAACTTCTTTACCCAGTATATCATAAATCTTTAATGATACTTTACTTTCCTTCGGAATTCCGAATTTTATTGTTGTTGCAGGATTAAAAGGATTCGGATAATTCTGGGACAAACTAAATTCAACAGGAATAATTGAATAATCAACTTCAATTGCTGTTGAATAGTTTGAAGTTCCATCAAGATCTATTTGTTTAAGCCTGTAATATACTTTCCCTTTACCGTTTGTAATGCTTATATCTTTATAAGAGTACTGCTGTGCTTCTGTTGTTGTTCCTTTCCCTTTCACATTGCCAATCTTCTCAAACTTTATGTTATCGGGGCTTCTTTCAACATCAAAACCAAAATTATTGGTTTCAGTTGAAGTTTCCCATTTAAGCATTATTCCATCTTCGTCAGCATCTGCTTTGAAGGATACCAGTTCCACAGGAACAATATTTAATTCAAAGAAATTTATTATTTCAGCCATCAGTTCATCTTTGGTTGAAGGAGAACTTCCATCTGCCAAACCTCCGAATTCAAATGAGGCTCCGATTGTTTTATATGTTCCTGCATCATACGCTACTGCACAGCCGTAAGCCGGACTTACATTGTTGAATAACATGTATGCAGGTGATATGCTTGTGATATGATCTATCCAGCTATTTTCCCCCGAATATGAAAAACTCATATTTTCAGAAAATGTTCCTGTAACACCCTGTATAGTTCCCAGGTCTCCGCTGCCATCATTTGTTCCACTTATATGAAACATAGGATGAACAGGAGTAGGTGTATCGTAATACCATGTATCTCCGCCTTCCATATAAATCATTCCGCCAGCGTTGAGAAAATCAGCTAACAACTGACCTTCAGAACTTGATAGAGCATAATTTGAACTGTAAATACCGAGACAAACAAAAATTGATTTATAAAGATTTAAATCGGGCGGAAATGAAGTTGCATAATCATAAGTGATATTATGAAAGTCGAGACAGGTTGTTATTGCCGGACTTGAGTTATGATTGGGATCAAGACAGAGTACAAGAACCGGTACCTGACCGACGATTAATGAAAAAGACAATTGTGCACTTAAACCCGGGTTTGCTGTAATGTTTAAATTGAATTCGGCGCTGTGTCCGGCAGGAGTATTTGCATCTGCGGTTACATTGAAAGTTTCGGTTACAGTCTCACCCGAACCTATATTTCCATATGACTGTGACGATGAATTAATTATTATATACTGATCTGCAGATACAAGTTCACCAAAGACGGCTGCTGCATCCGAAGACCCATCGTTTTTAACTTCGATCAAAACATCTGCAGTTTCTCCGGGATCAAGTGAACCATTATTATTGCCACCCGGATCTGATACTGTATAATTTGCAAGAGCGAAAACCGGTGAATGAGCTGTGAGACTGAAATTACTTTGCCATGTGCTTGCACCATCTGTTGCATTAACTGAAAAAAAGACATTATGCAGATCAGGAATCGACGGATCAACTTCAATCGAATAACCGTCATTTAATGTTATCGTCCCACCTGCCGGAACCAATCCATAGAATTGTGTTGAATCAGTTATATTAACGAATTCATCCGAAGAATTTATATTTACAGTAACATTATTTGCATCTGCCACACCTACATTATGAGCTCTTAAAGATAATAGTGGAGATTCACCATAGTCGATCAGCCCGTTGTTATTGCCCGAAGCATCATTAACGATGCAGGAATCTACAACTACATAAGGACCTTCTGCCGGAACTACCTGAAGTTCTGCTGTATACCTGTAGAAGTTTTGTTTGGTTACTGTCAGGGTAACAAAATTCCCGGGATTTATAACAGGAACATCTATCGAAACAGGAAATCCTGTTCCCTCGGCAACGCCGATAATTTCTCCGTTTAATGTTAATGCAATTAATGAGTTTACATCAGCAGTAACATCAAAAGCGGGTATACCTGTTATCATTACGGGACTATGGACAACAGTAAGGTTTTGCGGCATGTCCGTATAAACAGTTGTGAATGCGTCACCAAACAAATGAAAGAGATAGTACACTGTATTTTTATCCCCCGGATTGTAAGGCCACCCTGAAGCTTCGAGGTAATATTTTCCGTAAGCATTTGCAAATCCCGGATATATTAAATCTGGTCCCGCAACACCGTAACCCGGATCAAAATCAGGCCACATATAATCCCACATTCCCCATACATAAGCATCATTTACAAATGAGTAAGATACTTCCGAGGCACCGATAGCACCGAGTGCCCTGTGCGGATATCTTGTAAGCGCTTCTGTAAAACACTCGGACGAATAATTGAATTTCCCGGTTAAACAGTTAATGGAAAAGAAAAATGTAAGATCATCATTGTTTAAACCTGAAAGATTACTAATCGTATAAGAAGGTGAAGACCATCCGTTCTCTGCGCCATGGTCTCTGTGAATAATTATTGAAGCTCCATTATTTATATCATTATTTATACGGGTTGCACTTCCTCCCCAATCTGTTAAATGTGTCGGAATCTGGGGGATATATCCTAAACCGTTCGGACCAAAATAATCAACCACCATACCTGTATTAGGGTTAGTTGACCAATATGATGGTGCGCCTGAGGTTCCTGCATACTCGCGTGCAGGAGTTTTCATCAATTCATTTTCCCAGAATCCGTAAACTACATCGGCACAGAGTATAAACCATCTGTCAGACTGCCAGCCTCCCGCAGAGACAGGGTTCTGATAGAAGCCCGGATTTACCGGGGGTTGACGTTCGTAATTCATGAATTTATGAACAAGTATTTCAAGGTGCGTTTCATTTTGTGCTGTTAATCTTGCTACTGCCAGATCCGGAAGTTCATCTTCATCAATATCTGCGTAAATATTATCTGATACACAGTAATTATCCCAAACAGGTGAGATAATTCCATTTGAAGTTGCACCCCCGGTTCCATAATCTCCTAGGAAGAGAACAGCAACAGGAGGTATATCCCAGGTAAGGTATGCGTTATCAATATAGTTTTGAATTAATGTCGAATTATTTCCGCCGATTTCTGTAAGTGTAACTATACCGGTTCTTATACCCTGAAGGTTTCTCCAGTTTTTGATTGAATCAGCCCAGGCAAGGAAAGTTGGGTTGTCTGGGGAAATAATAATGTATTCAAAATCCTGGGTTCTGGAATTAGATTTATGTTTATAAACAACATCCGGTAAAGATTCAGAGTTAAGAAATGTATTTTTCAAAATAGGATCCCACCATCTGTTTCTTAACCGGTTTTCTCCAAACTGTCCGTTCCCCCCGGTGAATGAAATAGAGATTTTGAGATCTCTGTAAACAATTAATTCTTTTGTAGTCGGATTATACTGGAAGGGTGTAATCCCTATGATCCTTGCATCTACACCTCTTATTTTCATTGGGGAAGAAAGGATGACAGGATTTTCCGGGTAAAATGCATTGGTTGAATAAACCTCATCATTTTTCTTGTATTTAAGCGGTCCGATATCAGTATCCAAAGGAATATGTGGTGCCGGGGCGATATCAATATTTGAATAGTGTTCTGTACGGGAGGAGGTTATCTGGAATGAGACCTGTGCCTGCTGGGGAACTGCAATATATCTGCTGACTCCCGGTAAATCGGGAAAACCTTCGTTGTTTGGAAGAAAGACCCCGGGTAACATGATTTTTTTCATCGTAGAGCCATTTATATTCACATCATTCATTTGAAATTGGCTCGTTGAGTAGTTGATCTCTACACCGTTAGCAAAAGCCTCAGCAAGTGAAATCCCGACTTTATGCCAGCTATCGGAATAGGTTATAGTTTGTGAATTTGCCCGAATAGACAAAAATAAAACAAGTAAAAACGGAAACATTCTAAGAAAGAAGGTTTTAAGTAAAGATATTTTTTCCACCTTATTATCTCCCGCTAAAATGGACAATACCTTATTTGAGGGACAGGTATTTGTCCTGATTAATTATAGCTTACTGAAAATCAGGAAGGTGTAAATTGAAGTTAACTGAGAATAAATATGAATGGTTGTTAAAATCATTATAACTAATCCGGTGTTACTGAAATTCAAGATTAAGTAAGCTTTTATTTAACTAAGGGTGTATAATAATTTCTGTTTTATTAAAATCGTTAATTAGAGAATAAAAGTAAACAGCAGCAACTATTTTTAAGGAGAAATATTGATTATATTGTTAATCAGCGAAGATTTATTCAGGCAGGAAAAAATTAGTATGGAAATTTTCAACAGATTTGTGTTAATTCTTTTAATAGTCTGCAGCTCATACAAATGAATAATTGATGGTTGATAATTTTACCTTAACAACAACCTTTTTTACAACTTCAGGTTTTTCCAGCATAATACCGGGCATATGAAGATCGGAAGGGAAAAATATAGCAAACATGCCTTCTTCAAGCTTAAGGTAATTCTTTTCGCCGCAATACAATATGAAGTCATTTTCCTCATCATATTCAGTTGCCTGCTTTTGTTTGTTGAATAGAGAATAGCCGATTTGTTCTGATCCCTCTGCCATAAAATGAATATCAATGTATTTCCTGTGAGCTTCTAATCTGCAGTTCTCCAGATCCCTTGTCTCATAATCACTTACAATTGAGAAAATATCTTCTCCTGAAATTTCGTTTTTCCCTGATTTCATTTTGCTGAAATCGGTTTCTTTGAGAAAGTTTAATGCTTTTACAACAGCTGGATTTATATCTGAATAGATTTGAATGTTTTCTATCTTATCGAAAATCATAACCTCCCCCATTAATTATTTTTAACTGATTGATATATAAGAAAAAATTTAATCATTATCATTATTTATTTTGATATTACTAATAGAGAAGTTTGAGTTAACAATTATTAGGAGAATGAATTGATAATTTTCGTTTTTGGTTATGTTGCGGCTGCCTGTACAACCATTTCATTTATTCCGCAGGCAATAAAAGTTTTTAAATCAAAAAGCACAAAAGATATTTCTTTAGGGATGTTCTTATTAATGACTTCAGGAGTCTTTTTCTGGTTGGTTTATGGTCTTATGATAAACTCATTTCCAATAATAATTGCGAATGCTGTTACACTTTTTCTTTCCGTATATATCCTGCTGATGAAGATTCATCTGGACATTTTCCCTAAAAAATATTAATTGAATTTAAAGCAGGTAATATTATTTTTATACTTAAGCCAATTATTAATTTTTTCTTATTATTGATTTTACAAACTCACAAAGATAAATGACGAATTTCCATCACAAAACTGAAAATATGAACAGGGCTTTTGGTTTTGGGATAGCGTTGAATGTTGTATATATAATTGTTGAAGTAATATTTGGTTTACTTGTAAGTTCAATGGCGTTAATCGCAGATGCAGGGCATAACCTGAGTGATGTACTTGGGCTTCTGCTTGCCTGGGGTGCAACTTATCTTGCTAAAAGTCTTCCTACAAAAAATAGAACGTACGGTTTAAGAAAATCAACAATACTGGCTGCTTTATTTAATGCGATTATTTTATTGATTGCCGTAGGTGCAATTTCAATTGAAGCAATAAGAAGATTGATCAATCCTGAACCGGTACAGGGAACACCAATGATGATAATAGCGGGCATTGGGGTTTTTGTAAATGCGATTACAGCATACTTATTTATGAAGGGAAAAGAAAAGGATATAAATATAAGAGGTGCTTATCTGCATATGGCTGCTGATGCCGGAGTATCTGCCGGAGTTGTAATAGCAGGGCTGCTTATTACTCTGACGCACTGGCTCTGGCTCGATCCATTGATAAGTCTTGTTATAGTAATTGTAATAACAATCGGTACAGCTGATTTATTGAAAGACTCGTTTTTAATGTCTGTTGATGCTGTTCCTAGAGGTATAAGTTTAAAAGAAGTTGAGAATCATTTAAAAACAATTCCGGGTGTGAAAGAAATTCACGACCTTCATATCTGGGCAATGAGTACAACAGAGACGGCTCTGACTGTCCACCTGGTAATGCCGGATTCCAATCCAGGCGATTATTTCCTCAAAGAAATTTGCAGTGATTTACAAAGGAAATTTGGAATAGAGCATTCAACAATCCAGGTGGAAAAAGACGCGCAGGGTGCCAACTGCAGTATTGATAATATCTGATCTTTCGAATTGTCTTAGTAAATGAATAGTCTGAAAATCTGATCTTCGTAATAAGTTTTCCTGTTTTCCATAGAAAAACAGTTTTAGTTTTCAAAGAATGTTAAATAGTTCACTTTATTACTAAAATAAAAACTTCAACCTCATATTTTTATTGATCAACATCAGTTATTAACCTAAATTGCATACGCAATGCAGAAAATTTCTTTTGCTAAAATGAGCGGTGCGGGTAATGATTTTATCGTGATAGATAAAAATACTTGCAATGATTTAGTTCTTTCAAATGTTTTAATTAAAAAACTTTGCGACAGGCATAATGGTATTGGCGCTGATGGGATAATAACGATTAAAACTTCGCAGGATTATGATTTTGTGATGGAATATTTTAATGCAGATGGATCAACCGGGAGTTTATGCGGCAACGGGGCAAGATGCGCAATCAGTTTTGCGGCTGATAAATTTGGACTGAAGAATAGAATCCGTTTTTTATCAAATAATGAGGAATATTCAGGAGAAATTTCCGGGAATGGATTAGCAAAGTTCTATTTCAATCAACCGAAGAATATAAAGTTGAATTTTAAAGTTAAAGCTGCAAAACAAATGATAACTGCCGATTTTATAGATACAGGTTCACCGCATGTTGTTTTAGATATCAATGAAATTTTAATAAATCCTGTAAAACCTGGTACACATTACTCTGAAATTAGTGAAGTCCCGGTATACGATTTGGGAAGAGAAATAAGGTATCTTCCTGAATTTTCTCCCGGAGGAACAAACGTAAATTTTGTGAACTTAAGAGATAATAAACTTGAAATAAGAACCTATGAGCGCGGAGTTGAAAATGAAACTCTTTCCTGCGGCACAGGTTCGGCTGCAGTTGCAGTGACAAAATTTTTGAAGAAAAATATAATGCCTCCGGTTACCCTGTTAACCAAAGGAGGGGATGAATTAATTGTTGATTTTAAATTTGAAGATGAAAAGATAAAAGAATTATCTTTGACAGGTCCGGTTAAAATTTCTTTTACCGGGGAGTTTTTGCTAAATAATTATCTATAAATGTCTGGAGAATAAATGCCAAAAGTTATTTTCACAATTGATTATGAAATTCCTGCTGAAAAGAAGGAAGTATATCTGTCGCTCATAAAAGAGCTGAAAACTCTTCTTACAGCAGAAGGACTCGAAAATTATTCTGTTTATGAAACTAAAGGAAAAAACCATCACTATCATGAACAATACACATTCAGTTCTGCAGAAGCATATGAAGCTTTCGATGATGATCAGAATGAAAGAATAAATATTCTTATAAATAAACTGAACGATATGACAACAGATGGAAGTACACGGTACACTACTCTTTACGAGATTGCAGAAACGAACCTGTAGTAAATTATAAGCGGCTTCCACAGGCCGCTTTTTTCCTTCCCGGCATACCCATTATTAATTACCTTTTAATATTTGTCTCAAAAAAATTATTATGTTTACTATTCTAAAAATAAATTGTTATTTATTCCGGGAATAAAATGAACAAATCACTCCACAGTATCTATGTAATATCTTTTATTGTTGTAGGGGTAGGGGTAACAGTTTTATTAGCAATAAACGGATATCAGTACTACAATACACCTCTCGAAGAAAGATTTTTTCAGTCACAATACGAAATGTTAAAACCCAGTGGAACCCTGGGACATGGTTTTGGTATTCTGGGAAGTGTAATGATGATTTTGGGGGTTGCAATTTATATGATACGAAAAAGGGTGAGAAGATTCTTCAATGTTGGGTTCTTAAAACATTGGCTCGAGTTTCACATTTTCCTTTGTACACTGGGTCCAATTTTTGTCCTCTATCATACTGCATTCAAATTTGGAGGAATAGTAGCAGTCAGTTTCTGGAGTATGGTTGCTGTGGTTGCCAGTGGTGTCGCGGGGAGATTTATTTATGTTCAGATTCCAAGGACCATTCAGGGTAAAGAATTAAGTGTGAAAGAGCTGAATGATATAAATGACGATTTGACATACAGATTAAAGAATGAGTATTCAATTAACGGCAAGATTATCTCAAAATTAGAAAAACATTCACAAACTGATAAATATAGAGAGGTTGGGTTTGGAACGAGTTTTGTTATGATGTTACAGGATTACTTTGGAACAAAGACTGTTCTGCATCAAATAAAACGGGAACTGAGACATCTGGATCTGCGAAGTGAAAGAAAAAAAGAGATTTTAAGAATTTCTAAATCTAAACTTGTTCTCTCCCGTAAAATTGGTATGCTCAGAACCACTCAAAAGATGTTCCGATACTGGCATATCGTTCATTTGCCTTTCGCGATTACAATGTTCGTAATTATGTTCATTCATATTGCAGTAACAATTATTTTTGGATATAAATGGATTTTTTAGGAGGAAGAAATTGAAATTCAGAATAGTTTATTTATATATCCTTTTAGGTATAGGTGTAATTGTAACACTATTAATCCTTTCCGGGAAAAGTAATAACCAAAATACTGTTCCTGCCGGAAGTATTGCGGGTGAAGAAATGCCGAACGATGATGTTCATAAAGGTCTTCAAAATCCTGTAGGGGAAAATCCTTCAAAAAGTAATGTCTCTTCTGAAGTATTTCAAAAAATGGAAATGTTAAAAAAACAGGTTGAAGCAAATCCGAATGATACTTCGAAAATGAGAGAGTACGCCGATTTTATGACAGCAGCGCACAAACCGGAAGAAGCATTATCCTATTATGAAAAAATTATTAAAATTGATCCTAAACGAAACGATATTCTTTTCAACCTTGCAATGGTATACTATGGAAAACAGAATTATGATAAAGCTGAAGAATATACCGCTCGTGTTTTAAAGAATGATAAGAACAATACGCAGGCTATGTACAACCTTGGTGCAATAGCTGCAAGCAGGGGAGATAAAGAGAGGGCAAAAGAAATCTGGAACAAACTTGTTTCTGATTATCCCGGAGATGAAGCCTCGCAGCTGGCAAAATCTTCTCTTGAGAAATTATAATTGAGTTTCCAATTTTTAAAAGTTGAGTGAGATGGAAGTATTCATTGAAAATATTATTGCATATACACTGATTCTACTGGTCGTGTTTCTTGTTTTGTTCACCTATCTGAGTAAATACAAAAACAGAACAAAAGTAACTAACTATAAAATCGAAAAAGCCAAACAACTGGGATTTTATGAACCAGTTTCACTCCATCCTGTAGTTGATCTTGAAACTTGTATTGGAAGTGGAGCGTGTATTGCGGCTTGTCCGGAAAAAGATATACTTGGAATGGTGAGTGGTCAGGCAAGAACAATTAATGCTTCAAGGTGTGTGGGTCATGGAGCGTGTTTTCATGCCTGTCCGATGCAGGCAATCACCCTTAACATCGGAACGGAAAAAAGAGGAGTGGACCTTCCTCACGTCAGTCCTGAATTTGAAACAAGTGTTCCGGGTATTTTCATTGCAGGTGAGCTTGGTGGAATGGGACTTATAAAAAATGCAGTTGAGCAGGGTAAGCAGGCAGTTGAGTACATATCAAGAAAAATAAAAAATAATCATAAAGCGGAATATGATGTTACAATAATTGGCGCAGGTCCGGCGGGTATTGCAGCTACACTTACCGCGGTAAAAAATGGATTGAAATATTTAACCCTTGAACAGAGCAGTCTGGGCGGTACAGTTTTTAGTTTTCCAAGAGCAAAAGTTGTAATGACATCTCCAATGGATTTACCGTTGTATGGTAAAGTTAAACTGAATGAGACATCCAAAACTGAATTATTAAGTTTATGGTTGAAAGCGATAGGCAAAAACAATATAAAGATAAATGAACAGGAAAAAGTTGTTAACATTGAAAAAACCGGGGACATTTTCCAGGTAGAAACTTCCAAAAAAGTTTACACAACTAAGACAGTTGTTCTATCAATAGGAAGAAGAGGTTCGCCAAGAAAACTTGGTGTTCCGGGAGAGAATAAAGAAAAAGTTGCTTACAGACTGCTTGAGCCTGAATTGATTCATAACAAAAAAGTGATTGTAGTTGGTGGCGGTGATTCAGCAATTGAAAATGCATTACTTTTAGCTGATGAAAATAATGAAGTTATATTATCTTATCGTAACAACTCTTTTTCCAGGTTGAAACCTAAAAATCTTGAAAGAATTCAAAGGGCAGTCAAAGATAGATCCGTTAAGCTTCTTTTGAGTTCTAATGTAAAAGAAATCAAAGATGATTCAGTTATTATTTCTGTTGAAGGCAAAGAGAATTTCTTAACTGTTCCAAACGATCTTGTTTATATTTTTGCCGGTGGTGAACTTCCAACCAGTTTTCTTGAAAAGATTGGAATTTCAATCACTAAAAAATTTGGGGATGCGATTCTTAAGCATGAAAAATAATTAAATCGATTCATGTTAATATTTAATCATTTCACAGGTAAGATTTCTGTTGAGCGATTCAACGCTACGAAAAATATTACACTCGGTCTGTAAATTATTAGTGGTGTTTTTACTTTTCTATGCTCCACTATATGCACAAATATCACCGGGTGATCTGACAAATGCACATGCAAAACTTGAAGGGATTAGTAACTGTACAAAATGTCACGTTTTGGGAGAACAGGTTCAGTCATCAAAGTGCCTGGATTGTCATACAGAAATCAAAAAGTTAATAAATCAAAACCGTGGTTATCATTCAACCAGTGAAGTTAAGGGAAAAGACTGCTGGTCTTGCCATAGCGAACATCACGGAAGAAAATTTAGAATAGTAAACTTTAACAGGAAAGAATTTGATCATTCAAAAGCAGGTTTTCAGTTAACCGGAAAACATTCAGAAATAAAATGCGAGGATTGTCATAAGCAGGTATTCATTCAAATGCATGAAGTTATTTCTAGAAAAAATACTCTGCTTGGTTTGGATCAGTCCTGTAAAAGCTGTCATGAAGATGTTCATAAAGGGAGATTGGGTGATAAATGCGGTTCCTGTCATAATACAACCAGCTTTAATAAAATTGAAAATTTTGATCATTCAAAAGCTGCATTTAAACTTACCGGGGCGCATGTTAATGTAGCTTGTGTTAAGTGTCATCCAAATGAAAATATTGATGGAAAAGCAACTCCTAAATTAAAAGGGATTGCATTTGCTTCTTGTGAAAATTGCCATAAAGATGTTCATAAAGGTAAGTTTGGAAATGACTGTCAAAGTTGTCATGTGACCTCAGGTTTTCATGTTATTAATCAAAAAGCGTTTGATCATAATAAGACAAATTATCCTTTGGTTGGAAAACACCAAAGCGTAAATTGTGCAAAATGCCACGGTAATGATCTTAATTCAAAACCACGGCATCAAAATTGTGTGGATTGTCACTCAGATTATCATAATGGTGAATTTACATTCGAAGCCAAAGTTAAAGATTGTTCTAAATGTCATACAGTAAATGGATTCGAACCTTCCACTTTCACCATTGCAGAACATAATCAAATAGATTTTAAGTTAACAGGTTCGCACCTGGCAGTTCCGTGTAAATCCTGCCATTATAAAGTTGATAAATGGCATTTCAGGCAAATTGGTGAAAAATGTATAGATTGTCATAAAAATGTACATGGGTCGGAAATAACTGAAAAATATATGCAGAATAATAATTGCTCAGGCTGTCACCTAACAGAGAATTGGATTACTATAAATTTTGATCATTCAAAAACAACTTTTCCTATTGCTGGTAAACATAAAGACATAAGTTGTGGAAAATGTCATTACAAAGAGGAAGAGTCCGGGGAAAAGGTATTCAGGTTTGTTACTTTAGATTCAAAATGTGAAAGTTGTCATAAAGATATTCATTATGGTCAATTCAGTGAAAATGGAAATTCGAATTGTGGGCGCTGCCATACATCTGATAATTGGAAACCGGAAAAGTTTAATCATGAAAAAACAAGATTTTCCCTGGCCGGAGCTCATCAAAAGTTGGGCTGTGTAAAATGCCATCCAACAGTAAGCGAAAATAACAATCAGTTTATTAAATATAAATTAGAAGATTTTAAATGCGCATCCTGTCATTCTTAATACTACTTCTGGTTTCATCAACCGGGATTCTTGCGCAGTCTCCGCACGGGGATAAATTGGATATTGATTGTTCTTCCTGTCATCAGGCAAGTTCATGGAAGGTTAATCCGGATTCGGTAAAGTTTGATCATAGTACTACTGATTTCAGTTTGGTCGGTCAGCATAAAGAAGTAAATTGTAAATCCTGTCACGAGTCTCTTATTTTTTCAAAGGCAAAAGCTACTGAGGATTGTTTTTCCTGTCATAAAGATGTTCACCGCGGAACAGTTGGTTTTGATTGCCAGAGATGTCATACACCGGAAACCTGGATTGTTAAAGATATAAATGTTGTGCATCAGGAAAGTAGATTTCCTTTGGTAGGAGCACATCGGCTTGCTGATTGTGAACAATGCCATGCTGGTTATCAGGACCTGAATTTTCAGGTTCTTTCTGTCGACTGTTATTCCTGTCATAAGACAGATTATGATAATACAATGAATCCAAAGCATTCTGATGCTGGTTTTTCTACAAACTGTGAAGAATGCCATGATGTTACAAGTATGGTTTGGTCGGCAACTAATTTTAACCACGATTTCTTCCCGTTAACAGGCGGTCATAACATCGAATGTTCTGCCTGCCACGGACAGGGAGGTAACTTCACGGGACTTTCAACAGATTGTTATTCCTGCCACCGTGCTGATTTTGAAGCGACAACTGATCCCAATCATGTTACCGCAGGATTTTCGACAAACTGTGTTGACTGCCATACTATTAATGGCTGGTCTCCTGCAAACTTTGATCATAATCAAACGCAGTTCCCTCTTACAGGTTCTCATAAAACTGTTAACTGTTCGTCCTGCCATACACAGGGATATACCAATACCCCGATGGATTGTTATTCATGCCATGTTAACGCATACAATGCTTCAACTAATCCTAATCATCAGGCTGCTGGTATTTCAACTGACTGCCAGACCTGCCATAATACGGATTCATTTGTTCCCTCAACTTTTAATCATACGAACACTGGATTTGAACTAACAGGCAGGCATGTGAGTCTTGATTGTTCTTCCTGTCACCAGGGAAGTACTTCAAATGCGAATCCGGAATGTTACTCCTGTCATCAATCAGATTATAATGGAGCACCCGAACATGTTTCGCAGAATTATCCAACAAATTGCGAGATGTGCCATAATACAAATAGCTGGGGTGATACCAACTTTGATCATAATACAAGTGGATTTCCTCTAACAGGCGCACATCAAACTGTGAATTGCTCAGGTTGTCATCAAAATGGTTTTGCAGGAACACCAACTGATTGTGTATCCTGTCATCAATCAAATTTTAATTCTACTACGAATCCTAATCATCAGGCGATTGGTATTACAACAGATTGTCAGACCTGTCATACAACTAATCCCGGTTGGCAGCCGGCAACATTCCCGATTCATAGTAATTTTTATGAACTGATCGGAGCACACGCTAATATTACTGATTGTTCAACATGTCATAATGGTAATTATAACAATACTCCTAATCAATGTTATGATTGTCACGCTACAGATTATAATAATACAACTAACCCAAATCATCAGGCTGCAGGTTTTGGTACCGATTGTCAGACCTGTCATTCACAAGCTGCATGGCAGCCGGCAACCTTTGATCACGATGCGCAATTTTTCCCGATATATTCTGGTAAACATAATGGTAAATGGAATGATTGCAGTGATTGCCATACTGATCCGAATAATTTTATGGTCTTCTCCTGTATAACCTGTCATGAACACAATCAACAAGATACGGATGGGCAGCATCAGGATGTACAAGGTTATATATATCAGAGTGATGCTTGTTATGCATGCCATCCGACCGGAAATGCCGGGGGATCATTTAATCATGATTTATCCAATTTTCCATTAACTGGAGCTCATCTTACTGTTGATTGTTTAAGTTGCCATGTCGGTGGGTATTCAGTTCCACCTCCAACTAATTTGTCAGGATTGTCATCAAACAGATTTTAATAATACGACAAACCCGAACCATCAGTCTCTCGGAATTACTACCGATTGTGTATCTTGTCATACTACTAATCCGGGCTGGCAGCCTGCATTATTCCCGCAGCATAATCAATATTTTGAATTGTTAGGGCAGCACGCGAGTATAACAGATTGTAATTCCTGCCACAACGGAAATTACAATCTTACTTCTTCCGAATGTTTACAATGTCATCAGACTGATTACAACAATGCTGTAAATCCGAATCACGTTGCAGCAGGAATACCTACAACCTGTCAGGATTGTCATAACGCAAATGGATGGACGCCATCAACGTTCAATCATTCAACTACAGGGTTTACACTGGATGGAGCTCATGCACCTTTGCAATGTTCATCGTGTCATCAGGGAACTCTCACCGGTTTGAATCCTGATTGTGTATCCTGTCATCAAAATGATTATAACACTGCTGCAAATCCTAATCACGTTGCAGCCGGTATTCCTTCTACCTGTCAGGACTGTCATTCAACTACTGCCTGGATACCATCAACATTTAATCATACCACAACTGGGTTCCAGTTACTGGGTGTGCATGCTCAGATTCAATGTTCTGATTGTCACCAGGGAACGATTACCGGTTTGTCTCCAAACTGCGTGCCCTGTCATCAATCAGACTATAATTCAGCCCCTAACCATGTAGCACAAAATTATCCAACAAACTGCGATATGTGCCACAGTTTTACTGGATGGACTCCATCAACATTCGATCATAACAATACGAATTTTCCTCTAACCGGTGCTCATCTTCAGCTCCAATGTTCTGATTGTCATGCTTCAGGATTTACCGGTACACCTACAGCTTGCTTCGCCTGTCATGAAACAAATTATAACAATACTACAAATCCAAGTCATACGGCATTACAATTATCAACTGATTGCCAAACCTGCCATACGACTAATCCCGGCTGGGCGCCTGCACAATTCCCGAATCATGCAAATTATTTTCCATTCGTAGGTGCACATATTGCTATAAGCAATGATTGTAATGCATGCCACAATGGAGATTACAATAATACTCCTAATACTTGTTATGGTTGTCATTCTGATAATTTTAACTCAACCACAGATCCGCCGCATCAGACACTGAACTTCTCACATGATTGTTTGAATTGCCATACTCAGAATGGGTGGCAGCCGGCAAGTTTTGATCATAGTTTTTATGCCCTTCACGGAAATCATAGTTCAATGGCTTGCAACGAATGTCATTCAGAACCTAACTATCAGCCGCAGTGCTTAAGCTGCCATATGAATGATTTTCTAGAAGGACACGATCCGGGACATAGAACTGATTGTTGGAATTGTCATTCAACATCTCATTTTGGTGATGGATTTATGTTACGCGGAACAAAACGGGATTAAGTCCATGACAAAGATGATTTATTACATATTGTTTTTTTCTTTGGTGATATCGGAATCTACTTTTAGTTCAACTTATGAAAAAGTTGAGAGGCAGGGAGTTGTTACTTATAATTCATCACAAAATGTTTATGTAAAATTTGAAAGTACAAATGGTATTATAGCAGGAGATACGCTGTATCAGAAATTAAGTAATAAGCTTATTCCTGCTATGGTTGTTAAGTTTATTTCAGCCAAATCTGTTGCCGGAGAGTCAATTAATAATACCGAACTTAAAGTGGATGACAGATTATTTGCTGTAATTGAAAGAGAAATTCCCGACCCAGTTACGAATGAACCAAATACGCCGGAGGTAAGTATTCCTACTGCTACAGATGTTTCTGTAAATGCAATAAATAATTCCTCACAAAGAGTAAAAAAGAGAGAATCGAATTTTAAAGGAAAATTTTCTGTCCAATCATATTCTAATATTTCTAACTCTCCTTTCTTTGCAGATAACCAAAGATGGAGATACTCTTTCTCACTAAATGCAAATCATATTGGCGGAAGCGGTTTATCATTTTCAAATTATACAACGTTTGCATACCGTGCTGATCAATGGATAAATATTTCAGATAATTTCGGAAGAAGTCTGCGAATTTATGATTTTGCTCTGAACTATGAATTTACTAAAACAACGTCTCTCTGGCTGGGAAGACACCTCAACAGAAAAATTTCAAACATAAGTTCTATTGATGGTATTCAGTTTGAAACAGGTATGAACAACAACTATGTCGGAGCTGTAGCAGGATCAAGACCAAATTTTACAGACTTAGGATTTAATTTAAAACTATTTGAATATGGTGTATATTTAGGCAGAGATGATTCACTTAGTTCAGGATATATGAATAATACACTTGCTTTCTTTGAACAAACAAACAACTTTAAAACTGACAGAAGGTTTCTATATTTCCAGCATTCCAATTCCCTTGTTCCGAACACTAATTTTTTCATCTCAAGTGAAATGGACTTATTCAAACAAATCAGTGGAGTAAAGAAAAACGAATTTCAATTAACAAGTGTTTTTGCATCCCTCAGGTATTCTCCTTCAAGAGTCATTTCATTATCATTATCATATGATGCAAGGAAAAATGTTATTTATTATGAAACATTTAAAAATTTCATAGATAGTTTATTTGAAAATGAAACCCGCCAGGGATTTAATTTAAGAATGAACATAAGACCTCTGAAAAAGGTTTTTGTCGGATTAACCGGTGGGTACAGATATCAGAAAAATGATCTGAAACCCGCCCGTAATTTCGGAGGATATTTAAGTTATTCTCAGATACCATTTGTTGAGATTACCCCTACGGTTTCCTATACAAAACTTATAACAAGTTACATTGAAGGAGGAGTTGCTGGGTTAAGACTTAGCAGAAGTCTTGGGAACTGGTTTGATATAGCCGTGTATTACAGAAATACACAATATAAGTTTTACAGTAATCTTGCATCATTAAAACAAAATTCATTTTCGGTAGATCTTTCCACTATACTATTTAACCCGGTATATCTATCTTTAAGTTATGAAGGTATTTTTGAGAATACCAACACATCGGGAAGAATACTTCTGGACCTCACAACGAGATTTTAATTTAAAATTCTAATATTGATGAATGTAATTCTGATCGTAAGTAATTAGGGTTTTTTGTTAGAAATAATTTTATAACTTTCCTTTGATAAAATCTTTTCTTCCTGAAACAATGTTTTGATTAAATATGTTTGAATATGTTGGAGCATTACATATGCACTCAGTTTTTTCCGATGGTTCCGGAAAAGTTGAGGAGATAGCTAATTTTGCAAATGAAGTCGGACTGGATTTTATTGCTCTGACTGATCATAATACTTTGAGGGCGTTAAAAGAAGGATATGAAAAGTGGTACGGGAATACACTTTTGCTGGTAGGTTGTGAAATAAATGATAAAGAGAATAAAAATCATTATCTCGCTTTTAATATAGATAAAACCTTTTCAACGAGAATCTCCGCAAAGGAATACGTAAGAAAAATTAAGGAAGCAGGAGGGATTGGATTCCTGGCACATCCGCACGAAAAAAGAACTCATATGGCAGAGCATCCTCCTTATCCTTGGACGGAGTGGGATACCGAGGATTTTACAGGTATTGAAATTTGGAACCATATGTCGGAGTGGATGGAAAATCTGACTGAAGAAAATAAATATAAATCTTTCCTGCACCCTCTCAAATCAATTGAGGCTCCTCCTAAAGAAACACTTAAAGTCTGGGATGAATTAAACCAGAAACGAAAAGTGGTCGGTATAGGCGGAGTGGATGCACATGCCCATAAATATAACATTCTGGGTTTCGTTGAAGTTGAAATATTTCCCTATAAAGTTCTTTTTAAATCTATTCGAACGCACATTTTTACCGACGAAAAGATAAACAAAGATCTTTCAGCATTGGGAATTGAAAAAGCGAAGCAGCAAATTTACTCTGCCCTCGAAAAAGGTAATTGTTTTATTGCTAATGATTATCATGCAGATTCCAAAGGTTTTCAGTTTTTTGCAGAATCCGGAAAAGAAAAATATTTAATGGGGGATTCCCCCGGTTTTAAAGGAAATATGAAAATAAATGTAAAGTTACCTGTTGAAAAAGGCATAATTAAAATAATTCGAAATGGTAAATTGTATCTGGAAAAAGAATGTAAAGAATTAGAAATAAAAATTAAATCCAAGGGTGTTTACAGAGTTGAAGTTTACCTTAACGGAAACGCCTGGATTTATTCAAATCCTATCAGAATTATGTAGATCAATCTTCCTCACTCCTTCAAAACGAAATAAATTTTTTCAACTAGCTTTTTTATTTTATTCAGCATAAATGATCGCAATTATAAAAATCCAAACAAATAACGGGTTTAGATAACGTATGCAAAAAACTATTAAAGTGAAAAAGCTCAGGCACACCAAGGACTGTATCGTTAAATAATCAATATTTTTTTTGTAAATTTCAAGCTTAAGTTAATATATACTGCGCCCGTAGTTCAACCTGCCTACCGCAGGTAGGTTGGATAGAAAGTTGAAAATAACAGATGATAAATGCGCCCGTAGTTCAATTGGATAGAATGTTGGATTCCGGTTCCAAAGGTTGCAGGTTCGAGTCCTGCCGGGCGCACTACTAAATTTTTTAATGGAACATTATCTCTTTTAATGTTACATTTAATGCTTTGATTTTTAAGAACAATTATTGACGGATAAAGGATTATAAATGTTAACTAAAAAGAAAAAACTATCCCGCAAAGAAATAAAAGAAGACAAGCTGGTTTCAACTTATTATAAAGCCATTGGCTATTTTGAACAAAACCAATCCCGGCTGTTGACTTATGGCGGAATTCTGATTGTAGTTGTTTTAGCTGTAATTTATTATGTTAATCATAAAAAGGAAGTAAACGAACAAGCCGGACTTGCGTTATCAAGAGTAATCGACTCTTATGATAAAGGCTCCTATCTTGAAGCAATTGAGGGAAAAGCGGGAACAGATGTTATTGGATTAAAAAAAATTGTTGAAGATTATGACGGAACAGAAAATGGTGAGATGGCTAAAATATACCTTGCAAACAGCTACAACAGGTTGGGAAAAATTGATGAAGCATTCAAATACTATAAGAGTTACTCCGGTGATATCCCCTTACTTAAAGCTGCTTCTCTAGCCGGACAAGCAGGGTATTATGCATATAAAAATGATTTTGAAAAAGCAGGTGACCTATTCAGTGATGCGGCTCATGTGAACAAATACAATGTTGAGAATCCGGATTATATGTTAAAAGCTGCTATCAACTATATTAATGCTGGCAAAAATGAAAACGCAAAAGAATTATTGATGACAATCAAGAATGATTATAAAACATCTTCAGCATCCAGAGATGCTGACCGTTATCTTGCTTTGGTTAACTCATGATTTTACGTAAAATCCAAGAAGTTAAAATTAATCTGATTTTAGTATTTTTTGATCAATTTTTTAAATAAAATGATGGTTTTTATATCATTTTGAGTAATTATTAGCAAATCTCATTTCTTGACTTTCAGATCGTATATTTCTATTTTTTTATTCTATTAATTCACAATTAACTTCAGGTACTATGGCAGATACTTCTGATTTCCGAAATGGGCTCATCATTAAATATAAGAATGATCTCTATACAATTACAGAATTTCAACACGTAAAACCCGGCAAAGGCGGGGCATTTGTACGTACCACTTTAAAAAATTTAAGGTCGGGTAAAGTACTGGATAACACTTTTCGGGCTGGCGAAGGAATTGATATTGTAAGAGTTGAAAGAAGAAAATACCAGTTCCTTTTCAGAGAAGGTGACTTCCTGGTTTGTATGGATAACGATACTTATGAACAGATTAACATTCCCAGGGATCTTTTCGGGAACAGTGATAAATTTTTAAAAGAAGGTGAAGAGATAGAAATTCTTTTTAATGGAACGGAAATTATTAATGTCGAAATTCCCATTTTTGTTACCCTGAAAGTTGTACATACTGAACCCGGGTTTAAAGGAAATACTGCCACGGGTGCATTAAAGCCTGCTGAACTTGAAACAGGTGCCAGCGTTAATGTTCCTTTATTTATTGACGTGGATGACATCCTGAAGGTAGATACAAGAACAGGCGAGTACGTAGAACGTTTAAAATCTTAAAAACAAGGAATCCCAAATGGATTTAAATCTGATCAGGAAACTTGTTAAGCTTGTTGATTCAAGCGAAATAACGGATCTTGAAATTGAAGAAAATGGCTTGCGAGTTAAAATAGCAAAGAAGATAAGGGGGTTTCAGAGTTTAACTCAGCCGCAAATTCTTTCTTCTTCGCAACCTGTTGGGCAGAATGTTTCAGAAGTGAAGACTGCTGAAGAGACAAATGTGAAAGAAGAAAAGAAAGATAACCTGCACGAAATTCATTCTCCTATAGTTGGAACTTTTTACAGGGCTCCTGCTCCAGATGCTGATCCATATGTTCAGGTTGGTGATAGTATTTCTTCGGGATCTGTTTTATGTATTGTTGAAGCAATGAAGCTAATGAATGAAATTGAATCTGATGTTAGCGGAAAGATTGTTAAAATTCTTGTTGAAAATGGGAAACCCGTTGAGTACAATCAACCTTTGTTCCTTATTCAGCTTAGTTAATTCTCAGGAATTGAGAGGGAATGTTGTTTAATAAAATCCTTATTGCCAACCGGGGCGAAATCGCATTAAGAGTAATCAGAACTTGTAAAGAACTGGGAATAAAAACAGTAGCCATTTATTCTGAAGCTGATAAAGACGCGCTGCACGTAACCTTTGCTGATGAAGCAGTCTGTATCGGTCCTCCCCCGAGTAAAGAAAGTTATTTAAAAATTCCCCTGATTATTTCGGCTGCACAAATAACCGGTTCTGAAGCTATCCATCCCGGCTATGGCTTTTTGGCAGAAAATGCAAGTTTCTCGGAGATTTGTGCCGATTCGGGTATAAAATTTATTGGTCCTTCTCCAAAAATGATAAATGCTATGGGAGATAAATCATTCGCTAAGAATACCATGAAAAACAATGGTGTTCCCGTTATTCCAGGCAGCGATGGTGTTGTTTCTGACATTGATGAAGGAAAGAAAATAGCAGCAGAAATCGGGTTTCCAGTTATTATAAAAGCATCAGCAGGCGGTGGAGGTAAGGGTATGCGAATTGTCTGGGAGGAATCTGAATTCGAAAAAGCTTATCAAACTGCACGCACAGAAGCTGAATCAGCTTTTGGAAATGGCGATGTTTACATTGAAAAGTTTCTTGAAAATCCCCGGCACATCGAAATTCAGGTTTTAGGAGACATGTTCGGAAATGTCTATCATTATGGTGAAAGAGATTGTTCTGTTCAAAGGAGACATCAAAAATTGATCGAAGAATCTCCATCTCCTATTATTGATGCCGAAACAAGAAATCTGATGGGGGAAACTGCAATTCTGGGAGCGAAATCAGTTAACTATGAAGGTGTTGGAACTATTGAGTTTCTGGTTGATAAACACAAGAAATTTTATTTTATGGAGATGAATACAAGAATCCAGGTTGAACATCCCGTAACCGAGATGGTTTATGATGTGGATCTGATCAGGCAGCAGATTCTTGTAGCTGCAGGTGAAAAAATTGAAACACTTCCAAGAAAACCTATCGGGCACAGTATAGAATTCAGAATAAACGCTGAAGATCCTGAACATAACTTTAGACCATCTCCGGGTAAAATTGAATCACTTCATTTTCCAGGTGGATTTGGTGTCAGAGTGGACTCACATATTTATCATGGTTACTCAATCCCTCCTTTTTATGATTCTCTTATTGCTAAATTAATTGTATGGGGAAAAGATAGAAATCATGCATTAGCACGAGGAAAGAGAGCACTGGAAGAATTTATTATTGAAGGCATTAAAACAACAATTCCTTTTCATCTTCAGGTACTTGAAGATCCAAGATTTATAAGCGGGAATTTTGATACAGGATTCCTGGAAAAATTTGAATTTAAATCAAATTAATTACTAATATTACTCTTCGAAAAAAATAAATTGAGGTTATTATGAACTTCCCGGATAATTTAAAATATACAAATGATCACGAATGGATTAAAATAGACGGCAAAACTGGATTGATTGGAATTACAGAATATGCCCAGGGTGAATTGGGTGATGTAGTTTTCGTTGATATTGACCCCAAACTTACAAATATTGTAAAGGGTGAATCCTTTGGTACAATTGAAGCAGTGAAAACAGTTAGTGATATGTATGCTCCTTGTAATGGTAAAATTATTGAAATAAATAAGGAGTTAACCGATAACCCTGAGTTTGTAAACAATGACCCTTACGGGAAAGGCTGGATGGTAAAAATTGAAATTAGTGAACTTTCTGAATTAAATGATTTGCTTGACAGTTCTGCTTATAAGAATTTGATTGGACAATAAACCTATAATAGCAGATTTAAAATTTATTTAAGTTGATTGTAACTGAATCTGAAGAGTACGCAAAATAACTGCTTCTTAAAATTTTTATTAGGGGAAAAATTACTTTTAATTATTGTTATATTCTTTAACCCATAATATCTTGTGAATTTCCCTGACTGTTTGAAGGAAAAGAATATTTGCATTTAAGAATACAGAACTGATGATTTTTCACGAAGAAGAAATTTTAATAATTGATTTTGGTTCCCAATACACACAATTAATTACACGCCGTGTTAGAGAAACAAGCGTCTTTTCTGAAATTTATCCTCATACAATAAGCCTTGAGCAGATAAAAAAAATTAACCCCATTGGAATTATCCTTTCGGGTGGCCCAATGAGTGTTTATGATGCTGATGCTCCGCTCATTAACCCCGAAATTTTAGAATTAGGCATTCCAGTGCTTGGAATTTGTTATGGTCTTCAGTTCATATCATTATCTTTGGGAGGCATAGTTGAATCTGCAAAGAATAGAGAATACGGTAAAGCTACTTTAAAAATTACAAACCAGTCTCTCTTATTTAAAAATGTAAAAAGTGAATCTGTTGTATGGATGAGTCATGGTGATTATCTTAACTCTCTTCCAAAAGGATTTCAGATTATCGGGACTTCAGATCATTCTCCCGTTTGCGCAATAGCAGATGAAAATAAAAAGATTTATGGTTTACAGTTTCACCCGGAAGTTATGCATACTGAAGAGGGTGGAAAAATTATTCATAACTTCCTGTTCAATATTTGTAAATCTAAAGGCAACTGGACAACAGGCAATTTCATTGAAAGTAAAATCAGCGAGATTAAACAGAAAGTTGGAACATCAAAAGTTATATGTGCATTAAGCGGTGGAGTTGATTCAACAGTTGCTGCAGTTCTGGTTGATAAGGCAATTGGAATAAACCTTACCTGCATTCACATAAACACAGGGATGATGAGAAAAAATGAAAGTGAAATTATCCTTAAAATGTTTGAAGAAGAATTTAAACTAAAAGTAATTTATGTTGATGCGAGTGAGAGATTTTTAAAAAAACTTGTGGGCGTTTTTGATCCAGAGACAAAAAGGAAAATTATCGGGAATACTTTTATAGAAGTATTTGAGGAAGAAGCAAATAAAATAGATGGGGTGAAATTTCTTGTACAGGGAACTCTCTATCCTGATGTAATAGAATCTGTCTCAGTGAAAGGTGCTTCAACAACAATAAAAACTCACCATAATGTAGGCGGACTTCCTGAAAAAATGAATCTTGGATTAATTGAACCATTCCGTGAACTGTTTAAAGATGAAGTTAGAAAAGTCGGGCAGGAATTGGGAATCCCCGCAGATTTTATAAATCGTCATCCTTTCCCGGGACCGGGACTTGCAGTAAGAATAATTGGAGATATTACAGAATTACGACTTGAAATTTTAAGAGAAGCGGATGATATATTTATAAATGAGATTAAAGCATCAGGGTTATATGATGAAATCTGGCAGGCTTTTGCCGTGCTTCTTTCCATTCAATCTGTTGGTGTAATGGGAGATGCCCGAACTTATGAGAATGTGCTTGCACTAAGGGCTGTAACTTCATCTGATGGAATGACTGCAGACTGGTATAGCTTTCAACATGATTTTTTGGCTGCTGTTTCAAATAAGATAATTAATAAAGTACGAGGTGTCAACAGGGTTGTTTATGATATCAGCTCAAAACCTCCATCCACAATTGAATGGGAATAAAATTATAAAATGGATGAAATTCTGATTGCCTATAAAATGAAACAAGCTTCCGGGTTTGAGATGGAAGGTAAACTGCTGCATGCTGTTCAGGTTTATAATTCAATTATCGATGATGACCCTGGATATACAGATGCTTATTTTGCTCTGGGGGAAGCCTATGAAAAAATCGGAAATATTGAACCTGCAGTCGAACTAATAAAAAATTATCTGTCTAAAGATCCTGAAGATAAAAAAGTCAGGATTTATTTAAGTGAATTTCTAATGCGCAATAACAGGTGGGATGAGGCAAATGAAGTTTTAAGTTTTATACTGCCTGAAGAAGAACCTGTTGTGTCATTTTTTCTTGGTTATTCACATTTTATGCAAAAAGATTATGAAGTAGCCAGAATTAATTTTATAAATTTTCTTGAACACGGTGAACCTGATGAGATGCTGCAGGAAGCTACTTTGTATCTGGCAAAGATAGATATTAACCTGAAAGATTTTAAAAGTGCCCTTAAATATCTGAAGAAAACAGAATCAATGTATTCAAATTTTTGGGAGTGGAACTTATTGATTTCTGTTGTTTATTATAATCTTGGAATGTATACACATGCAATTGTTCCAATAAAGAAAGCAATAAAATTAAATCCGGGGGAAAATTCTGCGAACAAGTGGGCCGGGAGAATTTATCTTAAAACCGGGGACTACATCAAAGCAGAAAAACAATTTTTAATATATATTGATTCCGGTGAAAGTACTGAGTCTGATATTTATACTGAACTTGCAGAGGCGTGCCTTAAATCTGAAAATGTTGCGGATGCCCTCGCATATTTTGAAATTGCTCTAAAACTTGATCCTGAAAATAAATTTGCTCTTGAAGGCAAGAAAAATGCAAACACGATTCTAAAAAAAATGGCTCCTGATGTTTAAAGAAATTTTCATACGAACTGTTTCAGTATCTGTTATTTTTATTTTATTTATCACTTCTAATCTTTCCGCGCAACAAAACGATAATTTAGAATCTCAATTCAAACTCGGTGTGGAGTTATTTCAATCTCAGCAGTATAAGGATGCACTGCCTTTGTTTGAAAAAATTGCGATTCAATCACCTTTTAATTCTAAAACTACAATCGCGTATCTTTTTCTCGGGAAAACCTATCTTCAGTTAAATGATCTGAATTCTGCTAAACAGTACCTTCAGGGTTTTCTGGAAAAATTTCCGACAAGCAGTTATAAAGATGAAGCACATCTGGCTTTAGTTAAAACCTTCTACAGTCAGCAGGATTATAAAAATGCTTTTGAAGAAACACTTACACTGATTTCCAATACTGAATCACCTGATTATAAGTCGTATGCAGAATCGATAGGGGAAACTCTGGCATTAAATTATCTTCATCTTTATGAATTAAAAACTTTTAATGATATTACAACTGATAATAATATTAAACCTTATCTTCAGTTATTGCTTGGTAAAAAGCTGGAAAAGGAAAGCGACGTTAAGGATGCAATTGATGTCTACAAAAAGCTCATCAATTCTTTTCCGGAATCTGAACAGAGCGCAGAGGCACAAAAATCAATTACAGAATTATCTGATCAGCAAAGCCAAATTAAATCAAAAAATCTTATAGGGGTTCTTTTACCATTAACGGATATTAAAACGGGTCTGGAAAATCAATCGGCACAGGAAATACTAAAAGGAATTAAATATAATACTTCAGAGTATAATAAGAAGCATAGTAATAAAATTGGGCTGATAATAAGAGATACCGGAAATGATTCTTTAAAGATTAATCAAATTAGTTATGAACTAATTCATATACCGGAAATTAAAGCAATCATCGGTCCTATTTTCAGTAACGAGGTAAGACAAACTTTGAATGATTTTAAGGGATCGGGTATCCCCATAATTTCTCCAACTGCTACAGATAATGACCTAGTTAAATTAAGCGATAAATTTTTCCAGGCAAATCCTTCATTTTATATGCGGGCAAAGATAATGGCTCAGTATATTTATTTTGTAGCTGGCAAACGAAAAATGGCAGTTCTTAATTCTGTAGAAAACTATTCACCTATTACTCGCTGCTTCTTTTATTAATGAATTCAAAGATCTGGGCGGTGAAATTATAGAAAATAAAACTTACAGCAGCGGGTCATTTGATCTAAGTAATCCGGTAGGTTCAATTGCTTCCTATGGTGAAAAAATCGATGGAATTTACATACCGCTTTCAAGTAAAATAGATGCTGCCCCTTTACTTTCACAAATGGTACAGCATGAAATAAATGTGCCTATTTTCGGAAACCAGGATTGGTTTTATGCTAAAGGATTTGAAACTTCATCCGAATTAAGTAACCAGCTTTCCTTCACATCCGACTATTTTATTGATTATAATGATACTTCATTTAATTCACTAAGTAAGAATTTTAATACGCAAACAGGAACTGATATAGATCGCAATGTTTTATATGGATATGATACAGCAAATTATCTGTTAAATTTAATTGATTCCGGAGCTGAATCAAGAGAATCTTTAATTGCAACAATGGAATCCGGTATTGAAATAAAAGGTTATCATAATAATATTGCATTTGGAAAAGAACATATTAACAGATTCCTAAATATTGTTAGATACAGTGACGGAAAATTTGAACTTGTAGATCGTTTTAAATCAGGCGAATAATAAAAAGGTGATATTATACTAGGAGTTAAAGACTTACCCCTCGATGACCGGCCGCGTGAAAAACTTATTTTGAGGGGTGCTCAAAACCTAACTGATGCAGAATTAATAGCCATACTTCTTAGAACAGGGAGGAAGGGCAAATCCGTAATTCAGATTGCTCAGGAACTAATTAATAACTATAGAAATCTTGCAGTACTATCCACAAAATCAATTGCTTCTCTTACCTCTACTTCAGGAATTGGAAAAGATAAAGCCGCTACGCTACTGGCAGCATTTGAATTATCACGAAGAATACAAATGCAATCTAAATGGTTATCAAATAAAAAAATTACTTCACCACAGGATGTGGCAGATATTTTCATTCCCCTTATCAAAGATGAAGCAAAAGAACAATTTATTGTTGTATGTTTAAATTCCGCTAACAAAATAATAAAGCACGAAATTATTTCGATTGGTAATTTGAATTCAAGTGTTGTTCACCCCAGGGAGATATTTAAAGTCGCAATTGAAAATAATTCAGCGAGTATTATTTTGATGCATAATCATCCGAGCGGTAATCCGGAACCAAGTAATGAAGATATCTCTATCACAAAAAAAATAGTTGAATCCGGTAAAATTATGGATATACCTGTTTTTGATCATATTATTATTGCAGGAAATACATTTACAAGCTTTGTTGAAAAAAGATTAATATGAAAATGTGTGAAGTAAAACAACAACTCCCTTTATTATAAGAACTTAACTTGAATTTTTTATGCAATTTACGTATATATCAGGTCATTGTTCAATGACCTATTTGCTCTAAGTACCTATTTGAATTAGATTTAAGAATTCAATTTATTTAAGACGGAAAAAAGGTTAGAATTATTTAACAACCTACTAAAAAAATCATAATTGGAGGTTCTACAGATGAAAATAATTAAATTAGCTAGAAACACAGCTATTATTGCAGTATTCGCAGTTACCGTTGCAGTAATGAGTGGTTGTGGTGGTGTTAGCGATGCTGAAATGCAGCAGCTTCAGGATTTGCGTTCTGAGGTCAACTCACTTCAGACTCAGGCTGATCAACTAAAAGACCAGCGTGCAAGTTTGGAGAAAGAGATTGCAGATAGAAATTCAAAATTACAGCAATGTGAGAAAGCAAAAGAAGAGACAAAAGCCAATTTAAGTAAAATGGGCATGTAATTTTTTAAAAAGTTTTTTATTACCTAATTGGAGGAAAGTTTTATGAAAATAAGTAAGTATTTATTAACTGTTCTTTCTCTTCTGTTTCTCTTTACTGTAAGTATTGTAGCACAGGAGGATGAGATGAGTTCAGATGAGTGGGAAGCCGAAATGGCAAGACTCAGATCACAAAAAGATGCTCTTACACAACAAATTACCGAATTGCAGGATGCAATAAGTAAATTGAAAGAGCAGCTTCAGGGAATGCAATCTTATGAAGATTGTCAGAATGAATTATATGCTCTTGTAGGAGCTACTAATGCTGATGTAGACAATTTCAGAAATGCAGTAAATGAACTTGATGGAAAAATCAGAAGAAAAGAAGGTCCAAAAACTGACAGACAGAAAGATCTCGATGCCCTTAAATCAAATAAAATAAGCGCACTTCCTGAATTCTTTGATAAGGTTCATAACCAGATGCAGAGTTCAATGGATGCATGGGTGGAAGCTCCACAGGAATGGAATTATACTGTAGTTAAGGGTGATTGCCTCTGGAATATAGCTAAGAAGAAAGATTATTACGGAAATGGTTTTGCATGGCCTAAAATTTACAAAGCAAACCGTGATAAGATTAAGAACCCTGATTTAATTTATCCAAAGCAAACATTCACTATTCCTAAACTTACTGAAGAAGAAAAAGCTAAATACGATAAAATGAGAACAAATTATAAACCTGCTCCTGTTCAATAATTAATTCTCTTTATTTTATTGATGTTATTTTATTTTAGTCAAAAAAGCTCTTATCATAAAATGATAAGGGCTTTTTCTATTTAAACCCGGGGAAAAAATATGACTGCTGCTGAGAAACGACTGGTACTTGAAAATGTTGATATGCTCTCTTTACTCGGGATGAATGATGCAAACCTTAAATTAGTGGAGGATAGATTTAATGCATCAATTACCGTAAGAGGCGAAAACGTATTTATTAAAGGTGTTTTAGAGGAGATTGAATTAATTGAAAAAATTTTAAAGGAAATGGCTTACGTCCTTAATACAAACGGGGCACTGAATCAAACTGATGTAGATACAATTCTTGATCTGACTATTGAAGGTCGGGAAATTATTAGCGAAAAAGAATTTGATGCAATTGTTCTCTACACAAAAAACGATGCAATAAAAGCTAAAACTTCCGGTCAATCCTCCTATGTTCAAACAGCTCAGAAAAATGACATTTGTTTCGTCATTGGTCCCGCCGGAACAGGCAAGACATATCTTGCGGTTGCGATTGCAGTTTCTGCATTAAAAAAAGGATTGGTAAATAAAATTGTGTTGGCTAGGCCGGCTGTTGAAGCAGGTGAAAGTCTTGGTTTTCTTCCTGGTGATTTCAGAGAAAAAATTGATCCCTATCTTCGTCCCCTTTATGATGCTCTTGATGATATGATGCCTTCTGATAAACTAAGAGGTTATATTGAAAAGCGAATTATTGAGATTGTACCTCTTGCTTATATGCGAGGCAGAACCTTAAATAATGCGTTTGTAATACTTGATGAGGCTCAAAATGCGACTACAGGACAAATGAAAATGTTTCTTACAAGATTAGGTGCAAATTCAAAATCTATTATTACCGGGGATATAACACAGATTGATCTGCCTCCTAAAACTGCAAGCGGACTTGTTCAGGCTCAGGAAATATTAAGTAAAATTGATGGAGTAGGATTTGTTTATCTTGATAAATCCGATGTGGTACGGCATAAACTTGTTAAGGATATTATTGATGCTTATGAAAAATTTAATGCAGATAATAATAGTAATAACGGAAAATAAAATTTTTCTAAGTCAGGGATTGTCGAATTGTTTACTCTCTTCCCAATAAGTATCCATTTCCGCTAAATTAGACTCATCAATTTTTCTTCCGGTTTCAATTATTTTTCTCTCAACATAATTGAATCTTTTAATAAATTTTTCATTCGTACTTCGCAAAGCATTTTCAGGATTTATTCCTAAAAATCTTGAATAATTTACCAGCGCAAAAAATACATCGCCGATTTCTTTCTCAAGCTCTTTAATACTTTCTTGTTTTTCCGATTCGTGCATCTCTTCAATTTCTTCAATTACTTTCTTCCAGACGTCTTCTTTTTTCTCCCAGTCAAATCCGACTTTTGCCGCCTTTTCCTGAAGCCTGTGAGCTCTCTGCAACGCGGGAAGAATTTTCGGAACACCATCTAAAACAGATTCTCTTCCTTCGGTAAGTTTAATACTTTCCCAGTTTCTTTTTACTTCTTCTGAACCATTAACTTCAACATTGCCAAAAACATGTGGATGTCTTCTTATTAATTTTTCTTTTATCGAGTCAATAACATCTTCAAGTTGAAAGTAATTTCCTTCACTTGCTATAATTGAATGAAAAATTACATGCAGTAAAACATCACCGAGTTCTTTTTTTAGTTCGGGATAATTTTTTTCATCAATTGCTTCAACTACTTCGTAAGCTTCTTCAATTGTTGCTGCTTTAATGGAATCGTTGGTCTGCTCTCTGTCCCAGGGACATTCTGCTCTTAGCTTTTTTACAATCTCAAATAATTCTTTAAATTTGGTTTCCAGCATTTTAGTTTTCCGTAATAAATAAAATTGTATCAATGTGTTTACAAAATAGTAAAATTTATCAACTTGATAAAAGGAGTTTAAATGATTGAAGAAAACATAATCAAGCTTGGGTTTAGATTACCCGATCCGCCAAAACCATTAGCAGCTTATGTTCCCGCATTGCAATCCGGAGGTTTTGTATATACAGCAGGGCAGCTTCCAATCGTTGATGGACAGCTAAAATTTTCAGGGAAATTGGGAAAGGAAATTAATGAGGAAGAAGGAAAAAAGGCTGCTGAGATTTGCGCTTTAAATTGCTTAAGTGCCGTAAAAGGTGTTTTAGGTAGTTTGGATGAAATAGAACAAATAGTAAAACTAACAGTTTTTGTTAACAGTGCAGAAGGGTATACAAATCAGCCAATAGTTGCAAACGGGGCATCAGAATTAATGGAAAAAATATTTGGTGAAAAAGGCAAACACGCCCGCAGTGCGGTTGGAGTAAATGAATTGCCTAAAAATGCTCCTGTTGAAATTGAAATGATTGTAAAAGTGAAGAAATAGCCCTGTTTTGAGGGAATTTTTAATAAGCAGATTGGCTTACCTTGATACTGTATTTCATAAGTAGCTATATTTATGTGCTAAAATAATTTAATTAAGTGAATATGAACCGAACAATGTTTCGCTCCAAAATACACCGGGCAACAGTAACTATGTCAGAACTATACTATGAGGGTAGTATAACCGTTGACAAAGATCTTCTGGATGCTGCTGATATTTTGCCTTATGAAAAAGTTCAGGTGGTAAATCTCAACACAGGCAGCAGGCTCGAAACTTACACCCTTGAAGGTCCGTCAGGAAGTGGTATGATTTGTCTGAATGGTCCTGCAGCAAGATTAGGAACAGTTGGAGATGAAGTAATAATAATTACTTATACTGTGATGAATGATGAAGAAGCAAAAAAACATAAACCCAAAATAGTCCTTGTAGACAAAAATAACAGGATAAATAAAATAATGTGATTTTGATTCCGCATATTAAAAAATGCTGCATTGATTTTTTACAGCCTTTTATTTAATATATCGCAAAAGTTTGGAAAAAGTTATGAAAAAGATATTAGTTGTAATGTTTGTAATAATGATCGGGACAGGTTATTCGCAATTCAGACAAACCGGTCTGTCGACAGAGCATATCAGTGACGGGATAGTCAATCAGAATCAGGGAACATCTTTATTTGGATTTCTCAATTCAGCCAATTTTCAGATGCATCATTCATATGATGTTTCTTATTCAACTTTTGGTGCAAACAGCCTGGCGCTTACAACATATACAAACAGTATGTTTTATCAGGTAGCTAATAACCTCAATGTTCAGGTGGATGCAAGTGTTGTTTATTCTCCGTATAGCTCACTGGGAAAAAATTTCGAAAATAATATCAACGGAATCTATTTAAGCAGAGCCGCTATAAATTATCAGCCCTGGAAAGATGTATTTATTTCAGTTCAGTATAGAAATCTTCCAGGTGGATATTATTCTCCTTTCAGCGGCTACCGCAGTGGATTTATGTCTGCTGATGATTCATTCTGGGGTTGGTAGAATTTTCCTGAACAAGTCAATTTGAGCAATAATAAGTGAATGAAAAAAAACGGTCGAAGTCTGAAAATTTAAAACCCAATTCGCACAGTTCCAATCTTATTCTAAATTCAATAATAGTCCTTCTTGGTGTTTTGATCATTTTTCTTACCTATTCTTTCATCACACAAATTAGTCATTTCTCGCGTGTTGAAAGCGATAAAAATAATAACAAGTCTGCCTCATCTATAATTCAGGTTGAAGTTCTGAACGGTTGCGGAGCGTCAGGAGTTGCGGAACAATTCACAGACCTTTTAAGGAAAGAAAAATTTGATGTAGTACAGGTCGGAAATTATATTTCATTTGATATTGATAATTCACTTGTAATAGATAGAACTGGTAACCGTTTGAATGCCGAAAAAGTTGCCCGGGCGCTGGGAATTGACAGCAAAAATGTTATTATGCAAAAAAATGATGATTCTTTTCTCGATGTCTCTGTCGTTATCGGGAAGGATTACAAAAAATTAATACAATAAACGAAGGAAAATATTTGAATTCAAAAAACTTAGCAGATAAAATCGCACAACTTGTATTTAACAAAAAGGGATATGATGTAACAATTTTAGATTTGAGAAATCTAACCACATTTGCAGATTATTTTGTTATTTGCTCTGCTGATTCTGATACACAGGTTAAAGCTATCGCTGATGAAATAGATAAGGAGTTACGTGATGAAGGAATCAAGTACTGGCACAAAGAAGGTTATAGAAGCCTGAGCTGGGTACTTATTGATTATGTTGATGTAGTTGCCCATATATTTAAAAAGGATTCACGGGAATTCTATAAACTTGAAAAACTTTGGGGAGATGCACCGGTAGAAGTTGTTAAGGATCCGGTGGCGGATGAACCAAAACCAAAAAGGAAAAAATCCGTTCAGAAATAGCTCCTTTCGTCTATCATTCATTTTAAACCGGAATAAAGTTGAGAGAGTATTTACAAAATCTATTTATATCTGCTTCGGAAAAACTTTCCTATTTAAAAGAAATTCCTTTCATATTTGAAATCCCGAAACAGGAATCACTCGGAGATTTTTCAACTAACGCTGCAATGTTGCTGACTAAAAAATTAAAGAGGAATCCAAAACAAATTGCACAGGAAATCATTGATAATCTTTCTATAGATGAAAAAATAATTTCCAAAACTGAAATAGCCGGACCGGGATTTATCAATTTTTTCTTCACTACTGAATTTATTGCAGAAATTGTAAAGATAATCCTGCGGGATGAATATTCATTCGGCAAATCTGAAAAATACAAAGGAAAGAAAGCCAATGTAGAATTCGTTTCTGCGAATCCCACAGGACCACTAACTGTTGGACACGGAAGGAATGCGGTGATTGGCGATACTGTTGCTACTATGCTGGAATGGGTCGGATATGAAGTTGATCGTGAGTATTATTTCAACAATGCCGGACGGCAGATGAGGGTGCTCGGAGATTCTGTACGGCTGCGTTACCTGGAATTGTTAGGAGAGAAAATTCAATTTCCTGAAGATTATTACCAGGGAGAGTATATAAAAGAAATTGCGGTTTCAATGTTTGGTGAATATAAATACTCGTTAAAAGATGAACCAGCAGAAGGTAAATTTAAAGAACGCGCAGAAACGGAAATCTTTAAAGATATTGAAAAAACACTAAACAGTTTGGGGATTCACCATAAAAATTTTTACAATGAAAATACTCTTTATGAAGAAGGTAAAATTGAAAATCTTCTTAAAGAGTTTAAAGAGAAGAATCTCTCATACGAAAAAGATAATGCTATCTGGTTACAACTTTCAGGTATGGGGAATGTTGATGATAAAGTAATTATTAAATCTTCAGGAGAACCAACTTACCGGCTGCCGGATATTGCCTATCATGAAACAAAATTTAAACGCGGCTATGATTTAATAGTTGATCTTTTCGGCTCAGATCATAATGCTACTTATCCCGACGTTTTAGCTGCTCTAAGTTCTCTTGGGTATAATATTGAAAAAATGAAAGTATTGATTCACCAGTTTGTTACAATTACAGAAAATGGTGAGGTTGTCAAAATGTCTACCCGAAAAGCAAACTATATAACTCTGGATCAACTGATAGATGAGGTTGGGAGTGATGTTGTGAGGTATTTTTTTAATATGCGTAACATTACAACTCATATGAATTTCGATTTAACGCTTGCAAAAAAACAATCTGATGAGAATCCGGTATTTTATTTGCAATATGCTCATGCAAGAATTTGTTCAATACTAAAAATGATTGAAAAGGAAAGCCTGAAATCATCAATTGAAAATTTAAATCTTCTATCCGCAGATGAAGAAACTCAACTACTTAAGAAACTGAACAAATTTAAAGATGAAGTACTGGCTAGTGCTGATAATTTTGAGCCGAACAGAATTTGCACATATTTAGAAGAATTAGCAGCAGCCTTTCACAAGTTTTATACATTCTGCAGAATACTTGGGACAGAGAAAAATCTCGCCGAAGCAAGAGTTTCCCTTGCAGTTGCGACTAAGATTGTGTTAAAAAATGGATTGAGTATTCTGGGAGTTAGTGCACCGGAAAGAATGTAACTTAATCTGCAATTGCTATTGAAGCTGCATAAATTTTATTAGCCCCCGCATCGATTAAAACCCTTCCACATTCTTTTATTGTAGAACCTGTCGTAATTACATCATCTACAAGAAGAATATTTTCTCCGTTCAACTTTTTCCCCGGAATAAAAGCCTCTTTAATATTTTCTTCTCTTTCTGATAAAGTCATAGTTGTTTGTGATTCTGTGAATCGTTTTCTTTTAACTAATCTGTTATTAACTCGCATCCCGGTTTTTTTACTTATTCCTTTTGCGATATAAAGAGATTGGTTAAACTCTCTTTCGGCTTTTTTCAGATGATGAAGAGGAACTGGTACTACAAAATCAATCTTATAATTTGAAAATTTATTCTTTATTGTTTCACCCAGGAGACTTCCTAAAAATACACCCAGCAGAAATTTCTTTTCATATTTCAATGAATGAATTATGTGCTGAAGTTCTTTGTCTTTTTCAAACACAAAACGGGAGGTGAAGTCAGAAACAATTTGGCTTTTAGCAAATTTTCTTTGGAATTCAGATTTCATTCTTTGTGGATCAGGACTTTTTATTTTAGCGAGACAATCTTTGCACACATAAGATGATCCGGAAGGAAGTTTAGTTTTACATGATGGGCAAAATCTCGGAATTATAAAATCAACTAACGATGTTCCAAAATTGTTCATAATTAATTTATAACATCCCTGATTGTTTCCTAATAAACCATTCTATGCCCAGTAATAATATTGTTAATAATAATAACCATTCACTGGACCACAAACGAATTTCGCTAATTTCAGTTGTTTCCTTTGAAGCACTCTTCTGGATATTTTTAATTATTGGATAAAGTTCCTGCATTTCTGTGTAATAGAAAAATTGTCCCCCTGTATTATTTGCCAGCGAAGATAAAAATTCGTAATCCATTCGCGGATTAAGCTGTTCGATGTCTACTTCACCAATGTTAAAGCTTCCGCCGTTAGTTCCGAGTTTTTTATTATTCCTGTATGCATCCCCGCTAAATGTAAAATCCCCGGGCTGGTTTGTGTGATATGTTCCTTCATAAAGACCGCTTCCAACAGAGTTTAGTATTATTTCATCTTCTTTATTGTTATGCTTTAAATTGATTTTAACTTCCGCATCACTTACGGGGTTATATGAAGCATCATAAACTTCTGCAGAGAATTCAACCGGTTCTCCAAGTGCATAAAACTTTTTAGATGTTTTAATTGAAACTTGTTTTTGCTCCTCATAACTTTTCAGCCATTTTACGCTATTGTAAATAAAACTATCAAAGAGGTTTGACTGCTTTGTGGCCGTCTGCAATTTCCATCTCCATATTCCGCTGGCAAGTACTGAAATAGATCTTTTGGTTCCTAATCTTCTCGTTATAATCAGTGGGGTTTTAAGAGTAATATTATTCAATTTTGCTTTTACAACCACTTCGCTTTCGGGTTTTGAAATAATTTCTGAATTGGTTATGAAAACCGGCGGGAGATTATTCCACGAATCAAGAGGATTTGCAGAGTTGTTCTGAATTAATGGATTTTCGCTTTCAATGCTTTGAACTACGGACTGAACTTCTGAAACACCGTTGTCGGTATTCTGAATTTTAAAGGAAAGTTCAGGCTCTAACCCCCTGATTTTGTTCAGGTCCGTGTTATCCTCAACCAGCAGGAAGAATGGTTTTCCTTTTGAGGAGATTGCATTTTGTACTTTGTTAATCAGCTCCTGGCTGGTTTCTTTTGTTGGAAAACCGATTAGAAAAATTATTTGAGCACTATCCAGTTCAACAGTGGGGTTGTATTTTTCAATAAACCTGTTTGCCGCAACCTGGGTTAAAGATTTTACTGATAGATTTTTATCTTCTTCCAGAGAATTTTTAATAAAAGAAAGATCGGGGGAAGGGCTGCCGGCTAAAATAAATATCCGGATTTTGTTACTCAGTACATTTATATAAAAGATACTTTTATTATTTTCAAATGTAAATTCACCCTTGTGATTGTTTAATTCCAAAGCAAGCTTTTTCTCTCCTCCGTTTTTCGGTGTATAATTAAAAGATTCTTTCTGTGTGCCGTCATTCGATAATGCAATGTCCCTTTGTTCAATAAGACTTCCGTTTTCATATAGTGAAATTGAAGCAGGCTGGTTTCCAAATCCCTTATTAAGGATGGTGGTTGAAATTGTTGTTGGAGTTTCTGCATATATAAATTCATTGTGCAAAACACTTTTTATTTCAATATCATTTCTCTTTGTAGTATCACCCACACCAATTGTGTAAACTGGTACCTTCAACTTTTCGGCTGTGAACAGTGGATTTGTACCATCAGTTATTACCCCGTCACTTATAATGGAAACTGAGGCTATATTTTCTTTTTTATCTTTTATAAATGAAAATATTTTTGAAAAATTTGTACTTCCTTCGGGGAAACTTAACTGCGAAAGACTGTCAAACCGGAATGGAGTAATTTGAGTTCCGAAAATATATAATTCTGAACTATTGAGTAAATCATTTATCCTTAGTCCATCAACAAATCGTTTAACATTTTCACTTCTTTGTGTTCCGTCTTTTATTCCGATTGAACGAGAATCATCTATGAAAACCAGGTTAACAGGTTTTAGAATTATTTTCTTTGCAATAATTGCAACTGGTTCAAATATGATAAACAGGAGGATTATTAAAGCAAAAGTTCTTAGCAAAACTAAAATTGTCTTTTTTGATGAACTGACAGGCGGAAGAGTGTAACGGTACATATAAATCGCATAAGCTGCCAGCAGAATTAATCCAAGAAAGAAATATATTCCGTCAAAAGAAAAAGAAAGATTAATTTTTTCGAAGTTAAACATTAAAAAGTAAGTTCTCCCTTTAGAACGGTGACTGCTTTCCCCGAGATATAAAGTTCATTCCGGTTCTTATAATAGTCTACCTTAACCCTTCCTCTTCGTCCCATAATATCACCCTGTTCAAAAATTAAAGAGTTATCCTCATCGTTATTTTTTATGAATCCCAGTTTTTTAAAAACCATTAACATTGGTCCGTTGGTTGAACCGGTAACAGGATCTTCATCTATTCCATAAAACGGTACAAAGTATCTGCTGTGTGCAAAACTTTCTTCATCAACAGTTTCAAGAGTGTAAACAACAACTCCCTCAAACTCATGCTTGTCTTCGGTAAGTCCATTTAATGATTTGAAATCCGGATTAAGACTGTGAAGTGTTTTTAAACTATCAATTCTTAAATAAAGATTACCGCTTTCTAAAATAATAAAAGGTGTTTCGTCAACCACAGATGTTCTCTCAATTCCAATAGCATCAATTATCTCTTCTTTACATCCGGAAAATTCTTCCATTTCATACAATGGAACCTGCATAAAGTAAAATCCGTTTTTCATTCCGCAGTTAAGTATTCCGCTTTTAGTTTCAAATTTTAGTGATGAATTATCTTTCAGAATTTTATTTTCATTTAAAAAATGAAGAGAAGCGATAGTTGCATGCCCGCAAAGTTCCACTTCAACTGCCGGTGTAAACCATTGAAGTTTGTAATCTGCTTTTTGAGATGGTGATAAGAATGCTGTTTCAGCAAGGTTCATTTCTTTGGCAATTTTCTGCATCTGCTCTGAAGAAAAATTATCATTGAACATAACGCCTGCAGAATTACCTTCGAATGGTTTATCTGTAAAAGCATCTATCTGAAAGATTTTAAAGTTTTTTGCCATTTAGTAAATTTTCAATATCCCAGTTTTTCATTCTCTCAAAAGTTTCATAATCAGTCAAATCGAAATGAATAGGACTGACAGAAACATAATTTTTTCTTATAGCAGCCTGGTCGGTTTCCATTTCAGTATCAACTTCCATTAGATTTCCGGTAAGCCAGTAATAATTCTTCCCGTAAGGATCAACTCTTTGCTCGTAAATATCATCCCATTTTGATTTACCCTGGCGTGTTAATTTTATTCCGGCAATTTCTTTTTCTGCTACATCCGGTACATTAACATTTAATAAAGTCCCCAGTGGTAAGTCTTTTCCGGCAAGCTGCGCTGCCAGAAGCTTAGAAATTTTTGCCGCCAGCCTGAAATCAGTTGCATCATGATTTGTTACTGAAACTGCTATTGAGGGAATATCCATTATGGCTGCTTCCCTTGCTGCTGATACCGTTCCGGAGTAAATAATATTTATTGCGGTATTTGAACCATGATTTATTCCCGATACAACAAGATCGGGAGGTGATTTTAAAATATTTCTTATTCCGATCTTTACACAATCTGCAGGAGTTCCGCTGACTGCGTAACCAAAAAAAACACCATTCTTCTTATAATCGATTACTCTCAACGGCACCTGCATTGTAATTGCGTGCCCTACTGCACTTTGTTCCTTTAAAGGGGCTACTACTGTTACCTCCCCGATTTCCTTCAGTGAGTCTGCCAGGGCAGCAATCCCCGGAGCTTCTATACCGTCATCGTTAGTTACAAGGATTTTCAATTTATTTCCTTTTCCAGATTCAAAATTAGTATGCCAATATAACACTTGGCTTTTATAGTCTCAATTGAATGTGGAGGTACTTCTGCTTAAAATTTTCTTTTGTTTCTTATATTAATCCGTAGTTGTATGGGTGTAATAATTTAATATCATAAATAAATATTAATTGGTTATAACAATGTTTCTTACTGTTAATTAAAATTTAATTTGACTTATATTGAAGCAATTTAATAAGTTTCAATTGTGCTCACAGGGCTCTTTGAATTTGGGTGCCGTACTACGTCACTTCCAGAGATACACGGCTAATTAACGAATTAATATTTTGGGGAGAGTATGAAAATATTATTAACAATAATTTTACTGCTGTCAATCCTTTTTTTTTCTTCCTGTAAAAAAGACTCAATTACATCAGAAAATGATGAGCAATCAGGGAGAAGAGATTACATTTGGACTCTCGACACAATATATTCAGGCAGTTTTCAAACAAATTTAACAACAATGTGGGGAAGTTCATCAAAAGATCTATGGATTGGTGGTTATGATGCAGATAATTCAAAATGTGTTTATCATTACGATGGAAATCATTTTTATATATCTTCTATTCCCGCAACAAATTTCATAAAGGAATTTTATTGTATAAAAGGGATCAGCTCTAATAATATATTTTTTATCGGACAGGCTAATTACATAAATCCTACACCACCCCCAAATTTTCTTGATAGTGGATTTGTTATCCAATATTTAAATGGTCAATGGAAAGTACATCAAATTCCAAATATCAGTCCTTTGATTACACTTTGTTTCAGGAATACTGATGAAGTTTGGGTGGGTGGTGGAAAAGGTTCATTATATAAATATGATGGCTTGAGATGGGAAGGATATCAATTGGGAGATGAAAAATTGCTAATAAATTGTCTGGTTACTGATAACCTTAATGAATTTTATGCAAGTGGTCATACTGAAAAAATATTGTCTGGACAAGGTTCTTATGTAGCAGATTATTTATATAAATATAACAACGGCAATTGGTTTTTAGTCGATTCAAATGTCACTACAAATAATTATAATAGGTTCTCCTATCCGGTGTTAATGAAAAATATAGACGGTAATATTTATGGAAGCGGGGAGAATGGCTTTGTCAAAAAAAATGGGAATTCGTGGATGATTCATAATGCTAACATATATGGGCCATTTGATGGAACTAGTTCTAATAATATTTTTATTGCAAATCGAGAATCTGGAGTAAATCATTTTAATGGTTTTGATTGGTATCGATTTGAGGGACTACCTCATCTAAATTATTATGATCTTAAAGTTTTTGAAGATGCGGTATTTTTATTAGCGGTTGAAAATAATAAATCTATTATAATAAGAGGAATTTTAAAATAATTTTATTACGAGATATATACTTATAATCATTTTTATTCCTCAAATGTTTTCTATGGTTAGTTTTGCTTCAATTATAGAGGCTATTAAAAATCATGTAGATACATCGAATAGATACAGTACCGTTAACATTAGGTTGGGTTACTTCCCTTACGAAGGTAAATCATTAAACTCAAAAAAATTTCCTCGGCTGTCATGATCGTACCGTGACAGAACAATAGACTAAGGCATATATATTCCTCCCATATCAGTATTCACTATAATAACCGGATAATAATCATTCACATAATTTCTCCATTTAAATATTTCAAAATTGATAAAACCTTTATCTGTTATAATCTTTCCATAATTGAAGCGGAATAATTACCTCGTTATGACCGTGGCAACCAGGTAACAAATAATCCGGAATTGTTTTATTACTAGTTTCAGTGTTAATTCGTGCCTAAATATTTCTTAAATTTACACTTTAACTATGCTGATACTTCAACCACATATCTTTAGCGAATTCCCCGAAGTAATTTTCGGATTCAGTACTAAGTTTGGTGAAAATGAAAAACCACCATACTACTTCAATCTCTCTTTCTCTGTAGATGATGATAGAAAAAAAGTTTCTGAAAACAGGGAAAAGTTTTTTGTTTCACTTGGTCTGTCTCCTGATAAAGCCGCGATTCAAAAACAGGTTCACGGAGATACAATTACCATTGTGAATAAACCCGGAAACATTGGTGAAAGTGATGCAATGATATCCGGTAAGACCGGGCTTGGTTTATGTATCAGCACAGCAGATTGTACTCCTGTTTTCATCTTTGATAGTAGAAAAAAAATAATTGCTGCAATACATTCAGGCTGGAGAGGAACAGAAAAAAAAATAGTTAAAAAAACAATTAAAAAATTGAAAGAAGATTATAAAAGTAACGCGGAGGATTTGTTTGTTTATCTCGCTCCTTCTATCAGCCAGGTGAAGTATGAGGTGGGAAATGAAGTGGCTGAGCTGTTCGATTCAAAATATTTATTGAAATCCAACGATAAATTTCTGCTTGATGTTTCATCTGCAAATTATGATATGCTGATTAATGAAGGAATTCCTCCGTATCAAATCCAAAAATCATCTCTCTGCAGTTTTGAGTATTCAGAAGTTTTTCATTCCTACCGTAGAGATGGGAAAAAATCGGGAAGGGCATTAGGATTAATTGCTATGAAAGAAACCAAATGAATGAAAGAATAAAAATAATTCTTATTTTCTCTCTTATATGTTTCATCTGGGGTTCAACATGGCTTGCAATCCGCGTAGGTCTTGAATCTATGACTCCTCTGTATTCATCCGGTTTCAGATTTTTACTTGCAAGTGCCCTTATTTTCCTCTGGATGAATTTCAAAAAGATAAAACTTCAAAAAGACAGAACAAGTGTAAAGTTTTATTTTATTATGGGAATTTTTTCATTTGTAATTCCTTTCGGTCTTGTTTATTGGGCTGAACAATTTGTTCCTTCCGGGCTGTCGGCAGTGCTATTTGCAGTTTATCCTTTCTTTGTTGTTTTGTTTTCATATTTTTTAATTCCATCGGAAAGACTTGGCTTTGTGAAGGTTTTAGGAATTGTGATCGGGTTCGGGGGAATACTTGTAATTTTTTCAGATGATCTCGGAGGTAATATTACTTCATATTTACTTGGAATGAGTGCCGTAGTACTCAGTGGAATGATGCAGGCAGGAATCGCTGTAATCATCAAAAAGTACGGCAATCATCTAAATCCTCTTACTATGAATTTTATACCAATGCTGATTGCCGGATTTGCTCTTTTTATTCTTGGTGTTTTATTTGAAGATTTTGCAACTTTAAATTTTAATATTGATGCTGCATTGTCAATATTTTATCTTGCTTTATTCGGCAGCATAGTAACCTTCACTTCCTATTACTGGTTACTTAAACGAGTCAATGTAAATTTGCTTTCTCTTATGGCTTTTATTACTCCTATAGTTGCTCTTTTTCTGGGATGGCTTGCATACAATGAGGAGCTTACTTTAAATCATTTCTGGGGTAGTGTACTTGTGTTAACCGGACTGCTTTGGGCAAACATTGGGAATATTTCTAAATTCAGGAACAGGAGATTAATTAAACCTGCTTAATTTAATGGAGATTTTATGTTAAATATTATCCGGATAAAAAAAGCAACTTTTTATGGTTATCACGGAGTACTATCGGAGGAACAAACTGTCGGCGGTAATTTTGAAGCAGATGTAGATTTATATACTGATTTTTCTAAAGCAGCAACCAAAGATGATTTGAATGAAACAATAGATTACCACAAAGTATATAAGTTTATTTATAAAATTGCGCTGGATGAAAAACACTATTTGATTGAATCTCTGGCAACCAAAATTGCAAATGAACTACTATTAAATTTTAAGAAAATACAGAAGGTAAATGTCAGGGTAAGGAAAAATAATCCGCCGTTGGGCGGAGTTGTTGATTGTGTTGAGGTCGAAGTAATTAAAGAAAGAAAAGAATTATAAATTTAAAAAGTGAACACTGAAATTCCGGTAACTGCATACATAGCGCTGGGATCAAATAAAGGCAACAGGCAGGAAAATCTTAAAAAGGCTGTGGAATTAATTGAATCTGATGAAAATTGCAGAGTGATTAGCAAATCATTTGTTTATGAAACCAAACCGTTTGGCTACCTGGAACAAAATAATTTTTTAAATGCGGTTGTATCTGTTGAGACAAACTTTGAGCTTCAAGAATTTTTTCATTTTTTAAAAGAAACTGAAAAGAAACTCGGAAGAACAAAAAATGAAAAGTGGGGACCAAGGGAAATTGATCTGGATTTATTATTTTACGATGAGTTGATTTATTCTGATGCAGAACTTAAAGTTCCGCATACAGGAATAACGGAAAGAGATTTTGTAATTGTACCCTTTTGTGATATTGCTCCGGATTTTATTCATCCTGAGAAGAAATTGAAAATTTCACAGATTGACTTGAACAAACTAGAAAAAAATATAATTAGTAAAACAGAACACAAACTATAACGGTATTAAATTGAGCGATCTCCCTGAAGTAAAATATATTGCGATTGAAGGAGTGATAGGTGCCGGAAAAACTTCACTTGCAAAAAAAATAAGAGATAAACTTGATGCTGAACTAATACTTGAACAATTTGAAGCCAATCCCTTTCTTGAAAGCTTTTACTCTGACCGGAAAAGATATGCATTTCAGACTCAAATGTTTTTTCTGATTAACAGATACAAACAGCAGGAACAGCTTAACCAGGAGAACCTGTTTACAGAGCACACAGTGTGCGATTACGTATTTGAAAAAGATAGAATTTTTGCTTATTTGAATCTTAGTGGAGAAGAACTGAAACTCTACGAGAGTATTTTCCCTTTACTTTCCAGGAGCCTGAGAAAACCGGATCTTGTTGTTTTTCTTCAATCGAGTGTTGACAGACTTATGTTCAATATTAAAAAAAGAAGTCGTAAAATAGAGCGCAACCTTACAAGAAGTTATATTGAAGAACTGAGTGAAGCTTATACTCATTTTTTCTTCAGGTATACGGGTACACCTCTGCTTATCGTTAATTCAACCGAATTGGATTTTGTTAATAACGAACAGGATTTTAACGAACTATTTAAACAGATTTTCAGAAAGGACAGGGGAGTTACTGAATACTTTAAACCGGAATCTAAGAGGACAGAATGAGTTTTATGAGGTTAGTATTATTCTTTATTTTATTTTATGCTGTTTATTATATTATAAAATTATTTATCATTAACTTCAGAATAGGCGCAAGGAAGAAAGATAAATTTAAAACAGAAAACAAACAGAATAGCAAATATGAAAATGTGGAGGAAGCTGAATTTACAGAAATTGAATCGAAGGAAAAGAACGATAAAAAATAATTAAATGGCTAAACAAAACCTCTTTTCAGATTTCCTTTATAAAATATTTAAAAAGTTCCTTTCAGTCCGGGAGAATAAATCTTTTGATCTGGGCAACCCCGCAAAATTTCTTATAATACGTCAGCATAACCAGCTTGGAGATCTTCTGGCCGGGGTTTCCGTCTTCAGAGCTATAAAAGAAAAATATCCGCAAAGTCATATAACTCTAATAGTTAGTCCTTTCAATTATCCGGGAATGGTGAAAAATAAATTCCTCGACAGAGTCTTCGTATTTGATAAAAAGAAATGGTACAATCTTTTTTATTTACTGAGATTCAAAAATCTTATTAAAGAAAAATATGATGTTGTAATAGTACCTGTAACAGTTTCGGTATCTTTCACCAGTAATTTAATTGCCAGGTTTTCAAACGCGCAAATCAGGATAGGTCCACAGAGTCTCGACGGGAAGAAAAATGATAGTGCCTTTTTCTTTGATAGAAGGATTGATATAGATTGGAGGAAGCACCCGGATTCAAATGTTTCTGAAAGAAGTCTTGATATTGTTCGGCCATTCGGAATAACAACTACTAATTATACATCTGAAATCACATTTGATGATGAAGATATTGATGCTGCTAATAAATTCATCAGGGATTTCAGGAAAGATGGCAGCAATTTATTAATTGGTCTTCATGTTGGAGCAGGCAAACCCCAAAACCGCTGGTCTCTGCACAAATATGCTGTCCTGATTAACCAATTAAAAGATAATTACAATGCAGATTTGTATTTAACAGGAAGTTCCGGCGATAAAGAAGAAATAAATTTCGTAAAGAAAAGTATTCAGTTTAATATCCCGGCATTCATTAATAGAAAAATTCCGGAAGTTGCAGCTTTAATTTCACTTTCAGATTTATTTATTTCCAACGATACGGGTATAATGCATGTAGCCGGCACAACAAATACTCCGCAGATTTCAATATTCGGTCCAACAAATCCTTTAAATTGGGCGCCAATAGGAAAAAATAAATTATATATTAGGAAATCAGATTTAATTGATGATATTGCTGTGGAAGATGTTTTTAAGATGTGCGTCTATCTTTTTCCTTTAGCTAAAAGGGAAGGCTGATTTTGGAAAATTGCTGTTTGGCAGTGGTTGATATGGGGACAAACTCCTTCCATATGATAATAGCTAAAATAAATGAGGATGGATCAATAAAAATAATCGATCGCGAAAAAAAACTTATAAGACTTGGTTCACACGAAGGGAAAGAACTAACATATATTTCTCCGGAAGAAACTGATTTGTCGATTAAAGTTCTCTCACAATTTAAAAAACTCTCGGATTCTTATGGCGCTAAGTTCAAAGCTATAGCGACAAGTGCTGTTAGAGAAGCAAAAAATAAATCTGAGTTCACTGGAAAGATTAAAAGGGAAGCAGGAATAAATATAGAGGTAATCGATGGAAAAATGGAAGCCTGGTATATTTATCTTGGTGCCCGAAAAGCACTCTCACTGTATAATAAAAATGTACTCTGTATCGATATTGGCGGTGGAAGTACGGAATTCATAAATGTAAATAATGGGGAAATCATTTTTGCTGAAAGTATAAAAGTTGGTGCTGTCAGATTGTCGAAACTTTTCTTCCCTGATTACATTCTTACCAAAGAACGAATTATAAAGTGCAGCCAGCATATTGAAAAAATGTTATTGGAAAAGCTTAAAAATTATTCTCATAATAATTTTGATATAGTTGTAGGATCCTCAGGCACAATTGAAGCAATAGCGTCTATTGTATTAAAACAGAAAGGAAAAAAAGTTCCCAAATCATTAAACTCAGTCTGTTTTCAAAAAGATGAGTTAAAAGAAATCTCTGAATTAATTCTTTCAGCTGATTCAATAAAAGCGAGATTAAAAATAAAAGGGATGGAAGAGAAAAGGGCAGATATAATTCCAGCAGGCTTATTAATCCTGAATAAAGCATTTCAGCATTTTAAGATTAAGGAAATTAAAATTTCCGAATATGCATTAAGGGAAGGTATCGTATTTGATTTGTTGCAAAAACATAATGCATCACTTGATTCCGGCATTTTAACTTCTTGATTTATTTTTTATAAATCCACAATTTTTATCCAGAACCTCTTGTGTCTTACCTTTTGAATATATAATTTCCTGCTGAGTCGTGCTTCTTTGGGGTCAGGCAATTTTATATTCAATTTAATTTTATTAATTCAGGTTACAGAATTCAGAAAGGGAGAGTATTATGCAGATACTTGATCTGTCAGAATTATCAGATGGAAGCCCGTTTTGTATTAAAAGGGTTATTACAGATAATGACAATTATTTTGCCGAGATACAACCTTTACAGAGTAAATTTAAAATTCAGATTGACAAAGCTGACTATAAAACGATTCTGGATGCATTTCAGAGTAATAAAGTTGTAAAAATCTACCCTTTTGATGGAAGAATAAGTAACAATAATGAATTTGTAAATGGAAATTACAAAATTGAGATAGCCTGAAAATAAATTGCAAGATTTTTTGCATCCCTAATTTTTTCTTCTATAAAAATCACATTAACATTATTATCAGTTAAATTTAGTAACTTTTAATATACAACCACCCTTTATATATTTGTACTCTAATTCCGGAAAATGAATGATAAACATCAGAAATTTTTGTATTGTTGCGCATATTGATCATGGTAAGTCTACTATTGCCGATTGTCTTCTTGAAAAAACCGGGGCAGTAACCGAAAGGGAAGCAAAAGCCCAGGTACTTGATGATCTTGATCTTGAAAGGGAGAGGGGAATAACAATTAAATCACATGCTATCCAGATGCATTATACTGCAAAAGATAAGGAAAATTATATTTTTAACCTTATTGATACTCCAGGACATGTGGATTTTTCTTATGAAGTTTCAAGATCGCTGGCTGCCTGTGAGGGTGCAGTACTTGTTGTTGATGCTGCTCAGGGAGTAGAGGCACAAACGATAAGTAATCTATATCTTGCGGTGGAAGCCGGACTTGAGATAATTCCTGTAATAAATAAAATTGATTTACCGAGTGCAGAAATAGAGAAGGTTAAAAATCAGATTGTAGATCTTATCGGATGTGAAGAAGACGAAATATTGCTCGTTAGTGCTAAAACTAAAATTGGAATCGATGAACTTCTGGAAAGAATTGTAACTAAAATTCCTGCTCCTACAGGCAATCCAGAGGCTCCACTACAGGCTTTAATATTTGATTCAATTTTCGATTCATATCGTGGAGCCATTGCTTATATCAGAATTTTCAATGGCAGAGTAAAAACAAATGATAAAATAAAATTCTTTGCAACTAAAAAGGAGTTGGAAGCTGAAGAAATAGGAGTACTTGGGTTAAAAAAAGTTAAGGTTGATGTACTGGAAGCTGGAAATGTCGGGTATCTTATTGCAGGAGTAAAAGATGTACGTGATACTAAAGTTGGTGATACTATAACCCATGAAAAAGGTGGAACCACCAAACCGTTACCCGGTTATAAGGACGTGAAACCCATGGTTTACAGCGGTTTATATCCAACTCTTTCAGATGATTTTGAAGATTTGAGAGATGCATTAGAAAAATTTAAGCTTAATGATTCAGCACTTGTTTATCAGCCTGAAACTTCTGTGGCCTTGGGATTTGGATTCCGCTGCGGATTTCTTGGTCTTCTTCATATGGAAATTGTGCAGGAAAGATTATTAAGAGAATATGATCAGTCAATTATTACAACTTTGCCGAATGTTGAATATATTGTATATAATAAAAAGAACGAACAAGTAATAGTAGATAATCCCGCTGAAATGCCTGCAATCGGAGAAATTGAAAAAATAGAAGAGCCATACATAAAAGCACAAATTGTTTGTCCCAGCGAATATGTTGGGAATATTATGAAACTATCAATTGAGAAACGAGGAGTTTATAAAAATACTACTTATATTGATCCTACTAGGGCGGACATACAGTTTGAATTTCCGCTTTCAGAAATTATTTTTGATTTTTATGATAAATTAAAATCCTCAACCAGAGGATACGCATCATTTGATTATGAGTACATTGGCTACCGTGAATCTGATCTGGTAAAGCTTGATATTCTTTTAAATAGTGAACCGGTCGATGCGCTTTCAATGATTGTACATAAGGATAAATCTTATGACTGGGGAAGAAAAGTTTGCAGCAAATTAAAGGATCTTATACCAAGACAGATGTTTGAAATTTCAATACAGGCTGCTATTGGTTCAAAAGTAATCTCCAAATCAGTTGTAAAAGCACTCAGAAAAAACGTCCTTGCTAAATGTTATGGTGGAGATATTACAAGGAAAAGAAAGTTACTTGAAAAACAAAAGGAAGGTAAAAAAAGAATGAAACAGGTTGGTAATGTAGAAATTCCTCAGGAAGCATTTCTTGCTGTCTTACAGATAGATGAGTAACAAGTAAATGGTGGCAATTGTATAATCCAACTCAAAACACAGTCTATACCGAAAATCCGACTCCGGAGATAAAGCAAAAAAAGAAAAAAACGAAATTCGGTATTTTTATCAGGATTATCCTATTAATCCTAGTCATTGTCTTTTTGGTAAAATCATTTTTATTTGATGCTTTCAAAATACCAACTGGTTCAATGGAAAATACTCTCCTGGTTGGTGATGACATTCTTGTCAGCAAATTAGCTTATGTTTTTCATACCCCACGCTATATTCCTTTTACCTCTATCTATATTCCCTCTGCTGATCTTTTCTCAATATCGAAACCGGAAAGAGGAGACGTTATTATTTTTAAATTTCCTTACGGTTCAGAACTTCCGGATGATAATAGTGTAAATCTGGTAAAAAGAATAATTGGACTACCGGGTGATACTATACAAATAATAAAACAGGAAGTTTATGTCAACGGGGTGAAAACAGAATTTCCTGTGACTGCAAAACTCAACAGGGATGATAAAATGGCTGCCGGAATTTCAGAAAAGGGAATCTTTCCGGCTGACACTAATTGGAATAAAGATAACTATGGTCCGATTGTCATTCCGAAAGAAGGTGATTTAATTGATCTCAATCCCGAAAATGCAGCAATGTGGAAACCCTTAATTGACAGAGAACTCGGGATGAACACTTTAAGTGTGGAAGGCACTGTTATTACTCTTGACCGAAAGCCGGTTCATGGATACACTCTTACCAAAGATTATTATTTTGTTTTGGGCGACAACCGTGAAAACAGTATGGACAGCCGTTACTGGGGTTTTGTTCCTAAAGACATGATTATTGGTAAAGCTTTTATAATATACTGGTCCTGGGATCCATATATACCTAACAGAAAATTTTATAATATAGTTGAACCTATCAGGTTTGGCAGGTTATTTAAAAAGATAAAATGAAAAAGATAGTTCTGCTTCTATTAATTGTTCCTTTCACTCTTCTTCTAGGGCAGGAAAAATATTTTATTTATTTCAAAGATAAAGGACCTGTACAATCGCTTCAAAAAAATAGTCCTTCGTATCAGAATGCTATTCATACTCTTTCTAAACATGCAATAGAAAGAAGAATGAAAGTAATGAATGCAGATTCACTAATCAAATTTGAGGACGTCCCTTTATTTGAAGATTACATAAAAACCCTGACAACAAATGGGATAAAAATAGAAAATAAATTAAAGTGGTTTAATTCAGTATCTGCTTATCTTGATACCGAACAAAAAAAGTTCGTCAAAACTCTGTCTTTTGTAAAAAAAATTGAACCTGTTAAAACTTTGAATTTTCAAAATGATCGGGTAAAGAATTTTTCCCTATCTAAGATTACCAATTCAGATCCGTCAGATTACGGGAATTCATATAATCAGCTAGCATTATCAGATATTCCGCTTGTTCAATCAAAAGGTATAACCGGCAGCGGAATTCTTATTGGTGTTTTAGACACAGGCTTTGACTGGAAGTTTCATGAAGCTTTAAAGAATATTCACGTAGTATCTGAATACGACTTTGTATTTCACGATAGCGTAACGGCTGATCAGGCCGATGATGTTCCGGGACAGGATTCGCACGGTACTTTTGTTTTTTCTGTCATTGGCGGATACAAGGACAGCGTACTTATTGGATCTTCATACGGGGCTTCATTTATCCTGGCAAAGACTGAAGATATCAGAAGTGAGACACATATAGAAGAAGATAATTATGCTGCGGCTCTTGAATGGATGGAAAATTCAGGTGTAGATATAACGAGCAGTTCTCTGGGGTATAATATATTTGATACTGGAACTTCCTATACATATGAAGATATGGATGGAAAATCGACAATAATAACTAAAGCCGCTGAATTGGCATTTCAACGTGGAGTTGTTACAATTACTTCTGCAGGAAATGAGGGCAATAAATCCTGGTACTATATTATCGCTCCAGCTGATGGATTTAATACTATAGCTGTAGGAGCAGTATATCAGGATAGTCTGGTAGCCTCTTTCAGCAGTCGCGGACCTACATATGACGGAAGGATTAAACCCGATGTTGTTGCATTAGGAGTTGATGTTTTTGGAGCTTCAACTAATGGATCAGATAATTATACATACGGAACCGGAACTTCTTCAGCTGCACCAATTGCAGGAGGAGTAGCTGCACTTTTACTTTCAGCTTATCCCCAGCTGACAAATGAACAGGTTAGAAATATTCTCCTCGAAACATCCGGTAACTCACAGCATCCTGACAATGATCGCGGGTATGGCTTATTGTCAGCATCAAGAGCTATCTCTTATCCAAACCTCTTGTTTTACAGATGGAAGATATGATATTGAATAAAGCATTTATTCAGGAACTTTCTGTTTCTAATGTTCAGCTTCATTATTCAACTGATAATACAAATTTTGATACTCTTAGTATGAATTCCGTAAGCGAATATAAATTTCAAAAAGAGCTGCCTTTAATTCCAATTAATGATATAGTGAATTTTTATTTTACTTATATGGATGAATCCGGGACGCCACACCGTGATCCTGAAATCTACAATTATAAATTCCGCTCCGGCACATTAAATATTTCATTAAATCTTCCGCTAGCGGCTAACTCTATCGATTATGTTCTCAGCAATAATTATCCTAATCCATTCAATTCCTTTACTAAAATAAATTTCGTAGCTGAAAATACATCTCAGGCAGAAATAATAATTTTTGATGCCATTGGCAGAAAAGTGAAATCATTGTTCAGAGGGATATCTACAATTGGTGTGAATACTGTAATCTGGGATGGAACAACTGATGCTGGTACTATTGCAGCAAGTGGTATTTATATTTACGTGTTAAAACTGGAAGGAAAATTGTATCCGCATAAAATGGTTTATCTGAAGTAGATTTTCGGGTATATTAAATTAAAATAAGGTAGCTATGAGTAGTATATTAAACCAATCTCAGCAGAAATATTTAAATAGTTTTAAAAAGGAAGAAGATCCATTAATACTTGAAATGGAAAAATATGCTGAGGAACATAAAGTGCCTATTCTATCCTGGCAGTCGGCAGATTTTCTTGAAATATTAATTAAGATGACGAAACCTAAAAGAGTACTGGAAATAGGAACTGCAATTGCATATTCATCTATCAGAATCGCAAGAAATCTGAAGAAAAAATCCACTTTACAAACAATTGAGTTAAGTGAGGATAATATTGCAATAGCAAAAGAAAATATAAATAAATCCGGTTTGAGTAGTAAAATAGAATTACTTGAAGGGGATGCTTTAAATATTATGCCCCGGCTCGAAAAAAAGTACGATTTCATTTTTCTTGATGCTGATAAAGAAGATTACAGAAGACTGTTTGATTATTCAATGATACTGTTAAAGAAAAGCGGGGTAATTTTTGTTGATAATCTCTTATGGCATGGCTATGCTGCAGTAAAGAAAGTACCTTCTAATTACCGTGAATCTGCTAAACACATAAAAAAATTTAATGAAGCATTTTTATCTCAAAAAAATTTAAAAACCACAATAATTCCTGTCGGTGACGGGATTGGTTTAGGAATAAAGGGATGAATGAGAGGAACCCTGAGCGTTTAGTCCAAGATATTGACATATTTTCAGGTGAATCATTAAAAAGAAAAGATGATCTTTCCAGATTGATCAAATTGGGTTATTCAAATCAAAAGGAAGGTTTAATTGAAGAATTAAGCTTTACTTCAAAGTATGTCCAGGGTTTGTTCCGGGTATTAAAACAGGGATCAGCAAATCCGGAAGTACAGAATACTGAACTGATAAAGAATGATATTTCAGCTAATCTTGAAAAAGTGAAAGAAAAAATTGAACAGCTCTTAGAGAATTCAACTGAAAAAACTAGAAAATATTTTCAGGAAAATTATCTGCAGCTTTCGCAAAATAGTATGTTTAACCTAACTGAGCTGATGAATGATCTTGAATGGCTGAAAAAATATTCAAACCATCTTAAAAGAAAAAAATCAAACTAAATTGTTTACTTGGAAATCCAATGCTGTAAAGCTACCAGCAGATTTTCCATTGCATTTATAAGAGGTTTATGTTGTGTCTTATCAATATCTTCCAGTATTTCCTGATGAATATTCACATATGAATCATTTAACTTCTGCACTATAACTTTCCCTCTTTTAGATAAATCTACCTTCATATTTCTTCTGTCAGTTGGTTCAATCTGCCTGTTGATGTAATCTTTTGTTACCAGACCGTCAATTATTCTTGTTAACCTGCTGGGGCTAAGGTTCATTCTTTCAGCAATCTGTTTGTTATTCAGAACATCATCCTTATTAAACAACCGTAAACATCTGAATTCGGATTGAGTCAAACCGTATTTCTCAGCAAGCCTTGCTTCCTTTTCCTGACAGTTTGCCAGCAGTTTAAATGTAAGATCGGCAAGTTTGGAAGCGTTTTCATTTTTACCCTTTTTAGAGGTCATCATTGTTCCTATAAATTATTTGTATGTATCAAATATCGATATTAAAGGATTATAAATCAAATAAAAAATTAAATTGTGTGATAAATATATCCGGGCTCAAAATTAACAATAATTTTGCCACTGCTTGAGTCAACCAGTTCTTTCTCCAGTCTATCGTAACTCTCAATAGGAATCAGACATTCAAATTTAACATCATCACCGTATAGAGTGTTTTCAATTATAGCAGAATAACTGGTTATAACTCTGTGGACAAGACTTATAAAAGTGAAATCTGTAACTATAGTTATTTTACGAAACGGTTTTTCTTCCTGATAAGCACATTTACCAAGTAACTGTTCCGAACTAAAATAATAAGCCTTACCTAATGGACCTACTCCAAGTTTTGTACCTCCAAAATATCTTGTCACAACTACAAGTATATCTATTAATTGGAAGTGGTCAATTGCATTAATAATTCTGATTCCGGCAGTTCCCGAAGGCTCACCCGCATCTGAATACCGGAATAAATCATTCTTCAGTCTGAAAGCATAACAGTGATGTGATGCATCGTAATATTTTTTCCGCAAAGCTTCCAGAATTTCTTCTGCCTCAGATTCTGTTCTTACCGGAAAAGCCCTCGCAAAAAATTCCGAACCTTTTTCTTTATAAAGACTTTCACAGGGTGCTTTTAAGGTTTTAATGATTTCTGCTTGCTTCATTGCTACTATATATTTTCCAATTATTCCAAAAATACGAGAAATCGTACAAAACTATTAACCTAAAAGGGTATAAAGACTAATAATGCACTTCTAATTAAATTGATTTTATATACTCTAATGAATAATATATAAAGCTTATTAATTAAGGATTTTGAGTTTGGAAAAAGATACGATAATTATAAAAGGTGCAAGAGAACATAATCTTAAAGATATCGACGTTGAAATTCCACGGGAATCCTTCACGGTAATAACCGGCTTATCAGGATCGGGTAAATCTTCACTTGCTTTCGATACTATTTATGCTGAAGGACAGCGAAGATATATTGAATCACTTTCTGCTTATGCCCGTCAGTTTCTTGATATGCTGGAAAAACCGGAGGTTGATTTAATAGAGGGATTAAGTCCTGCAATATCAATAGAACAGAAATCCACTTCAGGTAATCCCAGGTCAACCGTTGGAACAGTTACAGAAATTTATGATTATCTCAGGCTTCTATATGCAAAGCTTGGTACCCCCTATTGCTACAATTGCGGAAAACCCGTTACACGCCAGACTTCAGCACAGATAATTGAGTCTATCATCAACACACTTGCGGAAAAAAAGATTTCTATACTTGCTCCCGTCGTCCGCGGAAGAAAGGGTCATTACCGCGAACTGTTTGAGGAAATAGTATCGGACGGGTTTTTAAAAGTCAGAGTAGATAATGAATATAAGGAGATATCGAAAGGCTTTCAGATTGACAGATACAAAATTCATAACATTGAGATAGTAGTTGATAAATTAACGGCTTCCGAAACTGCAAGAGCCAGGATAAGTGAATCCGTAGAAGTTGCTTTAAATTATGGAAACGGAATTTTAACAATTAGCGATGGGCAAAAAGATTTTATTTACAGCCGTCACCTCGCCTGTCTAAATTGTGGAATCAGTTATCGGGAATTAGCTCCAAATTCATTCTCTTTTAATTCACCTTATGGTTCCTGCCCTGAGTGCGAGGGTCTTGGGGAAAAGAAAGAACTTGATATTAATCTTATAATTCCGGACTGGAACAAATCGATAAATGAGGAGGGGATAGCTGCATTAGGCAAACCAAGATCTATCTGGTTTTTTAATCAGTTAACTGCCATTGCAGAAAAATTTAATTTTAATTTTGATACCAGGCTTATTGATTTAACTGAGGAACAGAAAGATATTCTGCTTAACGGCAGTAAAGAAAAAATAGCATTTTCTTATTCATACGGGGGAGGTAAACCGGTCACATATCATCACAAGTTTTCCGGTCTGATTAACTACCTGAAAAACTATTATAATACAACAAGCTCCAATAATATCCGTGAGTGGGTTGAATCTTATATGAACACCGTTAAATGCCCTGCATGCGGCGGGGGAAGATTAAAACAGGAATCGCTCGCGGTTAAATTTGAAAAAAGAAATATAAGTGAAGTCACTTCACTTTCTATAAAAAGAGCCGAAGAATTTTTTAAAAAAGTTAATCTTAAGGGGAGAGAAGCTATAATAGCAAAACCGATTTTAAAAGAAATTAAAACCAGACTAAATTTTCTATTAAACGTTGGATTGGATTATTTAACCCTCGATCGTTCAGCAAGAACTCTATCGGGCGGGGAATCTCAAAGGATCAGATTAGCAACACAGATCGGATCACAACTTGCTGGTGTCCTTTACGTCCTCGATGAACCGAGTATCGGGCTTCATCAAAGCGATAATATAAAGCTCATAAAATCACTTAAAAATCTGCGGGATCTTGGTAATACAGTTATTGTTGTTGAACACGACAGGGAGACAATTGAAAGTTCTGACTATATGATAGACTTGGGTCCCGGAGCGGGTGACCATGGAGGAACTTTATGTTTGGCGGGAGAAACTAAAAAATTGTTGAATTCTAAAAATGGAATTGATTCATTAACTCTCTCGTATTTAAAAAACAGGAAACAAATACATATTCCGGAAAACAGGAGAGAAGGAAACGGTAAATTTATTGAATTGAAAGGAGCAGCCGGATACAATCTCAAAAATATTGATCTTAAAATTCCACTGGGTACTTTTACTCTAATCACAGGGGTTAGCGGGTCGGGTAAATCTTCACTTGTAAACGAAACCCTGGTAAAAATTCTGATGGGCAGAATTTATAAATCTAAATCAGTTCCGCTGCCTTATAAATCAGTTGAAGGTCTGGAAAACATAGACAAAATTATAGAAATAGATCAATCTCCTATTGGCCGAACTCCTCGTTCAAATCCTGCAACTTATACTGGCTTGTTTACCTTTATCAGGGACTTGTTTTCCCAACTTCCGGAATCCAAGATGCGTGGTTATGCAACCGGCAGGTTCAGTTTTAATGTCCCCGGGGGAAGATGCGAGGAATGCAGCGGTGACGGACTAAAAAAAATTGAAATGAATTTTCTCCCTGATGTTTATGTAGAATGCGATGTTTGTCACGGTAAACGATACAACAGGGAAACTCTTGAGGTACTCTATAAAACAAAATCAATAGCAGATGTACTTGAAATGACTGTTGATGAAGCCCTTGAATTTTTCACTGATCTTCCGCGTATAAAAAGAAAACTTAAAGCAATTCATGATGTGGGGTTAGGATATATAACTCTCGGGCAGCAGGCTACAACACTTTCCGGTGGAGAAGCTCAACGGGTTAAACTGGCAACAGAATTAAGTAAAGTTTCTACAGGAAAAACACTTTATATTCTTGACGAACCTACAACCGGACTGCACTTTGAAGATGTTAATATTCTGCTCAAAGTATTGAATAAACTAGTGGACAAAGGGAATACAGTAATTGTTGTAGAACATAATCTTGATGTTATAAAAACGGCAGACTGGATAATTGATCTTGGTCCCGGTGGAGGAGAATTCGGCGGAAGGATAATTGCCGAGGGAACTCCGGAGCAGATAGTGAAGAATAAGAAAAGTATTACAGGGGAATTTCTTAAAAAAGAAATTCAAAATTGAAAAACAATTGCTAATTGACAAAAAATGATTTTGATAAGAATTCTTTTTTCCTAATATTAATCCCGGATGAAAAAACTAATATCATTTGTCTTATGCTTTTTAATTATTCTGAATACTTTCGGGTTTAATCTTATTCTTATTAATTTAATCCAGGAATCAAAAACAGAAAGTCTTGAGATAATAGATGAGCATCCCGAATCTATAACTTCTGGTAGAATTATGGTTTTCAGTCTTCAAAAGGATCAGCCGGAATTTATTAATTCGCGTGAAATCAGGTTTGATAATGAAATGTACGACATCGTTTATAAAAAACAAACTGTTGATGATACTATCATCTATTGTTTGCCTGATAAAAAGGAAACAAAAATTCAGACTGTTTTTTTATCTCTAAATGAAATTTATGGCAACCCTGCTATCAATTCCTGATCATCTTTCAATTTCAATATCTAAAGAATCTGTTAAAGAATTACCTCGGGATTAGTGATAATGCCTTACAAGTGAATTATACAGCATCTCAATTCGGGTCTGTAAGTTTATTACACATTCCTGAAGTAATAGTTAAAAAGATATCTCCGCCTCCCCAAGCATAAATCATAACCATTTAAAAATTAACAATTATTCAAAGAACGTTAATCTTTTAAAGATAACGGATCTTTATTCAATTAATTATTTAAAATATTTAAGGCTATGATCTATGAAATCACTTTTTATAAAAATCATTTTAATTTTCTTTGCGTTTATCCTGACTGCAAATGCCCAATACAATCTCAGCGGAAAAGTTACAGCGGTTAAAACTGGGGAAACAATATCCTCAGTTGATGTGTTTATCCGCGAACTGCAGAGAGGTGTAATCTCTGATAAAAACGGAAATTATTCTTTTGCAAATTTACCAGCAGGTAATTTTAATGTACAATTTAGTTATGTGGGATATAAGACAAAGGTGGAGAACATCTTGATTAAAGAAACAAACAATGAATTGAATGTTTCTTTAGAACCTACCAAACTTGAAATTGGTGAAGTTGTTGTCCTGGGAAACTCCGTAATAAATAAGGAGAAAGTACCATACAAAGTTGAAATTGCTTCGGCAAAAGATTTAAGATATAATGGAATGGTAACACTTACCCAAACCCTGGCGTCGCTGCCCGGAATAAGTAAATTATCAAACGGACTTGCAATTTCTAAACCTGTTGTAAGGGGATTATATGGATACAGGATTGCAACTGTGCTTAACGGCGTACGATTCGATAATCAGCAGTGGCAGGAAGAACATGGTTTTGGGCTTGATGCAGTTGGTATCGGGCAAATTGAAGTAATTGAAGGTCCGGCTGCTCTTTTGTACGGAGCTGAATCAATCGGCGGTGTTATTAATCTTCTTCCTGAAAATAGTGCCCCCGTTGGAAGAATTCTGGGAAACTACAATCTCAAAGTCTTTACTAACACTCTCGGTGCATATTCTGCATTGGGATTTAAAGGAGCAACAAAAAAGATAAACTGGCAGATTCATGTCGGAGGTCAGTCGCAGGCAGATTATCTTGATGGCAAAGATATAAAGATTCCTAATACAAGATTTTTAACTCTGAACGCTAATGGAATGATTGGATATTTTTACGACTGGGGATTTTCTAACTTGAATTATATTTTTGCGCATAATGTATATGGTGTAGTTGAACAAGCTGCTCTCACAAATCCTAAAGATTTAAACGAGGATCACTTTGAACGTGAATTTGAAGGGCCACATCATACAATAGATTATCACATCATTGCATTAAGAAATACTTTCTTTGCCGGAGATTCCAAAATTAAACTTGACCTGGGATTTCAAAATAACCATAGGGTTGAAGTTGAAGGTGCTGATGATCCCGGTGCAGCCTTGGGTGATGCAGGAGAACTTGATATAATTTTAAATACATTTACTTCTAATCTAGAGTGGATTCATCAATTAAATGAAAATCTTGAATGGACAGTCGGAGTACAAGGGAATATTCAGAACAACGAAAATGACGGCGGAAGAATATTGATACCGAATGCCGATATGAATGAATACTCTGCATTTACTTATCTCAAAGAAAACTTTGATAATCTAAATGTTGAAACCGGATTGAGGTATGATTTTAAAAGTGTGAAAACTGAAATGATGAGTTCAACAGAGTTTTCTGCAGAGATGCCTGTAATTGATAACGAATATTCTGTTGTGAACGGTGCAGTGGGGGCATCATATTCATTTACAAATAATTTTATCGGTAAGCTGAATTTTGCCACCGGATACCGTGCGCCTAATCTTGCAGAACTTTCATCAAACGGTGTGCACGAAGGAACAACACGGTATGAAATTGGCAGTTCATCATTAAAGAGTGAACATAATTACCAGGTTGATGCAGGAATAGTTTTTCAGGTTGAGAATTTTAATGCGGACTTTAATTATTTCTACAATAAAGTAAATAATTTTATCTTCCTGAATCCAACAGAGGAATATCACAGCAGCGACAGGATATACAGATATATGCAGGATAATTCGCTATTACAGGGTGGAGAAGTAAGTCTGGATTATAAACCTGCAGATGTTGTTGATCTTTCAGCTTCATACTCCACCGTTATTGGTAAAAGAGAAGATGGTACTTATCTTCCTTTTATGCCTGCTGATAAAATTATGGGTAAAATAAAATTTAATATCCCCGATTGGTATGAGTTTTACGATTTTTCATTTTTCGTTTCTGTAGAGCATTATTTGAAACAAACCAAAACTGCCTCTGAAGAACTTGCTTCTGCTGCTTACACACTTTTCAATGCAGGTATTCAATCTACATTTGATGTTTGGGAAAACCCGGTCACTTTTTCAATTGTAGGGACAAACTTATTTAATGAATATTATATCAGTCACCTTAGTATTTTAAAACCTATTGGAGTGCATGATATAGGAAGGAATATTACTTTGTCAGTTGATGTGCCTTTTAGTCTGAAATAAGTTTGTAAATAAAAGAAACATTATTTCTCCCCTGGCAAGTTCAGGGGAGAATTAAATCAGAGTATGAAACTTTTATTCAACATTTGTAGGATCCCAGGCTATTCTATAATCCTGGTTAAGTGAATCAATTTTTTCCATATCCTCTGCGGAAATCTCAAAATCAAAAACTTCAGAATTTTCTTTTATTCTCTCTTTATGAACAGACTTCGGGATAACTACCAGGTCGTGCTGTAGAGACCATTTTATCATCAGTTGTGCAGGCGATTTTGAATATTTTTCTGCTAAGATTTTAACATATGGATCATCAAATTTTTCTGCCCGTACAAGAGGGGAATAAGCCTCAAGCTGAACATTTTTAATCCTGCAGTATTCAAGTAAATCTTCCTGGAAAAGGAAAGGATGAAATTCCACCTGGTTAATGACAGGTTTAATCTCAGTGTAGTTATCCATTTCTTTCAGATGTTTTATTGTATAATTACTAACACCGATTGATTTAGCTCGTCCGTCAATGTAATTTTTTTCGAGAGCTCTCCATGATTCCCTTCTTTTTCCTTCAATTGGCCAGTGAATCAGGTATAAATCAACGTAATCTAAACCCAGATCATCCATACTTGCATCGAAAGCCTTAAGTGCATTTTCATAACCCTGATCCTGATTCCAGAGTTTTGTAGTTATAAAAATATCTTCTCTTTTTATTCCACTTTCTTTAACAGCTTTGCCCACATCACCTTCATTCTTATATGCTCTTGCAGTATCTATATGTCTGTAACCGTTTTCAAGAGCCCACGAAACAGCATTAAATGTTTCCTTACCCGCTTTACATAAATAAACTCCTAATCCGAGTCTTGGAATTTCAATATTATTGTTTAACTTAATAACACTATCGATTGTCATCTTTTTCCTTTTTTGAGAACTAATGTAGTAAAGATAATAAAATCATCCGGTTTTAGGGTGATTTTATTAGCTATTCCAAAATATAATAAATCAAATTTAAAATGAGGATATAATGAAAAAATGGTTTTTATTTGCAGTTTGTTTCTTATTCGTTACAGCTTATTTAAATGCCCAGACAAAACATATTGTTCAGGCTACAGCTAACGGTTTTCAGTTTATACCAATGAATGTTGATATCGCTGTGGGAGATACAGTGGAGTGGCACTGGGTTGACGGCAGCCATACAACTACGTCTGATAGCACGACCGGACAGAATGTCTGGGATGCGCCTCTGAATAGCAGCCAGCCTGTCTTCAGTGTTGTAATTACTTCTCCCGGTATTCATCATTACCACTGTATTCCTCACCAAAGTCTTGGTATGGTAGGTACTATTACCGCCACTGCACCCACATCTGTTAAGGATGGAAAAATAGGTGTGACCGGATTCAGCTTGTACCAGAATTATCCTAATCCATTTAATCCATCTACTGTAATAAGTTATGCAATTCCTTCATCCGGTCTTGTAAACCTGACAGTATATAACCCACTGGGAAAAGAAGTTGTAACATTAGTAAATGAAACCCAGCCATCGGGCAATCATTCCGTAGTTTTTAATACTGCAGTTAAAAACGGACTTGCAAGCGGAATTTATTATTACAGGTTAACTGCCGGTAGTTTAACGAAAACTCAAAAAATGCTTCTTCTGAAATAAATTTATTATTACACTGAAACACCGAGGATTTCCTTTATGAAAAATGGAATTCTGTTTTTAATAATACTTTCTGTTTGGTCCCTCAATGTTTTTGCTCAATGGACCATTGTTCCGTCTTCACCAACCGGTTATCTTCAGGATATAATGGAGGCGGACGGAACTCTTTATATCGGAAGCAGCGGTGGTGGTGTTTACAAGTCAACTGATAAGGGGAACAGCTGGCAGCAGATCAGTAATGGGTTGAATAGTTCTCAGGCACTGGATGTTCACCAGGTTATTAAAACTACTAATGGGGATTTGTTTGCTGCAACAACTGATGGGATTTATAAATCAACTGACGGCGGAGATAACTGGGTTAAAAAAAGTAACGGGATAACTATTGGTCCGGGTGCATTGTATGAATTTGATGAATCAATATTTGAATATAATGGTAATTTATTTACAGGTGCATGGAACGGAATATATATTTCATCCGATCATGCAGAAACCTGGCAGCTTACAAATGTAACCGGTGAAGGTATCCAGGCAAAAAACTTTGTGGAACACAACGGAATATTATTCGCTGCACGCGAATCTATAAACAGTCCGATTGGTTACAAATCTCTGGATGGGGGCGTAAGCTGGATTAATCTTACAGGCCCCTCATTTTTTAATATAATTACATTTTTCTCGGAACCTTCAAAATTATGGGCAGGAACTATAGACGGAGTTTGGTTATCAACTGATAACGGAACAACCTGGGAAGTAAGGAACAACGGCTTAAGTGCGGATCCATACAGCTCAAGTATAATAAGAGTTAACGGAAATTTAATTACTGCACTAAAATTTGGAGGATCAGGTATTTATCTGACTATGAATGATGGATTAAACTGGAACATTTTTAGCGATGGTTTACCTTTTTTAACCGGCATTTATAAACTTCTTGAATATGATAACAGAATTTTTGCCGTAACAAGTAACGGACTCTGGCAAAGAAATATTGCTCAGGTTCCGGTGGAATTTACTTCATTTACCGCAGCAGTTTCATATAACCAGATTTTGCTTAAGTGGGAAACTGCTACGGAAACAAATAACAAGGGTTTTGAAGTGGAAAGACAATTCACCAGCATACAGCCTTCAGTAGGCAATGAATGGGAAGAGGTTGGATTTGTTAATGGATTTGGAACAACTACAGAGAAACACAATTATCAATTTAAAGATGAAAACCTGGATGTAGGATGTTATAACTACAGGCTGAAGCAAACAGATTTCGATGGAAGTTTTGAATATTCAAATATTGTAAGTGTTAATCTTGAAACAATGAGGCAATTTGAGTTACGCCAGAATTATCCTAATCCTTTTAATCCAACTACACAAATAAGCTACACTCTTCCTGAAGATGGATTTGTTAGTCTGAAAATATACAATACACTTGGGCAGCAGGTTGCAGAATTAGTTAATGAATTTAATAAAGAAGGAGTTCACTCCGTTTCTTTTAATGCCGAAAAATTTTCAAGCGGCATTTATTTTTATAAGATTGAATCAGAGAACAATTCTTTAGTTAAAAAGATGCTGCTGCTGAAATAATTTAAAAGGTTCATCTATATATAAACATCATAAAATATTTAACTCATTCCACAGGTATCAGTTTTATTATTTCTAAGATTTTCCTAATTTATAACAAGTTTAAAAACTGAATTAAATCTTATCGCCACTTATTCTTTTTCTGTCAAATTAATTTGAGGTGGTAGTAAGGACGATAACTTTAAGTCAGCGGGAACAACTTCTATCTCCCCTATATCATCTTCATAATTGAATCCCGCACTAAGTATATTATGTGGAATGCATCGGTATGGAATGACTAGTTATTTCAAAACGATAGTCGGTGTATCCACGGGTACAGTTAATTGTGCCTAAAGTTAATTTAAAAAACCAGGAGAAATATTGAATGAAAGTAATTATCTATGAAGAATATGGACCCCCTGAAGTACTTAAAATTGAGGAGATGGAAAAGCCGGCTCCAAAAGACAATGAGGTATTGATAAAAGTTCATGCAACAACAGTAACAGCAACTGATTGCACATTTAGAAAAGGCGAACCATTTTTTTCGAGATTATTTACAGGAATTAAAAAACCAAAAAATAAAACTCTTGGCAGCGAGTTTGCAGGAGAGATTGAAGCCGTCGGCAAAGATGTAAAATTATTTAAATTGGGTGACAAAGTACTTGGTACAACTCCCGGTTATGGTTCTTATTCGGAGTACATATGTTTGCCTGTTGAAAAATCAACAATTGCTAAAATGCCTTCCAATAAAAGTTATGAAGAGGCAATTGCCTGCTGCGATGGTTTTTTAACCTCACTTCCATTCCTTCGCGATAAAGGGAAAATTCAGGAAGGGACTAAAGTTCTTATTGTCGGCGCTTCAGGCGGTGTTGGTTCGGCTGCGGTTCAAATTGCAAAACACTTTGGGGCAAAAGTTACTGGTGTTTGCAGTACTTCAAGTAAAGATTTAGTGAAGTCAATTGGTGCCGACAAAGTAATTGATTATAAAAAAGAAGATTTTACAAGATCCGGTGATACTTATGATATTATTTTTGATTTAGTTGGAAAGACAACTTTTTCGAAGTGCAAAAATTCACTAAATAAAAATGGAAAATTTCTTCAGGCTGCAATTACACTCAAAATATTTCCTTCCGTTTTATTGACTTCAATCTTCAGCAATAAAAAAGCATTGATAATGGCAACAGGTTTAAGACCGCCTAAAGAAAGAACTAAAGATTTGAACTTCATAGGTGAACTTCTTGAACAAGGGAAAATAAAATCCATCATTGATCGAAAATATCCGTTTGAACAAATTACCGAAGCACACAGGTATGTGGATGCAGGACATAAGAAGGGAAATGTGGTCGTAACCATGACTCATCACAATTAAATTTCAAAAACCAGGAGAAAATTAATGACGAATAATTTTAAAGAGATATCACAAAACAAGGCTGCTAAAATTGCAGGCATAGGTTACTTAATTATTTTTATTCTTGGCATCATCACTAATTTTTTTGTATTTAATAGTATGCTTGTACAGGGAGACGCACAGGCAACTGTAAACAATATACTGTCAAATGAAATATTGTTCCGCAGCGGAATAGTAAGCTGGCTGGTTGTCCTGATAATTGACATTATTATTGCCTGGGCGCTTTTTGTTCTGCTTAAACCTGTAAATAAAAGTATTTCTTTACTCGCTGCGTGGTTCAGGTTGGTATACGTCGCAATTTTTGGTATTACCCAGCTTAATTTATTATTTGTTATCATAGTTTTAAGTGGTGCTGACTTTCTTAATGTTTTTACCACTAATCAACTAAACGCACTTGCATTGTTATTTCTCAATGGTCATAATTATGGCTTTCTGATTGCGCTTGTATTTTTCGGTATACATCTTTACTTCATCAGTTACTTGATTTTTAAATCTCAATTTGTACCCAAATATCTTGGTGTTTTACTACTGCTGGCAGCATCTGGTTATTTGATAGACAGCTTTGCAAATTTTCTTATACCGGACTACGCAGATTACAAAATGATATTCATGATAATTGTAGCAGTACCCGGTATTGTGGGTGAATTGGCGTTTACACTCTGGCTTTTGTTCCGCGGGACAAAAGTTGAACCCGGTACAGCCTGATTCTTAGTTTACTTTATTATTGTTAATATTCAATGGAGATAGAATTGAAATAGAAGTTGTTTTATAGAATTAGTTATTTTTTTAAGACGATAGGGTTTAAAATTATTTTTTCAAACTGAAAATAAAAAAAGCCCCGAAGGAACTCTCCGGGGCTTTCAGTTAAGTTATAAGTTTATTCCAGATGCAATATTTTTCTCAGCTTAATCGGGATACTACTCACGTGTTTTATCATAATTGGTTTCTGAGCAATCAGCCGTACTACTGAGAATTGCCCGTTTGAAATAGTAACATTTGGAGTTGTCCCACCCAGAAAATTGAGAAGTGTTCCGCCGAATGTTCCTTCAATCAATCCACCTATTCCACCGTAAGTTGTTACGTTCACTGAAGATGATGCTCCGGGATATCCTTCAAAAGCAACATAATACTGGCTGTTGTGATAGAAATACAGCGTTACATTCGATTGGTTTCCCGTTCCTACACCGTTAAACGTAAGATAGAATACAATTGTATCCGGGGCAAAATATTGTGCCATCCAGATAAATGTTAAACTATCTGCAGGGTCAAAATATCCATATATCTGTGTAGTATCAGATGTAAAAGTAAATGTTTTATTTGTAAAGCCGCTGCCATCTACAGTAAATTTATTATCACCCGTTTGAACCTGCGAACATACTTCAATTGTACCCAGGTCAAGTGTTTGTCCGCGAACTGTAGGTGTAGTAATATTCATAGTTTCATAGCTGCCATCGAAAGTGTATACAGACAGGATCGCATTTTTTCCTACATCTGTTGCAAGATTAAATTTACCCTGGGCATCAGTGTACTGTGCATTGTAACCGCCATCCCAGCTGATTACTACCTGGCCGAATTTAACATTAGTACCGCATTTTACTAATCCGGTTACATAAACCGGGCAATCTACATTCAGCGTTCCTACATCATGTACTGTACCTTCGGTTAAAGCCGGCACAGAAACCACCTGGCTTGTAAGTCCGAAGTTTCTGCCGCCAAGAACCTGAACATCAAATGCTGTATTTGCAGGTACACGTCTCGAAAATTTTCCATCAGATCCGGTTATCACGCTTACCTGTCCGATTTGCACACTTATACCCGGAACAGGAAGATTATTGCAGTCAACAACTAATCCTGAAACACTGGCAGTTCCCTCAGGCGTATCACAATTCCAATCGGAAAAATGGGTAACTGTACCTACATACTTATCCCCCTGTTTTGTTGCAGTTCCTTCTTCCTTCCATAATCCGGTTGTATTGTCATAATGCCATAACGGGATAGTTGATGGTGCTGTAGATGCCAATGATGTTGGAATATCAACCGTTATTTCAGATTCACTGCCGCTTTTAATATTTAAATCTGCTCCTGCATCACTTTTCATTTCTACTTTTATAATTCCATAAGAGTACAAAGTTGCCTGTGAATTATCTGACCGCTCAGCCTGCATATCCCCGCCGGGGACAAGGCTGGAAAAATTTTCCGAGGTCGGATCAAGATAACCGACACTCAAATTTACGTTTCCATTATAAACGGAACCATCTGCGTTTGCTACGCTATTTGCATTGAGTTGTACCTTGCTGCCATTTTGAAGTGTTGCTTCACCACCGGTAGAAGAACTGATTGTTTGCGTTGCTCCGGCTGTAGTTAAATAAATTCTGATGGTGCTTGTTCCGTTAGCAATAGGGGCATCGGCATAAGAACCCTTGAAGTAACCTGATTTTACAACGTTCACAACGAACCTGTCTTTAGGCACTTTTATTCCTGAAAAGATAAATCCACCGCTGCTATTAGTTGTTGTGGTTTGTCCGGCGGATGTAACCTCAGCTCCTGTAACAGGAGCATTTGATTCATTTAATACTGTTCCGGAAATAGTAGTAGTTACAGTTTCACCGCCTGTTGGTGTAGGAATTGGATTAGTGCTATTGTCCTTACAGCCATAATAAATAACTGCAGATGAGATTAAAAAAAGTGTGAAGACCATAAGAATAGTTTTTTTCATTTATTCTTTCCTTGTATAGTTAAATTTTAATTCAATCCAATATTAATTAGAAATAAGACATCAAGCAATAGTTTTGGAATGTTAATTTTTGGTAAAAATACAACTTAATCACAATTCTTTTAAGTCTTTTTTTAAGTTGTTTTTTGAGGTTTTTACAGGATGACCAGGTTGTACATATTCAATTCTGGAATCGGCAGTAAAACCATTTTACACTGAATAGTGAAGGATTATCAGAACTTATTGAGTGAGGATCTCTAATTCAAGCTTACTGAATTCAGTTTTTCCATATCTTCATCTTCGATACTAAAATCAAATATTGCAGCATTCTCTTTTATCCTTTCTTTGTGTGAAGATTTTGGAATTGGAATTACGTTATGCTGAAGTGCCCATCTTAAAAAAATCTGTGCCGGAGTTTTAGAATATTTTTGAGATACTTCCTGCACAACTTTGTTTTTAAATTTATAGGCTCTTGAAAGGGGAGTGTAGCCCTCAACTTTTATTCCTTTTCCGTCACAGAAGGAAAGCAGATCTTTCTGGAAATTAAACGGGTTGAATTCAACTTGATTTACAGCTGGTTTAGTTTCCGAATTAGCAAATATTTCTTCAAGATGTCTGGGTGTATAATTACTCACTCCGATGGCTTTAACTGCCCCATGTTTATAAATTTCAACCATTGCATTCCAGGTTTCAACTCTGGCTCCTCCCAGAGGCCAGTGAATGAGAAACAAGTCAATATAACCAATATTCAGCTTTTTCATACTCTCATCAAATGATTTTTTTGTTTTATCAAATCCGTGCTGATCATTGTCAAGTTTCGTTGTTACAAAAATTTCTTCCCTGAGTATGCCACATTCCCTGATTACCTTACCAACATAAATTTCATTGCCGTACATCTGGGCTGTGTCGATTAGTCTGTATCCGTTTTGCAATGCTGAGCTAACTGCTTCCTGAACAGCTTTTTCACCATTTATATTATAAGTCCCGAAACCGAACACCGGCATTTCTATTCCATTACTAAGTTTTATCCTGCTGTTGATGTTCATGTTATCGTGATACTAATTTAATATCCCTCGAGCACAACAATCTGAGATGTGAATGGAGTATTTTTTATTTCTTTAACAACTTTAAGGTTTGATTTTTCTGCAATTCCTACAATTCCTCCTCCGGCAAGATATGATTTAAAATTTCTGTAATGTTCTGTTCCGGCTGCGAACTCAACTATTTCATTCAAAATACTCCAAAACCCGCCTGGTCTTGGAAAGAGATAATCACCAACTATAATTTTATTCGCTACCTTTGCAATATCTTTTAGAAGTTCTTCTCTTTCCTCCAGGTTTACTTCATGGATTACATAGGTAATTACAGCATAATCAAAATGCTCATCGTTATCGCAAATAATATCTTTAATATTTTTATGTTGAAATGAAATCGTGTTATTTGGATTTTTGGAAAGTTTCATGTTTGCCCTGTCTATATTTCTTTCTGATAGATCAATCCCTCTGACCAATTTGCTTTTGTTGCAAACTGAAAAAGAGAACCGCCCTGTTCCGCAGCCAACATCGAGGATCTTAGAATCTTGTTCAATTAGGTTTATTATTTGAGCGAATAATCTGTCCTGATTAGGTGCAATCAGTTTATCATAAAACCATCCGTCGTACCAGTGATCTTTGTTATCTTTTATCATTTTGAATTTTATAAATAATAAATATCAATTCAACAAGTCAGTAACATTTAAAGAATGAAATCCTTTCTTATTATTGTCAGAATATGTTTAGAAGCTTTAAAGCCATAATAAAAATAGCTATAACTAAAACCACTTTAATAAGTTTCTCGCCTTTTTTAACAGAAAGTTTTGCCGCCCACCATCCGCCAAATGCTGTGCCTGCCCCAAGGACGATTCCCCAAAACCAGTTTACATTTCCAGTGAAGGCAAAAATAAGAAGCGCAGGAAGTGTAAAAACCAGGACTATAAAAACCTTGTGCATATTAACATAAACAAGATTGAGTTTCATCAGGTGCTGAAGAGCTGCCATAATCATAAAACCAACACCAACTTGCAAAAATCCACCGTAAAACCCGATGCAAAACATTGAAATATAAACAGACCATGATATTTTCTGATTACCTTCTCCGTCTTTTGTATTTTTTGCTTTTGGTAAAAACATAGAAATTATTATTCCGATCATGACTACGCCGAGTATCTTCTGAAATAAATCATCATTCAGCTTCACCGCAAGAAATGCTCCGGCAATTGCTCCCGGCAAAGTAAGAAGTGAGAGTTTTAAGCTCAATTTAAACTGGCTGAACTTTGATTGTTTGAAAGAATAAATGGCGGCTAAATTCTGCATCAAAATACCTACCCTGTTTGTCCCATTTGCAAGAGCAGAATCAAGACCAAGGAAAATAAGCATTGGTAAAGTAAGAGAAGAGCCACCGCCTGCCCCAACATTAATGAATCCTGAGATGAATGCGATTACAAACAAAATTATAATTGAGGTGATATCAGACACGATTAAATCCTGTTTTTTTGAAATGAAATATACAACACCAACATCGTATCTTAAAAAAATTAATTTTCCAAATGTAAACAGATATATTCCGGAAAATTTTATTTAACAAAAAGGTGCATAAATGAAATCAATGAATTTAATTTTCTTAGTTGCAACGGTAGCATCTATTAAGCTTTGTGTCTTATGGACAGGAGGAATATGCCCCCTGGGCAAATCTAAGACAGGATATGTCGGATGGAGAGGCAATCAGTTATGAAAATATGAAGTTAAATACTCCTGATAAGAATATGGTTGAGTTACCTGCTTATCCGGGTGCCAAAATAGTTGCTACTTCACAGGAAACTGCAAGTGTAGATGAAAACCAAAAACCTAAGTTTGCAACTATAACACTGATAAGTGACAAACCTGCAGAAAAAATTATCGGTTTTTATCAAGATTTAATAACTGAATATCCCGGTTGGCATTGGGATAATAATATAAAAATATTTTATAAAGATAATCTACAGAACGCATTAAGCGGACGGGCGCCATATATACAGGTTACCCGGATACAATCGGATGAACCGGATTTAAAGTATGTTACATCAAATGTACTTGCAAATGCAAGTTCTAAAATAGTAGTATGCTATAACCCTGCGGGAATTGCCGCCAGTTAATACCTTATTTTCCATTCAGAAGGAAAATAAGTTTCGGCGAAAATTTCGCGTGCTTCATTTAGTAATGAGGGATACTGTTTTATTTTGTATCTGTCTGAAATATGAAAAAGAAAAAGCTTTTTTGCATTTGCGGTTTTTGCAAGACTGGCAGCTTGTTTTGCAGTTAAATGATAGTTCCTTTTAGCAAATTTTTTTTCTGCAGACAAGTATTGACTTTCACAAACCATTGTATTGCATCCCTTAAAAACTTTGCTGATTTTTATCCTCGTTTCTTTCTCATAAATGAAGTCAGTAAGGTAGCCTATGCTTTCTCCCTCTGTTCTTTCGAGTAACTTTTCCCTGAGTAATTTTATTTTAAAGGATTTATTATCAACCAAAACTTTCTCGGCAGGCTTCACTGAAAGATTTCTTACCTTTTCAAGCCAGGGACCTGGTGTTAACCCTGTTTTCGTTAAAGTTATCTTATTGATATTCAGGGAAGGTTTTTCTTTTAAAAAATATACTGCAGAAGGAATTATATGGTTAAGAAAAGTTGCATTAACAGAAAACTCAGGATTATCGATAATTAAATTTTTGAATGATTTATTTTCTACCGGATTTGTGACTGAGTACCCATCCGATGTTTTAAATAAAAATGTTGATGATTTTTTTTCATCCATCTCTGTGACATACCACAGACCGGGGACATCTTTTACCAGGTTCCACTTAAAACCGCACAATCGATTATGAATCAATTCAACCGTATCTGCTGGTCCATAAATGTAAATTGGTTTTTTTTCCCTGTCATAATTTCTCCTGAAGAAATAATCAAATCCAGCTATATGATCGATATGCAGATGGGACAGGAAGAGATAATCAATGGATTTAATATCATGTTGATTTAAGTCTTTAAGGATATTTTCGCCGCAATCGAAAAGGAGACGGTAAACCCTGGTGCCGCTGTTAAGCCAGACCATCAAACCATTGTCCCAGCCGGGCTTTCCTAATACCTGGTATCTTAAACTCATTTAGTTCCAAACATACTTTATAGAAATAAAATAGTTATTTAATGTTATAATTTAATATAATATAGCATTACAGGAATTCTTGGGGGAATAAATCTGGAATTTAAATTGAAGTAAAATTCAGTGGTTTAATCAATTACAGGAATGAATTTTAGAAAGAAATTTCAACTGCGGGATTATCTGAACGTCGTCTTGAAATTTATATTACAGACCGGGAATAAAATTTCTATTGTTTCTGCAGATTAATCTTTTCTGCAATATAAATAGCTGCAGCTTCATATGCATCTTTACTTTTTGAAGCTGCTTCAAGAACTCTGTTTAAAATCATTGACTGGTGAGAAGCAAGAACATGACGGTCTGCTGCATTTCGGGCATCGTCTCCATACTGAGTTTTCACAAGCAGGTTTTCAAATTTGGAAAAGTCCTTTACATCTTTTGTTATTTGCGCGTTCCAATTCTGATCAATTATTTTTAGATATTCATTTTCTACCGCTATATGTTTATCTGCCGCCTGAAGCTGAAGTTGTTTTACCTTATCGGGGTCAGGTCTGGCTAAATCAACCTGAGTTTTGATCAAAGGTAATTTTTCAATTTCTTTCTGTAGCCAGTCATTGATTTTTTGCTGGCGTTCTTCAAACTTTTTTTGAATTGCAACCTGTTTTTCAACTAGTTGATTTACATTTTGTAAGTCCTGAGCGGTTCGTTCATCGATTTTGTTGCATTCCTCCAACGCAGCCGTAACGGATTCAGTTTCAGGCACATAACTGCTTTTTTGAGATTGATATTGTTTTGCCATCTCCATTCCGAATTTCATTTTCTCTTCATCGCTCATATTCTGTAATTTCTTCTGAAATTCGGGGTCCTGCATTTTTTTCATCATATCATTGTTGGTCCTATCAGGAGTATTAATTGCTGTTAATTTAGCTTCGCAGTTATCAGTTAACTCTTTAAACAATATTTCAGCAGAACAGTTTTCCAAATCGCATTTTATTTTATCAAAGCAGCCATACAGGTTACTGGCGGGGGAACAACTGCATTCAGATAAGTAATGAAATTTTCTTTAACCGGTCTCTGTGCATAATTTACCGCGATACTTAAAAATGATATTAGCACGATATGTGCAATCTTATTATACATCTCCAGCCTAAAAAAAATATTTATATATATTAAAATCCCGGGTAAATCAACTCAACCGGGTATTTACATTTTAATGAATTCAACTCTTCGGTTATTTGCTTTTCCTTCGGGTGTTGAGTTATCGGAAATAGGTTCCGTATCACCGTAACCTTTCGTAGTTAACCGGGAGGAGTCTATTCCCATACTTACAAGCTGAGACATAACTGCATCTGCTCTTTGCTGCGAAAGTTCAAGATTGTGCTTTGAATTACCTGTGTTATCAGTATGCCCGTCTATCTCATATTTTATATCCGGGTTTTGCTTTAGCACCCGGAATATTTGATTTATTAGCTCCCATTGATTCCGGTTTAATTACTGCCTTATCAACATCGAATAAAATTCCGTGCGTAATTATTCTACTTTCCGAGACAATTCGTTTCGTATCGTTAAAATTTCCGCCCTGAGCAATACGAACATTTCTAAGCATAATAGGTTTGTCTTTGTCTCCTATACCGACAAAGTTTACTGCATACGTATTGCCTTTAAAAACAGGAACATTGAGGACACGATATTGATCTTCGTAAATTTTAAGCTGGTTTCCCTTCCTTGCAATTGCAACATGATGCCATTTATTGTTATCAAAACTTTCATGGTCTTCCGGATAAGTTCCCGATAGGTCATTAGCCGTACACTCATAACCTATGAATGCTGCATTATTAGCGTCTATCTGAATTATCGTTCTGATCGCTGTTTTGAGGGTCCCAGAATCTTACGCCAACATTGTTATCTCCACCGGGTTGGGTATAGTAATCGAATTCGACCGTAAATGTATCGCTGGCAAGATAAGTGTCTGTTTTCATCAATGGAAAAACACTTGCGTAGTTTCCTTCCGTTAATGCAAAAATATTTTCTCCCTGGAAATTGCTTACCTGTGCCTGACCGGCAGCAAGGTTCCAATGAGATGGAAACTCACCGCTTTCGTCATCAGCAAAGTTATCTTCAAAAATTATCTTATCACCGGGAACAAAATCATAGTTTTGGTAAGTTTTGGTACTTGGAGCATTATTACCATTGTTTACTGTTTCGTTTTTGTTATCAGATTTTTTGTTATCGTTGTTGTTATTGTCTGATTTATTCATTGCATCATCAATTTTTTTCTCAACTTTATCCTGTGCTTTATCTTTTACTTTATTAAGAATATCTCCGAATTGTGCATAAGAGGTAATGTAAAAAGTAAAAAACACAATTATAATAAGACAAGATCGTTTCATTGTTATCTCCTAATATATCTGAGTTTTATAGTTCGCCAAGTTTAGATTTAATTTATTCCCGGAGCTATATTAAATCAACTAATCATTTGGTTAGTTTTTATCTGAAAAAGAAAGAGAATAGCAGGGGATTGGAACTGAAGAATTCACGCGAAAGATTTTAGTAGACGGTTTTATAATAGTTTTGATCTTAAAGCTTTAGCAACTGCTTCTGTTCTGGAATTAACGTGGAGCTTTACATAGATATTGTGAAGATGAAACCTGATTGTATGTGTGCTGACAAAAAGTTTTTCTGAAATAGCTTTTGTACTGTGTCCTTCAATCAGTGCCTTAAGAACTTCAAGTTCTCTGTCGGATAAATTTGAAGATTGATTTTGAACCGGAGCCTGGAAATATTGTAAGACCTTTCTTGCAACTTCTCCTGAAAACGGTACTCCGCCCTCGTATGCTTCCCTGATAGCATTCAGCAATTTATCGGAGGGACTTTTCTTTAATAAATATCCTGCAGCTCCGGCTCTTAATGATTGGAATATTTTTTCACTGTCGCTGTAGACAGTAAGCATCATTATTTCTACAGAAGGATAAGCTGCTTTTATTTCCTTTAAACTTTCAATACCGTCTTTCCCTGGCATTTCAATGTCCAGAAGAAGAATATCAGGCAAGTCAGTTTCAATTAACTGCAAAGCTTCATCGCAGGTTTTATATGCACCAGCACATTTAAAACCCTCTGACTTATTAAGCAGAATACATAGAAGCTCCCTTATTTCTTTATCATCATCAAGAACAGCCACACGTATTATAGATTCTTTTTTCATAAAGTCTTCTAATGAATGCAGGCAATCATAATTTTTAAATTATCCACTATCAACTAATCAATTGGATAGTTTTAATTATTAACCGGAAAACTTAGATAAATTTTAGTTCCGCCGTTAGTTACTGATTTTATTCCAAAATCACCGTTTAATTCCTCAACATTTTTACGCATGTTAATTATTCCGTTTCCATATGTCGCATTATTTACATCAAAACCGTTTCCGTTATCTTCAATTGAAAGGTATATGAATTTATTCTTTACAGATAAATTATAACCGATTTTTGTACACTCAGAATATTTGAGAGAATTATTTAAAACTTCCTTGGAAATTAATTGCAGACTTCTTTTTACCGCAGCAGTAACTTTAATTTTATCGATGTTAGAAGTTTCAAAGTTTAATTCTATATTTTTTGCTTCACATATTTCATAAGCGTAAGCTTTAAAGTTCAGGACAAAATCATTTAGAGAATCGAATCTCGGATCAATTGCCCAGATTACATCTATCATAGAATCAACAAGATTTCTGGAAATCCTGCCAATTTTATCCATTGTCTTTATAGTGGAAAAATTATCATCACTATCATCCGGTGAATATCCTTCACTCACTCCCATCATTGAGTGCTCTGAAAGCATAGCTATATGAGTTAATCCGGAACCTATTTCATCATGAAGATCTGATGCAATGCGGGTCCTTATTTTTTCAATCTCCATCAACCTGTTTAATCTCATTTTTATAAAAAGAAAAACAGCTAACCCTGCTGAAAATAATATTAGAAGGTAAAACCACCATTGCTGATAAAATGGAGAATCTATTTTAAACGTGAACTGTGCCGGTGTGCTGCTTTTAATATTATCAAAACTTACTGCCTCTACCTGGAATGTATAAGTGCCGGGGTTCAGCATCGAATATGTAACTGCATTATTATTTGTGGATAACTTCCAGCTTGTACTTTTATTGATTAGCCGGTATTCATAACTAGCTTCCGATTCATTCCGGTTTATGATTCCCTGGAACTCAAAAGTTATAGTATTATCGTTGCTCGGAAGACTAGTTTCTTTACCTAGTTTTCTTTCGTGCCCATTTACTAAAAATTTAGTTAAATAAACAGGGGGAGAATATGTTACATTCAAACTTTTTAATGGTTCATAAATATAAAAGCCAGTTGCAGAAGCGAAACAAAGATTGCCGTCTTTTGAAGAAGCGACCGAATAAAAAGGTTCTCTGGGAATGTCTTCAGATAATTCATAAGAAATATTTAAGTTCTTTTTTAAAGACTGGATGCCGGCTTGTGTCCCTACCCAGGTTTTTGAAGGTGTGGTTGCGATACTCCATATTGCATCACTGAAAAGCCCGTCATTCCTGGATATCAATTTAAATTTACCGGAGTTTAAAACTGCAACTCCTCCATATCTTGTTCCAATAATAAGCTGACTGTCTTTTTCCGCAATCGCGCGGATATCATTATTAGGCAACCCGTCTTTTGTGGTAAAATGTTTTAAAAGAATTAATGTGTCACGGGAAATACCTCCTGAGTTGGAAAATTCCGAAAGCCCATTATCATATCCGCCAAACCAGAAATTACCTTTTGCATCCTGGTAGATAATGCGGACAGAATTATCAGGTATTCCGTCTCTATCAGTATAGATCTCTTTTATCCTGTTTTGATTATTGTCATCCAGTAAAGCTATCCCTGTATCTAAAATACTGCACCAGATTTGTCCGGATTTATCAATTAAAATTGTAAAGAGTTTATCTCCTTTAGCTGCATTTGCCAGGTTAATAATTTCTACCTTCTTCAAAATGGAAGCAGCATTTTTAACCTGAATAATTTTATAAACCTGGATTTCACCTGATGCTGAACAGATATATATTTTACCTTTCTTATCGCATAATATTTTTTGAATATTCTTGTGTTTAAATACACCCTGCAATTTATGCTCGAATTGAGACCAGCCGAGATGATCATCTTTAAATAGCTCTATCAATTTATTGTCTACAGAAGCCCAGAAATGATTATTATTATCAGGTGAAACGGTGGACCAGTTACCCTGAGTTTTAGAATCATTTTTAAATTCATATAGATCGGGATAAACTAATTTAGACATACCGTTATCATTCGTACTAACCCATAAAATATTCTCCCTGTCGAGCAGAATTGAGGAAACATTATTTTGAAGCAGCCCGTTTTCAGTTGTAAATCTTGTCAAAGAATTTTCAACGTTACTCGTATTGAATTTATACAAACCATTATCAGTAGAAATCCATATATTCTTAAAATTATCTTCAAGAATACCGGTTGAAAAATTTATTACTTTAAGATTATAAGATTTTATATCTCCGCTATTTAATATCTTGTAAATGAATCCAGTATTCGAAGCGTAAGCCCAAATATTATTTTCTTTATCAAGCAGTAGAGAACTGATTTCCTGCCTGGGTTTACCCGGAAGCCGAATTGGTGTTATAGTTTTATTTGATATTTTATATAAACCAGTTTCAGCTGCAATCCATATGTTATTATCTTTCTCCGAAAATGAATAGACTGCCCCTGTCTTAACTTTATAATTGGGAATTTCTATCAGATCATTTTTTAATAGAAAGAAACCTTCATCTGATCCGCAGTAGATAGTATTATCTTTTGCCTGAAAAATCGTGTTAATATAAACCTGATTTCCAGTTAACTTTGCGCTTAAGTTCCTGAAAATACCATCATCAAAAACCTGTACTCCATTGCCATTAGTTCCAATCCAGATTTTATTCCTTATTGATTGATCAGGCAGGACAAAACTGATGTTGTTAGTTATTAAACCGTCAGCCGTGGTATAATTGCGAAATGTTTTACTGTTAAAAGCACTTAATCCTTCGCCTGTGGCAATCCATATATAGCCGGATGAATCCTGGCAGATACAATGAATGTTGTCGGAGACTAATCCGTTGCGCATTGTGAAATGATGAAAAGGAAGCAGCTGTGCATAAGAGAAAGATATGCAAGTCAGACAAAATAGTACTAAAATACTTTTCAATTTTTAAACCGGTATAGATTGAAATAAATTTAGTAAAATTTGAAAATAAAAATAATGCAGTATTTTTAAAATTATTATTTCAAAATGACTTAAGTCCTTTTATTTTTGTTAATATATTTTTCGTTTCTTTTCTTTACTTAAAATTCAATAAGAATTATTTGGGAAGGCAAATATGCGTTTGAAAAATCTTCCTGCATTTCTAATCCTAATTAATATCCTGATTATAATTCCACTTCAGGTAATCTTCCCTGAGAAAGTAGATTCATTATATATTTCACAGCATTACAATAAACATGAATACAAAATTGAAATGCGGGATGGAGTAAAACTTTTTACTTCGGTTTACTCGCCAAAAGATACTTCTCAGGATTATCCTATTCTTATGGTGAGAACTCCTTATACCATAGCCCCTTACGGTGAAGATAATTATCCGAATAACTTTGAAGTACCAGGGGATATGGTAACAGACGGTTATATATTTGTGTTTCAGGATGTACGCGGTCAGTTTATGTCTGAAGGTAAATTTATTAATATGCGTCCATATATTCCTGATAAAAAAGCTAAAAATGACGTTGATGAAAGCAGCGATACGTATGATACAATTGACTGGCTTGTAAAAAATATTAAACACAATAATGGTAAAGTCGGAATGTGGGGAATTTCATATCCCGGTTTTTATGCCGCAATGGGCTCAATTGATGCTCATCCGGCATTAGTTGCTGTTTCTCCTGAGGCTCCTATTGCTAACTGGTTCTTAGGTGATGATATGCACCATAACGGTGCTTTCTCCTTGCTGCTTGATTTTGATTTTTTCTCTATTTTCGGTCGTGAGCGTGATTCACTCACAATGAATTGGCCAACGCCTCTGGAATATGCCTCACCGGATGCTTATAATTTTTTCCTCGATCTAGGACCGCTTTCAAATGTGAATAAAAAATATTTTAATAACAGAATTGCTTTCTGGGATTCAACCGCAAATCATCCTAACTATGACTACTATTGGAAAGCAAAAAGTAATCTTTCCCATTTTAAAAACATTAAACCTGCAATGCTGATTGTAGGGGGCTGGTATGATGCTGAAGATTTGTACGGGCCATTACATATTTACAAATCAATTGAAGCGAATAATCCTGGCGCAAAAAATAGTATTGTGATGGGTCCATGGTTCATGGCGGATGGATGAGGAGTAAGGGTGATTCTCTTGGTGATATTTCCTTCGGATCGAGAACAAGTGAGTTTTTTCAACAGAAAATATTTATCCCTTTTTTTGAACATTATTTAAAAGGAAAAGATGACTTCCATCAGTGGAATGTTTATGTATTTCAAACCGGTACAAATGAATGGAAAGTTTATTCCTCCTGGCCACCAGACAACGTAAAAGATGAACAGATTTATTTTAATGAAAATCAGTCCCTTTCATTTATAAAACCTGTAAACACTGAAAATGATTATGATGAATATTTAGCTGACCCGATGAAACCGGTTCCGTATACAAGTAAAAAAATGGATTCAAGAGGATTTTACGATAAGAATTATATGATTGAAGATCAGAGGTTTACCTCAGAAAGACCCGATGTTCTTAATTATGAAACTGAACCTCTAAAAAATAATATTACAATCTCGGGACCGATGCAGGCTGAGCTTTATGTCTCAACTTCCGGAACCGATGCTGACTGGGTATTAAAAATAATCGATGAATTTCCTGCTGATGCGCCAAACCCCAAACCCAATCCAAATAAAATTGAGATGGGAGATTACCAGATGCTGATAAGGGGAGAGATTATGAGGGGACGGTACCGGGATAGCTTTGAAAATCCCAAAGCATTTGAACCAAACAAAATTGTAAAAATCAAATTCGACCTTCAGGATATCGATCACACTTTTCTTAAGGGGCATAAAATTATGATACAGATTCAAAGCAGCTGGTTTCCATTTTTTGACAGGAATCCACAGTCTTTTGTAAATAATATTTATGAAGCTGAACAAAATGATTTTCAGAAAGCGTTTAACAGGGTTTATCATTCAACAGAGTACCCATCTGCACTACATTTAAAAATTCTGCAGGAAGGAAATAAATAGTTATTTTGCAGTTAAATAAATTATATCATAAATATTAAATCTGATTGACTGATTTTTAAAAGAGATTAAATCTCAGGAGAGAAAAATGAAAAATATTATTGTTAAAATTTTAATGTTTGTCACCATGATTACTTCTATGTCATTTCCCCAACTTTACTACAATCACGATCCTTTTGCGCATACATTTTCTATTGTTGCGAGAGACCCTGGTACAGGTGAAATGGGAGTTGCTGTTCAGTCTCACTGGTTCTCAGTCGGAACAATTGTAAGCTGGGCTGAAGCCGGAGTAGGTGCAATTGCAACCCAGTCATTTGTAAACGCTTCATTTGGTCCACGTGGACTTGAAATGTTAAAATCAGGAATGTCAGCACAACAGGTTGTCGATTCTCTCTTGGCTTCCGATGAAGGCCGAGAATTCAGACAGCTTGCAATTATTGATTCAAAAGGAAATGCGGCTTCATTCACCGGAAAGAAATGTATTCAACCTGCAGGAAATATTGTTGGGGATAATTTCTCTGTTCAGGCTAACCTGATGATAAATGATAAGGTCTGGCCGGCTATGGCGGATGCTTTTAAAAATACAAAAGGTCCCCTGGCAGAAAGAATGATAGCAGCGCTTGAAGCAGGACAAAAAGCAGGAGGAGATATCCGCGGTAAACAATCTGCTGCATTGCTGGTGGTTAAAGGAAAATCATCCGGTAAAGTCTGGGAAGACCGGTTGATTGATTTGCGTGTGGATGATAGTGCTGAACCGATAAAAGAATTAAAGCGATTGCTGAAAGTTCACCGTGCTTATGATCATATGAATGCAGGTGATCTTGCGGTAGAAAAAAATGATATGCAGCTTGCATTAAAAGAATATTCGACCGCTGAAGAGATGTTTCCAGATAATGCAGAAATGAAATACTGGCATGCAGTTGCACTTGCAAATAACGGAAAAGTTGATGAATCTCTTTCAATCTTCCGGGAAGTATTTAATATGGATGAAAACTATAGAACACTTACACCAAGACTTATAGATCCGGGTCTGCTTACTGTGAGCGAAAAAGATTTAAAACGAATAATGGACATGAAATAGAAAGGGTTAACTGTTCGAAAAATGTTTTTCATTTGATGAAAATGAAACCAACGCTAAAACAAAAGTAAATGTGGGAATTACTGCATTCTTTGTTTCTTAAAAACTATTTTTATTTTTTGTTTAGATTATTTAGCCTGTTTGCTGACAGGCTAAATCTTGAATTGAAATTATCCGTTAAGTCATGCTAAATAATCCCGCAATCTGAATACTGCGGGTACCAACGAATTAGTTATTTATTAAATTCTGCTTTAAGTATCTCGGAAGCAGAATTAATCTTCGTGGTGTAATTATCGAGAACGCCGGCAACTGTTTTAATCTGTTTTGCTGCTTCATCCCAATTTCTTTGTTCAATTGCTTCACGGACGGCCGGGAGAGTTTTTACTCCGTAACCTGTATAAAAACCGGGAGCATAAATCTGGTGTGTATACCACGGACGACCGGGCAATCCGTCAGGAAGAGTTAATGCTCTTTCGGTATGTAATAGAATTCCATTTAACTCTTTTACTTTTTCTTCACTTAGAACAACATCCGTTTCTTTTAATTTTTTAATCAGGTTATCATATTCATCTGCCGCTGCTTTGAGTCTGACTTCTGCATTTTGTAATGGGGAGAAATCAATATAAGGCACTTCTGTTTTTAATGGCGGAACAACATAAGTCTTAGCAGGATCAGAAGAATAGAGAAAATATTTTTTATTAATATTCTCATTAAATAATTTTGTTTCTTCCCGCATGTCATCGGTTATCTTCATTAAATCTGAAATATATTTTCCGATTGTTTGATCTGAATTGGAAAACTTAAAAGGAAGAATCTCAGCATCAGCTAAACGTAACATTAATCTTCCTGCTGTTTGTGCAAGCGTTACTCCATATACATAACCAGGATCACCAAAACGGATAAAGTGATCATAAGAATCATAAATTGAATGGTATTCGCCACCGCCATCTTCTCCACCATAACCAACATTAAGACTGGCAATGCCAAGATGCTGAATAAAAGGAGTATAATCGGACCCGGAACCCATTGCATAAATTGGAATATCTTCTTCTTCGCGGACTTCAATTTGAGTTTCCGGTGAACCATTTACAATGAGATAAGCACGGCGTCTTTCAATAACCGGAATTTTTGTTTCAGGATCAATAACATCTTTTGTTGTAAGATTTACAAAATGTTCAAGTGAATGCGAACCGCCTACATTCAGAAAACCTCTTCCATTGCCATCCGAATTAATGTATGCAACAGTTTTTTCTTTAAGCTCATCAGCATGAGTTTCTGCCCATTCAGTTGAACCGATTAAACCTTCTTCTTCCGCATCCCATGCACAATATATCATCGTGCGTCTTGGTTTCCATCCTGTTTTTACAAGTTCACCAACTCCCTTTGCTTCTTCCATTAATGCAACAAGCCCGCTCAAAGGATCTGCTGCTCCATTTACCCAGGCATCCTGATGATTACCCCTTATAATCCATTCATCGGGGAATTCACTTCCTTTTAATTTTGCTATCACATCGTGAATTGGAACCATACTCCAGTTCGATTCTACTTTAAGATGAACAACTGTTTTTCCTGGCCCAAAATGATAAGTGATTGGAAGTGCACCTCTCCATTCGGATGGAACAACCTGTCCGCTTAAATTTTTAAGAAAATGAATAGCATCACCGTATGAAATTGGAAGAACAGGAATTTTTGTAAAAACTTTTACTTCATCCATCTTCAATCGTTTAGCATCCTTTGTTGCTCCGATAAAAGGGGTGAGAGGATCGCCGGTATAAAGCGGCATATCCATTACAGAACCTCTCTGAACACCTTCGTCACTTCTGTAGGCTCCTTCAGGATAAACATCTCCCTGATAATAACCATCTTCACGCGGATCAGAATAAATGATGCAGCCAATCGCACCATGTTCTGCCGCTACTTTTGGTTTAATGCCCCTCCAAGATTTTCCGTAACGTGCTATAACAATTTTTCCTTCTACATCAACGCCATTTTCAGCAAGAACATCATAATCTTCCGGAACGCCGTAATTTACATAAACAAGTTCTCCGGTTACATCACCATCAATTGAATAAGCGTTATATGTTGGAAGCTGTTCGTCTTCCTGAGAAGAAGTTGCGTCTTCTTTTAAAGCAGGCTCAGTAAGAGAGGCTTTGAATTTTTCAGGAGAAGTCATTTCCAGGATTCTCATTTTGGGGGTTGGAAAGAGTACGGTAAATTCTTCTATATGAGTATCGAATCCCCACGTTTTAAATAAACCTGCAATATATTCAGCATTTGATTTATCATAAGCAGATCCCGTATGATGAGGATGAGCGGAAAGAACTTTCATATATTCATCAAGATCTTTTGCATTAAGGTAAGAATCAAATTTCTTTTCTATTTGCTTTTGATCGCTGCCGGTTTGAGAATAAACTGAAACCGCAAAAAGAAAAACCATTAAAAGTTTTAAGTATTTCATATTAGAGATTCCCTGATTTATGAAATAGATTTTACAAAACTTGTTGAAAATATATAAATTAGCATTGAATACAAATTCATTTATGTTCATTTTATATTTTAATTTAACCAGGGAAAATATGTAATGAAAAAATACGTTTTGATCTCTTTCGCTTTTTCAGTTTTGTCTTTTTTAATCGCATTGAATTTCTTTAATTCAGCAACCAAAATAAAAATTGATAATGAGAATATGGAACCCTCAGAGTGGATGATGACGCAAAGACTTTTTCCATATATGCAGGCTGATCCTGATGTCTATTTTCAGGCATTAAATCAGTTGAGTGAAATGAAAAGCTCACTTAAAAAATCAGAGCAATTAAGCTGGACATTTGCTGGACCGGTTAATATTGGCGGAAGAATTACAGATATTGAATTTAATCCTGTCGACCCAAACATTGTTTATTGTTCGGCTGCAACAGGTGGAGTTTTCAAATCAACAGATATGGGGGAAACCTGGTTTCCTGTATTTGATGATCAGGCATTCTTATCTATCGGGGATATTGCTGTGGATCCGGTTAATCCTAATATAATTTATGTTGGAACAGGGGAAGCTAATGGGGGACATAACAATATGCCCGGCGGCGGAATGTTTAAATCAACTGATGCAGGCAATTCTTGGTTTTCAATCGGTCTGGACAGTGCTGAAACAATCGGAAGAGTCATCATCAATCCTTCAGATCCAAATGAAATTTTTGTTGCAGCGGTTGGTTCCTATTTTACACCAACTCACCAAAGAGGAATATTTAAAAGTACTAACGGGGGAACAAGCTGGAGTCAATCACTTTTTGTTTCCGATTCTACCGGGGCAATTGATATTGTTATGGATCCAACAAATCCTGATTTTCTGCTTGCGGCAATGTGGGAAAGGGTAAGAAGACCAAATTCCTCGCATCTTTACGGACCCTCAAGTGGAATATACAGATCGACAGATAATGGAGAAACCTGGCAATTGTTAGGTCCTTCCACGGGATTGCCGAATGCCTCTTCCACTAATGTTGGAAGAATAGGTTTAGCAATTTCCAATACTAATCCAAATATATCTTATGCACTCTATAATGATGGAGCAGTATACATTGGTCTTTATAAAACAACTGATTATGGTTCTAACTGGACTAATGCCGATCCGGATATGGAAATATCAAACGGAGTCAGTAATTTTAGCTGGTATTTTGGTCAGGTGAGAATAAATCCAACTGATCCGAATAAAATATATGTGATGGATGTAGGTTTTATGAGTTCAAATGATGGTGGAGCAAACTGGAGCTTATCTAATCAAACTCATGTCGATCATCATGCGCTTGCATTTAATCCTGCTCAATACAAATTACCTTATTAACGGCGATGATGGAGGAATTTATATTTCGACAAATGGTGGATCAACCTGGTCGGGACCGAAACAAATGCCGAATACACAGTTCTATGAAATAGGTCTTGATTATAATAATCCTCAAAAACTTTACGGGGGAACGCAGGATAATAATACTATAAGAACCCAAACTGGTAACCTTGATGACTGGAATGCTTTAATAGACCGGAGATGGATTTTACGTGATAGTTGATTTTACAAATCCAAACATTATTTATGCTGAATCTCAAAACGGCTATCTCCAGAAATCCACTGATGGTGGAGCTAACTTTAATTATGCAAGAAACGGAATAAATCAAAACGAACCTACTAATTGGTCCACCCCGGTTATTATGGATCCGAATAATTCCAATATTCTATATTACGGGACAAACAGAGTTTACAGAACAACTAATGGTGCTGCCAATTGGACAGCTATCAGCCCTGATCTGACTGATGACGGACCAAGACTTGGAACCGTGACAACGATTGATGTCGCTGCCACAAATTCAAATGTGATTTTTGCCGGAACTGACGATAGTCACGTCTGGGTTACTACAGATAACGGTACAACCTGGAATGATGTATCCGCGTCATTACCATACCGCTGGGTCACACGTGTAAAAGTTGATCCGAATAATGAAAGTAATGTTTATGTAACTTTTTCAGGTTTAAAATGGCATGATCCCCAGCCACATGTTTTTAAGAGTTCAGATAAAGGTAATAACTGGACAGACATTAGCAGTAATTTACCTGACGCTCCTGTAAACGCCTTTGCCGTTGATAATAATGATCCGAACAGACTTTATCTTGGCAGCGATGTAGGTGCTTTTATGAGCTTTAATGGCGGCGTAAGCTGGCAGCCAATTGCTGATGGATTGCCGACAGTTTCAGTTTACGATATGAAAATTCATCCTACCGAAAATTATCTTGCAATCGGAACGCACGGGAGATCAATGTATAAGGTAGATTTGAGCCAGGTTGTTAATAATGTTCAGAGTCAATCAACAATAGCTGAAAGCTTTAAACTTTATCAGAACTATCCAAATCCATTCAACCCATCAACTAATTTGTCTTTTGTAATTGGTCAATCGTCATTTGTAACGCTGAAAGTGTATGATGTTTTGGGAAATGAAGTTACAACTCTGTTCAATGAAGAAAAATCACCGGGCACGTATAGTATTAACTTTAATGCAAAATAATTTGCAAGCGGGATATACTTCTACAAACTTCAGGCAGGTAATTTCACAAAAACAATGAAAATGATTTTGATGAAGTAATTTTTTTTGGTACATGAAATTTTGTGTCTTAGGGTCTTCGTGGTGCGTGTTTTGAAATTGGAAACTAAAGTATATACCACCACGAAGACACCAGACATATTAAAGAAAAATACTTTTTAACAACTCCTATTCTAAACCGATAATTATTTATTCTATCTTAACCTAATACCATTCATCACAATAAAATAGCCAACTCTATTTTCATTATTTATTTTCGACCATTCCAATTAAACTAATGAGGTGAGTGATGAGAAGAAGTCTAAATATTTACATTTTTTATATCATTATGTTCGTCCTGATGCTCGCTGCAATCGTTTCAGCTCAGCAAACTCAGTTAACAATTCCGCAGGTTAGTCAGAAGGCAAGTGTTTCACAAACCATTGGTTTAACTGATATAACCATTAATTATCATGGACCCAAAGTTAATGGAAGAGAAATCTGGGGAAAGCTTGTTCCGTACAATGAAGTTTGGCGCGGAGGTGCAAATGAAAATACCACGATTTCATTTACTGATCCTGTAAAAATTGAAGGAAAAGAAATTCCTGCGGGGACATACGGACTTCATTTCATTCCAACAGAAAATGAATGGACTGTTATCTTTAATAAAAACTATTGGTCGTGGGGAAGTTTTAATTATGATCAGAAAGATGATCAATTACGGGTAACCGTAAAACCTGTTTCAGCAGATTTCCAGGAATGGCTTAGTTATTCTTTTGATAAACCAACAGAAAATTCTGTGGTTGCAGATTTAAGGTGGGAAAAGTTAAAAGTTCCGATTCAAATTGAACTCGATGTTCACGAACTTGTACTGAATCATATGAAGAAGGAACTCGATAATCTCCAGGGATTTACATGGCAGGCGTGGAACCAAATAGCAGCATATGCTTTAATGAATAAAGTTCATCTTTCTGATGCTATGGATTGGGTTGATAAATCGATTAAAATGAATAAAAATTTTTCCAATCAAATAACAAAAGCGGGCTTGCTTGAAGCAGAAGGAAAAACTGCAGAGGCTGATGAATTAAAACAATCTGCAATGAAAATGGCAACCGAAGCGGAAATTAATACTTATGGTTACCAGCTTTTACAACAGGGAAAAAATGATGAAGCATTAAATTTATTTATAAAAAATACAAAAGATCATCCTGATTCGTGGAATGTGTGGGACAGTCTTGGTGAAGCATACGGAATAAAAGGTAATAAAGATATGGCAGTAAAATATTACTCAAAAGCTTATGAGATGGCTCCCGATAACCAGAAAAGCAGGATCAAAGGAATACTGAAAAACTTCGGTAAAGATATTTAGTAAATAATCATTTCGAATCCCGATGAATTCTGATCCGGAAGTTCATCGGGATGAGAAATCCTCTATCCAGACATTTTCCTATAAATAATTTTAATACTTTCCGATAACTCCATCTTCTCCATCTCATCTTTATAACCGGAAGGATTGGTGCTTCTCTTAATGGCATACCTGAGATAGGACAGTCTGAATAATTTTGTAGCAGTTTTAATATCCTCAGAATTTTTAACATAAAAACTTATCCACCCGGTTTCCGGTAATATATGGTGGGGAAGTACTATTTTTTCTTTTATCAATTCATCCCTTATTTTCATCGGGAAAGGAATGTCGGTTAACCCGTTTCGATGAATGTGCCCGAGTTCAGGCTTTCCGTATCTGAATTCAGTGCCGCCGAATCTATGTGGATAAGCCGATACCCCATCCCAGGCGGAAACTGATTTTACAATCTCAGCAACAACATTTTGCATAGCAGGGTAGTGTTATTAACATTTAAGTTATATAAATATTTATTCAGCAGAAAGAGATTTAGATCATTGTAATTAAATATTAAATTAACATACAAAATATTTTGAAATACCTGAAAATTGGAAAACCCAAAAGATAAAATCCATACAATAAAAAGTTTTGTTATCCCGGCAATATTTATTGTATTATTATGGATAATACTAATAATCCAGCAGACATTTAATCTAAACTTCCCATATGAGTTCGGTCTTTATCCGCGTAAGCTTTCAGGGTTAATCGGAATATTTACAGCTCCATTGATTCACGGCGGTTATGCACATTTGTTGTCAAATAGTCTCCCTGTATTTTTACTTGCTGCAGGTATAATTTATTTTTACCCGGAAACTGCTTTTAAGGTAATTACTATTATTTATATTTTTACAGGTCTGCTCGTCTGGCTTTTTGCACGCTCTGTTTATCATATTGGGGCAAGCGGATTAATTTACGGGTTTGCCGCTTTTTTATTTTTCAGCGGAATATTTAAAAGAGATAACCGCTCAATCGGCCTCTCATTGCTTGTTACTTTTTTGTACGGTGGAATGGTTTGGGGAATCCTTCCCGGTCAGCCGGGTATTTCATGGGAGTCTCATTTCTTTGGAGGAATAACCGGAATCGTTTGTGCTTTTATTTTCCGTAAAAAGGATAAACATTTTAAATATGATTGGGAGGAGGAGGAGAGTGATATTCCTCCCAATAAACTGGAAATTTCATACGACGGGGAGAATCAAAATAATGATAAAGGAAATTCAGAATGAAAAAGACAACTACTGAGACAAGGAAGTATAGAACTGATATGAACGATAAAATTCTAAACTCAGGCTTTCGTGATTACAATAAATTTTTTGCACTCGACAACAAGGCATATATTGATGGTGTGCTTCCTGCTAAAACAAAAGAACTGATGGGACTTGTTGCATCAATGGTTTTAAGATGCAATGACTGCATATTTTATCATATCGATAGATCGGTCCAGGAAGGTGCAAGCAGGGAAGAGCTGCAGGAATCGTTTAATATTGCTTTGATTGTGGGAGGCTCTATTGTTATTCCTCATCTGAGATATGCTTTCGAGGTGATGGATGAAATTTTTTTGGAAATTGAAAAATAATATTTATAAATAAACGGAATTATAATGCAATATATAGGAATTATAGGATTACTTGCTCTTGCAGCAGGCTGGATTCCTCAGACGGTGGAAACAATCAAACAAAAAAAATGTGGTGTGAATTTCTCTTTCCTTATACTGAATCTTATTGGAAGTATTTCACTTACTATTTATGCAATATTATTAAACGATCCTGTTTTCACTATTCTGAATTCTATGACAACACTCGGCGCAGTTATTAATCTTTTTTATAAGATTCGATCAATTAACGGAGTAAATGCTTGAACCGTATACTTATAGCAACTACGAATAAGGGGAAGCTGACAGAAATTAAAAAAATATTATCAGATTTACCCTTTGAGTTTTTAAGTTTATCTGATTTTGACCTTGTCCCTGAAGTAATCGAGGACAAAGAAACATTTATTGAGAACGCAAAGAAAAAGGCGAAAGAAATTTTTGATCTATTTCAAATCCCTGTAATTGCGGATGATTCAGGACTTTCAGTAGATCAACTCAATGGAAAACCAGGTGTTTATTCGGCAAGATATTCCGGTGTGAACGCTACTGATAAAAAAAACAATGTCAAATTAATTTCTGAGCTGAAGGGACTTCCATCACCTCATAAAGCAAGATTTATTTCTGTTGCAGTTTATTATAACGGTGTTGAGTATATTTCTGCATCCGGTGAACTTAATGGTGAAATAATACCTGAGCCAAGAGGTGAAAACGGATTTGGTTATGACCCATTGTTTATACCTGATGGACATAAAAATACACTTGCTGAAATTACGCTTGAAGAAAAAAACAGGATTAGTCACCGGGCTAAAGCATTTAATAAATTAAAATTGAAAATAACCTGAGGAATACTAATGAAAAATATTATTACGGGAATTTTTACAATTATTATTTTAGCACTTTTAATTAGTGCCTGTAAAAAAGATAGCAGCACAAATCCTCCGGCTCCAAACAATACAGGGTACTTCCCTGATGGAGACGGAACAACATATAAATACTCAGTAGCAAAAACAGATTCTAACGGAACGCAAACTTCAGGAACAAGAACCACTGAATATTCCGGAACAGAATTAAAAAATGGCACTACATACCAGGTTCAGATTGATTCATTTAATATTTCCGGTGTCAGCACAATTTCTCTTTCTTATTTCCGGAAAACAAATGATACATTGTATTATTTCCTCGATACAACCGGACTTTCTGCTTCTATATTCCCGATAGTCTTCTAAAGAGTAATTTCCCTTGATGCAGAAATGAAAATCCTTTCGTTTCCGGTAGACGTAAATAAAAGCTGGTCAGTTTTTAACCTGTCTGTAGTTTATTCAATTTTTCACATTCCGGTACTGGATGTTACTGGTGAATATGATGGAACTGAATCGGTAACTCTCCATCTTAATTCCGGGGATGTAAATAAAAATGCAGTTAAAATAAAATATACTTTAGGGTTAACGATACCTAACAGTAATAACAGTACATACTTTGCTTATGCGTGGCTGGTAGATGGAATAGGAATAGTGAAATGGCAGGGGAACGCAACAATATTAAATGCCTTTACCGGCGGCGGAGTGGATTTATCAGATACAACTTCAGTAATTACACAAAGCCTGGTTTCGTATAATGCGAAATAGATGAAAAATATTATAATGAAAATATATTCAGGCAAACTATTTTGTAGCAATAATTACCTGCACAACTCCTATCGTTAGAGGATAAACATCTATTTTTCTGAAGCCCGAATTTTTAAGAAGTTCGGGCATATTTATTTTTTCATCAAATTCTTCTACAGAACGAGGTAAATACTGATAAGCTTTGCGATCTCCTGAAATGATTCCACCAATTAAAGGAAGAATTTTTTTAAAATAGAATTTATACAAACTTTTAAAAATTGGGTTCGTCGGAAGTCTGAATTCAATTATAGTTGCCTTACCTTCATTTTTTAATATTCTGTAAAATGAATTAAATCCTTCCTGGATATCATAAAAATTTCTCACTCCGAAAGCTACCGTAATATTTGTAACCGATTCATTTTTTACCGGAAGATTTTCCGCAACCATCTGCACAGTTCTTTTGCTGATCCACTCACTTTTCTTTTCAAATAGTTTTAACATATTAAATGAAAAATCAGCACCAAAGATGTTTTTAACCCCTTTATTTTTTGCTTCTATTGCTACATCACCCGTTCCGCATGCAATGTCTATCAAAATACTTTCTGAATTTAATCCGGTGAGTTTTAATGCTTTCTTTCTCCAATAAATATCCATTCCAAAGCTGAGGAGATGATTCAGAAAATCGTACCGCCAGGCGATTGAATCAAATATTTTTTTAACTTCCTTTTTCTTTTCATTCATATTTAAACTTTCCTGTAGTCAAACTCCTCCAACCCGACTTTTCGCTGCCACCAGTTAAAAATATATTTTCCAGACCACATAGCAAACATCATGAAAATCAATCCTCCAACAAGATCAATTACATAATGATACTGAAGATATACTGTGGCAAAAATTAACAGCGAACCAATCGGCACAAAAAAGTACCTGGAACGGCTTCTTAATCGCACAGAAAGGTACATTACAATTAAAGTAATCATTGTATGTCCGCTGGGAAAAACATCCCGCTGAACAAGAGCTGCGGGATTTAAGGTTGAAGGTGAAACCGACTCACCCAGATTCACAAATTCTCTTAAATACTTCGTAAGAAATAATCCCGGCAGTTGTGTGTTTAGTGCACTAAAATCATGAAGTGTAAAACGTGGACCGATCCCGGGCAGAGCAAAGTATCCCAGGTAAGAGAGATAGAAACCGTAAATGATAGAGAATACAGCAAAATCACTTGCAAGGTATCTTTTTTTCTTCAACAGGAAAAGAGCCAGAAGAATTGGCAGAAGGTAAAAGATACTATAAATTATTTGTAAAATTTCTGTGAGCAGTGGGAAAGCAATCTTCTGCAAAACCTGGGTAGGGTTTGCACCGAACATCCAGTAATCTATCTTTATAAAAAGCCAGTCGTAATCCTGACCCCTTATCGGCATAATCATATAATAAAGTTCTTTGAAGGTAATAAAAATAAGCGGAGCAATATACCAGTAATGGATTATCCGCCAGATTCTTATGCGATACTTTCCTTCAAGAAATGAAATGAGAAAAGCAAAAACAATTACTCCTAAATTCAGAAGCAACCAGTTTACAGTATTTTCAATCCTGTCTTGGAAAATAATATTTAAAATGCTGAGGAAGATATAGAATACAACAACTACCAGGTCGAATGCCTTAAGATTTTTTATGAAGGAGTTAACTTTTTTCATTAATCAGGATTTTGAAACGAATTATTAAATACAAATAGTGCAAGTTTTTCAAAGTCATTAATTTCCAGTTGTTCAGCGCGTAACGATAGATCAATTCCTGCACCGGAAAAATCAATATCTCTAAATATACTGTCTCCAAGCGAATTTTTTAAAATTTTTCTTCTTTTTCCAAAAGATGCCTTAACTACATTTATGAATATTTTTTTCATCTCATTACTAATTTGTAAATCTTTCATAAAAATATGAATAACTGCGGAATAAACTTTGGGTTTTGGATAAAAAACGTTTGGTGAGACTTTAAAACAAAACTTTACATCAGAAAAATAATGAAGCAGCACAGAGAGTATTCCATATTCTTTGCTGCCTGGCAGAGCTGATATTCTTCTGGCAACTTCAAATTGAACCATAAACACAGCATCTTTAACAATGTTGTTATTTTCCATCAGCTTGAAAATGATAGGTGAAGTCAGGTTGTAAGGAATATTTCCGATAATCCTTAAATTTTTATTATTCAGAGTAATAATTTTCTTCAAATCAGTTTTAAGAAAATCTTCGTTCAGAAATTTTACAGTTCGGAAACTGATCTGATAAATTCTTCTTTAACTCTTTTATCAACTTCCACGGCAATATTTCTGCGGTTGATTCAATCAGTTTGGAGGTTAAAGCTCCTGTTCCAGGGCCAATCTCCACAATTAATTCATCTTTAGAGGGATTTATTTCATTAATAATTTTATTAATAATATTATTATCCGTCAGATAATTCTGTCCGAACCTTTTGAGCGGTAAGATTTTTTCCATATATAAAATTAATTGATACTCAAAATAGATATAATCATTTTATTACTGTTGTCCCGGATAACATATTAGTTTAGAAACTTTGAAAATATTTTTATTTATTATAGCTTTCGTCAATTCAAAGATAAAAAATAAAGGAGAAAGCTCTGAGTAAAGAGTATATAATTAGTGTCGATATGGGGGGAACAAAAATACTTGCCGCTTTGATAAATTCAAAGAAGGGAATAATTGCAAGAAAGAAAGTACCTACCGGAACACGTAAGGATGCGGCAGAATATTTAAAAAGTCTTTCTGGAATAATTAAAGATATAGTGAAAGAATCCGAATTGAAAGATGAACATATAGCGGCAGTATGCGTTGGAGTGGCAGGGAGTGTAAATCCGCTTTCGGGAGTTATCGCTTTTGCTCCCAATCTTGGTTTGAAAGATTTTAATATTAAAGAAGCTTTGAGCGAATTAATACCTTATCCCGTCTTGATTGAAAATGATGTCAATCTTGGAGCATTAGGAGTAAAATATTTCGGGCTTGGTAAGAATGCCAGGGATATGCTGGTTGTTTTTGTGGGAACGGGAATCGGAGCAGGATTTATTTTTGATGGCAAACTTTTCAGAGGTGCTAATTTTGCAGCAGGGGAAATCGGGCATATTAAAGTGGAAGATGGCGGTCCTTTGTGCGGCTGCGGAAATCATGGATGTTTCGAAGCTGTTGCGAGTCGCACAGCAATTGACAGAGAAATAAAGAAAGAATTAAAAAAAGGTGAAAAAAGTATTTTAAAAGAATTTGCTGCCTCAGATAAACAAATAAAAAGCAAAGTGCTTGCAAATGCCGTAAAAAAGAATGATAAACTTGCAACGAAACATTTAACCAGAGCATGTAAGACAATCGGAAATGTTCTGGCTGATATAACAAATCTTCTTAATCTTGATCTAATAGTTTTAGGGGGCGGAGTTATTGAGGCTCTTGATAAATTTATGATGCCGATAATTAAAGAGTCATTTTATAAAAATGCTTTGCCGACTTCTTCAAAAGGATTAAAAATTCTTGCCACAAAACTTGGTGATGACGCGGCATTGTACGGGGGGATACCATTAGCTGAAGAATTTCTCAATATTAAAGTCTAATCAAATTCATTCTCAATGCGGGTTAATTCAGTTGATGTTTTTTCCCACTCACCCAGGATCTTCTCCAGTTCAGTTTTTATGTTTTGAAATTCAAGTGTCTTTACTCTCGCAGTTTCAGCATTTGTGTAAGTCTCAGGCAAAGCTAATTCTCTTTCCAGTTTCTTTTCCTTTTCTTCAAGCACAGAGATTTTTTCTTCAAGAATTTTGATTTTTTTTATTAAATCTTTTGTTGCCGAATACTTTTTTTGTCTCAATTCAGCTTCAATCCTTTTCTGATCTTTTCGATTAATCAGATCATTATTTTTAGCTGATTCACTTTGTTCAATTCCTTCAATTAATACTGCACGTTTGCTGAGATAATACTCAATTCCTCCCTCAAAATATTTAATTGAACCTTTGCGGATTTCAACGACTTTGTTCACAATAGGGGAGAGAAAATCAACATCGTGTGAAACAAGAATGAGTGAACCGGTAAAATCAATTAAAGCTTTCTGCAGAATCTTCTTTGAAGCAACATCAAGATGGTTTGTAGGTTCATCTAGAATAATAAAGTTGGATTTGGTTAGAAGAATTTTTGCCAGTGCGACGCGGCTTTTTTCTCCACCAGACAGCACTCCAACTTTTTTAAAAACATCATCGCCTGTAAATAAGAAAGAGCCGAGTAAAGATCGGAGCTGCCCTATAGTTTTTTCCTCAGAAATTCCTTCGAGTGTCTCAATAATGTCTAAATCAGGCGCAAGATTGTCCGCCACATCCTGTGCATAATATGAGATGACAGTATTGTGTCCTACAATTCTTTCGCCATAATCATATTTTAAAACACCGGCAACAATTTTAGATAATGTTGTTTTGCCGGCGCCATTAGGACCAACAAATGCAATTTTTTCTCCGCGGTTAACAACAAAGCTAAGGTCTTTCAGAACAGAATTATCACCATAAGATTTTGCAATACCTATAAGTTCAATATTGATTTTTCCGCTGGAAGGCGGTTCGGGGAATTTTATATTAATGTCTTCAGAATTATCAGGCAGTTCAATTAGTTCCAGTTTTTCAAGCTGTTTTATGCGACTCTGCACCTGCCGGGCTTTTGTGGATTTATACCGGAATCGTTCAATAAATTTTTCTGTTTCTTTTATCTTTTTTTGCTGGACAACAAATTGATTTTCAATCTGCGTATCACGTTCTTCCTTAAATTTCAGGTAATCATCATAATTCCCGTTATAAATATTAAATCTCCCCAGATAGATTTCTAATGTCCGGTTTGTAACCAGATTTATAAAATGTTTATCGTGTGAAACAATTAGTAATGCTCCTTTGTAGGATTTTAGAAATCCAATCAACCACTCAAGTGAATCAATATCAAGATGGTTTGTCGGTTCGTCCATCAGAAGCAAATCGTTTTGTTTGATCAGGATTTTAGCCAGTGCAATTCTCATCTGCCAACCTCCGGAAAATTCATCCGTCAGTCTTTGAAAATCCTTTTCTTCAAAACCTAAACCAGTCAGGATCTTTTCAACTTTGGATTCTGCACTGTAAGAATCAAGCTCTTCCAACCGAATATGAACTTCACCAAGCTGGTGTACAAAGTCATTTCTTTCATCTTCTGAAATATTCTGATCTAATAGTTTGTCTGTTAATTCTTTTTCCTTCTCCTGCAGATCAACAATATCAGTAAGTGCAGACTTTGCTTCTTCAAGAAGCGTACTACCGCTATGAGTCACATTTTCCTGCGGCAAATAACCTATGCTTGTTCTTTTCTGTCTTTGTAACCTGCCGGATTCAGGTTGAAGTTCGCCATTTATTATTTTGAGTAATGAAGATTTGCCTGTCCCGTTTGCCCCGACAAGTGATATTTTATCGCCGGAATTTATTCTAAGGTTAACATCTTTAAAAAGATATTTTCCGCCAAACTGAAGTGAAATATTGGTGAGATCGAGCATAAGGGTAAATTAGTTTTTGTTCAGGTTTGTTACTTATGCAACACGGCTACTTTACTTGTGGTTATACTGTTTCCTTCTGTATCGAAAGCGACAACAAAATAAATTCCGCTGGATACAAAGTTACCGTTTTTATCTTTCCCATCCCAAACTGCAATTCTTCCCCCGGGAGAAGAAAATTCATTAACAAGTTTTCCCTCGATGTTAAGTATTTTGATATCAGAATCTTTTATCAGACCATCAATTGTTAAATTACTAATTCCATTGTTTACTATAAAAGGATTAGGATACAGGAACAATTCTGAAAATGAATCTACTGGTTTTATAGCCGGAGTTTCAAAAGAAGTTAAGCCTGCATCTGTTCCCACATATACCTTTCCGGAATTATCATCAACTGCTATACTGCGGATTTCATCAACCGGAAGAGGACTATTTTTCGAATTATAAGTAGCAAGCAAACTTGAACCATCGGAATTTACCAGTAATAATCCCTGGTTTGTTCCAATCCATTTATTATTCAAAGGGTCTACAGCAATAGCATTTATAGTCTGCTGACGCAAGGCAAATACTGAGGAAATCCTGAATTGATGCTGGTTACTTAATACAGAACTATTATTTGTAATAATATTTACACCAAGACTGGTACCTACCCAGACATCTCCGCGCTTGTCCACAATGATAGAATAAATAGAGTTACTATTAAGACCGTCATTTGTTGTCAGGTAACCAAATTTATCATCAGATGTATCTTCATAGGTGTGGTTTTCATTGAAATAATATAGACCCAACCGCTGTTCATCTCTTACAGAATACCATTTAGTATCATATGGATCCACAACAAGATTGTAATGCTGTTCAAATGATCGGTTTAGTTCAGCTGGATTTGAATATAGATACCATGTACTATCGGGAGTAAGCATACTAAGTGAATTAAAATCTCCAGGCCAATAATTTAATATCCAGAGATTACCACGGGAATCATTCCCAAATCCGGAAATAACTACAAAACTTAAGCTTGTTGGTAATCCGACTAAAGGAGAATTTGATGCTGTGAAGTTTTCAATCTTGCCGTTATTGAAAATCGAAAATCCTTTACCCCAACTGCCTAAATAAATTTCATTACCCGGTCCCGAATTTATAAAATTAAAAGCATTTGTAACCAATTCAGGAGTATTTGTCCGGTTATAATTAGTCCAGCTATTCCCATCGTATTTGTAAAAACCAACACCTGAAACATCTTTTCCACTTGAAGACCAAAGGATTCCATTGTTGTCAACAGTTAGTCCCGGGAATTGATTTGCCTGAGGTCCGTTTGGATATTTATAACTGCCGGAATTTAATTCCATAACACCATTCCTGGTAGCAGCTATCAATCCAAGAGATTGTGAGTAAGATAAACTAACAAAATCCTGTGATGATGAATCAAACAGAGAAACATTATTGTTTCTGTATAGAAATACTTTTTTCCCGATTGCAATGAAAAGAGAATCTGATCTTAGAAGTAAATCATTTATAATATTGTTATTAAACTGCGGTAAAAACGAAGTCCATGACGAATCATTTTTTATTGACAACCCCTTATCCGTAGCTGCGATAACTGAATTATTTATTTTTAATATTTTTGTTATGTTATTTGAAGGGAGTCCATTCTGCGTTGTAAAAGTAGTCCAGGATTCAGGGGCAGAAAGATTTACTGCGCCTTCTTTCTGTATAGCTACACCTCCACTGGTTGAAAGGTATATGAGATCAGCCTTCAGAGAATTATTGACTTTTAAATAGGGTTGAAAGTTTCCGTACTTGAAGAAAGTATCGTAAAAAATATAATTTTTTGAATCTATCAGGGAAACACCAAAATCAGTAGAAGCGTAGATAGTATCACCAACTGATTTTAAATCGTTTATACTTTTATTTGATTGATCTGTATTATTATAAATATCCAGAATTGTTTTAATCTGATTTGTTTCGGGATTATATATGCTAATAGTTCCGTCATCACTGCCAAACCATATTTTATCGTAGGAATCAATTGTAACTGCGGTTAAAGATGATCCGATTAATCCATCAGTTTTGTGAAGAGTTTTAAATTTATTAGTTGAAGAGTTAAAAAAAAATCCACCACCACTGCTTGCAGCCCATGCTCCGTTCGCTGTTCCCTGCAATGAACTGACATTTTTCATATCTGTAAAATTTTGCCAGTTGTAGATTTGTTGAGCATTCAGGATGGTGTAACATAACAGAATTAATATTAGAATTTGAAATTTCATTTCTAACCACAGATTATTTGAAAAACTCAGTATTATTTCCGGAAAATTCAGTTTAAAAATTAATATTTTTCAGATTTAGGGAAAGGATAAAATTCTTATCTATTTAATTTATAACGGGTTATAAGGATAGACCTTTATTTTAATTTATTCAGTAGTAAATCAGCCATTTCAATTGCTGACAGTGCACAATCCCAACCTTTATTGCCGGCTTTGCCACCACTTCTTTCCATAGCCTGTTCAATAGTGTTGGTTGTAAGTACCCCAAAAATTACCGGAATGCTATATTCGAGGGAAATCTTTGCAATACCTGTGGTAACACCCAGCGAAACATAATCGAAATGTGGAGTAGCCCCTTTAATTACCGCGCCAAGGCAAATAATTGCTGAATATTTCTTAAGGGAAGCAAGTCTTTGAGCAGCAACCGGTATTTCAAAAGCGCCGGGAACTTTAATAATATCAATATAACTGTCACTATATCCTTGTTTTCTGAAACACTCTATTGCACCTTCAAGGAGTCTGCTTGTGATATATTCATTAAATTTGCTTACTACTATTGCGAACTTAAAATTTGTTTGACCGGAATTTCCCTCTATTATGTTCATTTCATTTAAGCAGTATTTTTCAAAAGGCGCTGTCTCATGGCATCAACAACTGAATGATTAACAAAAAATTTGCCTAAGTTATTTTCATCATCCCTTTTACCTCCATGATAATCAGAACCGCCAGATTCAAGAAGGAAATATTCATTAACAATTCCCCTGTAAAATTTAACCAATTGGGAACCGTGGGAAGGATGAACTACTTCTATTCCATCCACTCCTGACTCAATCAGTTCTTTAAGAATATGTTCCGGCATTATACCGGGGTGTGCAACAAATGAAAGTCCTCCGGAATCATTAATAATTTTAAAAGCACTCCGCGGTGAAATATGCACCTTTTTTTCATAAGCCACACAATCATTTCCAATATACTTATTAAAGGCTTCATAATAGGAATTGATAAATCCACCCTCAACCATAGCAAGAGCAATGTGAGGTCTTCCAACAGCAGAACTTTTTGCTATATTCATAACATCATCAAGTTTTAAGGAAATACCTATTGCATTAAGTCTTTTTACAATTCTTTCTGCTCTTTTTAATCTCTCCTGCCGGAAAAATTCGAGGTAGCGTTCCAGTTCAAAATTTCCGGGTTCTACAAAATAACCAAGGATATGTATTTCCCTGTCCATTATGTCGGAACTTATTTCAACACCTGGAATTATTTCAACACCGACTTCTTTACCGTAATCAATTGCCTCACTAATTCCGGCCAGATTATCATGATCTGTAATGCTTAATACTTCGATCCCTTTCTTAATAGCCTTATCAATTAATTCTTTTGGGGAATTAAAACCATCGGAATAATTCGTATGAGTATGTAAATCAATTTTTGATCGCATTTGTTATATCAGCTGAACATTTCTTTAAATTTTTCATAGTCTAATATACGAAGTTTTGAGCCATCAAGCTCAACAAACCCTTTCTTGGCAAATGAATGAAGAGTCCTTGAAATTGTTTCTCTTGAAGTGCCTGCCATGTTTGCAAGATCATGCTGATAGGGTAATTTTTCAATTTCAACAGTTCCTTGTTTTATTTTTCCAATATCATCTGCAATCTGTAGAATTACAGTAGCAACTTTTCCTTCAGCATCTTTGAGTGAAAGCGATTTAATTTTCATATCAGCGGAGCGGAGTCTGTTCGTTAACTCCTGAAGCAGGGCAACAGAAATTTCGGGGTGACTATGAAGCATTTCCAGGAATTCACTTCTTTGGACTATAAATAATTCTGAATCTTCCATTGCGGTTACATTTGCGGACCTGCTCATTCCATCCAGAATTGCCATTTCACCAAAAAAATCAGATTCATTCAGAATAGTAAGTATAACTTCTTTGCCATCATCACTCACCCTTGAAACCTTAACTTTACCTTTAATGATTACAAATAATGCAGATCCAGTTTCATGCTCAAATAAGATAACAGAATCCTTAGTGAATGATTTCCTTATTCCTAACCCCGAGATTTGTTCGAGGGTTTTTTCCTCAAGTTCAGAAAAAATAGGTACATACTTTAAGAAATCAATTTTATCTTGCATAAAAACCTCATATACGAAAGTTATTAAAAATGAAATATAAATTTGGGCCTTTTGAAAGTCAAACTTTGTAAACCCTTGTAAAATAATGAAAAAGTAGAGGTCTGTATGTTATCCCCGTCTCTTTTCAGCATTCAGGGTTAAATTATTTAGTTGGATTTTCATTGCTTTTTTTCCCCCATGTCTCTATTTTACACGACTTATTTATAAATTTTATAGACTGGGAGAAATAATTTATGCCGATGATGGCGAAAATGCGGAGTTTAGCTCCTGCCTTCATTATTTCTGTAGGTGCACTTTTTGTTTTATTTATGGTTATTTCTGATTCGAATGTTCTTCAGGCCCTTGGTGGAAGAGCCAATTATTTAGGTAAAGTTAACGGGGAAGAAATATCATATCAGGATTTCAATAATGTACTTGAGAGACAAAGAGAACAACTTAGAAAAAATAACAAAGAAGATTTAAACGAAGAACAAACAATCCAACTTAGGGAACAGGTCTGGGATGCTATGGTTACCCAGCTTCTTCTGAAACAGGAAATCAATAAATATGGTATAACAGTTTCAGATCAGGAAGTAAAAGATATAATTCTTGGAGATAATCCTCCTGATTTTCTAAAACAAAATTTTATTGATTCAACAGGCAAATTTAATCGCGAGCAATACGAATCCGCGATTCTCAATCCACAAAACAAAGACGTGATGATACAGGCAGAAGAAGGCGTAAGACAAACAAGATTGAATGAAAAATTGCAGAGCCTGGTTTTTGCTTCGGTTACAGTTAGTGAGGATGAGTTAAGAAGAAATTTTATTGATCAAAACACAAAAATAAGTGCCGATTATGTGCTTGCTCCCTTAACATTGTTTCCAGATTCCATGTTTACTATAACTGACCAGGATATGAAAGATTATTACAATAATAACATAGATAATTATAGAGTTAAGGCTGAAAGAAAAGTAAAATACGTTTTGTTTCCATTTAAGGCTTCTTCAGAGGATTCAACATTCTCTAGAAGAAATCTTGAAATTATTTCCGAGAAATTCCAGCAGGATACATCCAGTTTCAAATCAGTTGTGGAAAATTACGGAACTTCAAAGATGACGGTTGATACGCTATCTATGTCTCAGCTCCCGAAGGAAATTTCGGGGAATATTGAAAATGCAGCTAAAGGGAAATTAATTGGACCGGTAGTAACTCCGCAAGGTTACACTTTATATCATCTAATCGGAACTATAAAATCAGATAAGCCCGAAGTAAGAGCATCTCACATTCTTATTAACCAGTACGGAAATTCACAGCGGAATAAAGAAGAAGCAATGAAACTGTATGAGCAGTTAAAAAAAGGTGCAGATTTCAAAAAACTGGCTGAAGAATTTTCCAGGGATCCCGGAAGTGCTGAGAATGGCGGCGATCTGGGTTGGTTTAGTAAAGGGATGATGGTACCGGAATTTGAAAAAACTGCTTTTGCTGCAAAAGTTGGAGAAATTCAGGAACCTGTTGAAACTCAGTTTGGATTTCATATAATTAAAGTAACTGATAAATCAGATAAAAAATATATTGTTGAAAAAGTGGTTAATCCGCTTGATGTTTCCGGTACAACTAAAGATCTGCTTTTATCTTCTGCGCAGGACTTTTCATATATAGCTAAGAAGAATGGATTTGAGAGTGAAGCAAAATTAGTGAATTACAAAATTCAGGAAAGCGGAGCTTTCAGTGAAGAATCTCCTTCGGTTCCCGGGCTTGGTGCAAATAAAAACTTAGTGGATTTTGCTTTTAATAATGATTTAAATACTATTAGTGATCCGTTCAGATTAACCCAGGGCTATGTTGTGGCAATGGTTTCAAGCGTTACCAATGAAGGTGTTAAACCATTTGATGAAGTAAAAAATGCTATTAAACCACAGGTTGTTCGTGAGAAACAATATGCAAAAGCAAAACAACTTGTTGAAGAAATAAAGAAAAAGATAGATGGAGATTTGAGTAAAGCTACTTCAATCAATCCAAAAGTAACTTATAGCCAGGCGAAAGATTTTACTCCTGCCGGGGTAGTTCCGGGTATTGGAAAAGATTGGGCTTTTATAGAAACCGCTCTTAAAGCAGATCTGAATAAAGTTACTGGTCCGGTTCACGGATACAGAGGTTATTATCTTATCAAAGTTACTCAAAGAACTCCTTTTGATTCATCAGCATATGAAATACAGCGGAATACATTAAGAGATAATCTTATAAGACAGAAACAAGGCTCTGTTCTGAATCAATGGATTGAAGCACAAAAAAAGAAAGCGGATATTGTTGATAACAGAAAGCAGTTTTTTGGGCAGTAATTAAAATTTATTTTATCAAATTTATCCCCTGTTTATAAAACTGATTTAAGGTAGTAAACAGGGGTTTTATTTTTTAAAGAATTTTATGGAAATTAAAATTAAATTCATTTTTGAATTAAAGAGATGAAAATAAAATACTTTATAGTATATCTGATTTTAATTTCAACTATAGGTTCAGCACAATTCAAAGATAAAAAATTAAGCATTGGTATAAATGGGGTATATACCACAACTGCACAAATTTACCTCAACCCAAATTCATCCGATCCGATTCTTCGCAATCACTCGTTTGAGATTTCCGATATTTTTAATCCGGCAATTGATATTAGGTACAGGGTTTCTGATGAAATAATTCTTGGTATAGGTACTGAATATATGAAAACTAAAGCTACAGGTCCTAACCTCACAGCTTTCTCGCAGAATTCAACTGTAACGATTGATGTAAATGATGGCTTTATACTTATTCCTGTTGAAATCTCAGGTTATTATATACTTCCATTTTCCACTGAAAGATTTAAATTTTTGATGGGTGGCGGAGCCGGATATTATTACGGAAAACATATACGCGAATTCGGAGATGCAGGAATCTCAACAGTTAAACATGATTTTGCATACGGAATACAAGTATCCGTTTCAATGGATTATTTGGTTCGTGATGATATAACAATTCATTCAGAGATGAAATTCAGAGATCCACAATTCAAAATAAAAAGTGCTTATGATAAGGAAGAAATCAATTACAATGACCAAACGATAATTCTCCCTCAAAAAACCTTTGATTCAAAAATAGACGTGAACGGTGTAACTTTTATTCTAGGGGTTTCATTTTCATTTTAATAATTCCACCGAACTTTTTTATTTACTGTCATTCAAAAAAAATTTATTAACTTTGTAATCTATGAGAGATAGTATTATTTACCTTGCCGGGTTTATGGGTGCCGGCAAAAGTACAATCGGACCCATCCTTGCAAATACTCTCGGATGGGACTTCTATGACCTTGATAGGGAGGTAGAAAAAACAGAAGGAAAAAAAGTAAGAGAAATATTTGAAGACCAAGGAGAAAACTATTTCAGATCAAAAGAAAAAAAATTGCTCAGAAAATTGTCAGAAGACGATAAAGTAATTATTTCTCTTGGTGGCGGAACCATGGCAGATGAAGAAAATTTTAAACTGATGAAAAGTACTGGAATTATATTTTATCTTAGGGCTTCTCAAGACGCAATTTATAGAAGACTGAAGTATAAGAGAGACAGACCTGCTCTTCATATAAATGGAGATTTTCCGGAGTCAAAGGAACAGTTAATGGAATTAATTCGTGAGCTTTTAAATGAAAGAGAAAAATTCTATCTTTTATCTGATTACGTAATTTTAACAGATAATATTCCGGTTGGCAAAACAGTAGATAAAATTGCAAGGATAATATCTTCAAATTAATAATTCAGGAAGTACTCTTTGAAAAAAATAAATGTCGAGGTTTCGGGAACATCGTACCCGGTGTTTGCCGGAAGAGCAATATTAAAGCATCTTAAGCAGCAATTAAAAAAATACTCCCGCTATAAAAATATATTTGTTGTAATAGATCGTAATGTAGCAAAGCATCATCTTAAGAATATCAAACGAGCAATTGGCAGACACAAAAAAATATGTTATTACGAATTAAGACCGGGGGAAAATTCAAAATCACAGGAACAGCTTAAAAAAATATATGAATCGTTGGTGAATAATAATTTTGGCAGAGATTCTTTATTGATTTCGATAGGAGGAGGAGTTACCGGAGATCTTGCCGGTTATTCTGCTGCAACTTATATGCGGGGAGTTCAGCTTGTGCATATTCCAACAACTTTTCTTTCTGCAGTTGATAGTTCAATCGGTGGAAAAACAGCCATAAATTTTAATGGTCTGAAAAATTTAATAGGTGCTTTTTATCAACCCAACATGGTATTAATAGAATCCGAGTTTTTAAAAACACTTCCTAAAAAGGAATTCATTTCGGGATTGGGTGAGGTAATAAAGTACGCTTATATATCATCACCGGATTTATATAATATGGTAAATGAGAACTTTCCCAGGATTATGCGTAAGGAAGAGAAAATTGTGGATGAAATAATACTCAGGTGTGCGGCAATTAAAGCAGGAGTTGTTTCAAATGATGAAAAAGAAACAGGTTTAAGAAAGATTTTAAATTTTGGCCATACATACGGTCATGCTATTGAATCAGCTTCAGGATACAAAATTAGTCACGGAATTTGTGTTGTATATGGGATAGTTGCTGAATTGTTTCTATCTAATAAAATCGGAGTTCTTTCCCGGAAAAAACTAACAAAATACCTTGAATTACCCGGTAAGTTCAAATTAAAAAATGCACTGGATGATCTTGATTTTGAAAAAATATATGAATTTATGTCTTCTGATAAGAAGAATAATAATGGGAAAATACATTTCGTATTGTTATCAGATCTCGGTAAAATATTAATTGATATTGAGGCAGGGAAAAGAGATGTTCTTTATGCCTTCGAAAGAGCGAGAAAATTTTTCAGTTATAAGTTAGGTTCGGTTTAAAGGAGAAACTGTCGGATCTTTGAGGGTGAAAATCCGACAGTTCGTGTGTCATTTATGGAGGGGGTACTATGCAAAAAACTATTTTCTATTTTCGGTTTAAAAGATTCAAGTAATATGCCACTCACAAATCTGTTAAAAACGTCGGAAATATCAGACACTATAATCGGGCATGTAATATTTACGATATTAAATTACATTTTTACGGGAAATATTTGGGAGTGAATTATGTCCTGTTTAAAAAGGAACTGCCGGAATCTTGTCGCAAAAAATCCGGCAGTTAAATTGGAAGGGGTGTTATGCTTAAACTATGAACTACTTCGCGTTACAAAGGTCAAGTACTATGCCATTTGAAAAAGTACATTTTTTGCATAAATTCAAACCAACCAAATCTCATTATAAGATTAGGTTGATTTCACTTATTATTTTGATACTTAATTAAGGAAATGTATATGCTGGATCAGGCTGAAATTGTTGAAATAAATTTTGAAGATGAAATTAGGAATCTTAAAAAAGAATTAAATGCTGTTATACTTGCTCATTATTACCAGGAATCTGAAATACAAGATATAGCTGATTTTGTTGGTGACAGCCTTGAACTTGCAAGAAGAGCGAAGTCTACCAAGGCAGATGTTATAGTGTTTGCGGGTGTTCACTTTATGGCAGAGACAGCCAAAATATTAAATCCCGATAAACTCGTTCTACTTCCAGATTTGGAAGCCGGCTGTTCGCTCGCAACAAGTTGTCCGGCTCCTCAATTTAAAGCATTCAGAGAAGAGCATCCGGACCATGTTTCTATTACTTATATAAATTGTACTGCTGAGGTAAAAGCATTAAGTGATATTATTTGTACTTCAAGTAATGCAGAGAAAATTATCCGGCAGATACCGGAAGGGAAGCCTATTCTTTTTGCACCTGATCGAAATCTTGGAAGATACTTAGTTAAGAAAACCGGAAGGGAAATGCTTCTATGGAATGGTTCATGCATTGTGCATGAAACATTCAGCGAAAGAAAATTAATTGATCTAAAACTTGAACATCCGAATGCAAAAATTATTGCTCACCCGGAATGTGAGGAAATTGTTTTAAATAGAGCAGATTTTATCGGTTCTACAAGTAAGCTTTTAAAATATGTTCAGGAGGATCCGGCAGATGAATTTATTGTTGCAACTGAAGCAGGAATTCTCCACCAAATGAAAAAATTTGTTCCCAACAAGTTATTAATTCCTGCACCGCCTGAGGAAAACTGCAGTTGTAATGAATGCCCTTATATGAAATTGAACACTATGCAAAAATTATATCTTTGTATGAAAAACAGGGAACCTCAAATTAAAATGGAAAAAAAGCTTATTGCCAGAGCCCTAAAACCCATTGAAAGAATGCTTGAAATGAGTTAACACTTGTTAAGCAGGATTGAAATGTAAGTACCTTCACCGGGAGAGGAATTCTTTACAAATATTTTTCCGCCATGATATCCTTCGATTATTCTCTTGGATAAACTTAATCCTAAGCCCCATCCTCTTCTTTTAGTACTATATCCGGGTCGGAATATATCTTTTCTTCTTTTATAATCAATTCCTTTACCATTGTCGTAAACACAAACTTCAATTTCATTTTTACTTTCAATTATAGATATACTTATTTTCCCTTCTTTATGATCTATTGCATCAAGTGAATTTTTAATAAGATTTTCTATAACCCAGCCAAATAATTCGGAATTCATCTCAGCACACAATTCCTTATTTCCATCTATTGTAAGGTCAACACTTTTTCCATTAGGTAGTCTTCTCTGAAAATAATCTGTAATCTTCTTTACCTCTGTGAATACATTTTTGGGTTTTATTTCCGGAGTTGATCCAATCTTTGAAAACCGGTAGGTAATTTTACTTAATTTTTCAACATCGCTTCCAATTTCATCTGCAATATCAATTACCTTATCCGGATCATTATAATTTATTTTTAACATTTCCAGCCAGCCCATTAGGCTTGAAATTGGGGTTCCAAACTGGTGAGCTGTCTCCTTTGCCATTCCCACCCAGATGTTGCTTTGTTCATTTCTCTTAATACTGCTGAACCCTACGTATCCTATAACTATAAATAATACCGCAATAATAATTTGAAAATATGGATAAAGTCTCAATCTGTTAATGAGTTCCGAATCGCCATAATGGATTTTCTGCAGAACTAATGTGTCCTCATAGGTAACAAAAATAGGTTTGTGGGAATCATCCATTTCTTTAACTTTATCATTAAAGAATTTTTCCAATTCATCTCTTGTAAGAGTAGTATCATATGAAATGTTTCTTACATCTTTGATATCGTGCCTGTTTTCTATCTTTACGAGATCATCGGGACCTGTGGAAATAAGGGGGAAGTCGATCGGTTTAAGGATATTATCGAAAAGAAAAGTAATATCTGCATCAGGTTCGGAGGTGTTAGCAACGTACTCAATACCCCTGGCATAAAGTTCAACGATGGTTCTTTCTCTCTCCTGTAGAACTTTTACAAGATTTTGTGTGTAATAAAGAGTACCTACAGCAATTATAAATGCTATAACAATCAAACCAATTTTAATATTTAAGGAAGCCGGTCCTCCCGACATTTTCATGGGCTGGTTCAACCTGGATATTTAAAAATTAAAACTAATTATCGCCATTTTCTTAGCTAAAAATCCAGTCATATTTTTAGTGAATATTCTTAATTTACTATCATTCATTTACGCGACAAAAAAAGTTTGTGCTCTTTTCGGGCCAACAGAAACTATTGTTATTTTGATGCCTGTATAATTCGCTATAAATTCGAGGTATTTTTTAGCTTCAGGAGGAAGTTCGGAATAGGAACCACATTTAGAAATATCTGTATTCCAGCCACTGAAGTTCTGATAAACGGGTTTTACTTCTGAGAGTTGTTGAACATCAGTTGGAAAGGATTTTAATAATTTACCATTAAGTTCATAACCAATACAGATTTTAATTTCTTTAAATGAACTTAGCACATCAAGCTTTGTAATAGCAGCCTGTTCAATTCCATTTATAGTTGCAGAATATTTTACAAGGAATGCATCAAACCACCCGCATCTTCTGGGTCGGCCGGTAGTCGCTCCGTATTCTGACCCGATCTCCCTGAGTTTTTCACCGGTATCATCAAGTAATTCTGTAGGGAAGGGACCAAAACCCACACGTGTTGTGTAGGCTTTTACAATACCAAACACAAGATTTATTTTTGTTGGAGGAATTCCTGTACCGGTGCAGGCACCACCTGAAGTAGGGCTTGATGATGTGACGTAAGGATAGGTACCGTGATCAACATCCAGTAAAGCTCCCTGTGCGCCTTCCAGTAATATTGATTTCCCTTCTGCAATTGCATTATTCAGATAAGAGGGAACGTCTTTAACATATTGATCGATTGTTTTATCAAATTCAACGTACTCTTTAATTATTTCCTCAACATCAAGTTCAGCATGGTTGTATATTTTCTTCAGCAGGTTATTTTTCTCTTTTAGATTTTCTCTGATTTTTTCTTCAAGAATTTTTTTGTTAAGCAGATCAACAATCTTTATACCTTTTCTGGCGTACTTATCGATGTAGCAAGGACCAATTCCTCTACCGGTTGTTCCAATTTTATTTCCGTTGGTTTCATTAATTGAATCAAGAAGCTTATGGTAAGGCATAATCAGATGTGCATTATGACTAATAAATAATCTTCCTTCCACACTTATACCGTTTTTTCTTAGAAGCTCAATCTCATCAAGAAGTGCATTCGGATCTATCACAACTCCGTTTCCAATTACACAGATTACATTTTCTCTGAGAATACCGGACGGAATAAGATGGAGTATATATTGTTTCTCGCCAATGGTAACTGTATGTCCTGCATTTGCACCGCCCTGGTAACGGGCAACAATATCATAATTCTCACACAGGATATCAACAATTTTCCCTTTTCCCTCGTCTCCCCATTGACTTCCTACCAGAACAGTTACTCTCATTTGTGTTTCCATCCTTTTAAATATTCACAAAATAAAAACTCCGAATAAAATCCGGAGTTCAAAACTACATAAAACTGATTTTAAGAAGAAATTAACTTGAAAAGCTTTTTACAGCATCATCAACATTATCGTAAAATTCGAATATGGTTATTAGCTTTGTAATAATCAGAAGACTTTCGATTTTTTCAGTCACTTTGGCTAACTTCAAATTACCACCGGATTTTTTCATTGTTGTTAATCCCCCTATCATCATACCCAAACCTGAGCTGTTCATGAATTTTACTTCACTTAGGTCAACTACAATATTTTTCTTTCCTTCATCAATAAGCTTATGGAGTAGTTCGTTGAATCCTTTAGTATCTTCACCGCCCATCACATTTCCCTTTAATTCTATGATAACGGCTTCGTACTTTTCATTTACTTTAATTTTCATTAACAACTCCTAAAATTTTTGTGTTAAATTTAAGTGAATAGATATAACAAAGCAAGTTACATACATTTGGTTTTCACTTATTTTACTGTTTAAAAGTTAATCCGGAAATCAATATTTTTACGGAACATACATTATAAATTTACGTCTAATATAATGAATTCAAAAAAAAATAAGAAAGATTTGCAGAACGCACAAATACTAAATCTGGATGACGATTTTTCTTTAGTAAAACGATTTATTGACGGCGATGAATCTACTTTTGCTTTACTTGTTCAACGGCATAAAGAAAAGGTGAGAAATATAATTTACCTCACTATGAGCAATTCTAATTCTGTGGATGACATTGCACAAGATGTTTTTTTAACAGTTTATCGGAATCTGAATAATTTCAGGTTTGAATCCCAGTTCACTACCTGGCTTTACAGGATAACGGTAAATAAGTGTAAAGACTATATGAGAAAATCAAAAATCAGGAATATTTTTACCCCAATTAAGGAAGCTGAAGGAAAATCCGATGATTCATCGATTCCTGAAAGTAATGATATTTCCTCGATAGTTCATAAAGCAATTAAGGAGTTACCAGAAAAATTAAGAGTTCCGCTTCTGTTAAAAGATATTGAAGGAATGAGTTACCAGGAGATTGCGGAAACGGTTGAATGTGAAATCGGGACAGTAAAATCAAGGATCTTCAGGGCAAGAGAAGGATTAAAAAATATTCTTAAGCCTTATGAAGAGGAGTTGATGTTATGAAAAAATTAAATACAATATATGAACAATTATCTGCCTACATCGATGGAGAACTCTCCCGGGAGCAGATTAAACAACTTGAAGAAGAGATTAAATTTTCAAAAGAACTTCAGGATAAACTGAGTGAATTAAAACGTGTAAAACAATTGACTATTTCATCAGTTAAACGACTGCCTGAAGCTCCGTACTTTGAAACTAAACTAGCGGCAAATTTGAATCATAAAGGACAAATTTACGATAAATTCCGTAAGTGGATTCCCGCCGTGAGTTTTACTGCCCTTGCGGCTGTATTAATGCTTTTTCTAAAATTCAATCCCGGTGCTATCGATGAGCTGGTTGAACAACAAAAAACAAACCTTGCCGGGTTTTACCAGGAAAATTTAAGACCCCTGTTCTTTGCTTCTGATTTATCCAATGAAGATGTGTTTAATTTTGCTTTTTCAAAACGTCTTCCCCTTGATAAATCAAACGGTCAGTTTCTGAAACTGGGATATGATAACGGGGGAAAAGAATTTTTTGAAATTAATACTTCTGATTCTAAACTGCCGGGGAATAATCTTGATAAATTTGTTTCAACATTGAAACTGAATTCGAAGCAGAAGCAGCAGGTTGATTCTATTCTTGAATCATATGCAGAGGACCTTCAGACTCAGGTGCTTGTTAATGATAAGAACACAGTAGCCATTAATCCAAATCTATGGAATTATAATAAAGCAATTGTTGCTGATTTGATGTCTTTTGCACATAATGCAAATGAAAATGAATTTAATAAAATTATTCCGGCGGGTTATTTCAAATATGACAATCCTGAAGTAGCATCCCTTATTAAAAAAGTTAAAGACAATATCGATAACAAATATATATTCTTTACTCCCGATACAATTTTCAGTGAATCTTATAATTTTGATAAAGCGAAATTCAAAAAGGAAATGTCTGTTGCAAAAGAGGAAATGCGGAAAGGAATGCAGGAGGTAAAGAGGAACCTAAAAGATTTTAAAATTGACCTTAAACTGGATAGCAGCTTTGCTAATCTGAAGAATGATCCATCATGGAATCAGAATTTTGAAGTTCATTTTGATTCGAATCTTTGCCGTGTTAATATTTCAAAGATTGATATTCCTGATATCCAATTTCCTGATTTTAATCAGATTACCATCCAGATTGAGGATGCTATGAAAAATATTCCCTCAATTGTTGTTGTTCCCGGTGGAAAACATGGAAAAAGTTATTCCTTTAAATACGAGTATTCGGATTCTTCTTCAAGCCCGGTTAAGATTAATATTCCAAACATCGACTCAATACTAAAAAGTAATGGTATTTTCAGTGGTGACTCACTTCTTTTCAATTGGAATCATTCAAACATTCTGCCTGATTCCCTTGCCTCAGTATTTAAATTGTTTAATGATTCATTAGAGATATTTAATAAAGATGAATTCCGGCAGGAAATGAAACAGCTTCAAAATGAAATGATGAGAATGCGGGAAGAGATGAAAAAACTGAGAATAGAAATTCATCAGGATACTATTAATCTTCCAAAAGAGAAGAAAACCGTAGAAATCTAATAACGCTGCTATTTCACTGTTCGGGAGATTTTCGTTTACAATTAGATAATTCTATCCTACATTATACCCGCTTATAATTCTTTTCTTTACAAAATGTAAGAATTCAGTTAATTTACCCATAGATTAAGGTTAAAATGCGCCTTTGAATGATAGATTTATAGTATTATTTTATTCTGAAACTTAATTGTAATAAAAATGAACTTTGCAAATCTTACACAAAATCTAAAATTCCGTTTGTTTATGGGATTTGCATTTTTATTATTCTTTTTCAAAATATTATATAACTCAAAAGATTCACTTCCTTATAATATTGTTAATGAAATTCTCGTTGCATTAACAGTAATTTCGCTGATTATTTACCTGATTCAATTAATGGGGTTTAAGAAAATTAATCCTCTATCAATGGTAATGAATGTCGGAATACTTAATGCGATAATATTTTTCCTGATTAGTTTTTCCGGTTCGATCCTGAATCTATTTTTTGATAATCTTCATGAGCAGTCCGGTTTGATGTTCAGGATAATCAGTTTTTTCTATGTTTTTCTGATACTTAGTTTTCTCGCATATATTTTTCTCACCTTCAGAGAACTTTTCTTCCTGAAGCAAAACAAAAATCTTAATACTTATTTCAACACGATGGTGGTATTCTTCATTCTTGCTTCACTATCTTCAGCATTTGACCAGGTAAAGGATTTATCATTTATAAAAAATACATTCTTTATAATATCAATTTTACTGATAGCTATTAATTCTGTGAGAATATCGTGGATAGCTTTTCTTCAGAAGAAGGAGAAAATATCGCTTCTTATTATATCAGTTGTAATAGCAGTACTTTTTATTGTAAACCTGGTCAACAGCGGCGGAGAAAATATTCACAACCAGATGCTTGTTTCATTTTCTCCGTCACTGGCTCAGTTCTTAAATATTCTTATGATATACGGAGCTATTTATTTCAGTGTTTTATTCTTCACCACTTTATTTCATTTGCCAACAGCAGAAGCATATGACCGGAAAGCTCAGGAAGTTTCCTCATTACAGTATTTCAGTAAACTTATAACCGAGGTGCTGGACTTTAATGACCTGGCGGAAACAGTAACTGAGATTGCAACTAAAGTTTGTAATGCTGACGCGGCATGGATACTCTGGAGAGATCAAAAGGAATTTACGACAATTGCCCATCAGAATATCGGCTACCTGGATGCAAGGGAAATCTCAAATTTTATATACAAACGGATAAAAAATAAGCCTATTAATAAAACCGAATTATTTTCTCTGGACAAGTTTGAAAAACTATCTTCACTTAGTGAGAATCATTTCAGTGTTGCAGCATCACCTCTGAAATCTCATACAGAGATAAAAGGATATCTTCTTGTTTCAAAAAAGAATAATTCAATTTTTAATGATGAGGATATCAGTGCTATAAACACATTCTCAGATTATGCTACTGTTGCGATAGATAATTCAAGACTTGTTGAAGAATCAATTGAAAAAGAAAGGCTTGAGAAAGAGCTTGATGTAGCTCGTGAAGTTCAAAGAAAAATTCTTCCATCTAAACATCCGCAGTATGCAAATCTTGAAATATCAAGCGTATTTATTCCTGCTTTTGAAGTTGGCGGTGATTATTATGATTTTTTTGAAATTGATGAAAATAAACTTGGTTTTGTGATAGCAGATGTTTCCGGTAAGGGAATTTCTGCTGCTTTTATAATGGCAGAAGTTAAAGGAATTTTTGAATCACTTTCCAGGACGATTACGAAACCAAAGGACATTCTGAGTAGTGCAAACATTATACTGAAAAGAACGCTTGATAGAAGCAGTTTTGTTAGTGCTGCATATGGAATAATAGATATTGAAAAGGAAATATTAACTATTTCACGTGCAGGGCACTGCCCGGTAATCCTGATCCGAAATGGTGCTGCGGAAACTATTCGTCCTTCCGGAATAGGACTAGGTTTAAATTTTACAGAACATTTTAACAAAACTTTGGAAGAGACGGAGATAAATCTGAGTGCCGGTGATGTTATTGTCTTATACACTGACGGAATCACAGAAGCAAAAAATAATGAACTTGAAGATTTCGGGGTTAATAATTTTGAAAAAATTCTTATCAATAATTCAAAATCTGATCCCGATGATATAGCAAATAAAGTAATCAGGGAAGTAACAGTTTTTTCACAGGCTCATTCACAATACGATGATATAACCCTGGTAATATTCAAGTGGAAATCAAAAATTAAAACAGATGGAGAAAAAGAATGGCAGAATTCAGCACTACCGTTAAAGATCAAGGAAATGTAAGCGTCATCTACCTGAACGGTTATCTCGATGCGCATACAGCTCCCCAGCTTGAAAGTAACTTTACGGAGTTGATTGATAATAGCAAATATAACATTGTGGTAAACTTTAAAGACCTGAATTATATAAGTAGCGCAGGATTGGGTGTGTTTATGGCTTACATTGAAAAAATACGTGAAAACGAAGGTGACATTAAACTTTCGGGCATGAACGATAAGGTTTTCAATATTTTTGATCTGCTCGGATTTCCTTTATTATACGAAATTTTCAAATCTGAAGAGGAAGCCATTATTAAATTCAAAGAGACCGGTAAAATTGAAGACAAAAAATAAAATAGAAAAAGAACTTAGGGTTACCAGCAGAACAGAAAATTTATCTGTTGTCCGCGAGTTCATTCAATCCACAGCTGAGAAAGTTGGATTGAATCCGGGTGTAATTGAAGATGTAATGCTTGCTGTGGATGAAGCTTGCACAAATATTATTAAACACGCGTACAAATCCTTTCCCGATGGAGAAATACTTTTAAAGCTCAACTTTTCAGACCACAAACTGACTATTACTATAGTTGATTATGGCAATTCATTTAATCCGGATAAAGTTCCTGATCCTGATCTCCAAAAATATTATAAACAGCACAGGGTTGGAGGACTTGGTATGTATCTTATGAAAACTTTAATGGATGAAGTAAAGTATAATTCAGTACCCGGAAAGTATAACGAAGTATATCTCACCAAAAATTTAAATAACCTTCATTGATAATGAATGACACTGATCATATAAAAGTAAGAAGAAATCTTACTGCTTTAGTGGAATTCAGCAGAATAATAAATTCGAGCACAGATCTTGAATTTATTATTAATAATATACTCCTTACCTGCATGGGTAAATTCCTTGCTACAAAAGGTCTTTTTGCACTTAATACAGATGGAAAATTAAAAATCCATTCTTCAAAAGGGATTCCCGAAGCCGTATTAAAAGAATTTCCCCAATCCGGTTTAACAGAAAATACATTTGATGAGGAAGTATTTCACTCGTATCTGGGTTTAGGCGATTTATGTATTTCAGAAAAAGTTATTTCATCCGACCGGATTTTAGGAGCAATCTGTCTTGGAGAAAAACTTAATAAAAATTCTTATTCTGAAGATGACCGGGAATTTCTTAAAACCATCCTGAATATTTCTTCAACTGCTATACAAAACTCAATAGTGATTAATGAACTGAAAAAAGTTAACCGGGTGCTTGATTCGAGGCTTCACAGACTTGATTCTCTATTCGAACTCAGCAAAGAATTTGCAATGTTCTCTGATTCATCAAGTGTTGCGAGGCTTCTTGTTTATTCGGTAATAGGACAATTGTTTGTATCCAGATTTGCAGTGATCACTTTTGAAAACTCCGGGCCTGAAATACTTGAATCAAAAATTGATAATGATGAATTACTAAAAATTATTGCAGATAAAAATCTAAAAACACTTGGATCTGCAATAACCGGCGATGGAATCCTTAGTAAGTACAGTGAACTCGAAAAAATAAAAATTGAACTTGTTGTTCCAATGCAGATCCAAGGTGAAACAAAAGGATTAATTTTTCTCGGTAAAAGAATTAATAACCAGGACTATTCTGAAGCTGACATAGAATATGTATACTCAGTCGGCAGCCTGGCTATAATATCATTAGAAAATAAAAGATTATTTATTGAGGCTCTTGAAAAGAAGAAACTTGAAGATGAACTTGATATAGCTAGAGATATTCAGAAAAATCTACTTCCACATTCAATCCCTTCACTAACAAACTTTGAAATATCTGCTATAAATGTTTCATCGCGCCAGGTTGGCGGAGATTATTACGATTTAATTAGGCTTGATGAAAACAATGTTTGTGTGGCAATTGCAGATGTATCTGGTAAAGGTGTTCCGGCAGCCCTGCTAATGGCTAATCTGCAGGCTTTCTTAAAAACAATATGCCGGCATGGGATGGCGCTGGATGAAGCAACCGGACTGATAAATGACCTGGTGAGCGAAAATACTTCCGATGGAAAATTTATTACATTTTTCTGGGGAGTTATTAAGGACATCGAAAAGAAATTTCTTTATGTAAATGCCGGACATAACCCGCCATTGCTAATTAGAGACGGTAAAATAATTAAGTTTGAAAAAGGCGGAATTATTCTTGGCGTTATGAAAACAGTTTCTCCTTACGAATACGAGGAAATTGATCTTAGAAAAGATGATGTGATTATTATGTATACTGACGGTGTTTCAGAAGCAATGAATAAAAAAGGAGAAGAATTTTCTGATAAACGACTGGAAGAAATAGCAAGGCGGACCTTTCGAAACAATGCAGATGAAATCCTGAAAGAAATTAGGCAGGAAGTTCTTACCTATGCTTCCGGTGCTGTTCAATCAGATGATATTACCCTGATGGTGATTAAAGTAAAATAAATACTTATTTTTTGTACATAGTTTCCTCTTTAGTAGAACCAGTAATAAGAAAAAATAATTCATGGATCCTGTAAAAAAGTTTTTGATCAGGCACAGATCAAAGATCATTATTGTAATGAGTCTTTTTCTTATACTATTGGCACTCGGAAATATTTTAATTCTTACCACGGTTAATCCCACTTCCAATGATGAATGCTTATGGGTTTCTACAGAACAAGCTGATACGCTTGCTATTAAATTCAGCACAGTAAAAACAAACGGGGTAACCTGGAATGCAGGTATCCGTAATGGAGATTATCTATTGCAATAAACGGGACTAAAATTAAAAAGCACTGAACAGGCACAGATGATTCTTAACAGGATTGAAGCGGGTGGTATTGCTGAATATACTGTAAAAAAAAGTAGTGGGGAATTAATTGAAACTAAAGTTTATATAAAAAAGCTTATTAATTTCTCCCTGCTTGGGATAAGCCTGCTTGGGTTTTTCTGGCAGCTTATTGCTTTTATTGTGTTAATGGCAAAGCCGGATGGTAGAATTCAAAGAGTTTTTTATGCTATCGGGGGGACGTTAATTCTGATGATTTTATTCAACTTTCAGGGGTTATCTTTTGTAAGGATGACCACACCATTGGCTTTTCTGATTGATCTCCTGAATACGGGTGGATTAATTTACGGACCTTTTCTTATTCTGCATTTCTTTTGGATATTTCCTCACGAATACGGTTTTGCTAAAAAGAAAGCCGTAAACTATATCCTGTATCTTCTGCCTGCAATACTACTTATAGGTTTAATTCTATTCAGATTATTCTTTATCTACGATACTCAGTTTAGTGCAGAACACTATAGAAAGTTTATTAATATTTGCAATATTGCTCTTGGAGTGGCATTCCTCGGTGGGTTTATTTCTTTGCTGATTAATTATTTTAAATTGAAAGCGCCTAAAGAAAGAAAACCTCTCTCAATTATCCTGATATCCTATCTTCTATCTATATTGGTAATCCTATACACATTATTTATTGCACCTGCAATATCAGATACGGTTTTCAACTCTCCGGAATTTTACATGCCTATGATTATATTATTTATTCTTCCGGTTGCATTCGGCTATTCAATATTCAGATATCAATTAATGGATGTAAGTCTTGTTGTAAAAAATACGATTGTTTACGGAGCAGCTACAGTAAGTATAGCTGCACTTTATTTCCTGGCAATATATGTTTCAGGGCAGTTAATAAGCACTGCTATCGGAACGGAGTTTAAAGGTTTAATCGCCGGGGCAATATTTATAGTATTCGCACTGGTATTTCAATCAACTAAAGATAAGTTTCAGGATTTTTTAACCTCAAAATTTTATCCCGAACAGTTTGCCTACCAGAAAATCCTGGTGAAATTCAGCAATGAAATAACAACAGTTGTAGGACTTGAAAACATACTCGACACAATGAATTCCACTTTTGTCGAATCTTTGAAAACCGAAATGTTCGGCATAATGCTTTATGATGAGAATGAAAACGATTATCATCTTGCAAGGGAAGTAGGAATAAAATCCGGTGATGTTAGACTTTCAGGATTAAACCTGGAAAAAATTATAAACGAAAAAATTTCTACTTCGAAAATCCCGGTAATTGAAGAGGAAGACTTTACACGTGCATTTCCAAATTACCAGGAATCATTACTGGAAAAGGGAATATTCACAATTATACCGATGATTATTAAACATAAAATTATTGGATTAATGCTGCTCGGATTGAAACATTCGGGAGCAAAGTTTGCAGGGAAAGATCTCGATTTACTTTATGCAGTCGCAAATCAATCTGCTGTAGCAATTGAAAATGCAAGGCTATACAGATCAGAAGCTGAGAAGATCAAACTTGAAAGAGATCTTGATCTTGCAAGAAAAATTCAGCAGGGACTTTTACCGAAAAAAATTCCCGAAATTAAAGGACTCGATATTTCCGGAGAAATGATTCCCGCAATGCAGGTGGGGGGAGATTATTATGACTTAATTCCGATTGGGGAGGATAAACTATTTGTAGTTGTCGGGGATGTCTCAGGTAAAGGTTTGTCAGCATCATTATATATGACCAAGTTACAGACGATGGTTGAGTCAGCGTGTAAACCCGGAAAAGAACCAAGAGAGATTCTTATCGAAATAAACAAAAGAATTTATCAATCGATGGAAAGAAATTGGTTCGTTACAATGACTCTTGCTTTGTTTGATATGAAAGAAAATAAAGTAAAATTCTGCAGAGCCGGGCATATGCCTGTTTTTACGGCTCAAAATGGTTCAATAAATAAATACAGAACATTGGGGTTGGGAATCGGACTGGAAAGGGGAATCATCTTCGAAAAAACATTAAATGAAGAAGAGGTTGCACTTCATAAAAACCAGATTTTTGCATTCTTCTCAGATGGAATTACCGAAGCAATGAATGAAAAAAATGATCTTTTCGGAGAAGAAAAATTATCAGAACTTATTAATCAATAAGTCCTCTCATAAAAGCAGGGATATATTAAATGATATCTGGAAGAATATTAAAAGCTATAGAGGCGCTGCAGAAGTTAATGATGATATGACTATGGTGGTTGTGAAAATCTGCGATTAAAAGTCTGAACACTCAGAATATCTATTATTTCTAATCTATTTTAACATCACGTTTTATATAAGCACTCTAATCTTTTACTACTGGAGTTATATTCAACGTTAAACAGTGGAGAGGATACCATAAAATCGTCAGTTGCCGGTCACAGGCAGTTGGTTTTGATTTCCATTTTTAACCAATTGTTTTTTTATATCGGCAAACTATGAACAATCTATTATTAATGTATTAAAACCGGGTTAAGTTTTTAATGATTCTGGAATACTATTTTATCCTTTAAACTTTTTCTATTTAAGTACAATCATTTTTTTAACCTCTGTATAAGTTCCCGATTGAATTTTATAAAAGTAAACTCCACCCGGTAAATTTAAAGCTTGAAATTCAACATTGGTGTTTTCCAGCCGATTGAAATTCGTTTACTAAAGTTGCTATCTCTTCAGATAATACATTATATACTTTTAATTGAACTATACCGGATTGAGCAATATTATAGCCTATAGTGGTAGACGGGTTGAATGGATTAGGGTAGTTCTGATCTAAAGTAAAATTATCTGATTGGATAATTGATACTGAAATAATCTTGGAATATCTAAAGTTTCCATCATAATCAAATTGTTTGAGACGATAAAAATAAAACCCTGGATTAAGATTTCTATCGATAAAAGTATAATTATTTTCATTAGTGCTGGTGCCCGATCCCGGAATAAAGGCAAGATCATTCCATTCATTCTCATTTTTACGCTGTATCTCAAATCCCCTGTTATTTTTTTCAGTTGAAGTTTTCCAGCTTAAACTAACTTCATTGTTTTTGGTTTCAGAATTGAATGCAATAAGTTCCACTGGTATAACCGAGTTGAATTCAAAAGTTGCAATTACGGGCAAATGATCCGAGGAATAATGCAATGCATTTGCAACCTCCTGAGATACAACAAGATTGGGCGGTTGATTTATAGAATCATTATAATGCTGACCGTCATTTCCGAAAACCATATAAGAGTTATTAACGTAGTGCACTCCGCCTGTATCAATAATTCCCTGCGACATAAGTATCATGTCAAAACGATCATCCAGTCCTCCATTCGCACCTCCTCCAAACTGTCTTGTCCTTGTAGACTGAGTATGGTACTGTGCATAAGCTGAATTATTCCAGGTGCCCGTTAAAGTAAGGACATCAAGAAAGTAACCGTGAATTATTGCATCCAGCAGTGCTGTATATGCTGGTTCAGTCGATGAATAAATATTAAAATCTCCCATAACCAAATAAAATGAATTTCCGGAAAGTGCATTTGTAACTTTTCTTAAGCTATCAACTTCCTGTTTCCTCTTTAGTTCATTATCTGAACCCTGGCTGGCTTTAAGATGAACAGCATAAATTCTTATAGTATCACCTGATGAATTTTCTGTCAGGGTAAATTCAGATATATCCCTAAGGGCAGTATGAATTGGTGTGTTGCTGATAAAGGTGAAGTACTCCGGTTTATAGAACAATTCGTTGTCGGTATCAGGTCCGTCATTAAAAATACCTGCAGCATATCCGGGATAGTTGGGAAGAAGCACATTCTGAAGAAATCCATTTACTCCAGCTTGTGAGGTCATTTCCTGGCAGACTAAAATATCAGGTAAGGTTGCAGCTATTGTAGTTCTGAAATACGGGTTGCGTGTCGTTGTATCATTACCGGGATAATTTAAAAGATTATAGTTCATTATTGTATGTTCAATCTGAGCAGGCAGTAAAAAGGGAATCAATAAAAAGAATAATAATATTTGTTTTTTCATAATCAAAAAAATTTCATTAATAAAAAAATCCCGGCTCACTTAGTTAAGCCGGGAGGACACTTAAGAAAGGGTATGCCTTAAATATTTAAAACTTCATTTTAAAATTAAGAAATGTTTAGATCGAAAAGAATAGCGTTGAAATTAAGGTTGATCTATGACCAACCTATAAATTGGGGTTCACTAATATCTAAATTGCTTTAATAAATATGAACTTTTTTACTTCTTAATAGATTGATTTACCTGTTTGTTAACATCTTTAGATTCCCAGGTCTCAGAAGAATTGCCCATATTACACTTTCCATCAAATTTGGCGCCCTCTTTAACACTGAGAGTTTTGGTGTAAATATCTCCTTTAAGATTTCCTTTTTCTTCCAGCACTAATTTTTCTTTAGCTCTTACAGTGCCGGTGACATTACCCCCGATGACTATTACATCTGCATTTATTTGTCCGTTTACTTCTCCATTTTCACCAACAGCTACATTTCCCTTTGAGCTAAGGTCTCCCTGAATTTCCCCGTCTACTCTGATATTTCCGTTACTTGTTATCTTTCCTTCAATCTTAACCCCGCTGCTTATTATTGTAGTTTCATCTGATTTTGAACCTTCAAACGATAAATTTTTCATCATTATTCATTTCTCCCGGTATCTTTATTAAGAAAATTATTTAATACAATTCATTTAAAATATAAATTCTGAATCATAGATTAATATAATTTTATCCGGGGCACAATTGCAATAGGAATCTTTTAAAGTAATGAATAAATAATACTTGGATTACAGAAAAGTGAAATTAAGTAATTATGAATATATGCGTTATTTATTTTGGCGTATTCCTCTTTTGTTTGTCTCTGTCTGTTTTTTTAGTTTATTTCTAAATTCAAATAAATAAGGATACTCTATGTCAACGCTCAGAATAGGTACCTGTTCCTGGAAGTACGATTCATGGAAGGGGATAGTTTATTCCGCTAAACCCAGGATAAATTATCTTGAAGAATACAGTGCCAGGTATAAGACTGTAGAAATAGACCAATGGTTCTGGAGCCTCTTCACTGATTTTGTAAAGCTTCCCGAGGAAAAAACAGTCAAAGAATATAATGATTCAGTCCCTGACGATTTTAAGTTCACAGTTAAGGTTCCTAATTCTATTACCCTTACTCATTATTATTCTCAAAAAACAAATTCATCACTGAAAGAAAATCCTTATTTCCTGAACCCGGAACTCTACCAGCAGTTTCTGAAAAAATTAAAACCTCTTGAAAATAAAATAGGCGCATTAATGTTCCAGTTTGAATATTTGAACAAACAAAAAATGAATTCGGAAACAGAATTACTGGACAGATTAGGATCATTTTTTGATTCGATTGATAGAACCTGTGATATCTCAATTGAATTACGTAATCCTAATTATCTGAACAAAACTTATTTTGAATTTTTAACCGGGCAAAATATTTCGCACGTCCTTCTTCAGGGTTATTATATGCCGCCTATTAAAGAAGTTTTTCAGAAGTTTAAAGATCAACTGAAAAGCACTGCAATTATCAGGCTTCACGGACCGGATAGAAAAAAGATAGAAGAGCTTACCGGCGGAGACTGGTCAAAGATTGTGCTGCCGGAAGATGATAAAATTGAATGGCTGCCATCTATTATTAATTATTTTCTTGAAAATGAAGTTGATATTTATGTGAATGTGAATAATCACTTTGAAGGCAGCGCCCCGCTTACAATTGAGAAAATAAAAAGATTACTAGAATAACTGATTATAGTTTTCTTCTGTATATCATTTACAGGTTAATTATTAATTTTGACAGAGATTGGTGAGTGGGCTAGCCATAAAAAAAGCCGGCTGTAAAAACCGGCTTGCCAAAATCAAATCCTTTTATCAGAACTGAACTTTTTTCTTGCTTCTGTTTGCGTATTCAAGTACTAATGCACTTGCTACGAAGATTGAAGAGTAAGTGCCTATTACAATTCCGAAAAACATTGTAAATGCAAAAGCTCTCAAAACTTCACCACCGAAAATAAGCAGAACAAGAATTGTTAAAAGAGTTGTACCTCCGGTAAGTATTGTTCTACTCATTGTTCTGTTAACGCTTGCATTAATAACATCTTTTAGCGGCATTGTTTTATGTATCTTCAGATTTTCTCTAACCCTGTCGAAAACAATTACAGTATCGTTAATGGAGTAACCAACAAGGGTAAGAAATGCGGCAACAACTGTCAGATCAATTTCCAGATTTAATCCCGGGATAACATTATAGAGTACAGAATATAAACCCAGGGTGATAAGAACATCGTGGAACAAAGCGAGCACCGCACCAAAAGCAAATATAAACTTGAACCTGAATGCGAGATAAATAAGGATAGCGAGAAGAGAAAGTACAACAGCAATAACTGCATCCTGTTTTAATTCCTTCCCTACTTTAGGACCAACATGATCCTCTTTAATTACTTTGAATCCATTATCCTGAACTTTCTTTTTCAGGTTTTCCTTTATCCAGTCTGCTATACCTACACTAACAATCATTTTTTTATTATCCGGTTCTTCTGAAACTTTACTCGTCTGGAATCCTGCACTGAACAACCTGTCTGTTAATATATTAGTAGTATCGGCATTAGCGAATTCATAAGTTACCGAGTTAGCTGAAGAGTCAACTATGTTTAAGGGCAGTCCGGGATAAATACTCTGAATCTCGGTATTAACATTATTAACAACACTAGGGAAAACAGCTGATGGAATATTTTGCAGTTCAGTTCTGATGAGAACACCGGTTTCACTTCCGAAAGTTTTCAATTCAACAATTCCCAATCCAATATTATTCACATCCTGTCTGATCTGGGATATCTGAACAGGTTTATCAAATTGTAAAACAATCTCAGTACCACCTTTGAAATCAATTCCAAATACGAGTCCGCGAAAGATTACATTCAATAACCCAATCAGGAAAAGGGAGGTTGAAATAATATAGAAAATTTTTCTTTTACTTAAATAATCAACCTGAAGATTTTCAAATATTCGCATTTATTTAACAGCTCCTTAAAAAGAGTAAAATTGATTAGCCAATTGTAATTTTTTGTCCCTTAGCAACCATAAAATCAAATATTAGTCGTGCGATTACCAATGCACTAAACATACTTGCAGCAATACCTATCATTAATGTTAAGGCAAATCCCTGAACCGGTCCAGTACCAAATTGATATAGAATAATACCGGTAATAAAAGTTGTTATATTGGAATCTATAATAGCAGAGTAGGCTTTAGAGAATCCGCTGTCAATAGAAGCTTTAATAGTTTTACCTGTAGCAAGTTCCTCTCTTATTCTTTCATAAATAAGAACGTTCGCATCCACCGCCATACCGATTGTTAAAATAATACCGGCAATACCGGGCAGAGTAAGTGTTGCATTAAATCCTGCGAGGATTCCAAGGATGAATAAAATTGTGAAAACAAGTGATGCTGCAGCTATCGTACCTGCACGCCGGTAGTATATTATCATGAATAGTCCGACAATAATATACCCGATAACAACAGAGTTAAATCCTTTACTGATTGAATCCTGTCCGAGTGATGGTCCTACTGTTCTTTCTTCAATAATATCAACTGGAGCAGGAAGAGCACCGGCTTTTAATACGATCTCAAGAAGTTTAGCTTCATCAAGATTACCAATACCAGTAATCTGCGATCTTCCGCCTGTAATTTTATTTATAACATTCGGTGCTGAATAAACTAATCCATCGAGAATAATTGCTATACGGTGATTAACATTTGCACCCGTTATTCTTGCCCATTCAGCAGCTCCTTCAGAATTCATTTCCATGTTCACTGTAGGTTGTGAAGTGTTGGGATCTATATTGGCCTGTGCGTCTGTTATTACGCCGCCTGTAAGTTCGGGAGTTTTATTAACACAATAAAGTTGATATATCGCTTGTCCATCCTGGTACGTAACCGGTTTGGCAGAAAATTTAAATTCAATATTATCAGGAATAACCTTTTGCACATCCGGACGATTAAGCATTATTTCCAGCTTATTTCTCTGATCTGCTTTTACATAGGCATCTGCTGATTTTCCTTGAGGATCAATCATTGCAACAGAAAAGAAAGGGTGTTCTTTAGCAAATTCTTCTTCAGATAATTGTTTTTTTGAGGTATCATTTTGTGCAAGATTTGTATCGGATACATTTGATGTATCTTTTGATGCGGTTGTTTCAGACTTTGTTGTGTCTGTTTCTGTTGAATCGACGATCGTTTTTCCCGCTAATACTTTATCAATCTTCTGCATAATAGAGAAAGTCAGGTCAGGATCTTTAACAAGCCTGAATTCAAGAAGAGCAGTACCTTGTAAAAGTTGTTTTGCTTCTTCTTCCCTTGCAACTCCCGGAAGTTCTACTATAATTCTTCGTGTTCCCTGTCTCTGGATAGAAGGTTCAGAAACACCATACTGATCAACTCTGTTTCTAATAATTTCTATTGCTCGGGTAACTGCATCATCTGCATCTTTTTTCAGTTCACTAAGAATAGTTGCATCGTCCTGCCGTATATTTCCAAAATACCTGCTGAGTCTGATTCCACGCTGTTCAAACTTTTTTCCCATCAGATCTACAATTGACTCATCATTCAGAGATGCTTCCTTTTCAGACTCTTTCATTACCTGTTTAAAAGCATCATCAGGATTCCTTGCTAATTTTTCAAGCAATTGTGCAGTATTAACTTCAAGAACAACGCGCATACCGCCCTGTAAGTCAAGTCCCAGCTTAATCCTTTTCTTACTTGCTTCCACAAAGGATGGATTTGCATTTTTAATACTGTCTTCCACCGCTGCAATTCTTAAATCTAACTGGCTGCTGGTTATCTCGGGATTGTTCTTTTTTATTTCCTGTCTTCTTTGCTCAAGAACTTTATTTACTACTTTTGAATTCTGATAATCAACGTAAGTTGGATATAAAAGATAAATACAGAGTGCAATTACGCCCAGAATTATGATTATTTTGAATCTGAATTCTTTCATATTTAGCTTTGTTTCTGAATGAGTTGTAAAAAATAATTAAGAATCAAAATTACCTTATAAGGGTAAGAAAGTCAATAAATATTGAGGTCGGTGCATAATTATATCTCCAATAAAATTTATTTGAATTTGATTCAACGATTAATTAATTGTCGATAAAAGCATACTAATCTTTAGAAATATAACCAATTTCAAATAAAATCAAGGGAGAGAGTTCTTTTTATTAATCTTTCAAATTTTTCTTTAACTCTGTTCGCAGTATCCGTTACTTCTTTGTGAGATAATTTTTGCCCTGAAATCCCTGCAGCATAATTTGTGATACATGAAATTGAAGAAGTCTGCAATCCGCGGTAAGCCGAAAAATAAGCTTCTGGAATTGTTGACATTCCAACGGCATCTCCGCCAAAAATTCTTACCATATTTATTTCAGCAGGGGTTTCATAGACGGGACCTTTATTATACCAGTACACACCTTCTTTTATCCGGATATTTTCTGTTTCTGCAGCCTGCTTTATTTGCTTATTTAAGTTCAATGATGGAAAATTTAGAAAATTCTGTCTTGTTTCAATACTGGAAATTCCTATGAGTTCTGTCATTTCTTTTTTAAGATTAATACCTAAAAAGGAATTTGCAAGCATTAAATCTCCCGGAACAAAATCGGGATTAACACCTCCCGCAGCATTAGTTGCAATAAAATTTTTTATCCCGAGTGAATTGGCAATATAAGCTGGGAGAATACATTCTGATAGATTGTATCCCTCGTAAAAATGAATTCTTCCCTGGAATAAAAGCAGCTTTTTGCCGGAGTGTTCGGCAAAATGAATTTTACCTTCGTGCCCGATTATAGTTGATGGCGGATATGAAGGAAGTTCTGAAGTAGAGAGAGTTTTTTTTATAACAACGCTTTTTGCAAAATCGCCTAATCCGCTGCCAAGTATAATTGCAATATCAGGTTTGAATGGGGTTTCTTTTTTAAGATAAGAGATTAAATCTTTGTATTTAAAATCCAGATCAAGCATATAATTAGAACAAAATTCCGGCAAGAGTAGCAGTCATTAAAGTTGCAAGTGATCCTCCGAGAACAGCTTTCAAACCAAGTGCAGCAATATCTGGTTTTCTGGAAGGAGCGAGGGGACTTAATCCTCCTATCTGTATTGCAATTGAACTGAAATTTGCAAACCCACACAATGCATATGTAGCCATCAGAATAGTCTTTGGATCTAAAATTTGTTTTGATTCAATCAGAGTTCCTAAATCAAGATAAGCAACAAATTCATTTAAAACGATTTTTGTACCGAGCAGACTTCCGAAGTTAAGTGCATCATGCCAGGGAACACCGATGCCAACTGCAATAAATTGTAAAACCCATCCAAGTACTAATTGAAAATTGAGAGGTTTGCCGTACACTTCTTTTAAAGTCTGGTTCCAGCCGGTAATGTTACCCAATCCCTGTAGTAAATAATTAATTAACGCAATAAGTGCTATAAATGCTATTAACATAGCACCTACATTTAAAGCGAGCATTAAACCATCGGAAGCTCCGTTGGCTGCCGCTTCTACAACATTAGATGCATTTTTTTCAATCTTAACTTTTACTGTTCCCTTGGTTTCCGGTTCTGAAGTTTCAGGGTAAAGGATTTTTGAGATAACAAGTGCTGCCGGCGCCGCCATAACACTTGCTCCAAGTAATTGTGTTGCAAAAAGCTGCTGAGCTTCAGCAAGTGGAATTCCCAGAGTTTTTGCATACGAATTTCCAAGTATCTGTATGTATGCCGCCATTACACCACCGGCAATGGTTGCCATACCTCCTATCATTATAGTCAGAATTTCACTTCGTGTCATTCCTTTAATAAACGGCTTAATCATCAACGGAGCTTCAGTTTGTCCCACAAAAATATTTGCAGTGCACGAAAGCGATTCAGCTCCGCTTGTTCCCATAAACTTTGCCATTATCCATGCCATTCCCTGGACAATTCTTTGCATAATTCCGAGGTAGTACATTATAGACATTAAACTTGCGAAGAAAATAATGGTTGGCAGAACCTGGAATGCAAAGAACATTCCTAAACTTCCGTCCTGACCCGGTGAAACAGCAAGATTACCAAAAACAAATTTTGCTCCTTCAGTAGTAAAATTTAGAAGAAGCACGAAAAATCCGCTGATCCAGTAAAAGAAATCTTTAGGCCAGGCAAGTGGAGAAAAATATTTGCCCAGTTGATCTCCTTTAAGAATAAGTATTGCAAAAACCACCTGCAGAAAAATTCCGCTAAAGACAAGCCGCCAATTTATATTCTTCTTGTTATTTGAGAAAACGAATGCAATTCCGACAAGCAGGATAAGTCCTAATATGCCACGGATTAATCCGGTAAAATCCATTAAAGCCCCTCTTCCTTAGGAATGTAGTGACATCTTCTGCATCGTGCTTCATATATTTCAGAAGCACCCACAACTACACGTTCAGAAGATTGAGTTTTTCTTTGTGTTTTATCAGCGGGGTTTCCGCAAACAACACATATTGCAAGAGTTTTAGTAATGTATTCTGCAACTGCAAGTAATTGAGGCATAGGTTCGAACGGTATTCCTTTATAATCCTGGTCAAGTCCCGCTACTATTACACGCTTGCCTTTGTTTGCAAGCTTGTTACATACTTCAACTATTCCCAACGGGAAAAATTGCGCTTCATCAATCCCGACTACCTGTGCGTCTTTTGCAAGTTCAATGATATCGTTTGGGTCATCAATTAATAATGAAGGTAATGATTGATCGCTGTGAGAAACAATTGCTTTTGCAGAAAATCTTGTATCCAGCCGTGGTTTAAAGATCAAAACCCGTTGTTTTGCAATTTCAGCACGTCTTAGTCTTCTGATTAATTCTTCAGTTTTACCGCTGAACATACAACCGGCTACAACTTCAATCCAGCCGGTTTCTTTTGGAAGGGAATGGGGAGAATATTCCATCATAACAATATCCCGTTATTTTAAGTTTGCATCCCCGAATGGGAGGGGGAACAATTCATGGAGTTTAAAAATTTTTATTTCATCTTTGTGGTTTATAAGAACAACATCCAGGTCTTTGCAAAAATCATTTAACACTTGCCTGCAGGATCCGCAGGGCGGACAAAAATCAGGATCATCACTGGCAATAGCAATAGCGTTAAATTTTCTCTGTCCTTCCGATAAGGCTTTAAATAATGCAACTCTTTCGGCGCAGATAGTTAAACTATATGAACTTGATTCAATATTTCCGCCAGTGAATACTTTTCCGTCTTCGGTTAAAAGAGCTGAGCCTACCCTGAATTTTGAATAAGAAGGAATTGCTTTTGACTTTGCTTCTACTGCTATTTTTGCGAGTTCTGTATAATCCATTTAAACCAGAATTTTGTTAGCAAAAATATGTCATTAAATATAGAATTCAAACCATTATTTCAGTTTGGGGAGTGTTATTTGTTTTTCCCTGATCTCTTGTCATGATTATTTCAAAGTTAACACAATATAAAATGTGGGAGCAAATAAATTATTTATGATTCCTGGTTTATCATTAGACATTTTTTTAATAAAAATGATTAAACCGGATTTTTTAATTATTCTATAGAGGAAAAGATGAAAATTACTCCAGAGTATTCCTTTGGAATCTTCTGACAGAAGATCAGTTATCTTTTTTGTGTTTAAGTTTATTTTATATTCATTAAATAATATGCTTATATCTTTTAAAGAGAGAAGTTCTGCGATATCGTTTCTATTAAAATCATCTTTGCGAATAAATCTTAAAAAATATTTTTTGATTGAATGTCTTTTAAACAAAGATAAAAACGGAATTCCCCAATGAGGATCTGAAATAAAATTAAATATTGAAAACCTGTTTGGTGTGCTTATATAAATCAACCCGTTTTTCTTCAAAATCCTTTTTAATTCATTTACTAAAGAATCCTTATCTTCAACATGCTCAATTACATCCTGCAGAATTATTAAATCGAAAGATAAATTTTTAAAGGAAGAAATTCAGCTGCACCATTTATTAAAGGATAATTTGAATCCGAACTTTGTTGTCTTTTTAACCTGGTCCGACTAAGATCAAAACTTATCACTTTGTTGTTTTGTGAAAAGTATGAAGAAGTTCTTCCTTCACCTGAGCCGAGATCAAGTATGTTTAGATCTTTACAAATTTTATAAGAAGAAATTATTTCTCCTGCAATTTTTGCCCTGTCCAGCGAAAGTTCTCTAGCTCTTTCCCACCTTTTATAATTAGGATGATCAGGGTTTAACCATGCCGGTTTTTCTACTTCTATTTCCATTCAATCTTTCTGAACATCGCATTAAAAAAATTAATAACTATAAAAATTTCATATAATAAATCATAAAATAAGATTTGAAAAATGTTAAAATGGTAGTTGAAAGATTTCTGAACAAAGAAAAAAGTGAATGTGTCAACTATCATTTTAATAATAAATAACCACATAAAATCGAAATTGAAAAACATCAGCAAAGGTGAAAAAAACATAAATGAATTAATTAAATGCCATATGCCAAGTACAATTTGATTCTTTAAACTATAATGAAGAGATGATTGTGTATGTCTTGCTTTCTGATTTAAATACTCCTTCAAAGATCTTTTTGTCCGGGAATAAACAAAAGCATCTTTATCATAAAATGCTTTTACTTTCAATTTATTTCTGACTGCTTCTCTTAATAAAAGATCATCATCACCGCTCAAAGTATCTGTTGTATTTTTGTAGCCGCCTGTTTTTTGAAACGCCTCTTTAGTAAAACCAAAATTCCTTGCACTCGCGGAATAGGGAAGACCAATATTCGCAAAAGCAAATGTGAGAAACTGATTCCTGATGTTTTCATAACAGGAAACATTATTTATAAAATTGTTTTCTGGGTAAAAAGGAGCCGGTCCAAAAATAAAATCATAGCCTTGATGAAAAACTGCAGCACAGGTTTTTAACCATTGCGGTGAGACAATGCAATCTGCATCGGTAATTAAAATAAAAGGAAATTTTGAAGCTTCAATTCCGGTTTGCAATGCACCCCGTTTACCTTGTAAGGTTTTATTCTCAGCTTTAATTATTTTGAAGTTAATTTGACTTCCAATTAATCTTTTAGTTAAAGAATAAGTCTCATCTGTCGAATTATCATCAACAATAATCAGTTCATAATTTTCTTCAGAGTATTTTAATTGTCTTATTGAGTCAATTAATCCTCTAATATTTTCTTCTTCATTTTTTGCGGCGACTATTATCGAAATAGGTAAAGGAATAGAATATGGGAAATCAAGAGAAGTATTTTTTTTGTAGTAGTTTGTGAGGAATAAAATAAATACAATAAAAATGACAGAAAGAATTATCATTAAAATGATATCATTAATTAATTGATATCGTTAAACTTAAAGAAAAGTTTTGGAAAGTAAACCTCTCAGTATTTTTAGTAAAGTGTCCGTATAATACCTTTAGATTACTGGCAGGGTGCTAATTTATTATTTGCAGTAACACTATTGCCGAGTAATGTCCAGGTTAAACCGCTCCCATCAAATATTACAGAGAAAGCATTAGTATGATTACCCGGTAGAAAGACAGATGGCTGACCACGGTAATAATTCCCGGGTGAAAATGTGTTATTTGGTGGAGCTGCTACAACACCCACGGGAACTGTATTTTGGTTATTATAATTAAAATGGACAGTGAAAGTATGGTTGCCGTTATCCTGCATACATTGAACTGAAGGGACGACCGGATTAGGCAAAGTATTTACAACAGATAAGAAAACTGTATCTGATACTGCCCCGTAATTAGTTACCCACACAGGGTAATCTGCTGCTGATCTGAATTCAATTGAGTTTAGTGTAAAAGTAACAACAGAATCCGATACAAACGTTGTCGGCTTAGCATTTCCATTAAAGTAAGCAACAGTAGAATCTGTAAAGAACTCCCCGTTGATTGTGATAGTAAGAACATTCGGCTGTATAGGCGTAGCCCAGTAGGCTAGAGCCAATGGAGGTGAGATTGAGTTGATTTTTAGTTTGGTTAAATTATAAACCGTTGGTTGTGTATTTGCACTATCCAGGTTCAATACATAGTATATATCATTGGGGTAGTTATCATAACTATAAATTCTTCCACCTTGTGGTACTGTGACATTTTTTATTAAATCACCATTTTTAGCGTTATAAATTTTACCTGAGCCTGTATAGATAACCTCCCTTGATGAAGTAATATCCATATTCATTATTAGTAAGAAATCACCATTATCAGTAAAACAAGCATCAGAAAATTCATTATTATATATGGAAACCGAACCAGTATCTTCATCAAAATCATAAATTCTAAAATAAAAATCTTTTGAAGGATTGTTATAATTCGGAAATGATGTGATTATTCCTTTTCCATTTCTCCCAAATGTTAAACTATAACCGTCAGAGTTGGGATGACCAATTTCAGATAAATTTCTTGTTTGGATTAATTCATTAGAAGATATTAAATAAAGTGAAACCTGATATTGACCAGATAACGTGTCCCTGCTAAAGAAATAAATTTTACTGCTGTCTTGAGAGAAAAATGCATTTCGTTTGGGAAAATTCAGAAGACTTGGAAAGGCTATACTACTTAAGTTTAAAGAATCAATAATTTCTTTAGTAGATTCATTCATAACATATATGCTTGAATAGCCATTTGAAAAGAAATATAAATTATTATTCTGAACAGAGCAGAGAAATTCATCTACATATCCAAAATATGGAGGGAAAGATAAATAATCTGAACTATCGGTCGTGTTAATTAGAAAATAAGAATAAATATTATTTTCATTGCTGCTGACCAATAAATATGTTTGAGAATGATCAATAGTAACATACGCGTCATTACCTGAAAATTGAGCAGTTGAAGGATAATTATCTATATAACCATTAATAAGGTTGTAACGATTTATCTTGTCTAATGTATCAACCGTTCCGTAAGTTGAATCAATAAACTCTGTAGGATAAAATAAATATTCCTGTGCTTTTATTGATGAAGTGATTATTAATGAAAGATATATTGTTATAAAAATCATTTTTTTCATTTTATTAAGCCTTTCATTGCATGTTTTTATAAATTTCATAAACAATTTTACCATAATTTTCTGACCCTCTTTTGGGATTAAGAGCCCATCCCCAAATAGGATTAAAATAATAAAACAATTTATTGATGTTGATTTGTGAAACGCTAATAGGTAAAATAGAATAATAATTTTTACCTGAATTGTATAATTCATATGCATTCATATAAAATATTGAATCCACCCTAGCAGTATGATTATTTCGGAAATATTTGTCTGAAATAGCTTTATCATTTTCAAAATGTACTCTCCCAGATTCAAGGTTATGTTTCCAATTCCATAACTGTCTTTCTATTGCAGCAGGGTTATTGTCTAATTGCATTAGACCATACCTTTAGGACAACTAGAAAGAGTATAACCTTCTTCATATTTAGGAAATCCTGATGCTGTTTCAAATTGTTTGGCTTTCTTGTTCGACAATTGCTCTTTTACCTTAACCTTTGAAAGGAGAAACACAGGGAAGAGAAGAAATAAAAAGAAAATATAAAGTAATTTCATAAGGACCCCGATCTTTTAGTTTAATTACCCTGAGGTTGAAGTTTCGAAAAGATCTCCGTCAATTCATATGAAAAATATTAATTTTTGTTATAATAGAAAAGAAAAAAATCATCCGGGCTAAAATAAAAATTATTATAAATGATTTTAGAGTTAAACTAATAATATAGAAGAAATAATAAAATAGATGTTTAATACAAGAAAAGCCGGTTTACTGCCGGCTTCTCTTTTAATTACTTAACAACCATCCCCGCAAAGAGGGATTTCTGATTATCTGGTTTAAATTATTTTAACAGCATCATCTTTCTTGTCTGTGTAAAATTACCGGCTTTCACATTGTAAAGATATATACCGCTTGCAACCTGTTGACCGGAATCATTTTTTCCATTCCAGGTCACTTCATATGTTCCGGCACTTTGATAGTTATTTACCAGGTCTGCTACTTTACTTCCGTTAATATCATAAATAATAATTCTCACCTCTCTGCCTTCCGGTAAAGCATATCTGATCTTTGTTGAAGGATTGAATGGATTGGGATAATTATAACTTAACTCAAAGTCCTTCGGAATTTCATTACTAATCTCAGCAACAGAGGTTACGGTTTGAATTGTTGCTCTCATAAAATATGTTTCATTCCATGCTGCCCAACTGGATCCATCAAAATCCCAGGCTCTTCCATTGTCATCCGGATCATAACCAAATAATGGCTGATTAGTTCCATCATAAATCAATCCGACAAAAAAATCACCGTTAACGCTTATGTTGGAATTTGTCAAATCGGTCGGGTCCCAGCCAGGATAAGAAGCAGCAGTTTTGAAATTCAGAGTTGCCAAATCATTTCCCGGTGATCCTCCATTATTACCCAGAACAATAGGTTTATAAGTTGCACTACCCGCATTCACACCCAGTATATAAATTTCCATTTTAGTAAGCATTGCATTACTTAATGTTGGGGTCATCCTATTAGCGGAACCTTGACCACTGCCCGGCCAGTAGTATCCACTTGTTGGAGTTCCGTCATCATAAATGAGATCGGCAGATTGTGTACCGCCACCGCTGATTGCTGCAGAATACATACTTCTGCCGTGAGTAGCAGCAAATAGTTTGTTATCCGAAGAACGATAATCCAAATCGAGAACAGGAACATTTGCCATACCGCTTATATTCTGAACCCAGGTGCTTCCTCCATCTGTTGTAGAGAAAATTCCAAGATCAGTTCCTACAAAAAGATTATTTCCATTTGCAGGATTAACAACCGCGCAGTTCGTTGGTATGTTGGGTAGGTTCCCTGAAATGTTTGTCCAGTTAGACCCGTAATTAATTGTCTTATAAATTTTTGAAGAAGCCTGATAACCTGAGAATGTAACATAAGCCGTTGCAGGATTATTGGGATCGGTGTTTATCCTTGTTACTGAAAGATTTGGTAAACCTGAGATTCTTAAATTCCAGGAACTTCCGCCGTCTGTAGTAACCTGAACTTTTCCATTTGAACAACCGGCATATATAACATTTGAATTCCCTTTTGCAATTGTAACTGCAGAAATAGTTGCTCCGGATGTACCTGAACCATCACCGGTTAAATCGCTGCTGATAGCTGACCAGTTAGAAGCACCATTTGTAGTTCTCCAGACTCTGTACGTTCCGCCGACCAAAGTACCGGAGTTATTCGGATCCATGGAAAAAGGTGTAATAAATTGAGTTCTGTCTGTAGTTCCATCGTACAAATTTGGTCCGGTTGGTATTCCCGTCATTGCTTTAAAGAATGTCGAACCGCCATCGGTAGTTTTGAAAAAGGCAAAATTAACGTACTCCATATAAATATTATTTCCATTATTAAAATCAATTTCAGTGGCACCTCCATCTCCCCCCAGTATTTCACTCCAATTTGTAGAACCCGTGCTTCTGGTAGTTCCATTATCCTGTAAACCTCCGGCATATACTGTACCGGTTGAATTAACAGTACCATAGTAAAATTGTGTAATGAAAAGGTTATTGTTCATTGCAGTCCAGGTTTCGCCTTTATTGGTGGATTTATAAATGCCGCCATCGTTGCCAAGATAAGCTATATTAGAGTTTGAGGGTGCAAAGCAAATAGCATGCTGATCTGCATGTGCATAAGGAGGGGCACCTGCTTCAGTATACCAATTAGTTTTTTGAGTCCAGTTTGTTCCGCCGTCGGTAGTTTTCCAGTTATCAATTCCACCTGCAAGAAAGGTATTAGCATTATCAGGATCAACAGAAAGAATATTACCGTACCATGCCTGTGAACCTGTATAAGTGCTTTCACCTGCATAAGACGGACCGGGGACATTTGTCTGGAACCAGCTACCACCTGCATCATTAGTATAACCCATTAACATGGTACCGTTAGTACTCAAATCCATAAATGAAGCGTAAGCAACAGCCGGATTGGATTTAGATGAAGCCATCTCGATTCTTCCTGCGCCGGTAACAGATACACTCTGAGAAAAAGAACTGCCGCCATCATTACTTACCCAAATTTCGGATTGATTAAATAATCCAAAAGCGGCATAAATAGTAGTTGGATTAGTGTATCCGATTTCAATATCAGTACAGTGAACATCACTACCGGATCCTGTAACCAGCGGAGTAAAAGATGCCCCGCCATCGTTGGATGAATATAAACCAAGCCGTGTGGCTGCATAAAGAACATTATTTACTTTATCAAAATCGAGATCATTCACATAATAAAAATCGCTGTTATTAGTTGATGGTAACTGAGACCAGGAAGCACCTGCATCAGTTGATTTAAAAATCCCCGCACCGCGAATAGCATCAAGGTTAAAAAATCCTTCACCTGTTCCTGCATAAATTGTATTCGGATTATTCGGATTAATAACTATGGAACAGACGGCAAGGTTTGCCATAAAATCATTCAAAGAAGCCCATGAAGCTCCTCCATCCGTAGATTTCCAAACTCCGCCTGCAACTGCACCAATATAAACTATATTTGGATCCGTTGGATGAACGGCAATGGCCCTGATCCTGCCGCCTACATTCCCGGGTCCTAATTGTGTCCAGCTTAAAGCATCCGGTGAGTTGGACGGAGATACATTGTAAGTGCTTATGTGATCATATGCCTCTTCACGCCAATTTGCAGGAATGCTGTTATTTGGATAGGCTCTTTGTTTGTAATACCATAACAAAGCCTCATCAGGCTGGTCATTTTTAAATTTTGATTCAGCCTTTTCTTCTTCAATTTTGTAATTTCTAAAATCTTCTGCTGTAAAAGTTTTTACAGTATTGTTTGTGAAATAGTAAAAGCTAAATACCAGTGCAGTAAAAAACAGAGTAAGTACCAGAAATTTTTTCATTCTGTGCCTCTTTAATAATTAATTAATTTATATCAGGAAATTTTATTTACTCAATAAAGAAATGGGGTCACACTATCTGAGAATGATTATTCAAAACTTAAAACTTTTTGGATGAACCATCCTTTATTATTCTCTAAGGAAATTTCAGCCTTAAATTCATCCCCTTGCGAAAGCTTACCAAGCTTCTTAAGTGCTTCATTTATATCGTTGTTCATAAGTTTGTCGTTATCATACCTGAAATTGGGAGTAAGTAAATACGTATTACCCGCAACGGCAATACTATTTAAAGAATTACTGTCTTTTACAGCAAGAACTGTAACTCTTAACTGATAATCAGTTTCATCTTTGAATAAAACCTCATCAACTCTGGCTGTAACTATTGATAGATTTTGTACAATCGAAGTAGGCCCAGAATGATTTATGATTTTATCCTGTCCTGTTTTTTCAGTGGTTGGTTTGGAGTTGCAGCAGCCGTGTACCAGAAGCAGCAACATGAGAAATGGTGCAAAGTAGATTTGTTTCATAAATTTTTACCTGGTTTATCTGAATATAAAAATTTTATTTTACATTTCAACTAGTTTAGTAATTATTTAAAGAAATAGTTAGATTCTATTTGTCAGGTATAAAATCTTTTAATTTTAGGCTCTTTTATCAATTTTTCAATTGATTTTCGACAGACAAACGGGCATTTAATTCTTTAAATCTCGATCAATTAACACAATTTTCTCTCCTTGTGTCAACATTTGTTAGTTCTGAAGTATTCTTCTTTCGGTTTGAAATGAAAATCATTCCCGCACTATTTATTTATAAACTGTTGAAACAGTTTTATTTTGCTTTTATGAAGCTAACCCCGGGATTAATCCCGGGGTCAAAACTAATCACTTGAGAGTAAACCGTTTTAACGGTTTTGGCAACTAAAGGCAATTGTTTACCTTATGTTATTATTTAACCATCATCATTTTTTTAGCTGATGTGAAAGTATTGGATGATGTTTGTGCTGTTAACCTGTAAATATAAACTCCGCTTGCATAGTTTAATCCGTTAAAACTAACTTCTTTATAACCGGCTTCCTGTTCTTTGTTTACAAGCGTTGTAACTTCTTCACCAAGTATATCATATATCTTTATAGTTACTTTGCTGTCAACCGGAATCTGGTACTGAATTTTAGTAGTCGGATTGAAAGGGTTAGGGAAATTCTGTTCCAGTTTATATTCTTTTGGAGCAATAACATTTAATATTATATCTTTTGATGCCAATATACCGTTGCTGCTCTTAATCAAAAACGAAACAGTATCTTTTTTATTAACAGGAATATCTCTTTTTATGTCGAACGAAAATACCGCTTCTTTTTCTGAATTAGGATTTATTTTATCTAAAGCCTGATCATTTTGTTTGAATACAATGTGTTGGTTATTATAGATTACACTTACAGATATATTTTCAGCATTTAAAGTCTCTGAAATATTTGCAAGTGACAATGTTATTTCATTTCCTTTTGTTCCCGGAGTAACATCATAAGCTGTTTGACCAAACATTCTATTCTGCAGAATCAAAATAAATAAACATAAAAATAAAACTGATTGTACACCGTTTAAATAAACCGGAAGTTTTTTTATCTTTTTTAACATTTTATTTTACTCCTGTTTTCAAAATTTTTATATCTGCCGGCAGCCGGCTGTTAATTAACCATAACTAATTTTTATGGACATCTTATTGTGTATTTGTTTGCAGTAACACTATTGCCGAGTAATGTCCAGGTTAAACCGCTCCCATCAAATATTACAGAGAAAGCATTAGTATGATTACCCGGTAGAAAGACAGATGGCTGACCACGGTAATAATTCCCGGGTGAAAATGTGTTATTTGGTGGAGCTGCTACAACACCCACGGGAACTGTATTTTGGTTATTATAATTAAAATGGACAGTGAAAGTATGGTTGCCGTTATCCTGCATACATTGAACTGAAGGGACGACCGGATTAGGCAAAGTATTTACAACAGATAAGAAAACTGTATCTGATACTGCCCCGTAATTAGTTACCCACACAGGGTAATCTGCTGCTGATCTGAACTCAATTGAGTTTAGTGTAAAAGTAACAACAGAATCCGATACAAACGTTGTCGGCTTAGCATTTCCATTAAAGTAAGCAACAGTAGAATCTGTAAAGAACTCCCCGTTGATTGTGATAGTAAGAACATTCGGCTGTATAGGCGTAGTCCAGTAGGCAAGTGCTAATGGGGGTGAGATTGAGTTGATTTTTAGTTTGGTTAAATTATAAACCGTTGGTTGTGTGTTTGCACTATCCAGATTTAATACGTAGTAAATATCGTTGGGGTAATTATCGAAAGTGTATATTGTTCCATTAGGCGGTACTGATATTGTTTTTACCAATTGACCTGTATTTGTGTCATATATGTTTCCATTTCCCGTATGGTGATAATAATTTACAGTATCGTTAGCTGTTTCCATGATTAATAAAAATTCTCCATTATCAGAAAAGTAACTATCTGATAGGCTGTCTTTAAAAAATTCTATCGAACCAGTATCAGAATCAAAATCATAGACTTTGTAATAACTGTTGAATGTTTGATTATTGTTATATGAACGTATTATACCCTTTCCGTTTCTACCAAATAATAATTCATATCCATTAGTATTTGGGTGTCCTAAAGAGTATAAATTTTGTTTATTAGATATGTTATTTGTTTCTAAAGAATATGTCCAAATCTGATTATGATAATTTAAGGTATCAGTACTTAAAAAATATAATAATGAATGATCTCTAGAAAAAAAAGCATTACGGAATGGTCGTTGTAGGTTATTAATTGCATCCTGCTCCGGTAGCATCAATGTAGAGATTATTTGATGGGTTGAAAGATCCAGCACGTCAATTTCGCTATAATCATTTGAGAAAATATATAATTTATTTCTCAATTGTGAATATAAAAGTTCATTAATTAGTATGTTAGAAGTATTAGGTAATATAAAGTAATCTGATGTATCAACACAGTTATAAATCAGATAATAATCCCCATTGAAATTTAATGCCATATAATTTTGGAAGGGATCATTTATAGTACTCAAATAAGTATCCATAAATTGTTGAGGAGGAAAATTTTCTATATTATCATTATTAATATTCAATCTTTGAAGTTTTTGATACATAATTTCCTCACCGTTAATTGTATCAGGAACTTGCATTTTTAAATAAATATAAGGTTGCGCCTGACATACTAAGGTAAAAATAAACATTATAAAAAATATCTTTTTCATTTTATTCTCCATTTTCTTTTTTAATTAGAGTTTTTTACAGAAGATCATAGACATTTTTTCCATAGTCATTTGGCCTGTTAGGATTAATTATCCAATCTTTGGAGTCAGGTCGCCATTTCCAATATCGTTTAATTCTTTTAGTTCCGCCATCATTATAAAATTCAAATACATTCATCCAGAAATACTTGTCATTATTCAAGGAACCCTCCTCTTGTTCAAAATCTGTTTCTTTGTTTTTTGCACCATTTAATCTTTCTCTTCCAGTATCAATATTATGTTTCCAATTCCATAAATCCATTTCAGATGGAGGTGGGTTATCTATTTGTGCAAGTCCAAAACCATTAGGCGGTCCATAGACAGGATAGCCTTTTCTATTGTACTTTGTCCCGTCTAAGTACCAGGTTTTGTAACGTAAACCATTATTGTGTGAGTTAAATTGTAAGCCCACAGCTCCAGGAACGTTGCTTTCGTGTTTAATTATTGCATATAATTCGTTTGAATTTGCATAAGCTATTATAGAATCTTCATCTGGATTCTCCCCTAAAATATATCCTATTTTGAATTTGTTTATTCCAATTATTTGACCAGAATTATTTCTTGCAGTTACCTGTATTGAATCTGTTCCTCCAATAAAAATATCCTCTCCTTCATTCCAAGAGTTTATTACTGCATCACAATTTCCGCCATAACTGGGATCATGTGGAATAGTTGGTTGTAAAGCTTTAAAGTACACAGAATTGGGATCAATATTAGAAACGTTAAAAAGAATGTCCCAAAATGTTGTATCGGAATAATTCGCAGTCGAAGAACCAACAAATTTTAGCATACCAATTCTTGGACATAATGTATCTGGTCTAAAGTGAGAGTGTCTAGAAATAGAATCTTTTACTACAAACTCCCAATCAAAATTAACTTCTTCCCAAAAATAATCACCATGCATAATTGCTTTACAGTTAATGTCTGGCATTTGTGGTGATTTAGAAATCCAATTTGTGTCTCCTGGCGTAGGCGAGATAATTTCCAACGGATTTTGTATTTCTGTTACAGCAGGTGAAAGTTCATTCTGTGCTGGTCCTGTAAAACAATCTGTTACATCCAAAGCTTGTGTGTTAATTTTTTTATTCCGTTTTTCCGGTGCAATTAGTCCGACACCAACAATTACTTTACCTGTATCTGTTACAAGCATATTAATTACTGTGTCTGCATTATCAACAACAAACTTAATCGGCTGTCGCACATTATAAAAATACGAGCTTAAGGTATCTCCAACCAGTAAATTCCCCCAGATGCAGCCTTCAAGTTTGGCAACTTCAAAAGTTTGTGTAGAATCAAAATCTACAAAGTGCCATCACGTAGTTTTTTCTTAATAACAACATCTGCCGTATCCCCGGGATAAACAACAGAAGGTGAAATAGTGACTGAAAGACTGTCATATCCAATCAGGAGTGAGTCTACTCCTTCATCGCACCACAATGTTGTCCATAAAAAGGGTGGGCAATAAATACAGCTATCTACAGAAACACTTTTCGTAGGCTCAATTCTATATAAAGAAGAATCCTTCCCCCAGCCTGCACAGCCATTAGTAAAGTTTTTGTATTGTATGACTGCAAAATTAGAATCCGCAGTAAGTGTATCGGATGCAGTAAACAGATATTTACCATTTCCTATTCTAACAATATTTCCGTAATCAGGATTAACGTAAATGGTTCTCTGTAAACTTGGATCTAATTCTTCATCATATTCATAAACATTCTGTACTATCCAAAGTTGGATTACAGATGATCCACCTGGAGCAATTTTCTGTGGAGTGAATGTGAAAGACAAACAATCCGATTGGAACAGATTATATGTGCAACCCAAAAATGTTGTGTCTCCTTGAATTGAATATCCGCAATCATTTATACTAAACTTACTCGAAGGATTATTACTCATATAATGTGTAGGGTTAATTTCCACCTGCTATTTTATTTTAACCTGCGAAAAGAGCAAAGCAGGAAAGAGAACAAACAAAAAGAAAAGATAAAGTAGTTTCATAGATCACCCTGTTTTTTAGTTTTTAGTGTGGAGTATTTAGTTAAAGAGAGTACCTCCTTTATTTTAAAAGAAAATTATTTAATTATAAATTAATATGCAAGAAAAAAAATCAGGGTTAATCTCTTTTAATTGTTAGTTCCTGAGAATTATTTCCGAAATCATCCTTGATTAAAAAAGGAATTTCTATTTGGAAATTATAGCATATTGAGAATCAAGAAACTGTTAAACCCCTCAGGCAGTGAAGAGTATAAGAATAAAAACTGTAGAAATTAATAACATAAATTAAGCTTAACAGTCATAGTGTCTCAAAAAAAATAAGTATTAAGTCAATTTAGATTAAAAATAATTTTGTTTTTTATAAATAAAAATTATTATCTTAAACCTATTCATCAAATTGATTAAACAACCGGGCATTTACTAATAAATAATTGATACTGATTGCTTACCTTAATATTAACGTTTTTAATTTTCCCACGGAAATATTTTTATTGCTAATACTTTCAATCTCTTTGTCTTTTTTTTCACTCTATAATCCTAACGAGGTTAGTTAAATGGTGTTTTAAATTAAAGACAATGAAAATTTTCCTTATAACGAAAAATGTTTTTTATAAAAATTGATCTAATTAAATAACCAATATGTTAAACTCATCAAATAAGGAGACCTTATGAGGAGGCATCTACCTATACTTGTTCTGCTGACAATATTGATCGGCTGGACAATGAACTCATTCGCTCAATTACAGAACCCGGATCCAAGAATGTGGAGTATCCACTTTCCTAAAACCGGTCAATTTTATGATGTTCCGGCGGGAAACCTGGAATATCAAAATCCAAATCATCAAACTAAAGTTTTCACATTCCGTGATGAAGTTGTTGGAGTAGCACCTAACTTCCGTGTGCACCCAAGCAATGCTTCTCAAAGTGAAGTTCCAATCTCACGTGGTTTGGATCCGAATATTTTATTTGCTTCGGCAAACGTTTTCATTTCAAGCTCTTTCTTCTTCAGTGAAGGAGTTTACGTTTCAACTGATGGCGGTAATAACTGGTTCGGACACGATACCTGTACTGCTGCACCAATTTCAGATCACGGCGGAGATCCGGGTCCGGGTGTGGGTCCGGATGGAACATTATATATGTCTTATCTGCCGGGTTCATACAATTCAATTAAAGTTGCCTACTCAACTAATTTCGGAACTACCTGGTCAACAGGCGCAGTTCTTGAGTCAGGTTCAATGGACAAAAACTTAACTGCAGTTGATAATGTGGCAGGAAGTCCTTACCTGGGAAATGCTTATGTAGTATGGTCTGATTTTAGCCAATCATCTCCTTCGGCAACAGTTTCTCGCAGCACAAATGGCGGTGTAAACTGGTCAGCATACCAGCATATTAACACTTCTGCTGCTTCTCATTATTCACAGGGTGTAAATCCTGTTGTTGGTCCCGGCGGTGTTGTTTATGTTGCATGGCAGAATCCGGTTTCAGGTTCTCCTTATACAGGAGATTTTGTAGGACTTGGAAAATCTACAGATGGCGGTGTTACATGGACATACAACAATAATATTTATGACTGTAACGGAATCAGAGGCACTCTTGCTAATAAATCAGGTATAAGAGTTAATGATTTTCCGTGGATGGCTGTTGATAATTCAGGCGGACCAAGAAACGGCTGGTTATATATTGTTACAGCAGAAAAAAATCTTGCACCAGCAGGCAGCGATCCTGATATTACCATGCACGTTTCATCAGACGGCGGTACAACATGGTCTGCCGGTATAAGAGTTAACCAGGACGCAGTTAACAATGGTAAAGATCAGTATATGCCTGCAGTTTGTGTAGGGGAAGACGGCGCAGTTAACGTAGTTTATTATGATAGCCGTAATACTACATCCGACTCAGCTGAAGTCTGGGTTTCAAGGTCAGTTGACGGTGGTGCAACATTTATTGATTTCCCGGTAAGTGATCATAGGTTTAAACCAGCTCCTATATCTGGTTTAGCTGGTGGTTACCAGGGTGATTATATCGGCATAGTTGAGGCAAACGGAGTTGTTTATCCTTACTGGTGTGATAACGTAACAGGAATTTACCAGGCATGGACAACACAGGTAGTATTTGGTCCCCCGTGCGGTGTGGAAACTGCATCTAATCCAAATCCTGTTTCAGGTGCAACTGATGTTGATATAAATCTTTCTCAGCTTTCATGGACAAATGGTGCTGGCGCTAACAGTAACGAACTTTATTTTGGTACAAATCCAACAGCATTAGTTCTGGTACAGTCAGGATCTTTATCAACTTCATGGAATATTGACCCCAGCTATTTACCACTCAATTATTATACAAACTATTACTGGAAGGTTGTTGAAGTCGGCGACACCTGTAATTCAAGCACAACCTTTTCCTTTAAGACAATGCAGGATCCTAATTTCCATATGGTTACAGATACTCTATATCCGCAGAGTGCTGATTATTGGACAGGAACTACCGATGGTGCTACAAAAACTCAGGTTAGTCTTATAAATGCGATCAATACTGAATTAGGCTGGGCTGCATTCGATATAAGCAGTATCCCGGTTGGTTCGACAGTTTTGTCGGCAAAATTTGGGGGATATCTGTACGATAATGGCTGGCCATACTGGAGTATCACACCTATGGGTGCTGTAAATCCGGTAACAGACGCTGCAGCAGATATATACACTCAGGTAAATAATAACTATACGCAGGGTCTGGCATATAGTTTTAATCAGGAATCAGGAGCTTTGCAAAATAATGCTTACCTGAATCGTGATTTAACCGATGGTAATGCAGTAGCCGATCTGCAAAGTGCAGTAACATCCCAACAGGGATGGTTTGCTGTTGGTATTGTAGATTGGGATTTCTCTACCAGCTTTTATGTTGAATTCCAAGGATGGGCTGAAGCAAATCCGCCATTTATAATTGTTGACTACTTCTACATTACTCCTGTTGAACTAACTTCATTTACTGCTGCTGCAAATAATGGAGTTGTTTCATTAAGCTGGCAGACTGCAACTGAGACAAATAACAAAGGCTTTGAAGTTGAACGTAAATCAGCCAATGGTGAATTTGTTAAAGTTGGATATATAGCCGGACACGGAACTACAACAGAACCAAAGAGCTATTCATATTCAGACAACGATCTGAAATCAGGAAATTACTCTTACAGGTTGAAACAGGTTGATTTTAACGGATCTTCAAGCTACTCAAAAGAAGTTGAAGTTGAAGTCACAGTTCCTGCATCATTCTCATTACAGCAGAACTATCCTAATCCATTCAACCCGACTACAATGATCCAGTACTCTATTCCTTCTGATCAGGTAGTAAGATTGAATGTATATAATCTTCTTGGTCAAAAAGTAATGACACTTGTAAATGAATCACAAAAAGCAGGACAGCATCAGGTCAGCTTTAATGCTTCAAACTTTGCAAGCGGTGTTTACTTCTATAAACTTGAAGCTGGAGCTCAATCATCAATTAAGAAAATGATTTTAATGAAATAATATTCTGAATCATTTCTTTTAATTAAGGCTGCTCTTTTAGGGCAGCCTTTTTTTTCGAATTTTTAATATTATACATTAACTTTCAACAGCATAATTTGGATTAAATTTATATTTTTGAAAGTTCCCTCAATTAAAGTGTATAAATAAATATGAATAGAATTATCGGAATTGTTTTATTTTTTATTCTCCTGAACTTTTCAATTTTTCCCCAAAATTTTTGGGAGAAAATTAATAGTCCTACATCGAAAACTTTAAATTCCATAGTATTCCTGGATAGTCTTAACGGCTGGGTTGCCGGAGATTCCGGTTTAATTATTCATACTTCTGATGGCGGGGAGAATTGGGAAACTCAATTTGGTAATGATTCATTAAATGTTGTAAGTATTTATTTTGTAAATCAGGAAAAAGGCTGGGCTTCTGCGTGGAATAGTGTGTATGAACCGTATGGCACTTTTATTTTAACTACTACAAACGGCGGATTAAACTGGAATTCTACTCAATTGCGAATTGGCGAAGCTTTTGTCAATTCATTTTATTTCCTGGATACCTTAACCGGATTTGCGGTGGGTTATCCCGGTGTTTTTCTCAGAACTACAGATGGCGGTACTTCATGGAGGCATGTTGATCTTGATTCCTCAATTATCGCTGGATTTCCACCATATTCTATAAAATTTCTTACTCCCCAATACGGTTACGCGTGCGGAGGAGTACGAGATATTGCCGGCGTAGTCTGGAGAACTACTGACGGAGGATTAAACTGGACGACTGTTGTGGACTCACTTTCAGCAGAACCATTTTTTACTATTCAAATATTTGATTCTTTGCATGTAATGGTAATGGGTGGCGATCCTGAATTTGGTGCAAGCCTGGTAGAAACAACAGACGGTGGTGACACCTGGGAATACAGAACCCTGGGAATACTTTGGTACCCTGTTGATGCTGAGTACAGAACATCAACCGAAGGTTGGGCTCCGCTGGGTCCAAAGTTGAGGTTTTTATTTACTACTGATTCAGGTCAAAACTGGTCCGAATTACAAACACCTGATTCTACAAGTGTAACCCGCTTAAGTTTTCCTGATTCGATTCACGGATTTGGGATAGGGAATAATGGAGATATTATTAAATATGTTTATCAAAAACCGAATGAAATAAATTCTGATGTGGAAAAAATAATTTCGTTCAATCTTGAACAGAATTTTCCGAATCCTTTTAATCCTGTTACAACGATCAGCTACACTATGCCAAATAACGGTAATGTAACGTTAAAGGTGTATAACGTACTTGGAAAAGAAATTAAAACCCTGGTAAATGAATACAAACAATCCGGAACTTATAATGTTCAGTTTGATGGAAGCAAATTATCAAGCGGAATATATTTGTATAAAATTCAGGCAGGAGATTTTACGCAGGTAAAAAAAATGATATTACTAAAATAGAATTTTTGTGTTTTATTAGCTCTGCCGTAAATAACATTTCAATTAAGAAATAACTATTCCCATTCATCTTCAAGAAGCCAGCCTTCAGCAAGCTCCTGTTTAATCCCTGTAATAAATCTTGAAGGTTTGGATAAAGTCATTCCGGCTTCACGGTCGAACATATTCATCGGGTAAGTAATAAAAAGATTCTGCTTTGCCCTGGTAGAGGCAACATACATTAGTCTTCTTTCTTCTTCCAATGCATCTGGATTATCGGCTGATCTGTATGAAGGGAAGAATCCTTCAACAGCATGAATGATAAATACAGAATGCCATTCAAGACCTTTAGCAGAATGAATAGTTGAAAGAGTAAGAAATTCTTCCTCTTTATCTGACGGTCCGATATCTACCACACTGTCTATTATTGGTTCAATCGCCATATCTGCAAGCAGTACATCCAGAGATTTATAGTTTTCAGAAATATTCTGAAAGATTTCCATGTCCTTATTTCTTTTATTAAAATCATCATACTTCTGTTTAAAGATCGGATGATAGTAATCAAGTACCTGCTGAAGCTTTTCTGATGGAAGTGATTTTTCCGTGTGAATCTTGTATAAAAGCTGAAACAAATTAACCATCTTATCATTGTATTTAAATGAGGGCTGCTGATCAGGACTTGATTTAATCGATAATCTTGCAAGAGCTAATTCATCCAGAATTTTTTGTGCCGTTTTAGGTCCTACTCCTTCGTGTAAAAGCAACACCCTGTACCAGCTGACAATGTCTTTAGGATTAGCTGCAATTCTAAGGAATGCAAGAACATCCTTAATGTGGGCTGCTTCAATAAATTTCATTCCTCCGAATTTCTGAAAGGGAATATTTGCCTTGGATAATTCTATTTCCAGATCGAAAGAGAAAAATGATGATCTGAAAAGAACCGCAATATCATTTAGTGGAACACCTTCTTCTCTCAGCTCAAGAACTTTCTCTACAATAAATTTTGATTGCAGATTTTCAGTGGAAGCAGCAATAATATTAGGCAGTGCATTCCCGGGTTTTCTCGTGAATAAATGTTTTTCATATTTTTCTGCGGCATGCTCAATAATATGATTTGTGAAATCAAGTACTGGCTGAATGCTGCGGAAATTTTCTTCGAGCTTTATGATTTTAACATCTTTAAAGAGTTTAGGAAACTCCATTATATTTTTAAAATTTGCACCTCTGAAGGAATAAATAGATTGTGAATCATCACCAACAACCATAAGATTATTGTTATGCTGAGTTAATCCCTGTACTATTTCCGCCTGTAATTTATTTGTGTCCTGGTATTCATCTACCATTACAAAATTAATTGAGGATAATAAATTTTTTGAACCCGGAGAAAGTTCATTTAGAAACTTGTTCAGGTAAACGAGCAGATCATCATAATCAAATAGATTGTTTTTCTTTTTGTACTCTTCAAACACTTTTTTAATTGCCAGCATTTTATCCAGCTGCTCAACAAAATGAGGATAGCTTTCTTCTATTATATCTTCAACTCTTCTCCCGGTATTTACACTCAGGCTGTAAACTTTATTCAAAGTTTGTTTGTTTGGAAAGCGTTTTTCTTTTCCAACCAACCCGGACTGGTTTCTTATGAGGTTGATTACATCTTCACTATCTCCCTGGTCCAGAATAGTAAATGAAGGATTTATCCCCATTGCTTTTGCATATTTGCGCAAAGTTAAATTAGCAAATGAATGGAAAGTTCCGCCTCTTATTTTTGAACAACGGTTATCAAGAAGAATAGATGCACGGTTCATCATTTCATTTGCAGCTTTCCGTGTAAAAGTAAGCAGCACTATTGATTGGGGATCATAACCGGTTTCAACAAGCCGGGCAACACGATAAACAAGTGTTCTCGTTTTTCCTGTACCGGCGCCGGCAATTATTAAATAGGCTCCTTCAACTGCAGAGGCAGCCTCAAACTGTGCAGGATTTAATTCGTTCTCATAATTAATAACAAACCGGGTCTCATCTGTTTCACGTTTTTCAAAGCCTTTCTGCAAGACAGGAAGACCCGTTTCATTTACTCTTTTTAATTTGTATTTCTTCTGAATCATCTGTGCGGATATCTTGCTCTCTCTTTAAGATAGACGGGCTTTCCTAATATTTCTGTTATTAAAATATATTCCTGTAATGTTTGAGTTGAGTATAAATTTTTTCTTAACCCTCTGAATGTATAATATTCTTCCTCATATCTTTCTGCAAGCATTCGTTCAAATTTTTCAGCTTCTTTTTCTATGGTAGCATCTACTTTTGGAGGTCTTTTATAACTAGTGATTTGATGCCAGCTTTTTTCAAGTTCATGATCAGTAACCGATTGCTCATGCCATTCCTCATCTTCTGTGTGCCACTCCTTATTTTCAGAATGCCATTCTTTATTCTCCGTATGCCACTCTTTATCTTCGGTATGCTCTTCAACAGGAACAGTTCTCATTTTTGCTTTTTCAATTTCCGATTCCATTTTACGACCCGGAGTTGGAATTGTTTTTCCATCTTTAAAGAGTCCTTCTATCTCTTTAACAATATCATATTGAACTTCTTTTCTTTTCTGTGACTCTTCACTTGAATAATTATCTATTTGCCGCGGACCGGGAGAGTTAGAAGGGCGCTGCGGAGTTTTATCATTATCCTTTTTCTTAAACATCGAGTTCAGGAATGAAATTATAATTATGATAAAAATTAATATTTGGAAAAAATTATCCATCAGTTATCTTTATCTTTCTTTCGTTCAGGTTTTGCAATCGCGGTTCTCATATCTGTATCTGATTGAATATTTTTCATACCATAATAATCCATAATCCCAAGGTTTCCTGATCTGAATGCATCAGCCATCGCTTTAGGTATTTCCGCTTCAGCTTCAACAACCCTTGCACGCTGTTTAGCTACTTCTGCAATGTTTTCCTGTTCGGTTGCAACTGCGGCAGCTCTTCTTTCTTCTGCTTTTGCACGGGCTATTTTAAGATCAGCTTCTGCCTGGTCGGTTTGCAATTTTGCACCAATGTTTTCACCAACATCAACATCTGCTATATCAATAGAAAGTATCTCAAAAGCAGTTCCTGAATCAAGTCCTTTTGCTAGAACACTTTTAGAAATTCTGTCGGGATTTTCAAGCACGTGCTTATGTGAATCACTCGAACCAATTGTTGAAACTATTCCTTCACCAACTCTTGCCAGTATTGTCGCTTCACCGGCACCGCCGACTAATCTTTCTATATTCGCGCGAACAGTTATTCTTGCAATTGCTTTCAACTGAATTCCATCTTTAGCTACTGCGGCAACAACCGGAGTTTCAATAACCTTCGGGATTACTGACATTTTTACTGCTTCTAAGACATCTCTGCCTGCCAGATCGATCGCAGTTGCACGCTCAAATGTCAGACCCAGATTTGCTTTATCTGCTGAGACAAGTGCATTTATTACTTTAACTACATTTCCTCCGGCAAGATAATGTGCTTCAAGCTTGTTCTGTTCAACCTTTATTCCTGCTTTTGTTGCAGTAATCATACTTCTTACAACCACTACAGGTGGAACTTTTCGAAGTCTCATCCCAATAAGATCTTTGAATATTTTCATTTTTACCCCGGAAAAGTAGGCTGTAATGAATAATCCAATTGGAACGAAATAAAGAAAAACCATTAAAAAAAGAAGTATTGCTATAATAATTACAATTGATAGTCCTGTTAATGCTTCCATGAGGGTTCTCCAAGAAAATTTAAATGGATTTTAATTTTAATATATATTTGCTTTATTAGCAAAAATATGAAAAAGTTTTTCTGTCAGCTTTATTGAGAACCTGTTTTCTTTAGATTCCCACAATTAGAACGATTAATTTTCAAATGAAAATTAAAGCGGGATTTTGACCCATTATTCAATTGCAACAATTCTCACTTCTGATGGTATAATAATTGTTTAATTTATTTGGAAATAGTACGGAATTAAAGTTCTTAAAAATTTGTTTATATAATTTGAAAGCATTTAACAGGCATTTTTAATAGTAATAAATGAGAGATTGTTTGAATTTTAGCTATCTTGATTGAAGTATTATCTATTTATATATTAACAAAGTCGTTTAGCGCAGAGTGAAAATCTCTCTTAATTGAAAGCAAGGAAATATTATGGATGGAAATTTCTCAGACAGACTTCAGGACGTAATCAGGTTAAGCCGGGAGGAAGCTTTACGACTTGGTCATGATTATATAGGTACTGAACATTTGTTGTTAGGAATAATAAGGGAAGGTCAGGGAGTTGCGGTTAGAATTCTCAGGAATCTTGATTGTGATCTTATGAAACTGAAGAAAGCAATTGAAGATACCGTAAGAACTTCGGGCGGTACTCTTACGATAGGAAATATACCGCTTACCAAACAAGCTGAAAAAGTTTTAAAAATTACGCAAATAGAATCAAAAATTTACAAAGCAGATGTAATTGGCACAGAACATTTACTACTCTCTCTTTTAAGAGATGAAGATAACATTGCTACACAGATTCTTCACCAGTTTAATGTTACTTATGACTCTGCACGTGCTGAACTGAATTCTATGTTAAGCAGCAAAAATCCGAAAGATCCGTCGGGAGCTGTTCCTCCTGTAGATAAAAAAGTTGATAGAACCAAAACCCCGGTACTTGATAACTTTGGGCGTGATCTCACAAAGCTTGCAATTGAAGACAAACTTGATCCGGTTGTTGGCAGAGAAAGAGAAATTGAACGTGTTGCCCAGATTTTGAGCAGGCGAAAAAAGAATAACCCTGTACTAATTGGTGAGCCGGGAGTTGGTAAAACTGCTATAGCTGAGGGACTGGCTTTAAGAATTATGCAAAAGAAAGTTCCAAGAACCTTACAGGATAAAAGAGTTGTTACTCTTGATCTTGCAGGATTGGTTGCAGGAACCAAATACCGCGGTCAGTTTGAAGAAAGAATGAAAGCTTTAATGAATGAGCTTGAAAAAGCGAAAGAAGTAATTCTTTTTATTGATGAACTTCATACAATTGTTGGAGCCGGAGGCGCATCAGGTTCGCTTGATGCATCGAATATGTTTAAACCTGCTCTCGCACGCGGAGACATTCAGTGTATTGGGGCAACTACTCTTGATGAGTATCGAAAATATATAGAAACTGATGGAGCACTCGACAGACGGTTCCAGAAAGTTATGGTTGAACCTCCGAGTTATGAAGAAACTCTCCAGATTTTAGAAAACATTAAGTTTAAATATGAAGAACATCATCATGTAAAGTATAGTACAGAAGCAATAGATTCTGCTGTCAGATTAAGCAATCGTTACATTACAGACAGACATCTGCCCGATAAAGCAATTGATGTAATTGATGAGGCCGGGTCGAGAGTTCATATGGGTAACTTTGAAGTTCCCGAGAATGTATTGGAACTTGAAGACAGTATTGAAAAAGTCAGAGTGGAAAAAGCTGCAGTAGTCAAACGTCAGGATTATGAAGAAGCTGCAAGACTAAGAGATAAGGAAAGAAATCTTCAATCAGATCTTGAAATAGCCCGCAGAGAATGGGAAGCTAAAACCAAAGATATAGTTCACGATGTAAGTGAAGAAGATATCGCGACTGTTGTAGCTATGATGACGGGAATTCCTGTTAACCGTGTTGCTCAAACCGAATCAGAAAAACTTCTGAATATGGGTGAAGCCCTTAAGAAGTTTATTGTTGGTCAGGATGAGGCTGTCGGTAAATTAACTAAAGCTATACGAAGAACCAGGGCCGGTTTAAAAAACCCCAACAGACCAATAGGAAGTTTTATATTCCTTGGTCCGACAGGCGTTGGTAAAACAGAATTATGTAAAGCTCTTGCGCGTTATCTTTTTGATAGTGAGAACGCACTTATAAGAATTGATATGAGTGAATATATGGAGAAGTTCTCTCTGTCCCGTTTAGTTGGAGCGCCTCCCGGATATGTTGGATATGAAGAAGGCGGGCAGCTAACAGAGAAAGTTCGCAGAAGACCTTATTCGGTTGTTCTTTTTGATGAAATTGAAAAAGCTCATCCGGATATTTTCAGCATACTTCTGCAGGTACTCGATGATGGTATGCTAACAGATAGCCTTGGAAGGAGAGTAGATTTCAAAAATACAATAATTATAATGACTTCTAATATCGGAGCCAGGGACATAAAAAATATCGGCTCTTTTGGCTTTGGCGGAGAAAATGCTGCAGACAGGTATTCAAGTCTGAAAAATACTGTTGAAGAAGCTATGAGAAAATTGTTTAATCCAGAATTCTTAAATCGTGTGGACGAAACAATTGTTTTCAGGAATCTTGAAAAAGAAGATATACTTGAGATTATCGATATTGAAATGAAAGAACTTCATAAGAATATTCACGATAATAAAATGGAACTTACTCTTGATCCGACAGCAAAGGAATTCCTGGTTGAAAAAGGATTCGATCCGAAATTCGGAGCAAGACCTTTAAGAAGGGCTATTCAAAAATTTGTTGAAGATCCGATTGCTGAGGAAATACTGAGAGGTACATTTAAAGATGGTTCGAAAATAATTGCCAAACATGTGGAAAATATGGAAGAATTAATTTTCGTAAATGATAATATGGATGTGCATCTTTCTGATGAAGAAGAAGAACAATCGGGTAAGGGTGAAGCCAAACCCTAAACTTTTGTAATAATTAATATCATGTATTGCTTAAAGGCGTATTTCTTTTAATACGCCTTTTTTTTATTTAAATTTCTATGGTCAAAGTTGTTTTCTAATAAGCATTGAGGTGATGATGGAGATTTTGAGCGAATCAAAAATAAATGAAAAGCTTACCAATCTTAAGGGATGGGAATATAGAAATAACCTGATTGGCAAGGAATATCAATTGAAAGATTTCAGAGAAGCTCTTGTCCTAGTTAATAAAGTGGGCGAGATTGCTGAAGAGATGGATCACCATCCTGATATTTTTCTGCACAACTGGAACAAAGTTAAAATTACCATTTCAACACATAGTGCAGGTGGTATAACTGAAAATGATTTTAAATTAGCAGAGAAAATTGAAAAAATTTAAAAATGAATAAGAGACTGGAAGGGCTGCTTGAATTTTATAAAAAGGATCCGAACGATCCTTTTATTTTATATGGATTAGCTCTTGAATATATGTCAGATAATCAATTTCAAAAAGCAGAATTATTTTTTAGTGAACTTTTGCAAAAAAAACCCGGTTATGTTGCCGGGTATCTCCAGTACGCACAACTAAAAGAAAAAGAAAATAAAATTGAAGAAGCAAAGGAACTTTATAAAAAGGGAATTGCAGAAGCAAACAAAATAGACGACAAAAAATCAGCTAAAGAAATGGAGGATTTCCTGGATGACCTCGAATGAAAATAATATTCTGGAAATATTTAAAAAAACCGGTGCATTATTGCAGGGACATTTTCTTTTGACTTCAGGAAGGCATAGCAATATGTATTTTCAGTGTGCTAAGGTTTTGCAATACCCTGAATATACAGAGCAGGTATGTAAAATAATTGCAGATCATTTTAAAGATTATAATATAGATACTGTAATTTCTCCCGCCATGGGTGGAATTATTGTAGGACAGGAAGTTGCAAGACAGCTGAATAAGCGATCAATTTTTGCAGAGAGAGAAGATAAAAAACTTACCCTTCGGCGCGGCTTCACTATTAACCAGGGAGAAAAAATTCTGGTTTGTGAAGATGTTGTCACTACAGGTGGTTCGGTATACGAAGTTATTGATATTGTTAAAGAACAGGGAGGAGAAGTTGTTGGAGTTGGATTTATTGTCGATCGCAGCAACGGAAAAGTTAATTTTGGTTATCCGCAAAAAAGTACAATGAAAATGGAAGTTATATCTTACCTACCGGAAGAATGTCCGTTATGCAAAGAAAATATTCCTTTAGTTAAACCGGGCTCAAGGAAAGTCATTGTTCAATGATTAAATTTTCCCGGAGCAACTTAACTCTAAATGTAAAATTATTTTAATCCTGTTGTAATAATATGAAAACAATCCTTATAATACTTTTTGCGGCAATCTCCACTTTCCCTCAAATTAATTTCAGCAATTATTTTAAGGATAAAACACTCCGTGTGGATTATTTCCATACAGGAGATAGCCTTAATGATTCTTATTCAATCGATGAACTAAAAGAAGAACCATACTGGGGAGGTTCAAAAATAATCTCGTTGACACTTTTAACTATGGACAGTTATGAGGTGAAGGTGTTTCGACCAGGAAGAAAACAAATTGATTTATTCAAGAACTTACTCAACTTTATTTGATGAGTGGCAGACTACAGACGAAGCAAAACATACAGTTAAAACATTTAATGAAACTGTAACAATGCCTTTCCCTAAAGAAAAAATTAGAATTGAATTTTACAGCAGAGATAAAGAAAACATTTTACATAAAAAATTCGAGTATGCGGTGGATCCTGATAATTATTTTATTTCACCTGAAAGACATCTCGAATTTCCTTCTTTTGAAGTTGTTCACAATGGTGATCCGTCTGTTAAAGTTGATATTGTTATCTTGCCTGAAGGTTATACAAAGGATGAAATGGATGAGTTCAAAGAGGACTGCACAAAATTTGCCGGATATCTTTTTGCTGTTTCTCCGTATTCGGAAAATAAAGATAAGTTTAATATCTGGGGAGTTGCAGCTCCATCACCTGAAGAGGGAACCGATATTCCTGCTGATAAGGTCTGGAGTAAAACCCTTATGAATACCAGTTTCTACACATTTGATCTCGAACGGTATCTAATGACATCCGATTATAAATCAGTTCGTGATCTCGCTGCTAATGCACCATATGATCAGATTTACATTCTGGTGAATTCAGACAAATACGGAGGCGGTGCCATCTACAACTATTATTCGGTTTGCGTAAACAAAAATATTTTCAGTGAATATGTTTTCAGCCATGAGTTTGGTCATGGTTTTGCTTTTCTTGCCGATGAATACTACACATCAGATGTTGCATATAATGATTTCTATCCGCTCAATGTTGAACCGCTTGAGCCGAACATTACAACTCTTGTTGATTTTGATTCAAAGTGGAAAGATATGATAGCTGCAGACACACCGATTCCAACTCCTTCATCTCCAAAGTATAGAGACAAAGTAGGAGTTTTTGAAGGAGGAGGTTATGTGGCTAAAGGTGTTTACCGCCCGATGGAAGATTGCAGCATGAAAACAGCTACGGTTAATAATTTTTGTCCTGTTTGCAAACGTGCTATACAGAAGATGATAGATTTCTATTCCAGGTAAACTTTATAAAACTTGTTAGTAAGATTTAGGTAAGCTAAACAATATATTCTATATTAGATTATTCCAATAATGAAATTTTAAAATTTAATCCGGTAATTAATGGATCAGAGAAAGCTATATAAAACCGTTGAAACAATAGCATCACAGAAATTTCCTTCGGAAGAAGGAATGTTAAGTGAAGTATTAAATCAGATAATTAATAACCAGGATATTAATGTTACCGGTGGAAGAATCTGGAAATTAAAAATTGATGAAGCCAGTTACTCATTGTTATATCAGACAGGTAGCATAGATACAATTAGTGCCGATTTCAGAATCCTTATTAATGATTACCCTTTGTTTGATCTTGTTGCAAAGGAAAGAACTATTCTTGGAAAAGAAACAAATGAAATCCTAAGACAGAAGGGAATTTTCAAATATTCTGCATCAGGCGTAGGAGAAAAAATAAAAATTAATGATAAACCTTATTATGAATATCTTCTTGCTTTAAATAGTAATCAAATTGATGAAGATTTCAGAATTACGCTGAACATAATTGCAACGGCATTAACTTCCCGTATTAAACAGAGGAGAATTTCTTCTTCTATCTATCATCTTAAAGCAGACCTCGATAAGGCAAGAGAACTTCAGAAAAGTATTCTTCCCGAACACGAATACCACTTCTTTGATTATGAACTCTTTGGTATAACAAATCCTGCAGAAATAGTAGGAGGAGATTTTTTTGATTACCTTGAAGTTGGTGATGACAGGTTGGGTGTAACAGTTGGTGACGCTGCAAGCAAAGGAGTAAGCGCTTCTGCAGAAGCAATGTATATTTCAGGTGCATTGAGAATGGCAAGCAATTTTGAGCTTAAGATTTCACCGATGATGAAGAGAATGAATGAGCTTGTTAATAAAATATTTGCCGATGACAAGTTTGCCTCACTTTTTTACGGTGAATTATCTCCTGATAAATGCGGGTTGTTCCTGTTTGCAAATGCCGGTCATAATCCGCCGTTCTTTCTTGTGTCGGAGACAAATGAAATAAAAAATCTTGACCCAACCGGACCTGTCCTAGGTCCTATGCCGCACGGAAAATACACTGTAGATAACATAAATTTCCGTAAGAACGATGTTCTTTTGATTTATTCTGATGGTGTAACAGAATCTGCAAATGATAAATTCGATGTGTACGGGGAGCAGCGACTTCAGGAACTTCTGAAGAGATTAAAGGACAAAACACCAAAGGAAATTACCTATGCAATTCTTGATGATGTTATTAAATTTTCAAAAGGCGGAGAGTATTCCGATGATAAGACACTGGTTGTAATCAAAAAGAATAATTGATGTGCATAACACCGCCGGGACAAGTTTAAAATGCCTCAATATAATTTTCGTTTAAAATGATTAATATTTATCAGGTAATATTAAAAGGTTAGAACCATGATAAAATCGATAAATCCTGCAACAGAAGAAGAAATTAAATCATATAATGAAATGAAGTATGATGAAGTGGAAAAAATCATTTCATCTGCTGATAAAACATTTCAAGATTGGCGCAGAACGGCTTTTTCAGTCCGCTCACAAAAAATGAATAAAGCCGGCTCTATATTGAGAAAGAATTTAAACAAGTACGCAAGGATAATGACTGAAGAAATGGGGAAACCTATTGCTCAATCAAGATCAGAAGTTGAAAAATGTGCCTGGGTATGTGACTATTTCGCAGAAAACGGCGAACAGTTTTTAAAGGATAAAATAATTGAAAGCGATGCTGCTAAAAGTTTTGTCACTTACCAGCCGATTGGAGTGGTGCTTGCAGTAATGCCGTGGAACTTTCCTTTCTGGCAGGTTTTCCGTTTTGCGGCTCCCGGACTTATGGCTGGCAATGCCGGAATACTAAAACACGCTTCCAATGTAACCGGTTGTGCGCTTGCTATTGAAGAGGTATTCAGAGAAGCAGATTTTCCAGTTGATTTATTCCGATCATTAATTGTTTCATCAAAAAATATGGATAAGGTAATTGAGCTTGGAAAAATAAGAGCAGTTACTTTAACAGGCAGTGTTCCTGCTGGTAAAGCTGTGGCTTCAAAAGCTGGATCATTAATTAAAAAAACCGTACTTGAATTAGGCGGGAGCGATCCTTACGTGATTCTTGAAGATGCTGATCTTGAATCAGCTGCGGAAACGTGTGTTACTTCAAGATTAATAAATGGGGGACAAAGTTGTATTGCCGCAAAAAGATTTATTGTTGTAGAAAATATTTATAACGAATTCAGAGACCTTTTTGTTGAAAAGATGAAACAGAAAAAAATGGGGGATCCGTTTGATGAATCTAATGACCTTGGTCCACAGGCAAGAGATAGTCTCCGTAATGATCTTCATCTCCAGGTTAAAAATAGCGTTGAAAAGGGAGCAAAACTTTTACTTGGAGGAAGTATCCCGGATATTAAAGGCGCATATTATCCGCCAACCGTTCTTGAAAATGTTAAAGATGGAATGCCCGCTTACAATGATGAATTGTTTGGTCCCGTAGCGGCTTTGATAAAAGTTAAAGACGAAAATGAGGCAATAAAATCTGCAAACGATTCGATATTCGGATTAGGTGCTGCTGTTTTTACAAAGGATATAAAAAAAGGGGAAAGAATTGCGAGGGAAGAAATAAATTCAGGAAGCTGTTTTGTTAATTCATTCGTAAAATCCGATCCTCGACTTCCGTTTGGTGGAGTTAAAGAATCCGGTTATGGAAGAGAACTTTCCTACTTTGGAATTCACGAGTTTGTAAACATTAAAACAGTGTATGTAAAATAAAATTGATCTGGTTCCGGGATTGCAAATAATCAAATAAGAATAAAGTTAATAGTGTAGATGGATCCCTTAATTTTACAATTTTATTCAATCCCGGCATTTCTATAATCCCTCATTCTTTTAAAATCGTTTAAGAATTATTGAAATATATTTGTATTGTTTTCAACGACGGTATTTCTTCCGGATTTGTTTGCTTTTAGATTTCTTGGGATACCGGATATTTTTATCACTTGCTGATTTTTTATAGATAACTTGAAGAATAAATTTTATTTTAAGAGTGAGAATTAATATTATGTTGGAAAATAGGATAAAAACCTTATGCAGGATTCTCTGAAATTTCTCCCGGAATTTTTACTTAAAAATAATTCTGCTCTTTCCTCTGCTGACTTATTTATTTTACTCCAGAAACTGGGTGTTGCCATTCTTATTGGATTGTTAATAGGAATGGAACGTGAACACTCAAGAACAAAAGATGATAAAACTTTTGCAGGAATAAGAACTACACCATTAATTGCTTTACTTGGTTTTATTGCAGGATTAATTGCATCCTTTACTTCATATTGGATTTACTTTATAATATTCGCAGGATTCTCATCTCTTGTTACAACTTCACATGTTTTTTCGGCTAAAACCGGTAAGCTTGGCGGGACATCTGAAATAGCTCTTCTTATTGTGTTTTTATTGGGAACGATTGTTTACTTTAACTACATTATTCTTGCGGCAGTAATAGCAGTTATCGTTACACTTTTCCTGACTTTAAAAATTCAGCTTCATCAGTTTGTTGGAAAGATTAGTGAAGAAGATATTTTTGCCACTCTCAAGCTTGCAATTATTACAGTAATTGTGCTTCCTCTTTTACCTGATAAATATTATGGACCATTAGAGGTTTTTAATCCAAGGCTGATATGGTATATGGTAATATTAGTCAGCGGTATAAGTTTTATCGGGTATGTTTTAGTAAAAATTTTAGGAGAAGGAAAAGGAATTTCAATTACCGGTTTATTGGGCGGTATGGTTTCAAGTACTGCTGTAGCTTATTCATTGTCAAAAAAAAGTAAAGAAAATAATTTACTTTCACCCAATTTTGCTGTTGGAATTATTCTCGCCTCAACAATTATGTATTTACGTATTTTTATCGTTGTACTCATTCTGAAAAGTTCCCTTATTAATTCACTCTGGATTCCCTTACTGCTATTTACAATAGTTGGTTTTGTTATCAGCCTGGTTATGTCCAGGAGATTTCTAAATGGGAAACATGAACCCATTGAACTTAATAATCCGTTCCGGTTAAAGCCTGCAATTTTATTTGGGATCATTTTTGGAATAGTAATATTTGCTGCAAAAGCAGCTCAGGTTTATCTTGGTGCGGGGGGACTGTATTTAGCAAGCGCACTAGCAGGAATAACAAGTGTTGATGCAATTGTAATTTCTCTTTCTAAAATAGCAGACGGCAATATTGCAACTGATGTAATAGTAATTGCAATTATCATAGCCACAATAACCAATAATGTTGTTAAATCGCTAATAACATTGTTTGCCGGTTCCAAAGAGTTAAAGCGGTATGTATTTATCGGTCTGGGTATTATATCCGGTGTTTCTGTGCTTTATTTGGCAGCAATGTTCGTTAAATAAAAAAAATTATGTTGTTTTAACTTGTGTGAGAATACCGATTGAGCATCAGGTTGTAATAAATTCACAATTCAAACTTATGAAAATCATTAACTGATATTCTATCATTTTAATACTATAAATTATTGCAGATGAATTTAATTTTTTCTACTTATGAATTTTGTCAATCTATGGTATCCTAAATTATGTTATTAACCTCCTTCAATTATTGAATTTGTTCCAAAGTAAAGTGATTTATAAATAACTTACTTTAGTATTCATTCTCCTGGGCAATGTTATAGTATCTTGCGTCCCTGTATTAATCTTACTATTAGTACAATGACAGCAATAATTAATAAAATGTGGATAAAGCCACCCAAGGTGTAAGTAGTTATAACCCCCAGCAGCCATAGTAATAATAATATTATGATGATAGTCCACAAATTGTAGTTAACTCCTGAATAATTAGTTATAATTTTAATGCACCAACAAAATATAGTCTGTTGGATAGATTAACTATAATTGCTGTCACAGTGAAATTTGCATGTGATAATGAAAGGTCAAATTAGGTTGAAATTCATGTTACTATTTTACATCTGTTATTTTTATTTTTGGATAAATTAAAAGCATAAAAATTTATTTGAACAATTATAAACTAATAATTCAATACGACGGATCGAATTATTCCGGGTGGCAAATCCAGAATAACCAGGTCACTATTCAGCAGACCATTACCGAATCTATTGAGAAACTTTTAAAGGAAAAGATTAACCTGATCGGATCAGGAAGAACAGATACCGGTGTACATGCTTTAGGACAAACAGCAAATTTCAGATCTGAACAGAGGATTGATCAATATAAATTTCTTTATTCATTAAATTCAATTCTGCCCCGCGATATCAGTATTCTTAAACTGGAAAACGTATACGAAAATTTCCATGCCAGATTCGATGCAAAAAAAAGAATTTATATCTATCTGATATCTTTGAATAAGTCTCCTTTTTTTAATAATTATTCTTATTTCTATCATTCTAAATTAGATTGCAATCATCTTAATCAGCTATCAGAAACATTGATAGGCAAAAAAGATTTTACATCCTTTTCGAAAAAGAATTCAGATACCGCTAATAAAACTTGCGAAATTTATAATATCCATTGGAAAATGACAAAGAATCTCTTAATAATGTATATATCAGCAGATAGATTTCTGCATGGAATGGTACGTGCTATTACAGGAACTTTACTATTTGTTTTGAAAAATAATCTTGATAATTCATATATTGAACAGGTCTTAGAAGCAAAAGACAGGGAGGCTGCTGCAGAAGCTGTACCAGCAAAAGGATTATTTCTTTTTAAAGTAAAATATTAATTTTTATTTCAGTATTATCAAAAATCAGGTTTTGGCAGATGGCCTGATTTTAAATTAACCCGGTTAAGAAAACAAAAGGATTCTTATGGAATATCTTGCACAGCTTCATCCGAAGTTAATTCATTTTCCTATTGCATTTTTACTAATATATATGCTTCTGGAAATAACCGGTGTCTTAACAAAAAAGGAATTTTTTCAAAAAACAGCACATCTATTTTTATTACTAGGAGTACTTGGTGCTATCGGAGCAGTAATAACCGGGAACCAGGCAGCAGATATCGCTTCTAAATGGGAGGATAAAGGAGCAATTATTCCTTTTGGATTAATTTCTGATCATGAAGAATTTGCAACTATTACCCTGTGGTATTTTACCGGACTGCTTGTACTCCGGACCTTTTTTGTGCTCAAAAAAAAGTTTAAAGGAATTAATCAGTATTTGTTTATTCTGTTGGCTATTATAGGGGGTTATATTGTTTATCAAACCGCTGATCTTGGTGGTAAACTGGTATATAATAATGGTGTTGGGACAGAGCTTAAGAAAGAAGAAATAAAATGATGATTCAGGAGTTACCTGATTGAATCCATTAAGGATTACCCTGATAATTGTTCTCGTAAATGCAGCAGGAATAACTTTAAGATTTTTTGATTTTGATACGTATTTTATTTTTCTTGGTTTCAGATTCCATCTCAGCGCTCTTCTGCCTTTTATATTCTTATTCAGTAAAAAAAATCTGCGGTTACTTTTTGATTCTTTTCAACATCCATATTTTAAAAGGAAATTTCTTCCTGTACTTTGGGTATTATTACCATTAATAATATTGTTTGCAGTACTTTTTGTCCTAAATAAAATTAAGCCCGGCGACCCAGACTATTTTTATGAATTCGGTTTGTCTTCAATAATTGATTTCCCGCTTTATCTGGTCTGGAATTTTCCACAGTTGATAATGTTGTTTATGACTTTAAGTGTTTTCTCACAATTAAATAAATTCCATTTCTTTAATGTATTGGTGGGGTTGGTTCTTTTATTTGGATATGAATTAATTCCTTTTGACTCAACTCTCAATTTTTTAAATATTTTAATCTTTCTCCTAGGTGCAACAACTTTTTCTTTTTTTGTTACAAAACTTTCAAATATTTACTGGTTTGTAACTCTTATATTTGGTTCAATTTGGGGGATTATACTCCTGATTGGAAGTAAATACACGTTAATAATTAACATTTTTTTTGCTAAGGAATATGACAATTGGGAAGGCTTTTTTGAAATTTCTAAAAATATTTCTCCATACGTTATTCCCTTATATTTCCTCTTTATTTTAATAACGGTATTCATTTATTCAATTATTAAAGGGGAAAAAGAATTTACGAAAAAAGACTCTCCATCTTTAGAAAAATAATTTCAATTTCCGTAAATTGCAGAGGTTAACAACAAAGTTTGATCTGGTATATATCATTTAATAATTATGGCAGAATTATGAAAAAGAATTTACTTTCTGTGGTATTGATTTTAGCCGTTACTTGTACATATGCTCAGCAGGCTCAGGATTATTTTCCTTCTCAAACCGGTTACAGGTGGGATTATAAAGTTATTCCTCTTGACTCAATGAATAATGAAGTTGATTCTATGGCTTATTTCAGGATTGATTCATTTGCAGTAACTACAAATTTTATGGGAAAAAATGCGGATCTGGTTTTATCAAAAACAGGTTCACTGGGCATAATCAATTTTCTACCTTATACAGATAGTTCATTCTTCTCTTTTGAAAATACAAATGGATATCAATATTTCAGAATTTCAAATCTTCAATCCCTGGTGGGCGTTTTAGATTCCATCGGACTTGATTCTACCTTTCTCGGATTACTTCAATCCTTTGAAGACTGGTATTCAGTTTTTCGTTTTAATCAATCCGTTAATAATGAGTACACAATTTTCACAAAAGATACTACTATAAACTTAAATGGTACTGATCTGCCAATGCGATTTGAGTATTTTGGTAAAAGATTAGATGATGAAACTATTCAAACAGAAGCCGGATCATTCACTTGTAAAAAGTTTCTTTTATCAACTGTGGTAAGTTATTTATTAACTTTTCCGCCCCCGATTCCTCCAATTCCTATTGAACTGATAAGACTGGAAACGACAAAATGGATTTCGCAAAGTGTTTGGATGGTACAGGATTATTCACCTTCCACGCAAGTTGATTTTTCCCAGCTTGGATTAGGATCATTTACAATCCCCGGCTCCAAAACGGAATTGATTCCAATGATAACCGATGTAAAAAATTCTAAACCTCTTTTAGCAGACTTTTCATTGGATCAGAATTATCCAAATCCATTTAATCCCGAAACAAAAATAAATTTCAGAATATCCAGAATCCGGAAATGTTACATTGAAAGTTTACAATGTTCTTGGGAAAGAAGTTGCGGCACTTATAAATGAAGAAAAGAATTCCGGCAGTTATACGCTGTCATTTAATCCGGCAAAAGAAAATTTAGCAAGCGGTGTTTATATTTATGTGCTGAAATTCAAAGGCATGCAAATAAGTCATAAACTGGTTTTTCTTAAATAAATAACATTTTTTTCAACAATAAAAATCAAAACCTTTATAGGGGTTATCAATTATGCGTAATCTTTTTGACCTTACAAAAAGTTATTCTTCCACAGGTACGGCCTCTCTGCCGGTACGTGAACAAATAGAAGAAAAATATAAATGGAATCTTGCCGATATATATAACTCAATCGAAGACTGGGAAACAGATTTTGCCTGGGTTAAAAATAATCTCCCCGGTTATAAACAATTTATAGGCACTCTGGCTGAAAGCCCTGACCAATTGCTTAAATGTTTAAAATTTGATGATGAAATAGGAATTAAAATAGAGCGGTTATTTCTTTACGCTATGCTTGCAAAGGATGGTGATCTGAGGGTTGGTAAATTTCAGGCAATGGATGAAAGAATTAAAACGTTAAATTCAAATGTCTCAACAGCAAGTTCATTCATTCGTCCGGAATTACTGCGGATACCTGACGATAAACTGATGAAGATGATAGAAGCACGAAGTGAAATAAAAATATATAAACACTTTATAGAAGATCTGCTCAGGAGAAAAGAGCACACACTTTCCCGGGAAGAAGAAGAAATTATTGCGCTTGCAGAAGAATTAACACCTACATCCTATAATGTCTTCTCAATGTTCACAAATGCCGATATGAAATTCCAATCTGTTAAAGCTGAAGATGGAAGTGAAGTTGAATTATCTCACGGAAGATTTTATGCCGCTATGTATTCTAGCGACAGGGAATACAGGCAGCGTGCTTTTAATTCTTATTTCAAACCATTTCAGGATTATTCTAATACTATATCGGTATTGTTTAACAGCAATTTAAAATCAAATATATTCAACGCTAAATCAAGAAAATATAAATCTGCAAGAGAAGCTGCATTAGACAGGAACAATATTCCTGTTTCGGTTTATGATAACCTTGTAAAAACAGTAACTGATAATCTTGCACCAATGCATCGCTGGGCTGAGCTGAAAAAGAAAATTCTCGGTTTAACTGAGTTACACCCCTATGATGTGTATGTCTCATTGTTTCCTGCTTCATTTGAAAGGAAGTATCCTTATGAAGAAGCGATGAAGATTGTACAAGACTCATTGTTCCATATGGGTGAAAATTATTTAAGTTCTCTTAAAACTGCATTTAATAGCAGGTGGATTGATGTATATGAAACACAGGCGAAAAGAAGCGGTGCGTATTCTTCCGGAACAACTTTCGGAGTTCATCCGTATGTGCTTTTAAATTGGACGGATTTACTGAACGACGTTTTTACTCTCAGTCATGAAATGGGTCACAATATGCACTCATTTTATACAGGTCAAACACAACCGTTTATTTATTCCAACTACACAATATTTCTTGCAGAAGTAGCTTCCACTTTTAATGAGTCATTGTTACTTGAACATTTTATTAAAATGGCTGAGACACGGGAAGAGAAATTATTTTTCATTGAAAAGTATCTTAATAATATAACCTCAACATTTTACAGGCAGACGATGTTTGCGGAATTTGAGATGCTGGTATATGAAAAAACTGAAAACGGCGCGGCTTTAACTTCAGATGAATTGTGTGAAACTTATAAAAATATTTATGCTAAATACTGGGGACCCGCTATGGTAATTGATAAGGAAGAAGAATTTACATGGGCAAGAGTCCCTCATTTTTATTATAATTTTTATGTTTATCAATACGCAACAGGCTTTGCAGCCTCAGAAGTTCTTGCAGCGAAAGTATTGAATGAAGGCAAACCAGCTGTTGAAAAATATCTCGAATTTCTTAGAGCAGGAAGTTCGGATTATTCAATTAATATCCTTAAAAATGCAGGTGTTGATATGAATTCTAAGGAACCGGTTCTGGCTGTAACCCGTAAAATGAATCAGCTGCTTGATGAAGCAGAAAAACTTCTAAATCAATAATTTTTATTTTATAACTTTTCTTATTACAGGTTTAAATGAAAGTATATACAAAAAAGGAATTGAATCAATATCATCAATCATTAACTTATGATGATATCAGTCTTATTCCAACCTCAGTTTCTAGGATAAAATCAAGAACAGAAGCGAACACACAATGTGAATTCTTAGGAGAAAAGCTAAATCTTCCTGTATTATCAAGTCCGATGGATACAGTTACAGGAATTGAAATGGCAAAAGAGCTGAGCCGGCTTGGATGTATCGGAATTCTTAACAGGTTTGATTCATCACTCGATTCAATTCTGCAGGATCAAAAAAACGGTGTGAATTTGAGGGGAGTTTCAGTGGCGTTAAATACACCTATGGATATTGTTGAAAAACTTGCTGAAAAGAATTTCATAATTTGTATTGATACGGCAAATGCAAATAATAAGGAAGTACTCTGCCATACAGAAGAAATTAAAAAGAAATTTAATGTAAGAGTAATTATTGGAAATATTGCCCACGGTGCTTCACTTGAACAATTAGAATCTGCCGGTGCAGATGCAGTAAGAGTTGGAATTGGCAGTGGAAGTGTTTGCACAACTTCAATTCAAACCGGTATTGGAATTGGACAGGTTTCCTCGCTCTTAAATGTTTTGTTTGCCCGTTCCGATAAAAAGCTAAAGATAAAAATAATTGCTGATGGCGGAATTAAAAGTCCGGGAGATGTTTCAAAGGCAATGGCTCTCGGCGCTGATGCTGTTATGCTCGGCAGGATGCTTTCGGGGACGAAAGAAACTCCGGGAGAAGTAATAAAATATAACGGGCAATTGTGGAAGAAATACCGCGGCTCAGCATCATTCGGTGTCAAAATGCGGAACGAATTTATTGAAGGTGAAGAAACAATGGTTCCATATAAAGGAGTTGTGAAAAATGTAATTGATGGTATTTCCGACGGGCTAAGAAGTTCAATGAGTTATATGGATTGTCTTTCACTAAAAGAATTAAGATTAATCGAAACATTTGCAGTATTAAGTAACAGTTCTTATCTCGAACGACTGCCGAAGATGTGAAAAGAATCGGGCTTGTATAACAGATTTTCGATAATAGTTTTTTTTTGACAATCCGGAATTTAATTGAGAGTTATTATTACTCAGATCTTTACTTATCAATTCCGGATAAATTAGGCTTGTTTACAATTTTCTTTTTGGCTGGTTTATAGATATAATATCTTGCGGTTAATTTCTGTTTCCTGTTTTTTTCTTCTTTCAATTGTAAATTATTCATTACTTCGTTAACTACTATGTAACGAATGTTTTTCTTTATCTCCTGAGTTTCATTCTCGGATTTTTCTTCAGCCGGCTTTTCATAAATAATTTTAGATTCGTTATGGAGTTTTTTATTAATCAGAAAAGGGGAATCTGCCGAGTGATTTTTAACTTTAAACAGAAGAAATGAAAGGATTAAAAGAATTATCAATCCTAAACTGAAAATAAAAACAGTTGATTCAATAATTTGTATTAATTCCATTTCAGATGACACATTTAAGAGATGTATGATGTAATAATGTCAATATTTATACCATTAGAAAAATCCAAAATAAAGTTATATTTAAACTTGTTTTTAGAAAATAATCGAGAAATGATATCATTTTGAGATAGAATAAAATCTGAAAATTTTTATAAAAACAATGTGTTGCAGATTACCATAGGCAGAAGACAATTGATTTTCTTCTACCTCTTTGATAATTTAAGTTATTAAATAACAATGAGTTATAATAATTTTTAGCATGTAAGAGGTAGAAATTATGACTAAGGCAGATATAGTTGATAAAGTAGCAACAGGAACCGGTTTAACTAAATTAGAAACCGAAGCAATCATTGAAGGTTTCTTCAGAACCGTGATCGATGCATTAAAACAGGGTAAGAATATAGAAATAAGAGGATTCGGAAGTTACAAAGTAAAAAAGAAAAATGAACGGCAAGCCCGTAACCCGAAAACAGGAGAACAGGTATTTGTACCTGAACATTATGTCCCCACATTTAAATTCTCCAAAGATTTTAAAGAGATGGTAGATAAAGGAATGAAAGAAACGGAAGGTTAATTCAGAATGGTAAAATACTGTCCCTCATGTGGAACTAAACTTGACCAGGAATTCAATTTTTGTCCATCGTGTGGTTTCGATTTACAAAAGATTTCAGAGACCAAATCAAAAGAAGAAGAGCAAAAAGAAATTTCAGAACCTGTTGTTGAAAAAATAATTATCTGTGATAATTGCGGTGAAGAAAACAGTGCTGGAAATGAAGTGTGTATTTACTGCGGGGTTCCTTTAAAAGGAAAAAGTACTGAGAAAGTTATACAGGAAAAACCGGTTGTAAAAGCTAAAGCTGACCAACCTCAAAAGAAACAGGTCAAACAAAAACAGACGGGATCAAAATCACAACCTAACCAAAAAACAAAAGAACTTGATCAAAAAAAAATGTTTCTGATTTTAGGGGTAGTAGTAATTGCTATTTTAATTATTCTTTGGTCATCAGGTGTATTAAGTTCAGCTAATCCTGACAGGTTGTTCAGAACCAGGTGAATAACTCAGAGTTCCGGTGTTGATCTGAACAATCTTCAACAGATAAATGATCTTGAAGCAAAAGTTAAAAATAATCCCGATGATACAGCATCACTGCTTGAACTGGCACATCTACGAAACGATTCCGGAATGTATGAAAAGGCAATAGCTGATTATCAGAAATATCTTGAAAAAATACCTAAAGATGCTGATGCACAGAATTGATATGGGAGTTTGTTATTATAATCTGCATAACTATGATGAAGCAATAAAACAAATGGAAAAAGCAGTTCAATATTCTCCAAAACATCAAATTGGGTATTTGAACCTGGGAATTGTTAACTTAGCAGCTGGCAATATGGAAAAATCGAAGGATTGGTTAAAGCAAGCTGTTCAGATAGATCCAAATTCTGAAATAGGAAAAAAAGCTAAAGAATTATTAGAATCACATAATAAATAAACAGGAGTAAGTAATGCCTTGTGGCAGAAAACGTAAACGCCATAAAATGGCTACACACAAGAGGAAAAAAAGACTGAGAAAGAATCGTCATAAAAAGAAATTAAGATAATTACTCAGACTAATATCTTGTATAATAAAATGGTAAATGATTATTTTGCATTTGCCATTTTTATTTTTAAAAGCCAACTTAGCTCAGCTGGTAGAGCAACTCATTCGTAATGAGTAGGTCGCCGGTTCGATTCCGGCAGTTGGCTCTGAAAACTTGAAAAATAAAACCCTGCTTGTAACGGGTTTTTTTTATAAATATGGATCTTAAATCTATTTTATATGTAATCCTAATTCATGTGCAAAGAATGTAAGTGCCGCAGCGTAATTGCCAACTCGCTGGCTGAATGATGCTGTTACGCCATGGCCTTCGTTCATTCTTGTAAGTAATAGAATAGGATTATCAGATGTATTTGCGTCCTGTAGAGCTGCTGCAAACTTTCTTGATTGCCACGATGCGACACGTGGATCATTAATTCCTGTTTCAAGTAACACTGCCGGATATTTTGTATCGGACTTTACATTGTGATACGGTGAATATGCATATAAGCCATTTAAAGTTTGCTTCATTCGTTGATGTACCGTATTCACTAATATTGTACTGCCCGTTTGGGAAAAGTTCATTGCGAAGCATGTCATAAATTCCAACAAAGCTGACAACCGCTTTAAATGATTCAGGGTGTTGTGTTAACTCTGCTCCCATAAGCAGGCCTCCATTCGAACCGCCCATTATTCCAAGATGTTCTGAATCTGTCCAGTTATTTCTGACCATAGCTTCTGCGGCTGCATACATGTCATCAAATACATTCTGTTTTTTGCCGAGCATTCCAGCTTCATGCCAGCCTTCGCCGAATTCTCCGCCGCCGCGGATATTTGCATATGCAAACACACCTCCGTTTTCAAGCCAGGTTAAATAAGGCCCGATAAATCTTGGTCCTGTGGGTACTCCAAAACCACCGTAACCATAAACTATCGTTGGTCTTTTTCCATCAGGACTGATGCCGTCTGCTCTTAAAACCGTAACCGGAATTTTTGTTCCATCTTTAGAAACTGCTTCCATTACACTGAATTTTATATTTGAATAATCTACGGCCGGTTTAACTTCAAAAATTGTTTTGATATTTCCATTCTCTAAATTATACTCTGCCCATTTTTCCGGGAATGTCCAGCCCCAATAAGTTATTAATGCTTTATCAGATGTAGATGAGGAAGCAATATCATTTATACTTAGTCCGCTTTGAGGCAGATTCACTGTCCTTACAATTTTTCCATCTGCATCATATTGATCAGCCTTCCAATCAGGGCCATTTACTTTAACTAGAATGAATCCTCCCTTTACAGATTTTACTGCATAGTATGCCCATTCTCCCTGCGGAACAATTACTGTTGATTTACCTTCCGGTGAAACTGATAAGAGTTTACCTTTCGGTGCATCTTCGTAAGAGATCACGAGAAGCGTTTTGTTCCCATTCCAGTCAGCTCCCGAATTAACATCAGAAGCTACTCGAACATTAGCGTTTGTATCTAAAACCTGTTTCCATTCAGAAGTACCTTTTCTGATGTACACATAGTCCGGATTACCATCTCCAAAATGAACAAACATTGCGGCCTGTTTTCCATCTTCAGAAGGAATAAAGGTATATTCTGCAACCTTTGATAAATCTTTACCGAAAACAAGTTTGTCGTTATCAGTAGATTGATTTAATACATGATGATAGAGTACCGCATTAAATTGAAGTTCCGACTCCGGAACAGTTCCCGGTTCAGGAAGCCTCACATAGGTTATTCCTTTTTCATCTGCATCCCATACCATCGCAACTGGCGTTGCACCTCCTCCGGCATTTGTTAAAGTATCTTTTAAATCCTTATGTGTATTAACATCCAGAATGTAAATTGTGGTCGCTTCGTTTCCACCTACTGCTGTACCATAAGCAAGATACTTTCCTTTAGGAGACGGCCAGAAACCTGTTATCGCTGCTCCTTCTTTATTTGAGTTTGGATCAATTAATATTTTAGTTTCACCATCCGGCCAGTCTTTGTAGGCAACTACCGGTTGAGCCTGGGGTGGTGTGAACTGCATGAAGAAAAGTTTACCGTTAATAAGTCTGGGAGAATATTGTTCTTTGGAAGTTGTTTCAAGTTCTTTAATACGATCTTCAATTTTCTTTCCCTCAGGAAAGCCTGATAAAACTGTATTAGCATAGGTGTTTTGTTCATCAATCCATTTTGTAACTTCCGGTGAATCATTATTCTCCAGCCATCTGAAAGGATCAGCTACTTCAGTGCCGAAGTAATTTGTGGATATTGTATCTTTATTAGTTGCAGGCATTTTGTAATTGTTCTCCTTATTACTGCTGCATCCGATTATTAAAACACTTAAGAGCGATATAATAAAATATGCCGGGTTCGTTTTCATAATTTTTCCTCTTGATTATTTCAATAAAATTAATTTCCTGTACTGATTTTATTTTCATGAAAATGAAGTATAAATATTTCAAACTAATTAATTAAAATCAGACTATATAATCTTTATAACCTGTGTCCTCATTCACTTTCTATTTTTTATGCAACTATGAAATATCAACCCAATCTTCCTTAAATACAGCATCATAATCCACTAACTCTTTTCAAAACAATTCCTTCAAAAAATTTAAAATCACAAAGCAGCACAAATGATTAATTACAATGGTGAGATTTATTATTTAGCAATGGTGAAAATGTGAAATAATTCTTGACTTTCCCGTTATATTTGTGTTAATTTTGGGGAGTTGTGGGGAATTGTGGTGAATTATCCCAGGAAAGGTTAAGAATTTGTTCAGAGGACAGTATACATACTCAGTAGATTCGAAAGGAAGGTTGAGTATACCCGCTAAATTAAGGCGTCAACTCTCTCCCGAAGCTAATGATACATTTGTAATGACCCAGGGAACTGCTAATTGTATAGATGTATACCCAATGGACCAATGGCAACAGTTTGAACAAAAACTTATTGATCTTAATCCTTTCAATCCTCAGGAAGCAAAATTTATTAGAATGATCCTTCAGCATGCGACTGAAGATAATCTTGATTCCCAATCAAGAATTTTGATTCCTCCTAACTTACTTCAATATGCAAAAATAGAAAAAGAAGTTTTAGTACTTGGAGCTTTAAAGAAGATTGAATTGTGGGATCCGAAAACTTATAGAGAATATCTTGAACAATCCTCTGAAACCTATGAAGAGATTGCAGCAAAAGTAATGGCGTAAAGATGAAGATTCATCATACGCCCGTTTTATTGAATGAAAGTATTAATTACCTGGTTACCGATAAATCAGGAATTTATTTTGATGCAACACTTGGATTTGGTGGTCATACTGAAGCGTTCTTAAAAGTTCTGAATAAAGATGCAGTAATTGCAGCGACAGATGTTGATAAAGATGCTTTTAATTTTTCGAGAGAGAAATTTGCTAAAGAAGAACGTGTTAGACTTTACAACTTTAATTTTTCAGAAATTGATTCTGTTGCTAAGATAGAATCATTTGGGTTCTTTGACGGAATTTTTGCAGATCTTGGAGTTTCCTCATTTCAACTTGATAATCCTGATTCAGGATTTACTTACAGAGAGGAAGCAAAACTGGATCTGAGGATGGATAAATCAAAAGTTGTAAATGCCGCAGATTTAATAAATTCATTTTCTGAAGAAGATCTAGCTGATATCTTTTACAATTTTGGTGAAGAAAGAAATTCAAGAAAAATTGCACGGGAGATTTGTAAACAAAGAATCGGATTCAAAATTGAAACTACTTCACAGTTGAGTGAGATTATTTCTAAGATTATTCCCTTTAAAAACCGGAATAAAACTTTGTCCAGAATTTTCCAGGCGTTAAGAATTTATGTGAATGATGAACTCGGCATTTTAGAAACTTTTTTAGATAAGTCTGTAGGTCTTTTGAAAACAGGAGGAAAAATAGTTGTAATCTCATATCACTCTCTTGAAGACAGAATTGTTAAAGAGAAATTTAAATATGAAACACTTGATTGTATTTGTCCTAAAGAATTTCCTGTTTGTCAGTGTGATAAGGAAAGGAGACTTAAAATACTAACTAAAAAACCAGTTGCCCCTTTACCTGAAGAGATTGCTCTTAATCCTCGTGCCAGGAGCGCTAAATTAAGAGCCGCGGAAAGAATATGAAAAAAGGATCAAAACCATTTCTTCTTTTTAGCGTTATGATGTTTACATCTTTTATAGTCCTGATCCTTTTTTATGTTGGAATTAAATTAAAATGTGAGGAATTGACCAAAGAAAAAATTTTGGCAGAAAGACAACTTGATTTAAAAAATAACTGGCAGGTAAATCTTACAGTCAAACACCAGTTTCTATCCTCAGAAGAAAGAATAACTGAGATAGCAGAAAAAGAGTTGGGAATGATAAGAGGAGGCTCGCCTTTTCTTAAGATAAAAATAGATAAACAGCAAATTGAAAAAATTGAAAATCTGTTAAAAGAAAAATATGAATAACAGAAGAGTACTGTTAATAACTTTGTTTGTCTTTATCAGCTTTGTGATTCTAATAATCAAACTTGTTGATATCCAGATAGTTAAAAGTGAAGAGCTTACCTACTATGCTGAAAGACAGCAGACTTCGGTTGAAAAAATCCGGGCGGAACGTGGTTTGATTTATGACAGAAACGGTTCTCTAATGGTTTATAACAGGGATGACATATCTTACTTTGTGGATATGAGAATGACTTCTGCTTCAGATAAAATCAAAATAGCCGAAAAATTTTCATCAGTATTTGGTAAATCAAAACAGCATTATCTTCAATTGATGAAAACATCCGGTAGAAATGTTTGTCTTGAAAAAAAGGCTTCCGGAGAGAAAACTATTTTATTAAAGAATTTCAGAATGGCGGCTGTTTTCTCTCACGAAGACCCAACAAGAGTTTATTACTATAAAAACCTTGCTTCACACATACTGGGTTATGTAAATAGTGATTATACAGGAGTAAACGGGATAGCAAATACTTTTAATGATGTTCTCTCAGGAGATGATGGGACTATGATTGTAGAAAGAGATGCTATAGGTGATATGATAACCGTTGAAGAAGCGCAGACCAAGCCAGCTGTTCCCGGTACAAATCTGTACCTGACTATTGACAAGTCCTATCAATCGATACTTGAAGACGAATTATCTAAAGGTGTAAAAGAATTCAAGGCTGCTTCAGGTGTGGGAATAATTATGGATCCTAAAACAGGAGAGATTCTTGCACTTGCCAACAGTGAAGATTATGATCCAAACAATTACTGGGATTATACCGATGAACAAAGAAGAGACAGGGCAATTACAGATACGTATGAACCTGGCTCAACCTTTAAAACCTTTACAATGGCATCTCTGGTTGATCAGAATCTTTGTAATGAAAATGAAAAAATATTTGTTGAGAATGGCAGATACAAAGTCAAATCTGTTTACATAAGTGATACTCACGAACATTCATATCTTACTGTAAAAGGAATACTTGAACAATCAAGTAATATTGGAATTTCAAAGTTGGTTCAAAGATTAGGCGATGAATCCTATTACAAATATATTCGTGGTTTTGGGTTCGGCAACTACACTTCAGTTTCTCTTCCCGGTGAAGTAAAAGGGACATTGAAAAAACCTGATGAATGGGGCAGTCTTACAAAAACTTTTATGTCTTTCGGATATGAGATAGCTGTAACCCCGATACAGTTAATAACAGCTTATTGTGCTATTATAAATGGCGGAATTCTTTTCGAACCACAGATCTTATTGCGTGAAGTCAGCCAGGATGGAAAATGTATAAATAATAATTCCCCTAAGCAGGTCAGAAGAATTATTTCCGAATCCACATCATTAAGAATGAAAAATATGCTGGTTGGTGTTGTTGAGAACGGAACCGGCAAAAATGCTAAAATTGACGGCGTCTCAATCGGGGGAAAAACAGGAACTTCGCAAAGACTTATTGATGGAAATTATTCGAAGCTTAACTACAATTCCTCTTTCATCGGATTCTTTCCCGCAGAGAATCCGAAAATTGTCTGTCTGATTCTATTAAATTCTCCGAAGGTCGGCAGGTATGGTGGACTGGCCGCTGCACCGATTTTTAAGAACGTCGCACAAAGAATTATTCAAAGGGATCCGGATATAATCAAATCAACTCCGTCAAATTCACTAAATGAAGATTTGAATATTGCAAAAATTAATACCACAAATAATGATGATGTTATTTATAAGAATATTTCTTACGAATCTCCTGATCCAAAATTAATTTCAGTCTGTATGCAAAAGAAAATTATTCCTGATCTGAGCAACTATCATATTAAGGATGCAATTTCAATTCTGACAAAACTCGGAGTGAAATATAAAATGAACGGAACCGGTATCGTCATTAATCAAAGCCTTGAACCGGGAACGAAAATTAAAAAAGGTCAGGTTTGCTCACTTAATTGTAAAGAAATTTCTGTTACCGGAACTGCAATTTATTGATGGAACTGACAGAATTAATAAATAGTGTGCAGGTAATTCAGGTTGTTGGAAATATACAACGCAAAGATGTCTCAGGTATTGAATATGATTCACGCAAGGTTACTAAAGGTTCTGTTTTTGTTGCAATAAAAGGATTTAACTCAGATGGGCACAGATTTATTAATGAATCAATTAATAACGGTGCAATCGCGATCATACTTGAAGATGAAAATGCAGTTCCGGATGATTTATTTAATCATACAGGTACAGCAAAAATTTTAGTCCGTGATTCAAGAAAAGCCCTGGCTGAAATATCAAAAGGCTTTTATAAAAATGTATCAGAGAAAATTAAACTTATCGGGATTACAGGAACTAAAGGTAAAACAACTACGGCATTTATTATTAGAAATATTCTTGAAACAGCGGGCTATAAAACAGGATTACTTGGAACTATAGCAAATTATATAGGAGATAGAGAAATAAAATCTTCGCTTACAACACCCGAATCTAATGACTTAAACGAACTCCTGTTTGAGATGTACAATGACGACTGTAAATATGTTGTTATGGAAGTTTCATCTCATGCGTTGGCATTGAAACGAGTTTATGGACTTAACTTTTCGGCTGCTGTATTCACTAATATTTCGTCAGATCATCTCGACTTTCATGAAAATTTTGATAATTATCTCAGTGCTAAAAAAATACTTTTTGATAATCTTAATTTGTCTGCATTCGGTATTTACAATCTTGATGATAAATCTTCCCCAAAAATCATCGAAAATAGAGTGGCTCCTCTATATTCACTAGGTAAGTTGCCGGGTGCAGACTTTTTAATAAGTAACATTTCTTACAACCTAGATGGAACCCAATTTACTATAGATTTCAACAAACACAATTATTCAATATCCACCTCACTTGTAGGAGAATTTAACGCATATAATTCAGCATCAGCATTTGCTGTTACAACCTTGCTGGGAATTGATCCTTATTCAGCAGTTGAGGGAATTAGGAAAACGCCTCAGGTTCCGGGAAGGTTTGAAATAATTGGTGATGGTGAGAAAAAAGTTATAGTAGATTATTCACATAATGCTGATAGCCTTGAGAAAACTTTATTAGCAATTAGAAATATAGTTAAGAACAAAGTTCCGGTGTATACTGTTTTCGGATGCGGAGGAAACAGGGATAAAACCAAAAGACCGGTTATGGGAAAAATAGCAACTGAACTGAGTGACAAAGTTATTCTTACTTCAGATAATCCGAGAAATGAAAATCCTTTTGATATCCTAAAAGAAATTGAATCCGGAATCACTGTTAATAATTATAAAGTGATAGAGGATAGGGAAGAAGCAATTAAGCAGGCGGTCATTAATAGTGAATCGAACGCTGTAATTCTAATTGCAGGAAAAGGTCACGAAACGTATCAGGAAATAAAAGGAATTAGAAAACATTTTTCTGATAAGGAAGTTGCTGAAAAGTATCTGGACCTATGAAAAGGATTGGTCTTACGATTGAAGACTTCTTTAATTTAAAATCAGCGGTTATTTATAATCCTGATAATTTTAAAACAATCAGACATGTTTCAATTGATTCAAGAAATATTTCAAATGATTGTTTATTTATTGCGATTAAAGGAGATAGATTCGACGGACACGACTTTGTTGAAAAGGCTGCTTCAAATGGTGCAGCAGCTTTATTAATTGAAGCTAAAAAGCTGAAAAAGACAGATGAGGTTAAGATACCCGTTATTGCTGTTGAAGATTCAGTAAAAGCATTAGGAGAATTAGCCGGAGTTTGGAGAAAAAAATTATCTGGTTATACAAAAACAAAAATAGTCGGGATAACAGGTAGTGCAGGTAAAACATCAACAAAAGAAATGGCGGCTATGTTATTAAGCACGAAATACAGCGTCAATAAAACAGTTGCCAATCACAATAATCATATTGGTGTTCCTCTTACGCTTTTCAGCACAAATGAAAAACACGACATACTGGTAGCTGAGCTGGGTACAAATCATTTTGGAGAGATTGAATACACTGCAAACATCGCTTTACCTGATTATGCAATGATTACAAATATTGGTGATTCTCACCTGGAATTTTTGATTAATAAAAAAGGAGTACTTAAAGAAAAGGTTGCACTTTTTAAAGCTACAGCAAAAATGAACGGAATACTTTTCATTAATGATGATGATAAATTATTAAAAAAAGTTTCAGAAAAATATAAGAATAAAGTAACCTATGGATTTAACTCAAACTCTGCTGTAAGTGGAAAAGTAATTGGATTTACGGACGATGGAAGACCTCAAATCGAAATTACTTACAAAAAGAATAAACTTAAAGTTGATTTGCCTTTGTATGGTGAAGTTAATGCAAGAAATTTTCTGGCTGCTGCTACAGTTGCATTTACATTGGGATTGTCGGTTAAGGAAATTTCAGAAGGATTAAATAAACTAAATCAGGTTGAAAAAAGATTAAATGTAAAACGTTATAAAAATTTCCTGTTGATTGATGATACTTATAATGCAAATCCTGCATCAATGAAAGAGGCAATGAATCTTTCCGGAAAAATTAAACTTCACAAAAGAAAGATTGCGATACTGGGTGATATGTTCGAACTTGGAGAAAATTCTCCTGAGCTCCACAGAAAATTAGCACCTGCAATTAAAGCGAATAAATTCGAAGCGGTTTATTTGATTGGTCCTATGATGAAAAACCTCAATGCAGAATTGCAAAAATTTAATATCAATTCGAAATATTTTTAACAGCAGAAAAAATCTTAATTCGTTTTTAACTAAACAGAATTTCTCCGATTCTGTGATTCTCGTTAAAGGATCACGCGGAATGAAAATGGAAGAATTTGTTAAAACCATAGAAGAAAAAGCCGGGAAATAATGCTCTACTTCTTGTCTGAATATATAAATAAAATTTTTAATCCTCCGGGATTTGATGTGTTCCGGTTTATTACTTTCAGATCGGCATTATCTGCTATCACCGCTTTGTTTCTTTCGTTTTACCTGGGTCCGAAAATCATTAGGAAACTCCAGAAGAAACAAATTGGTGAAGCAAAAAAAATTGATGGACCAAAATCTCATTGGTCTAAAGCCGGTACTCCAACAATGGGCGGTCTAATTATAATTCTATGTGTTGTTATTCCTGTACTTCTATGGGCAAACATTTTCAGTATATATATTATTCTTATTCTCGCAGGAACTGTATGGTTAAGCGCCGTGGGATTTCTTGATGATTATTTAAAGGTAGTTAAAAAACTTCCAAATGGATTAATTGCAAGATATAAATTACTTGGGCAGGTAATAATAGGAATTGTTGTTGGGTCAGTTATATACTTTGCACCACAGTTTAATGGTATACATTCTGTAACAACAGTACCATTTCTTAAGAACGCAAATTTCGATTTTTCATTTTTCTACATACCTGTTGTGGTTTTTATTATAACAGCTACTTCCAACGCTGTTAATTTAACAGATGGACTTGATGGCTTAGCCATCGGAGTTATTACGATTGTTATGCTGACACTCGCAATAATAAGTTATGTAAGCGGCAACTCAATATTTTCAAATTACCTTAATATTATATACCTGCCCGGTGCAGGAGAACTTACAGTTTTTGTAGCTGCACTTGTCGGTGCTTCTTTAGGATTTCTTTGGTTTAATTCATATCCGGCCCAGGTTTTTATGGGGGATACAGGTTCGCTTGCTCTTGGTGGAGCTTTCGGTATTCTTGCAGTGCTTATTAAAAAAGAATTATTAATCCCGATACTTGGCGGAATATTTTTTCTGGAGACAATTTCAGTAATTATTCAGCGTGTTTATTTCAAAATAACTAAAAAGAAATATGGTGAAGGACGAAGGGTTTTTAAGATGGCCCCGATTCATCATCACTTTGAAATGATGGGTTGGCCGGAACCAAAAATTGTGATCAGGTTTTATATAATAGCAATCATCCTTGCTATAATCAGTCTGGCTTCATTTAAGATAAGATAGGAATATGAATCTCACTGGAAAAAAAATAACTGTAGTCGGTGCCAAAAGAAGTGGTGTCGGAGCTGCAAAATTAATTGTCAGACTTGGTGGAAAGCCTTTCGTTACAGATTCTTCATCAGGCAAAGCACTTGGTGAATTCGTTGAAATTCTTGAATCAAATAAAATTGAATTTGAAACCGGGAAACATTCTGATAAAGCGTATGATTGTGATCTTATGGTTGTTAGTCCCGGGGTTTCGTCTGATGCTGAAATAATAAAAAACGCAAAAGAGAAAAAGATAAAAATAATTGGAGAACTTGAACTGGCAGCATCCGTGTGCCGGGGGAATATAATAGCTATAACCGGCACCAATGGTAAAACTACTACCACAAGTTTATGCGGACATTTGTTTAATGTGTGTGGTAAAAAAACTTATGTAGCAGGAAATATTGGATTTGCATTTTCTGAAATCGCTCCCGATGTAAAAGAAGATGAATTTGTGGCTCTGGAGGTTTCAAGTTTTCAGCTGGATTTAATTGAAAATTTTAAACCGAAGATAGCAATGATCTTAAATATCACCCCTGATCATTTAAATAGATATGAAAATAAAATTGAAAATTATATCCAATCAAAGTTAAGAATATTTGAGAATCAGGATGAAAAGGATTTTCTTATCCTTAATAAAGATAATGATACGCTAATTAATTCCGTAAAGAAGCCAAACAGTAAAACATATTACTTTTCACTGAAGGAAACTCCGGGTAATGGAACTTATGATTCTGAAGGGGATATATTTTTCAATGAAGATGGTCATGTTCAATTCAGCTGCAAAGTCTCAGATATAAATCTAATAGGCGAGCATAATATTGCAAATGCAATGGCAGTTATTACTGCGGCGAAGATATTCAATCTTGATAATGAAAAAATCATTAAGGCATTGAGAACTTTTGAAGGAGTTGAACACAGACTCGAGTTTGTCCGGGAGATAGAGGGAGTGAAGTATATAAATGATTCAAAAGCCACTAATGTTGATTCTGTCTGGTATGCACTTAAAGGATTCCCGGGACAAATATTTCTGATTCTTGGGGGACAGGATAAGGGTAACGACTATAACCAGATTAAACCGCTTGTCCTCGACAGAGTAATTAAGATATATGCAATAGGTTCTTCTGCTGATAAAGTATTTAACTTTTTTCATCATGATATTAAGGTGGAAGTTAAACAAACAATGGAAGATGTAGTTCATGCCGCTAACCAGGAAGCGAGAGCGGGTGATATAGTTCTTTTATCACCGGCATGTGCAAGTTTTGATATGTATGATAATTATGAACATCGCGGCAGAGTATTTAAAGAAGAAGTGAATAAACTGTAATGAAAAAACTTTCGATAACAATATTTTTAGATGCATTTGTACTGACCCTCTTAGGGTTAGTTCTGGTTATGAGTGCCAGTAGTACATACAGTGCATTCAAATTTGATAGTCTGTTCCACCTTTTCAACTCGCATTTTTTTAAAGTTGTTGCCGGAATTTTTCTGATGGTCGTATTTGCAATGATACCATATGAAATATATAAAGATATTAGCAAGCCGCTGATTTTTGGTACGGTTGGTCTCCTGATATTAACTCTGATTATTGCTCCCGATATAAAAGGTGCCGGGCGGTGGATAAATCTTGGCTTTATAACTTTTCAACCGGCTGATATTGCAAGGCTTGTTCTGGTCATGCATCTTGCTACATTGATTGAATCAAAGGGAAGAGATATTGAAAATTTTAAACATGGATATATGTATTTATTTATCTGGGTTATTAGTATAGCCGGACTAATTTTTATTCAACCGAATTTAAGTAACGGAATACTTGTATTAATCATTTCAATTACAATATTATTTGTGGGAGGAGCAAAACTAAAGCACATACTGGCTTCTATGGGCAGCTGTGCATTATTGGGTGGTGCCGGGGCAATGCTCTTTTCCCATTCCCGCGAAAGAATTTTAACATTCATTCATAGTTTCAGTAATGGTGGTGATATAAATATACAGGTTAAGCAGGCTTTACTTGGTTTGGGTAGCGGCGGCATTCTTGGAGTTGGAATGGGTCATAGCAGACAGAGTAATCTTTTCCTTCCCGAGGCTTATGGTGATTTTATTTTTGCTATTCTTGGTGAAGAGCTAGGGTTTATTGGTTCAGTGATTATTCTATTGGCTTACCTCGTTCTTTTTGTTTCAGGAATCCTTATAGCAAAAAAATGTAAAGATGTATTCGGTCAGCTTCTTGCTTTCGGAATTTCTATTTCTGTATTAGTTAATGCTTTTATAAATGTTGCTGTGGCTACAGGACTCGTACCAACTACGGGTCTGCCGCTGCCTTTTATAAGCTATGGCGGTACATCGTTAATTTTTATGTGTATCTCCACAGGTATTCTGATAAATATCGGAATGACTAACGCGATAAATCAAAACAGGAATAATATTAATAGGGCAACTGCAAATATGGAAATGAATTAATGGCAGTTACCAAAACACAATATAGATTTTTATTTGCAGGCGGTGGAACGGGAGGACATCTGTTTCCCGCGGTTGCAGTTGCTGAAAAAATTAAAGCCAGAATTCCGGAAGCCGATATTTTATTTGTTGGGACCAAAACAAAAATTGAAGGAAGAGTTATTCCTAAACTTGGTTATAAATTCAGATCGATATGGATAAAAGGTTTTGCAAGAACGTTCACTTTGGAAAATTTACTTTTTCCCTTAAAGCTCGGAGTTTCACTAATTCAATCATTAATAATAAATATGAATTTTAAACCCAGGGTAGCAATCGGTTCGGGAGGTTATGTGTCTGGACCTGCAATCTGGGGCTCTTCTGTTATGGGAGCAAAAATAATTTTGCTCGAACAGAATAGTTATCCGGGTGTAACAACCCGTCTGCTTGAAAGATACGCTGATGAAATTCATATAAGTTTTGCCGACTCAAAAAAATATTTGAGATCAAAAGAAAAAATAAAGCTAACAGGAAATCCTGTCAGAGAAAGCCTTTATCAGGTTAATAAAGAAGCAGCGCTCAGGCACTATAATCTGGATTCTGGAAAAAAAACATTGTTGATACTGGGCGGCAGCCTTGGTGCTGCTTCTATAAATAAAGCTGTTGCAGATTCACTTAAATTAATTCTTGAGAAAGAGATACAGGTGATTTGGCAGACAGGAAGCAACTATTTTGAAGAGTTTAAAAATAAATCCGGCAAAGGAATTTTTATTTCCCCGTTTATTGAAGATATGAATCTTGCATACTCCGCCGCTGATCTTGTTATTGCAAGAGCCGGTGCTACAACAATTGCAGAACTCCTGGTGTTGGGAATTCCTTCTGTTTTAATTCCTTCACCAAATGTTGCTGAAAATCATCAATACTTCAATGCAAAGTCACTCGCAGACGTTGGTGCCGTTATTTTGATTGAAGATAAGAATGCAAAAGATTCCTTGGCTGATAAAATTATTTCGACAATATTTGATCTTAAAAAATTAGAAGATTTAAAAAATAATGCGAAGAAACTTGGTAAAGAAAATGCTGCTTCAGAAATAGCTGATAGCGCGATAAAATTTGCAAGTACAATATGAGTGCTGAGAATATAAATAATAAAGAGACATTTAAATACAATATGTCTTTCTACTATCAATCAACAATAATTTACTTTGTTGTGTTTGCTCTTTATTTGATAGTAAGAGGAGAATTTGTGGAAAACTCTTTCACCTTAATCACCCGGGATCCTATTATCTACCTTCTTGGAGCAATAGTGATTATTTCATTAGTAAGTCTTCTGTATAATCTTTATAAAAACAAATACCTGGAGTTAAATCCGGAAGGGATTTCTTTTGTAACGAGGTTTGGTGAGAAGAAAATATTATTGAGCCAGATTAAAAGAATAAAAATTTCAAAGCAGAGAGAAAGAGTCCGGAATCATGCTTTCAGACTAGTAAGAATAAAATTAAAAAACAGGAGACGCTCGGTAATCATTCGTCCTTATGATTATGAAAATGAAGATAAACTTTTAATAAAATTTGAAGAGCTAAAAAGGAAAGTGGAAACGGCTTAATGTTTAAGAATATCAGAAAAGTGCATTTTGTCGGCATCGGTGGAATCGGTATGAGCGGTTTAGCTGAAATATTATTAAGCCAGGGATTTGAAGTATCTGGCTCGGACAAAGCACTAACTGAAATTACTGATCATCTCTCAGGTCTTGGGATAAAAGTGTATGAGGGACATTCTCCTGACAATTTAAAAGATGTTGATGTACTTGTTTATTCTTCCGCTGTTACTATCGATAACCCGGAAGTTAAAGCTGCAGTAGAAAGAAAAATACCAATAATAAAGAGAGCAGAAATGTTAGCCGAATCGATGCGTATGAAATACGGTATTGGCATCGCGGGAACTCATGGTAAAACAACAACGACATCGATGGTTGGTTTAACTTTAACAGAAGGAAATATAGATCCCACAATTATTGTTGGTGGTAAGCTCAGCGGACTTGGCGGAACAAATGCAAGACTTGGACACGGCGAATTTATTGTGGTTGAAGCTGATGAATTTGACAGAACATTTTTAAAGTTGACCCCTACAATAGCAGCTTTAACAACACTGGAAAGCGAACATCTCGATACTTATAAGGACCTGGATGATATAAAATCTGCATTTGCTGAATTTGCAAATAAAGTTCCGTTCTATGGTTTTGTTGTTCTTTGTCTGGATGAACCGGGTCTGCAGGATATTATTCCTTCAATTAATAAAAAAATTATTACTTATGGATTAACTCCTCAAGCAGATGTACGGGCGGTTGATATTTCTCATCATCAATTTTCGAGTGATTACTCCATTATATATAAAGATGAAGAACTGGGCAGAATCAGGTTAAATATACCGGGTATTCATAACGTAAAAAATTCACTCGTTGCTGTAACCATTGCCAGGGAACTCGGGATTGAATTTCCAGTAATTAAAAACGCGCTCGAATCTTTTTCAGGTGTCTACAGAAGATTTGAAATTAAGTACGATAAAGAAATTCTGGTTGTTGATGATTATGCTCATCACCCGACTGAAACAAGTGCTACTTTAGCCGGTGTCAGAGCAGGATGGAAAAGAAGACTGATTGCAGTGTTTCAGCCGCATTTATATACAAGGACAAGAGATTTCTACCAGGAGTTTGGAAGAAGCTTTCTTAATTCAGATGTTTTCATTTGCACCGATGTTTACCCGGCACGTGAAGAACCAATCAACGGAGTTTCGGGTGAAATGATTGCAAATGCCGCAAAGAAATTCGGACATAAAAATGTAATGTATATTCCCGATAAAAAAAATATTCCTGCATTACTAAACGACATTAAACAAGAAAATGATATAATAATTACTATGGGCGCTGGTGATATCTGGAAATTCGGGGAGGAATTTGTAAGGATGGTTAAAAATTGAAAAGCGAAACCAGAAGTAAAATATTGGGACTTATTCTTTTTGTAGTACTTATCGGATGGATACTTTATCTATCTGTTGCTTCAGAAAGAAGAGAACCTGATCAGCAGATTAAATCAATAATAGTAACCGGAAACAAATTACTTAACGAAAGTGATTACCTGGTATTTGCAAAATTAAATGATCAGGAATCATACAAGGGAATTACATTGCCGGTGATAAAAGCCCGAATGGAAAAACATCCTTATATAAACCGGGCAGATGTCGAATTCAGCAGTGATAATGAAGTGCATATTAAACTGTCAGAGAAAGAAATTAAAGCAGTGATCGTAAGTGATAATCAATTATTTCTTGCATCAAGTGAATTTGAAATACTTCCGCTTTTCCCTGGTACGAAAGTTTCGGATTTACCCGTAGTTACAAATATTAATAAGGATTTCCCTTTAAAGAAAAATGAAATATTAAAAACTCAGGGACTGGTTGAAGCATACAAAATAATTGATGCTGCTGATTTAACTGATGAAGATCTTGGAAAAAAATTATCAGAAATAAACCTGAGAAATGGCGGAGATATTATTTTACTTTTTTCAGGATTAAAACCGCCTGTGATATTTGGTAAAGGAAATACTTCAAAAAAAATTCTTTCATTTGATCAACTGTTGAACGATGAGGTTGACTCAAATAAAGAAATTGTAATGAACAGTTCGTATATAGACTTAAGATTTGACAATGAGATTTTTCTCGGTAATTACGATAAAACAGGTTTAACCGAATGAGAAAAGAAATTATTGCTGGGCTGGATTTAGGAACAACAAAAGTGTGTGCAGTTATAGCCGAAAAGCTGGATGAAAATAAATTTGATATCCTTGGTTTTGGTGTTGCTCCATCTGAAGGTTTGCATAAAGGGCTGGTTGCTAATATTGGAAAAACTGCCGAAGCAATAAGAAGCGCTGTCTCAATTGCATCAAACAGGGCCGGATTTGAGATTACTCATGTAAACGTTGGTGTTGCCGGAGAACATATTACAAGTATGCGTCACAGGAATTATGTTACTATAAGCGGTGACGACAGGGAAATTACAAAAGCTGATCTGGAAAGACTGGAAAATGATGTTCGCACAATTCATATTCCTTCGGACAGGCAAATACTTCACATCATCCCTGAAGAGTTTTCAATTGATCATCAACCCGGGATTGAAAACCCGATCGGAATGTCGGGTTCAAGATTGGAAGCAACAAACCATATAGTGCTTGCCTCAATACCCGCAATACAAAACATAAGAAAATCTGTTGAGCGCGCCGGATTGCATGTTCAGGATTATATTCTTCAGCCAATCGCTTCAAGCACATCCGTACTTGAAGAAAGCGAAAAAGATCTGGGAGTTGCTTTAATAGATATTGGGGGAGGCACAACTGATATAGCTATATATCACAATAAAGCGATTAAGCATACCAAAGTTATTGGTGTTGCAGGAAACCAGGTTACTAACGATATACGTGAATCACTGGGCGTGGTTTCTGAAGAAGCCGAAATTCTTAAGAAAGATTATGGATATGCTTCTGAGAATGCAATTATTAAAGATGAAGATATATTGATAAAAGGAGTTGGTGCAAGAGGGAATACAAAAATTCCTATTAGTCTTCTTACCCAGATAATAAGTCTCAGGATGCGGGAATTATTTGTCCTTATAGATAATGAAATAAGAAGCGCAGGGTTTAAAAATAAAATTAAAGCCGGTATAGTTCTAACGGGCGGCGGATCACTTTTAAAAGGATGTGCTGAACTTGCCGAAGAAGTTTTCGGACTTCCGACAAGATTGGGAGTTCCGCAGGAATTAGGCGCGGGACTTTCGAATGAGATTGAAAGCCCTGAGTTCGCAACAGTTGCCGGGTTAATCCGGGGAATTCCCGGGGGAAAATCCAGTGAATATCAGGGATTAATTAAAGCTAAAAAACAAAAAAATAAAAATAAATTGTCTCTTATAGTTAAAAGAGTTCAGCAGTTTTTTGATGAATTATAAATCCAAAATAGGAGGAAACTATGTCGCGATTTGCAACTATTGACAGAAGCAAGCCAATGTCCGCTATTCTGAAAGTGGTTGGTATTGGCGGAGGAGGCTGCAATGCTATCGAAAGCATGATCGCACGCGGGCTCAGTGGTGTTGAGTATGTTGCCGTTAATACCGATGCACAGGTTCTGAACAGCAGCAGCGCTACTCACAAAATTCAGTGTGGTTCCAGTATCACACGGGGACTCGGTGCCGGTGCCGATCCAAATGTTGGAAGAAAATCCCTGGAGGAAGATCGGGAGAAACTTTCCGATGTTCTTGCAGGCAGTGATATGGTTTTTGTTACAGCTGGAATGGGCGGTGGTACAGGAACAGGCGGTGCCCCGGTCGTTGCTTCAATTGCTAAAAGTATTGGTGCTTTGGTAGTTGGAATAGTTACCAAACCATTTCGCTGGGAAGGAAAGAAAAGAATGCTGAATGCCGAACAGGGAATTCAGGATTTGAAAAATTCGGTGGATAGTTTAATCGTTATTCCTAATGAAAGACTTCTTAGTATTCTTGACAAAGGTGTTAATGCATTTGCCGCTTTTGATAAACCTAACGAAGTTCTTTATGAAGCAACAAGAGGAATAGCTGATATTATTACAGTTGAAGGATTAATTAATGTTGATTTTGCTGATGTGAGAGCTGTGATGAACCAGAGCGGTGAAGCTTTAATGGGATGCGGAATTGCCAGCGGTGAAAACCGCGCTATTGAAGCAGCACAGAAGGCTATTTCAAGTCCTCTTCTTGAAGGTGTAAACATTAAAGGTGCAAAGAGCGTTCTGCTTAATGTTACCGGCTCAAGCAATCTTACTATGCAGGAAATTAACGACGGTAATAATGTAATCTTTGAAGCTGCCGGTGAAGAAGCAAATGTCATATTCGGATGTGTACAGAAAGAAGAAATGAATGATTATGTTTCCTACACAGTTATTGCTACAGGATTTGAATCCGCTAACCAGGGTCATTCGAAAAAATCATTTTCAATCGCTCCACCTAAAAGGAAAGAAACAGAAACTTTTCGCGGCGGATTTAATTTTCTTGAATCAAATGATGAAGTAGATAAAGAAGATCTTGAAATTCCGACTATCTATCGTGTTAAAAGTCCTAAAACAACTATCGAAGAAAAAGAAGAGGAAGAAACACCTAAGAGCGGATTCGAATTTGATGCATCGCGTTACAGCTGGGCAAAAGAGAAAGCTCAAAAGAAAGAAGAAAAAGATAAAGAAGACGATGAAGACAGTTCATCATTTTTACGTATGATTATGGATTAAGACTGTAGAATCTGTTGTGACAAAGGATTGCGGTTTTCCTGATGATTATTCATCAAGGAGACGACTCTCTGCAAAAATATTATAATCGATATCCTTTGTAATTATTATCCTGTTAGGCCTGCAGCAGATTCTGCAATCTTCCACAAAGTCCTGCTTTCCTTCCACGGTTAAATCCACCCATACACTGTTTTCAACTCCGCAGTACTGGCATGTCCAGGTGAAATCGTCGTCAGTTTGAAATGATTCGTGTTTCTCTTCCATAACTCACCTTAAACAAATATTAAAAAGCTCATATGTATTGTAAGAATTTGATAAATCAATTTCCATACCGTACAAAACAGTTCCCATCTCTTGCTTTTTAATCCGGGAAATTATATATAGTGGGCAAATGTTCACTATATTATGGAAACAAAAAGTATAAATAAGACCGATATTTCAACTTATCAGGTTCCCCCTGAATGGAGGGAAGGCAGCAAAGTACACACTCTTTACCCTCCCATCCCGCGCAATACTAAAAATATCCGCTTTGATATTTTCAATTTTCAGATGCTCTTTAATGATGAGAAGACCAGGGAACTTATTCGTACGGGACAAACAATCGGGTGTTTTTATATTGAATCTCCGGGGATGCGCTCGCTTCTGCGCCGGCTTGATGTTGAAACTTTTGAAATGCTGACGGCGGCAAGTTCTGTTATTCGTCCCGGTGTAGCTGAAAGCGGTATGATGCAGGAATTTATTGCAAGGCATAAAGATCCTTCCCGGAGAAAATATCTTGTTCCCGAAATGGAGAAATACCTCGGTGAAACTTATGGTGTAATGATTTACCAGGAGGATGTAATTAAAGTTGCTCATCATATTGCGGGCTTAACTTTGGAAGAAGCTGATCTTCTCAGGCGGGCAATGAGCGGAAAGATGCGCTCGCACGAAGCGATGAAACAGATTACGGATAAGTTTTTTATTTCCTGCCGGGCAAAAGGACACAGCGAAAAGATAACGAAAGAATTATGGAGACAGATAGAATCTTTTGCGGGGTATTCTTTCTGCAAAGCGCACAGCGCTTCTTTTGCACTTCTCTCTTACCAGGTTGCATATCTTAAAGCGCATTACCCGGCTGAGTTTATGGCTAATGTTCTTAACAACGGAGGAGGATTTTATTCTTCGGCTGTTTATATATGGGAGGCAAAAAGAATGGGAATTACGGTTCAACTTCCATCAATTAACCACAGCAATTATGAATACATCGGTAAAGGAAAAAACATTCGCATCGGGTTGATGGCGATAAAAAATTTATCACATTCCTCAATTGAAATAATTGTTGAAGAAAGAAAGAATAACGGCAAGTATGTTTCGCTTGCGGATTTTCTTGTAAGGACAGGACTTGCTTACGAGGAAACCGCAGCATTAATTAAGTGCGGTGCAATGGGATGTTTCAGGCAGACACGCCCCGAGCTTCTCCGCCTGCTTGATATTTATATTCACCGCCGTAAACTTCTCGATCATACAGTAAATGATCTTTTTGTGAATGAAACATTTGCACTCGAGGAGGAAGTTAAAACCGATATTAATTTCAGTGCTGCGGAAATATGCCGTACAGAATACGAAACTTTTAATTATATGGTTACACGTCATCCGCTTTATTTTTTTAAGGAGTGGACAAATAGTCCATCGATTATAAAAGCAAAGGATAAAGGAAAATACCGGGGCAGAAAGGTTAAAATGATCGGCTGGTATATGAGTTCTAAAAGAATAAGAACGAAAAAAGGGGACATAATGAAATTTCTTTCACTTGAGGATTTGACCGGAACATTTGAAGCTGTGATATTTCCCAAAGTTTATTACCGGTGTGCAGAGCTTACAATGTCTATGGGTCCTTATCTTGTTGAAGGAAGAATTGATGCCGAAGATTCAAATAATATTATAGTTGAAAACCTTGAAGTGCTTTCATCTGTGGCAATAAGGGAAGCCATACAGAAAGACAGCGTTGATCATAATTATTACGGCGATGAAGAAAAAATTTCAGAAGAGGATTTCCGGCTTGTTAATTCTCTTGGAAAAGAAAAACTGAGAAGAGCTTATGCAGGGTAGGTGTGGTAACCTTCAAGGTTAAAGAAGTGTATACGATGCTTATAACCTTGAAGGTTTGTACGCTACTTCATATTAACATACTGAGTCGGAAAATCGAGCTCGGCATCTTTTACCATTTTGATCACTTCCTGTAAGTCATCAATTTTAGTCGCCTGCACTCTTACCTGTTCATCCTGGATTTGTGCACTTACCTTTAGCTTGGAATCCTTAATCATTTTTGTAATCTTCTTCGCATTGTCTTTTGAAATTCCGCTTTGAAGATCGATGATTTGTTTAAGTCTTCCGCCCGCAGCGGGTTCCGGCTCTTTCATTTTTAAAGCTTTAACAGAAATACCGCGACGGATAAATTTTGTCTGCAGAATATCTATGCTTGCTTTCAGCGAATAATCATCCTTTGTATTCATCGATATCTGTTTGTCTTTCTTATTCAGCTCCATTGTGGTGTTTGAATCCTTCAGGTCATATCTCTGGTGGATTTCTTTAATTGCCTGGTTGATTGCATTATCTGCTTCCTGCAGATCAATTTCAGATACGATATCAAATGAATGATTTTGTGCCATATTATAAACCTGTTTCCACTAAAAAATCTTGTCGGGGTGATAGGATTCGAACCTACGACCTCTTCGTCCCGAACGAAGCGCGCTAACCGGGCTGCGCTACACCCCGAATCAAGTGATCAAAAATAAATGCTTTATTTGCAAATTCCAAAAAGAAGTGATATGTAAGAATTTATTTAAAGTTTAATTTTGCATCACTTTACTTTTCATCGGATTTCATTTAAGTTTTGGAAGTTTAATTAGAAACCCTTTAAATCTATCCCGAGAGGTGGAGAAGGAATGAAAAAAATAACATATCACAAGTTTATAAAGGTAACCTCCACGGAATTATTCCAAGGAGGATTTTTTATATATGAATATTAAAGCAAAAGTAGTCGACCAGGAAGGTCTTAACAGGATAATAACAAGAATTGCCCACGAAATTCTTGAACATAATAAAGGCACAAAAAATATTGTGCTTATCGGGATGAGAACAAGAGGGGAGTTCCTTGCAAAAAGAATTTTTGAAAAGATTAAATCAATTGAAGGAATAGAACCGCCCTTTGGTGTTCTTGATGTGACACTTTACAGGGATGATTTCCGGACAAGATTAAAACAGCCGCAGGTTTCCGTATCCGATATAACATTCGATATAAATGAAAAAGATGTAATTGTAATTGATGATGTTCTTTACACAGGACGTACTGTAAGATCAGCATTGAATGCCCTGATGGATTTCGGCAGACCATCTTCAATACAACTTTTTGTATTGGTGGATCGCGGGCACAGGGAATTACCGATAAGAGCAGATTACGTGGGGAAAAATATTCCTACCGCTCCATCAGAAGAAATTAAAGTTAAAATGCAGGAGGTAGACGGCGAGGATGCAATCTATCTTGTAGAAACCAAAGAAGGATAAATAAATTAATGGCGTTATCAAGCAGACATTTACTCGGTTTACAATCAGTTCCTAAAGAAGATTTACAATTAATTCTTGATACTGCAACAACTTTTCGCGAAGTGCTGGAAAGACCGATTAAAAAAGTTCCGACATTACAGGGCAAAACAGTTGTAAATCTTTTTTATGAAAACTCCACACGAACAAGAATCTCTTTTGAACTTGCTGAAAAAAGACTTTCTGCTGATACTGTAAACTTTTCTGTTTCGGGAAGCAGTGTTAGTAAGGGTGAAACTTTCAAAGATACAATGAAAAATATTGAAGCAATGAAAGTTGATATGGTTGTGATGAGGCATTCGGCTGCAGGCACACCTCTTTTCCTTACAAAAATCTGCGATGCAAATATTATAAATGCCGGTGATGGAATACACGAACATCCCACACAGGCTCTGCTTGATATGTATTCAATCAGGGAAAAACTTGGTAAGTTGGAAGGAGTTAAAGTCTGTATTGTCGGGGATGTAGCGCACAGCCGTGTTGCCCTATCTAATATTTATGGATTAAAAACGATGGGGGCGGATGTTTCTGTTTGTGGTCCTTCAACAATGATCCCGAAATTTATGGAAGAACTCGGAGTTAAAGTAATATACAATATTGATGAAGCAATACAGGAAAATGATGTTTTGAATGTTTTGAGAATTCAGCTTGAAAGAAAAGCGAGAGAGTATTTTCCTTCGATAAGAGAATATTCTAAATATTTTGGTATAACGGGTGAACGGCTTGAAAAGAATGGTAAAGAAATATTAATACTTCATCCCGGACCTATTAACCGGGGAGTTGAAATATCATCTGAGGTTGCAGACGGCATGCATCAGATAATTCTGAAACAGGTAACTAATGGTGTTGCAGTGAGGATGGCTGTTCTTTACTTGCTCGGTACTTTAAATTAAGAGGAACAAATGAAAATCGTTTTAAAGAATATTAATCTTCTGAATCCTGAACAGGGAATAAATGAAAAAGGAACAGACTTATTAATTGCTGACGGAAAAATATCTAAAGTCGGAAAGCTTTCTGATAAAGAAACTAGTGAAGCAAAAGTGTATGATTTAACAGGTAATTATGTTGTGCCGGGATTATTCGATATGCACGTTCATCTTCGCGAACCGGGAAGGGAAGATGAAGAAACTGTTGTAACCGGATGTGATGCTGCTGCAAGCGGAGGTTTTACAGGAATTGCTTGTATGCCGAATACTGAACCGGCAATTGATTCTGCTGAAGTTGTAATGCTGATAAAAGAAAAAGCAGAAAATCATCTTGTCAATGTTTACCCTGTTGGTGCCGCAACCGTAGGAAGAAAGGGTGAAGTAATTTCGCCGATGGCTGAATTAGTAGAAGCGGGCGCTGTTGGATTTTCAGACGATGGTGTTGCAATTAAAACTTCTGCTGTTTTAAGAAGAACACTTGAATACTCGGGAATGTATAATGTTCCTGTGATTGAGCATTGTGAGGATGAATCACTTACCGGCGGGGCAATGAACGAGGGATTAAATTCTACTATTCTTGGTTTGCCTCCGGTACCATCAGTCTCGGAGGATATAATTGTAAGCCGTGATATTCTAATGGCGGAATATACCGGGGGAAAAATCCATATTGCACATATCAGTACAAAGAAATCAGTTGAGATGGTAAGAGAAGCAAAGAAGAAAGGAATTAAAGTTACAGCAGAAGTAACTCCCCATCATTTTACTTTAACAGATGATGCAGTTAAAACTTACGATACAAATGTAAAGATGAGTCCTCCCTTAAGAACGCAGCAGGATGTGGATGCAATTCTTAAAGGATTAAAAGACGGAACAATAGATTGTATTGCCAGTGATCATGCACCGCATTCCCCGGAAGAAAAAGAAGCTGAATTTGAACACGCACCAAACGGCATACTCGGACTTGAAACACAGTTGGGGCTTGCCTTATCTGAATTGTATACCAAAAAAGTTTTAACATTTGAACAGTTAGTAGAAAAAATGGCAATAAACCCCAGGAAGATTTTGAATATTCCTGTTCCAAAATTTGAAGTAGGCGAAACAGCAAATCTCACAATTCTTGATATTGATTCGGTATGGACAGTAGATATCAGAAAATTCAAGAGTAAATCAAAAAACTCTCCATTCGATAAAAGATTGATGACCGGAAAAGCGATTGGTGTAATAAATAAAGGGAAGATGTACCTTGCTGATTCCGGAACTTTTGTAAATATATAGTGTAATTATCCCGTACCTCAACTTTCTGTAGTTCAGCTCTCCTGAGCTGAGCAAAGATATAATCTCAGGAATGGGGTCCTGAGTTACGTTTTGTCTACCCCGTAACTCATTTCTCCAGAATTGAGCAAAAGCAACCATCTCAGAACTGGAGTCCTGAACTACGTTTATCCTGCTGAGTTATCAAATCTTTTGAGTATACTTTTATGTATAATATAATGTACAGTAGTTTAGCCTCAAAACCTTTGAAATTCAGTTGTTTAAGCCTTTTTATCGTGGCACCTATCTTGGTTAACTCTTATTGTAAAACATCAGGATAAACGCCATGAAAAAAATAATTTATTACCCGTTTTTATTATTAACATCTTTTATACTTTACTCCTGTGGAGTAAATGACTCATTCGTTACAATAGATAATACTCCACCCGCACCACCTACAGGAATAGTTGTTCTGAACGGCGATCAGCGTGTTGATCTTACCTGGAATAACAATTATGAAGGTGATCTTGCAGGTTACAATGTATATTATGCTTACAGTTACAACGGAAAATATACTCTTATCGGATCTACTAATGACAATTATTTTGTCGATTACGATGCTTCGAACGGAACTACTTATTACTACGCAGTAACCGCTTACGATTACAATGGAAATGAAAGTGAATTAAGTTATGATGCTATTTATGCAACACCAAGACCTGAAGGTTATAACCAGTCAATCTTTGATTATATCCACTACCCGGATAATTCAGGTTACACGTTTAACGATTATAGTGTAGTTCCTTACGATGATCAGTCAACAGATTTTTACTTTGAAAATTACCAGGGAACTTATTACCTGGATGTTTACAGTGATTCAGACATACAGGATATGGGACTAACACAGGATATTTACGATATACCATATGCTCCAGTATCCGGATGGAATCCATCGAAGGATGCTGTTGCAAAAATCGGACACACTTATGTAATCTGGACATGGGACAATCATTATGCAAAAGTAAGAGTTTCAAATATAACTCCCGAAAGAATTGTATTTGACTGGTCATTCCAGTTAATCGAAGGAAATCGTCAGCTGAAACCGAGATCTGCCCCGGCTGATAGAAAAGAATTAAGCAGACCGCAGACAAGAAATGTTGAAGTAGCAAACAAGTGATGGTTTTAAAATTAGTTCAGGCAGTAGTAAGGTTTTTATAGATTTACTTTGGAAGAATGATTAAATTGCGGCTTATTAAAATGAATAAAACTTTTTACATAATATTAAGCCTGCTCTGCCTGAACTTTTTTAATACATCTTACCCACAGGATAATTTCAACGGTAATGCAAACAATATCCAGAAGAATGAAAGTTCAAAAGTCTTTTCAGATATAGAAAAAGGAATTGCAAACAAGGACGTTGAATCAATCGCCAGGTACTTTTCTTCCCAGACTTATTTAAGTTTATCTAACGGAATCAGCGGGTATTACAGTTCCAACCAGGCTTATTATGTACTTGAGGATTTCTTTAAGGTTTACCGTGTAACTGCATTCAGATTTGATAATATTCAACCCGGTTCAAATAATCCTTATGCTACCGGTGAATACCAGTTTAATTACAGAGGGAAACGGGATCTGGCGCAGGTTTATATAGCCTTAAAGAAAACAGGAAAAAACTGGAAGATTACACAGATAACAATTAATTAATGCCGACTAAAATTTTTCAAATGTTTGAAGGCGATAGGAAATATTTTGCTATCGTCTTTTTTATGGTATTCCTCATCCTTGTTTCGGGAATTCTTGCCCCGGTTTATATTCGTTACACCGAAAACAACTGGCCGGATAAATTAACTGAGAAAATTCAGGATATAGAATCAACAATCAACTCAGTTTTAAAACAGAAAGAAAGTAATCTTCTAACAAACTCTACAGCATTAAGAGGAAAACTAAAAACAACTTTAAGTCCGGGAAATTCTTCCTATGGTGCATTAATCAATTTGGTTAATGATAAAATGTATTATGGTTATTCAGTTGAGATAATTGCTCCCAACGGAAAGATGATTGCCTGGAATAATACAATAGCAGTTAACCAGGATGATATTTTCCCATTGAGTTATCCCCCGGGAGAAACACATTTTTATCAGGGTGATTTAGTTACTTACCTGACTGTAACGGACACTGTACGTATTGAAAATGATTTGTTTTATTACCTGGTAAGTCTTCCTCTTGAAAAAGATTATTCCCTTCAGAATCAATACTATGAAGATCTGAATTTTACAAAAGAGATATCCGAGCAATTTTTAACGCGGTTTGAAGTAAACTACAATCCGTTTACTCCAAAACCCCGGGACGGAAGGAAATATTCTTTTGATCTTGTTAATAATAAGGGGAGTAAAATCGGTTCTGTTAGTTTTCTGAAACCGGGACTTGACACCTATATAAACATAATCCAGCATCAGACAAATGAATTACAATCAGTATTAATTGCAATAGCTTTATTTTTTATTGCCTTCGGATTCAGGAAAGAATTTAAATCGATAAAATACCGGTGCGTTCGTTTGTTACTGTTCATTGCTTATTGTGCTGTTTTCAGAGTAGTAATTTATATAGTTGGTTTCCCATCCAATTCGCTTGAAGGACCATTAGTTGATCCTGCGAATTTTTCCTCTGCATTTGCCTGGGGAATTGTTAAATCTCCGGTCGAACTTTTAATATCTTCCGTTTTCATACTCATAATCAGTATCCGTACTTATCTGTACGTAATTGATTTTATGAGAGACCCTGAATCAACCAAGTATAAAAGAATTTCATTCTTTGCAATATCATTTATTCCCGCTGCACTTCTATTCTTCATTACATTCCGCGGTTTATTTGCATCAATGAAAAGCGTGATTTTTGATTCTACACTTCGATATTTTCAGGAAGCTAATTTAATTCCGGATTTTATTTTTCTTATAATGAACCTGGCCATCTTAATGATGGGACTTACAATTATTCTCTTCATCCTTTCATTTTTCCTTCTGCTTTTTTCAACAGTTCCGGCTGATGAAGATAAAACCAGGAAGAAATTTTTCTTTTATAGTTTTTTAGTATTTGAGTTTACCGGGTTTCTTTTCATCTACCTCCAGAAAGAACCTCTTATAAATTATACTTTAAGCTTCATATTTGTCTTACTTGTATTCATTGTTCTATACAATATCCTGTTCAGAAGATTAAAATCACTGTACAATTTTATTTATGCTACTCTTGCAGCTTCTGTAATAACTATAACATTACTAAATTATTTTAATCTTCAGCTTGAAAAAGAATCACTAAAAACCAGTGCTTTGGAAATAAATCGTCCTGATGATAACCTTCTTCATTTTCTGCTGAATGAAACCCTGACCAGTTCGCTGAAAAATGATGAAGTGGTTAATTCATTTTACATGCACAATACTAATTTCAGTTCAATTGCATTTATTATCTGGAGCAACAGTTCGCTTCAGCGTGAATCAATGAATTCTGCTGTGGTAGTTTATGATAAAAATATGAAACAGGTTGGAAGATTTGGAATAGGAATCAGAAGTGATTTTAAACTACCCTCCAGGCTCAACTATTATTCCGGGGATGAAGCAAAAATTGTTGAGGCGGATTCCGAAAGCCCTACGGGGAAAATATTTGCCGGGATTATTCCGGTAAAAGAACGCGGTATTGTTTCAGGATATATTGTTGCCGTTTTAAATTTCACTCTACAGAACTGGGGAGCCAGGAATATTCCTGATTTTCTCGAATCGAAAAAAAATATTATAAATTCTGTTCTCGATCTTCGCCAGCTTAAAATTTTTGAATTCAGGAATTCAAAACTTTTCCAGGTATATGGTGATATTTATCCTTCACGCGATCAGGTTGAACCGATAATTAAGGCGAAACTTTCGCAGGATAATGAAGCCTGGATGACCACAAGTCTTAACGGCGAAAATTATATTACATATGTATTAAAGACCAATGAAGATGGAAATGAAATAATAACCTCGGTTTCAGTGGTTGAAAAACATATTAGCTGGAACCTGTTTAATTTTTTCAAAATATTTCTAGTCCATAGTATCTTTATTCTTCTATTGTTCATTATTTTTTTCCTTATTAACCTCTCGCAATTTAAGTACAGTTTCAGAACTCAGCTTCTTATTGCATTCCTGATCATTTCTATTATTCCGGTAATTATTCTCGCAATCTATAACAGGCAGATTGTTTCAGACAGAAGCCAGACTGCTATTTTTAATGAATTGAACGAGCGATCCAATTATATTGAAAATCATGTCCGCTCACAGGTTGATAATAATGGTGAAAAATCTTTCGAACAGGCATTTGCCAACGCCGGCAGAGAACTGAGAATTTCATTTTCCGTTTATGATAACACAAACCAGGTTTACAGTTCAAGGAACCAGTTTTATGAAGCGGGATTATTCAATAAAAAACTGGATTCCGATGTTTATTATCATCTTAATTACCTTAGTTATCGTGAATATCTTACCAATGAAAAAATTGAAGATTATACTTATGATTCATTCTATAAAAAAATATCTATAAATGGAAACGATTTTATACTCGGAGTAAATGATGCCTTTAATAAGGTACATCTCGGTTTTTCACCAATTGATGTAGATGTATTTTTGTTTGGAATATATTCCTTTGCTACACTGCTGATTATAATTATAAGTACACTTCTTGCAAATAAAATTTCCTCACCAATAAGACGGCTCACGAAAGCAACAGATTCTGTAGCCCATGGTGATCTGAACGTTCAGCTTGATTTAAATGAAAGAGGGGAAATCAAGGAGCTACTGGAGGGTTTCAATTTAATGACACAGGAATTAAAAAGAAATGAAATAGAAATGGCTGAGCTTGAAAGAGAAAATGCATGGAAGGAGATGGCAAAACAGGTTGCTCACGAAATTAAAAATCCGCTTACACCAATGAAGCTTGCAGTGCAGCAGTTAATTATTTCGTATAAAGATAAAAATAAAAACTTCGATGAAATATTTGAAAAAGTATCCAAGACGGTTCTTAATCAGATTGATAACCTGAACGTAATCGCATCTGAATTCTCACGCTTTGCACGGATGCCAAATTTCAAAATGGAAACAATGGATATTATCCCTGTTATAAAGGATGCACTTGATCTTTTTGTAGAAGAAAATGTTGAAATTAATTTTTCATCTGATCCGGAAGAGGCTGTTGTTGAAACTGATAAATTTCAGCTGCGTAGACTAATCATTAATATGGTAAGAAATTCAATTCAGGCGGAAGCAGAACATCTGAATATTCTGCTTAAAAGTGATGAAGAATACTATACTCTTATACTGGATGATGATGGCAGGGGAATAGATGAAAAGCATCGTCAGAAAATTTTTGATCCCGGTTATACAACTAAAGAAAAAGGTATGGGAATAGGTCTGAAACTTTCAAAGAGATTTATTGAAGGAATAGGCGGTAGTATTTCCCTTACAGACAAAAAAGAAAAAGGGACAAAATTCAGAATATCGTTTCCGCATAAAAAATAAATAGAAAAAATATTAACTAATGGATTTACTCACCGCACATCAGCAAAAAGCGCTTGATTTTGAGCAGCATATTTCGCTTACTGCAAATGCAGGTTCCGGTAAAACTTTTGTGCTTTCCCGCCGATATATTGAAATCGCACTTTCAGAAAACGGATCGTTAAGAAAAATAGCGGCGATTACTTTTACTGATAAAGCCGCAAGTGAACTTTATAAAAAGATTGCCGGACAGGTTGGAAAAAGATTTAGCGAATCACAGGACGAAGAAGAGAAAAAACTCTTAAGCAAAATCAGGAGACAGCTGGTATCTGCCAACATTTCAACTATTCACTCCTTCTGTATTGATATTCTGAAGCAATTCCCTGTCGAAGCTGGGCTTGATGCAAATTTTCAGCCTATTGATGAAACTACATCAGATGAATTAATTGAATTATCTATAGAAGAGACGATAAAAAATTCTTTAACAGGTGAAAACGACATTAAGGATATAAAATATCTTATAAGATTTTTTGGTTCGAAATATATTTTTGCTTTACAGTTAAGGAGTCTTGTTAAAAACAGGAAAAATATTTTCACGATAAGGGATGAAATATATAATCGCTCCGAAAAAGAAATAGCGGAATATTTTTATTCTTCTTTCTTAAATACTGCAGAAAGCCTTTTGCAAATAAACCAAAACAGTTTTATAGAATCATTAGAAAGAATTAATGAAACTGTCTTGGCCTCAAATCAGGATAACGAAAGAGCTTTGGAAATCAAAAGACTTCTTTCTGATTTCCAGAGAGAGTCTACAGTTGAGAAGAAGTTAGAAAAACTTATATCAGTAAAAGAAAATGCGTTTACAGCGAAATCTGAAGTACGCGCTCTCGGTTACTTAAAAAAGAATTTGAGGGAGGGATTATCAAAGGATTGTTTAATTGTAGAAAAATATATTTCTGATTTAAATGGTTTGTTTGTTGATCAGAACCATCAGGAAGTTGAACTGGAATTAGCAAAATTCGGCAAAACGGTTCTTAATATTTTTAATAAGGCTGTTGAGAAATACAATCTGAAGAAAAAAGAAAATAGTTACCTCGATTACGAAGATATCCTGATATTGACAAAAAATCTTCTGAATATTCCATCTGTAAAAGATGAATTATCCCGCAAGTTCAAATACATAATGGTTGATGAATACCAGGATACGAACGAAATACAGTATAAAATTTTTCTACCCATCCTTGATTATTTAAAAACCGGTAACCTGTTTGTTGTTGGTGATGAAAAACAAAGCATTTATATGTTCAGGGATGCAGAGCTGGAAGTTTTTAATCTTACAAAGAAAAACATAAGTGATAGATCAGGTGAGAAATTTCTTTTAAGCCTTCCTGATAGTTTCCGAATGGCTCCGGGAATATGCCTGTTTGTTAATAAACTCTTCCGGAATTTATTTTCAAATCCGAATAAACTCTTCAATGAGGTTAATCATTCTGATCTTGTCTGTGCCAAACAGGAAGAAACAGAAAGTTTAATAGAAGTAATAATCGGATCTTCCGAAAAAAACGATTCAGATGCAGTAAATGAAAATGAATCAGAAGCAGAACTTGTAGCAGGAAGAATAATCTCACTTGTTAACGGAAACGGGCACACCGAAAAGATTAAATGGAAAGACATTGCAATTTTAGTCAGGAAAAGAAAATCTTTTTCCTCTTTGGAGAAAATCTTCATTGAAAAAAACATTCCTTTTAATATTATTGGAGGAAAAGGTTTTTACCAGCGGCAATCTGTATATGATATATATAATTACTTCTTATTTCTGCTTGATGCTAAAAACGATACCGCCCTTGTGGGCATTCTTCGCTCGCCATTTTTTAATATTTCAGATAGCTTTATTTACGAGATATCAATTTCAGCTGGAGAAACGTTATGGGAAAAATTAGTAAATAAGAGCAGGGATGAGGTAAAATTAAAAGAAGTTGTATCAGTTCTTAATAAAAATATTGAATTATCTAAAACATATCGTGCCTCACAATTATTGCAGAAAATATTAGGGGAAACTCCTTACCTTTCAGTGCTTTCACAAAAGGCTTCAGGAACACAGGAAGTTGCAAATATTTCTAAACTGGTAAGGTTAACAATAGGTTTTCAAAGTAAAGGATATAAAACACTTTACGATTATGTTAATTTTCTGAAGGAATCAATTGAGGAAACTGAAAATGAAGCCCAGGCTGCAATTGCCGATGAATCTGATTCTGTAAAAGTGATGACCCTGCATCAGTCAAAAGGGATGGAGTACCGCGCAGTATTTCTGTATAATGCGCATGAAGTGACAAGTCCGGATGCAGTAAAAAAAAGAAGTATTGGAGTTGCTAAAAATTATGGACTTCTCACCAAAGTTCCACTGAAGAATGATTATTTCGGAGAGTACTATTCAGCACCAATTAATTCAGTGTATGATATTATCTCTTCCAAGAAAGAAAATGCAGAACTGAAAAGACTTTTTTATGTAGGTGCTACACGTGCAAAAAATTACCTTTTTATTAGTGCGACGTATTCGGATAATTACAGGAAAAATTCTTTTATGAATCTTCTAAGTGAAAGTCTGAAAATTGATTTTGCAGCGCCTGAATTTACAATTAAAGATGAACTTTTATTTTTAAAAGAAAAAGAAAATCAATTTGTTAATGTTTCCAAAGTATTGGAAGAAAAAATCAGGATAAGAAGAAACCTTGTTGATATTGCGGAAATAAAAGTAGAAAAATCTCAGGAAACAAATGAAAAAAAATTATTGATTTCTGAAGTAAATGATTCACAAAAAGGTGAAATCATTTCAGCAACAAAGTTTGCTGCATTTAAACAATGTCCGCTAAAATATCATCTGACTTTTGATTATGGAATCACGAATCTTGTTTCAGGTTATAAGAAACATTTATTCCAGTATTTGGATAGAAATAAGAATAAGTATGATTTCAATTATAAAGAAGATAAATCTTATTATGAGCAGAATGAGGAAAAGAATTATCTTCCGGCGGATTTAAAAGGAAGTATTATTCATAAAATCCTTCAGAGAAATATTCCTGATGCTCCTTATGAAGAAATAAAAAAAATTATAGAAGAAGATTCATCTTTAAAAGATGCAGGTATTGCCGGATCATTACTGGATGATATAAATAAACATCTGCATTATTTATATGAATCGGACATTTACAAAAAAATAATGAGCCATAAAAAATTCTTTAACGAATACGAAATATTTCTAAATGAAAGCAATTATTTTCTGCATGGAATAATTGATAAACTTATCATAAATGATAAATCTGCTATTATTGTGGATTATAAAACAGACAGCATACAGAATAATGAAATTTTTGAAAGAACTTCAAATTATCTCCCCCAATTGAAATTTTATTCCTATATTGTAAGCCGCCTCTTTAAAGAATTAACGTCCTTTGAACTCAGGTTAATTTTTATAAATTTGCCGGGTGAAGAGATTTATGAAGTTGTGGATAGAAAAGAGGTTACCGGATATGGGAATGAAATTGCGACGATGGTTAAGCAAATCAGGATGAGGGAATTTCATAAAAATCTGTCACATTGTAAGGATTGTAATTTCGCAGTAAAAAGTAATAATTGTATTGTTGAGTGAGCAGCATTACAAAAAATGTTTACTGACTAATTTATGGTGTTAAATGCATAGAAAAATTTCATACATAAGAGATCTCGAAATTATTGAAAAAGAACTTAATGAAAGTTCAGGGGGAGTTCTTGCATTCATTGTAGACAGTGAAAATGCAATGCAATATATGACAACATTTTTATATCTCGATAAAAATATTTATTTCTTTCTTGATAAAGATGATGAAGTTTATGAGAAAATAAATTTTAATGGATCGGCGAGTTTTACTATAGTAAAAGATGAGAGACTAAGAAAAACTAAATCCAAAGAAGAAAGTTATTATCTGTTTTCAACAACAGTAGTCGGCACCATTAAAATTGTCGATGAGAAGAAAATAATTGACGATATAAAAAACAGGTATTTTGCAAAGTATAACCTGAAAAAAAGCAGCGAATCAAAATCAGGACACGGTAAAGAACTGGTTATGATAGATTCTGAAGAAATACAGGCAGTTGAAGAAGAAGGCGCGTAATGTGAAATATCCTCTCCTGCTTTTATTAATGGGACTGATTTTAGCAGGCTGTTCTGCATCTGAAAAAATTTACTACGACACACCTTTAGAACTTAAAAGTCCGGAAATCACTCAAAAGTTTATCGCCGGTTACTCACCCTATTTATCAAAATATAAATTCTTTCTTGATCCTGGTCATGGCGGAGAGGACAGAAAAAACAAAGGTTATCAGGGACTTGCGGTTGAAGCGGATGTGAATCTTCGGGTTGCTTTATATTTGAAAAACTTTTTAGAGCAGGCTGGTGCTGAAGTTCTGATGTCGCGTATAACAGATAAAACGGTCGGACTAAAAAATCGTTCAGAAATGGCTAATGAAAGCGGGGCAGATGTTTTTATAAGCATCCATCATAACGCTCCGCCAAAAGAGGGAGATGACTACACCAATTATACTTCAACTTACTACCACGCAACAGAAAATGATTATGAATATGAGCCTTGTGAAAGAGACTTAGCTAGATATGTAGAAAGAGATCTGTCATATGCAATGCGAAATTCAGGAGGCCCCGGCTCTTTTGACGGCACTTATTCTGATTATAATATTTATCCCGGCGAGGGTTTTTCTGTGTTAAGGGAAACAAAAATTCCCGCAATACTTGTTGAGTGCGGTTTTCATACTCATCACCTTGAAGAAAGGCTGCTCGTAATAGATGATTTTAACAGGATAGAAGCCTGGGGAATTTTTAAAGGATTGTGCCGGTATTTTAAAAATGGAATTCCGGAAGTTGAAACTTTAAATATGAAATCAATATATCAGAACAATGAAATTAATTGCGATTATTTTGTGCAGGATAGTTCGGGGATAGATACTTCATCAATCAGTGTTGAGTTTGATTCTGTAAAAACTTTAAATTATACTTTCAATACTGAAACGAATATTTTGAATCTTAATTTTTCTGATGTTAATCCTGGGAATCATGAAATCAGGATTACAGTTGCCAATAAAAATGGTAATCATAATTTTCCGTTTAGAAATCAGGTAATTGTCACTGAATAAAAGGTTTTTTAATGTTGAATTATGTCTGGCTTGGTTTAATTGTTTTGGGTATCGGAACAGCTTTAGTTACTGATATTTCAAACCAGGGTGGAGATAAATATAAGAATGGTGAATCACTTCCTGTACAACTAATTTTTAATCAGCCGGTGGATTCAGTTCAGACAAAAACCTATGAAGCAAAAGTAGTTGTTAATAAACTAGTCTTCAATAAATTCTATTCCGCAAATATTGATAGCTCATTTCAAGTTCCCGCAAAAGTAACATTTAACCCGCAAAAAAAGGTCGCTGCTTTCATTTTAACAATTAATAAATCTGTTCCGGAAATCTGGCAGCAAATGGCAAAAGCATCAGGAGGGGATAATGATATCAGCGGTAATTTGTCACTTAAATTTCTGGATAATTCTGGCGCTGAGGCTTCATTAATTTTTGAAAATATCTCCTTTCTTAAAATAAAAGATATAACAAATGCTGTGCTTGATTATGCAGGAACCGCTGTTTCGATTGCTTTAGGTTTAATTGGAATTATGGCTCTCTGGCTGGGAGTTATGAAAGTTGCAGAAGAGGCTGGTTTGATAGCCCTAATTGCAAAATGGTTAAAACCGATAATGAAAAAACTTTTTCCTGATGTTCCTGAAGATCATCCGGCAATGGGCTCTATGATAATGAATATGTCAGCGAACATGCTTGGACTCGGAAATGCAGCTACGCCATTTGGATTGAAGGCAATGGAAGAGCTGGATAAACTGAATCCTGACAAAGGTACTGCAACAAATTCCATGGTTACTTTCCTTGCTATTAATACGGCAGGGTTGACACTTATACCTGCTACTGCAATTGCTGTAAGGGCTGCAGCAGGCAGTTCTGATCCGGCAATTATTATTGGTACTTCAATTTTTGGTGCGGGATGTGCTACAGTAGCGGGTATTACTGCTGCTAAAGTGCTTGAAAAATTTCCTCTGAGCGGGGGTTTCAGCAATTGGATAAAAAGTAATCTAAAAGGGTTATTAATATTTTTAACCATAATTCTGGTTCTTATTTTAGCTTCACTTATGGGTTTGGGAAATGTAGTGGTAAATATATTAAGCTTTTTAAAACCAGAGTATTTTAAAAGATTTATAGAAATTATTTCCGTAGTTGCGATTCCCGCCCTGATAATTTTATTTATTGGATATGGTGCAATAAAAAAAGTGAGAGTTTATGAACAATTTGTTGAGGGAGCAAAAGAAGGATTTAATATTGCTGTAAGAATAATTCCGTATCTCGTTGCAATGCTGATGGCAATTGGAATATTCAGAGCCGGGGGAGCAATGGACTGGCTGAGTTATATTTTAAAACCTTTTACAGATTTTATCGGAATGCCGGCCGAAGCTTTACCTATGGCATTGATGCGCCCATTATCAGGAAGCGGCTCACTTGGAATTATGACAGAAATTATTAAAGTGCACGGTCCTGATTCATTCATTGGGATTATGGTTTCTACTTTCTTTGGAAGCACTGAAACCACTTTTTATGTGCTTGCGGTTTATTTTGGTGCTGTTAATATTAAGAATACAAGGCACGCTCTTCCTGCCGGTTTAATTGCAGATGTCGCAGGTATACTGGGAGCTGTTTTTATTGTCAGGTTATTATTTGGTCATTAAACAGTAAAATAATGAAAGTATTTATTACAAGAGAGATTCCTGAAATTGCATTTAATCTTTTAAAGAAGAAAAACTTTGAAGTAAAAGTGTTCCGCGGAGAAAAACCGATTTCTTACAACCTGCTTAAAAGCGAAGTCAAAGATGCCGACGCCGTAATATCACTACTTACAGATAGGTTTGATGAGAAGATCATTGACCAAATGAATAAGTGTAAAATTATAGCCAATTATGCAGTAGGTTTTAACAATATTAATATTGCTTATGCTAACAAAAAGGGAATAACTGTAACAAATACTCCTGATGTTCTTACAGATTCCACTGCGGATCTTGCAATGGCTCTGGTACTTGCTTGTTCAAGAAGATTAATAGCCGGCGAAGAATTGATGAGAAAAAAAAGATTTGAAGGCTGGCAGCCTAAACTTTTACTGGGTGTGGAATTAAAGGGAAAATATTTTGGGATTATCGGTGCAGGCAGAATCGGAACAGCTGTGGCAAAAAGAGCAGTCGGTTTCGGGGTTAATCTGTTATATTATGATGGACGCGATAATCCGGAAATTGATTTACTTGGAGGCAGGAAAGTTTCTTTGAAAACACTTTTAACCAAATCAGATATAATTTCTTTACATCTTCCACTAACCGACAGCACTTTTAATCTCCTTAATAAAGAAAGACTTCAATTAATTAAAAAAGAAGCGATGCTGATAAATACGGCAAGGGGTGAGATAATTGATGAAAAGGAGTTGATCAAAATGTTGAAAGCAGGCAGAATATTTTCAGCAGGATTTGATGTGTATGAGAATGAACCTTTGATTAATACTGAACTATATAGTTTGAAAAATGTTGTTCTGCTGCCTCATCTTGGAAGTGCTACGGTTGATGCCAGGAATGCCATGGCGGAACTGGCTGCTAAAAATGTAATATCCGTTCTTGGCGGAAGAGGTGCTATAACTCCGGTTTAAATTTGAAGTATGAATCCCGGAAAATATTGATAGTGTCAATCTTTCTGGCTAATTTTAAATATTCAACAGGGAAAAACTTTTATGATAGTTGGAATTCCTAAAGAACAGCTTAATGAAGAAAAGAGAGTAGCTTTGGCACCTGCCGGAGTTGATTCTCTTACCCGGAAAGGACATACTGTTTACATTCAATCCGGTGCCGGGGAAGGTAGTCATTTCAGTGATGAAGATTACGAGAAAACAGGAGCTAAAATTGTTTACTCGGCTGATGAGATTTTCGGGAGAACTGAGCTTGTTCTGAAAGTTGCACAGGTAAATGATGAGGAACTGGAATTATTCCGCGAAAACCAGATACTGTTTTCATTTCTTCACCTGGCGGTCGGGAAAAAACATACAATTGAAAAACTTATGCAGAAAAAGGTAACTGCTGTTGGTTATGATCTTGTTGAAAGTAATAACCGGCTACCTGTTCTTCAGGCTATGAGTGAAATAGCGGGCCCTATTTCCATACAGGTTGCAAGCCGTTACCTGGAAAGTTATCCTCGTGAAGGAAGAGGAATACTTTTAGGAGGAATTACGGGTGTTGCTCCGGCAGCTGTGGTCATACTTGGTTCGGGTGTTGTTGGTACAACTGCCGCAAGAGCTGCACTGGGAATAGGAGCACAGGTTATTGTTATTGATAAAGATCTGAACAGGCTTGGGAAAATAGACGAACATTTCAGAAAGAAAATTACAACCGTTGTAGCAAATCCATATACCATTGAAAGAGGTGTTAAGTTTGCAGATGTTCTTATAGGGGCCGTTCTTATAAAAGGTGAAAAAACTCCGCACCTTGTTACAGAGGAAATGGTTAAACAAATGAAACCCGGTGCCGTGATTGTCGATGTTTCCATCGACCAGGGGGGATGTATAGAAACCAGCAGACTTACAACTTTGAGAGATCCTGTATTTGAGAAATACGGAATAATACATTATTGTGTTCCAAATATGCCCGCAATAGTTGCACGCACTGCAAGTTATGGTCTGAATAATGCTTCTCTACCATACATTCAGAATATTACAGATAACGGGTTAGCCAATGCCTTGATGGGTGATGAAGGTCTTGCTAAGGGGGTCTGCACGTATAATGGATTCTGCTCTAATGAACAAATTGCAAATATTTTTGATGTAGAATTTAGGAAGCTTAGAGTTTTTTCCACAAATTGAAATCTTTTTAGAAACGAAGAAGTAAAATGATTATGACACCAATCGATGAATTAAAATCAAAGAATACTATTCCTACCAATCTCATAAGCTCTTATAACAAAAAGATAGTATCTGCCGAAGATGCCGTAAGAAGAATTGTGCCTGGTGATAGAATAATTCTGCAGGGAGGCTGCGCCGTTCCTTTTGCACTTGTTAATGCTATGGTTGAAAGAAAAAATGAATTAACTAATGTTGAATTAGTACACGTATTAACTGTTGGAGATTTACCTTATCTCAAACCGGAAATGGAAGGTCACTTCAGACATAATGCTTATTTTATCGGCGGCAATTCCAGGAAAAGTGTTAATGAAGGCAGAGCAGACTTTACTCCGATTTATTTATATGAATATCCTCTTCTTTTTACCCAGGGGATACTTCCACTTGATGTGGCATTCATACATGTCTCTCCACCGGATGAACACGGTTTCTGCAGTTATGGTGTGGATGTTGGATTAATTAAAAACCCGGCTGATAAAGCAAAAACTATTATAGCTCAGGTTAATTCAAATATGCCCCGCACCCTCGGAGATAGTTTTATTCACGTTAATAAAATTAATTACATTGTGGAAGTGGATGAACCCATTAAGGAACTCCCGCAGGTAGATAAAAATCTTTCTCCTGAATTGGAAAATATCTATAAAAATATTGGTTTTCATATTTCAGAGCTTATTGAAGACGGTTCAACGCTGCAAATGGGAATAGGTGCCATACCTGATTCCGTGTTAAGTTTTCTCTATCACAAGAAATCACTCGGAATTCATTCTGAAATGTTTTCTGATGGTATCATTGGTTTGGTTGAGGAGGGGATTATAACCAATGAAAAAAAGACACTTCACCGTGGTAAAATTATTGCCGGTTTTGTACTCGGAACAAAAAAACTTTTTGACTTTATAGATAATAATCCGCTCATTGAATTTCATCCGCAGGAATATGTAAATGATCCTTTTGTAATTGCAAAAAATGATAAAATGGTCGCTATTAACTCTGCCATTGAAGTAGATATAACAGGACAGGTTTGTTCTGACTCTATCGGGACGAAATTATACAGCGGGTTTGGCGGACAGGTTGATTTTATCAGGGGAGCTGCACACTCAAATGGAGGTAAACCAATTATCGCATTGCCTTCAACAACAAAAGATGGAAATACTTCTAAGATAGTTATGCAGATTAAACCGGGTGCTGGTGTGGTTACAAACCGGGCAGATGTTCATTACGTTGTTACTGAATACGGGGTGGCTCAACTATTTGGAAAACCAATCAGGCAGCGTGTAAGGGAATTAATAAATATTGCACATCCTAAATTTCGTGATGAGCTTCAAAAATATGCTCATGAAAATAAATATATTTGAATATGAATGTTGTTATCGGTGATATTCACGGATGCCTGAATACTTTACAGGAATTAGTAAAAAAAATAAAGAGAATATATCCTTCAGTTCAGCTTTATTGTGTTGGTGATCTTATTGACAGGGGTAATTTCAGTTTTGAGGTTATTGAATATGTTAGGGATGAGGGAATAAAGTTCACTCCGGGTAATCACGATTATATGTTTTACTATTTCATTAAGAAACCTACAAGTAATATGGGGGCTTCCTGGATTTATAATGGGTTTGAGAAAACTATTTCTTCGTATGATAATAAATTTGAAAAGATTTCAGAACACCTCGATATAATTACTCAGGCTCCTTTATTTTTTAATCTTCCCGATTGTTTTATTTCCCATGCAGGCATTTCACAATATTACAATCCAATTCTCGGATCTGATCCGTTAAGTAGCATTGAAAAACTTGAAGAAGAATTGCAGAAAAGTATTGCTAAGGAACATGGAATTTTGTGGACAAGAGATGAATTGATGAATCTAGGAAAGTTGCAAATAGTTGGGCATACGCGCAGGCAGGATGTGCTTTATCAGAAATGGAATAATGTTGCTTACATTGATACTTCTGTTTATACATGCAATAAATTATCAGCAGTGGTTATTGATGAGGGCGAGATAATAGCCAAGCACTCTGTTCCAACTAATACAAAAGATATCGATTAATCATTTTATTTAATATGGTATCTGCTTTTATCAGACAAGCCGAATATAAAGATTTATCCAAAATCCTGATTTTATATGAAGGACTTACTAAAGATCCTGATGATAGAATTTCTCTTGAAACTGCCCGGGCAAAATATGAAAAACTAAAAACCTATCCCGATTATCATATATATGTTGCTGAAGTTGAAAATGAAATTGTTGGAACTTTTGCATTACTGATCATGGATAACCTTGCACATCGCGGTGAGCCGTCTGCAATTATTGAGGATGTTGTAATCAGAAAAGATTTACAGGGCAAAGGTATTGGAAAAGAGATGATGAAAAAAGCAATGAATCTTTGCAGTGAGAAAGGATGTTATAAAATGGTCTTGTCGAGTAATCTTAGCAGGGAAGTTGCTCATAGGTTTTATGAATCCTTGGGGTTCAGAAAACATGGATACAGTTTTATAGTTGAATTTAATTCTGATAACTAGATCATTTTAAAATTGTCAATTACAATCTGCCTTTTCTAATTTTACCAAAGAAGTTGTTTTTCAGTTTGGTAATTCTGTTATAAATGAATTATCTTAATGCAATAGAATGAAATTTACCGGAGGTTAAAATGTTTAATAAAATAAATAAAATCTATATCCCGGTACTGGTTATTATAATTTTTGGATTACAGACGATTCTTTCATCTCCTGAAATTTACGCTCAGAATCGTATCTTCGCAGATGTTCCCGGAAGCGGGGGGGGCACAACAGGTCAGTCTCAGGATACAGGTGGAGGCAGTTCAACATTGTTAATTGTCGGGGGAGTTATTATTGCAGGTTTATTATTTTATAAACTGGTTATAAATAAGGATGAGCCAAAAAAGGATGAAAAATCTGATTCCACTTCAAATCAATCTATCCTATTAAAAAACAATACATATATTCAAAATCAAAATACTATCTTAAAAGAAGTTCAGCAGTTGCCAATTAATTTATTTGTTGGAATTCAGAAAGTAGATCCTGCATTCCGGGAAAAAAGATTTATAATGGGAATATCCTGCAACTTTTAAATTTGAAATATATTATTAAGATTTAAGAAAAAGATTGTTCGAATGAATTTATCCTTTAGTTTATTCACTAGATTTATTGTTGTCCCATCAGCGGTGAAACGTTGAAATTATCTCCCAAAAAAACTTATTCCAGACTTTCTCTCAATACAACTGCTCTTTTTGAAAGAGCGAAAATGACCGAACATACTTTTATGATTATCGTGGCAATCATAATCGGTGTTCTTGCTGGTTTCTCTGCAATCGGTATACGGGCTATGATTAAGTTTTTTTCGGATATATCCTTTCCAGGTACAGGCAATCTTCTTGAGAACATAATTTCTACTCCGTGGTATCTCATCATAATCATTCCGGTTGTCGGTGGATTAATTGTTGGTCCCATAATTTATTACCTGGCTCCAGAAGCAAAAGGACATGGTGTGCCGGAAGTGATGCAGGCTATTCTTTTAAAAGGTGGACAGATAAGAGGTCGTGTTGCTGTTGTAAAAGCCGTCGCCTCGGCAATTTCAATCGGTACCGGTGGATCCGTTGGAAGAGAGGGTCCGATTATACAAATAGGTTCAAGTCTTGGTTCTGTTGTTGGGCAGTTCCTGAGGGTTTCACCCAAAAAGATTAAAAACTTTGGTTGGATGCGGAGCCGCTGCGGGTATTGCCGCGGCTTTTAATGCGCCGATTGCAGGTGCTTTATTTGCTGTAGAAATTGTTTTAATGGATTTTGCAGTTGCACAGTTTTCTCCTATCGTAATTTCTTCTGTTATGGCAACAGTTATTTCCCATACTTTTGAAGGAAATTTTACAGCATTTATAGTTCCAAAATACCAGCTCGCTTCTCCTGTTGAAATCGGATTTTACTTTGTTTTGGGCGCTGCCAGTGGTGTAATCGCCTATTTGTTTATTAAAACACTTTATTATTGCGAAGAAATATTTGATAACCGGATTAAAATTCCTGAATCCTTTAAGCCGGCTATTGGCGGAGTTGGTATAGGCATAATTGCATTGGTCTTTCCGGAGATTATGGGAGTAGGTTATGACTCAATAAATATTGCCCTTACAGGAAACCTTATCTGGTATTTTGCCCTTGCATTAATTTTTATGAAAATACTTGCAACATCTTTAACCCTTGGTTCAGGTGGTTCGGGAGGAATTTTTGCTCCTTCACTTTTTATGGGGGCAATGCTTGGCTATTTCTTCGGGACAATTGTTCATTTTTATTTTCCCGGTATTACAGCATCACCCGGGGCTTATGCTCTTGTTGCAATGGGCGGATTAGTTGCTGGTACTACGAGAGCTCCTATCACTGCTATTATTATAGTTTTCGAGCTTACAAATGATTACCGTATTATTCTTCCTTTAATGATAACTTGCATAATGAGTATGATTGTTTCATCCAAACTTTCAAGAGAATCCATTTACACGTTAAAACTTGTTTTAAGAAATATTGGGCTGAAAGAAGGAATGGAAACCAATATTATGGAATCAATTTATGTGAAAAATGTCTATCGTAAAGAATTTGAAGCAATCGATGCTTCAGATAATTTCAGCCAGATTGTTAATCGCGTAATCCAGGGAAAAGTGACTGACTTTCCTGTAATTAATGCAGATGAACATGTAAGTGGAATGATCTCTATTCACGATATCAAAGATTATCTCTATGAAAAAGAATCTTTACAAAATCTTTTAATTGCAGGAGATATTTCTAATACTAATTTCGAAACTTTAGCTCCTGATGATAATTGTCAGACAGCTTTGGATAAATTCCGCAAATATTCTTATGAGGGACTTCCTGTTGTTGATAGGCTAAATTCTGGAAAAATATTAGGAGTTATCTGGAGAAGGGACATACAAGATGCTTATGACCGGGAAATTGAAAGAAGGGAATTAACTTCCAATCTTGCCAGCTTAATTACTATGAAAGATGAAGAACCGATGGTACATTTTATGGAAGGTTATTCTATAATTGAAATTTCTCCTCCAAAATCATTTATAGGGAAATCTATAAGAGAATTAGATATAAGGAAAGAGTACGGGGTGGATGTACTTTCAATAAAAATAAAAGAGAAAAGAGGAGAAAGAATTAATGCAATTCCAAGTCCTGATTATATAATAAATGCAGATGATACATTAATTATCGCCGGTGAAATTACCAGGATAAACTTTGTACGCAACCTCGGCTAACCAATTATAAAAGCTAACCGTTAAAGATTCTTATTGACTCTTAATTTTTTCTTGAATATGTTCTACTCAGTCATTTCACCAAGGTTATAAAACCTTTTTATCACATCTTTATTTGAGGAGTAATAGTTATGAAAAAATTCTTTACTGTTTTTTTAGTTGCTCTTCTCTTCACTCTTGTTTTGAAAGCTCAGGATGGACTTGAAATATGGACAACAACTACTAATTCTGTTGGTCCCGTATACGCAATGGCAATCGATCCATCTAATTCAAGTATCATGTATACAGGAAGTTCTACAGTGGGTATTTATAAAACAACAGATGGGGGAACAAGCTGGAACACGGCTAACACCGGTTTATTGAATACCGCGGTTCTTTCTTTGGCAATTTCCGCTTCCAATCCTCAGATCCTTTACGCTGGTACAAATTACGGTACAAACGACGGGGTTTATAAAACTACTGATGGCGGTGGCAGCTGGACGCGTCTTGTAAACGGTATCCAGGAAACACAAAAAGGTATTCAGGCAATTTCGGTTGATCCTACTAATCCTGATGTTGCTTACATTGCGGTTTTTGATGGTGTTAGTGATTCACCTGTCGGGTTGTATAAAACTTCGGATGGTGGAAATAACTGGAATGCGTCTAATAATGGAGTTGGAGCTATTAAAAATTTCCTATCCCTCGCAATTGATCCTGTCAATCCTAATAATGTATATGCCGGTACATCATTCGCAGTTGCAACAAGCACCGGTCCTTCTACAATTTATAAAAGTACAGATGCAGGAGCTAACTGGACAGAAGTTAATAATGGTTTGCCCTTGGATCCAACTGATATAAATCCTGTGAGGACACTAAGTATCAGCAGTGCAGATCCGAATGTTGTGATTGCCGGGTTATTTGTGAACAGTGCAGATCTTCTGGGTGGTCTTTATGTTACTACTGATGGTGGTACGTCCTGGACTAGAAAATGGGACGGTGCTCCACAGACCGTCGGTACATTATTAAGATCTACAGCAATAAAACCGGGCTCCACACAGGAATTTTTCGTAGGTCTTGATATTTCTACTGTTACAAACATAGGTGTCTGGGGAACCACTGACGGTGGAACTACCTGGGCATCATTCAATGGCGGTACAATGCTCAATACTTACCAGATCAGGGCATTAAAATTTAAAACAGGAGCAGAGCCAACTCTTTATGCAGGCTGTTCTTCGGCATCAGGTGCAGGTGTTTATGAATATACATTTCAGATTGTTCCGGTTGAGTTCACATCATTCACTGCAAATTTATTTGGAAATGATGTAAGACTGAACTGGAGTACAGCTTCAGAAATAAACAATTCCGGGTTTATGGTTGAAAGGAAAACAACCGAGAGTAGCTGGCAAGCAATGGGATTTATTTCGGGGAAAGGAAATTCAACTGAAATAAATAATTATTCATATAACGATCGGGAAGTAACCCCGGGAAAATACACCTATCGTTTAAAACAAATAGATTATGATGGAACTTTCAAGCTCAGCAATGAAATAAGTATTGAAGTGCTTCAGGTAAATACTTTTTCACTTTTGCAGAATTATCCTAATCCTTTCAATCCATCTACAAGTATAAAATATAGAATCCCAACAGATGAGTTTGTAACATTAAAAGTTTATGATGTCTTGGGAAGAGAAGTTGCTACCTTAATGAATGATAAACAGGGCAGAGGAGAGTATAATGTCAACTTTAATGCTTCAAAACTCAGCAGTGGCATATACTATTATACAATAACAGCAGGTAATTATACGGAAACAAAAAAGATGATGCTGCTGAAATAACTAACTTTATTACATTAGTAATTAAAACCGGCTTAGGCCGGTTTTTTTATTTTTTATGGAGAACATTTGTTTAATTTTAATTCTTAAATTTTATTTCGATTCCCATCAAAACAGATTTGATCTCAAATCTTTGTATATTATATTTCACTTCGACATTTATCGAATTATATAATTTATTATTATGGAAATTGCTCAAAGTATTGAAATAATGAAATCACTGGCTGATTCTTCACGACTCCGGGTTTTGAATTCCCTCATGGAAAAGTCACACTATGTTGAGGAACTTGCAAGCAGATTAAATCTTGCTGTTTCAACTGTTTCATTTCACTTAAAGAAACTTGAGAAAGCCGGACTTATTTTCAAAACTAAAGAGCAATATTACATCACATACCATATTTGTGATGATATTTTTAATCAACCACTCATCAATTTTACTAAATATGAAAATCTGGATAAGTTCATAGAAAATGAAAGGATAGAAAAATACCGGCAGAAAGTTTTGAACACATTTTTTAAAAAGAATAAACTTATTAAATTGCCGGTTCAAAAAAAGAAAAAGTTAATTATACTGAAAGAGTTTTTAAAAGAAATTAAGTTTGATAAAAAATATACTGAAGCTGAAATTAATGAGATTATACTTCAACATTATGATGATTATTGTACTGTCCGCCGACTAATGATAGAAGAGGGAATGATGAAGAGGAAAAATCAGGTTTACTGGCTTAACAATAAAAAGAATTAAAGGTTATCAGGATGACAAATAAATCAGAAATAAAAAAGAATTACAAACAAGCATTGCCGCCAATGGGAATTTACCAGGTGAAGAATCTTGTTAATAATAAAATACTTGTTGGAAGTAGCAAGAATCTTCCGGGAAGAATTAACAGGTTTAAGTTCGGTTTGAAATACGGAACTGAAAGTAATAAAGAACTAAATAATGATTATAAAAAATACGGAGAAGAAAATTTTTCCTTCGAAATAATTGATGAATTGAAACCAAAAGACGATCCTGCGTATGACTATACCGAAGATTTGAAAGTGCTTGAAGAAATGTGGATTGAAAAACTTCAACCATTTAATGAAAGAGGATATAATAAAGTCGAAAACTTATAAACGGAATATTTATTTAAAATAGTAATTTAAAAAGAGAACTCTGAGAATTAAGCCTTCACAACAGTTTCCGGCAGATATTTATAAACTAACCAGGCACCAGCGGTAGTTAAAATTCCAATTGTAAAGAACGGAAGTTCAAAGAAAACACTCGCGAGTAATCCGGAAATCAGAGGACCAAATGCTATCCCAAATCCGAATCCCATGGTAACGATACTCATTTGTCTACCTTCTCCGCCGCTTTTTGAGAGATCTGCCGCAACAGCAAATGCAGGTGCCGCAATCCCTGCTGCTGCAATTCCCTGCACGAGTCTGATAATAATTAATTGAGTATACGTCGTAATTTCACCAAGGAGTATTGTTGAAATTCCCATCACAATTAACCCAATTATTATTAATGGTTTTCTTCCAATCTTGTCAGAATAATGGCCAAGAGGAACCTGGAAAATCAGTCTGCCAATCATAAGTGTACTGAATGCAATTCCAAAACCAACTGCGGTTATTTCAAGCTTTGAATTGAATTCATTTTCTAAAGTCGTTACCATGGAAAATGCCGAAGCCATCAGAAAAGTTGCTGTTGAAGTAGCTAAAATTCCTTTACTAAGCAATTCCTTATCAAAAATTCTGAATTTAGTTTTATTAGTATTTGATATTTCTCCCCTTACTTCCTCTACCCAAAAGTGAACAAGCAGAATAGCAATAAAAACAAATCCTGCGCCTGCATAAAAAGCAGCATTAAAGCCGAAATTTCTTTGAAGGAATCCTCCGGCGACAGGCCCGATACTGAATCCTATAATGCGGAATGTACTATACACACCCATAGATCCCCCCCGGGTTTCCTTTTTCGTTATTGATGTCATTAACGCTAATGAGGCAGGAATTGTAATTGCGACAGCTATACCTTGCAAAATTCTTAATATTAAAAGATCAAAAAAATTACTGGCAAATATGAAGAGAATTATACATATCCCAATTACTACAAGACCGATTTGAATTAACGGTTTTCTTCTGCCGAGACGATCCGTAAGTGCGCCCATCACAGGTTGAAATATGGAACTAACAAATCCGAAAACAGAAATTAAGATCCCGATAAGTACCGGAGTTGGGAAATGCAAATATAATTCAGGAATTTTTACTACATATAAGGGAATTAAGATGAAAAGAATACTATTGCCTATCGCATCAGCCATTCTTGCAATAGAAAGAGCCATTACTGCACGGTTAACCCCAATAGATGTTTTAAGTTTATAAATGAACTTCACGTATTTTCAGATTAATATTTAAACATTAAATTATCAATATAATTTAAAAAGTAAGTGTCTGATCTTTCAGATTTTGTGATATGTTTTAATTAATCAGAAAATTCCCGTTACTTTAGGTAAAAAATCGGTTGTAAAGGAATTGAATTAATAAAAATTCTTTTGCTTATAATTGTGAATTAATTATCTTTTGGTAAATTTTAAAAGAAATATTTATTTATATTTAAAATATCTTAAGATTCAAATTAAGGAGAAACTGTACGAGGGTGGAGATTTTTATACGGATTAAATATCCGGGCAACCCTCAATGAATCCAATTAACAGGACTTCAGAATAAATTTCATAATTATAATTGCCTTTAATTTAGTTTAATATTCAAATTTAAAATACAGGATAATAATTAAACTATGCCATTATTAAAATGTTCGGAAGATTTAATGCCTCCCTGGAGTGACCTTGATTTCATTGATGTCATTTACCTGAAAGAAGGTGAACTTAGAAGCTTCATTTCTACTTCAGACAGGGAATTGTACTTCATCGGTGACGGCATCTGTAAAATGATTATTAACAGAAAAATATCTTATGCGCAAAGAGGTCATATATTCAAAATAGAATCTCTCAATTCTACAATAAAGGTCAAAGCAGAAACCGATTGTGTTGTTATTGTTATTGGCGGACACTGGGAGGGACTTACAGGTTCTCACGGGATATTTACTCTTAAAAACAGTAAAAACCCTAAAAATGAAGGCGATCCAACAGACTATCCAAGAAAAACAGAATTTGATAATCATTATCTCGACTGTGATGAATACTGGATTGTTTATAAGGGTTCAGGATTAGCTGTTTCTGAAGGAGAAGAATATGAACTTAAACCTGGATATTGTCTCGCAACAAAAATGGGTGAACATCACGACATACCGGAAGTTTATGAAGAAATACACGCAGTTTGGTTCGAATCTTCATTAAAAGGGTTAATGAGGGAGGGACATTTGTGGACTCATACCCACGGTGAACCCAAAACTGAGGTGTAAAGTTTGATTTGCTCAATAATTATCAATTGAAAAGGGGGTTATTAGTTTTAAAAAGAGTGTGCAATTTCATTTTGATATAGAAAAAAATGTCAATATATTACATCAAGTTATGCAGAACTCTTGTGAGGGCTCAATAATTTTCATCCTTCTTTAAAAGATTGTTCAAGTCATATTGATTAATAGTTCCTATATAAGCTCCTAATAGTATTTTGAAAAAGTGAATCAAAATTATTCTTCATTCCGTTTTAAGATAATTCACAAAGAGAATAAATAACTTCGTCTACTACATCGGTAAATTCACTGTTAAGTAGATAATTAATAATAACATATAAACAAAGGAATACTTAAATGAACATTTTTGTTGGAAATTTATCAAAGGAAGTTACCGATGATGATTTACAATCGCTTTTTTCCGAATACGGAACAGTTAGAAGCGCAAAGGTTATAAAAGACCTTTTCTCGGGAGAATCCAAGGGATTTGGATTCGTTGAAATGCCCGGGCAGGCAGAAGCACAGAAAGCAATGACTGAACTTAATACACGTGATGTTAAAGGTAAAAAAATTGCGGTCAATGAAGCTCGTCCTCGTAATGACAACAGAAGAGGCGGCGGTGGCGGAGGCGGTCGTGGTGGATATAAAGGCGGCGGCGGTGGTGGAAACCGTGGCGGCGGAAGGCGGCGGCGGCGGTAGAAGAAGCTGGTAATTACCCGCTTAGTATTTTACTAAAAAAGCTCAGATATTTCTGAGCTTTTTTGTTTAATACTCTTTTTTTCGTTCATATATGAGTAACATTTCTTAATGTATTTATTTAAATCTTCATTTAGCCATTCAACCAGATCGTTTTAATCAACTGTTAATTCCACATTGGTGTATTTCTTTTTCAAATCTTTTAATATTTCTTCAAGTTCTTCCTCTTCAGTCTGAAACCTTATTAAAACTTCACGGTAACCTTCCTTAACACCTTCGTGTGTAGTTAGTATGCTGTTATATTTAAAATTATGTTTTCTCATTATATCCATAACTTCTTTTATTGATCCGGGAGTATCAGGAATAACAATAGATATTCTGTTGGCTGCAAACCTCGCTCCTGTAATATTTATCAAGGCTTTAAAAACATCCTGTTCAGTTAAAATTCCAACAAGTTTATTTTCTTTGTCAATTACAGGTAAGCCACCTATCTTATTATCAAACATTAATATTGCCGCTCTTTCCAGAGTGGTTTCAGGAGAAACGGTAACCGGATTTTTTGTCATTATTTGTTTGACAATAATTTTGGACATCAGATAATGCAGTTCCCATATATCAAGTGAAGTTACTTTTGATGGAGAAGCTTCTTTAAGATCTCTATCCGAAATTATTCCAATTAATTTTCCTTTTTTGAGCACAGGAAGCCTTCTTATTTTATGTTTTTTAAGAAGATTAATTGCATCCGAAAGAGATGCGGTCTCATCAATTGTTATTGGATTTTTGGACATCCATTTGCGGACTAGCATACTTTTTCCTTCAGGTTATATTCCTAAATAAGCTGATTTAACGTGCTCATTGTTTAGCAATTCTTTTCCTGTACCGCTGATCGAGATTTTTCCATTTTCCAGAACATAAGCTCGCGTACAAAACTTTAAGGTCATTTGTACATTTTGTTCAACAAGTAGTATAGTCATTCCCTTTTTATTAATGTCTTTAATAATTTCAAAAATATTCTGAACAAGAACGGGAGCTAACCCCAGACTTGGTTCATCCAGCATCAGTAATTTAGGAAGGGACATTAAACCACGCGCAATTGCAGCCATTTGTTGTTCGCCCCCGCTTAATGTTCCAGTCAGTTGCTTTCTTCTTTCTTTTAATCTGGGGAAAAGTGAATAACATTCCTCAAGAGTGTTCATTCGTTCTTTTTTAGCTTTTCCATGCAAAGAACCCATAAATAAATTTTCTTCAACTGTCATTTCATTAAATAACCTTCTTCCTTCAGGACAATGTACAACACCTTCTTTTATTATCTCTTCGGGTGAAGTTCTGCTCAGTGATTTTCCATCAAATTCAATTGTGCCGGAATTAGCCTTTTGTAAACCTGAAATTGTTTTTAGTGTTGAAGATTTACCTGCGCCATTGGCTCCAACAAGTACAACTATTTCTCCTTCTTTAACTTCAAAAGAAACATCCCAGAGTACCTGCATATCTCCGTAGCTCATATTCAGGTTTTCTATTTTAAGCATTGTTATTTTCCCCGGAATTATAATCAGTTCCAAGATATGCTTCAATCACTGTAGTATTTTTAGCAACCTCCTGTGGGGTTCCTTCAGCTATTGTTGCTCCATAAGCGATTGCGTGTATCCTGTCGCTTATGCTCATTATAACTTTCATTATGTGTTCTACAATTACAACCGTGATGCCCAGTTCACTTCCTGATATTTTTTATAATATCAATCGCTTCATCAAGTTCAGACGGATTTAAACCAGCTGCAGTTTCATCGAGAAGTAATAGAAATGGTCTTGTTGCAAGTGCTTTTGCTATTTCCAGACGCTTTCTTCCTGCAATAGGGAGTCCTCCGGCTTTCATATTACTCTGATCATCGAGCTTACAAAACTCCAAAACTTCCCTGGCAGTTTTTCTAGCCCCGGCAAATGATGATTCTCTTGCAAACGCAGCTGCCATAACATTTTCTTCAACTGATAATCTTTTGAGTGGTTTTACAACCTGGAAAGTTCTGCCAATTCCGAGTCGGACTATTTCAAATGTTTTCTTTTTGGTAATATCCTGTCCTTTGAAATAAATCTTGCCGGCTGAAACAGTGTAATACTGACTTATCATATTAAAGATAGTAGTTTTTCCACTGCCATTTGGACCGATCAGCCCGAATATTTCACCTTCCTGCACATCAAAGGAGACATTATTTACAGCCGTTAATCCACCAAAAACTTTCGTTAAATTTGATATAGAGAGTGCACTCATTTTTGTTCCTTCACAGGTACTTTTCTGAATCTGCGGGAGATCAATTTCCAATCACCGACAATTCCTCCGGCCATATATAATATCACGAAGATAACTAGCAATCCGAATACGAGTGAATGAAATCTTGAAAGCCATTCAGGTGCTAGACCAAAGATTGATGAACGGAAAAGTTCCTGCATAAATACCATGACAACAGCCCCAACAGCCGGTCCCCAGATTGTGCCGACACCTCCGATAATACCAACCAGTATTGTAATTATGGAAATATTATGTAATGCAAAAACAACTTCCGGATCTATGAACCCCATATAAATCATATAAAATGCTCCTGCCATTCCAGCCCAGAATGTTGAAATAATAGTAGCAATGTTTTTGTATTTCTTTGTATTTATTCCAAGTGCCTCAGCCGCATCCTGATCTTCGCGTATTGAGAGGAAATAAAATCCTGCTTTGGTTTTCATTACATATTTAACCGAGAAAACCGCTCCAAGAGCCAGTGCAAGTGCGATGTAATAATACGGATATTTACTTACCCAAGTTGTCATATATAAAATTCCGGTATGACCATTTGTAAGCCATTCCTCTTCACCAAAAATTATTCTTAGTATTTCTGCGGTAGCCAAAGTACCAAGAGCAAAGTATGGTCCACGAAGTCGAAAAACCACGATTCCTAAAAGGTAACCAAGAATAATTGCAGCAATACCGCCTGTTAATAAACCCCACCATGGAGAAAGTCCAAAATGAAGAAAAGGTATTGCTGCTGCATAAGCACCTATTCCGAAATATGCTGCGTGACCAAAAGAGACAAGTCCTGTATAACCCGCGAGCAGATTCCAGGAAGTTCCGAGGATCACCCACATCATTATAAATATTAATAATCCCTGGAAGTAAGGGGAGAAATTAAATATTACAGGAAGAATCAGTGAGACGGCAATAATTATCCATTCAACCCGGGTAATCTTAAATGTGCGTGCAGAAACCCTTTCTTTCATACCAAACCTAAATTTTAGTTAGTTGCTTTATACCACCAGGGAGAAATACCAGTACAAGAAGAAAAATGATAAGCCCAACTGCATCACGGTAGCCCATACTAATGTAAGTAGCTCCAAAAGTTTCAGCAATTCCAAGTACAAGCCCTCCGGCAATAGCCCCTATTGGTGAACCAAGCCCGCCAAGTATAGTAATTACAAATGCTTTAACAGTGAAGATAGGACCAACATCGGGGAAAAGATAATATACAGGAAGCAGGAGAGTACCAGCAGCGGCGACCAATCCACTGCCCAACCCGTATGTTAAGATTGTTATTTTCTTAGCGCTTATACCCATCAATGTTGCAGCCTCTTTATCCTGTGCAGTTGCACGGATCGATCTCCCTAAATCGGTCTTGGTTAATAAAATGAAAAGTCCGATTGTTAAAAGTATTGCAATTATAAAAGCGATTACCAACGGAACACTTAACGAAATATTTCCCAGATGCCAGGATTCATCTGAGTAACTTGTACGAACTGAACGGTAATCACTTGAAAAAATAGAGCGGGCGAGTTCCACCAGAACCATTCCTATTCCTACGGTCATAAGCACCTGGTTTTCAGGAAGAATTGATTCTTTTTTTATAAGAGGGTAAAGAAGAAATTTACTTATCCCTTTACCTAAAAAGAATACAGCCGGAATAGTTATAAAAATGGAGAGGTATGGATCCAGGCCTGCAAACTGCCACATTACCCAGGTAAGATACATTGCAACCATCATTATTTGTCCGTGGGCAAGATTAATTATATTCAGTACACCCATAATCAGTGTCATTCCTATTCCAATTATAGCATAAAGTCCACCGATCAAAAGACCATAAATGAGAGATTGCAGTATAAGCTCCATTCCTCTACCTTAAAATTTAATTTATCTTTGATTGTTTAACGTAACTTTACTTATTCCACACAACTGACCAATTAATCGGATATTCAAAGTCTGCATTAGCCAGATCTTTAGGCCATACAAGCATTAGTTTTCCATCTATCCATTGTACCACGTATGTGTCCATCTTATTCTGATGAATTTTTTTATCATAGGATGTGAATTTAACCGGACCGAAGACCGTCTGCATATCAACTTTATCAAGTGCTTTCTTTAAACCTTCTGATGAATAATCGTCAGTAGTCTTAAGAATTTCCGCTACAACCTGTCCTGCTGCGTATGCTTCAGCACCATGGTAATCAGGACCATCTCCACCATATTTCTTTATGTAATTATTGTAATACTCTGTTGCACCGGGTATTGGTAAAGATTGATGCCACAATGTAGCCGAAAGAACACGGTTAGCAGCTTCACCGGCGTTATCTTTGAATGCAGGCATAGTAAAACCTGCACCTGCACCAATAAATAGTTTGGGAGTGAAATTGATTTCGCGTGCCTGTTTCATAAGTAAAGCAGCATCCATTACATATGAAATCATATATACCATGTCCGGATTTGCTTTCTTCACATTTTGCAGAAGCGGTTTAAAATCAACCGTTCCTCCGGAATATGATTTTACATCAATTACATTTATACCAAGCTTTTCACATGTTTTCTTAAATGAAGCGGCACCCTCTGTACCGAATGATGTATTTTCATGAATGATGTAAACATTTGTTGGTTTAACAACCTGTGTTAGCATGCTTTCCAATCCCGAAGCATACTCAGAGACGGGCGGATTCACACGGTAGATATAAAATTTATCACCATCATTTGTTGTAAGGTTAAAATTTTCGGGTTCGGTGATTTTATCAACTGAACCTGTACAGACAAGAAATGGAACCCTGTTTTGCTGTGCAACAGCGCAGGCAGCAAAAGTAACTGAGGAACTATAACCTCCGGTTATTAAAGGAACTTTATTAACGTTAATTAATTTTTCTGCTCCTGATCTTCCAACGTCCGGTTTTCCTGTATCATCTTCATAAACGAATTCGAGCATCCTTCCTTTAATTCCGCCTTCCGAATTAACTTTCTCTTTTACCATTTCGTAGGAATTTTTTTCCATCTCTCCAAAATTTGCCTGGGCTCCTGTTAAGGGAAGCAGCACACCAATTTTTATTGGTCCGGTTTCACTTTTTCCGCAGCTGTTTATTCCAACAACCAGCAGAAAAAGAACCGTAATACCGGCAATAAGTTTAATTAATTTCATTTCTCTACCTCTAATTGATTAGAAACTTTTGTTTAATTCATTGATCATTTGAAAGCCATTGAGAAAAGTAATTCGATTTTATATCTTGTGAAGTCTTTTGCATTGTCAACTTTTTCTGTAATTCTTCTTACTCTTGGAGTCATTGTTAAACTGCCATGATCTGAGCTATATACCGGAATATTATAGAGTAGCCATAAGTATGTGTAATTATGATCCACATCCGCGGTTGCTCCTTTGTCTGTTCTTTTAGCTATATCGAACCAGCCCTCAATGGATCCGAATCCGGGATCAATTCCTGCTTTAATTCTGAAGAGTTGTGCATCATATTTAGGAGTACCATCAACCTTTTGATTTGAAAGTGCAGCATCGAACCCAAGAGTAATACCCGAGAATTTTGGTGATGATAGATTAATGCCGTATGAAACAGGGGCAGGTACAGAATCAGATGCAATACTGATTATTCCTATTGGTTGAATCCCGAAATCTGCAACTTTAAAATCATAGTCTAATCCAAATGTATAAGAATCTTTTTTGTTCATCAGATCTTTGCCATTTATATCTTCGGCATAACTACCATTATAATCATTGCTTACAAAAAGATTGATCTTTCCCGGTCCTGCGGCAACATACCCAGAAGCTCCTACAAGAGTGTTCAACCGGTAAAGAGTAAAAGGAATATCAACTAATACATAAGGCATGTAATGAACATCAAGTATTGGGTTAGCAAGACCGCTAATAGGATAAATACCGGCTTCAACACCCCAATTTTCTCTATTTACACCGAAATAGAGCTGTGTAAAATTAACAGTAGGACGCGCTAAAACATCATTGGATCCTGGAATGATAGGTGAATTGGTGAAGTTATCCAGTCCGCTCTGAGCAGTATAGATGTAACCCGCATAATTATAATGTTCAAGTCTCATTTTACCAAAAAACCCATCACCTAAGGTGGCGCTTACATTAAGACCTGCCCTTAACATATAGTAAAGGTCGTCGGTATAACCTCCATATTTTCCATTGTCTTTTATATCATCTCTAGCGCGCACCTGTAAATCACCTGAAAATGTAATCTGAGCGAAAGTACTACCTGTTAACCCAAGCAATAAAACAGCAGATAGTAAAACAAATAATTTTTTCATATTTCCTCCTAAAAATTAATATACTTTTCGAATCACTATTCGAATAATGCGGAGGTTCAAATGAAATGCCACCGGAAAATTAATAAAGAAATTTGTTTTGGAGAGTTTTAAAGTATTAATAAATATTTTAAAAGAACTCTGGTGAATCTTCGCCGATTTTCCGGCTAAAATTCACCATCACCAAGATTATATTTTTCAAGTTTGTAACGAAGCGTCTCCCTGGGAATTTTTAAAATTCGTGCAGTTTGAGATGTATTTTTACCACTTTGCTCGTATGCTTTTTTAATGAGGTTGATTTCTGTTTCTCTAAGAATCTCTTCGAACGATAAATTATTAAAATCACTTTGTGTAGCTACATTTATCAATTTATTTTCGGGGGTATTAATTAGCTCAGTCGGCAAATGATGAGCTTCAACAATCTGTTTTTTTTGAAGAATACAGATTCTCTCAACGATATTCTTTAGTTCACGTATATTCCCGGGCCACTCATAATTTAATAATCTATTCTTGGTTTCATCGGAAAAGCCGGTTATTTTTTTGTTGAATTTTTTCCTGAAGTTCTCAAGAAAATAATTAGCCAGTAAAATAATATCTTCGCCTCTTTCCTTTAATGCAGGAAGCTCTATTCTGAGAACGTTCAATCTGTAATAAAGGTCTTCTCTGAAATTTTTATTTGAAATTGCCTCCTTAAGATTTTTATTAGTTGCTGCTATTATCCGCACATCAGAAGTGATTTCTTTAGTTGAACCAAGACGCATAAATTTTTTATTCTCGATAACCCTAAGCAGCTTTGCCTGGAGCAATGTGCTCATTTCCCCGATCTCATCTAAAAATAAACTTCCGCCATCAGCTTTTTCAAGAAGACCTGCTTTGCTGGATTTCGCATCAGTGAAAGCTCCTTTCTCATAACCGAAGAGCTCGCTTTCAAGGAGGTTTTCGGGAATGGAGGCACAGTTTATTTCTACAAATTCTTTGTCCCTGCGATCACTTAAATTGTGCAAAGCTGAAGCAACTAATTCTTTTCCTGTTCCACTTTGTCCGGTAATTAAAACAGTTGCAGAATCATGTTTTGAATATTCAATTATCTGGTTTTTGATATTATTAATTACTGATGAATTGCCAATCATGCTTTCAATGCTTTTACCTGCAAATGATTGTTCTTTTAATTCTGAAACAGTCTTTTTTAACGATTGAGTTTCGAGTGCAAGTCGGGTTATTAGTTTAATTGCATCGGCTTTAAATGGTTTTTTAATATAATCGTATGCACCTAATTTAATTGCTTCTACGGCTGATTCAACAGAGGCAAATCCTGTCATAATTATTGTAAGAATTTCCGGCTGAACAATTTTTATTTGATTCAGTACATCAAGTCCGCTCATATCAGGCAGGTTGAGATCAAGCAAAACCAGGTCTACCTCTTCATCCTTAATAGTTTTTAAAGCAGCACTTCCAGAATCATTCAGGATTATCTTATATTTTTCTTCCGACAATATCTGCTGCAGACTAAGGCGTATAAATTCTTCATCATCAACTATTAAAATTCTCTTTGCTTTTAGCATTTAACTCTCCTCAACCAAAAGTTCATTTTTTAGTACCTGTGTAACCGGAAGATAGATTGAAAAAACAGCTCCTCCAAATTTTGAATTTGATACTTTTATCTTTCCTTTGTGTTCTGATATTATATTTTGAGTAATTGACAATCCAAGCCCGGTTCCTCCTTTTTTGTTCGTGTAAAACGGATCAAATATCTTATCCATTATTGAAACAGGTATACCCGGTCCGTTATCTGAAATCCGTATTAATATCCATCCCGCTTTAAAATTTTCATTTTCAGGAGAAATTAAAAATTCCTCTCTCTTATTTCTAAAGTGAGTTGTTTTTATAATGAGTTCACCACCAGCGGGCATTGCATGGATTGCGTTAAGCAGAATATTCAACAAAGCCTGTCTTATCTTTTCCGGATCTATAAATATTTCGGGAATATCAGGAGATAATTCAGTCCTGATAATTATTTTCGAATTTCTGCATTGTTTGTCAATGAATTGAAGTGTTGATTCAATGAGGAAATTAATATTTTTAGAAGTTGATTTTTGCCTTGCAGGAGAAGCATAATCCAGCAGCTCATTAACGAAAGATTCGAGTCGTTCAACCTCGGAAAGTGCCATTTCAATATATTTTGTTACAGCAGGTTGATGATTTAATTTGTCGTGTATATCATCCAGAAAAAGGCTTAAACCCGTCAATGGATTTCTTATTTCATGCGCGATACCAGCAGCGAATTTTCCAAGGGAAGCAAGGCGATCCATTTTTTGTATCTGGTCATCCAGTAATTTTTTGTTTGTAGTATCCTGAATAATAACTATTATTCCCGAAGTTTCCACCTCTACTTTATGCATAAGTGAAGCTGTTATACTAATGAACCTGGTTTTATCATTAGCTGTAAACTGCTGATTATAACTACGGTATACACCATTTCTGTTTAAACTTTTATTTATTTCTTCTACCATAGAATTATCATAAGAAAACATTTCCCAAAAATTCTGTCCTGTGATTTCCCGTTCATCTGTTTTCAGAATATTCTCTCCGGCAGGGTTTATACTGCTTATTAAACCATTGTTGTCAATAGTTACAACTCCATCCGGCATAAACTTTAAAATATCCTCATTAAAATTTTTCTGCACAATAATTTCCTGTACCAGCCGCGTGCTTTCTATTACACGGGATGCCTGGTTTGCAAGAATCTGAAGCGAATTTACATCAAGTTCCGAAATATTTACTTTTGTTCTTAGTTTATCAGCACCAAGAATTCCTATTATTTTTTCCCTTACTCTGAGCGGTACAAAAACAAATGATTTACTCTTTGATATTTTCCTTATTTTTTTATCAAGTTCCGTTGCTTCAGGGTAATGATTTATATTATCAACAAAAATAATGTTCCCTGTTTTTACTACCCTTGTTTCAATGCAATCATAATGATTGATATTGTATTTTGAACTCCTTGCTCTTTCTTCTTCTTCAGCGGTGAATCCATAAACTTCTTTGCAAACAAGGTTTGTATCTCTTTCGTCCAATAGATAGAGGATAGCCCGATCAAATCCTACACTTTCAACGCTATTATGCAGAATGTATTTCAGTAAACGACCCAGGTCGAAGGTTGAACCCAATAAATTGCTAATTCGCAAGATACTTTGAAATATTTTTAGCTGATATTCTAAGTCGCTGGCATAGTTTTCAATTTCATTTTTTGATTCTTTTAACTCATTAAAAGAATTTATTAATTCCTGGTTTTTACTTTTTAACTCTTCCGCCATATAATTGAATGAATTTGAAAGAAAGCCGATTTCATCATTTCTTATTACCTCTACAGGTCTGTTTAATTTTCCCTCGGCTAGTTTTTTGGCTCCCTCTGTAATTGCAAGTAGCGGCTTCGTAAAATGACGGGAAATAAACCAGGATAAAATGGCTGCTATCATAAAAGTTATAAAGATAAACCAGATTATATTATTTTTAAAAAGATATACGGTTTCATTCATATCCCCGGCTATTTCGTTTGCGGCAGTATGAAATCTTTCAATGTTTGATCCAATAGTTATTGCCCCGAATATTCCAAATTTGGAATAATTACCGGTTGAATAAAAAATTGGTGCGTAAACCATTATTTTTTTTACTCCGCCGACATTTGTTACGGAAACAGATCCGGAATGTTTCTTTCTTACTTCTGATGCTACGTAGGGATATGCTTTATGCACAAAACCTACTGAATCGAGGTTAAAAGGAATTCTGCCATTATTAATATCATTCTGAGTGGAATGGACTGTATAAGCTGGAACTTCTTTACCATTTTTATCCACACCGGGAATATCCCATAATTTAGGATGAGTAATTATCCAGCCGCGATCATCAAACATAAATGCGTAATCACCTGAGCTGTATACAGGAAAAACAGTAAAAGTTTTTTTATTTGGAAGGATATGCTGGGTAAATTCCATCAGGTGTTGATGATCAAGCGCGATCATTAGAATGCCCGAGAAGATATTCCCTTTGTAAATTGGAGTAGCAAATCGTATTACCCCATCATATTTCTTTCCTTCAACTGATTCTTCAGGTGAACTTGCATTACCTAATTGCTCTTTCTTGTCTACATAAAATCCGTGCAGGTGAGAAACATATATTTCACCATTTGATAATTTCGCTGTTTCACTGAAATATTTTTCTGTAAGGTAGGTGGTATTCCTCGGATCCTTTATATTTTTTAATCCGGCACTTGTAACAATTTTTCCATTTTTAATTTTTATTTTTTCCTGTCCTGTAAAATCAATAAATGAAATTTCTTTATAGAGTGGAATCAGGATATGTGCTTCAACAGGATTTTTATTCGTTCCTCTTCTAACCCATATTTCTGACTGATGCTGTTTGCTGAACTGTAAAAATTCATTTTCTGAGATACCCGACTCCTTTAGTAAACGTAAATCATTTTCACATTGCCTCAGAAATTTTTGAACAGCTTCAGCTGTGAGTACTGCCTGAATTTCCATTGTTTCCTGCGTCTTCTGGTCAATATCAAGCTTAGTATGTTTTACGATATCATTTCTAACAGAACTAATACTGATCATAGTGTAAATTGCAAACGCAAGAAGTGGAATAATTGAAATCACCAGAAATGAAAAAAGAAACTTTTTAAATATTCCTAAGTTCGACTGGTTTAGATAATTCCAAAAGTTTTTCTGTGAGGATGAATTTCGAGAATTGATATTAGAAGAATCGTTGTTCATTAATCTTCTTTAATATTTGGAAGCAAAGGAAGAAAGAATAAAATTGAATTATTTTAAAAAATCAACAAAAATGCCAGAAGTTATTTAACTATTTTATTGATCAATTTCATAACACACTTATTATTTATGAGAATCATTTTTAAAAAATTCTCAAAGTCAATGGAATGATTCAGAAAATTCTAATCGTTTGCTGAATATCAACCATAACCTATTTCAATTTTAATTCCGACTATGATTTAGTATGTTTCGAACGATTATGTCTAAAGTTCTAAATTAATGATAGATTCGAGAGAAAACAAGAAAGAACAGATTCTTTTAGGTGCAAGAAGGGTTTTTGCTAAGTACGGTTTTAGTAAAACTACTCTTGATGATATTGGCGAACAGGTTGGAATGAAAAAAAATTCATTGTACCATTACTTTGCTAACAAAGAAGAAATTTTTAATGAAATAATCAAAACTGATATAGAAGAATATTTTAGAAGGGTAGAAGCAGAATTAAACACTGTAATCTCACCATCAGAAAAACTCAGAAAATTCCTTTTAATCAGTAACAATTTTGGACAAGAAAAATCCAGTTTTTACAAATTAAGCACCGCTGCAAAAACGGAATTGGCGGACCGGTTTTCCGGGTTTTATCAGTCCTTGATTAAAAGACAAAAAACAGTAATAAATAAAATATTAATAGAAGGTATGCAAAATAATGATTTTATAAAACATGATTCAGTTCAGTTATCAGAAGATTTAATCGATTTATTTGTTGCAATTGAGCACCTGGAGTTCAAAATAAATAAACAAACTTTTTTAGGTGATGAATATTTTCTCGAAAATAGTAGAAAAAAAATGAACCTCCTAAATTTTATAATTAAAGGACTTGAAAAGAAATAGCAACTTGAAACCAAAGCAGGAAAGAAGGATGAAAAATTTTCTTATCAAAATATTTTTTATGAGTCTCTTATTTATTCTCTGTATAGACAATTTATTTGCACAGGCAGATAGTACCGATATTGTGCTTACTCTGGATAAAGCAGTTTCCATTGCATTGCAGAAAAATTATGATATTCGTTTAGCAGAATTAAGTGTGCTGAAAGCGGATGAGCAAATAACCGAAGCATATGCCGGAGCATGGCCGAAAATTAATCTTAACGGGCAATATACAAGAAATTTGAAATCTCCGGTCTTATTTATTCCGCCAAATACACCATTTAATCCTTCTCCAAATACGCTTACGTTTTCAATAGGAGCAAAGAATAGTTATGATCTCGGAATATCACTTTCCCAAACTCTTTACGATCCTCGGCTTGGTACAGCAATAAGCATTGCAAAAAAATATTCGCAATATTCAGATCTTTCAAATGAATCAACAAAAGATGATGTAATTGCGCAGGTAAAAGAAAGTTTTTACTACTGTCTTACTTTCTAAAAAGCTTGTGGATGTTAATGAAGAGAGTTACAAAGTTGCTCAGGCTAATTATGAAAATACCGGTGCATTATATAAACAGGGAGTAGCTTCAGAATATGATTTTTTAAGGGCCGAAGTTCAGCTTGCAAATGTTAAGCCTTCTCTTATTGAAGCTAAAAATAACCTGCAGCTCGCCATGAATGCCCTTAAAAATCTGCTCTCACTTGATCTGAATACTACAATTGAAGTTGAAGGAGAATTTAAAGTTGAAAAAGTTTCACAGGATCTTATCGAGAGATCAAATGAAATCTTAAAGGAAAAAAATCCAACTCTGCAGAAACTTTCTCTTCAAAAACTTATGCTTGAAGAGAATGTGAGTATTGAACAGGCAGCGTATCTTCCAACATTATCTGCTTTTGGTAATTATGCATGGCAGACACAGGATAATACTTTCGATTTCAAAAATTACAATTGGGCTAACACAATTACCGTAGGATTACAACTCTCATATCCCATTTTTGATGGATTTAAAAGAAGTGCAAAGATTCAGCAGGCAAAAATAGATGTAGAAAATCTGGAAGTAACCAGGAATAAAACGGAAGCAGGATTAAAGATAAGCCTTATGCAATCTAAATTAAAAATGGAGGAAGCATTAGACAGAATTCAAGCCCAGGAAAAAAGTGTACAGCAGGCTCAGAGAGCCTTGGAAATTGCACAAACACGGTATAAACAAGGTGTTGGAACCCAGCTTGAAATACTGGATACTCAAAACTCTTTAAGACAGACAAGAATTAATTATGAAAAAGCAGTGTATGATTTTCTTATTTCCAAAACCGAATGGGAAAAAGTTCTTGGAATAATAACTAAATGAAATTAAATAACCTGAGGAGAAAATTCCTGATGATAAAAATCATTTTTAAAAATTTATTAGTTGCCTCGATTTTATTGCTTGTGATCAACCAGGGCTGCGGTAAAAATTCGAACCAGCAAAAAACAATTTTAAAACCTGAACCTGTGCAGGTTACACAAGTTCAGAAAAAAACGATAACAGAAAAAAAGACTTACTCTGGAACCCTTGAGGGTATTGAACAGGCTTCAATTGTTTCAAAAATTGCAGAAAGAATAATTGACATAAAGGTAAAAGTAAACAGTTTTGTGAAGAAAGGTGATCTGCTTATTCAACTTGATCGTTCCGGTGCAACATCAAACTTTCTGCAGACAAAGGCTAATTACGAGAATACAAAGAAAAATTATGAAAGGATGAAAGCACTTTATGCTGATGGAGCAATTTCACAACAGCAGCTTGATCAGGCAGAAACAGCTTATGAAGTTGCTAAAGCAAATTTTGACGCTTCCCAAAGCACGGTTGATCTTGAATCTCCTATAAACGGAATTGTAACTGATCTTGGTGTAAATGTGGGAGATTGGGTGACTCCCGGGATGCAGCTTGCAACGGTTGCGAATATTAATAGAATGATAATAAAGTTTTATGTCACTGAAAGTGAAGTGTCGAAAATAAATGTTTCTGATAACGTGAAGATTTATTCAGAGTTTAACAAAGAGAAAGCTGTTAATGGAAAAATCACTGAGATTTCCCGTTCGGCTTCTTCGGATGCAAGATCATTTCAGATTAAAGCAGAATTTCAGAATATAAAAGGTGATTGGTACAAACCGGGAATGTTTGTAAATGTTGATGTGACTCTGGCTACTCAAAATGATGTGCTTGTCGTTCCAACTGAAGCAGTAATTTTTACAAACTCCAATAATATTGTTTATAAACTTGTTGGTAAAAAAGCAGTCCCGGTTAATGTAACTGTTGGATTAAGTAATGAGGATGTAACTGAAATAAGCAGGGGATTAAGCGAAGGCGATACAATAGTTACAGCCGGAATGAATAATCTTTCAGATAGTACCGAAGTCTCCATTATAAAGTAAAATTGAAAATTGCAAAACAGGATTTAAATGAAATTAGCAGATGTTTCCATAAAACGACCGGTTTTTACCACAATGATTGTAATGGCAATCCTTGTGCTTGGATTATTTTCTTTTATAAAGTTAAACGTTGATCAGTTTCCTAATGTTGATATACCCTATGTAACAGTAACAACTGTACTTCCGGGAGCAGGACCAGAACAGGTTGAATCAGATGTGACAAAAATTATTGAAGATGCTGTAAACCCGATTGCAGGAGTTGATCATATCTCCTCTACTTCACAGGAAGGAGTCTCAATTGTTACAATACAATTTAAGCTCGAAGTGCAGGGTGAGGTTGCTTCACAGGAGGTTCGGGAAAAAGTGGCAGCAGTAAGATCTCAGCTTCCTGATAATGTAGATGAACCCGTAATTCAGAGATTTGATCCTTCAAGTCAGCCGATAATAACACTTACTGTTTCAGGGCAGAGAAGTGAGAAGGAGCTGACCACATTCACAAAAGATGTAATAAAGAAAAGACTTGAAAATATTTCCGGTGTCGGTTCAGTGACTCTTGTAGGAGGTGCAGAAAGGGAAATACTGGTGTCTGTAGATGCAGACAGACTACATGCTTTTAATCTTTCGATTCAGGATGTTATACAGAGTGTAGCAAATTCGAACGTTGAAATTCCGGGTGGAACAATTAAACAGGGTAACAGGCAGTATATTCTCAGAACCATGGGTAAGCTTAGTAAAGTTTCAGATTTCAGAAATATTATTGTTTCATCGCCCGGTGGTCAGAATATTTATATGAGTGATGTTGCAACAGTCACCGACAGTACTGAAGAGAAAACCAGCATTACCAGGTTAAACGGAAGTCTCGCAGTAGGTCTTGATATCAGAAAACAATCCGGCAGTAATACCGTTCAGGTTGCTGAAAGTGTTAAAAAAGAAATAGCAACGCTCAGAAATGAAATTCCGAAAGACTTTAACATTACTGTAGCCCGTGATAACAGTGAATTTATTAAACACTCCATAGATGATGTGCTTTTCGATTTGATATACGGCGCTTTGCTTGCAGTTATTGTTATCTATTTTTTCCTGGCTAACCTTCGTGCTACAATTATCAGTGCATTTGCACTCCCAACATCAATAATAGGCAGTTTCATACTGATGTATGCTCTTGGCTTTACATTGAATGTTATGTCACTTCTTGCGCTTTCATTGGCTGTTGGATTATTGATTGATGATGCAATAGTTGTAATCGAGAATATTTACAGACATATGTCAGAAGGAGAATCCCCGTTAGAAGCTGCAAAAGCAGCCACTGAAGAAATCGGTCTTGCCGTAATGGCTGTTACATTAACACTTGTTGCGGTATTTGTACCTGTGGCATTTATGCCCGGAATAGTTGGAAGATTTTTCTATGAATTTGGACTGACTGTTACAATTGCAGTACTCATTTCACTTTTTGTTGCATTCAGTTTAACGCCAATGCTTTCCTCACGCTGGCTTAAAAGAGAAGATGAAAGTCTTTCCAAAGATGGAAATATTATTGAGAAAATACTGTATAATTTCAATCATTTTTTTGAATGGCTTAGCGGAAAATACAAGTCTGCACTAAACTGGTCCCTGGGCCACAGGAAAACAATTGTGTTCGGATCAATATTGGTTTTCATATTCAGTATCTTCCTTATGGGACTTCTCGGTTCGGAATTCTTTCCAAGGCAGGATCAGGGAGAATTTACAATAACCATAGATGCGGCTCCCGGAAGTTCGCTTGAAAAAACAAACGAAATTGCCAAACAACTTGAATCAATTGTCGCTCAGAAAAAAGGAGTTGTTAATGTACTAACAACAATTGGTGCTGGTAACGATCCGGTTAATGTGGGAAACATTCTGGTCAAGCTGGTTAGTAAAAAGGATCGTGACTACAGTGTTTTTGATTTTATGGATGAGTTGAGAAATAAAATAAATATTCCCTCCGCAAAAATAAGTTTCGGCATACAGAATGGACCCGGAAGCGGACAGAAGCCGGTTATTTTCAGTATTCGTGGTGAAGATTTGACTCTATTAAAAAATTATGCGGATAAAGTAGAACAAATTGTTAAAACAACAGCCGGAGCTGTGGATGTTGAAAGTTCTCTGGAAACTTCAAAACCAGAAGTAAGAGTAACAATAGAAAGACAAAAAGCTTCAGCATTGGGTGTTGATCCGGCTTCAATTGCAACAGCACTTAGAGCTATGGTTGACGGAATTGATGCAACTAAATATCAGGAGGGAGGCGAACAATACAACGTCAGAGTAAAAGTAAAAGAAAGTGACAGGAATACCATAAGCGGTGTTTCGAATCTTACGGTTAAAAGTAGAAATAAAACAAGAGCAGGCGGTGTTGTTTTAATTCCCCTTGATGCTGTAGCGTTTATTAACAAGGGTACGGGACCATCGAAGATTAACCGTTATGACAGGCAGCGTGAAATAAGAATTGAAGCTAATCTATCAGACAGACTTTTGGGAGAAGTTCTTTCTGATGCACAGAAAAGAATAGATCAAATAAATATTGCCCCGGGTTATAGTATACAGGTTGCAGGAAGCGGTCAGCAGCAGGCAGAATCATTCCTGAATATTTTGTTATCACTTGCTCTTGCTATAATCTTCGTTTACCTGGTTCTTGCTTCGCAGTTCGAAAGTTTTGTTTATCCGTTCTCTATTATGCTTTCGCTTCCGATGGCTATTATCGGTGCAGTTATCGCTCTGCTGGTTTTTGGAAGTTCGATGTCTGTTATGTCAATGATCGGTATAATTATGTTGATGGGGCTTGTAACGAAAAACGGAATTCTGCTTGTCGATTATATCAATGTTCTTAGGGAAAGAGGTATGGAAAGATGGGATGCTACTTTGCAGGCTGGGCAGACAAGATTAAGACCAATATTGATGACAACATTCGCGATGATTTTTGGAATGCTGCCGGTCGCTTTTTCATTCGGTGAAGGTTCTGAATTTCGTTCGCCGATGGGACAAGCTGTAATTGGAGGACTTATAACTTCAACACTTCTGACTTTATTCATTGTGCCTGTAGTTTATACAATTTTTGATGATTTCTCTCTGGTAAAAATCTTTAATAAAATTTTCAGAAGATTACCCTCTAAAAAGAAAAGCGGGATTTCAAATACGCCTGCTTCGGAGATAAACAAATGAAAGTAACTTTTCTGGTATACCATGACGTACTTGATGAGCGAATAATAGGAATCCTCCGGGAGCTCGGAATTGATGCATACGTAAAATGGGAAAATGTGTTGGGAAAGAGTCACGGAGCCGCAGCTCATCTTGGTACAAGAACATTTCCGGGTCACGATTCCGTGCGACTAATTCCATTCCAGGAAGAAGAGAAAATGAATATTATGATTTCAAAAATCCAGGAATTCAATAAACAGGTTGTAAAAAAGGATGATGAAATCAGGTTATATATGATTCCGCTTGAAAGAATTGTCTAAAAAATAATTTTTTAGATTATTAAAACCTGATTTTGTATTTTCTTTTAAGTCTAGGGAAATATTTAAAAATATCGGCAGGAAATTTTATATGAAAAAATTTATTTTTTATCTTTTCTTTTTCATTGTTGGGGTTGGTTTGTACCTCTATTTTCAAAAAGAAGAAAACTTTAAAATAACCGACCACATTGTTGTTTCACAGGAATCGGGTAGTACGGATATAAATGCTCCTTCAATTGTAGCCGCTCCTTCATACGGCGTTGTAAAAGGGACAATTAAAAATATCAGTTCCAAGAATTTTAAAGATGTCATAATAATATATCAATCCGGTAGTGATACAATAAGAGCTTCGGTAGGAAATCTTAATAAAGGACAGGAAGCAGATTTCGAAACAAACCGGATGCGGGTAAACACACGCAACCCCGATTATAAAGTTGTTGATATAACATTTAAAGAAGAATAACTTTTAAGTTTCTCTAGCTCTTTCTGATTAAACAGAAACATCTTCTACCTGGTTTTCCTTAAATGGAAAGTTAAAGAAGAAATGGTTTTCATCTTCTTTAAATACCTTTTCCTTGGATAAGAAATATTTCTCAATTTCATTATCCTTGTTCTTAAAAAGGAAATAAAGATTTTCTTCAAAAAGCCATTTGGGCAGCCTGATTTTTTTATGACTGGATAAGAAAGCCATATCCAGCATGATTTTTCTCGTAATTCCATTAGATTCATTTCTTAAATAAACCGGTCTCATAATTCACTCTTAAAGTTTTATTCAAAGTTAACTAAAATTAAATTGTTAACATATTAACCCTGGATTTGATATTATACTAATAAGGATTGGATTCGATTGGATAAACACCCCGTAATAAAAATAAAAAAGCCGTTCACAAAGTAACGGCAATTTTAAGTAGTGGGGGCTAATGGATTCTTCCAAAGGAATGCCTTAGGCAGAACCAATGACCACAAAAAAATTAAAACAAGAGGTAAGACCAAATAGATTTAAAACGCAAAATGCCTGCAACTATAACAATTGCAGGCAATATTTTGGTGGGGGCTAATGGATTCGAACCAATGACCCTCTGCTTGTAAGGCAGATGCTCTAAACCAACTGAGCTAAGCCCCCGGAATACATACAATTTCAATAAAAGAACAACTAAAATTTGAGGTTCAAATATTGGATAATTTTTATTATTATCCAAGTTATAAACAGTACTATTTGAGCGAGCGACGGGGCTCGAACCCGCGACATCTTGCTTGGGAAGCAAGTACTCTACCAACTGAGTTACGCTCGCAAATTATTTCGCAAATTAAAACTGAGCTTGCCTGCCGTTAGGCAGGTTACGCTTGCACAACTAAATAAAATTAAAGAACTATTCTGAAATTAACCACACTATTTATCTAATTCAACTTCGCTTATTTGAAAGCTAATTCAATTAATTCCTGTTGCTGCTGTTTTGAAATTTTTGCTGAACCTACAGCAGGGCTGGCACCTTCTGGTCGTCCGCTGTACGATAATTTTTGACCATCAGCCAGGTCTTCAATTAATCTTGGTGAAAGGAAATTCCAGGCACCCATATTCCTTGGTTCTTCCTGTACCCATACAACATCCTTTGCTTTAGAATATAAGAACAGAATCTCTTTTATCATCTCTGATTTATAAGGATAAAATTGTTCTATCCGGATAATTGCAGCATCATTAATTTTATTTTCATTTTTATATTTTAAAATATCATAATATACTTTACCACTTGTAAGCAGCACTTTTCTTATTTCATCTTTTTTGTTATTTGAATTATCATCAATAACTTCCAGGAATCTTCCATTTATAAATTCTTCCCTGGCAGATTTTGCTTCAGGTAAACGGAGAAGACTTTTGGGAGTCATAATAACTAATGGTTTCTGGACTGCGTTTTTCATCTGGCGTCTTAATACATGAAAATACTGAGCCGGAGTAGAAGGATAACAAACCTGCATATTATCTTCCGCACAAAGAATTAAGAATCTTTCCAGTCTTGCACTTGAATGTTCAGGTCCCTGTCCTTCGTATCCATGCGGGAGAAGTAGGACAAGACTATTAGGCAGCTGCCATTTTTCATATGAGGATGCTATGAAGTTATCAATTATAACCTGTGCTCCGTTTGCAAAATCTCCAAACTGTGCCTCCCACATAACAAGAGCAAGAGGGTCTGCAGTACTGTAGCCATATTCAAATCCAAGCACCGCAGCTTCAGATAGAAAACTATCCAGTGCTTCCATTGTTGCCTGGTTTTTTGAAAGATGATTCAGTGGGATATATTCATCTCCGCTTTTTATGTCTGTAAGAGCAAGATGTCTCTGGCTGAATGTTCCGCGAACACTATCCTGTCCGCTTAATCTTACCGGAGTTCCTTCCAAAAGCAAACTGCCGAAGGCAAGAGTTTCGGCAAATGCCCATTCTGCTTCTGAGTTACCGTCGACTAAATCTTTCCTTTTCTCCAAAAACTTTTTCAGCTTTGGATGAACAGAAAATCCTCCGGGAACCGAAGTTGTTGCATCAACAATAGTTTTCAACATTTCGCCGGATATACCGGTGTCTCTAACAGGTTTTACAGAATCTAGTTTCTCTTTTGAAATGGCTAGGGGTACATCAGTACTGAATTTAATACTCTTCTTCCTGATTTTATCAAACGCTTCACTCAATACATTATGAATTTCTTCATTCATGTGTTTGATGACTTCTTCAGAAAGTACCTGATTCTTAAGAAGTGTTGATTCATAAATCTCTTTTACCGATGGATGAGATTTAATAATATCATACAGCAAAGGCTGCGTAAACCCAGGTTCATCTCCTTCATTATGTCCGTGTCTTCTATAGCCGAATAAATCTATTACTACATCTTTCTTAAATATCTGCCTATACTCAAAAGCGAGTTTGGTTACCCAAAGTGATGCTTCGGGATCATCTCCGTTTACATGAAATATTGGTGCCTGAATCATCTTGGCAACATCCGAAGCATATACGGATGAACGTGCATCTTCCGGAGTGGTTGTAAATCCTATCTGGTTATTGATAATAATGTGAACTGTTCCGCCGGTTCTGTATCCGCTTAACTGCGAAAGATTTAAGGTTTCAGCAACTATACCCTGTCCTGCAAATGCAGCGTCCCCGTGAATTAATACCGATAAAACTTTTCTGTGTGCTTTATCATCACCAAGCCGTTTTTGTTTTGCGCGCACAATACCTTCAACAACAGGATTAACCCATTCAAGATGACTTGGATTAGATGCCACTGAAACAGTGATCATTTTACCATTATGAGTTTTATATTTTCCCGTTGCACCCAGATGATATTTAACATCGCCCGAACCTGCAATCGAATTCGGATCCTGTATATCTTCAAACTCAGAAAGAATCGATTCATATGACTTGCCGATTATATTTGCAAGAACATTCAACCTGCCGCGGTGAGCCATACCTAAAACTACTTCAAGCACATTTGACTGGCTTGCCTCATCAAGAAGCATATCGAGAACAGGAATTAGTGTTTCTGATCCTTCAAGTGAAAATCTTTTGTGCCCGATAAATTTTGTATGAATAAAATGTTCAAACGTTTCAGCGTTGATCAATTTGTTTAATATTCTTTTTTTAACTTCCGCACTGAAATCAGGAATATTTTTTATCGGTTCCATTTTACTCTGCAGCCATACTTTCTCTTCAGGATTCTGAATATGCATATATTCAACACCAATCTTTTCACAATAAGTCTTCTGTAATATCTCCAGAATTTGTCTCATAGTTGCTGTTTTTAAACCGCTGAAGCCTCCCGTTATAAAGTAACGATCCATATCCCAGATTGTTAAACTATATGTTGCCGGATCAAGCTCAGGATGGTAAGGTGTTTGAAATCCCAGAGGATCAAGATTTGCAATAAGATGACCACGAACTCTATACAGATTTATCAGTTGTAAAACTTTTGCCTGCTTTTCTATCTCTTCTGTGTTTGCCGTATTATCAAAAATTCCCGGCTGGTAATCTGCTTTCCATCTATAAGGTTTATAAGGAATAATGAGTGCTTCAAAAATTTCATCGTAAAAATTATGTTCACCAAGAAGGAGTTCATTGATTTTCTGGAGAAATAATCCAGACTCAGCACCCTGAATTATTCTGTGATCATATGTACTTGTTAAAGTCATAACTTTACTTACACCAAGCGCAGAAATAGTTGAAGGGGACATAGCCTGGTATTCGGGAGAATACTGGATTGCACCGGTTGCTATAATTGCTCCCTGTCCAACCATTAATCGTGGGACAGAAGCCGCTGTTCCGATTGTACCCGGGTTTGTAAGTGTAATTGTTGTTCCTAAAAATTCAGAGGGATCAATTAAACCTTTTCTCGAACGAGTAACCAAATCTTCATATGTATTCCAGAACTTTTTAAAATTCATTTGACTGGCATTTCTAATGTTCGGAACAATAAGAGAATGGGAACCGTCTTTTCTTTCAAGGTCAATTGCAAGCCCGAGATTTACATTTTTTCTTTTAATGATAGTTGGTTTACCATTAAGAATTGTAAACGCATTATTCAGTGCGGGAACTGCTTCGACAGCTTTAAGAATTGCCCAGCTTATCAAATGTGTAAATGAAACCTTACCGGCATTTTTCTTTTTAAAAACTGGTTTAGTACTCTCCGGTTTTCTTCAAGAAGCTTTACCGGAATTGTCCGCTGGGAAGTTGCCACGGGAACTGTAAGACTTGCATTCATATTATCCAGAATGCGCGCAGAGCTTCCCGCAATTACCTGTGTTTCATCTTCATCACCGGGTACAGGTAAATCAATATTCCCTAAACTGAATAAACTGCCATTTTCGTGTTTCCCATTATTATCCGGTTTTCCGGTAACTTTACCAAAAAATTTCTGCCATTGATCCGGAAGCTGCGAAGGATTTTTTTCATATTGTTCATGCAGGTATTCCACAAACCAGGTATTCGCACCAAATTTTTCTAATTCTTCTTTTTGTTCTTTTGTTAAATCGTTCGGTTTCATTTTGAAAATTTAAATCTTTGTTTTATAAATATTCATTAAATTTATGAAAGAAATAATCCGCATCATAAATTAAGATAATGACCCACCGGTCATTAAATAATTTAAATAGTAACGGGATTTATATTACACAATTTACTAAATATTTTTTATTCATTTTAATTTAATAATACCATATTTACTTTATATGACTGAAAACAAAGAAATCGCTAACCTCAGGAGGAATTATTCATTGAAAGAATTAACGGAGAATATTGTCGATCCGAATCCCTTTATTCAGTTTTCACACTGGTTTAACGAGGTTTTAAAATCAGATTTGAAAGAACCCAATGCAATGATACTTTCTACTGCCTCATCAAAAGGAATTCCTTCTGTAAGGACTGTTCTGCTAAAGAAATTTGATGAAGAAGGTTTTGTTTTCTTTACGAATTATACAAGTCACAAAGCAAAAGATTTAAATGAAAATCCGAATGCGGAAATTCTTTTTTTGTGGCTTGAACTTGAGAGACAGGTCAGGATTTCAGGTAAGGTGGAAAAGGTTTCATCTGAAGAATCGCAAGAATATTTTCATTCGCGCCCGACAAATAGTCAGGTTGGAGCATGGGCCTCAAAGCAGAGTAGTGTAATTCCAAATCGTGAATTTCTTCAGGAAAAATTTGCTGAATATGCCGAGAAATATAAAGATGGGAAAATTCCTTTACCTCCATTCTGGGGAGGCTTTAGAGTAAAACCCGTAGAATTTGAGTTCTGGCAGGGGAGAGAGAGCCGTTTACATGATAGAATTTGCTACAAAAAGAAAAATGATAGTTGGGATATTGTGAGATTATCACCGTAACTATATTTGATAAAATATAAGATTAATATCTTTTATTTTTTTGAACTGTTTATCTGAGAAATTAAAGGGATTTTAAATAATCTGATGTTGCTGCAATTATAGTATCAGGAATTTTGAGATTATATTTTTGTCGAAACGCAATCGCTTTCTCTTTTATTTCCTTATTTAAATCAATTAAAGTGCAATCACTGATCAACTCTTTAATTAATTTATATTCGGTTTGGGAAAATTTTTTGAACGAAAGTAATTCAATTTCGGTAATGAACGAAATGAAGATTTTCCGTTTATCTATTAAATCGCTTACAATTTGATCCCCATTTAACAGATACAGTAAAATATTCGTATCACAGAGAAAATTATTTCCATTCATCTCTTAGTTTCTTTTGAACTTTCAATGGATCTTCCTTAAGACTTATTTTACCTATATATTTAGACGTTTTAAGATAATTTCCTTTTTCACTTTGCCTATTCAATAATTCACTTAATTTCTCTTTTTTTATTCTTTTATTTATTACGGTTACCATTTTTATTTATCCGTTTCTATTAAAATATTTACTATCATAGTAATACATTTCTAAATAATAATCAAAATATATAATTATTTTTAAATCTTAAACCTGCCTTTCAGCATCGGTGTTTCCATTATTAACGTACGCATCATTATTGCTGAAAGAATTATTATCCCTCCGATAATTGCCATAAATGAAGGAATTTCTCCGTAGCCAATGAATACCCATACTGGATTTAATACAGGTTCAATCAATGCAATTATAGAAGCTTCTATTGCAAGAACTCTTCTTAAACCGTATGAGAAAACTGCATATGCCAGACCTATCTGAAAAATTCCGAGGAAGGATACCATCCATAAATTACTGAAGTTTACATTTTCAATTCCTGATAAAAACGGAATGCAGACAAGGGCAACAATTACGTTTCCGTAAAAGATAGAACTAAGTTGATATTTATCTTCATTTTTTCTTAAGCCGAGAAATAAAGCAGCAAACATTACTCCTGAGAAAAGTGCAACCAGGTTACCTTCAAAATGCTCTGGAGAAATTTTTCCCATAAAGAAAAAGAACATTCCTATAATACATACAACAATAGTAATTATATTTATCCGGTTGTAAGAAGTTTTTAAGATTATTGGTTCAAAAATTAAAACGTAAATAGGTGCGGTTGATTGAAGAAAAATAGCGTTAGCTGCGGTTGTCATTTTTAATGCAATAACATAAGCTATCAGTACAGAAGCATAAAATAGTGCATTAACAAAGGTAAAAGTATTTACAAGCAGCAATCTCTTTCTGAAAAGCAAAGCAAAAACCAGGGCAGCTATTGAACATCTGAAAAAAGAAATCTGCATAGCATTGAAGGTAACAAGTTTTACGAATAAGCCGCCGGTGCTCCACATAAGAGCAGCAGTAAATATGGCTAATAAACCTATTTGATGCCTCTGTAATTTTTTAATCATTTAAATCTTTTAATAAGTGTCGGCTAATTTAATAATTAAGTAAGAAAACATATCAAAGATTATCTATTCAGTTTTTCTTATTTCGTTCGTTATATTTGATATTATGAAATACCAGTACAATCCGCCATTTATAATTAAGAACATTTTTTCTTCATTCCAGTGGGAATCCAAGGTTGATAAAATTCTTTTGACTTTTGATGATGGACCGATTACTGAAACTACTCCGTTAATTCTCAATTTGCTTTCAATTCATAAAATAAAAGCAGCATTTTTTTGCGTGGGTGAAAATATCGGCAGATATCCCGATCTTTACAGCAGAATTAAGGATGAAGGGCATCTTGTTTGCAATCATACTTTCAATCATCAATCGATTACAAAATTAAACCGCACAGAAACTGAAGAACAGATTGAAAAATTTAACAATTTGATAAAAAACAAATCAGGTGAGGATGTTTTATATTTCAGACCGCCGCACGGAAAATTTAAATTATCAACTTCATCTTTATTAAAAGAGATGAATTTAAAAGTTGTAATGTGGTCTCTTCTTACGTATGATTATAAGAATGATATTAACATAGTTAAATTTGCAGTTAGAAAATATTTAGAGCGGAATTCAATCATTGTTTTACATGACAATCTTAAAAGTAAAGATATTATTCTTGAATCTATCAATTACATTGTTGAAGAATCTTCCCGCCGCGGATTTCAAATCGGAGTTCCTGCCGAATGTTTGAAATAATCTTTCTTATATTTTTATGCGGATACTTTATTCAGTCCGTGCTTTTTATTATTGGCATAAATAAAAAATTTCCAAAACTGAATGATGAAGAACTTCCGAAAGCAACTGTTGTAGTTGCAGTAAGGAATGAAGAAAAGAATATTTTAAGATGCCTGGCTGCCCTTGATAAACTTGTTTATCCTGAAAATAAACTGGAAATAATTATTTCCGATGGTCATTCAACCGATTCAACTTTAGAGGTTGTAGACAATTTTATAAAAGACAAAAAAAGCTTTAGGAGAATTACTGCTAATCCTGAAAAAGAAAATTTGAAAGGAAAAGCGAACGCAATAGACAGCGCAATTAAAATTTCGGAAGGTGAAATCATTTTGACCACTGATGCTGATTGTGAAGTTGATCCATTCTGGGTGAAAACAATCTGTTCATATTATAAAAGTGATGTGGGTATTGTGAATGGTTTTACAACTCAGACAGCTTACAATGGTTTCAGTGGTATGCAGGCTATTGATTTTGTGTATTTGCTTATAGTTGCAGCGGGCACTATAAATCTTGGCAAGCCAATTAGCTGCATTGGAAATAATATGTCATACAGAAAAAAAGCCTATATCGAAACAGGGGGATATGAAAAACTTCCGTTCAGTGTTACAGAGGATTTTAATCTTCTTATGGCAATATCCCGGTTGGGCAGTTACAGGATTATTTTTCCTTTGGATAAAAATGCCCTTGTTACTTCGCTACCATGTAAAAGTTTTAATGAACTTTACCATCAGAAAAAAAGATGGGGGGTTGGTGGACTGGGAGTACCGCTTCGTGGATTTGTTGTTATGGCTTTTGGGTTAATTGTAAATCTTTGCGTTCTTTTAACTCCTTTATTTTTCTCGCCTGTGTGGGTATATTTAGCAGTATTTAAAGTGGCAATCGATTTGTTTGTTTTATTTCCGGTTCACAGCAGACTTGGAATAAAAGAGCACTTAAAATTCTTCATTCAATTTGAATTATATTTTATTCTTTATGTATTGATTCTTCCCGTCATTGTTTTAAGCAGCAGAAAAGTCGTATGGAAAGGTAAAGAATATTAATGCTTCTTCTTTGCAATTATTATTTAACTTATAAATGTAATGCCTTTTGTACGTTTTGCCATTTTGCAGCCCACGAAGATTTTGTGAACACACCATATGCAAAGCTTGAAGATTTCAAAACAAACATAAAACAGATTTCTGAACTTGGCGTAAAGTTCATTGATCTCACAGGCGGAGAACCGCTTCTGCACAAAGAAATTCATCTTATGGCAGAGTATGCAAAAATGTTTAAGATGCAGACGAGCATTACTACCAATGCATTGCTTTATCCTAAGTTTGCAGAAAAACTTGCGGGGAAAATTGATTTACTTCATTTTTCTCTTGACTCACCGGATGAAGAGGAGCATAATCAAATAAGAAAAGTCGACTGCTACAAATTTGTAATGAAGAGCATAGATATTGCAAAATCTCTGGGAGAATTTCCTGATGTTCTGTTTACTGTTACAAATGATACTTACAAAAAACTCCCGCAGATGCATGAGATTGCACAGAAAAACGATCTTGTCCTGCTTGTGAATCCTGTGTTTTCTTATTTTGGTAATCCTGGTTTGAGTGGAGAGGCAATAGATTTTATAGAAGAATATACAGATGGTAAAAACGATATCTATTTAAATAAAGGATTTATGAAATTAAGAAGAGATGGCGGAAACGATATCAAGAATCCAAGCTGCAAGGCTGTCTCACGGGTTATAGTTATTTCACCTTACAATGAAATTATCCTTCCCTGCTATCATTTTGGAAATGAGAGAATAAAAATTGATAAACCGATAAAAGAAATAAGAGATTCCGAAAAGTTAAAAGAGTTTAAACGTCTGGAAGGGAAGTTTAATTTCTGCCAGGGCTGCACTGTAAACTGTTACTTCGAACCCTCATTTGCTTTCCCAACAAATTATTATTCGGTCTCAGCTTTATCTTCTAAATTTAAGTACGGATTTAATAAATTAGTAAAGCAGAAAATTAAGAAATTAATTAATTAACGGATTTAGCGGATTATCGAATCTACTTTAAAAAATCATTATGCCACAAAGGCTCAAAGACACAAAGAAATTATCTGAACGAGAGGAATATTTAGGAAAACAAATTGTAGATGCAGCATTTACTGTTCATAAAAATTTAGGTCCGGGATTATTGGAAAGAGTTTATGAAGTCTGCTTTTGTCACGAACTTAATAAAAAGGGAATTGAACATAAAAGACAAATAGATATTCCGATTGTTTATGATGGATTGATCTTTGATGAAGGATTAAGGCTGGATGTACTAGTTGATGATCTTGTTATTTGTGAATTGAAAGCTGTTGATCAAATTAATCCAGTATGGCATGCACAAATAATTAGCCATTTAAAATTAACAGGAAAGCGATTAGGTTTTCTTATAAATTTTAATGTTCCATTGATTAAAGAAGGAATAAAAAGATTTATTTCAACTTAGCGTCTTAGCGTCTTCGTGGCAAATGAAAGTTTACAAAATGAAAAAATATATATTTATCATTTTATCAATACTTTATGGGTTTTCGACTTTTTCCCAAACCAAATCTACCTGGTTTCCATCGGGTGTTAATATTCAGCCATTCACAGCGAATTTTATTGAGCCCAAAGCAGGATTTGCTTTCCAGCTTGGAGGAAAAAAAATAAGGCTTGACATAAGCAAATCGACTGATATCCTTCAGATAAATAAAAATAATACAGAATTATCTTTTGGAGTGGATCTTTTTACGTTTACAAGATTACGCGCTGAAAGTGAATTCCATTTCCCGGTAGAAGCGATTGATTATTTATTTGGATTAAATTCAGGCTACAAAATTATTAATAAAGAAAATGAATATGGATTCAGATTTAGGTTAAGTCATATCAGTGCTCATTTTGTGGACGGACAGTATGATTATAAAGCCAATTTCTGGAGAAACGGAAGAACTGCTACTGTTTATACCAGGGAATTTATCGAACTCTTTCCTTATTATAGAATTGGAGGTTTAAGATTTTATGCCGGATTAACCTATCTTTTCCACAGGAAACCGCTTGATGTTGGAAAAGGAATTTATCAATTAGGATTCGATTATTACTACACTAAATTTGAAAATATTTATCCTTATGTTGCATATGATTTTAAACTGGAAAAAATTAACAAATTCTCGGGAAGTAACATTTTAACAGCGGGAATAAAATTCGGGGATTATAAATCACGTGGATTAAGTCTGGCGATTACTTATTTTTCGGGTAAAAGCGTTCACGGAGAGTATTATGATCTTAATGAATCTTACACAACCATAGGCTTTAATCTCGATTTATAATGTCAGATTACTATCAAACTGATCAAACCGACATAACAGGTTACCAGCAAAAACAGAAAAAAAATTCGGTACTTCTTCATATCGGTTTATTCGTCGTTACATTTATAACGACCACTATTGCCGGTGCTGAGTGGACTACCGGAACAATGGGACCTTATGAACTTAATCATCTCTTAATCGGACTTCCATATTCTATTGCTATAATGTTTATAATTTCCTGCCACGAGTTCGGACATTATTTTGCAGCTAAGTACCATAAGGTTGATGCAACACTTCCTTACTATATTCCTTTTCCCAATTTACCGGGGTTCCTTAATTTTGGAACGATGGGTGCGGTTATAAGAACCAGGTCACCAATTCATACGAGAAAAGCTATGTTTGATATTGGTGTTGCTGGTCCGCTTGCAGGATTTGTAGCATGCCTTATAGTTTTAATTTACGGATTCATGAATGTTCCAGGGAAAGAATATTTACTGTCTATTCACCCTGATTTCTTTTCACCTGAATATGGAAAAACCGGAATTCAACTGGAATTTGGAAACACCATATTGTTTTCTTTCTTTAAATTGATTTTTGTTCATCCGGGACAATTCTTTCCTCCGATGTCCGAGGTTTATCATTACCCGTTTTTATGTGTCGGCTGGTTTGGAATGTTCATAACTGCAATGAATATGATTCCTGTTGGTCAATTAGACGGGGGGCATATCGGTTACACAATGTTTGGAGAAGAGGCTCACTATAAAATTGCAATAATTTCTTTTACTCTATTATTTGTTCTGGGGTTAGCCGGGTTTATTGAAATTTTTATGGATATTAATTTTGCATTCGGATGGATTGGATGGCTGGTGTGGGCTTTGATTTTATTTTTTGTAATTAAGTTAAAACATCCGGCAATACCGGGGCATGATGAACTGGATGGAAAAAGAAAAATTTTAGGTTATCTTAGTTACCTGATTTTAATAATTTCTTTTTCTCCCACTCCGTTTATGATCAGCGGGGGGATGTAATTTTACCTTGAGAAGCGCTAAATTCAAACCAATATTAACTTTATGAAAAAATTCGCTCTTTTTATTTTGCTTCCTTTCTTATTCTGGGGATGCGAAAAAACATACGACTCGGTTATAAATCCGAAGCAAACAAATAATATAAAAGTAACAAATATAGCCAGAATAGATACTTCTAGTGGTTCAAAGATCGATTCAGTTAATTATCTGACCTCCGATTCGGTCTTAACATTTGCAGTTACTTTTAACTCGTCAGAACAGATACAATCTGTTTATTTTAACGTCATTTCGCCTGTAGGATTGCAGGTTAATTCTTCTGCAATAAATTATGTATGACGACGGTAATATTTCTACTCATGGAGATTTAATAAAGGGTGATAACATTTTTTCCAATAAATTCACAATGAGCAATAATTATTTAATGGGGTTTACATTATTCAATATTATGTTACAGATGTATTCAACAATACCACTTATATCTCTGCTCAAAATTTTATCTTATGATAATGGAAAAGATCAATTTGCACCAGTAATAAATGATTTGAATAGTACCGGATACTGTATCATTATCATCTGATTCAACATTTCTTTACAATTCAAGTAGCGGTTCAGGATTCTAATGGAGTTGCTGATGTAGAAACAGTTTTCTTATGAATTGTACAACTTATGTCCCCCCGTGATAATTCACCACTCTTCTGTCAATCCCATTGTGATGTATGATGATGGATGAACTCAGTAACGATGGCGATCAGATTGCCGGTGATGGTATTTATACAGCGAATGATAATTTTTATCAGGTGCATCCGATAGGTTCCTACAGATGGGAGTTTCAAGCCGTTGACCAAGTGGATCTTTATAGTAATAAAATTACTCATTATGTAGAAGTGGTTCCATGAAAAGATTTGAAGAATTTTTTTCAATAATTGTATTATTACCGTTAACATTATTTGCACAGAGTTTCCCGGATTAATACAAATTCCAAAATGAAAAAGGTTTTGAAAAATCTCTTGAAACGGGAAGCCCGTTAAGCAACAGCGTAAGCGATATAATTGCATCTGGAGATACAGTTTGGCTTGGGACAAGTAAAGGTGTCAGTCTTTCCAAAGATAATGGCGAAACCTGGACAAACTTTTATGGCGACGAGACATTTGGATCTGAAAGTGTTCCGGCAATTGCATATGATAAATACCATAATATTTTCTGGGCCTCAACTGCGCACTCAAAAGATGTAAGCGGATCTACATTGCCCGAAGGATCAGGTTTACATTACACATCTGATTTTGGAGTAACATGGCATTCGGTTCCGCAACCACTGGACGATGCCGGTGATTCTACATTAATTTACGGAATAAATGATGGAGTACAGCTTCCAAAGGTTCGTGTACTGCCTGTTACAGTAGCAATACAAAATCTTGTCTACGATATTGATTTTACTCCGGATGCAGTTTGGATTGCAACATTTGCCGGAGGCGTTAGAAAAAGCACTGATATGGGGCAGAGCTGGCAAAGAATATTACTTCCTTCAGATAGTCTTAAATTCAATAAATCCTAATGATACTATTAAGGTTATGCACTTTCACCATCTTCGGGAAATTTCGGACAGGGTTGGCTGAACCACAGAGTATTTTCACTAGCTGTTAAAGATGATTCGACAATTTATGTTGGAACCGCTAACGGAATTAATAAATCGACTGATGGCGGTGTAAGCTGGACAAAATTTAATCACCTTAATCAGGAAAGTCCTATTAGCGGAAATTTCGTTGTTGCTCTGGGATATAATTCAGCTAATAGTACAATCTGGGGTGCAACATGGAAAGCTGAAGGCTACACAGAATATTATGGAGTTAGTTCGTCTACAGATGATGGAAATACGTGGCAGGTTTCTCTGCCTCACGAGCAGGTTCATAACTTCGGATTCAAATCCGATCAGCCAATGGCGGCTTCTGATAATGGTGTTTTCAGATCGAGCAATAACGGAATTACTTGGATTCTTCCCGGATCAATCAGGGATGAGAAAACTAACGCGGCTATAACTACTACAGCATTTTATTCTGCTGCTGCTTCGGGTAATACAGTCTGGATTGGTTCTGAACAGGGATTAGCAAGACTCGAAGAAACCGGATTGATGTGGAGCGGTAACTGGAAAGTTTATATCTCAGCCCCGGCTTCATCAGAAGTTTACGCTTTTCCAAATCCATTTGCTCCAAGACTTGACAGAAAAATCACTTTTAAATATGATACAAATGATAAAAATGAAAATGTAACAATCCGGATTTTTGATTTTGGAATGAACTATTTAAGAACGGTTATTCAGAGTGCTTCCAGGAAAATTTCTACATCCGATCCTCCTTATGATAGCTGGGATGGGAGAGACGACAGCGGAAATATCGTCCCAAACGGTGTTTATTTTTACAGAATTGAAGTTGGATCAAATGATCCCTTGTACGGAAAAATATTAGTAGTTCAGTAAGAGGAGAAATTGAAAAAATCACTTATACTCATATTTATTTTTTTAACTGCGGCAGCTCTTGCTCAGCCTGAGTTCAGTAAAATTGCTGTTATGCCGGGTGCTTTCAGCAGATTAGGATTTGGTGCAAGAGGCATCGGTATGGGAAATGCTTTATCCTCAGTTACTGAAGGAAACCTTGTAGCATATTATAATCCGGCATTAAGTGTTTTCCAGGAGGGTAATTCATTTCAAACTTCATATTCTTTCTTATCTCTTGACCGCTCTTTAAACTTTTTATCTTTTACCAGGAGATTTGATCTTGGTGGTAAAAAATCAAGATCTGCGGGAATAAGTGCAGGTATTATTAATTCAGGTGTAGGTAAAATTGATGGACGGGATGGAGATGGAAATAAAACAGGTGATCTTTCCACTACAGAGAACCAGTTCTTTATAGCACTTGCAAAAAAGTTTTCAGAAAATCTTTCAATAGGCATAGAAGCTAAATTTTATTATTACAGTCTTTACCAGGATATAACAGCCAGCGGTGTAGGTGTTGATTTTGGATTGTTGTACAGAATAGATGATCAATGGAATGTCGGGTTGGCAATTGCAGATATTAATAGCTCATATAAATGGGATACAAGTACATTGTATGGAACAGATGGTACAGTAACAACCGACAGGTTCCCGATGTTACGTAAGCTTGGTATCAGTTACTTCAATAAAGAAATTGGGTTGCTGGCGTCCCTGGATTTTGAAAACAGTAATGGTGAAACAAATATTCTCAGGGCAGGTGCTGAATATAATCTGATTGAAGGACTTTTTATCAGGGCAGGAGTTGACCAATTCAATCTTAGTAATTCAGATTTTCTTCCAAAACCTGCCGCAGGTTTTTCTTATGCAAGAAATTTTGACGGAATAAGAATTGGAGTGGACTATGCTTTTATGATTGAACAATATTCACCACAGGACAGGCATGTTGTGGGGATAAATGTTAATTTTTAAATCTTTAATTCTGTAAGAATGAAAAAAATAATCTTAATAATTTTGGTTTTTGCAACTTATACTTTTTCTCAAACTGCAGGAAATACCGGGCTATCGTTTCTGAAGTTCGGGTTCGGAGCAAAAAATATTGCGATGGGTGATGCCGGGGCTGTTTCTTCTAACGATGTTTCAGCTTTGTTTTATAATCCGTCACGGTTAGCGGGTAAGGATAACACAGAAATAATGCTGATGCATAACGAATGGATTCAGGATGTAAGAAGTGAGGTTCTAGGTATTGCTTCTGAAGTTTGGGGTTTACCCATTGCACTTGGAATTAATGTTACTACAGTTAGTGATATTGAAGTAAGAACCAGGCCCGGTGAAGCTGATTCAAAAATCAATGCCAATTATTTTTTCGGAAGTTTATCCACAGGATTCGGAATAGTGGAAAATATTGATTTTGGACTTTCGGTAAAATATTTATATGAAGGAATTCTGAACGATGAGGCTAACGGCTGGGGATTTGATTTTGGATTGAATTATCAAACTTCAATTGAGGGTTTAACTGCCTCAGCAGTAATTAAAAATCTGGGTTCAATGAATAACCTCCGGAATGAACCAACAAAACTTCCATCCGAATTCAGGATTGGACCTGCATATCACTTTGATTTTTCTGATTCAAAGATAGGTATGACTGCTGCTGCTGAATTCCAGAAATATCTTTTAACAGACGACATCCACTTCAATCTCGGTGCAGAAGGGGTTTATGATAATACAATTGCATTGCGTGCAGGATACCAAACCGGATATGAGTCGCGCGGCTTTACCGGCGGTGTAGGTTTAATGTGGGGAAACCTGAGATTTGATTACGCATTTATGCCTTTTACTTTGGGGTTGGGAAATGCATCTGTTTTCTCTTTACAATTCAGTTTTTAAATAAAAAAGCCGGTCTGTAAAAACCGGCTCTTTTCAATTCATTAAAGATCAACAATTATTTTGTAAGCACCATTTTTCTTACTTCATCGAATTTTTCTCCGTTAATTCCGGTTGCTTCAATTCTGTAAAGATATACCCCGCTGTTAAATGCGGAAGCATCGAAATTGAAATTGTAATTTCCTGCTGAAAAATTCCTGTCCGCTAATATTTTTATTTTCTGTCCTAGAATATTATAAACCACCAAAGTTACTTTTGAATCAACTGCCAGACTAAAATTAATTCTGGTAGTTGGATTAAATGGGTTTGGGTAATTCTGTGAAAGTGAATATTCTGCTGGTACATTACTGATATTAATATCAACAACATTTGAATATTTAAAGGAACCGTCAAAGTCTTCCTGTTTTAACCTGTAAGAATATTTACCGGCATTTACATTTTTATCAATGTAAGAATACGTATGTTCTTTAGAGGTAGTCCCGTTTCCGTTAACAAAGGATACTCCGGTCCAGCCATCCTGATTACCATCGGCGGAGTTCTTTTTTTCCACTTCAAATCCTTTATTATTTGTTTCGGTTGAAGTCTGCCATTTCAATTCTACATTGCTATTTACAACAGTTGCATCAAACGAAATTAATTCCACAGGAGTACCTGTATCTGAACCTAATATTCTGATATTATCAAGAAACAGATCATTTCCGCCGGCACTGATAGCTTTAAATTTGAATTTATTGACTCCTACGGGAACTGCAAATTTCATAGTTCCCCACTGATCCGGATTTGGGACAAATTCAAAACTAGTGTGAGGTGCCGTTACAAGTTCACCATTTGGTCCTCCGTTAAGCAACACCAGGCTTTCCCAATTCTGACCAGAATCAGTTGAATAAAGAATTTCAAGTTTATCAATAAAATACTGAGACTCAGCTGCGTAAGCATAATCGAAAGTTAAAGTATCGCCTTCAGATAACGGGTAAAACGTATATGTAATCATTGAACTGATTGAATCAGCTATTAGTGATAAAAAGAATTTACTTCGAACAGAATTTACACCCTGACCGTAACCGCTGACACCATAATATTTATCCCATAAGGTTTCGCCGGAATTTTCAAATGACCAGCCGGCAGGTGGAAATCCATTTTCATCAAAATTTTCATTAAGTACTAAAGAAGGATTCTGAATTGTTGAAAAATGCCAGGTTCTTCCTGTAGCAGTTCCATCTCCATCGCTTTCATCTACTCTCCAGTAATAATTACTAGAATATTCCATTGTACCCTGATCAATTGTTGAAACAGGAGGTCCGGAATAAATGGAAGTTAAATTATTCGGAGTAGTTCCGAATAAAACATTTATTGAAACGGCATTGGAGGGATTTTGCCAGAACAAATGCTGGTCAATACCGACGGCTAAGGCATTATCAGCAGGAGAAGGATTCGATGCGGGAATTCCGTTTATCCCGAATAATGCAAATGAATAATCGGTTTGGGTGGTACCTTGAAAAACAGTTGTAATTGGTGTCCAGCTAGTATACCCGGTTCCAAACCCGTCACCCGGATTTTCCCATACAGCTTCATTATTATTAGACCCGTCAGAAGGTCTCCAGCCCCATTGTGCATAACCTACTGCAACGTTAGCGTAAACTGAGATCCAGTAATGTCCGGGTTCTAAAACTACGTCATCGCTGATCGGAATTGTGAATCCGCCGTTTCCATTTTCTACCACCGAACCATGAACATCATAAAGTTGTGTTCCGGGTAAATCTCCGTTAGGATTATCATCAGCGTAAATATAAATTCCGAAAGTTGCAGGATGAAGAGTTCCATTATAAAAGCCGCCAAGAACAAAAACTTTTGTAATTGTCCACTGATCTGTGCAAACAAAATCATCGGCACCATAAGAACTATAAACAGTTGGATAACCTAACTCAAAAAATCGCGATGAAACCTGTAAATTTCCCGAAGGAGTTAAAGTCTGATTATACAAAGTATCATATGGAACTATTTGTCCATAAATAGTAAGACAAAATAAAAAAAAGAAAATAGTTGGGATAGTAAACCGTTTCATATATATCTCCTTAATAAATCTCCTTTATACTAAGAAAATAGTATCACTTTTTTATAACGAATAAATCAAATTCCTGTTGGAAAGAATAATTTGTGATATTAAGCAAAAATCAAAACGGAAGTCAGACTAGAAACTCGCGGACTAACGTAATTCATTTACTGATTACAATTACATTCTTATAGTTTTAATATTAGATGTAGAAATAGTATTTTTCAATTCAATATTTAATCAATCTATAAAGAAAAATCCTGAAGTATGATAGAATACAAAACATTTAAAAAATCAGGTTTAACTCCTCAGGAATGGGACAATTTTATTGAGAATTCCGATAACGGAACTATTTTTCATAAACGTGAATTTCTGGCTTATCATCCGGCTGAAAGATTTAAAGATGCTTCATTTATTGTAACCAAGGATAAAAAATTATTAGCGGCTTTTTCGGCAGCTGTAGTTGAAAGGGAAGGGAAGAAAATACTTGTTTCCCACCCGGGGGCTTCATACGGCAGCTTTGTTTATAAATCTGATTTGAATTTTAAAGAAGCTCATTCAATGGTGGATTCACTTCTTGAATATGCTGATGAGTTAAAAGTTGATCGAATTCAGATAACATTGCCTCCGATAATTTACCAGACTAAATATTCAAACTATATTGATTTTGCCCTTGTTAGAAATGGATTTACTTATTTAAAGCGCGATGTTTCAAGTATTGTACAGCTGGATTTCAAAAAGGATGAACTTTTGTCAACTTACCGTGCAGAAGCAAGAACGGCAGTTAAAAAATCTATTAAGCAGGGAATAGAAATTGCCGAGTGTGAGAGATTTGAAGAATATTATGAAATCCTGAAAAAGAATTTAAAGTTAAGACATAATGTTTCACCGGCACACTCACTTGATGAACTCATCAAATTAAAGAAAATGTTTCCATCGAAAATTCGTCTATGGGGAGCATTCTTAAAAGACAAACTTATTGCAGGTGTTTGTAATTTCAGTGCAAACTCAAAAGTTGTACTTGCATTTTACATCAGCCACGATGAGGATTACCAGGAATATCGTGCGGTCAATCTTTTATTTTACGAGATAATGAACCGTTACAAAGAAGAAGGATTTCGATTTCTTGATTTCGGAATATTTACTGTAAACATGGAACCAAACTGGGGACTTGGCAGATTTAAAGAAAATTTTGGTGCACGCGGTATTTTCAGGGATACACTAATAAAAGATATTTAATGTTGAAGATCTTACATTTGGCTCCGCAAAATTATGCCGGAGTGCCACATGATTTTTTCAAAATGCATAATGCAGTTGGAGATTATTCCCGCCTTATTACTTATCATAAAAATCAAATTAGCTTTCCCGAAGATATTTGTCTTGAGTTACCTCTGCCTGATTTTAATTTTGCAAAACTATGGCGGACAAAAAAGGTAGCTGATAAAGAGAATCTAGTTATAACAAAAGCTCCTTACTTTGAACCTGGCAATAATTTGGAAAGAATTTATTTCAACATTAGTGATAAGCTTAAAAGAAAAAAAATTGAAGAGACAATCGAAACGTATAAACTGAATGATTTTGATATTATCCATTACGATGCAGGCCTGGATTTTTACCGTTACCCGGAACAAGCTCTGAAATGGAAGAAAGAAGGAAAAAAAATTGTTTGTTGTTATTACGGAAGTGATTTGAGATTAAGAGGACTCATAAAAGAATTGATGAAATTTCTGATTTAAATATAACATCAGAATTTGATCATCTTGCATTAAAGGAAGACATTAATTATTTGTTTTATCCTTATGATCCTTCCGAACTCCCGGAAAAAAGTTTAACTGAAAATGAATTGGTCTCAATTGTTCATTCTCCGACTAACAGAAAATATAAAGGAACGGAATTAATTCTTTCTGTGATTGAAAGAATCAAAAAAGAGAAAAAAATTAATTTTTTTCTAATGGAAAACAAACGCAGAAGCGAAGTCCTTGAAATAAAAAGTAAAAGTGATATTTGTATCGACCAGGTAGGCGGATCAATGGGTGGAACAGGATATGGTAAAGCGGGTCTTGAAACACTTGCAATGGGAATTCCTACTATTACAAATATGACAAAGGAATATTCCGACTGGCTTCCGGAAAATCCATTCGTGGTTGCAAACAATTCTAATGATCTCTATAAATCTTTGATTGAGTTAATCGAGAATGCAACTTTAAGAAAACAAATTGGAGAAGCAGGAAAAAAATGGGTAGAAAAATATCATGGGTTCAAAAATGTTGACTTCAAACTTAAAGAATTATACAAGCTGAAAAAAATTATATAAATGGAGAAAAGAAACAGCCTCTCAAAATCAACTGCCTGGTACACTGTCGGAAATCTTTTTGTCCGCTCGGTGAGTTTTCTTCTCCTTCCCCTTTATTCCAATTTAATTTCTACCGAAGAGTTTGGAAACTATGCTTTGGTGATGTCGCTTTATGCCGTAATCGCCGTATTCTATCAATCGGGTCTACAATCAGCGTTAAGTAAGTATTATCTTGAAGAAGACAATGAAAGTAAGAGGAAAGAAATTTTCTCCACAATTTTAAATTCTGTGGGGATTATCGGTTTAATTTTAACTGTCATTATTTTTTTATCTGCAGGATGGATAGCAAAAGAAACAATAGGCTCTGAGGGATATGAGAACCTGGTAAAGATAGTATTTGCCTCTTTATTTTTTGAAAGTATCACTTTTATAACTCTGAATCTTTTAAGAACAAAGGAACTCGCACACAAGGTTGTAATTTATTCTTCATTCAGCGCAATAATTAATTTCCTTTTGAATATATATCTTGTGTATTATTTGAAGTTAGGAATTTACGGGATCATATGGGCTCAGTTAGTTACTTCTGTTTTGGTTTTTGTTATTCTGCTTCCGTTCCTTAAAGAAAACTACCTGGCAGTACTTCATTCGAAACTTGTGAAGATATTTTTTACCTTTTCGTATCCGTTAATCATCGCCGGGATATTATCGGCGTCTGTTGATGTAGTTGACAGGTTTATAATTGATCATTTCCTCGGTAAAAGTGAGGTTGGTATTTACAGTTTTTCATACCGTATTGCTTTGGTAATGAATATTTTTGTTATGTCCTTACGAAGTGCATGGACTCCATACTCTATCCGGTTATATAACATGGGAAATTATAAAATAGAATTCGGCAAGTCGTTTACTAAAGTAATTGCTGCAAGTCTTTTAATATTTCTGATAGTTTCCTTATTCATAGATGATCTGTTCAATTTAAAGATTCATAGCTTTCAATTATTTGATCCGAACTATAGCAGCGGTATAGAAATAATCCCCGTCATTTTAATATCTTATATATTCAGTGCTTTAGTAACTTACTACTCAGTTTATCCTTATATTTCAGGAAAAAGTATTCATTTTCTGATAAGTGACCTGATTGCCTTAATCATTAATCTTGTAATGAATTTTACATTAATACCTCTGTACGGGTTAATGGGAGCTGCGATTGCTACCTTCTTTAGTTATTTGGGATGTGCTGTATACCTTGTAATTATTTCTGAGAAAAGAATAAAAATTACTTACGAACCCTTAAAGATTATTCTAATAGTATTGATAACAGGCGTTTTTTATCTGGTTTCAAAGTTGCTTAATATTTTCTTCTTAGATATATTTTTATTTATAACCGCCTTTTTCCTGGTATTTCGTTTAACCGGGCTTAAGTTAAAACTTTTTGGAAATCAATGAGCTGGATATTTGGATTTTCGGGAAATATAAATGAACAGAAGAAACTAAGTCTTTCTTCTCTTTACCCAAAACCTCTCTTTAAAATGGATAAACCCCGTTTGTTTGTTGCAGCAGGTGGAAATGAATTCACCTGTATTTATTCTGAAGAAAAGAATTGGGTTGTGCTTGGAACAGGTATGGAAGCAGGTCAAAGTAATTTAAAACTTTTAAGTAAAGAAGATTGGGAAAAAAGAATTGATAATAATTCTTTTAAAGAACTGGAAGGTCATTATCTTATTGTAAAACTGGAAGTTGATAAAATTAGTTTCTATTGCGATAAGATTGGATTAAGGACAGTTTATTTTTATAGACATAAAACCGGCATCTATTTTTCTACCAGGCTTGATTGGATTACAACAGTTATGGAATCTGTGGAAATAGATTTTTCGCAGTTTGGTTCGCGATGGTTAACTTTTAACCAGTTGTCCAACAAATCATTTTTATACGGCATTGAGAAACTTCCACCTTCGTCTTCAGCTGAAATAAAATCAGGATCTCTAAAAATAAATACTGAGAATTGGTTCCCGGAGATTCATCCCTCTACTCCTGAAGCTTTGAATGATAAATTGAAAAAATATTTAAACATAGGGTTACCGGATAATCTGAAGTTATCTTTCGGACTTTCCGGCGGACTTGATTCGCGGTTTCTGCTTTCAATTCTGCTGCAAAATCCGGATAAAAAATTTAACGTTCATTCATTTGGATTTAACGATGATCCGGATCTGCAGATTGCTAAAAGAATTTCTGAAAACCTTGCACTTAAATGTTTTTTTATTCAGCCGAAGGAAATCGGGTATGGTCAGATGCTCCAAAAAATGAAGGAATATGTCGCATCAACCTTACTTATAGAACCGGCTTCATCTTATCTTAAATTAAATGCATTTAATAATCATTATTTTGAAGACAAGTTTTTGGTTGATGGTGCGTTAGCTGAATTTGCAAGACGACAATTTTTAAATAGACTGCTTATTAAAGGAAAAAACAAACTATTAAAAAAAGACTCAGGTGAAGTAATTAAACATCTTCTGGTTCCAAAGCCGGGAATATTTAAAGAAGAATATGTCGATATGATGTACGAACATTCGGTTGAGCAGCTTAAAGATGTTTTTGAATCTTTTCCGGATCCATCCGAAACCGGACCGGAAAACTTTGTTGACTTACTAGTAATTAAATTGAGAATTCCGAATTATTTTGGTCCTGAGCAGGAAAGACTTGATATGATTTTACCGGGGTATATACCATTTGCTCAGAAGGCAATAATATCAGCTTCGCTTGGAGTTCCTGTAAAAGAAAGAAAAAACAGCAAAATATTTTACGACACAATAAGAAACTCATATCCTGAACTAGAGAAATTTCCGCTTGTTAAAAATGGGTCTGTTTATCCATATGGGTTATCCGCACTTGGGTCTTACGCATATACAAGAATTAAAAAATCTTTAAATAAAAAAATAACTAATGATTTAAAAATCAATTTTTATACTAGTCATGAACAGGCGATAAGAGAAATAATTACCAGGGAGGAAATAAGGGAATACAAACCTTACGATGAGGAAGCCGTTATCAATATAATTAATGGTTTTTATTCTGGTCAATATGAAAAAATTGATGAGCTCGACTGGCTTTTAACTTTCGAACTGTTTAGAAAAAATCTGAATATTACTGCTGGATAAGAAGAGATTTAATTATTTCAATTAATTTTACTTCGATACTTTCCCAATTATACCTTTCCTCAAATAATTTTCGGGCAATACGCGAATCTTCTTTTAATCGTTCAGGGTTTTTCAAATAAAAACTGATTTTTTCCAGTGCCTTATCAAGGTCATCAGGTTCCACAAGAAAAGCAAATTTGTTGGCATCTTCAATTTCAATTAACGAGTCCAGATTCGAATAGATAACTGGCTTTCCGCAGGCCATATAGTCAAATATCTTTATAGGAAGTGACCGGTTATAAATCTTATCCTTATCCCGAAGATCGATGCACAAATCAACTTCATTTAATTCATCTGAAAAATATTTATAATTAACCCAATCTTTAAAGTTTATCGTTACATTTTTTAATTCACCCAGTTTAATAGTTAAATTTTTCAAATCAGGGTTTTCATAACGTCCTATAATTTTAACAGTGAAATTTTTATCTGGAAAATGCTCTGCAGCCATTTGAACCAGGGATACGAATCTTGGGAAACCTCTTTGTTTTGAAATTATTCCGGTGTAACAAACTGTAAAGTTTTTATTATCATAATTTGGTTCGGAATACTTGAAGTATTTTAAAGGTGGGTAATATCCTACTATTGCTTGTCTGATTGTCGGGGCAATTAGCTTATAAATTTTTGCTTTTCTCTTTTCACCAATAAGCAGGTAATCAGTAAGATTTGAAACATACAGGTTAAATAGAAAATAACTCATAAAATGAAAAATTCTTTTAATACCTGAATACTGATTCAGCATATTCTGATGAGGATAATATTCAGTTATATCCGAAACGATTTTCGTATTTACTGACTTTAGCTTTCTATATTTGTTTGCCGCAAGAATAGTAAGAGGTTCGCAGCAAATAATAATATCTGGTTTAAATCCGAGAAGCTCATTATAAAAATATTTTATTTTTTCTTTTTTACTTAAAGCTGCCCCGTCGATACCTCTTAATATTATACCTTCATTTTCTTCATTAATAAAAGTGGCTGATGATATTACCTGTACTTTAAACCCATTATCCTTAAATGAAATCGCGAATTTATAAAAAATTCTTTCATCAAATGGAGGGTGTCCTGATGTTATGATTGCAATATTCATCAAATAATAAACATTATTTTCTTAAATTTAAGAACAATTTTTGATAAAATAGCCTTCAATGAATTCATCTGAAAAAATATCAGTTATAATCATAACAAAAAATGAAGAAATAAATATTGAGGACTGCCTTAAATCCGTAATGTGGAGCGATGAAATAATTTTAGTAGATTCTGAAAGCGATGATCAAACAATTGAAATTGCGAAACAGTATACTGATAAAATATATATTCACAAGTGGGAAGGTTATTCCAGGCAAAAACAATATGCTCTATCATTAGCAAAAAATGATTGGGTTATAAGTCTGGACGCTGATGAAAGAATTACCCCGGAGCTTAAGGATGAAATCAATTCAGGGGTTCTATCCAAATATGATGGCTACAATATTCCAAGAAAAAATTATTTTCTCGGAAAACATATCACCGGCTGCGGTTGGGATAATGATTACCAGTTAAGGTTATTCAGAAAATCTAAAACTGAAGTTTCCGATAATCTTGTGCATGAATCATTTATAGTAAATGGAAAAGTTGGGCAGTTAAATGAAAGAATGGTTCATTATACCTATAGAAATTTGAAAGATGCTATTGCTAAGATGAATAATTATTCTTCCCTTGAAGCGTTGCAAAAATATAAAGAAAAAAATGTAACCCCTTTGGATTTTATTACACATCCTGCGAGTGCTTTCTTTCAGTATTTCATTGTGAGAAAAGGTTTTAAAGACGGTAGATACGGACTTATGGTATCGTTGCTGCATGCAATGACGAACATGCAGATTTACATGAAAATATGGGAACTTAAAAACAGGGAAAAGAACGAATGAGGATACTCCTGACTAACGATGCAGAAAAAATTGCAGGGGGTGAAAATTACGTTTTACATCTCGCTGAAGGATTAACCAACAAAGGACATGATGTTTTAATTGCTCCATTAAAATCATCAGAGCTTGAAGAAGAAAGTAAGAGAAGGGGATTTGAAACTACCGGAATTAATTTTGGAGCTCATGGCAAAGAGTTTAATGCGGTAGCTGAATTGGTAAAATCATTTAAAGGAAAAAAAATAGATATTGTACATTCTAATTCTAATCTTGACCGAACAATAGCTGCCGCGGCTGGTAAAATAATTACTGCGAGGAATATTTCGTCTGTACATAGTTGTCTTAGTATAAACAGGAATATTGTACATTCCTTCCGGAATAAATTTCTCATAGATCACTTCACACCTGTAGGATATTCCACAAAAAAAATAATGGTTGAAACCGATAAAATCTCCCCCGGGAAAATTACAGTTGTTCATATTGGTATTCCTGAAAATAAAATAATGAGAACTGAAGCAGGCAGAAATAGAATCAGGAATGAGTTCTCCATTAAAAATGATGAGGTAGTAATTGGCACTCTTTCAAGGCTGGTTGAGTTTAAAGGGCATAAATATCTTATTGAAGCTTTTAATAAATTGAATCCGGAAGTGAATAAATTTACAAAGCTTTTAATAGTGGGAGACGGTGAACTAAAGCAAAACCTAATGAGTCAGGCAGAGGAATACGGATTAAAAGATAAAATTATTTTTACTGGAGAACGAAATGATATCTCTGATGTTCTTTCTGCATTTGATGTTTTTTCCCAGTTTTCAATTGATGCCGGGGGAGAAACATTTCCTGTTGCAATAATTGAGGCATTAGCTTCCGGCTTACCCGTGATTGGCAGTAACGTTGGAGATATAGAACATCTCATAGATGACAGTAAAAACGGTTATCTTGTAGAACCGGAAAATTTAGTTCAATTTACTCAAGCAATTACTAACCTAATAGAAGATAAAAGTTTAAGAAATGAAATGGGAAAAGAATCACGTATAAAATTCATAAAAGAATTTACACTAAATACTATGATTGAAAACATGGAGCTGGTCTACAACAAAGTATTAAAGTTAAATGATTAAAAAGATCTTAATAGCTCCCAATAGTTTTAAAGAAGTTGCAGACTCCGATATAATTGCAGAACTTTTTAAAAAGTATCTTAGCAATGTTACCTCACTTAAAATTGAAACATTTCCAATTTCTGATGGGGGAGACGGATTTCTGAATGTATGTAAATCTGCTTTTAATCTGGACCTTATTAACTACAGAATAACTACTCCATATGACGAATCCTTTTTTAATTGTGAAGTTGGTTATGATAAAATAAAACATAGTTTATATATTGAATCTGCAAGAGTCCTTGGGTTAAGAGTTATACCGGAAGATCAAAGACATCCTCTAAGTCTTTCTTCTAAAGGATTAGGAGATCTGCTGTTGCAAATCAACAAAGATGTGAAGGAAAATAGGCTGAATATAAAAGAAGTTTTTATTGGAGTTGGAGGAACTGGCACAAATGATCTTGGATTGGGGGCTTGCTCCCGATTTGAGTTAGAATTGGAAGATATATATGGAAAAAAGAATCCGGTCATTCCAGAATATTTTCACAGGGTGAAAAATGTGAAGTGGAGCAAGCCTGATTTATTATTTAATATCACTACAATAAGTGATGTGAATAATCCTTTACTGGGAATAATGGGTGCAACAAGAATCTATGGCTCGCAAAAAGGAGCAGATAGAGGTGAATTAAACGTTCTTGAACTTGGATTTAATAAAATTCTTAATTCATTGAAAAATAATAAGTTATTTGATTCTTCTGATGTATTATCGGGCGCAGGTGGTGGATTAGCCGCAGGTCTTTATCTCTTTTTTAATGCATCAAATATTACAGCCGAAGATTTTATAAAAATCCATCTTAAATCGAATGAATTTATTAGCTCTTCAGATATTGTTCTGACTGGAGAAGGGAATTTTGACGAACAATCCTTAAATGGGAAGGGAGCAGGGATAATTTTAAATCTTGCCACCGATTTGAAAAAACATGTCATTTTATGCTGTGGTAAAGTAGATGATGAAGTAAAACAGAAATTGAAAAATGATGTGGAGGTTATTGAACTTGTTTCATTTTTTGAATCACAGGAAGAATCAATAAGTAATATTGAAAAAGGAATAGAGTTCGCCTGTAAGAAGATTGCATCTCTGGTTTAATGGGTTTTATCCCTTTGACATTTTTTATTAAATTTCAACAATTAACAATTATTAAATGATCGGAAGCAAAGAGTAATTATGCAGCAATATCTTGATTTGATAAAACTTGTTATGGAAAACGGAGTTCGAAAACCAACAAGAACAGGTGTTGATACAATATCCTATTTTGCTGCCTTTTATCGTGTTGATCTGGCAGAAGGATTCCCTTTATTAACCACAAAAAAAATGCATTGGAAATCATTGCTTCATGAAGTATTGTGGTACTTATCCGGTGAAAATCATATAAGGAATCTTAGGAAGCACACTAAAATTTGGGATGCATGGGCGGATGATGAAGGGAATCTTGAAACTGCCTATGGTTACTACTGGCGCAAATTTCCCAGTGCGCAGAAAAATAAAGAGGGAAAATGGGAGGTACATGAAGTTGATCAAATCAAATATGTGATAGAACAGCTTAAAAAGAATCCATACAGCAGGCGACTTGTTGTTACTGCCTGGGAACCGGGAAATGCAACAACAAGCAAGCTTCCACCATGTCATTACTCTTTTGCTTTTAATGTTTCTGATGGAAAATTGAATTGCCATCTTACTCAAAGGTCAGGTGATATAGCCCTGGGAATTCCTTTCAATCTTGCAGCTTATTCTATTTTAACTCAAATAATTGCACAGGAGACCGGACTTTCTTTAGGTTATTTTGCGCATACAATCATTGATGCCCATATTTATGTTGCTGATAAAGGAACCGAAATGGAAAAGTACGATCATCTTGAAGGATTAAAGGAACAATTGAAAAGAAAACCTCTGCCTCTGCCCAAATTGATTATAGCGGATAAACCAATTGATGAACTGACTTATGATGATTTTGAATTAGTTGGTTATAAGTATCAGGACCCGATAAAATTTGAGGTTGCTGTTTGAAGTTGATTATTATCTCGGCAGTTGCCCGGAACGGTGTAATTGGACGCTCCAGTGGAGAAATGCCCTGGCATGTAAAAGAAGAATTTCAGCATTTTAAAAACACAACTTTCGGATTCCCGATAATAATGGGTAGAAAAACTTTTGAAACCCTGAAAACCCCGCTTAAGGGACGGTTGAATGTTGTCGTTTCAGCAAGTCCTGATTTCAATCTTTCATTTGCTGAAGTTAAAATTTATCATACTCTTCATGAAGCTATTACTTCAGTAAGTGAACTAAATCCGGAAAAGATTTTTATTATTGGAGGAGGCCAGGTTTACAAACAGGCAATTTCTTTTGCAGATGAAATGATAATATCTATAATGCACTTTGATGCGGAAGGAGACGTACTTTTTCCGGAAATAGATAAAAATATCTGGAAAGAGAATTCAAAAGAAGAAAGAGATCAGTTTGATATAATAACTTATGTTAGAAAAAATGACAAAGATTAAGATTCTATCAGAAAATATAGCGAATAAAATTGCAGCCGGTGAAGTTGTTCAGAGACCCGAATCAGTTGTGAAAGAACTGATTGAAAATTCTATTGATGCCGGCGCCGATACAATTGAATTAATGATAAAACATTCCGGCAAATCTCTTATACAAGTTTGTGATAACGGGATTGGGATGAGTGAAGATGATACTTTGCTTTGTATTAAGAAACATGCGACAAGTAAAATATTTTCTTATGATGATCTCGAGTCAATCGCCACACTCGGATTTCGGGGGGAGGCATTAAGTTCTATTTCAGCGGTTGCTCAGATTGAAATAAAAACTGAGACAAGAGATGAGGAACTTGGAACACTCATTCGATTAGAAGATTCAACTAATATCATTAAAGAGAAAGGATCTTTTTCCAAGGGAACCTGTGTTTCGGTTAAAAATTTGTTTTTTAACACTCCGGCAAGAAGGAATTTTTTAAAGTCTGACTCAACTGAATTAAAACACATTGTTGATACTTTTAATAAAATTTCTCTCAGTCATCCCGATTTAAATTTTAAATTTTATAATGAAGATGATTTGATCTACAACTATTCTGCCGGAGATATTTCAAACAGGATAAAACAGGTTTTTGCGGATAATATGATTGATGCTCTGCTTCCTGTTGAAGAACGGACTGATTTCCTGAATGTCCATGGGTTCATCGGAAAACCGACGATGCTGAAGAAGAGCAAAGGTGATCAGTATCTTTTTCTCAATTCGCGGTATGTTATCAGCAAACAGATAAATCATGCTGTGTTTACTGCATATGAAAATTTTCTTGAGAAAGGAGATTATCCTTTCTTTATCATTTACATCGAGCTTGATCCAAAAAAGATTGATGTCAATGTGCATCCTTCTAAGCTTGAAGTACGATTTGATGATGAAAAGGATGTGTACAATTTTATACTTGCAGTGGTTAAAAAGGCTCTAGGTACCCACGATCTTGTTCCCGAAATGATATTTTCTCATACTACGGAAGAGACGGAAAAACTCAGAGTGAATAATTTCAGAAAAGTTGAAAGTAATGATTTCTCAGACAGACCCGATTTAAGTGAAAAGAAATCATTTGCAAAAACAAATTTCAGTGATAAAGAAATTGATATGATCTTCAAAGCAATTCCTGATGATATAATTAAATCTGATACATTGAATACTTCACATCCTTTTGAAACAGAACCAAAAGAACTTTATCATTACTCTACACAAAAGGAAGTTAGCGAATCAGAAAACCCGGTTTTTATAATCCAGCTTCATAATAAATACATTCTCTCACAGATAAAAACGGGACTGATGGTAATTGACCAGCATGTTGCACACGAAAGAATTCTATATGAAAAAGCTTTAAAAAGAATGGATGCAAACCTGCCTTTCTCCCAGCAATTACTTTTTCCCAAGACGATTGAACTTGATCCGGGAACCTTATTGGTACTAAAAGAAATTTCACCTTTACTGATAAAACTCGGATTTGGAATCAAATTTTTCAGTAAAAATACAATTGTAATTGAGGGAGTTCCCGAAGATGTGAAGAAAGGTTCTGAAGAAATTGTTTTGATGGAACTTGTGGATGAGTATGTTAAAAATGAACGCGAAAAGAAACTTGAGACACGGGAAAATATTGCCAAATCATACTCATGTAAAGCTGCAATAAAAGCTGGTGACAGACTTTCGGAAAAAGAATTGAGACTGTTGATAGACCAGTTATTTGCAACATCAATGCCTTATGTTTGTCCTCATGGCAGACCTATAGTTGTAAAAATATCCCTAGAAGAATTTGACAGAAGATTCGGAAGAACATAAATTATACTTCTATAAAGACTTAGATGTTATTATCTTTGTAATTAAATAATGTAAAAAGGAATTATATGTTGGATAAAGATTATAAGAAAAGAAAAGATGTATACAATGAAAAGGTCGCAGCTTCAAAAAACTCGGGAATGAAATTTACCACAGTGAGTGACAGAGATGTTGATGTTTTATACGGACCTGATGACATTGAAAACATTAATTACCTGAGTGAAATCGGATTCCCTGGTGAATATCCTTATACAAGAGGAGTTCATACGAATGGATACAGGGGAAGAATCTGGACCATGCGCCAGTTTGCAGGATTCGGATCGCCGGAAGATACTAACGAAAGATTTCACTACTTATTGAATAAAGGACAAACAGGATTATCAGTAGCATTTGATCTTCCCACACTTATGGGATGGGATTCCGATGCTCCTTTGAGTGAAGGGGAAGTAGGAATTTGTGGAGTTGCAATTTCTTCACTGGAGGATATGGAAATTCTTTTTGATAAAATTCCTCTCGACAAAGTTTCGACCTCAATGACAATCAATTCGCCTGCAGCAATGATTTTTGCTTTTTATCTGGCTGTTGCAGCTAAACAGGGAGTTGATTTTAAAAGTTTACGCGGCACATTACAGAATGATATTTTAAAAGAATATATCGCACAAAAGGAATACATCTATCCTCCTGGTCCTTCTATGCGTATAATTGTTGATATGATAGAATATTGTGCAAAGGAAGTTCCCCAATGGAACCCGGTTTCTGTAAGTGGATATCATATTCGTGAAGCCGGTTCAACTTCTGTGCAGGAACTTGCATATACTCTTGCTGACGGATTTGCTTACATTGAGGCTTGTATTGAAAGAGGGATGGATGTAGATGAATTTGCTCCAAGAATTTCTTTCTTCTTTAATTCACACCTTGATTTCTTCGAGGAAATAGCCAAATTCCGTGCGGCAAGGAAAATTTATGCTAAAAGAATGAAAGAAAAATACGGAGCAAAAAACCCGCGTTCCTGGTGGTTAAGATTCCACACTCAAACAGCTGGTTGTACATTAACAGCACAGCAGCCCGAAAATAATATTGTACGAACCGCTTTCCAGGCATTAGCTGGTGTTCTTGGAGGAACCCAGTCACTTCATACAAATTCGATGGATGAAACACTTGCACTACCGAGTGAAAGAGCTGTTAAAATAGCATTGAGAACTCAGCAATTAATTGCTTACGAAACCGGCGTAATAAATACTGTTGACCCTCTCGGCGGAAGTTATTTTGTTGAAGCACTGACCGATAAAATGGAAAAGGAAGCAAATGAAATTTTTAATCAGATTGATTCTCTCGGAGGTGTTATAGCTGCAATTGAAACTGGATACTTCCAGAAAGAAATCGCAGATGCTGCCTATAGATACCAAAGAGAGGTAGAAAAGAAAGAAAAGTTTATAGTTGGTGTTAATGAATTTATAGAGAAAGATGAAAAAGTTGATATCCCGATTCTTTATGTTTCACCTGAAGTAGAGAAAGTGCAGAAAAAACGTTTGGCTGAGATGAAATTTCACAGAAGCCAGTCAGCTGTTGATGAAAGCTTAAAAGAAATCAGAAATGCGGGAATGAATGGAAATAATCTTATGCCCATATTTTTAAAAGCAGCCCGCAATTATGTAACTCTTGGTGAAATGGTAAACGAACTCAAGCAAGTTTTCGGTATTTATGAGGAAACTGCTGTTTTTTAATTAATGTTCACTCAAATTATAAAGCTAATCAGAATACCTCAGTGGATTAAAAACTTTTTTGTTTTTGTTCCACTGGTATTTTCTTTAAATCTTTTCCACAAAGAATTACTTTTTACAACTCTTCTTGGATTTTTTATATTCTGTTTAACTTCAAGTGTAGTCTATATCATAAATGATATAGTTGATGCGGATGCTGATCGTGCACATCCTGTAAAAAAGTTGCGCCCGATCGCATCCGGAAAAATCAGTCCGTCGCAGGGAATTATTATTGCCTCCGTTTTTGTCTTAGTGATTATACTGCTATGTACCGGGTTAAATAGTTCTTTTATTTTTTTACTTCTATTATTCTTTATTATAAATGTTCTGTATTCCTTCAAATTAAAACACATAGTCTTGCTTGATGTTTTCAGTATTGCCGCCGGATTTTTAATCAGAGTTCTTGCCGGGGCGGTTATAATTGGAGTTGCAGTATCCAGCTGGCTTATTCTTACAACAATGTTTATTTCACTATTCCTTGCTGTAATGAAGAGACATTCTGAAATAGCTATGTTACCTGAAGATTCAACTGCGACAACCCGGAAAGTTCTTGCTTATTATTCGTTAAGTTTTGCCGACCAGATGGCTACTATTGCAGCTGCCGGAGTAATTATTTGTTATGCACTTTACACAGTATCAGAAAGAACCATTTCCGTTTTTAAAACTGAAAATCTGATTTATACTACCCCTTTTGTGGTATTCGGGATTTTCAGATATATGTTCCTGGTTTATATGAACAGACAGGGAGAAAATACAACGCGTATTCTGCTTACTGATGTAGTTATGATAATTACAGTAATTTTATATCTTCTGACTACCATGTTTATTATTTATAATAAATATTGAAATAATTAAATAGTAACGAAAGTGTTACGGGATAATTGTTAGGATTAAAAATGATTCGAAATGAAATTATTAATTTTATGTTTGCAATAAATAAGACTTATCCGGGTAAAGGATACTGATGACTAATCAGCTGATAATATTAATAATACTCGTATTGATAAGTGCTTTTTTTTCAGGTTCCGAACTTGCGTTTGTCGTTTCAAATAAACTAAAAATTGAAGTTCGTGCAAGGAAAAAAAATATAGCTGCTAAAAGTGCGTATTCATTTGTTAAAAATCCCCAGTATTTCTTTTCAACTATATTAATTGCTAACAACGTAGTCAATATAGCTTTTGCATCTTTAAGTGCTTTAATTCTATCAGCTGCATTCAACCTGAATGAATTCAGTATTCTGATTATTTCCACACTGATTCTTTTATTATTCGGCGAACTTATTCCGAAATTTTTAGCGAGAGAATTGGGTGAAAGAGTTGTTCTGTTCACATCAATTCCCATACGTATAATTTTTTATGTTTTATATCCATTAGTAAGAATGATTTCGTCACTTTCTTTGTTTCTGACACAATCTTCAAATATGAAAGCTGAAAATATTAACTATCTTTTCAGCAAAGAAGACATAGAGTTTCTTGTAAAAGAGAGCCATGAAGCAGGAGTTGTAAATAAAAAAGAGAGTGACATAATAACCCGTGTCCTGGCACTTGGTGAACAGAGGGTTTATGAAGCGATGCGTCCGAGGACTGAGATAGTCGGTGTCGACATCGATTCAACAATTGATGAAGCAATTACCATATTTATAGAATCGGGTTATTCAAAAATTCCCGTTTACGAAGAGAACCTTGATAATATTCGCGGAGTTATATTCGCGTACGATATATTTAAATCACCAAAGAATCTGCAAAATATTATAAGGGAAATCATTTTTGTTCCTGAAACAAAACGCAGCTTTGAAATGCTAAATGAGTTTCTGAACAAACAGGTTTCTATTGCTATTGTTGTTGATGAATTTGGTGGAACCGCAGGACTTGTGACTATGGAGGATATAATTGAGGAATTATTTGGTGAAATTAAAGATGAATATGATATAGAAGAAGATATATGCAGAAAAATTGCTTCGGATACTTATCTCATCAGCGGTAAGGTTGAAATTGATTATATAAATGAAAAATATAATTTAAATATTCCCACCGGAGATTATGAAACCATTGCCGGCTTTATCACAAGTAAACTTGGAAGAATTCCGTTACAGGGTGAAAATGTAACGATTGAGAATTTTAATTTTTTAATTGCCCGTGCAACTAATATTAAAATAGATCTATTAAAACTTACAATTATTCCTGCTGAGGATGCTATTCAGGCAAATTCCCTTTAGGAGATAACTGAGATTTCCCTTAAATTTGTACGGTATTAATAATTAATTTAAGCAACGATACCAAATAATTTTGTTAAAATTTAATATCTCAGGTAAAGATAGAATTAGCAAGGCTAGGACGGGTTCTTTTGAGACTGATCACGGAATTGTTGAAACACCGATATTTATGCCCGTTGGGACTCAGGGTACAGTAAAAGCCGTCAATCAGTCCTATCTTAAAAATGATATAAACGCTCAAATTGTTCTTTCAAATACTTATCATCTTTATTTAAGACCCGGAACGGAAATCCTTGAAAAAGCCGGGGGTTTACATAAGTTTATGAATTGGGACAAACCGATTCTTACTGATAGCGGCGGTTACCAGGTTTTCAGTCTTTCTGAATTACGTAAGCTTAAACCCGATGGTGTTGAATTCAGTTCTCATCTTGATGGCTCAAAACATCTCTTCACCCCTGAAAAGGTAATTAATATTCAGCGAAGTATCGGATCAGACATAATGATGGTTCTTGATGAATGCACTCCATATCCGTGTGAGTTTGATTACGCAAAAAAATCAGCTGAACTTACTTCGAACTGGGCCATCTTAAATAAGGAAGCTTTTAACAAAACATCATCGTTTTATGATCATAACCAATTTCTTTTCGGGATAATTCAGGGAAGTGTTTACAAAGAACTCCGTGAAAGATCTGCCAGAGATTTAATTGCTATCGGTTTTGATGGATACGCTATCGGCGGACTCGCTGTTGGAGAACCAACCAATGTTATGTATGATTTGGTTGATTTTACAACTGATTTTATGCCGGAAAATAAACCAAGATATTTGATGGGAGTGGGAAGACCTGAAAACATACTTGAAGCAATAGAAAGAGGAATTGATATGTTTGATTGTGTTATGCCGACAAGAAACGCAAGGAACGCTAACCTGTTTACATCTGATGGTGTCTTATCAATGCGCAATGCACAATACAAAGATGATTTCAGAACTATTGATGAAGTATGTGATTGTTACACTTGTAAAAATTATTCCAGGGCTTATTTAAGGCATCTTTTTATTGCTAAAGAAATTTTGGCCCTTGAACTTTCAAGCATTCACAATCTTCATTTCTATCTTAATTTGGTTAAAGAAGCCAGGCAGAGAATAAAAGAAGGAAATTTCTCTGACTGGAAAAGCGAAATTGTTAAAAAAATATCTACGAATAAAATGTTAATGGAGGATTAAATTGTATTATTTACTCGCAATGGCTCCACCCGCTGAAGGCGGAGGAGGTAGTGGATTTATAAGTACCATAATTATGTTTGGTGCTATTTTTCTGATTTTTTATTTTATGATAATCAGACCTCAGCAGAAAAAGGCTAAGGAAAGAGAAAAATTACTTTCGAACCTGCAGAAAGGTGATAAAGTAGTAACAAGCGGCGGACTACATGGGACTATTGCCGGTCTTGATGAAAAAACTGTTTTACTGCAGGTTGGGGACAATGTGAAAATGAAATTTGAAAGATCTGCAATTACAACTATACTTGCTTCAAAGGAAACAATGTAAATTAATAAGCAGATTGATAAAGATAAAATCAGTAATGGGTGAAACATGGAAACAAATATTTTTTGCAGCGCTAAAGAAGCCATAGATGAAATTAAAAATGGTAAAGTAATTATTGTTGTTGACGATGAAGACCGTGAAAACGAAGGAGATTTTGTTTGTGCCGCTGAATATGTAACTCCTGATATCGTAAATTTTATGGTAACACACGGAAGGGGAATGCTGTGTACAGCATTAAGCGGAACGCGTCTCGATGAACTTGGACTCCCTTTGATGGTTGAGTCAAACTCTGCATTGCACGGAACACAGTTTACTGTAACTGTGGATGCAATTGACGGGACCACAACCGGTATTTCTGCAGCAGACCGGGCATTAACTATAAAAAAATTAATTGATAAGAATTCAACTGCGGATGATTTTGCACGGCCGGGACATATTTTTCCATTAAGAGCATACGATGAGGGTGTTTTAAGAAGAGCGGGTCATACAGAGGCTGCGGTTGATCTCTGTAAACTTGCCAGTTTAAAACATGCCGGTGTTCTTTGCGAGATTTTAAAAGAAAATGGTGAGATGGCAAGAGTTCCTGATCTGACAGAAATTGCAAAGAAGTTTAATCTAAAAATTTGTACAGTACAGGAAATTATTAAATTCCGGTTAACAAAAGAAAAACTAGTTAATAAGGTAACTGAAATTAATTTTCCTACCAAGCATGGTCATTTCAAACTTCATTTATATCAGAGCCTTGTTGATGGTAAAAAACAAATAGCACTTGTTAAAGGTGAAATAAATAAAGATGAGTCAGTTCTTGTCAGAATGCATTCTGAATGTCTTACTGGCGATGTTTTTCATTCACTAAGATGCGATTGCCACGATCAGTTAAATGCTTCCCTGGATATGATTGAAGAAGAAGGAAAAGGTGTGCTTGTTTATATGAGACAGGAAGGTCGGGGGATAGGATTGAAAAATAAAATACTTGCATACCAGCTGCAGGATGAAGGGAAGGATACAGTTGAAGCAAATGAAGCATTGGGTTTTAAAGCTGATCTCCGTGACTATGGAATTGGCGCCCAAATACTTCTGGATCTTGGGGTAAGAAAAATTAAACTGCTTACAAATAATCCCAGGAAAGTTGTTGGATTAAAAGGTTATGGTCTTGAAATAATGGAAAGAATCCCGATTGAAATTATGCCTAATGCAAACAATGAACGATACTTAAGAACAAAGAGAGATAAACTCGGGCATATAATCCTGCAGGAAGTTGCTGAAGAAAAATAGTGAGAAATATTAAAAAGTAGATTGTGAGTTTTGGTCCCCGGATTTAATCCGGGGTAAATTATTCATTATTTAAACTCTCCTTTTTGTCTCCACTTTCCTTTAAGATAATAATCAATTTTATTAAGTTGTTAATTAACAAAAAGAATAAGATTGTGAAAAATATATTTGTTTCCTCCTTAGTATTTGCCTTTCTTTTTATAGCTTCCGCTAATGCTCAGAAAGTTTATTTTGCAAACATTGACGGAGAAATTGACCTCGGAATGGCGCCGTATATAAGTCGTGTTGTTTCTGAAGCAGAAAAAAACAATGCAGATGCAATTGTTTTCAGAGTAAATACTTTCGGGGGCAGACTCGATGCTGCTACTCAGATTAAGGATGCTATTATCGGGACGAAAATTTTAACAATTGCATTTATAAATAACAGGGCTATTTCTGCAGGCTCACTGATTTCACTTTCGTGCAATAAAATAGCAATGGTTCCCGGGAGTTCTATTGGCGCATCAACTGTAGTTGATCAATCGGGGCAGAAACAGAGTGAAAAGTATCAGTCTTATATGAGATCTGAAATGAGAGCAACAGCTGAAAGAAACGGGAGAAGAACAGACATTGCTCAAGGTATGGTTGATGAAAGAATTGTTATACCGGGATTAGTCGATAGTACACAACTTGTTACACTGACAACGGATGAAGCTTTAAAATACGGAATTGCTGATGTGCAGGTAAACAATTTAAAAGAAGTTTTAAAGGATTTTGATTTACAAGGTGCGGAAATAGTTAGAGTACAATGAAAACTGGGCAGAAGAAGTTGTTAAATTCCTAAACAATGCCATTGTTTCTTCCATATTAATAATGATTGGATTTTTCGGTTTGATTGCTGAAATTAAAACTCCCGGTTGGGGAGTTCCCGGCACTATTGGATTGATTGCTCTTGCACTTTTCTTTGGTTCATCTTACATCCTTGATCTTGCATCCATTATGGATATACTTTTATTTATCCTGGGCCTAATTCTTCTGGCTCTTGAAATTTTTGTTATTCCGGGATTTGGAATTGCTGGAGTAGCGGGAATATTATTAATATTTGTTTCGTTATTTCTTTCTCTCACTCCGAGTGGACCTTTCTTTGATTTCGACGCAATTTCTATAGCTATAATCCAGTTGACAGGTGCAATTGTTGCGGCTCTTGTACTAGTATTAATTCTTGCAAAAGTCTTGCCTAAGAGTACAATATTTAACAAACTTATTCTCAAAGATGAAGAGAAAGCAGATCAGGGTTATGTTTCCTATCCTTCTGAAAAAGAACTGGTTGGACAAGAGGGTATCGCTCTAACTACTCTTAGACCTGCAGGCACTGCTGAATTTAACGGTAAAAGATGTGATGTTGTTGCCGACTGGGAATATATCGAGCAGGGAAGTAAAATAGTTGTATTAAGAGTTGAAGGAGTTAAAGTAGTAGTAAAAAAAGTTAAAGAAGAAGTAGTAAGTTAGTTGAAATTACTTTATTAAATTTTTCCCCCTGAGAATGTTTTCAACCTTACTTGAATCCTCAGTTGTGAATCCTGATTGAACCCATTTATTTTTATATTTAATAAAAAATATTTTATCCCTTTTAGGTCTTGAAGCATCGAAAGGATACCACGTTTTGAAATTTCCAGTACCCTGTATTCTCCATTTCCCCGTAAAAAATGATGGGTTTTTAACCTCAATTATTTTTATGTCAGAAAAGAAAATTGTTTTTGAAGAAAGGGAAGGGAAATAATATTTTTTTAAAGTGATTGACTCACTATTTATTTCAACAAGATTGTCGCTATAGAGTATGTCATTTGTCATTTGGGTTTTACTATTTTTGAAATCCAGTTTAAAAAACAGATGGCACCTTTTTATAAGATGCCATCTGCAAAAATATCACGGGATATATTCTAAAATATTTGTATTTGCTATCACTTCTTTCTTTGTCCCTTTTTGTCCTTGCGATTCCATATTAAAAGAGAGGCTAACGGAAGTGGATATTTTCGTTTTCTGAACAAACCCCTTTGAAACGTTAAAATAAATTTTCCCGCCTCCGGAAGTAACAGGTTTTTGAAACTCATAGTTTACTCCCCGGTCTGACATTTTATTTTTTCCGGAAAGATCAGTTTTTAATCCCGCCTTAATATCTGCAATTAAATTCCCATCTAAATCTTCAACTCCGGTAATTGTAAATATTGAAGTGTTCTTTGCCTGAAAAACCATTAACTGGGTGGCGGCTTGTTCTATTTTCCATGTTGAATCTTTAGAGACTCTTGTTTCGGGAACTTTTCTGAAAACCTGGCTGATCATAGGTTTAAGTACACCTTCATTAATATCATTTTTAAGAGTAGCTTTTTCTTCAGTTTTTAGAGAATCGGCATAACCCCTGATATCCAGAAGTTTATTTACTATCCTGTCGGTTCTAAAAATATCAAGTAGTTCACCCAGTTTTGAAACTCTTACATCAAATGGATTATTAACCAGAGATTCGTACTGAGCGTATTTAACTATATCAGCGGAATCCTTAGTTGTCCCTGATTCATAACGAACCTGTTGATCCCCGAAAGTTCCATCCAGTTTTATTGATGTTATCGTTGCTTCCATTTCCATCGTGCTATCTGCATCAATATCAGTTGGTTTAAAATTAATATTGTAAACCATAGTTTGATCAATTCCCTGGGTCATGGTTGTGTCTTTAGAGGAAATTGTCTGATCATCCTTTGAGATTACCGTTAATCTGAATCCATAACTTTTACCTTTCTCAAGTTTGTACCTCAGGTAAAATAATTGATTGGGATTTTCAACAGGGTTTGCTTTAATATCTGTTGTATCATATGCAAACTGATTTTTTTGTTCAGCAGGTTTATTTTCATTTTCCTGTTTTCCGCATCCATAAATTAATAATCCGGTTAAAATTATTATTACTAATTTTTTCATTCTTTCTTTCCTTTAGTATAGTAGATATTTCTTTCTTATTTCTAAAAAATTAATTAGTCCCTTTTGCCACGAGGAAATTATTTTACCGGGAGTTTCCCCATCCTTTAACATTAATCTGACAGCTTTTTCTCCCGTTAATTTATCAAAATATTCAGCATTAAATTTAAACTTTTCGGGATAAAGTTTATGAATAGCATAAAGTAATTTGATACCAAATTCTATTTCCTTAAACTGTTCTCTACTATTAATATGTAATGATATCCCGTAACACTTCTGGTTTTCAAATTTAGGATTATCAGCTTTACCGGGAAGATTCACCGGAATAAAAGTTACGGGGTTAATGGAAACTCCATTATGCTTAAGTGAATCAAGTTCATTTATTAATTCCCCGGAATTAATAAACGGTGAGCCAATGTTTTTAAAAGGAAATTCTGTTCCTCTTCCCTCAGAAATATTAGTGCCTTCAAGTAAAGCTATAGCCGGATAGAGAACGGCTGTTTCAATATCAGGCATATTGGGAGATGGTTTGATCCATTTCAAATTGTAATCATCAAAGTAGCTGTTACGTTTCCAGTTTATTATTTTTATCACCTTTAAATTCGGAATATTTTTACCGATCCATCCTTCACCGGCAAACATTTCAGCTAATTCTCCAATTGTCATTCCATGGATTATAGGAATTGGTGTTATCCCAATAAATGATTTTAAAACTGTATCAAGAACTGGTCCGGCTACATTAATTCCACCGATTGGATTAGGTCTATCTAAAACAATCAATGGAATATTATTTTCCCCGGCTGCCTGCATAACATAATATAGAGTTGAAATGTATGTATAAAATCTTGTCCCGATATCCTGCAAATCAAAAATCAACAGATCGATATTTTTTAACATTCCCTGTGTAGGTTTTCTTGTTTTTGGATAAAGAGAATAAACAGATACTTTTTTCAAAATTGAATTGGTAACCGTATCTCTTTCATCGGGATTTATCTCAAACCCATGTTCCGGCGTAAAGATTGCCTGAATTTTTATTCCTTTTATCCGACTTAATGTGTCTATCAATAAGGTTCCATCTGAAAGAACACTTGCCCTGTTTGAAATTATTCCAAGTCGTTTATCATTTATCAGATCAGAATATTCATTCAGTAATCGATCCGATCCCAAAAGGAATTTTTGATTTATTTGTATTTGTTTGTTGTTTTCTTCAGTGCTGCACGACTGAAGAAAAACCAAAAACAAAAGCGGTAAATAAATTTTAAGATTATACATTAACAAAAAGAGGTTGCCTAAAGCTTATAAATTCTTTAAGACAACCTCGATAATTTTATAATAATGAAAAATTAGTTTCCGTAATTATCCAGTAAATCCTTTCTCGAAAAGAAATGCAGGATTTCAAGAGCAGCGTTTTCATCAGAATCAGAACCATGAATTGCATTCTCACCTTTATTTGAGGCGTATAATTTTCTGATCGTTCCATTTTCAGCTTCAGCGGGATCAGTGGCTCCAATCAGTTTTCTGAAGTCTGATACTGCATTTTCTTTTTCAAGCGCAATCGGAACACACGGACCTGAAGTCATAAAATTTACAAGCTCTCTGAAAAATGGACGTTCTTTATGTACTTCGTAAAATCCTTCAGCAGAATTCGTTGTTAAATGAACCATCCTGATTGCTTTAATCTTAAAGCCTGAATCAGTAATCATTGTAATTATTTGTCCAATATTATTTTTTTTAACCGCATCCGGTTTAATAATAGCTAATGTTCTGTTACCCAAATTATTCTCCTTATTTCTATTTACGTTTTCCGATAACTTTGGCAATTTTTTTTGCGTTTTTCTTAACCGGTTTTGAAATTGATTTCCTGCTGACTTTTTTACTTTTTATTACAGCTTTGCTGGTTTTCTTTTTGGAAGATTTTTTTTTCTGATTTTCAAGAGCCTTCAACATTGTGCTTCCAATTTCAGCCGGGCTTTCGGCAACTTTTATCCCTGCTTTTTTCATAGCATTAATTTTCTCTATAGCCGTTCCTTTTCCGCCCGAGATAATCGCCCCGGCATGACCCATCCTTCTTCCGGGAGGTGCTGTTCTTCCAGCAATAAAACCAACTACAGGTTTGTTAACATTTTTCTTAATATATGCTGCAGCCTCTTCTTCGGCAGTTCCGCCAATCTCACCAATCATTACTATTCCATCTGTCTGAGGATCGTCATTAAACATTTTAATGATATCGAGAAATCTGGAACCGATTACCGGATCACCTCCGATACCAACGCAGGTAGATTGACCGAGTTTGACATCAGTTAACTGTTTTACAGCTTCATAGGTTAAAGTGCCACTGCGTGAGACAACACCAATTTTTCCTTTTTTGTGAATGAAGCCGGGCATAATTCCAACCTTTGCCTGTCCCGGAGAAATAACTCCCGGACAGTTTGGTCCAACAAGAACTACATCCAAATCTTTTATTGCATTATAAACTTTAACCATATCACGAGCGGGAATACCCTCTGTAATACAAATTATAACTTTTATCCCGGAATTGGCTGCTTCAAGAATTGCATCAGCTGCAAAAGGAGGTGGTACAAAAATAACCGAAGTATTTGCTTTTTGTACTTTAACTGCTTCGGCTACAGTATTAAATACCGGAACACCTTCGAAACTTGTACCGCCTTTTCCGGGTGTAACGCCGGCAACTACTTTTGTTCCGTACTCGATCATTTGCTGGCTGTGGAAAGAACCCTCCCCACCAGTAATTCCCTGAACCACAAGTCTTGTTTTATTATTTACTAAAATGCTCATAGGAGATCCTGTATTTTCTTAATAAGAAATTTTGTCTCCAAAGATAAAAAAAAGGCAGGATAATTCCTTAATTGTAATGCTTGTATTTAAATTGATTTTTTTTCTTCTGCATCAATCAGGGGCGGTCTTTTCCGGTCTAACCAAAAAGCAATTAAAATAACAAGCACAATTGAAAGCAGGGCAGAACCTGCTACTTCAATTCCATTCTGTGGTCTGGGACTAAGAATTTGGGAAATGAAAGCAGCGGCAACAAGTATAACAGAAAAAATATACATTCCATACTTACCTCCAAATCCAACAGCCTGAGTTTCCTTCAAATAAATAGTAAGTCCGATCAAATAAATGATCAATTCCACAATTAGTGCAAGATAAATATTCTTCCAAAGTCCTAATCCGATTACCAATTGTGGATCCCCTAAAATTGATAAATCTGGAACGTGGACAATAAGGTCAAATATAAAGTGTGAAAATACTCCTAGTCCTAAAAGAATTGCAGTTATACGTCTTTTGGTAATTATTTCGGCAGCAACATAAACGAGCATACTCCATGCAATTGTTGCGATAAGACTATGTGAATAGGGAAAAATAAATTTTAAATAGTGAAGTTTTTCAAAATTATCAGGTACAATTACTTTCTCGAAACCAAGTAATACAAATACCCATAAAAGAAGATCGAGAAAAAGAACAGAAACAAAAAACCATGCAAGGTTGGTTTTCTTATCAAATTTTCTCATTGCCAGCCCGGCTCCAAGGTGTCCTATAAACATCCGATTTCCTTCATTTTAGATTAATAGAATAAGGTATAAGAACCGATATTAATAATAGGCTATTTATTAATTTCAAGTAGATGATAAGAATATAGAATTTCGTAAATAAGTTTTAAAACAAAAATAGTGGAGCGGCAAGTATTTGTCGGGATAATTTGAGGACTTCCTTATAAGATTTAGAAACGAGTATAGAATCAGCTTAACTTTTTTGTCTCAGGTTTTTTCAAATCGTCATCGGTTATCGTTATCTCTTTCTTCAGATCGTTAATTCCCTTTTTAAATTCACTAATCCCTTTGCCTAAATTCTTTGCCACTTCAGGAATCTTCTTTCCACCGAATAGAATAAGAACCACAACCATAATTATTAATAATTCACCCATGCCAATATTCTCAAACATCTTTTCCTCGCTTAAATATTATTCTTTCTTGGATTCAGTTTTTTTTGCTTCATCATTTGAGGTTTTTATTTCATCCTCGACATCTTTCAAACCTTTCTTAAATTCGCTCATGCCTTTACCTATTCCTCTGGCCAACTCAGGTATTTTTTTTGCACCAAATAAAATAAGCACAACAAGCAGGATAAGAATTATTTCTCCAGCGCCTAAGTTTCCGAACATTTTATCACCTTTAATTAAAGATATTATTTATAATTGATCTGAAAATTAATTGACCGTCAGTTTTTCCTAACACCGGGTTACAACTTCGTTCAGGATGCGGCATCATTCCCAATATATTTCCTTTTTTATTCATAATGCCTGCAATATTTTTTACGGAACCGTTGGGGTTATAATTTCCATCAACTGTTCCTTCGGGTGAACAATATCTGAAAACAATCTGATTATTTTCTTCAAGTGTTTTTAAAGTACTTTCATCCGCAAAATAATTTCCATCTCCATGTGCAACAGGAATTTTAAGAACAATTTCCGGGCTGATGTCTTTTGTAAAAAGAGTACCATCATTAGCAACAGAAAGATAAACATCTTTGCAAACAAATTGTAGCGATTTATTCTTCAACATCACACCGGGTAGTAACCCTGCCTCAAGTAAAATCTGAAATCCATTGCATATGCCTATAACACAGCCGCCATTTATAGCAAAATTAATCACAGAATCCATAATGGGAGAAAAGCGGGCAATTGCACCTGTTCGAAGATAATCACCGTAAGAAAATCCCCCAGGAAGCACGATCAGATCAGATTTTTGCAAATCCTTTTCTTTATGCCATAAAAATTTCGTGTCACAATCAAGAACTTTTCTGAATGAATAATAAGCATCGTGATCGCAATTTGAACCAGGGAAAACAACAACTCCTACTTTAGGTTTCATTAAACTTCTTCCAGCGTGAACTCATAATCTTCCATAATAGGATTTGCCAGAAGTTTACTGCAATATTCATTTACTTCTTTTTCAGCAGCAATTCTATCATTCGAATCAACAGAAAATTCAATATACTTATTAATTCTAGTGTTTTTAATGTTATTTATTCCTAAAAGAATGGCACCTTTTTCAACTGCTTTCCCCTGCGGATCCAGAATAGATGGACGACGTTTGATTAACACTTTTGCCTTATACAAATTGTTCCTCTTCCTGAAAATCAAAATTTCTTTTTTAACAGAAAAAATATATGACGAAAAATACCAAATACGATTATGAAAACAAACATATAGTAAAGTGCCTGCGTGAAAGTACAAATTATTAAAAGTATAACTGCAAGCAGTATTATCAATATAAGATAAGGTTTCTCTTTAAGCTCGTTTAACTTCAATTTTGGAAATGAATCATATTTTATTCTGCTTACCATTAGGTAGGATAGAAGCAGGATCATTGGTATGATAATATTTGAGTATGGCTCCGGATACCCATTTGGAGCAACATAAAAAGCCAGACAGAATGAAGCAATTGTAATTGCTGATGATGGAATTGGCAGACCTTTAAAAAATGATTTATCAAAACCTACGAGTTGAACATTAAATCTTGCGAGACGGAATCCGCCGGCGAGCATTAATAAAGAACTTATGATAATTCCTGTAACATCAAATTGATAAAGATAACTTTTGTAGATTAGGAAGGAGGGCGCAACTCCAAAACTAACAACATCTGAAAGTGAATCAAGTTCTACACCAAGTTCGCTGCTGGATCTTGTTAATCTTGCCATTGCACCATCAAGTGCATCAAAAATACTTGCTATAATAATTAGCCAGGCAGCATAAATAAATCTTCCCTGGCTCGCACTGACGATTGAAAGGAATCCGCTGAACATATTCATTGCGGTAAAAAGATTGGGAATGACAGAACGAGTAACTCTAAGTCGGCTCATCAGTTTTTATGATACTCAAATAAAATAGTCTCTCCTGCTTTCACTTCATCATCCTTTTTTACTTTTTCTACACAGTTTTGAGGAACAATTACATCAACACGACTTCCAAATTTAATCATTCCAAACCGTTCTCCAATTTTTACTGAATCACCAACAGAAATCTCATAAACTATTCTTCTTGCAATAAAGCCTGCAACCTGTGTAAAAAACACTTTTCCGTACTTTCCTGTAATACCAAATTCTGCCCTTTCATTCACTTCTGAGGCTTTATCTTCAAATGCTGCAATATATTTCCCCTTAAAATATTCCAGGTAATCTACTTTACCATTTACAGGAATCCTGTTAACGTGGACATTTAAGGGCGACATAAAAATAGATATCTGTTTAGCCTTACCTTTTATAAATTTATTTTCAATTACATCTTTTACAAAAAGCACTTTACCATCAGCAGGGGAAACAACAACATCATCTCTTTCTGGAGAAGTTCTATCAGGGTCACGAAAAAAATTCATGGAGAAAATAAGTAATAGAAGTGGAATAATTATCAAAACACCCTTTGCATAATTATTATGTGTGAAGAAACTTAAGGAGATTAGAATGAATGTGATTACTGCAATTACAGCAAGGGTGGAATATCCGTATTTGGTAAACATTTAAGCACTCGTCATATTCAGTAGCAGATCAGTATATTTTTTTATTTCTGCAGAAGTGTTCAGGTTATACGGGTCTAACCATTTCCCGTTTGTGTTTTGCGGGATTATCTTAATGCTGGTTGGTGTGAAGTCATCCACAAGATAAATTTTATCCTCACTTTTACCGAAGAAGCAATTTACCTCGGAAAGTATAACATTTCTTCTTTCAAAAAAGAATTTCAATACTGCATTAACTTTTGAGCAAATTCTGTTCATTAATCTGATGTCTTCATTTGTACAGATATCAAATGTGATGAGGTGACTTTCGGTAACCATCGAATCTTTTCCATTCAGAAAATGAAATTCAAAAACCGGAAGATTTAAAGATTCACCCTCTTTCTTACTAAAAACTTTGGCAGTTCTTTTATCAACTATATTTAATATTCTTATAAAGAATGGAAAACGCTGATGTTTGATAAATTTCAGAGCGGAAGAATTCTGAGTTTTCAGAAAAGATATAGGAATATGATATTCTTTGAGATAATCAAAAAAGAAAGCATTTAAAGAAGCAAATTTAGATCCAAGATCCTTAACTTTGATCTTTTTATTATTATCCGCTATCAGAAAATCAGGATATTTAAAAAGTGTATAATTCTGATCGTCCAGCGGAAGATCTTTTTTTTCTACTTCTTCGTGTAAAAGCGAATTATTGTAAAATTTTAGCCCCAAATTTTCCTTATCTTTTTTTGACAAAGAAAATATGAAAATTAAGTGTATAAAGTCAATTCTAAGTATTATATTTAAATAAAAAAATAAGAATTTTCTAATCAGAATTTAAATAAGATGGAGGACTTTGGATGAAAGGTGGCATGCAGGGAATGTTGAAACAGGTTCAGAAAATGCAGGCAGAATTACAGAAGGTTCAGGCTGGATTGGGTAATTTAGTAGTTTCTGAAGAAGCTGGTGGAGGTATGATTAAAGCCACTGCGAATGGAAATCAGGAGATAATCTCAGTAGAAATTGACCCGCAGGTCATAAATTCGGATGAAAAAGAAATACTTGAAGATCTGGTTGTAGCTGCTGTTAATAAAGCATTACAATCAGCAAAAAAAACAGCCGAAGAGGAAATGGCTAAAGTTACAAAGGGAATGCTTCCTCCCGGTATGAATATCCCAGGAATGTAAAAGTGCAAATAGCTGAACCGCTTACTGCTGCAATCGAGGAATTAAGTAAACTACCGGGAATTGGCAGAAAAACTGCACAACGTCTTGCCCTGCATATACTTAAAACGGAAAATGAATCCGTGGAAAAACTGATTAAATCACTACAGGACCTTAAACTGAAATTACGGTTTTGCTCAAGATGTTTTAATATTTCCGAAGATGAATTTTGTGAGGTATGTAAAAGCAGAAAAAGAGATCAGTCTGTTATTTGTGTTGTGGAGGAAGCAAGTGATGTGATTGCAATTGAAAAAACACATGAATTTAATGGTTTATATCACGTTCTGGGAGGTGTGCTTTCACCATTAACCGGTGTTAGTCCTGAAGCATTAAAAATAAAACATCTTCTTAAAAGATTTGAAGATGAACAAATTCAGGAAGTTATACTTGCATTAAATCCTGATACAGAAGGTGAAACAACATCACTATATCTTGCTAAATTAATTAAACCGTTAGGAATCAAGGTATCAAGAATTGCTCGCGGACTGCCAATTGGCGGTGATCTGGAATTTGCCGACGAAGCTACAATTGGGCGGGCAATGCTAAGCAGAAGTGTTCTGTAATGGCTGAATGGTTTGAAAGTTGGTTTAATACAGAAGAATATCTGAGTGTTTATCGTCATCGGAATGATGCTGAAGCAGAGAAACTCGTAAATCTCATTCTCAAAAAAGTTGATATATTTCCTGGCTCAGATATAATTGATCTTGCTTGTGGAGCCGGAAGACATTCGATTCTACTTGCTGAAAAAGGATTTAATGTCACAGCTGTTGATTTAAGTGAAAATCTTTTAGGAGTTGCGAGGAAAACAGCGGAAGATCTTAATTTAAAGATTAATTTTGTTAATGCAGATTTAAGGAACTTCTGCATCAGTTCAAAGTTTGATCTTGCTCTTAATCTTTTTACAAGCTTTGGTTACTTTGAAAAGGATGAAGAAAATTTTGCACTCTTCACTAAGGGATTTGAACTTCTGAAACCTGGTGGACAGTTTGTTATAGATTATTTTAATACTAATTATATCCAAAGGAATCTTGTTCCACATTCGGAAGGAATTATAAACGATAAAAAAGTAATTCAGGATCGAAAGATTGTGGGCAACAGAGTTATAAAAAATATTCTGATTGCAAAGAATGGTACTAAAGAGAGATATATTGAATCAGTAAGAATGTACTCGGATTCAGAGCTATCAGCTGCTATTGAGAGAAGCGGACTTAAAATTAAAAAAATATTTGGTGATTTTGATGGCAGTGATTTTGACCTTAATACTTCTCCAAGAATTATTATTATCTCTGTGAAATGAAATATTTTTATTTTATAATATTACTTTTGGCTGGTTTCTATGGCTGCGATATACTTCAGACCAGAAATGCTGAGTCACCGAATCAACCACGTTCAAATTATCAACAAGCTGTTACACCGCAGATATTGATTTCCAATCTTGTAAATTCATTGAACGAAAAAGATGTTCAGAATTATATTAGTATCTTTGTAGATTCATCATTCACAGATAAAAAATTTTATTTCTCACCTTCCAGCGGAGCTTTATCTCAATACCCATTTTTAATAAACGACTGGACCATTAAGGATGAAGAACAATATTTTAATAATCTCAAAACCAAAGTTTCAGATAATACTCCAATCACTCTTTCGTTAACCAATGAACAATATAGTCCCCTTGGTGACAGCCTGATCTATACTGCAACTTATGCTTTGAATGTTCCGAATGATCAGTCTGAGCCGAAGGATTACCAGGGTGATTTAAGATTTACGATGATTAGGGACAGCAGAGCGGTATGGGTAATTTATTTCTGGCAGGATACCAAAAGCACGGCATTGCCAAGCTGGAGTGAATTGAAAGGGAAATTCTATTAATAAATTTTATTATCTGCTTCCTGTAATAATAATTATTTTTGCAGGTTGTAAAAATCCATTTGCCCCTGCGTTTGATGAAGAAGCCAACATTAATAATTCCACAATCACCGATCAGAAAACTATTGAGGGTGTTTTTCAGAATTTCCAGTATGCCTATACGTTCAAAGACACCACAATATACGGTAAGGTAGTCTCAGATAATTTTATATTTACATACCGGGATTATGACCTTGGGTTTGATGTTTCCTGGGGTAGAGAAGAAGAAATGAAAACTACTTACGGACTATTCCAGAATTCGCAAAGACTAGATCTCATCTGGAATAATATAATCACTTCATCTGTTGATACTCTTAGTGCAAATGTTGTGAGGGGATTTAATCTTACAATAACTTTTAATCCAACTGACGTAATTCGTCTCGATGGAAGAGTAAATATGGCCCTGGAACGATCATCAGCCAACTCTAAATGGGAAATTACAAGGTGGATAGATGAATCAAATTTCTAATATAAATATTAGCGGAGATTTTCCAACCAAATGTTCTTTTCACTAAAAGAAGCCTTCAGGTTAATTAGGAGAGCAAAAGCATCCTTTGTACTTTCACTGCTTTCGTTGAGTATCTCAGTTGTTTTGATTACGGCTTCTGTAGCTTTAATTCAATCCTCACAATTTATACAAAGCAAAATAAAGGAAAATGTCAGTATCAATTTATTCCTTCGGGATGATCTGGCTACTAGCCGTATATCAGAAATAAAGAGTGAGTTGCAAAAATCAAAATATATCAGATCGGTCAATTTTATTGATAAAGAAAAAGCGGCTGAAATATTTATTAAAGAAACCGGTGAAGATTTCAGGCAACTTCTTGATTACAACCCGCTTCCTGCTTCATACACTGTAACCTTGAAAGCAGAATATTTTGATAAGGACTCTCTGCATTCTATTATTTCTTCACTTTCCGGAATTAAAGGCGTTGAAGACGTATCATTTAAAGATGAATTTATTTACAAACTTGTTTCTTTACTGGATAATATTAAAAAATATATATTTATTGCCACCGCAATAATATTCTTTATCTCTTTGTATATCGTGTACAGTACTGTCCGATTAATTATATCCGCCAAATTTGAAGAGCTGGAAACTATGAAACTTGTGGGAGCCAGGCTATCCACTATTAAGTTTCCAATAATTATTAATTCATTGATTGTGGGGATTCTTTCCGGGATAGTTTCCCTTGCTATTTTTATCTTGTTTATTTCTCTGGTTGGTGATTATATTAGTACTTTAAGTTTTCTGGGATCCTCAAAATATTTTTATCTTTTATTAATACTTCTTACAGGTCCTTTGCTGGGTTTACTGGTGAGCATTGTGACCTTACGACGGCTTTCCCTGAAAATTTGATGTCTTGTTTAATATTGCTAATTTTATTTTAATTATTACCCGGAATTCTGTAAATGAACTACTTTCTAAAACCATTAATAATTATTTTTTTTATAAGTACCCTGAGCTTTGCCCAGAATTCGGAATTGCAGGTTGGCAGCAATTCAAACCAACTCAGACAAAACCAGGGAGCGCTTTATGATTATTCAGATCCTTCAAGTATAAATATTAAAGTTTCTGTTTGGGGATTTGTGAAATATCCCGGAAAGTATATTATACCGGTTGGAAGCAGTGTTTATGATTTGTTATCCTATGCCGGAGGTCCAACAGAGGATGCACACATGGATGATCTGAGAATATTCAAAACTGATGAGGATAGTTCCCAATCAATGGTGAAGTTCAACTATAATGATCTTCTTTGGGATGAAAACTTAAAAGAATTTAAAAGTGCTCCTGATCTTAATGCGGGGGATATATTGCTTGTCCCTGGTTCTCAAAGACTTTATTTTAAAGATTATCTTCAAATTGGTCTTTCGGTATTCTCTGCACTGGTTTCTCTTTCAATATTAATTTTAAATATAGCAAAATAAGAATGACAACAGATCCAATGAATGACGATTTACGATCAATGGAGAGCAACTCTCTAAAAGATTACATAAAACTAATGAGAACAAATATGGTCCCGATAGTTCTCATTACCCTGATAAGTTTTGTTGTTGCAATAGTTTATGCTATTAACGCTAAAAATATTTATAAAGCTACCACATCATTAAAAGTATCTCCGCCACAGGGGAATATCCTGGAATCACCTTTAATGCCGGAGTTTCAGGATTTTGGCAGCGACAGGTTTATTGCGAATGAAATAGAAATATTAAAAAGTTATAACCTTCGATCAAATGTTGCCAGGTCACTCATTGATAGTTTTAAGACCGAAGCAGTAAAAGATAGTTTTTACTTAATAATGAGTCATGATTTTAACGATGGCAAAGGAAAACTATTAGGTGATAACCAAATTGCTAAAGTTTTGGATGGAGCTGTTACAATTGAACAAAAGAGAGGGCTTGATATAATTGATATATCTGCAGAATCACCATCACCATTTGAAGCTGCCCTTATTGCAAATATTTATGCTCAGGAATATAAAAACCTGAACCTGGAAATTAACCGGAATCAGCTTACTCTTGTTAAAGCGTTTCTGAACCAGCAGAGAGAAGAAAAACAAACAGAACTTAATGCTGCCGAAGAAAATCTCAGAAATTTTCAGGAAAAAGGTGGAATTGTTGCTCTTGATGAACAGGCAACTACTTTAATTAATCAATTATCTGATTTTGAAGCACAGCAGAGTGCGAAAAAAATAGATTTAGCCGCTTCCGATAAAATGTTAACACAATACAAAAAGGAGTTGGCTGATCAGAATCCAAGACTTGCTGATTATCTTGAAAGTGTTTCCAGTGAAGCTTATATACAGACACTTCAGCAGCAACTTGCACGATTACAAGTAAACCGGGATATGGCAATTGCTTCCAAAGATCCGAAGATGAATAATACTAATGTTCTAAAAGAATATGATGCAAAAATTACTGATCTAAAGGAAAAACTTGAAAATAAAATGAAGGTGATTAAGGCAGGAATTCTGGCAAGTAGTCCTGAAGAAGTTAAAGATCTTTCACAAAAAATTGTTGAAGAGGAAATTAAGAACCAGGCTTTGCAGATTACTGTTACTGAACTTGGAAAGATAGTTAAAAATTATGAGGCCAAATTTAATCAACTCCCAAAAACTTCCATAGAATTTGCCAGACTTCAAAGGAACCGGGAAGCTCTTGAAAAACTTTACACTTTAGTAGAAGAGAAATATCAGGAAGCTATAATTAATGAACAATCTCAGCCTGGAAATGTGCTGATTATTGATAATGCAAGACGACCAGATTCACCGGCAAAACCTAACAGATTTTTAATTATTTTAATCGGGCTTGTGCTGGGTGGTGGAATGGCTTTCGGTTATGTTTTTACCAAAAATTATTTTGATAATACAATCAAAACCCCGGAAGATATTCAGAACAAAAATATTAATGTACTTGCATGGATTCCGCAAATTGAAGGCATGGGTTTAAATGGGTCAAAGGAATTTGAATTTATTGTGGCTAAAAAACCCGACTCAATTCCAAGTGAAGCTTTCCGTGCTCTAAGAACCAGGATTCAGTTTGCTAATCCGGATAAAGAATCTTTAAAAACAATATTAATTACATCATCAGCCCCGCAGGAGGGAAAGACTACAATTGCCGTGAACCTTGGGGGAAGTTTTGCTCAGGCAAATAGAAATACTCTGGTTGTTGATTGTGATTTAAGAAAGCCCAGAATCCATACTGTATTTAATTCAAACCGGTTCCCGGGATTAATAGATTATCTTTTTGGTAAAGCAACTCTCGATGAAGTAACGCGCAAATCGGAATCTCAGAATTTAAGTTACATAACTTCAGGTACTATCCCTCCGAATCCTGCAGAGATGCTTGAATCAAATGCTATGAAAGAATTTCTAACCACTGTTAGAGAAAAGTATGATATTATTCTGCTTGATTCTCCACCCGTAATAGCAGTTACGGATTCTGAAATTTTAGCAAGCCTTGTGGATGCGAGCATACTTGTTGTCTCGGCAGATACTACCGAGAATGAACTATTGGAAAAATCAGTTGAACTAATTAAGAGAGACAGGTCGTCATTTATTGGTACGGTATTGAACAACTTTAGTTATAAAAGTGGTTATGGATCTTATTATAAATACTACTATTACTATTCCCGACCAACTGAGAGAAGGAAAAACAAATTCACTCAAACAGAATCAAAAAATTAATCCTGCATATTCTTATGATTAATTTTATGAAGTTTATCTCCTCAAGAATATTTTCGCTGTTGCTATTGTGTATTTTCTCCGGATTATTTTCTTCTGGTTATACTCAAACGATGCCCGACTACAAGGAAAGGACATTTGCTCTCTTTTCTGATTCTGTATCTGCACTTATGGGCAAAAATATAGAGATGCAGGCAACTGAGGGAAGCGTTGATCCTCAAGAGTATATAGTTGGACCGGGCGATCAGATTTTTATTTCTATCAATGGGATAGAAGAGATTCCATTAAATTTGTTCATCAACCAGGAGGGAATTTTATATGTCCCAAAAGTTGGTGGTATTGATCTGAATGGATTGACATTAGATGAATCGAAAGTGAAGATCAGAAAATCTATTAACAATTATTATAAAAATGTTGATGTATTTATATCGCTCACTGATTTCAGAAAAATAAAATTATCATTACTAGGGGATGTAAAGAAACCATCCACTTTTATTTTGCCGGCAAATGCGAGACTAATGGACTTAATCGTAAACTCCGATGGGCTTAATAAAACATCAAACTTCAGAAATATTCATATTATACACCGTGACAGCACTGAGAAGAGTTTTGATCTTCTTTCTTATTTAAGGTTAGGAAATAGATCAGATAATCCATTATTAAGAGAAGGTGATATTGTTATTGTTGACAGGGTGGACCGGGTTATTTCTATTTCCGGAATGATTAAATATCCTGGCATTTATGAATACGTTGCTGGTGAAAGTGCTGACCATCTGATCACGATAGCTGGTGGGATTATGTCCAAAGCAAGAAAGGATTCTATTGAGATTGTTAGTTTTCTTGTAGATGGCAAGACACAGGTAAGCAAGTACTATACACTGGATGAAATCGACAAAGGAAATATCCTTTTGCATTATGAAGATCAGATAATGGTTCGGGAACTTCCGGACTACTTCGACCCGAAGTTTGTATCAGTGCAGGGGTATGTAGAATATCCTGGTTATTATAAAATAAACAAGGATAAAACGACACTGACCGATGTAATAGAAATGGCTGGGGGTTTTAGAAAAGATGCTTCACTTACAGAGGCTACCCTCACCCGGCATTCAGGCACTGTAGAAAATGATCCTGAGTTTGATAGATTAAAAACAATGTTGCGCACAGATATGACAGATGACGAATATGATTATTTTAAAGCCAAATCTCGCCAGAGAGAGGGTAAAGTTGTTGTAGACTTTTATGCACTATTTGAGCAAGGAGATAAATCAGAGGATGTAATTCTTAAAAGAGGTGATGTCATAAACGTTCCCGAAGCAAAAGATTACATTATTCTTTTAGGGCAGGTTGTGAATCCCGGTAATATTATTTATCAACCCGGATTATCTATTGATGATTATATCAAATTAGCCGGGGGATTTGGCTGGAGAGCCGAGGAGGGTGATGTTCGTGTAATTAAAGCTAATACTGGTGAATGGCTTGATGCAGATAAAGTGGATTCCCTTAAACCAGGTGACACTATATGGATTCCTGAAAATCCACCAGGCCCTAAATTCTGGGATGTCTTTACAACTTCTTTGGCAATAGTCGGTCAGGTTGCATCTATAATCGCTGCAACAGTTGCAATAATAGTTGCTTCGAGGAGATAGTAGTTTGACTTATCACGAAATCCTAAATACAATTATTTTTCACAGGAATAAAATTTTTAAGGTTACAATAATCTCAACAGTTTTTTTATTCCTCATTTTACTTTTTGTTTATCCGCTTACTTACAAATCCACAATTTCGGTTATGCCACCTGAAAATAATCCTGAATCCGGATCGTTAAGTTCATTACTAAGTGGTCAGGATTTTTCAAGTATACTAACCGGAGGACTTTCAAGTGCTAATTCCCAGTTGTATGTTGAAATGCTTAAGAGCAGAACCGCTGCATTGTACGTGGTTAATAAATATAATCTTGTAAACTATTACAATGTGGATAATAAATACAAAGCCGCAGAAAAACTTCAAAACAATCTCGAAATAGATTTGACTAAAGAAGGAATTATTAAACTTGATGTAGTTGTCCAAACTTCTTTATTTCCCGGAATTACTTCCGACAAGGATTCAGTTAAAAGGTTTGCTGCTGATTTATCGAACTCTTATGTAGAAGCACTTGATAAAATGAATCGAGAAAAATTATCTTCGCAGGCAAAACGTGCACGTATGTATATCGAGGAACAGCTCGGGAAAACTAAAAGTCGTCTTGATTCTGTGGAAAATCGATTAGCCGAATTTCAAAAAACAAATAAAGCTATCTCTCTGCCTGAGCAGGTTAATGCCGCTATTGATGCTGCAGCCGGAATAAAAACTGAGATTGTAAAAACAGAAGTTCAACTCGGACTTTTAGAATCAAATCTGCGCGAGGACAATCAAACATTAATGGCTTTAAGATCAAAACTGGATCAACTGAAACAACAATATAATAAAATGGCTATGGGGAGCGAAGATTATCTAGTAGCATTTAAAGATGTTCCTGAGCTTGGGAAAGAACTTGCTTCATTACTACGGGATGTTAAGATTCAGAATGAAGTATACTTATTGCTTCAGCAGCAATATTATAAAGAAAAAATTCAGGAGAACCGGGATATCCCGACTATTCAGGTATTGGATGAAGCAATCCCTCCCCAGAAAGCTTCTGCTCCGAGAACAATATTTTCCACAATTACCGGTGGAGTATTTGTCTTTTTATTGATGAGTCTTATCGTTGTACTCGGAGAAAAAAAACTCTATTGGTTTAAAAGTAAGGAATAATCTTGTCTAAAACTGCTGTTGTCACAGGAGGAGCTGGTTTTCTTGGTTCCCATTTATGCGATAAACTCATCAATGAAGGGTTAAAGGTTATCTGCGTCGATAATCTCATTACCGGAAACGTTAACAACATCAGTCATTTAGCAGGACATGAAAATTTTTCATTTGTGAAGCATGATGTTACGAACTATATTTTTATCCCTGGAGACGTTGATTATATACTTCATTTTGCTTCTCCTGCCAGCCCGATCGATTATTTAAAACTCCCTATTCAAACGCTTAAAGTTGGCTCATTGGGAACACATAAAGCACTCGGTCTCGCAAAAGAAAAAAACGCCCGGTTTCTTTTAGCATCTACTTCAGAGGTTTATGGTGATCCAAATATCCATCCACAAACTGAGGATTACTGGGGAAATGTAAATCCTATTGGTCCCAGAGGTGTATACGATGAAGCAAAGAGATTTGCGGAAGCAATTACGATGGCTTATCATAGATTTCATAATCTTGAAACAAGGATCGTCAGGATCTTTAATACTTATGGTCCAAGAATGAGACTGAATGACGGAAGAGCTCTTCCTGCATTTGTTGGTCAGGCTTTACGAGGCGAAGAAATTACAGTCTTCGGAGACGGTACTCAGACCCGCAGTTTTTGCTATGTTTCAGATTTGATAGATGGAATCTTCAAATTACTTTTATCTGATGAAACTGACCCGGTAAATATTGGTAATCCTGAGGAACTGACAATAAAAGAATTTGCTGAGGAAGTAATTTCAATAACAGGATCAAAAAGTAAAATAGTATATACGGATCTCCCGGTTGACGATCCTAAAGTCAGACAACCTTCTATAGAAAAAGCCAGAAAAATTTTGGACTGGGAACCTAAAATTAACAGGAATGAAGGATTGAAACTTACTATTGATTATTTCAAAAGCGTAATCTGAAATTTCTGACCGCAACTTCAAACACTTCTCTGCAATTCAATAATTAATTATATTTAATCTCAATTTTTAACTATTCTAAAACCTAATTACTGAATTTATGATTGAACCTGAAGTCACTCCCGAATTAGCTTACGAACATGGATTAATAAAAGAGGAATATGAAAGAATAATTAATATTCTTGGCAGAACGCCCTCTTTTACTGAATTGGGAATTTTTTCTGTAATGTGGAGCGAACACTGCAGCTATAAAAATTCAATTGCATTGTTAAAAACATTACCGAGATCCGGTGGGAAATTGCTGGTTGGAGCTGGTGAAGAAAACGCAGGACTAATAGATATAGGAGACGGGTTAGCTGTTGCATTTAAAATCGAAAGTCATAATCATCCCTCAGCGGTAGAACCATATCAGGGTGCTGCTACCGGTGTTGGAGGTATTATGCGCGATATCTTTACTATGGGAGCCCGGCCCATTGCTTCTTTAAATTCTTTAAGATTTGGATCATTAAATGATGCCAGAACACGTTTCTTATTTGAAGGTGTTGTGAAGGGAATAGGTGATTATGGAAACAGTTTTGGAGTTCCAACTGTCGCTGGTGAAGTTTACTTTGATGAATCATACCAGGGAAACCCCCTTGTAAATGCAATGGCTGTTGGGATTGTTAAAAAGAATTTGGTTGCAAGTGCTACCGCCAAAGGTAAAGGCAATCCTGTAATGATTGTAGGCTCATCAACAGGTAGAGACGGTATACATGGTGCTACATTTGCTTCAGAAGAGATATCGGAAAAATCAGAAGCCAAACGTCCATCCGTCCAGGTTGGAGATCCATTCACTGAAAAACTTCTTCTTGAAGCAACTTTGGAAATAATTAAGAATGACTGGCTTATTGGAATACAGGATATGGGCGCTGCAGGAATATCATGCTCAACAACTGAGATGAGTGCAAAAGGTGACTCGGGAATGAGGATAAATCTTGATAAAGTTCCCCTCCGGGAAAAAGGAATGAGCGCTTATGAAATAATGCTGTCCGAGAGTCAGGAGAGAATGCTGTGTGTTGTGAAAAAAGGTTATGAAAATAAAGTTAAAGCTGTCTTTGAAAAATGGGATCTTCATTGTGAAATAATAGGTGAAGTAACTGCAGGTAAAAATCTTGTTGTTGATTATGAGGGTGAAAAAAAAGCAGAAGTACCTGCCTTTGATCTTGTTTTAGGTGGAGGTGCACCTGTTTACCATAGAGAATCTAAAGTGCCTTCTTATCTAAATGAAGTAAGAAATTTTGATTTTACAAAACTTCATCAACCTGATGATTTAACAGAAACATTTCTGAAGGTTTTTTCCTCGCCGAACATAGTTTCAAAAAAATGGGTTTACGAACAGTACGATTCAATGGTACGGACTAATACTATTGTTGGACCGGGCTGTGATTCAGCAGTTATCTATATAAAGGATACAAATAAAGCTCTGGCTGTTAAAACAGATTGTAACAGCCGATATGTTTATCTTAATCCGGAAATGGGAACAAAGATTGCGGTTGCAGAGTCTGCCAGGAATATTGTTTGTTCCGGAGGTGTTCCGCTGGGAATCACAAATTGTTTAAACTTTGGTAACCCTTACAAACCTGAAGTATTCTGGCAATTTTCTGAAGCTATTAAAGGAATGGGAGAAGCCTGCCGGTTTTTTGATACTCCAGTTACCGGAGGTAATGTAAGTTTTTATAACGAAGCTCCGACAAGTGTCGTTTATCCCACTCCAACAATAGGGATGGTTGGATTAATTGAAGATCTTCAGGATGTTACAACTTCATTCTTTAAATCTGCAAATGATTTAATTTATGTACTTGGTGAAGATTTTGAAGAATTGGGCGGAAGTGAATATGTTAAAGTAATTCACAATATAGTAAAAGGTGATTCCCCTGTAATTTCTCTGCCGTCTGAAAAGAAACTGCAAGATACTTTACTAGGACTAATCAAGAAAAAAATAATCGCTTCGGCGCATGATATTTCCGAAGGCGGAATTATTACTGCGTTGGCTGAATGCTGTATTATGAATGATGTAAAGCTGATAGGAGCAGAAGTAAAAATACCGGTAAAAACCAGGGATGATTTTTCTTTCTTTTCAGAAAGTCAGTCCCGGATAATTGTTTCTGTAAACAAAATATATCAAAATGAATTTGAAGAATATGTGAAGAGCAGAAATCAATATTTTATTTTGCTGGGCAGAACAGGCGGAGATTCATTTAAAGTAAACGAAACAATGGAAATAGGAGTTAATAAATTAGCCGATATTTATTACAATACTATTTCCGGAATAATGAATGGTTAAACTAAAAATAAAATCCAGAATAAAAGATTCTGATTTATACAGTAAATTCAGAAAACTTCGTTTTGTTCTTCACCTCACCCCAAGTTATTCTAAGATAAAATCATTTGTTATATATTATTACAATGGATTGGTGAAAAGGATTGATGAACATCATGTGTTCCTGTTTGCAGGCGGTCTGGCTTTTTCAATATTCATCTGTATAATTCCGTTCGTTCTGATTATTTTCGCTGTCCTCGGCAACCTGCTTGATTCAACCTACGTTCAGTTCCAGATAAATACATTAATTGAAACTATAATCCCTTATTCACGTTATTCTGAGTTTGTTAAGAAAATAATATTTAACAGGATAAACGAGGTTATAGCTTATCGAAACATCGCTGGTATTATCGGTGGATTTGGTTTGCTTTTTGCCGCAAGCAGTTTGTTCAGCAGTATGAGAACAATACTAAATAAAGTTTATGGTGTAGAAATCGATGTAAATATATTAGTTGCCAAGTTAAGAGATTTTGCGCTAGTGTTTATGGTAATTATAATATTCTTTATTACAACCATTAGTATGCCAACAATTGATTTATTAAGACAGAAAGCAGGGGAATACAATACGTTTGAGTTTCTGTCTAATGGAATTTTTAGTCATGTCATTTTTTCTCTATTATCCCTCCTATTAATCTTTATTGTTTTTACAGTTCTCTATGTTACCGTTCCCCTAAGAAAACTTGGTAAAAAAGCTACATTTATGAGTGCACTCTGGGCGGCAGTCTTATGGGAAGCTGCAAAACAATTATTTGGATATTACTTATATAACTTTGCTGCGTTTAACAGAATTTATGGTGCTTATGCCTTAGTTGTTGTTGTGGCATTCTGGATTTATTACTCTTCTGTTGTTTTTATTATTGGGGCAGAAATTGGGCATTTGTACTACGAACGTAATTTTATTAAAATTCCTTTAACTGAGTAACATTTCGACAGATCATCTTCAACAAAAAAAATCCTCACTTATTTGATTAATTAATTATTTGTTATTATCTTTAATCAGACAATTTAATCTGATTATATAAAATGACAGTTATTTTTTCAAAAAAGTGTGAATATGGATTACAGGCAGTTCTTTACCTTGCCGCTCAACAAAAGGGAGAAGTGATTCCTTCTGATGAAATATCAAAAAAATTAAACATACCAAAAGAATTCATCTCCAAAATTTTACAGAAGCTAACCGAAAGCGGAATAGTTGATTCGAAGAAAGGCAAATCCGGTGGGTTTTTCCTTTCTAAAGATCCAACAAGAATTAGGTTGATTGATATTGTTGCTGCCATTGATGGATTAGAAATGTTTAATAGCTGCGTGCTTGGGTTTCCAAAATGTAACCCGGAAAATCCATGCCCGCTTCATACAAAGTGGGGTGAACTCAGAACAATGGCTTATAGTATGCTTAATGATGAAACTATTGATCACTTTAAAGAAAGTACATTGAGAAAAGTTAGTAATCTCTGAAAATTTTTTGTAGTTAAATCAGACTTATATATCCGAAAATGAAAATAAAAACTAAAATTATTCGAAATACAGAAAAGCCGGTTCAGAAATACAGGTTCATCATACAAAGCGCTTTTGCACTTCTTTGTGTTTGGATCGGAATTGAATTTTACCTTTTCAACAGATACCTGGAAACCGGAGGGACTGCAGCTTTTTTTCACAGACCTCCCGGAGTGGATGGGTTTCTCCCGATCAGTTCATTCATGAGTTTTTATCTTTTTATTACAACCGGAGAAATTCATTACGCACATCCAGCCGGCTTATTCATTTTTCTGGCAATAATTCTTGTCTCGTTTGTTTTTGGAAAAGCTTTTTGCAGTTGGTTATGCCCGGTAGGATTTATTTCTGAACTGGTAGGTGATTTTGGTGAAAAGTTGCTAAAAAAAATTTTCAAAAGAAGAATTCATTTACCTCGTTGGATTGATTATCCTCTCAGAAGTCTTAAATATTTATTACTTGGATTTTTACTTTATTCGGTTTTCTTCCTGATGACTACGGTAGCTTTACAAGCATTCCTCGATAGCCCTTATAATATTGTGGCAGATTTAAAAATGTATTATTTCTTTGCGGATATTTCTCAATCTGCTCTGCTCATTTTAGCCGGACTTTTTGTTCTTTCAATATTTATCAGAAATTTCTGGTGCAGATTTCTTTGTCCTTATGGGGCTCTGCTCGGTATAGTTTCATTTCTAAGCCCAAATAAAATTAAAAGAAATCCTGTAAGCTGTATTGACTGTGGATTGTGTGCAAAAGCCTGTCCTTCTTACATAAAAGTAGATAAAGTAAAAACTGTGATCTCCGATGAGTGCAATACCTGTCTGAGCTGCATAGATGTCTGTCCTGTGGAAGACACTCTCGATCTGAAATCAGTTCTGACAAATAACAAAAAAGTGAATAAAAAATATGTAGCAATTGGAATAGTTTCAATCTTTATGCTTATAACCGGATACGGAATGATCAGCGGACATTGGGATAACAACATCAGCAAAAAGGAATACTTGATTCATTACAAGATGATGAATTCGTACGGTCATCCAACTGGTACAGCAGCAATTAAAGAATTTAACAAAGAAGCGGCTTCAAATAACATTAATGAAAAAAATAAAATATCAGGTGAATTGAATGGAACTGATCAAAAAAGAATACAATCGAAGTGAGATATCAAAATTAACATTGTCACAAGTTGTAGCGGATAATTACCGGGCAGCAGCAGTGTTTGAAAAATATAATCTTGATTTCTGCTGCGGCGGAAATAAACCGGTTTCAATTGCTTGTAAAGAAAAGGGATTGAACTCTTCTACAATTTTTAAAGAGCTTGAGTCAATTAGTGAACATAGAGAATCTTCAAATAAATACAATGAATGGAGTCCCGACTTCTTAATTGATTATATAATAAATAATCATCATTCATATGTAACAAAGATGATTCCTGTTATATCAGCACACACAAAAAAAATAAATTTGGTTCATGGAAAGAATCACCCTGAATTGAGTAAAGTTGAATCTGGATTTGAAAGAGTTTATAAAGATCTAAAGCAGCATATGATAAAGGAAGAACAAATTCTTTTTCCCTTTATTAAATATCTTGTTTCAGCAAAAAATAATGGCAGAAAAGCAGAACCCCCATATTTCGGAACAGTAAAAAATCCTATTAAAATGATGGAAGCTGAACATCAGGCTGCAGGTGATGAAATGCATGAAATAAGAAATCTTACTCAGAATTACATTGCTCCTGATGATGCCTGCGAAACATATAAGGCAACAATGTTTGAGTTAAAGGAATTTGAAGAAGATCTTCATAAGCATGTTTATCTGGAAAATTATATTTTATTTCCAAAATCTGTGGAACTGGAAACAGAATTACTCTGATTTAATTATTAAATTTCGGCTGTAATTTTCTGGTGCCAAAATGGATATCAAAAATATAAATGATATAATTCTTCTTGTAGATAATTTTTATTCAAAAGTTAATGATGATGAATTATTATCTCCCGTCTTCAACGAACTTGTAAAAGTTAATTGGGATGAACATCTGCCAATAATGTACAATTTCTGGAACGCTGTCCTTTTCGATACTAATGCTTATAAAGGGCAGCCTTTAACTTCTCATACCAATTTGCCTATTAACAAAAATCATTTTGAGCGTTGGCTCCGATTATTCAAACAAACAGTGGATGAAAATTTTGAGGGTGATAAAGCCGTTGAAGCTAAAGAGAAAGCTGATTCAATAGCGCTGATTTTTCAAACTAAACTTGGACTGATCAAGGATCCTTATCAAATATTGTAACTCTTATCCGTAAATGACTTTCAACTCTGAGTTGTAAATCTATATCCACTGCACCCTCTGAATTAACCTGCTGAATTTTATTCAGGATAATCTCCTTTTCATGTTTATTTTTTACGCTTCCTGATATAACCAGGGTACTATTCTCTTCTTTTATCTTTGAGATTTGTGAATTCATTTCTTTAATCAAATCAATTACGGGCTGATATTTTGCTTTGAGCGACATCAAATTCTCCATTTTATTTTACATTTAAATAAAAATACATATAAAGGTTTTTTATTTGTGGCGAAGATTACAGTGCAAATAAATTTCTCATTTAATTTCTTTACTCTATTTTTAGTAATTTATATATATTAAAATTTATTAGATTTTTTATTACTGAGCTAAATATTTAAAATAATTTTCGGGGAACGAAATGAAATACTTTTTACTATGTTGTTTTCTTTTTCTCATCTCGGCACAGGAATTTGCACAGTACCAGAATGTGATGATTAACAATCCATCAAGCACTGATCCGGAAGAAGTTTCAATTGCAATTGATCCATCAAATCCTAATTATCTTGCCGCTGGTGCAAATATAAATTATGCATATCGCTCAACAAACGGCGGTTTAAACTGGAGTCAGCAGACCATATCTTCTTCACTTGGTGTATGGGGTGATCCCTGCCTGGTTTTTGATGATAGCGGCAAATTATACTATATACATCTTTCCTGGGCAACAAACTGGATTGATAGAATAGTATGCCAACGTTCAACCGATCATGGAGTTTCGTTTAATGATGGTGCAGGAATTGGATTAAATACTCCTCCCAAAGCTCAAGATAAAGCCTGGCTTAGTGTTGATATGACAAATTCACCGTATCATGGAAATCTGTACGTAACGTGGACGGAGTTTGATAGTTACGGCAGTTCAAGTTCAAGCGATAGTTCAAGAATCAGGTTTTCAAGATCTACAGATTTTGGTATTACCTGGTCACCTGCAATTACAATCAGTGATGTAAGTGGTGATTGTATTGATAGCGATAATACTGACGAAGGCGCAGTTCCGTGTGTTGGCCCTGACGGACAAATTTATGTTAGCTGGGCAGGTCCGCTTGGTTTAGTGTTTGATAAATCAACCGATGGTGGAGTCACCTGGGGAAATGATATCTTTGTTTCAGATATTCCCGGTGGTTGGGATTTTGCCATCTCGGGAATCTATCGTGCAAACGGGTTACCTATAACTGCGTGCGATACAGGAAGCACTTCTCCATACAAAGGCAATATTTATATCAACTGGTCTGATCAGAGAAATGGTTCCACAAATACTGATGTATTTTTTGTCAAATCAACCGATGGAGGAAATACCTGGACCTCTCCATTAAAAGTTAATGATGATAATACAACAAGAGAACAATTCTTTACATGGATGACCATCGATCAGACTACCGGATTTATTTACTGCTGTTTTTATGACAGACGGAATACAACCGGTGCAGCAACTGATGTGTATGTTGCACGTTCCACTGATGGCGGAGATTCCTTTGATAATTTTATAGTAAGTGAATCCTCGTTTACTCCTACCTCCGGTGTTTTCTTTGGTGATTATACAAATATTGCAGCTTATAACAGGATGGTTTATCCAATGTGGATGAGGCTTAGCAGCGGTAACCTGAGTGTCTGGACAGCGATTATCAATGATTCAACTGCAGGTGTCCCGGTAGAACTGACCAGTTTTGATTACACAGTATCAGCTGGAAATGTAAATCTAAACTGGAAAACCGCAACAGAAATAAACAACAGGGGATTTGAAATACAGAGAAGCAGAAATAAATCTGATTGGGCAACAATAGGTTACGTTGATGGGAATGGCACAACAACAGGATCCAAATGAATATTCTTATACAGATGAACCTTTAGCTAATGGAACCTATTATTACAGGCTTAAGCAATTTGATTTTGATGGTCACTTTGAGTATTCAAAAACTATTGAAGTTGACCTGAGAATAATAAAGAACTTTGCGCTCGAACAAAATTATCCTAATCCTTTTAATCCTACCACAACTATTGGATTTGAATTACCCACTGCATCAAATGTAGTTATAAAAGTATTTGATGTACTTGGTAGTGAGGTCGCAACATTAGTTAATAGTAAAATGCCTGCGGGAATTCATGAAGTTAGGTTTGATGGATCAAAAGAGGGAAGCGGGATTTATATTTATAGAATGACGACAAATAATTTTTCTGTAACAAAGAAAATGATTTTGATGAAGTAATAACTTTGACTTAAACACAAAATAAAGGCTGTTCTCAATTAAATGAGAGCAGCCTTTTTTATGATCAACTTACAAATAAACTCATTTAACTAAAATCATCTTTCTAGTTTGAATGAAATTTTCAGTCCGAAGCTGATAAAAATAAACTCCGCTTGAAAGATTACTTCCATTAAAGTCTACCGAATATTCTCCGGGCAACTTTTCACCATTGACCAACGTACCAACCTTTTTACCAAGTACATTGAAAACCTTTAACGAAACGAATGATTTCTGTTTTAATTGATATCTGATTGTTGTCGTCGGATTAAATGGATTCGGAAAGTTCTGTGACAAAGAAAATGCTTCGGGAGAATTATCATTATTGGAAGACTCTAATGAAGTCACTCCACCATTTGTCGTTTTAATTATAGTACTGCCATCACCAACAATCCAGCCGGTGTTATAGTCTACAAAATAAACTGAATGCAACCACGGACTTATTCCGGTTTGTTGACTTTCCCAGGTCGTTCCACCATTAGTTGTTTTTAAAATGGTTCCCGATTTTCCTACGGCAAAACCTATGTTTGTATCAGTGAAATAGACTGATAATAACTGGTTATTCGTTCCACTAATCTGACTTTCCCAGTTCATTCCGCCGTTAGTAGTTTTTAATAAGGTTCCTGAACTGCCTGCAGCCCATCCTTTCTCCGGATCTATAAAGTAAACCGAATTTAGAGTTGCGCCAGTTCCGCTCGTCTGGCTTATCCAGTTTATTCCTCCATCTGAAGTTTTAAGGATAGTCCCTTCATGACCGACTGCCCATCCGGATGATTCATCTGTAAAATATATTGACATTAATTGACTGGTCGTTCCGCTGATTTGATCTTCCCAATTCACTCCTCCGTCAGTTGTCCTGATAATTGCCCCGGGATCACCGGCAGCCCAGCCATTATTTAGGTCTGTAAAATAAACTGAATTCAACCATAACTGCGCTCCCGCATACGATTGGTTTTCCCAATTAATTCCTCCGTCTGTTGTTCTAAGAATAAGTGTTGTTGAATTTGTCAAATCTGCACCAACAATCCAACCATTTTCAGAATCAACAAACTTTACGGAATTAAACCATTCAAGGCTTCCTGTTGCCTGATAATTCCAGTTTATTCCGCTATCAGTAGTATTAAAAATTATACCGTTATCAAGATTAAACCCGACGGCCCAACCATTATTAATATCACTGAAACAAACTGATTTTAATCCATAACTGTTTTCAGAATTTAATCTTTCCCAGTTTGATCCTCCATTTGTAGTTTTAAGGATTGTTCCATAAGATCCTGATGCCATCCCTAAGTTTGAATCAACGAAACAGATAGAAAGTAAAGCATTATTTGTTAATCACTATCTGATTTTGCCAGGTTTTACCTCCATTTGTACTTTTTTGAATTCCACCTGAGCCAGCAGTCCAGCCCGTATTTAAATCAATAAAGTACACTGAATTAAATGAAATATTTGATCCACTTGTCTGGCTTTCCCAGTTCATTCCACCATTTGTGGTTTTTAATATTACTCCAGTATAACTTGATATGTTATAACCAACTGCCCAACCAACATTTGAATCTATAAAATAGACCGAAGATAATACTTCATCGGGGTTCGTTCTTTGGATTTCCCAATTTTGACCAGCATTAGTGCTATTTAAAATGTTTCCATTCCATCCTACTGCCCAACCATTATTTGAATCAGAAAAATAGACCGAATGCAAAGGATAACCGGAATCACTTATCTGGGTTGACCAATTTGTACCACCATCTGTTGTATTTAAAATAACTCTGTTACTGTCAATGGCACTTCCACCTACGGCCCAGCCTTTATATGAATCAATAAAAAAGACTTCAACCAATGCTTCAGTGGTTTCACTAGTTTGATTGTTCCAGTTTTCTCCGCCATTTGTAGTATTCAGAATTATCCCATTTTCTCCAACAATCCATCCATTATTTAAGTCAGTGAAATAAACTGAGAGCAAAATATCGCTTGTTCCGCTATTTTGTTTCTCCCAGCTCTCGCCACCATTAATAGTCTTGATAATTGTTCCGCCTGAACCAACAGCCCATCCTGTATTAGAATTAATGAAGTATATTGAAACTAATGGGTTTCCCTGCGGTAAAGGATTTTGCCAGAACCATTGCGCAGAACCAGTTTGATAAACAAACAGGCAAAGTGTTATTAAAAACTTTTTCATTTTATTTACTCCTGTTTAGAAAGCTATAGATTCATCTTTCCAAAGAATTAATAAGTTTAGTTTTAAATCAATTAAATTTAATTAAACCATATGGTTAAGCTTTTCACATACTATGCCAACAGAAAACCGGATGTAATTGAAAAGAAAAGCATTTATACTACTTTAATAGTACCATTTTGCGTGTTTGAATGTAATTATTTACAGAGAATTGATAAAAATAAATGCCGCTCGGAAGATCATATCCATTAAATAACACCTGAGTATTTTCCTGTCAATTTTTCTACCGTTAACCAGCGTTTCTAATTTATTACCAAGTACATTGTAAATTTTCAGAGAAACAAATGATTTCTGTTTTAATTAATATTTGATTGTTGTTGAGGGATTAAAAGGATTTGGAAAATTTTGATAAAATTTATAATCATTTACAATTTCTTTAATTATTATTGATGTTGATGATGGATATTCATAAGCCCCAATGTCAAAGCCGTTCCCCTGCGGACGTGAAATGTTGTCAAGATCTTTGCTTACAACAGGAAAGACATAATTTGTTCCGATATCAACCGGCTGAGATCCGGATTTCAAATGAAAATTTCCTGAAGTATTATCTACAAAAATCTTGTTTTCAGCATCAACTAAAAACGAATGAGTATCATAACCCAGAGTCTGCCATTCAGCTAAAGTCATAATTGTATTCCCATCATCATCACTCAAACGATTTTCCAAAAGATTATAATCACTGTAAAAACCTGTTTGAGAAGCCTGATCGAAAGTTATACTTCCGCGGAAAGAATGATGATTAATTAAAATATTATTGTAAACAGTATCACCTGTTGAACCATCTACTACGAGTACAGCCCATCTTCCATCGGAAGGAACATCGATTGTGTTGTTATAAACTTTATTATTTTTTGAACCTTCTGCTCCGTCAATCATAAAAAGTGCAATGCCTGTTGAATGATTATTGTACAGCAGGTTATTATAAATTTCAGATTCCTGAACTCCATCAAGATTTATTGCAGAACCGCCGTTATAGCAATTATCGTGTAAAATATTGTCTTCAATTACTGCGTTAGTAATTATCCCATCACCACCCTGGGAAACATCTGCATTAAGCTGAATGCCGCACCCGTTATTTTCAAAACAAATATTATTTCTTACAATTGGTCTGTCACCGCTGTTTGAAACATAAATTCCATGCTCTGCACCGCTAAACGAACAAGTATTATTTTCAATTAAAATATCATCGGTAAATCCTGTGAAGATTCCCCAGCGGGCGTTTGATGTACAGGTATTATTTTTTATTGTTACAAAATCTGAAACTGCGATTCTTATTCCTGCTCTCGGCTGATTGATAACATTAAATCCGTCTACAACTATCCAGTTGGCTTCTTCAATATTTATCCCATCATTCGTAATTGAATTGGGATTATCAATTACAACATTACTATTAAATGCTTTAAAAACTATCTGAGAATTTTGAGTACCGCTTGTCCGTAAATCAAAACCAGGGTAATTACCGGGCATTGTAATTACAGAATCTCCGGCTGAAACAATTTCTGCTGCGTGCTGCAGTGTTGCAAACGCGGTGTTTATAGTCAGTCCATTATTTGAGTCATTACCAGTTTGGGAAACATAATACGTGTTCTGAGAAAATATTAAAACTGAAGGAACAAAGCTTAGGAGTGCGAATAGTAAATTTTTAGTCATTTGTCGTTCTTTATAATTATTTGGGTTTACGGTTTCAAAATAAAGGCCACACCAAAAAACAGCATTAATTATGTTTTTACCCTTCAGCAGGAAAATCCTGACGCAATATTTTGCGTATGGAAGTATTTTTTTCTTTATCGATGGATAATTATTAATTAAGGAAGTAAACCCGGAGGCTTATAATAGCAATTAAGCTAAAATAAGCCTCGTCATGGTCCCGACGTAGGAGAGTCGAGGAATTATGGAACTGTATAATTTGAGGTTACATTAAAATCTTTCTTTTCCGGTGAAGTTTTGCCAATAAAAGTAAAACTAAACTGCATTCCACTGGTTACACCGCTAAATTCATTCATTAACTGCCACTGATCTTTAGGGTAAACTGTTGTGCCGTCATCCTGGAATGTTTCATCATAATTCTCGGATGGAACTTTAATATTTACCGAAGTCATTGTTACATCTATATTTGGTTTTGCAAGAAACTCGATCCCCCCATTTTGACCGGCTTGTGACATTATTGCAAATTGAACTGTTGCATTATTTGTTCCACCGCCGGTTCCCCCGATTCCACCGGTACTTCCTGAACTAGTTGGATTATCGCTGCAAGCTGCTAATGCAAAGACAAGAAAAAGCGTGAACAACGAAACAATTTTTTTCATAGCTACCTCCCGAATTAATTTCTATTCATTATTTATATTCTAAACTTTAAACTCACTCCAAATTTTAAAGAAAATATACTGTTGCTTATTCCCGGGAAATTATAAGTATCAGATAAAGGAATGTGTGCCATAAAATCTGTTCCCATATACATCCCGTCGGAAAGGGTAAATGTATACCCGGTACCAACTGCAATATCAAACCGGATTGTTTTGGTTTCCAGATTCATTGGCTGAGTTACAGGTGCCTGCCCGGTTTGAACCTGAGTAATTTCTCCGCTTGAATTGAGTTTGATTCCAAACGAGGGACCGGCAACCATATAAAATCCACTGAACTCAGCTTTGAACATTGGATCCAATGAAACATAAGAAAGAGAGAGGGACTGATCGGTAGTTACATTATTAGCTGTTTGTGAATTAGAAAAGTTCCTCATATCAAAAACAGAAAGATTGGTCATTAACCCTATATGCTGGCTGAAAGATGCGTCGACTGTTCCCCCAATACCTACACCAATTCCATTATAGGAGCCCGTTAACCCTTTTTGATTATAGATATTTAAATTTCCTGAAATTCTGGGACCAATAAGCACTCTCTGTGCAAATCCAGATTCCATGAAGACAAAAAACAGCAGGACAGTAAAGACAAAAATTGAGAAGTACTTTTTCATATGACTCTCCTTGGTTTGTTGGTTGTAAATAATGTCTCCAGCGAGACTTTCTTAGAAAATTTTGTCAGGGATCAAAAGTTTTTGTTCATCATTTAAGTCGATAAAAATTCTATCGTAAACATTTCTTATTCTTTTTAATACTGAGATCAGACTTTCACCCATTTCCTCTGCAATTGTGATGTAAGATTTCCCAAATGAAATATTGAATAATAATTTCCAATCATCATCAGTTAAACTGCCAATTACTTTTTCGTAGTATTCTGATGTTTTCTGTAGAATAGAAATAATATTCCTTGCAATATTTGGAGTCATTTGCGATCCGCCTTTAATAATTTCAATCATCGATTTTTCGAATTCTGAAGGAGAAATATCTTTTGGAATGAAACTGACGGCACCGGCAATGATCGCTAAAAAAATATTTTTATCGTCGTCGTGTGCAATTGTACTTATTTGGATTTGACCCGGGAAATTAGCCTTGAGATACTTTACTCCCTCAACTCCTGAAATTGAGGGAAGATTAAGATCGAGCAACACTATATCTGCCTTAGTTATTTCATTTCCACGGATTCCTTCACCGTAGTCTGAATACAGAGCTGAAACTTCATAACCGTTTAATTCATTGAGAATCATCTCCCACCTGTTAAGGATGAATCGGTTATTTTCAATAACAACTACTTTAATCTTTTCTTGCTCCCCGGTTTTCATTCTTATTTCTTCATTAAATTTTACGCTTTGAAAATTAAGTTGAGAAATACACCGGGGCACTACAGGAATCTGTAGTTTATTGTTGGAATGGTAAGGACAAAAAATTTTAAATAATTTTATAGAGGAGGGATCAATCTTTTCTTTATTCCTTTTGCCACGGCTTCACTCCGTGAATGCACCTGAAGTTTTTCATAAATGTGCCGGATATGATAATAAACTCCATCGAGTGAAAGAAAGATTTCATTTGCAATTGAAGAGTATGATTTTCCCTGTGCCATCATTGTGAGTATGTTCATTTCTCTTTCAGTAAGATTCACATTTTCTTTTTCAGATTTTTGAAAAGCACTGATTACCTTCCTTGCAACTGCAGGTGTCATCGGGGAACCACCCTTGTAAGCTTCTCTTAAAGCTGAAACGAGTTCTTCTGTTGAGATTTTTTTTAGAAGATAGCCGACAGCACCTGCGCAAATCGCTTTAAATATTTCTTCATTTTCATCATGAACAGTACACATCACTATTATTAATTCGGGATATTTTTCTTTAAGATATCTAACTCCATCAATCCCCGACATTCCCGGGAGCCCTATATCCATAAGTATTATATCTGCATCGTTAGTTGTATTCTCCTTAAATGCATCTTCACAACTTCCATATGCACCTATAACTTTAAATTCCAAGGTTTTCTTTAATGCCATCTCCCAGGCACTACGTACATATTTATTATCTTCAATAATTACAACGTAGATTATTTCAAGAGTCTCGGCATTCATAAATTAATTTTTGTTTATGGTAAAGTATAAATTATCCTATAACTTAATTGACAAATTCCAGCGTGTTCCTTTTCCAGTTGAGGTATCAAGGTTTAATTTTCCATTCATAGCTACTGCACGTGATGTGATATTTTTTATTCCATTCCTGTTGGTTGGTTTGGAGGGATCAAATCCTTTCCCATCATCCTGAACGCTTAGTATAAATTCTTCATCTTTAATTAGGATTGAAATATCCAGTACTGTACAACCGGAATGCCTGATTGAATTAGTAACCATTTCTTTAAATATAAGCCATAAGTTCCTTCTCATTTCCATTTTAGGTGATTTCACGTGTATCAATTCAGGTATATTTATATGGTAAGTTATTCCTTTACTTTCACAGAGATCTGAGGCATATCGTCTGAACTTTGGCAATATAATTTCCCACTTATCATTTTCAGGATTTATCGACCAGATGATGTCATGCATTCCTTCCTGTACTTCAGCAGAGCTTTCCTGAATCAATGCAAGTAATTTTTCCAGATGAGGACTTTTTTCTTTACCTACTTCTTTTGAAATAGCATTTGAGAAATAAACTATTCCTGTCAGTGTTCCGCTTACATCATCGTGAAGATCTTTTGCTATTTTTATTCGTGTTCTTTCAATTTCAAGAAGTTTATTAATTCTATACCTGTGTATGGAATATAATATCGACAGAATAGTAATTAAAATCAGTCCCCTGAAATACCAAGTCTGCCAAAAAGGAGGAGTTATGACAATGGATAATGTCGTTGGTTGTTCATTCCATATTCCATCGTTGTTGGATCCTTTAACAGAAAACAAATATTTTCCCGGTGCTATATCGGTGTAGTATGCTCGTCTCCTGGATCCGGCTTTTACCCATTCATTATCTATTCCTTCAAGGTTGTATGAATATTGATTCTTTTCGGGGGCAGTGTAATCCAGGGATGTAAATTCAATTGTGAAAAAATTTTGTTCATAGCTGAGGATAATTTTCTTTAAAGATGTTATTGATGTATTTACAAAAAGCGGATGGTTATTGACATAAAACTGGGTTATTCTGATGGTTGGAATGTTAGTATTTACATTTATGTTACCGGGATTAAAAACGGAGATACCATTTATGCCCCCAAAATAAAGCAGGTCGTCGCTCTTAAATGCAGCTCCCTGGTTGAATTCATTACTTTGTAAGCCATCAGCCTGGTAATAATTTATAAATGACAGCTTGTAAGGATTGAATTTTGATAATCCATTGTTAGTACCAATCCATAAATTACCTGAATTATCAGGAAGAATATTACAAATTACATTACTGGGGAGACCATCAGCAGTAGTGTAACGATTAAATGATTTTTTATCTACATTGAAATAATTTAATCCGCCGCCCCACGTACCAAGCCATAAGTTGCTTAATGCATCTTCATAAATACACCAGATGCTGTTGCTGCTTAGGCTATCCTTTTTATTCGGTGCTGCAAAATAATTTTCAAATTTATTTGTGTTGCTGTTAAAGCAGCTCAATCCGGAGTTCTGAGTTCCTATCCATATTTTTCCATTGTTGCCTTTATACAAAACGAATATTGAGTTTCCTGCAATGCTGTTTATATCTGTTGAGCTATGCTTAAAATTAATTACTTCAGCATTAATTGGATCATATCTCCAAAGTCCATCTATAGATGAACCAAACCAGATGTTTTTTTGATCATCTTCAATGATAGTCTGAATTCCTCCGATTTTTAATTTTATTTTTGTGAATTGCTGAAAGCTTTTATTGTTTCTTTCAAGCATATAGATTCCACCAATGACTGAACTAACACCCGGATCACTTGCAACCCAGATTGTTCCTTTAGAATCTTCAAATATTGCTGTTATTGAATTGCTTCCATATTCTGCATTCTGAAAAAAATGAGTAAAATTATTTTCTCCCGGCAATCTGCAGTCCAATCCTCCTCCGTCTGTACCAACCCACAATCTTTCCTGCGAATCTTTTAAAATTGAAAGTATCGTATTTTGATTTAAGCTTCCTTTATCATCGGCACTGTGGGAAATGTGAGTGAATTTCTGATTTTTAGAATCATATCTTGAGACACCGCCGCTGGAAGTTCCAAACCAGATCCCGCCGCATTTATCTTCAAAGATGGACATTATTGCTCCATTGCCTATTGAAGAATTATTTGATGGAACATGTTTATAATTTAAAAATGATTTCCGTCCGGACTTTAGCAAATTTAATCCTGCATCTATACTTCCCGCCCAAATATTCGATTTTTTGTCAATGTAAATACACATTATTCTGTCACTTGAAATTGCTCCGGTTAAGGAATTAGAGTAACGAAAATTTTTAAAAGTTTTATTTGTAGATTCATAGACACTCACACCGCCGTCTGTTGTTGCAATCCAAATATTCCCGTCTGCACCTTTTTGAATATTCATTATAAGATTGCCGCCAGGAGTATTCTTTTTCTTGGATGATTTTAACCAGACTATCTTACCTGAGGAAAGATTGTATTTTATTAATCCTTCCCATGTTCCTAACCAGATATTATTTTCATTATCAAAGCAAAGAGATTGTAAATGAATTTTGCCCAGCTCTGAAGTTATCATTGAATCATATTTTACAGGTTTAAAAAAGTCAGTATCCGGATCATATGAATAAAGATTTCCTGCCATGGCACCAAGCCAAAGTTTTCCGTCTGTAGATTCTGCCGCAGCAATAATTCTTTCAGAACGCACGTTACGTTTTTGACCAAAATTATAGTGCTTAAAGTTATTTTTATTATCGTCAAATCTGTCAAGATTTCCGCCTAATGTAATTATCCATAAATTATTACTGCCGTCTTTAAAAACTTTTCTTATTCCAAGGTCGCTGATTGTATTTGTATCAAGCGGATTATGTCTGTAAACAGTAAATGTGTACCCGTCATACTTATTCAAGCCATCCAGTGTGGCAAACCATATAAAACCATATTTGTCCTGTGCAATGCTCAGCACAGAAGACTGGGACAAGCCTTGCTCAATTGAAATCCGGTCGAATCTGATTTCCTCAGTTTGTGCAAGTAAGTTATTCTTACTTACCAGGAAAGAAATTAGCAGAAAGGTCAGTAAGTATCTTTCTAAAGAATTAAACTTCATACAATGAATTTTATTGAATTAAGGGATTTTATTTATAACCTCCCATAGTTATAAATCCTGTTTCCTTGATGGGAAGGGGAAATTCAGTTACTTGTGTCTTCTGATTATCCCGACAAGGTAGTAAATAAGAATTTTGACTATTAAAAATTACTTGCTTTTTAATCTATTCTCAAGCATCGGTGAGCTGAAATTATAAATTAAAAAATCTATTAATATTATATAATATCTAAAAATTAAAAGAGAATTATTGAATTATTTTTAATTATTTTTTCAGTGACTTCTCATTATTAAATTTTTATGAACCTAAAACAAAAACTTGATTACCACTATAAAGCATTTGATCAATCACAAATCTCTCCCGATCCTCTGCAATTTCTTCACCTTTATAAAGATAAAAAAGATATAGAGGTTATGGGATTTATTGCTTCTGTTATTTGCGTATGGAAATGTTAAACAAATAATAAATACTCTGAATAAATTTGTTGAAATATCAGAAAACCAACCATATAAATTTATCTCATCATTTAGTTTAGATAATAGTGATGAAAGGTTGAGGAATTTATATCATAGATTTTATACATCTGCAGATATTCTAAACTTATTTCTGGTTCTGAAAAAAGTTTATGGTGAATATGGTTTGTTAAAGAATCTTTTCCTGAAGTATTACTCATCCAGAGATGAAAATATTAAAAATGCTTTATCAGGATTTTCACGACATTTTATCGGGGAAATAAAAAAGTTAACAAGAAAAAATGAACTGACTATCGGAACAAGGTTTATGTTTCCGCTTCCCGAACTTGGAAGTGCTTGCAAAAGAAAAAATCTTTTTCTTCGTTGGATGGTTAGAAAAGATGAACTTGATTTTGGTTTGTGGAATGAAATTCCTGCGAATAAATTAATTATTCCGGTTGATACCCACATAGCTGCTATCTGTAAAAAATTAAAATCTAACCACAAAAAAAATGTAAGCTGGAAAATGGCTGAAGAAATTACTGAGAATTTAAAAACGATTTGATCCTGAAGATCCTGTAAAGTATGATTTCGCTATATGTCATATTGGAATGAGAAAACTTGAAGTTTTAGTTTGTCAGTTTAAATGAAAGATTTTACGACAAATCATTTCAGAAACAATTAACAATTTTCCTTTGCTTTTAGGATTAAAAATTTAAATATTCTCTGTTAAATTTTTGATTTATAAGCAATCAGGAGAATCTAATGGCTGAAAACAATACTGAAAGTTCAAAATTCAAACCTTATATTTCTTCAAAAGAACTTATCCCTGAGTTCACATTCAAAGCAATCATATTAGGTGGGATTTTTGGAATTATTTTCGGAGCTTCATCTGTTTACCTGGGATTAAAAGTTGGGATGACAGTCAGTGCTTCAATTCCAATTGCTGTGTTAGCTATTTCAGTTTTTAAAAAGTTTGGAAAAGCTACAATTCTTGAAAACAACATTGTCCAAACAATTGGCTCAGCAGGTGAGTCAGTTGCTGCGGGAGTTGTTTTTACAATCCCTGCATTATTATTTCTACCCGGTGGAATGGCTTACTTTAAGTATTTTCAGATATTTGTTCTTGCCTTAGCCGGTGGTGTATTAGGTGTTCTCTTTATGATTCCTCTGAGACGAGCCTTAATAGTTAAGGAACATGGAGTTTTACCTTACCCTGAAGGTACTGCTTGTGCAGACGTGTTAATTGCGGGAGAAAAAGGAGGAAATTTAGCAAAGAAAGTTTATTACGGACTTGGTATCGCTTTCCTTTATAAACTGTTTATGTCAATCTTAGGATTATGGAAAGATGTACCTACATATGTGTTTGGAAGAAAATCTGTTCTACCAAACGGAACTATTAATGGTGAAATTACTCCTGAACTTCTGGGAGTGGGGTACATAATTGGACCAAAAATAGCAGGTATAATGGTTGCGGGTGGTGTCCTGTCGTGGGTTGTATTGATACCACTTATAACCTTGTTGGGTGATAATTTAACTTCGGTATTTCCACCAGGTACCAAGCTTATTTCTGATATGTCAGCAGGTGAAGTTTGGAATAATTATATCAGGTATATTGGTGCAGGTGCAGTAACTTTCGGGGGACTTATTACACTTGTAAAATCAATTCCTACTATAATTAGTGCATTTTCTGATTCATTTAAAGATATAAAATCAAATAGGAAAAATAAGCAAAACAACGTTGTTGAAGAGAAAGAAAGAACTTCAAAAGATATTCCTCTTTCAATTGTTTTAGGAGGCAGTCTTTTGCTGGTAGTATTTATGGCTTTAATTCCTTCAATACCTACAAACTTTCTCTCATCAATAATGGTTGTGGTTTTTGGATTTTTCTTTGTTACTGTTTCTTCAAGAATAGTCGGCTTAATCGGGTCTTCTTCAAACCCGGTATCTGGAATGACAATAGCAACCCTTATGGCCACATCATTAATTTTTGTTGGTATAGGCTGGACCGGGGAATTATATGAACCTTTAGCTTTAGTTGTTGGGTCAATTGTTTGTATTGCAGTTGCCAACGCTGGATCTACTTCTCAAGATTTGAAAACCGGTTACCTCGTTGGCGCAACCCCGATTAAGCAACAAATAGGATTAATAATAGGAGTTTTAGTTTCTGTAGTTGCAATAGGATTTACGCTATTATTGCTTGAGAGAACTGTTGGAATTGGAACTATTACACCTCAACATCCTGAACCTCTGCCAGCTCCACAGGCTATATTAATGTCTACAGTAATAAAAGGGTTGTTAAGTCAGAATTTACCCTGGGCATTAGTAATTATCGGAATGGGTCTTTCACTTGTTATGGAATTATGCGGAGTTAATTCACTTGCTTTTGCAGTTGGTGCATATCTTCCGCTTTCAACTACTTCAACAATTTATATTGGCGGTTTAATTAAATGGTTAGTAGACAGAAGAAAAAAATCCAAAGAAGCAGAATCTGAAATTGGACCGGGTGCTCTCTTCAGTTCCGGACTTATCGCCGGTGGAACTATTACAGGAATTTTGGTTGCTGTTTTAATTGGATGGTCTGTAGGGCATGATGCTCAGGGAAATGTAATTAGCTTTATTGAAAAGGTTCATCAAACTGTTCTTGGCTTTTTTACAAGTGGTGGAACAGGAACATTAGGAGATGCATTAGGTGGCTGGGGTGATGTTTTAGGTTTAATCTTTTTCGGGCTGCTTGCTTTCATGCTGTATAAGATAGCTTTAAGTAAAGAAGAAAAGGTATAGCTTTTCTGAATGGAGAATAATTCATCTATTAATGGAGTGATTAAAAAAGAACCATCTGCCTTTTACAGGTGGATGGTTCTGCTGTTTCTTAGTTTTGCAATGTTCGGCAACTACTATGTTTATGATTCAATCTCGTTGGTTGCTGATCAGTTAAAACTACAACTCCATTTTACAGATTCAAATATCGGTCAGTTATATTCAGTTTATAGTTTTGCTGCATTACTTGCTTTAATTTTCGGCGGCATACTGGTTGATAAATGGGGAACAAAAAAATCTGCTATTCTATTTGCTTCAATTTGTACTATCTCCGGATTCATAGTTGCTTTTTCCACAGAATTACATTTAATGCTTGCCGGAAGATTTTTACTGGGTGTAGGTTCAGAACCATTAATTGTTGCAATTACTGTTGCGATTGCAAAATGGTTTAAAGGTAAGGTATTAAGTTTTGCGATGGGGATAAATCTGTTCCTTGCAAGAAGCGGCACATTTACAGTAGATAATTCACCTTCAATATTTCCCGGACTTTATAGCGGTGGTTACTCAGACCCATTATATATAGCAGCGTTAATAGGTATTTTATCATTCGCAGGGATACTTGTTTATTATTTCCTTGAATCTTCAGGTGAAAAGAGATTTATTTTAGGCCAGCGGTGGTCAGATGGATAAATTGAATCTTAAGGATTTGTTTAAGTTCAATAAATCATTCTGGTATATAACATTTTATGCGTTACTTTTTATTCAGCTATTTTTCCTTTCAGAGACTTTGCTGTTAAGTTCTTTATGGAGAGTCGTCACATATCAAGGGAATCAGCCGGCTGGATGATTTCAAATTTACCTTTAGCGGCAATGTTTGCAACTCCGATTATAGGGTTGTTAGTAGATTATATAGGCAGACGTGCATTGTTAATGACTATTGGTTCAATACTTTTACTTCCTGTTTATTTATTAATGGCTTATAGCAGTATCTCACTTTATGTTCCGGTAATAATGATGGGTGTAGCATTTTCATTAATTCCTGCAGTTATGTGGCCGGCAGTTGCATATATTGTTGAGGAAAAAAGATTGGGTTCCGGATATGCACTTATGACTGTAATCCAGCAGGTAGGCATGATGCTTTTCCCTTTAATTATTGGTTGGGCAAATGATTTTTCAGGTGCCAGTGCAGCTAACCCTAGTGGATACAATCTCGGAATGTGGATATTTTCAATCCTTGGAATATTGGGACTAATCTTTGCTTACTTGTTAAGAAAATCTGAAACAGGACCCGGCGGACATGGACTTGAATTAGGTATGAGACATAAAGAGGACAATTCAATTTCAGTTCAAGCCTGAAACTATAAAAAACAATAATTTTTTATTTACTTTAAAGACATTATGACCGCCTTTCTCTAATTCTTCTTTTTATATTCCAATTCCCTTTTAGAATTAATATTTGTAACTTAAAGCATTGCTTTAGTTATGAGGCGTTATGTTTAAGTATAGAAGCGTATTCATCTCAGTGTTGCTGATATTTTTAACTTTTCAATCAAATTTGTCCGCTCAGACTTTTGGCTTCGGTTGCCTTGGTTTTGTTGGGGGATACGGAGGTTATTCATACCAGAAATACCAGCCGGGTACTCTTAATGATTATATAAATAACTATAATATTAGTTATTCTGATTCAATAACAACTCCGTTTGCTAAATTCGGACAAGCTGACGGATATAGGCTCGGTTTAAACTTTTTCAGAGCAAAGTATAAAGGGTTTATCATTACCGCTAAAGGATTTTATCAGGATTTATCTGAGAAACATGAATCAAAAGAACATTTTTCAAACGGGGATGGAAATACGTCTCTTGAACTTGAAATAAGAAACTGGGCGCTTGGTATAGATCTCGGAACTGAAATTACCGGGGCTCTAAGCTGGAAGGTCGTGGATGCAGCTATAATGTTCAACAATGCAAAGTTCACAGCGACACAAAATTTTCCCAACGCACTAACAATCGTTGATCAATATAAATCTGAATCAACAAATGTTGGCTACACTATCGGCACCGGTTTTATTCTTGAAGTTGTTGATGAGTATGTTTCGACTTGAAGGAGTTGCAGCTTATACTCAATTCAGTATTGATAAAATGAAAACAGATGATGGAAAATATTTTGCAGTTCAACCGGCTCAAAATTCAAATAATAAAAAGTTTATCGAAAAAGGGGGATTTAATGCTGTTATTCAGCTCAATGTTGGGTTACCACTCTGAATTAAATCACATTTAAAACATTTAAAATCTGATATGAAACTTTCAAAATTAGATTCTGCTTCGGTAATTGCAATTCAGCAGTGTATGGCAGTAAAACAAAATGAAAAAGTTCTTGTAATCACTGACGAAATAAAAAGGGAAATTGGCTATTCATTATACTCAAACGCAATCCGACTCGGATTTAAATCCCTTTTAGTTGAAATGAAATCGGGAAAAATAAATGGTGAAGAACCCTCTGAAGAAATTGCTCATCTTATGGGGAAATTTGACGTAGTTTTTATCCCGACAGCAAAATCCTTAACTCACACAGACGCAAGAAGAAATGCTTCTAAAAAAGGAGCAAGGATTGCAACATTTCCGGGAATAACAAAAGAGGTTATGATTCGAGGATTAAATGCTGATTATAAAAAAATATCAAAACTTTCAATTAAACTGGCAAATGTTCTTGAAAAAGGAAATGAAATAAAAGTTACTGCACCGGCAGGGACGGATATTACGTTTAAAATAAAAGGAAGAAAAGCCATAGCAAGTAAAGGTCTTTTTCACAAAAAGGGAGAGAGCGGAAATCTTCCTACAGGTGAAACATTTCTTGCTCCTGTTGAAGGAACCTCCAACGGAGTTTTTGTTGTTGATGGTTCAATGGCTGGATTAGGACTCATAAAAAATGCAGCCATTAAAATTGAAGTGAAAAATGGTTACGCAACTAAAATTTCCGGTGGATCTACTGCCAACCGTTTAAGGAAAATGCTCGATTCGGTTGGTAAAAATGCAAGGAATATCGCTGAATTCGGAATAGGAACTAATGACAGTGCAAAACTGAGCGGAATCCTTCTGGAGGATGAAAAAGTTCTGGGCACTGTGCATATTGCTCTTGGCAACAATATTTCTATGGGAGGGAATGTTAATGTTCCAATTCACCTTGATGGTGTAATTAAGAAACCCACTGTTTATCTGGATGGTAAGAAGATAATGAGCAATGGAAAACTTCTGGTTGTATAAACACTTCAAAATGATTTAATTGCTTTTATCTTCAGAACGAATTATTTATTTTTAACATAATAATTAATAAGAGAAAAGAATGTCAGTGATACCAATAACCGTTTACGGGGATAAAATCCTTAGAAAAAAAGTAAATAAGGTTCACGAAGTTGACCTTAGGACTATCGAATTGATAAAAAATATGTTTGATACCATGCGGAATGCAAACGGCATAGGATTGGCAGCAAACCAGGTTGGAGCTGATAAATCAATCTTCGTTGTGGATATTTCACAAGTGGAAGATTATGAAGATACCAAACCTCTGGCACTGATAAATCCAAAAATTATCAAACGTTCTGATAAAAAAGTTATAATAGAGGAAGGTTGCCTGAGCATTCCTGATGTGCGTGAGGAAGTTGAAAGACCCAAATCGATTACAATTGTTTACCAGGATACAGATTTAAAAGAGCACACAATTGAAGCTGATGATCTTATGGCAAGGGTAATGCAGCACGAATATGATCACTTACAGGGTATCTTATTCACAGATTTGATTTCAGATGAGTTGAAAAAAAAGGTAAAACGGGATATGAATAAAATCAGAAAACGCAAAATAGAAATAGATTATCCTATCACTGAAAATATTAATTATCAGCTTGCATGAAAATTATTTTCATGGGTACTCCTGATTTTGCAGTTCCATCCTTAAAAACATTATTTAACAGTAAACATGAAATTTTAGCAGTCGTGACTACGCCCGATAAAGAGCGCGGCAGGGGACAAAAAGTAACATTCACCCCTATAAAACAATATGCACTTTCAGAAAACATTCCGGTACTTCAACCCGAAAAACTCAAAAATGAATTCTTCAGTGATGAACTGAAAAAATTTAATGCTGATCTGTTTGTTATAGTGGCGTTTAGAATTTTACCCTCGGAAGTTTTTACAATTCCTCCCAAAGGATCATTTAATTTACACGGTTCACTTTTACCAAAGTACAGGGGAGCGGCACCAATTCAATGGGCCTTAATAAAAGGAGAAAAGGAAACCGGTCTGACTACTTTTGCCCTCGCTGAAAAAGTGGATACAGGAAATATCTATTACCAGGAAAAAATTAAAATAAATGATGACGATAATTTCGGAACACTTCATGATAAAATGAGTGAACTTGGAGCAGAAGTTGTGTTAAAAACCGTAGAGATGATCGAATCAGGAAATTTCACTTTAAAAGAACAGGATAATTCTAAAAGCTTCACCAGCACCAAAAATCACTAAAGAAATTCAACAAATAGACTGGAATAAATCAGCAGAAGAAATTCATAATTTAATAAGAGGATTGTCTCCGTATCCCGGAGCATTTTTTCATTTTAATGATAAACTTATTAAAATTTATTTAACAAAAATTTCGGATAAAAAACTAAATCCTTCAGAAATTAAACAAACCAAAACAGAACTATTTATTGGTTGCGGTAATGGTGCATTACAAATATTGGAACTTCAGCAGGAAGGTAAAAGAAGAATGCACACTGATGAATTTTTAAGAGGATTTAGTTTTAGTTAGAAATAAAATTATTATTTGGTCAATAAAAAATTTTATTGCAGGAGCTAACCTGATTATAATAACTGTTAAGGAACTTGGTTAGAAATTAAAATGAATGTTAATTGATATTTTGAGTAATAGAAAAAAGCATATAAGTTTATTTCAAAAATTCCCCGTCAACGATGAATAATTTAACTCCATTTTCTGAAATAGAACGATGCGAACTTAATTCATCTGAAACGACATAGGACATCCCGGGTTTCATAAAAAATTTTTCTCCAGTTTCCAATTCAGTAGTAAATCCACCTTCTAAGCAGTGAACGATATGCCCTTTCTGACACCAGTGATCCGCAAGATAGCCTTTAGAATATTCTACAATCCTGATTCTCATTCCGCTAAGCTGCACCGTCTGCCAGAAAGAAGTTCCTGCTTCACCTTTATGTTCCACTTTTTCAATGGTTTTCCAGTCTATTATCTGATACTGAATCTTAGACATTGGATTTTCTCTCCTTTTGTCCATTAAAGCTTTTATTTACTTGTTTTATAATTTAAAAGATATCTTAATTCCTTCTATCGCCATTTCTGTTCCCATTATTGCGAGAATCAGCCCCATAATTTTTCCAATAACTGTTATTAGATTTTCTCCAACCTTTTTTACAATCAGGTCACTCAATATGAAAGCTAAATAGGTTAACAAAATCATAATGGCGAAAATTACAATTACAATGGAGATGTTAATAAAATTTCCGTTTGTAACATTGTTCATAGCGGTTACAATTGTGCCCGGTCCCGCAAGTATCGGGATGGCAAGGGGAGAAATAGCAACACCGTCATCAGGCTCCACATTATCCTGGTGATGAATTTTAGATTTTTTTGATTGAAGCATTTCAAATCCCACATAGAATAGAAGTAGTCCGCCTGTAATTTTAAATGCTGGAATTGTTATTCCGAATAATTCAAAAGTATATTTACCAAGGATTACAAAGAACACTACTATTAAAAAAGCAGTTATACAGGATGTCTTGGCTATTCTTTTCCTATCTTGTTTATCCCTGTCTCCTACTAATCCTAAAAATACGGGTGTATTTGCAATTGGATTCATTATTGCAAAAAATCCTGTGAATACCGTTAAAGCAAAGAGTAATATATTACTGTTCATAGTTTTGTGTCATTGATTTTTATTAAACATTTTGTGTATACACAAAGGAATTTCTATTGTAATTAACTAATCTGAGTTTTTATTTCAATCCCGTCCTGATTTTTTTCTGATTCACGCTTTGCCACAATAGGACTTAAAATAATAAATAAACCTCCAACCATCAGCTGCCAGGTAAGTAGTTCATGCAAAAAAAATCACTCCGAAGAAAAACCCAACCCTACGATTCCAAGGAATAACAAAGCAACCCAGGTTATTCCAGGTCCCGGCACCTGGACTCAATTTCCACTGACCAAAGTTACCATCCACTGAGAAAAAATAGTTATAACTGATAAATAAATTTAACATACTTCATCTGAAAAATAGATTGGAGAAAATTAGAAGGAGAGAGACTTTGGTTATAAAAATCATAGATCCATTATTGTTTACAAAAATTGCTTTATTATAAATTAAAAAGTTTATTAGTTTTTTTTAAACTTCCATCTCAAATTATTTATTTCCCCTTACTCATTTTTCTTTAATCATTCACTCAATTTGTTTATAATTATTCTTTCATTTTAAAAAACTTAAATTTTTTGCTCTGGGGAGCCATTTGGATTATTTTAAAATTCAGGAAAGGATTTATGGAATTTAAAAACAATATTCTTGAAACAATTGGAAATACCCCGCTAATAAAGCTTAACAAAATAACTAAAGGACTAAAGCCTCAGATTTTTGCAAAACTTGAATCATCTAACCCCGGCGGAAGTGTTAAAGACCGGATTGGTTTTGCGATGATTGAAGATGCAGAAAAAAAAGGTGAACTCAAACCGGGCGGAACAATAATAGAAGCCACAAGCGGAAATACCGGTATCGGTCTGGCTCTCACGGCTGCGGTTAAGGGTTACAAAACGATTTTTGTGGTTACTGATAAAGTCAGCTCCGAAAAAATAAATTATCTCAGTGCACTTGGTGGAGAAGTAATTGTTGTTTCTAATGCTGTTGAACCTGACAGCCCTGAATATTATGTGAATGTCGCAAAACGAATTCACAAAGAAACTCCAAATTCTATTTTTGCATACCAGTATTCGAATCCATCAAATCCTGAAGTTCATTACCGAACAACAGGACCGGAAATCTGGAGACAGACTGAAGGTAAAATCACTCATCTTATTTCCAGTATCGGCACCGGCGGAACAATAAGCGGTACGGGCAGATTTCTGAAAGAAAAAAATCCTGATATAAAAGTTATTGGTGCTGATCCTCTCGGTTCAATTTTCAGAACTTACAAAGAAACCGGAGAAATAATTAAAGGAACTCCTTATCTGGTTGAAGGAATCGGGCAGGATTGTCTTCCGGAGAATGTTCATTTTCAGTATATAGATAAAATTATAAACATAAGTGATAAGGAATCGTTTGCTGCTGCAAGAAGACTTACAAAGGAAGAGGGAATATTCTGCGGTGGAAGCACAGGAACAATACTTCACGTAACATTGGAAATAGCAAAGGATTTAAGTGAAGAAGATGTTATTGTTTTCTTTGTCTGCGATACCGGAGAAAGATATTTGTCAAAAGTACATAATGTAGAATGGCTACGTGTAAACCGGATGCTTGAAACAGAGATGAAAACACTTAGAGATATTTCAAATGTTAAAAAATCAAATGGTAACGAGGATATCGTCTATGTAAAATCAGATGCTCTGGTTAAAGATGCTCTTGAACTTATCACTAAAAAAGGCTACTCCAATATTCCGGTTATGCTAAACCGCAGAGCAATAGGATGCGTTAGAGAAAATGGACTAATGGCAAAGTTATTGGCAAATAAAGAGATACTGAATGCATCAGTAAAAGATATAATGGAGGAATGTGTGCCGGTACTTGATGCAAAAACAGAAATATCGAAAGTAAAAGAAGTACTGAAGGCAAATCAGGCAGTTCTTGTAAGTGACTTCGGAAGAATAACTGATATTATTACGAGATTCGATCTAATTAATTTTGATAATTCATCAAACTAACTAAGTGTTTCTTGGTGTTCTAAGTGTCTTAGTGGTTATTTTTTCTATACCACTTAGGCACTAAGTTCACTTAGAATCACTAAGAAATAAAGGAAATAACATATGGGTTTTTCAACAGATGCTATTCACGCGGGACAAACTCCCGATCCTGTAACCGGTGCAGTAATAACTCCGATTTATCAAACTTCCACTTATGCACAGGAAGAGCTTGGAAAGAATAAAGGATTTGAATACGGCAGGACTCACAACTTAACAAGGCAGTCACTTGAAGCAAATGTTGCCGCACTTGAGAAAGGCAAGTACGGAATTGCTTTTTCATCAGGACTTGCAGCAACACAGGCGTTAACAACTCTTGTAAAAGCGGGAGATCATATTGTCGTTTCGCATAATGTTTATGGCGGAACTTACCGTTTGTTCGAGTTAATTATGAAAGATTTCGGACTGGAATTTTCATGGGTTAATACTTCTGATTTAAAAAACATCGAAAATGCGATTAAAGAAAACACAAAGATGGTTTACATCGAAACTCCGACAAACCCGATGTTAAACTTAACTGATATAAAAGGAACAGCAGAGATCTGCAAAAAAAATAATTTAATCTGTATTGTTGATAACACATTTATGAGTCCATATTTCCAAAATCCTCTCACCCTCGGTGCAACAATAGTTCTTCATAGCCAGACAAAATATATAAATGGACACAGCGATGTTATCGGAGGAATTCTTGTAACAAGCGATGATAAAGTTCACGAACGATTGAGATATGTGCAGAATGCGATCGGTGCAGTTCCTTCACCATTTGATTGCTGGCTGATTCTCCGATCAACAAAAACACTCGCAGTGAGAATGGAAAGACATAATTCTAATGCAATCGCTTTTGCAAATCATCTTGAAAAAAGCGGCTACTGCAAAAAGATTTATTATCCGGGATTAACTTCACATCCACAGCATGAACTTGCAAAGAAACAAATGAGCGGATTTGGAGGAATGATTTCAGCAGATTTCGGTGATGTTGAAACTGCTAAAAAGATATTAAAGAACGTTAAGATTTTTACTCTCGGTGAAAGTCTTGGAGGAGTGGAAAGTTTAATCAGTCATCCTGCAAGTATGACTCACGCAGCAGTTCCGAAAAAAGACAGGGAAGCAATGGGATTAACAGACAGCCTTGTACGTTTCTCTGTTGGGATTGAAGATATAGAAGATTTAATTGAAGATTTAGAGCAAGCAATGAAATGAGTAGAATGATGGAATAGTGAAGTATTGAAAGAATAATCAATTCCATTACTCCACCATTCCAATCTTCCTATCCCTGCATTTCTTCATTCCGTTTCGTTTTTATTCTCCTTATTTTTGATAAAGTACTATTTATTAATCAGACGGGGAGAAGATATGAAGACCAACGAAAAAACCAATCCGGAAATGAACTTTGTTGATGATACCAAATATTCAATGGATACTCATCTTATTTACGGAAAAAACTTTACTAAAAAATGGGATTATACACATCACGTTCTTCCACCAATAACTTCTTCTGTAATTTATCGCCTGGATTCAGTGGAAAGGGGAGCAGAAGGTTTCCAGGAATTTGCCAACTCACCTGTAACCGGTGAAGACCCAATGCCTATTTATATTTATGACAGGCTTGGCGAACCAAACAAAGATATTCTTGAAGAAAACCTTGCTTATGCAGAACGCGGAGAAATGGCAGTTACTTTTTCCACAGGAATGGGAGCAATATCAGGAATTATAGGAATGCTTACCAAAGCCGGCGACGAGATAATTTCACATAAAACTTTATACGGTTGCACTTATTCACTCTTCACAAACTGGCTTCCAAGATATAATATTAAAACTATACTTGCAGATTTAACAGTGCCCGAAAATCTATTAAATTTTGTTACACCTCAAACTAAGGTTGTTTATCTTGAGTCACCCGCAAATCCTAATCTTGATATAATTGATATTGCCGAATTAAGAAAACTTATCGATGTAATTAATACTGACCGGGAAGAAGCAGACCGAATTAAGATCGTTGTAGATAATACTTTTGCAACACCATTTTGCCAGAGGCCAATTGAACTGGGAGCTAATTTTACAGTTCATTCATTAACAAAAGGTATTGGCGGTTTTGGAACTGATATGGGTGGAGTTGTTATCGGAAAAAATAAATACAAAGATATGCTTCTTCTTTACAGGAAAGATTTTGGTGCCGTACTGAATAATAAGACAGCCTGGACAATTACAACTTACGGGTTACCAACTTTACCGGTTAGAATCAGGCAGCAAATGAAATCTGCAATGAGAGTTGCTGAATATCTTAATGTACATCCCAAAATAGAATTTGTAAATTATCCGGGGCTTCCAAATTACAAATATTATGAAGTGGCAAAGAAACAGATGAAAGATTATGAAGGAAACTTTACTCCGGGAAGTCTTCTGTATTTTGTATTAAAAGGCTCAAATCCTGCTGAATGCAAAGAGAACGGCAGGAAATTCATGAACTATGCAGCTGAACATGCCTACACAATGACACTTGCAGTAAGTCTTGGGCATACCAGAACTTTAATTGAACATCCTGCTTCTATGACACACTCAATGATTGCCGCGGATAAATTGATTGAATACGGAATCGATCCGGGCGGAATTAGAATTGCCCTGGGACTCGAAAGCACTAATGATGTACTTTCGGATCTGGATGAATGTTTAAACCAGGTTTAGTTATCCTCAATAACTGTGTCTTATTTAACGGTCACTTAATTGAATTTTAATTGAGTGACCTTTTTATTTATTTTAGCAAATCAATTAAATCTTTATGCAGGAAAAATTTATGAAGATGAGGTTTCTGTTTTTACTTCCACTTTTATTTTTATTTTCTATTATAATTAATGCCCAGGATGAATCTGATTCAATAGAAGTTTACCTGATAGATTCATATGTTACTCCGGAAGTACCGCATACATTTATGCTTTCTTTTTTTACAAGTGCTCCTGCAAAATCTAAAGTGGTAATAGAAAACAGTTATGCATATGATGTTTCCACTGAACTGAGTGAATCACATAAAATTAATATTGATATTTCCGATCTTAGTTTTAATGAAAAAAATGTTCCGTTTGTAATTCTTGTGGAAGACTCACTCGGTCATAAATATTCAAGCGAAAAATATGAGTTTGAACTTCCTGAAGAACAAAAAGTTGAAGGCGGCTCAAACTTCCTGCTTCTCTGCTTATTCGGGGCTGCTGTGTTTGGATTACCCTCCCCGGTTTATGTTAAAGAAAAAACCGAAGATTATTTCAGTCTGACAAAAGAGATTCCGTTCCTATCCATAAGAGGAAAAGGGTACAGGTACCCGATGGGATATTTCTCTCTTGAATACTCTCATATTTTCAATTCCCCGGTAAAAAATTTCTTTCGGGTAGGTTACAAACATATTATTCCGCTGCCGGGAATAGAATATATTGCCCCCGGAATTAATGGGTTCACAAACTTTAAAGGCTTTAATGGAATTTCTCCTGAACTCTCAGTTGGACTATTCAGGATAGTAAATACCTTTACCATTTATGCAAGGTACCGTTTCAACGCAAAACCCGGAGAAGCAGGCAGCGAGTTCCATGAATTTTCTATCGGATTGTATTCAAGTTTCTTCTCCCTTTATCTTTAATCATTTTAGGAAGATCATTTCAGAATAACTGCACTTCTATTCGGAATTAATTTATTTACATTTATTTCCTGGTTAAGGAACGTATATGATCGCCCTTTTGTTTAATATTCAACAATTAAACATTCCTAAATGAAAAACGCATTAATTATCATAGTAATTGCTACAAAATTTCTCTTTGCTCAAACCGGAAATCTTACCGGCAAGGTAACTGATGGAAATAATCCGGTTCCCTCTGTAAATATCCTCGTGCTCAACAGCGGCATCGGAACCGTTACGAATGAAGAAGGTAAATATTTATTAAAGGGAATTCCGGAGGGCAAACAGATTATCAGGTACAGCTCAGTTGGATATAAAACAGTTACAAAAGAAGTTAATATTTATCCGGGCAAAACCATTGAAATTAATGTTGAATTGAATGTAACGGTAATTGAAGTTGGTGAAGTTAATGTAACAGGTATCAGAAAACAGGAACAAAGGGACACAAGAACTAGCCTGATAGATCTCAATCCAAGGAGTGCAAAGGTTTTACCCGGAGCCGGGGAAGACGTTTTAAGAACATTGCAATCGCTTCCCGGAGTTCTGGCTCCAAATGATTTTTCATCACAGCTTGTTATCAGGGGTAGCGGTCCGGATCAGAACCTTATTATTATGGATGATGTAGAGATTTTTAATCCGTACAGGTTGTACGGCGTAATAAGTATGTTCAATCCTGATGCTGTGGAAAATGTAAATCTTATTACAGGTGGTTTTCCTGCACGTTATGGTGATCGGCTTTCTGCCGTTCTTGATGTTACAAACAAAGAGGGAAATGACACCAAAAATTTATCCGGAAGTCTCAATGCGTCAATAATTGATGCGAACCTGGTTCTTGAAGGAAAAAATCCATTCAGCCTCAAAGGAAGCTGGATGTTCAATTCCCGAAGAACTTATTATGATCTGATCATCGAACCATTTGTAAAAAATGCAGGTCTTGTTGATCAGAATGTTAACTTCCCAAATTTTTATGATTTTCAAACCAAGATTGCAATAGGTCCTTACAATGGAAATAAAATTTTAATTAATGGAATTTATTCACGGGACGGTGTTGATATTGTTAGCGCAAAGCAAAGGAAAACTGCTGACAGTATCGGCGTATCAAATGTTACTTTGAATAATGTTGCAAGTATCGCATGGCATTTTACACCCAATACAAAATTTCTTAATAAAGTTGTAGGTTCTTATTACACTAACAATGGTATTGCAGATTTTAATTCAGAATTTCTTGATCCATCTTTAAACCGGGAAAATTTTAAAAATATATTAGCAGATACTTTGGCTCCGTATCTTCTGAATTTTAAATTCAACACGGACTTTACTTTTCAGAAATATGCATTAGATGATTACATAACCTATCTCTGGGGAGACAATATTTTTGAAGCGGGTGCAGGTGTGGATTTTCTGAAAACAATAATAGACTTTCAATTTGATATTGACCCTGAGCTAAGGGCATTCTTCTCTTCAAATCCGCAGTTCAGAGCTGTTCTGAGTAATCTTAAAGATATAAGAAATGATAAACGCTATCATGCTTTTATGCAGAATAATTTTTCCATAAGTAAAAAATTTTATTTTCAACCGGGAGTAAGATTCGATTACTACGATATACTACGTAAAGCTTATCTGGCACCAAGAATTTCAATGTCCTATGCATTGGATGATCTGACAACAATCAGAGCTGTCTGGGGTATTTATTATCAATCGCCGGGATATGAAAAACTCAGGGATGAAAATGTTCTTTACGATTTAAGTGATGTCTACACAAAAAATCTGAAAGCAGAAAAAGCCACACACTATATAATAGGAATAGAACGCTGGCTTAATTCTGAATGGAGTTTAAAACTTGAAGGATATTATAAAGATTTCAACAACCTGATAGTTCAGAAAGTAGTACCGGGTTCAATATATAGAACATCTCCGATTCCCGGTAAGGATTTAAGATACCCGGACGGCTGGACACAACCGGTAACTGTTCAGGGTGATTCACTCACACAAATACCCGTAAACAATGCTGATGGTAATGCTTATGGAGTTGAACTATTTCTTGCAAAGAAAAATCTGTCACCGGATGACAGGCTTTCCGGATGGATTTCGTACTCCTATTCAGTTGCGGATAGAAATGAAAACAACGTTACTTTACCATTTCGTTTCGATCAGAGGCATACTGTAAATATTGTTCTGGATTATCAACTAAATAGCTGGCTGAACCTCGGGTTAAGATGGCAGTATGGTTCGGGTTTTCCTATTAGTCAGCCTGCTGGTGTAAAACCAAGAATTATCCTGGTCGATACTAACGGGGACGGCATTCCGGACACACCTGAGATTGCTACAAGAAAACCTTTTTTTGGTACCGGAAACGGAGAGGTGATTTATGATGTAGATTATAATAATCAAAGATTAAATGCCAGGAAACCCGCTTATCACAGGCTTGACGTAAGGTTTACTGCTGTTACAAATTTCTGGAATCTGGATTGGGCTTTTTATCTTGATGTTATAAATGCATATAACAGATCAAATGTTATTGGATATGATTATTATATTAATAATGATTTGACCTTGGGTCGGGATGCTAGTACAATGTTTCCTATAATTCCTACATTTGGTTTTAGCGTAAAATTTTAGCTAATTTTTAATATGGCTTCTAATACTAAACTTCTCACAGTTTCAGAAATAACAAGACAAATCAAGTCAACTCTTGAAGAAGAGTTTTCAGAGCTATCTGTCATCGGGGAATTGTCAAACTTTAAAGCTCATGTATCAGGACATTGGTATTTTAATCTGAAAGATTCTGATGCTTTAATCAGCTGCACGATGTGGAAAGGTTTAAACAGTTATGTTTTTTTTACCCCGCAGGACGGGATGAAAATAATTGTGAATGGAAAACTTTCCGTATATCCGCCCAGAGGGAATTACCAGATTGATGTTCGTTCCATGAAACCGGCTGGAATAGGAGAACTGCAGGCAGCCTTTGAAATGCTGAAGCAAAAGCTCAGTAAAGAAGGATTGTTTAATCCGGAGCATAAAAAAACTATACCTTCTTTTCCAAAGAAAATAGGAATTGTTACAGCCATTGATGGTGCTGCTTTTAAAGATATGATAAGCGTCGCTAAAAGACGTTATCCCCTGGCAGAACTTGTTATTGCTCCCTCACGGGTTCAGGGGAGCGGGGCAGCAGAAAATATTGCTCAAAGTATAAAACAATTGAACGAATTAAAGGATATTGATGTTATAATTATTTCGCGCGGCGGCGGATCAATTGAAGATCTTTGGTCTTTTAATGAAGAAATAGTAGCCCGTGCTGTTTATAATTCTAGAATCCCTGTAATAAGTGGAGTGGGTCATGAGGTAGATTTTACGATCGCAGATTTTGTAGCAGATTTAAGAGCTCCTACTCCCTCAGCAGCTATGGAAATTGCTACTCCCGATAAAAATGATATTTTTGCCTTTATAAACGATTTTTCCTATAATTCTACATTAAAAATTAACGAATATTGCCGGACGTTAAGAAAAAAACTTAATTCAATAATCAATTCGTATGGGTTCAGGGTTCCGATAGATTTAATCAGAAATAAGTCACAGTTAGTTGATAACCTTCTTTATAAAGTGCTTCAAAAAACCGATCACAGAATATTATTATATAACAACAGAGTTTCACTTCTTACCGCGATTATTGAATCTAATAATGTTCATCGAATATTGAACAGAGGCTTTACACTTGTGAAGCAGGATAATAAATATGTAATCAGAAGTGCCAGGTTTAATCCGGATATAAATACTGAAATAGTTTTTGCTGACGGCAGTGTAAATATTAAATCAAGAAAAAATAATGGCAAAAAAAAGTAAAAAAAATTTTGAAAATGATCTTAAAAGATTAGAAGAAATTTCGGATTTACTCGAAAGTGAAAGTATCGGGTTGGATGAATCTCTTAAACTTTATGAGGAAGGAATTGAATTATCCCGCAATTGTATAACAGCTTTGAAAAAAGCTGAACTGAAAATTACTGAATTAAAAAAGAAGCTTGATGACTTACCCTTTGAAGAAGAAGCCGAGGAAGAGGATTAAAAAAATGGAAAATGAAAAAATGTCTGACGAGGTTAAATATCCTGTATTATCGAAAATCAATATTCCTGAAGATGTACGGAAACTTGAATTTCAGGAGTTGAAAATCCTTTGTAAAGATATTCGTGAATACCTGATTGATACTATCTCTGAGGTTGGCGGGCATTTCGGCGGCGGACTCGGTACAGTTGAAATGGCAGTTGCAATTCATAAAGTTTTTAATACTCCTTACGATCTTGTTGTTTGGGACACTGGTCATCAGGCTTATCCTCATAAAATTCTTACCGGAAGAAAAGACAGGCTTCATACAATCAGACATTTAAATGGAATAAGCGGTTTCCTGAAAAGAGCTGAAAGTGAATATGATACGTTTGGTGCCGGGCATGCTACTACTTCAATTTCTGCCGCCCTGGGAATGGCCGTTGCAAGAGATCTTAAGAATGAAAACAGAAAAGTCGTTGCTATTATTGGTGATGGTGCAATGACAGGTGGAATGGCTTATGAAGCAATGAATAATTCCGGCATAAACAAATCAGACCTGGTAGTAGTTTTTAATGATAATCGCATGTCTATCGCCCCAAATGTTTGGCAGGTTTCAAATTATTTCACTGAGATGATTGCTCATCCTGATTACAATAAATTTAAAGGTCAGATCTGGGAGCTTACCGGAAAACTTGATCAATTCGGAGATAGATTAAGAAAAATTGCTGCGCGCCTTGAGAATGGAATTAAAGCTGTTATAACACCGGGAATGCTTTTCGAAGCATTAGGGTTCAGATATTTCGGCCCAATAAACGGGCACAACCTTCATCAGATGATCAGAATTTTTGAACAAGTTAAAGATTTGAAAGGTCCAATACTCGTTCATGCAATGACTCATAAGGGAAAAGGATATAAACCTGCTGAGGGAGATGAACAAAAACTTCACGCCTCAACTCCGTTTGACAAACTAACTGGTAAAGCTGTTAAAAAATCAAGCGGGCTGCCTTCGTTTACTTCTATTTTCGGTCATGCTCTTGTTGATATAGTTAGAGAAAACAAAAATGTTGTAGGCATCACTGCTGCAATGCCGGATGGAACCGGGTTGGATATTCTTCAAAAAGAATTTCCGGAAAATTATTTTGATGTGGGAATTGCAGAAGAACATGCTGTGACGTTTGCAGCAGGATTAGCAACGCAGGGAATAGTTCCTGTTGTTTCAATTTATTCAACTTTTTTGCAACGTGGTTTTGATCAGATTGTACATGATGTAGGTATTCAAAAACTTCATGTTGTATTTGCCATGGATAGGGCAGGTCTTGTGGGTGCTGATGGACCGACACATCACGGTGCGTTTGATATGACTTATTTAAGGCTGATACCAGGAATAGTTATAATGGCTCCCAAAGATGAATCAGAATTAAGAGATATGCTTTACACTGCTGTAAACTATAAAGAAGGTCCCATCGCTTTGCGGTATCCAAGAGGATCTGCACTTGGTGTGGAGCTTAAAGACGGGTTTGATATAATAGAAATTGGGAAAGCGGAAAAACTTAGAGAAGGTGATGATGTCGCTCTACTTGCAGTGGGGTCAATGGTAGAATATTCTTTAAAAGCTGCTGAAAAATTAGCTTCTGAAGGAATAGTTTGCGAAGTTATAAATATGAGATTTATAAAACCCCTGGATAAAAAGATGCTGGATTATATTGTCGGGCAAACATCCGAAGATAGTTACACTTGAAGAGAATACATTGATTGGGGGATTCGGCAGTGCTGTACTTGAATATTTCAATGAGAAGAATTATAAAAATGATATTTTAAGATTAGGACTTCCGGACCAATTTGTTGAACATGGAACACAAAAAGAACTTCATCATATACTTAAGATTGACCCTGAGGGAATAATTGAAAGAGTTAAAATATTTTGTAAAAACAGGAGTATTAACCAGGAGATAACAATTTGAGCGAAAAAACCAAAGTAGCTATTATCGGTTTAGGAGGAATTGTTCAGCTGGTACATCTTCCTAACTTAGCCAAAATGGATAATGTTAAAGTTACGGCAGTTGCTGAAATAAATAAGAACAGACTTAACACGATTGCAGATAAATTTAATATAGAAGGAAGGTATTCTGATTATGAAGAACTGCTTGCAGGAAGTGAATCTGATGCCGTGATTATTGCTACTCCTACACATCTTCATAAGGAAACAGCAATTGCCTGTCTTAAAGCAAAAAAAGATGTTTTAGTGGAAAAACCATTAGCAAGAACTTTTGCTGAAGCCAAACCAATTATTGACGTTGCCAAGAAATCAAAAAATAAAATTATGGTTGGAATGAATCTGCGTTACCGCCCTGACGCAATGATACTGAGAAGTCTTATTAATTCCGGTGAAATAGGTGAGCCGTTTTATGTTAAATGCGGATGGATAAGACGACAAAGCAGCAGTGAAAAATGGTTTACCAGGAAGGAAGAATCCGGTGGCGGTGTAATTATTGATTTAAGTATTCTTCTGCTTGACCTTGCTCTCTGGCTTCTTAACTATCCCTCTGTGTCAAATGTTTCAACCCAGAATTATTTTTTGAATACGAAACATGTTGAAGATAGTTCTATTAGTTTACTCAGATGTAAAAACAATGCTGTTATAACAATGGAAACCAGTTGGTCCCTGCCCCTGGAAAAGGATCTTTTTTATCTGAATGTTTACGGTACAAAGGGAAATGCGTCATTGAATCCTTTCAGAATAAATAAGAAGATTGATGAACAGTTTATGGACCTCACACCTTCACAGACGGAAAGTAGTCTTGGTCTTATTTAAAAAATCTTACCAGAATGAGTTAAAAAGTTTTATAGGTGCAGTACGTGGATTAAATCCCATTTTCTCTCCTGCACAGGAAGCACTTTCAAGAATGAAGGTGATAGATGCCATGTACCTGTCAGCATCCAAAAAATCCGAAGTAAGTATAAAACAGACATGAAATCAAAAATACTTTTAGTAGATGACGAAAAAGATATAGTCGAATTTCTTGAATATAATCTGGTTCAGGAAGGATTTGAAGTTATTACCGCAAATGACGGAATAGAGGCTATTCAAAAAATGACTGAAAAGCCGGATCTTATTGTACTCGATATTATGATGCCCAAATTAGATGGTTATGAGGTTTGTAAAAGAATAAGAGAAAATAAAGCATATACTGAAATTCCGGTAATTTTTCTTACTGCAAAAGGAGCTGAAGCAGATGAGATAAAAGGACTGGAACTTGGTGCAAGTGATTTTATTAAGAAACCAATCTCACCCAAAAAATTAATTGCCAGGGTAAATTCCAATCTCCGGAAATCTTCCAAGGATCAGGTCAGTTTACCCGTAAAAATTCAGATCGGACCTTTAATAATAGATCGTGAAAAGTATGTAATTCATATCAACGGAAATGAAACCGTTTTTCCCAGGAAAGAATTTGAACTACTTTATTTTCTTGCGAATAATCCGGGAAAAGTTTTCAGTCGCGATGCATTATTAAAGACGGTGTGGGGAGTTGATGTGTATGTGGTGGACCGAACAGTTGATGTTCATGTCCGTAAAATCAGAGAGAAACTGGAAGAATTTTCTGATTTAATTGAAACCATAAAAGGTGTAGGATACAGATTTAAAAGTGTGGAATGAATTTAAATCTAATTTGAATTCCGCAAAGGTTTTCCTGCCTGAATTATTAATATTCAATGCAATCCTGATCTCATTAATTTTACTTGTAAGTGAACCAGCCCCGGATAGAATCATTTTAATTGTTCTTGTAATCTTTTTGAGTCTTTTGTTTCTGAATTTTATTGGTAACAGAAGAATTAACGAATTGCAGGAAATCAAATCTATAATATCAAATATCCGGAACAGTAATTATAAACACCCTGACGAAATAAAGCTTACCAGGAATTTAAAGGGAATGGAAGAAGAGATAAGGGAGATGTTTATAAAAGCGAAGAATGATGTTGAATATCTTAAACGGCTCGAAAGAATTCGTACTGAATTTCTCGGCAATGTTTCGCACGAACTTAGAACACCTATTTTTTCAATACAGGGTTATATTGAAACTCTTCTGAACGGTGCTATAAATGATGAGAAAGTAAATAAAAATTTTTTAGCCAAAGCAAACCAGCATACGATTAATCTGAACAATCTTTTAAATGATCTCATAGATATATCTATGATCGAATCCGGTGAAATGCGAATGAGCTTCAGGTACTTTTTGGTTAAAGAATATCTTGAAAGTATTGTGAACGAAATGAAACCACTGGCGGATGAAAAAAATGTTCAGTTATTACTGGGAGCAGTAAATGAGAAACTTCAGCTTTTTGGAGATAAGACAAAATTAAAGCAGGTATTTGTTAACCTCATAACAAATGCAATCAAATACACAGAAGCAGGATCGGTTAGTATTCTTATAGAAGAGAAAGCAAATTTTGCAGTGATAATTATCCGGGATACCGGAATAGGAATTCCAACTGAAGATATTCCAAGAATTTTCGAAAGATTTTTCAGAGTTGATAAAGCCCGTTCCCGTTCTGTTGGAGGAACAGGTCTTGGACTGGCAATAGTTAAACACATTATAGAAGCGCATGGTTCAAGGGTAGAAGTAAAAAGTGAACAGGGGAAAGGGAGTGAATTTTCATTTCAGCTTAAAAAGTAGGGAAAAATCAATATTTTTCATCAACTTCAGAATTGACAAGTAAAGTTCAAATTATTAACTTTGTTGTCTAATTTTTCAGAAAGGTCAAGTAAATGTTCGCTGTTGTTAATATATCAGGTCAACAGTTTAAAGTTGAGGAAAAAGGAAAGTATTACGTACCTAGATTAAAAGCAGAACCTGATTCAGAAGTATCATTTGATAAAGTTCTTCTCTTTTCAAATGATAAAGATATAAAAATAGGTGCTCCAACTATTAATAAAATGAAAGTAACTGCAAAAGTACTTGAGCATATTAAAGATGATAAAGTAATTATCTTCAAAAAGAAGAGAAGAACTAACTATCAGAAAAAAAACGGACACAGGCAGCAGCTTACCAGAATAGAAATTACCAGTATAGGTTAACAGAAGGAGATTTGAATAATGGCTCATAAAAAAGGTCAAGGCTCGTCCCGTAACGGAAGAGATAGTAATGCCCAAAGGCTTGGTGTAAAGAAATTTGGCGGTGAACGTGTGATCGCCGGGAATATTCTGGTGAGACAAAGAGGCACAAAATTTCATCCGGGTGTTAATGTTAAAAAAGGCGGCGATGATACTTTATTTGCAGTAGCAGACGGATTTGTAAAGTTTGAGATGAAACGCGGTGACAGACAGTTTGTTAATGTTTATCCTGCTTAAATTAATTTTTACATCTATAAATAAAAAACCCTCTTATACAGAGGGTTTTTTATTTTAACTTTGAAAAGATATTTTAAAAACCAAGTCTTTCCATATCAGTTACAAGTGTTTTAACTGCTGAAACTGATTTATCAAGTAAAGTTTGTTCTTGTTTATCAAGTGAAAATTCAACAATTTTTTCCACGCCATTTGCACCGAGTACTGCTGGAACTCCAACATAGTATCCTTTAACTCCGAACTCACCATTTAAATAGGCACAAACCGGAAATACTCTTTTTTCATCTCTTAAAATAGCTTCTGCCATTGCAACAGCTGCTGATGCAGGAGAATAAAATGCGGACCCGGTTTTTAAAAGTTTTACCACTTCGCCGCCGGCCATTTTTGTTCTCTCAACAATTTTATTCATTACTTCTTCGGCTTTAGCTTTATCATTGTATTTCTTTTCAAGAAGTTCCATAACAGGAATTCCATTAACATTCGCATAACGAACGATAGGAACCATAGTATCTCCATGTCCGCCGAGTACCATTGTGTTTATATCCTTTACAGAAACACCAAGTTCCCAGGAAAGGAATGTTGAAAATCTGGATGAATCTAATACACCCGCTTGTCCCAATACATGGTGATGATCAAATCCAGTTACTTTTTTGAACAAGGTAACCATTGCATCAAGGGGATTAGAAATAATTAATACAATGGCTTTTGGTGCATACTTCTTAACATTTTCTGCCACTGTATTCATAATTTTTGCATTCGTCGTTAACAGATCATCTCTGCTCATACCGGGTTTTCTGGGTAATCCGGCGGTTATTATTATTAAATCGGAATTCTCAATATCCTTATAATCATTTGTGCCGGTTATATTTGCATCAAATCCATCTATTCTTGCAGCTTCTCCTATATCAAGTGACTTACCCTGAGGCAGATCTTCCACGATGTCGTACATTACAACATCTCCCAATCTTTTCATTGCTAAAAGTTGAGCTAAAACTCCGCCGATTTGACCACCACCGATTAAAGCTATTTTTTTTCTTCCCATAATTGTTTCCTCTTAGTTTAAATGAACTTCCAATTTCAGCAAAGAACTGAACTTATTTATTAACAAAAATAAATATGAATCATTCCATTTGCAAAGCTTCTATGATATTCTATATTTTGTAGCACAAAAATCAGTGTAAATATTATGAATAAAATAACAGTAATAGGAGCCGGTAATGTAGGTGCAACAACTGCCCTGAGACTGGCTCAAAAACAGCTTGCTGAAGAAATAATTCTTTTGGATATAGTTGAAGGCTTACCGCAGGGAAAAGCCCTGGATATATGGCAAAGTGGTTCACTTGAAGGATTTGATTCCAGGGTAATTGGAACAAATAACTTTAAGGATACAGAATCATCCGGAATTATTATTTTAACTGCAGGACTGGCAAGAAAACCTGGTATGAGCAGGGACGATTTATTGAAAGCCAATGCAGCAATTGTCAACGAGACTACTGAAAAGGCCATTCAATATTCGCCCCAAAGTATTATAATAATTGTTTCAAATCCATTAGATGTTATGTGTTATGTAACCTTAAAAACAAGTGGATTTGAAAGCAGCAGAATAATTGGAATGGCAGGTATATTAGACACAGCAAGATTCCGTCTTTTTATTGCACAGGAATTAAAAGTCTCAGTTAAGGATATTTCTACTTTGGTTTTAGGAGGGCATGGGGATTCAATGGTTCCATTAATAAGTCAGACAAGTATTTCCGGAATTCCGATTACTCAATTATTACCTGAGGAAAGAATAAATTCTTTAATTGAAAGAACCAGAAAAGGGGGAATTGAAATTGTAAATTATTTGAAAAGTGGAAGTGCTTATTACGCACCTTCAAGTGCAGTGGTTGAAATGGTAGATTCTATAGTTAAAAACAGGAAAAGGGTATTACCTTGTTCTGCATGGCTAGATGGAGAGTTTGGAATTAGAAATGTTTTTTGCGGTGTGCCGGTGAAACTTGGGAGGAACGGAATTGATCAGATAATAGAAATGAAACTGGAAGAAAATGAACTTGCGGCTTTAGTAAAATCCGCTAAAGAGGTAGGAACAACTATATCGTTATTAACTAATATTTAAAACTAAAATTGTTTCGGTACCTGTTGGGGTATGACGGTACTGTAAATCATCCATATAAATACGCATTAGATATAAACCCCTTCCTGAATCTTTAAGCAGGTTTTCCGGATCGGTCGGGTCCGGAACGTCCTCTGGTTCAAAACCGGGACCTTCATCTTTAATTATTACATTTAATTTTCCATTAACCACCTTTGCGGTTATTTGAACCATTTTTTTCTTATCGCTTTTGTTTGCATGAATTATTGCATTAGTAGTAGCTTCCGTAACTGCCAACAATAATGCTGATAATTTATCATCATTCAGCCCGAGATCTTTGGCAAAATAATTTATAAATTCTTCAACGGTGATGAGATTATTCGGATCACTTTCAATTTCGAGGTAGTATTTTTCTTCAGACAATTTTATTCCAGAATTTGGTTTTGTAAAATAGGAAAAAATTATTTTATTCCAATTAAAAATTCCAATTTACTTCAAAGGCAAGATTAGCTTGCTCATGTCCTGAGTTGCTCAAAGTAATAAATTCATACCAGCCATATAACTTTAAGAAAATTGAATTTTCAACAAGCCAGATTATTTCAGTAAGCGGACCTATACTAAGATAGTCAGAATCCTTCACTTTTTTCTTGCCATCATAATTAAAAGTCTTAAGTGAAAAAATCCTGCTCCCTAACCCGAAACTGACATCCTCATATTTCATAATAATTTTGGGTTCTGCATAAATTTCCTGCAAGTACCTAGTGGGCTTTTCAGCAAATGCAGACCAGTTAAGTTCACCTTGTTGAGATAGCTTTATGTACCCATAATTTTTAATAGAAAATATTTTACTTAATCTTATAGTACTTGAATCAGTAGCTGTGAACTGTCTGAAAGAAAAACTTCTCAGGTTTGGAACCAGGTCACGGAAATCATAAACTGTATAATTCGCAGAAACCTCAAATCCATTTATAGAAGAAACGTTTTTTCCGTGATAATCACCGCCGGCTGAAAATTTTAAGATCCGGTTTATATTATTGTTTGAGCTTTTCTCCGAAAAAATATAAACCACATGACTTTGTGTGCCTTCGGCAGTTACGAATGAACTGAAAAATGGTGTAATGGAACGAATATATCTTAACCGGATTATTGAAAGCAGCTCATCACGGTCATCAAAATTATCCTGGCTGGGAGTATCATATCTAAGTTTATTCTGATAAATGCTTAATGAAATTTTATCTCTATCAGAAACATTCCAGTCGCCCAGGAATGAAACTGCAGCCCTGGCAGAATTATTATTTTTTTGATTTTCAAGATCCTGCCGCTCATCAAAAAAGAGAGAAGAAGTATTAAGAAAATTCTTTGCAATATGTTTTTCATCTCTTTCCTGGTAATTGATCCTGAACCTGCCTGTGAATGCTGAACTGGCATAACTTAAATTCGATTCCACTTCAAATTTTAGTTCTTCGATGCGCGAATCAAAGACAGAATTGGATAAAACCTGCAAAGGATGATATCTCGTATCTCTGTCAATATTCCTCCAGTTCAGGGTGCCTGTAAAATCTAAACCGAAATTTTTTATAAAGTTATTATACGTTAATCCATCCTGCAGGAGATAAGCTGTTTCATTCCTGCTTTGAATATTATTTGTAATATTATATTCATTCGAGATGATCGAGTCTGCAGAGTAATAAAAATCTTTCCTGTTCTGAGAATAGCTGGTGCTTACATAGTTTTTTACATTTTCATTAAAGGTACTATTAGCAATCAGGTTAAAAAATCTTATTAAATTTTTACGTGGAGAAATATCTTCATTCCTGAATCTTAATTGTGATGATAAATTGAAATTAGAAATATCATAATTATCCAGCAATCCTTCTCCACCGTATAAATACCCATAATCATTTTCACCTATTTGCCTGTTTTGTGAATATCCGAAAAAAGGGGAAATATGAATTTTATCAGCAGGGGTTAAATCACTAAAAAGCACAGCATTTGAAACCGATGCCTGGTTAATTTCTATTTTCCTGTTATCGGATAAAATTGAATTATTTCCCATTAAACCCAATTTCAGGAAAGGAGTAATTTTATATGCAGTTGACGCAGAAAAAAATTGTTCATCTCTTATACTTTTATCTGCTGATTTAATATAAGTTGAGTTATAGTTCTCGGTTACATCAAATGAAAATTTATCAAATACCTGGTTGTAAAAAAGTTTGGAGGTTAAATAATAGGTATTGAGTTGTTTATCGAGTTTTGTTGATAAAATGTTAGGAGGATTTTTAACCAAAATATACTGAAGACTATCAATTTCAGATTGTGCCTGCAGATAATCAACAGAAATAAAAGCAAGTAAAAATAAAATATATATTCTTTTCAATAGAAGAGAAAAAGTTTTTACAGTTATTATAAATTACATCAATAAAGTATTCAGGAAAAGAATTAAGTTCAATTAAAAATATAATTATTCCGGTAAAATCAGAAAATTACAAAGTTGAGAAATACTGTTGGGAGTCGCGTCATCGATTGTAAAAGTAACAACACGCCAATAGTAATTTACATTATAGTCCAGGTAGCTTCCATCAAAATTAATACTTATGGTATCATTAATTGTATTAGTAGTAATTTCTTTACTCCAATATTCTCCGAAATAGGGATTTGTCTGCAATGAAATTTTATAAGTGGAAGGAATTGAAAGAGCTATAAATTTAAAGGTAAGAACATTGGTTCTTATATTCCCGAAAGGTGAAACAATTTGAGGAACGGGTAGAATTCTATCACTAACTTCACTACTTGCATCACTCTCAAGATTTCCTTTATCAACTGCTTTAACTTTATAGAAATATGTCGTCAACAGGGATAGGCCGGATGTGTCGGAATAAGATAATGAATTCGTGAACCCGACGAGGTTACTGCTATCTGCAGTGAATCCTGGAGTCAGGTTTCTATAAATGTAGAAACCTGCAATATCCGTTTCGTAACCGGGATCCCACGATAAGAAAACAGAAATATCTCCAATCCAGTTACGTGCATTTATAGTCAAAAACCTGGGGGCATAAGGTGGATAGATATTCTTTGGAATTGCACTGACTATCAATGAAGGCTGACTTTCGCGATTTTCAACATCAATAGAAGTAATACGATAAAAATATTTTGTCGAGTAATTCAGCGAATCATCTAAATAATCATTTTGATCAGTGAAGTCAATTAAATCAAAATTTGTACTATCAATGCTTCTGTAGATTTTATATCCTTTTAAATCAACTTCTACATTGGCATGCCATACTATCTCAATTTCACCATCGTAAGCGGAATAAATTTTTACATTCGTAGGGACTGCTGGTGGCAATCCATCCCCCGTGACATCTGATGGTGTGCTGCGTTCGCATCCATAAAAGAGTAAAACTAATAAAAATAAAGGGGTGATTATCTTTAAAATGTGCAATTTGTTCCTTAGAAAATAATTGAAAATTAATTTCAACTTAGTTAACAATAAAGTCCAAAATTATCTGCAAAATCTGATTTAAAACACACCTATGCATTTCGGTTTAAATTGACAAAATGTCTTTTTTTGGATAACTTTGAAATTCATATTTCGTTAAAATAACAATGATCGAACAATATATCCCCGTTTTTTTAGTAATTGGATTTGCTCTGGTTTTTGCTGTTGCAACCGTCATGTCTTCGGGTATTTTCGGACCACAAAGACCAACAGATGAAAAGCTTTCTACCTACGAAAGCGGGATGAAACCGGTTGGGACAACCCGTGAGAGAATTTCTGTTAAATATTACCTTGTTGCAATGCTTTTTATAATTTTTGATCTTGAAGTTATTTTTGTTTATCCCTGGGCTGTCGAATTCAAGAGGTTGTATGGAGAAATTGGAATTTCAGTTTTCTTTTCGATGTTAATTTTTTTGATTGTGCTTGAGTTAGGATATCTATATGTATACAAGAAAGGCGGATTTAAATGGGATTAGAAGCAAAGTTAAAAGAAGAAGGATTTTTAACTACAACAATTGATGCACTGGTTGCATGGTCCAGGGAAAGTTCTGTGTGGCCGATGCCAATGGGAATTTCATGCTGCGCAATTGAAATGATGGCCACAGCTGATCCGAAATATGATATGGCAAGGTTCGGTTCGGAAGTTATGAGATTTACTCCCCGGCAGTGCGACTTAATGATTGTTGCCGGTACGGTTACTTATAAAATGGCTCATGTTGTAAGAAAAATTTATGATCAGATGCCTGACCCGAAATGGGTTATTGCTATGGGTGCTTGTACTTCATCAGGTGGAATGTACAGATCATACAATGTTGTTCAGGGAATCGATCAGTTTTTACCGGTTGATGTTTACCTCGCCGGCTGTCCCCCCCGTCCTGATAATCTTTTAAATGCATTAATACAGATTCAGGATAAAATTAGCAAAACTAAAGCAAGAGATTTTCAGGATAGAAAACTTCCTGAGTTAACGGTCTTACATAATAATTAAATATGAATTTAAAAGAACTTATTCCTCAGAAACTCCAGGAAAAATTTCCTCAGGTAAAATTTGAATTTGTTGAATACCGGGGTGATTTATCCGTTAAATTTGAAAAAGAAAATGTTGTTGAAATATGCAGATTCCTTAAAGATGATTCTGATTTTCAATTTAAATTGTGTGAAGATGTTACAGCAATAGATTGGGCAAAAAGAAAAAACAGATTCACAGTCGTTTATCATATTTTTTCTCTGAAGCATAATTTCAGGCTAAGGCTTAAAGCAGATGTTGATGAATCGGATTGTACAATTAATTCTGTTACATCTGTTTGGAAAACATCCAATTGGCTTGAGAGAGAAACTTTCGATATGTACGGAATAAAGTTTAATAATCATCCTGATTTGAGAAGAATGTATATGCCGGAAGATTTTCAGTATCACCCGTTGAGAAAGGATTTTCCATTGATGGGAATTCCCGGAAGTCTTCCATTACCAAAAAAAGATTAACAGATTATGCCGAAACTAACCAAAGATGAAGTTCATCCAAAAATAATTGAAGCTCTGCTTGGTGCAGATTCTGATATTACCGTAGAGGATGCACTTGAAAATGAAATGATTCTAAATATGGGTCCGCAGCATCCTGCAACTCATGGTGTGCTAAGGGTTCTGCTCAGACTTGATGGTGAAACTGTAATTGCCAGTGTTCCGGAACTAGGTTATCTTCATCGTGGTTATGAAAAGATGGCCGAGAATATGAGTTATTATGAATTCATTCCTCATACAGACAGACTTGATTATCTTTCACCGATGGCTAATAACGTTGCCTGGGTTTTAGCAGTCGAAAAATTAGCAGGGATTGAAGCACCTCCCAGAGCTCAATATATCAGGATGATGATTGCTGAACTTGCCAGGATTGCTTCGCATCTGGTTGCTATCGGCTCACTTGCAATGGACGTGGGTGCATTAACAGTTTTCCTCTGGACTTTACGTGAAAGAGAAAAAATTCTTGATGTCTGGGATATTCTATGCGGTGCAAGGTTTACTAACAGCTATACAAGAATAGGTGGAGTTGCAAACGATGCGCAACCGGAAGCGCTTGCAAAAGTAAAATGGTTTATTGAACAGTTTGATGAAAATTTAGATGAATGCGAGAGATTAATAAACACCAACCGAATTTTTATTGAAAGGCTTGAGGGTGCTGGTATTATTAACTCTGCTGATGCAATAGAAATGGGATTAACCGGACCCAGCTTAAGAGGCAGCGGTGTTGATTTTGATATCAGAAGAGCAGTTCCGTATTTAAGATATAATGATATGGATTTTAAAGTTGTGACTTTCACCGAGGGTGATGCGCTTGCAAGATATTTTGTAAGAGCGGATGAAGCCAGAGAAAGTGCGAAGATAGTCAGACAGATTCTGGATAAAATGCCTGCCGGTGAGGTTTTACTTAATCAGCCTAAAAAAGTTCTTCCACACAAAACAGAAATTTATACTAAGATGGAAGAACTTATACACGATTTCATGATAGTTAATTTCGGAATCAATCCCCCGGAAGGAGATATATACCATGCAATTGAAGGATCCAAAGGCGAACTTGGATTTTATCTTGTCAGTAAGGGAGAAGGTCGTCCCTGGAAATGTAAAATACGCAGCCCTTCAATGGTAAATCTTCAATCATTGCCGCATATGATTCAAGGACAAATGATTTCTGATGTTGTAGCAATTATAGGAAGCATTGATCCAATAATGGGAGAAGCAGATAAGTAATGGAATTTAAATTCTCTGAAGATAATCTTCAAAAAATTGATGCGATACTAAAAAAGTATCCTGTTAAAAAACCTGCTGTTATGCCTGTCCTTTACCTTGCGCAGGAACAGAATGGTTTTATTTCCAATGAGGTGATTAAAGAAGTTTCGAATTTCCTCGAAATGACTGCAGAAGATGTTCTTGGTGTTGTTACATTTTACACAATGTACCATCAGAAGGAGATGGGAAAATATCATATTCAGGTTTGTACAAATGTAAGCTGTATGCTTCGCGGCGGTTATGATCTATATGATAAGGTAAAAGAAAAACTTGGAATTGAGAATATGCAGGTGACTGATGATAAAATATTCTCACTTGAGGAAGTTGAGTGTATGGGATCCTGCGGCACAGCTCCGATGATTGCGGTTAATGAAGATTATTATGAAAATCTTACAAAAGAGAAAGTTGTAGAAATTTTAGATTCATTAAAGAATAAAAATTAAATGGAAAAAATAGTTCTTCCGGATATAAAGGACCTTCATCTAATTGATGTATATTCACAAAATGGCGGTTACACTGCTATAAAAAAAGCGTTTAGTCAGTCTCCGGATGATATAATTGACCAGGTTAAAAAATCCGGATTAAGAGGTCGTGGTGGTGCAGCATTCAGCGCGGGTTTGAAGTGGAGTTTCATGCCGAAAACTTCAGATAAACCAAAATATCTTTGTGTGAACGGCGATGAAAGTGAACCGGGATCATTTAAAGACAGACAGATTTTCGAGTTTAACCCTCACCAATTGATTGAAGGAATTTTAATTACTGCTTTTGCCATAGGTGCTAAGATTACCTATATCTATATCCGCGGCGAATACCATAAATGGATTAAACTTATGCAGAAAGCTTTGGATGATGCTTACGCAAGAGGTTTAATCGGTGAGAAGATGAAGGAAACTTTTGGAACTGATTTTTCCTGTGAAATATATATTCATAAAGGTGCAGGGGCTTACATTTGTGGAGAAGAATCTTCCCTTATGAATTCAATTGAGGGTAAGAGAGGTTATCCAAGAGTTAAGCCGCCTTTCCCGGCTCAGAACGGACTGTGGGGCTGCCCGACAACTATAAATAATGTTGAAACAATTACTAATGTACCGGTAATTATAAATAAAGGTTGGGAATGGTTTTCCAAAATTGGCGAACCAAAGCATCCGGGTACAATACTTTATGGTTTAAGCGGACACATTAATAATCCCGGAATATATGAACTTCCATCCGGAACTCTTTTAACCGATCTGATTTATAAATATGGCGGTGGTGTTCCTGGAAATAAAAAAGTATTATGTGTAATTCCAGGCGGCTCTTCAATGCCTCCTATCAGAGGAGATCAGATTGAAGGCGTTAAAATGGACGCCGAATCTCTTAAAGCCGTTGGTTCTGCAATCGGAACCGCCGGAGTAATGGTAATGGATGAAGATACTGATTTAGTAAAAGTGCTTGCACGAATTGCTAAATTCTATTATCACGAAAGCTGCGGGCAGTGTACTCCTTGCCGTGAAGGAACCGGATGGATGTTGAAAATACTGAACAGGATAGTTCAGGGGGAAGGATCTAAAACAGATATTGATTTATTAATTTCAGTTGCAAATAACATTGAAGGTAATACAATATGTGCTTTGGGTGAAGCTGCTGCCTGGCCGGTTAAATATATGGTTCAAAGATTCAGAGATTATTTTGAAGCAAGAGTTAAAGATACAGTTGATTTACCTATTGCTAACAAGGTTCATTCAATGCGACACACTGCCATACCTGTAGCTGATATAAAACACTGATTTCATTTTTAAAATCAAAATAAAAAAAGGCGATCAATTGATCGCCTTTAATTTTTTAAATTAAAGATAAATACTAACCGGCTGCCCTCATTCCTAATTCTCTATCAAGCAGGAACAACCCGTTTTTATTATCTCCTACAAGTTTAACTTTATCAAGAATATTCATTGCAGTAGCTTCTTCTTCAACCTGCTCGGTAACAAACCACTGAAGGAAGGCATTTGTTGCATGATCTTTTTCAGTTACCGCAAGATCCACAAGATTATCAATCGCCGCAGTTACTTTTTGTTCGTGTTTAAGTGTCTCAGTAAATACTTCGGTTGCGCCTTTCCATTGACTTTTGGGGGCATCAATTGCCGCCAGATTAACTCTTCCGTTTCTTTGGTTTAAGTAACCATATATTTTCATAGCATGTCCATATTCCTCTCCTGACTGAACTTTCATCCATTTTGCAAATCCATTCAGGTTTTCTGATTCGAAATATGCGGCCATCGCAAGGTATAGATAGGAAGAAGACATCTCAAAGTTCATCTGAGCGTTTAATGCCTTCTGGATTTTATCTTTTAACATAATATCCCTCGTTATTAATTGTGATTAGTTTTAATATCTTCAAATTTAAGAAAATAAGGGTGGGGCAACAAACATAAATAGTTATTAATTTCCTTTGTATTTGGACAATCCTCCACCATAAGTAGCTATCCATTTATTTCCATTCTGATCTATTGCTACTCCAAAAATTCGATTAGAGGGGATATGTGAATTGGAAGTTAAATAAGTATGCCAGCTTCCGTTTTCATATTTTGTTAAACCATTCTCAGCATTGCAAAACCAAATCAGATCCGGATTCTGTATATTGATATTTAATACTAGATCGCTTGGAACAGATACATGGCCAATCCATTGAGAACCGTCATAATATGCGGTCCCTCCGGGATCAGATTTACCCGCAGATGTGAAACTAGCCCATATTTCATTTGCATTTATTACACTAATATTAGTCACTCTATCGCTGGAAGGAAGATCTGCATTATCAGAATTGTAAGTAATCCAGTTGGCTCCATCATATTTAACAATGCCACCACCGGCAGTTCCAATCCACATTATTCCGTTTTCATCAAATTCAATCGCACTGATAGAATTTAATGGCAGACCTGAATTAGAACTATTAAAAATTGTCGAGGCTCCATTGTAGTAGCACAATCCATTGCTGGTACCAACCCACATTTCATTATCATTAACTTTTAAAGCACAAAAAACATAATTAGAAGGCAATCCTGACTGCATATCTATAGTTTGGAATATACCATTCTTATAAATAATTAACCCGTTCGCAGTAGACACCCATATTTCATTTCCAAAAGCGGAAATTGAATTAACGTTTCCACCTATATAATCAGAATTAGTTGGATCGTAACTAACCCAGTTTTGACCATCGAACTTTGTCAAACTGTATGAATCAACAATCCATTTATTACCATTCTGATCGACGACAACACCATTTAAATAATTAGTTGGAATATTTGAATTTGACATCCTGTAATTAACTAAAACAGAAGTGTCCTCAAGCGCGCCTGTAATCCTGGCTGTTCTACCGGTTTTTACTACAGTGGTATAACTCCAATCCCAATACCCGACCTTCTTGAGAGTTACATAGTATGAGTCAGGTAATACATTATTAAACTCAAACGGAGTTACTTCTCCGGTTATGGAATCATTTACAATTATCGTTGCTCCCTGTGGATATGAATCAACATTTAAGTAACCTTTCATTGTTGGATTTATAGTATAATCGAGATAAAGCGGGGTTAGCGAATCCTTCTTAATATATACTATTTCAGAAGAATCCTTAAATAGATTTAACTTGGTTGTCAGTTTATATGTACCCTCATTAAGATACGGAACAGTATCCGGTGTGATATAACCTGTATTCTTATCATTCAAATATATTTTTACTTTGGAAGGTTTACTGCCAACCAATAGTTTTCCTTTAATACTTGGAGATATTTCGGACGGATTTGTAGATATTTCTTTATTACAACCAATAAAGACAAAATAATAATAAATTACAAGAATTATGATGTTTAAGGTTTTCACATTTATTCAATGGCTATATATAAAAATAAAATAATTCTGTTTTAAGATCACTAATTGTATGATGAATTGAAGGGGATACATTTGCGAAATAATAATTCAGGGGGAACAGATAAGTACTAAAACTTACTAATAATTCCCTTTGTATTTTACCAAACCGCTGCCATAACTTGCCAACCAGAGGTTCCCCGCGTTATCTTCAGCAATATCATAAATCCTGTTATTCTCCAGATTTGAATTTGAAGTTGTATAACTATGCCAGATCCCATCATATTTTGATAGACCACCTTCAGCATTTGCAAACCAAAGTACCCCGTTGTGATCCTTAATGATGTTTAAGACATCACTACTTGGAGTTCTGAAATATGTTTTCCAATAAACTGGACCATTAAAATAAGAGCTTCCACCGTCATTTCCTGTCAGCGGTCCGGTTCCCAATCCGATCCCTATCCAAGGGGTATCATTTATATCAAATGTTATACATTGTATATTATTATTTGGAAAACCAAGCCATCCTCCACCTCCGGGTTCACCACCGACGCGGGGAGCTGAATTATATACATCATAAGTTTTCCACAATGTATCAGCGTAAAATTTAGTAATGCCGCCTCCTTTAGTTGCAAACCATTTAGTGCCGTCAACCCCAACATTTACTGCATTAATGTTGTTTGTCCTCAATGGTGAATTAGCTGCATTATAAACAGTCCAAGTCCCTCCATCATACTTCACTACTCCTGCATTTCTTAAACCGATCCACATAATCGTATTATTTTCGAATGCTATTGACACTACATCATTGTCTGGCAAACCTGAATTTGAAGTATTATAAAGAACCCAGCTACCAGAATTTATCTTGATGAGACCATTATCAGTACAAACCCATTTGTTTTTTTGATCATCAACTAAAATTTTACTTACTACATTGCTAGGCATAAGTGAATTACTAGTATTAAAGACACTCCAAGTATTGTTTTCATATTTAATGAGTCCTTCAAAACTGCCGGCCCAGATAACATTATCATCCGCTGCAACACAGGTCAGATAATCCGAAGGAATATCAATCCCATGTTTGGAGTTATAACATACCCAAGTAAGAGTATCTTTTAAATTAATATTTAATCCTTGTTGTTCTGGCGCTACTAATCAACACGGTTGATTCCGAAAACCAATACCCATTTCTTTCAAGTTTAACCGTATATTGACCAGGTAAAAAATTACCCAAGGCTGCAGGTGTAACTTTTTCGGATGATGAATCATTAATAAAGATTTTTGCTCCCAATGGGTTGGAATCTACATAGAGCTCACCTCTCATAGATGGATTTGATATATAATCGAAATAAAGGCTCGTGGTTTTATCTTTTTGAAGAGTAATTGTCTCAGATGAATCTTTATATAATTTTAATTTAAGAGTCAGATAATAATTGCCCTGGTTCAGGTAAGGTACTGTATCCGGGGTTACAAACCCGGTGTTTTTTCCATTTAAAAAGATAGATGCTCCGCCAGGGTTACTCTCAACATAAAGTTTTCCGCTATTTTCAGGCCGGGGTTCAACTGGGCTCACAGAGATGTCCTTATTGCAGGAGTTATTAAAAAAAAAGAAAGCTGTGCAAATAAAAAATATTAAGTGTCTTTTCATACTTAAAAATTATCGAATTTGAGGAGTATAACCAAATGATTTGATATAATCCGGATCAATTAATGTACCTCTTTTTTGTTTAACATAGGATCCAAAAATTCCTAGTCCACCTTGCACATTCGTATAGTCGTTTTCATCTAATCTGATTGTATAATCATCAAGGAAACCATTCGTACTTGAATAATACTTTGAAAGATTTTCATCAAAAACAAGGAGCTCAAAAATACCACCATAAATTTTATAAAGGGATTTATTCGGATCCCCGGACGAAATTTGTGTGAACACGGAATCCAGTGAATAGTTTTGAATATTTAAAGAGAGATTTTTTGTTGGTGAAGGATAAACCGGCTCTATTTTATTTCCTGTATTTTCATATGCTTCAGGAACAAGAATTTCATGTCTTTCTTCCGCTCCATTAACAAGTTTTGTATAAACAATATAATAACTTGGAAGATACCAGCCAAGAGATGAACCCTGATACCAACTAAAACTAAAATAATCGGCTGATAAGGAGGGAATCCTGAATGTATTTGTGTCGCTACTGTCGATATTACTCAGATTCCAGGCCACCGCATCAGGTAAAGTGGTTTGTGCGCTAAGTGTTTTTCCGTCCGGCAGTATAGCTTCTATATCCATATTTTTAATTGCACCCGGTTGAAAATTATTCAGATAAAAGAAATGAATTGGTCCTTTATATCTTGAAGTATCTGTTCTGGCAATACTGCTGTCTTTCATAAAATAAACACTATCTCCAACCCAAATCCTGATAAATGCTTTATCTAAAAACGGATCATTGTGGTTCGCATAAGGATCGTATCCATCAACATTGTATGTTTTGGTAATTGTTGCTGTTTGTAATGAAGTATCTCCCCGGATTATACAGTTCAGAATATACTTCTGCTGAAATTCCCCTTTGGGACTGAAATTTTCCTCACAAGAATAGTTGATGATTACGGAAATTATAACCAATAATATTGCGGCGGCTTTTTTCATATTTCAATCCGTATTGAAGCTGTAGGTAATATGGGAAGCATATTTACACGTTTACCAGTATCTCTTTCAAAGTAAAAGATATTCTTCCGATCATATACATTTAATATATTTCCGCTTACTTCTATTTTTGTAAATCCAATACTGAATTTTTTAGTTATGCCAATGTCCATTCTATGATAAGTAGGAAGTCTGCCGAGATTTGGATCACCTAATAACGTGTAAGGTTGATAGTAACCATATAATCCGCCCGGGGAATAAAATAAATCGTCAAAATAGAGTTTGTCGTAGTATCCAACAATCTTGGTAAAAGGCAGCCCCGAATTAAAGAACCAGCTAAGACTTGCCTCCCAACCGGATCCAAAGCTTAAGATCAGGCTGGAGTTAATAGCATTTCTTGAATCATATCTCGGGTAGGAAATCCATCCGTTTATATTTCTGTATGCCCAGCTAAGTGAATAGGATGAAGTAAACTGTACAAAATTATTTGTAAACTTTAGCATAAATTCAGCGCCATACGATTCCCCGCTTGCCTGTACAAAATCGGGATCACGCTCATCTGCCTTATCAGGATTCAATTCAACAGTTCTTTTTAAATCTTTATAATACACTTCTGTGTTGAAAGTAAATCCATTTGCCATATTTACTTCAAGTCCTGCTACATAATGAATTGCCTCCGGAACCTGAAGATATCCTGGTACTATTGTCCATGGTTCAAATAGCGAGATAATTTCATTTTCATTTGTTAAGGTTATTAATTCCTGCGTATAAATTCCCCATGCTCCCTTTAGCATTAGCCAGGGGAATATAGCATACGTAATATTAATTCTTGGTTCAAAAACAGGAGCGTGTTGATGAGTAAGTGATAATAAATTCAACCTGGTTCCTATATCCGCACCGAAACTTTCAAACCGGAGGAATCTGTACTTTGCATATAAACTGAAGTGAAGTGCCCCCTCAGTTAAGGCCGATTTATTTCCCTGGAGGTTTTCATAATTATATTCGGTTTTAACAGATTTTAATTTATACCCTACTTTAATTTCATCACGGCTTTCATAAACATTTGTGAAATCTGTTTTCAGAGTAATATCTCTGATTGTATTACTTCTTTCTTTTGCATTACTAAGATTAGGTACAATCGCCCCATCAAAAGAACTTACGGAAAAACTTGTTTCCGAATAAATCGGAACATCTTCCCATGCCTGAAACCAATATAATCCGTACAAATTATTTGTCCAGCTATAATCAGCTTTTGTTGGATCATCATTAGTCAAAGCATCGTGGCTGTTAAATCCTTGTAGTGAAAACTTGGTAAGACTTTTGGAATCTGAACTTGCATAGTTTACTTTTCCTGATAAATCATAAAAACTGAAAGGTGCATCTTTATAATTAATAAATCTCTTTAACACTTTATCGAAGAGACTCTTCCTTCCGGTTATCATAAAAGAGCCACCCGGAATCGGACCTTCAACAGCAGCTTTTCCTGTAAGGAAGCTAAGAGTTCCGTTTCCGCTGTAACGATTTTTATTTCCATCTTTGGTGATTAGATTTAAAACTGAGGATAATCTTCCGCCGTATTCAGCAGTAAATCCTCCTTTGTAGAACTCAACCGCATTAATCATTTCAGGGTCAATTATACTGAATAATCCCAGAGCATGAAAAGGATTGTATATTGGAACTCCGTTTAATAACACAAGATTTTGATTACTTGCACCACCCCTGACGTAGTAACGGGCAGAAACATCGCCGGTAGATTGCACACCTGGTAAAAATTGAAGCGAACGGAAAATATCTGTTTCGACTCCTTTAGGAAGCATTTCAATTTCACGTATAGTAAGCTTTTGTAATCCTAAATCTGTCTCATTAGGTCGATGAACTTTTTTTCCTATTTTTTCAATCTCCTGAAATTTTAATGTGCTTTCAGATAGTTCAACTTTAACCTGTGTGACCTGGTTAGTCTTAATTTCTACTGTAACATATTTAGGGGAATATCCGATGTATGTAATTCTAACAGTGTATTCTTTATTTGATGGTATACCTGTGATTGTAAAATTGCCTCTTAAATCTGCAGATGCACCTAGTGCAGTTCCCTGAATCAAAATATTTGAGTAAGGCAGAGCTTCACCTGAGAGTGAATCGGTTACAAACCCGCGTAATGTTCCTGTCTGTGCATTCATAATACTAATATTAGAGAGTACTAAAAATGAACAAAGTAAAAATAATTTTTTCATCTGATTTGTCTGGAGAGTATCGCCGGTACCATTTTAGTTAATATTTTACAGAGGTGATTAAAGTCCTCACTGCTTCCTATTGATATGAACCATATCTTTATTTAGATAATCGAGGGCTTAAATTAAGTCAAATCATTAACTATAACAAGGTAGTTATATGTGTTTCGGACCATGGTTTTTTTTTATGTGTATTAATTGTTAAACTATTAAATCAATTACTCATTCCACTTTTTTCTTGCCTTTTTATTCGAACTTCAAATATTTATATTTGCATCTTAAAAATCAGAATGGAAGTATGGTAAACCTAAAAGAATTAAACAAAGAACAAAAACAAGCTGTTGAGTATGATAAAGGCCCCCAGATGATTGTGGCAGGTGCCGGATCCGGGAAAACCAAGGTACTAACATATAAAATCGCATACCTGATCGATCATGGATATTCACCCGATTCAATACTTGCTTTAACTTTTACAAACAAAGCAGCTAATGAAATGAAAGGGAGAATAAAGGAGCTGATCGGTAATAAAGCCAATTCACTTTGGATGGGAACATTTCATTCAATCTTTGCCAGGATTCTCAGGATCGAATCTAAAAATATTAATTATGAAAGTAATTTTTCAATTTATGATGCTGAGGATTCTCATTCACTGGTGCAGAATATCATTTCAAATTTTAACATTGAACTTGATTCAATCACACCAAATTCAGTGCGCCATAGAATAAGCTTCATGAAAAATCATATGGTAATGCCTGCTGAATTCAGGAAAAAGCACAAAGGTGAATTCATTGAAGAAAAGATAGCCGATATTTATGATGAATACCAGAAAAGACTTGTAATTAATAACTCTATGGATTTTGAAGATTTGCTTCTGAAACCGATTGAAATGTTCAATGCCAATCCAAAAATTCTGGCTAAATACAAAAAGAAATTCAGTTATTTGCTGGTTGATGAATTTCAGGATACAAATAAAGCACAGTATGAACTTATAAAACTTCTTGTCTCTAAGGATGGGAAGATTTCAGTTGTCGGCGATGATGCCCAGAGTATTTATAGCTGGAGAGGAGCCAACATTGGCAATATGGCTGATTTTCAGAAGGATTTTCCCAAGCAGAAGATCTTTAAACTTGAACAGAATTACAGATCAACAAAAAATATCCTGGCTGCTGCGGATTCAGTAATTAAAAACAATAAAACACAGCTCATAAAAACCTTATGGACAGAAAATAACGATGGTGAATTACTTACACTTGTAAAATGCGCTGATGAAAAAGATGAAGCGTATCAGATTGCAAAATTCATTAAACATGAAATTTCAAAAAAGAAATTATCACTAAAAGACTTTGGAATTTTATACAGAACTAATGCGCAATCACGTGCTTTGGAAGATATTTTCAGACGTGAGAAAATTCCTTATACAATTGTTGGTGGCGTTGAGTTTTATAAAAGAAAAGAAGTGAAAGATATTGTTGCTTATCTGCGGGTTATTGCAAACCAGGAAGATGAAGAAAGTTTATTGCGAATCATGAATTTTCCGCAGAGGGGAATTGGCAGTACAACAATCAAAAGGATGATTAATTTTGCGCGTAAACATGAAATATCAATGTTTGAAACTATGACCCGGGTTTTTGAGGTTATAGATATAAAAGAAAGAATTCAAAAGAATGTGAAAGGATTTAAAGTTCTTCTTGATAAATATATTGAACTAAAGGATAAGTTATCAGTAGGAGAGTTATCACGTGCTTTGGTGGATGAACTGGGTATTTTAAGAATATTCAAAGAAGAACGTACTCCGGAATCACTTGCAAGATGGGAAAATATAAACGAACTGTTATCAGCTCTCAGCGATTTTTCAAATTCAAATGATGACGCAAAATTAGAACAGTACCTTGAAGATGTTTCCCTGGTTGCTGATATTGATATGTATGAGGGAGAAAAAAATCTTGTAACCATGATGACCATTCACAGTGCTAAAGGACTGGAATTTCCAATCGTATTTGTCACCGGATGCGAAGAAGATATTTTTCCGCTTTCGAACAGGTTCAGTACAGAAGCAACGGTTGAAGAGGAGCGACGACTTTTTTACGTGGCAGTTACCAGGGCTAAGCAAAAAGTTTACATCTCTCATGCAAGATCACGTTATCGTTTTGGTGAGGTAGCCTACCAGAGTCGTTCAAGATTTATTGATGAACTTGAACCCACTACAGTTACAGAGGTAAATGGTGGTATTGGAAGAAAATCTTCAAATCGTAAATCGAAGAAAGAAATGTATTATGAATATTTTGAGAATATGGATTACGAGGATTTTAACCAGGATAATAAATCTTTAAGACCTGGTAGTAAAGTAATGCATGAAAAATTTGGATTAGGAAGAGTTACCCAGGTTACCGGTTCAGGCGATATGCAGAAAGCTACCGTTATATTTGAGGGTAACAATGTAAAACAATTAATGTTGAAATTTGCAAAACTTAAAGTATTGTAATATCCAGACGATGTATATTGGAAGGAGTTTGATCTGATGTCTATTGCACCCAAAAAATTAGCAATTCTTGTTGGAGGAGGTCCCGCCCCCGGAATTAACAGTGTTATCGGTGCTGCTACAATAAGAGCAGGACTTGAAGGAATAGATGTTATTGGAATAAGAGACGGTTTTAAATGGCTTATGGAAGGGGATATTTCTCACATAAAAAATTTAACCATTCAGAACGTTAGTCGTATTCATTTCAGCGGCGGATCCTATATCGGAATATCGAGAGCGAATCCAACAAAAGAAAAAAAACATCTGGAAAATACCGTTACTTCTCTTTTAAGGTTAAATGTAGATAAACTAATTACTATCGGTGGAGATGATACTGCTTATAGCGCTCTAAAAGTTGATGAAATGGCGGCCGGTAGAATTAAAGTTGTGCATGTACCTAAAACCATTGATAACGATCTAGATTTACCGCATGGCATTCCAACATTCGGATTTCAAACTGCCAGGCATATCGGTGTAGAGATCGTAAAAAACCTTATGGTTGACGCCCAGACAACTTCGAGGTGGTATTTTGTTGTTTCTATGGGAAGAAAAGCCGGACATCTCGCACTTGGAATTGGAAAAGCTGCCGGATCTACATTAACTGTAATACCTGAGGAATTTCCTGGACCAACAATAAAGCTTTCTCATATGGTAGATGTACTTGTTGGAGCAATTGTAAAGAGGATGAGTTATGGAAAAACTGATGGAGTTGCAATTTTGGCTGAGGGATTGGTTGAGCATCTTGCTGAAGATGATCTGCAAGCCCTTGTAGATGTTGAACGAGATGCACACGATAATATCAGGATTGCAGAAATTAATTTTGGTGAAATCTTAAAGTATAAGGTTCAGGAAAAACTAAGACAGTTTAACCTGAAAGCAACAATTGTTGCAAAAAATATTGGTTACGAATTGCGATGCGCTGATCCTATTCCTTTTGATATGGAGTATACCCGGGATCTTGGCTTCTCTGCTTCCCAGTTTATATTGAATGAAGGATCAGGAGCGATGGTTTCAATTCAGAATGGTCATTTTGTTCCTTTATACTTTAAGGATATTCTTGATCCTGTGACTCAAAAAACCAAAGTCAGGATGGTTGATCCGTCTTCAGAATCATTTTATATAGCTCGCAGATATATGCTTAGATTAAACCAGGCGGATTTTGAAGATCCTCATGAGCTTGCCAAGTATGCCGCTACTTGCGGTATATCTTTAGAGGAATTCAGGAAGCAGTTTTATTATATAATTGAAAACGACAGGTTATATAAAAATCTGGAGAATGGAAAGTTTGCACTGGCAGCAACTGAAACCAACAAAGCTTATCAACCAACTCAGGGTCGCTCTGCCGATCAGGATGAAGTAAACGGAATTATTCCCCGCTTTTAAATAAGAGATGAGAATTCTCATCTCTTATTTAGATTTTTTCTCATCTCTTTCAGATCTAAGAACTTTGATAAAACAATAAGTGGTAAGGGTAATTATACATCCCCACGCAAATGAAATAAATATAATACCACTTGTTGATAATCCCATAACATAAACCTTTAATTAATTTTCATATTAATTAACTTTCATTTCATCTTTACTGTGATTAGCCCATGCTTTACGGACAAGCAAAAGTATCAATACTGAAATTACTATCATCAAAATGCGGGAACCCCAAATATAAGGAATATTTTCGGGTTGCGCATTTGATAAAAGTAAAATAGGAATTGCATCATTTACAAACCACCATATCATTATTACGAAAAGAACGATAGGAGTAACATATTTCATTATGTAAAAGAAGATTCTCGGAATTTTAAAATCGCCCCCGGCATTCATTTCCTCCCAGGCTTTATCCGATCCATACACCCACATAAACAAAATTGTTTCAATCAGAGCAAATACTACTAATCCAAACGTACCCGCCCAGTAATCCATTTCATCAAGAAATCCATATTTTAGAAAGAATACAACGAACTGAACTGCGATTAAGACAGTAATTCCTAGAGTAGCGACAGCTTTTTTCCGGTTCATTCCGAATTCATCTTCAAGGAATGCTACAACAGGTTGTCCCATTGCAACCGATGAAGTGATTCCTGCAAAAAATAGAAGAAGGAACCAGAGAAATCCAAATAAAGCCCCAAGAGGAATCTTTTGAAATATCAACGGCATTGAAACAAAACCAAGATCAAAGGCACCACCCTGTGCAAAAGCTTTAGTGGCATCCAAACCAAAGAATGCAACCGCAACCGGGATTGCAATTGAGGCACCCAGAACCACTTCCGCAAATTCATTTGTGGCTGCAGTCGTTAATCCTGATAAAGCAATATCATCATCCGGTTTAAGATAACTTGCGTATGCGTGGATAGTACCCATCCCGACAGACAAAGTGAAAAAGATTTGTCCTGCAGCTGCAAGCCATATAGAGGGATTAGCTAACTTTGAAAAATCAGGGTTCCAAATAAATGCAAACCCATTCGCAACGCTGTTCTCAGGAATTGCAGGATTGGGAGTTCCTAACGTAATAATTCTTATTGCCAGGATTGCACCAAAAATAAGGAGCAACGGCATTGCTATTTTAGCAAGTTTTTCTATTCCTTTTGAAATACCTTTGAAAAGAATCCAGAAATTAATTGCAAATGTTACGAGCATAAGAATATAAGCTGGAAGAAGATTTGTAAAATGTGTTCCGGCTTCTCTTCCCTGGTAACTGTATAAAAAGTTTCTCATTGTATTAGCAGTATTTTCATCAAAATACATTCTTCCTACTGAAAATATGCTGAATCCGAGGGTCCATGATTCGATGTATGTATAATAGATCAATATTGTCATCGAAATAAAAAGCCCAAGGGCGCCAAAGTATTTAGCCAGTTTATTCTTCCAGATAACATCAAACATTCCGGGTGCGCTGCCGTGCCTGTATTTACCACCGTGCCGCCCGATACCCCATTCAATCCACATCAGGGGAATTCCCAGGATAAGAAAGAATATGAAGTAGGGAATCATAAAAGCGCCACCGCCATTCTGGGCAGCCTGAACCGGAAATCTCAAAAAATTACCCAATCCAACAGCATTCCCGGCTACTGCCAGAATTAATCCTATTTTTGTTCCCCATTGTTCCCGCTCTCCGTTATCCGGCATTTTACCTCCGCAAAAGTATGAACGATAAATTTTTGAAGTAGAATATGAAAACTTTAGTAATTAATATCAAATGAATTTCTCTTTTATTTTATTATTTATTTATCCTGAAAATCTTAATTTGCGGCTGTTATTAAAAATTTATTAGTGCTGTATAGCATATTCATTTTTATTAATGAGGACTAATTTTATTAAATTGGTATCCATAAAATTAACAATTGAGGATTGCTTAAATGCCAAAGAATTTCGTATCTAATAAGGACGAAACGGTAAGAATGTTCAAAAATGATTTCATGGAATTCTTTTCCAAAGTTCACTTTACTGTTCCTATATATATTTATGTACCGGTGATCCTTTATTTTTTATACATATCGGTTTTTAAATACCAGCTAAACGCAATTACAATTTTATTGCTAATAGTATTTGGTACTGCTGTCTGGACTATTACTGAGTATACATTGCACAGATTTATTTTCCATTTTGAACCTAAATCGAAATTTGGTGCTAAACTACATTTTATTTTTCACGGTGTGCATCATGATTATCCAAATGATTCAAGAAGGCTTGTTATGCCTCCTTCAGTAAGTGTTCCTCTTGCGGTTTTATTCTATTTTATCTTTCAGGCTATTTTAGGCCCAATTAATAATTCACCTTTCTTTGTAGGGTTTCTGTTTGGTTACCTTTGTTATGATATGACACATTATGCTATTCATCATTATAATATGCACAACAGGTTTTGGCTGGCAATAAAAAATCATCATATGAAACATCATTACAAGGACTCAACAAAGGGATTCGGAGTCAGCTCTCCCGTTTGGGATGAAATATTGGGTACAAATTTTACGGATAAATGAAACAATCAATTATTTCTGATTAATAAATTTATATGATGATTCCTTTATTATTTGATATCAGTGCAGGTAGAAAAAAAATACTTATTATTGAAGATAATGCCGAAACCCAGTTAATACTTAAAATTTATCTTAGGGATTTTTACGATATAGATACAGTCGAAACAGGAATTGAAGGACTGCAAAAAATTAGCGAAAATGGATACAATCTGATCATTCTCGATATTAATCTTCCAGGTGGAATTGATGGAAATGAAATTATTAGAAAACTAAAAAGGGATCCTAAGTATAAACAACTTCCAATCCTTGTAGTAACGGCATATGCACTAAAAGGCGATAAAGAAAAATATCTTGCAATGGGTGCTAACGGATATGTATCAAAACCGGTTAATAAAAATGAGATTGTTAAAATTGCTCAGGAACTTGTTGTATGAGCTTTTGTTTTTATTAATTGAATGAAATTATTAACCCTTATAATTTTAATCTCCCTGTTTTCCAACCCTAAGAAAAACGAATCAAATGACATTTTTATCAGATGTAATCAGGTGGGTTACCTTCCCGGCGAAATTAAAAGTGCTATAGTTTTCTCTGATAAACCCTTGAATGAGAAAATCTTTTTTGTCACTGATACAAAAACCGGGGATTCAATAATTGAAAGTAAACTGGTCAGACTTAACCGGACTTTCGGAACGTTTCGTTATTTCTATTCTGCAGATTTTTCCAACTTGAATATTCCGGGAAATTACACCATCAGGATCGAAAACTCGAGTTCACCTAAATTTTCTATTGGAAATGATATTTACAATCATGTTGTGGATTCTTTAATGTTGTTCTTTCATGAACAGCGTTGCGGACCTACGAATCCATTACTTCATGGTAAATGTCATTTGTGGGATATTGCAAGAATTAAAGGGGGGGTAAATAACAGGCAGATTGATGCTACGGGGGGCTGGCATGATGCTGGTGATTATTTAAAATTTGTCTCAACTACAGCTTTGACAACTTATCTCCTGATATTTTCTTATGAATTTGACAAACAAAAATTTGGCTTTGACAATAATAATAATATGGTTCCGGATGTTCTCGAAGAAGCTAAAATAGGTCTCGACTGGCTGCTCAGATGCAATTATTCTCCTGATTCCCTGATTACCCAGGTGCAGGATTTAAGGGACCATACTGCAAAATGGAGGCTCCCCGAAGACGATTCGCTTAGGTTTGATAGAATCGGGATAAACTCTGTTACCAAATCAGAGGCAGGGATTTATTCAGCTGCACTTGCACTTGGAGCAAGAGTCTGGATTGAAAAATTCAGAAGTAAATTATTCGCTGAATCCTGTTTGAAATCTGCTTTAAATATTTATCGTTTAAGGGATAATTTTCCTGTTACTATAGGAAATGATACCTCAGTCTATTCTGATAAAAATTACTTAGGTAAATTTGAACTTGCAGCTACTGAGTTATTTAATTCAACAGGTGATTCATCGTATATTAAAAATGCAGCGGAATACGGCGATAGCGCTAAGGCTGATTACTGGTGGAGCTATGGTGATATTAATAGTCTCGCTCATTATCAACTCGCCAAACATTTCCCGCGTTTTAAAAATTATATCATCGAGAATATTTCCGCGTTCAATGAACACATGCGTAAAACAATTTTTAACGAAGCAACTGATTATTCCTGGGGAACAACTACTACATTTCTTGGAGTAAGTTTACAGACAATTTTATTGAACAAGTTAGACAATGATCAAAATTCAGACTCGCTTGCTGTTTTAGAACGTGACTTTATTCTTGGAAGAAATTTATGGGGCATTACCTTTATTCACAACATCGGAACATATTATCCCGATCATCAACACTCACAAGTAGGTTTTTTTCACAATGGATATCTACCGGGGGCAATTTCATCAGGGCCGGCGCCAGCTTCAATGTATTCAGAGTACAAAATTAATATTATTAACGATTCTTTTAGTCATTTTAATTCTGATTCGGTTCAGTATCACGATGATTATTCGGATTTCATTTCAAACGAACCCACACTGGTTGGTAATGCAACTGCTTTATTAGTATTCGGATATTACTCACTCAGATAAGTATTTACTTCGCTATATTTTTCTCATTGCGTGCATTCTTTCATTTTTATCCTCTTGTTGCATTATAATACACAACTTAAACTATTGTCTCTGTTTAGTTCAAGAAATACCCGTAAGAAATTTAATATTAAATATTTACGCAACTTATATCACGGCATAATATTTGGCATTTTAAACAAAAATCTTCGTGGTACATGCAAAAAAAATTACAGTTAGTATCTTCGGGTATTAGTTTAATAGATGAGGGATGGGGCGGACTTTACAAAGGTTCCAACTATCTTTTAATCGGTGCACACAAATCCGGAAAAACAAATTTCGGATTAAATTTTGTACTTGAAGGTGCAGCTCAAAAAGAAAGATGTCTTTATTTTACCAGTAAATCTGATCAGGATCTTTTCAATCTGGCTGCTTGGATGAGTTTAGACCTGCGATCTTATATAAACCAAAAACTTATCACAATCGTAAGAATATTTCCACCTGATCAAAGTATCCCGAATGTAAATCCAGACCTGGAACTTGCGGAATATTATGAAGATATAACGAGGACAATAGATCAGTTTTTCCCATCAAGAATTGTTTTTGATGAGATTACTCCATTTATCGGGTTTAAAGATGAAACTCTTTTCAAATTAATTTTGGATAAGTTTCACGATAACCTGGAATATCACCAGATTACCGGTATTATAACTGCTTCCGAGCCAATAACAGATGCAATGTCTGCATTGTTACAAAACCTGGCTGATGTAAGCAACGGACTGATTTATCTGGATAAAGAGATAAATGATTTATACGGGACAATATCTTTACTGCCGTACATTGAACATAAATCAGGCGAAATAAAATCAAATTATATATTTGACGGACAGAAAGGCTTTAAGATTGATTTATCAGTACTTAGTGGTACAAATAAAAAAAGAAAAATAAAATTTTAAGTAAGGAATTACTTACAGGAAAAATCGTTTTTATATTACCTATTCACAAAACACAAAAACGGTATTTAAATTAAAATGAAGAAAAAAATACAATTAATAACCTCAGGAATCTCAATTGTTGATAATGCCTGGGGTGGATTTTATCGGGGCGGTACCTATTTATTAATTGGACCGAGAAAATCAGGCAGAACCTTGTTGGGATTGCAGTTTGCTAAAGAATGTGTTAAACAGAAAGAAGTTTGTTTATACTTCACCAGTATGCGACCAAAGGATCTGATGATACAAGCTGCCTCGATTGATTTTGATCTTCAATACTGCATGAACCAGAACCAGGTAATTGTTGTTCGGGTTGCTCCTCCAGTCGATCTAAATGAAGTAGCCAATAGTGACGAATTTCTTGTTGAATATTTGAGAGATATTGTAACTGTTGTTGAACAGTATCAACCAAATAAAATGGTGTTTGACGAGCTTACGCCCTTCGTAAGTTTTATGAACCTGACCTTACTTCAGGATGTATTTATTGAAACAACGGAAGCAATAGAAAATGACGGTGTAACAAGCTTATTTATTTTAGGTGATCCTGCAACTCCGGCTGCCAACACTTTAGCTGATACAATTGCTATCAATTCTACAGGTATTTTGTATATGAATAAAGAAGAAATCCCGGAAGGAGTGCAGGGAGGCAAAATTACTATTACTCCTAATATTGGGCATACTCAGGGTAAGTTTTCAGCAAGTTATCATTTGGAGCCTAATAAAGGTATCATTGATGATTTCGGAGGTAAAAAGAAAGACACCCGCACTACCGCAATAACCGAAGCAGGTTTACAGTATAAATCACTTGCAGAACTGGATATCCCCGCAGAAAATTTTACTTTCACTAATTTCTATAACCTCAACGATTTTCAATTAATTCTTAATAACCAGATTGCTTTGTTCAGAAGTACCGGTCAGATTTTTACCCTGGTATCTTTCAGATTGGATCCACTGGCTGAACAGGAAGGATTGCTTACCATTAATCAGCTAATGAATATTATCAGGCTGTCTGGTGATAAAAAAGATAAGATTTGTCTTATTTCAAATAGTGTTGTTGTAATGGTTACCAAGGATAATTCCGGAACAATAAATAAATTTATCAGCAGAATAAAAGGTAATCTTCCGGGCAGCGATCCCGAGTACATTGAAAAGGTTATCCCTTATATTTCTGTTCTTGCAATAAAAGTAGATGAATCGATAAAAAATGCCGAAGATATGATTCAAAGGCTTACCTTAAATTCACAAAAGACCCATGGACAGTTATTCTACTACTAAAAATTGAAATGAATATTATCAATATCTTTTTTGCTATTCTTTTTAACTTTATAGTATTTATCCCATCCTTAATTGCTCAACCTCAGACAGAAAACCTTAAAAAAGAAGCTTTGAATCTTATGGAATCCGGCAGGTATGGTGAGGCAATTAATCTCCTGAATAATTATATCTCTGCAAACCCGCAGCAAGCCGAAGGATATAATTTAAGGGGATTAGCCTATGAGCACAGGGGTCAATTCGAGGCCTCAGTATATGATTTCAGATTGGCAAAAAAACTTGAACCAGAGAATTCGCTGATAAAAGAAAATCTTGATAGGGTTACTGGTCAATGGTATAAAATAATTTACAATGATTTGGAGGGCTATAAAAGAGAAATAGCAATTGATCCTGGAAAACCAATAAATTATTTGCAGATTGGAAAATCGTATAAAAATTTAGGTGAATGGGCTGAAGCCGAAATTTGGTACGATAAATATCTTAGTATGGAAAAAGCCTCTCCAGATGAAATAATTCGTTATACTGAGATACTTGCAAAGAATAATCATATCTCCAAGGGTGAACCAATCCTTAAAAAATATACCGAAGAATTTCCTGAAGATCAGCGTTTGTGGTCGCGCTATGGATATTTTCTTTTGTGGCTCGGAAAAACAAAGCCGGCTATTACTGCTTTTGAAAACGCTCTTAAATTAAAACCATTTTTTAAAGAAGCGATGGATGGATTGGAGAGGGCAAAAGGGAATGGATATATTTATACTTTCAATGATACAGCTAGTTACCGGCAATATAAATCCGGGATTACAAAAACTCCCGGTTATATCATTGATGTCTATTTCAGAAGGCTAAAGAAAAATTATGATGATGGTGATACAAGGATTAAACTCATCAACGAACTTTTGAATGTTAACAGGTACGAAGAAGCATATCAACAGGTATTGATATTAAAACAGCAGGATGGCAGTACAGATATAGTTAAAAAATTATGGGAAACTGTTAATTCAGCGAGAAATAAATATTATACTGATCAGATTACAACGTTAGAAAAAAAAATAGAGCAAAATCCAGGCAACAGAGAAATATTGCTGAAACTTGCAGGTTATTATACTGCATTAAGTAAGTTCGATCGGGCAGTTGAATTATATTCCACTTATCTGGCTTATCATCCCGATGATACCAATGTAAGATTTCTTTATATAAAAAATGCAGCCTGGAATAAACAGTATAAACTTGCAGGAAACGAACTTGATGTTTTGATTCTTCAGTATCCGGACAGTTCAAATTATAAATTATTAAGAGCACAAATCTACGTATGGCAAAATGTCGAGCTAGCTTCAGCCGAGGGACTACTAAACGACGTTTTAGAAAAAGAACCGGGAAATTTTGATGCCTTGCTTACGTTAGCAATGTTAAAATTTCAACAAAATATTATTACTGATGCCGAGCTTTATTCCTCCCGAGCCGGGGAAATAAATCCTTCAAGCATTGAAGTTGCAAGGTTAAAATTTGAAATTAAAAAACAATCAAAGATAAACTATCAGAACGAACTCTATTCTGTTCTTGAAGATGCCAGGCAGAAGATTTCACAACAGGATTGTTATGGTGCCATAAATCTTTTTGAAAAATATAACTCACTCACCAAGCCTGATAATAATGTCCTTTTGGAAGAAGCTGATGCATATATTTGCGCAAAGGATTACAAACGAGCGATTGGAATCTATAATACTATACTTAATCAATCCTATGTATATGAAATCGATAAAAAACGAGCCGAAGTTTTATTATGGAGCAATGATCCGTTATCGGCTTTAGAGGTATTAAAGAATCTTAACCTGTCCCATCCCGATGATGCAGAAATTAAAATGTATATGGGAGATGCATACTTTCAGTTAAAACAGTATGATAAAGCCCGGAGAATTTATACTGAAATATTAGCCCAATCCCCAGGTTCTAAACTTATACAAACGCGGTTAGGCTGGCTTGGTGAGGGTAATGGAAATTTTACCTCTTTCAATTTTCCATCCTACTTTTTAATTAATCCCGAAGCAAGTTTTTATTTTGATAATTACGATTTTAAATATTCATTGCAAGGGTTAATGCTCGAAACCGGTTTAAATAATTTCATTTCAATAGGTGTATCGGCATATAGAGGTGAGATTGATTCCTCATCTTCCGGATTAAATTTCTACACAGTTAAAGGTTTAATTAATTTAAGGTTTAATAGAATTTTTTCAACGGGAATTTCAGCAGGTAAAACATTTTTTGAAAATAATCAGGATATAATGATTGGTAAAGCATTCCTTAAAGCTGAGACTAAAAATTATTCAATTGATCTGGATTATTTTTCCCAGGATGCTGCACAAATATTTTATTCTCCCTTACTTATTAACCAAAGGCTAAAAGTTGATTTGGTGAGATTAAACTGCAATTACAATCCCGAATCGGGGTTAATTGCTTCCGGCTATTACAGCTACTATTTTGTCGCCGATGGCAATCAGGGAAATAATTTACTAGTTAGGGTTGGTAAAAGATTTGATGAATTAGCTGCTGGTTATGAATTCTATCTTCTTGGGTTCAATAATTATTCAAATTTATATTACTCTCCATCAAATTTTCAATCACATAGTTTGTGGGGTGAATGGAATATAATTCAAAACAATGATAATGAAATAAAGGTCGGTGGGAAAATCGGAATTATTCCGGAAAATAATTTTATTATCAGAGAGGCTTTTGCTTCTGCAAAACTTTTAATAGCATATCATTTTAGCTTGCAGGGAAGAATTAGTACTGGAAGTACTGAGAGACAGAATCTGGGGTATAGTTCAACATCATTTAATGTGGCGGCTTTTTGGACATTCTGATCTCGTTTGGATAAAATTATCGGAGTTTTGTTGGCATTTACTTAGTATATTGGATTAAAATTCGATTAATATTTCTTGTATATAATTGATACAAGTTATTGTGTTCAATGCACTATTATGTTTCTGATAGTGCGAATTTTATGTTTATACTACATTTACATATGGCATTAAAATTGAATTTTTAAAGATATTGAGGGTTTTTAACACTATTCTATAAGAAGATGAAAAAGAAATTAATCAGGACTCCCATAATTGTTGATAATAATGGAATAACTTCCAACAGGGAAAACCTGAAAAAGAAATACTTCCGAAGAATACTGATAAGTGGTATTTTTTCTTTCATCTTAATTCTTTTAATTATCTTCACACTGCCCAAGACAATACTTTCATTTAGTTCTTTGGTTGAGTATGCAACTATTGTGGCCCTTGTGATATTTCTTTTTGTTCTTTTAATCAGATATTTCGGAATACTCAGTCTGGCTTATCTATATTTAAATGAATATACATTTAAATCTTCAAAAAATTACTTTCCATTCGTCTCTATTATTGTCCCGGTATTTAATGAAGCCCGGGTTATCCGGGATTCTATAAACTCGCTATTAAAGCTCAATTATTCAAATTACGAAATAGTAATTGTAAATGATGGTTCAACGGATAGTACTAAAGAAGTAGCTGAAACCTTAGTCGGCTATCAAAAAGGAAAACTTTCGGATATTAAAGTATCTCTTATAAACCAGCCAAATGGCGGAAAATCGAGGGCATTAAATACAGGCATTAAACACTCCCAGGCTGAAATAATTTTATGCATGGATGGCGATTCACAACTTGCTCCGGAATCTGTTAGACTCGCGGTTCGTCATTTTGAGGATCCGGGAATAGGCGCAGTTGCAGGTAATGTAAAGGTTCTGAATAGAAATAAATTCTTAACAGACCTTCAGGCTCTTGAATATATTGAGGGTTTAAATATGGCAAGAAGCGCTCAAAGCTATATTAGGTTAGTAAATATAATTCCGGGACCGATAGGAATTTTTAGAAAAAAAGCTATAGTAGATTCTGGTTATTATTCGAATGATACCTTTGCAGAAGATGCTGACCTAACTCTTAAAATTCTTGCAAACGGATGGAAAATTTATTACGAGCCGGCATCAATATCATATACTGAAGCACCGGCAAGCCTTCAGCAGCTTCTTAAACAAAGATATAGGTGGACTCGTGGAATTATCCAATCGATAAGGAAACATAAACGCCTGATGATAAATCCCACTATAAACTTTGGAGATACATTTATACTCTGGACTATGTTTTATGAAGCTTTAATCTGGCCGGCAATGAACATTGCTGCAAATCTTTTTTTCATTATTGCTGCTGTGGCATTTGGTTTTTCATATTTAATATTTTTCTGGTGGGCCGGGCTAGCATTACTCGATTTGATAACTGCTCTTTATTGTATTGCGGTTGAGAAAGAAGAATTCAGATTGGTTGCCTATGCAATAATTTACAGAATGTTTTTCATTCTTGTAATAGACATTTGTAAGGCGATGTCTACAATAGAAGAATTCCTGGGTATTAAAATGACCTGGGGAAAACTTGACAGGGTGGGTACTGTAAAAGCATAATTTTTAACAATGTTTTTTGAGGGAAAAACAAATGGAATTAATTCCGATACTTTCTACCATTATTCTGGTTGCAACAATTTGCACTTTCATTCTGGCAATTGGTGCATATATACTTTACAAAGTCAGGGAGAGAAGAGGAGAACAGGCTTCTTATTCATCATCCTCAACTGTACGTGCTGAACTCGTGACTCCTGATGAAACTTCTTACAGTCGGGAAGAATATACGATTGCAAAAGGGAATTTAGCTGAAGAACCAACTCCTCTAAAAAAAGTTTCAAAGCCGGGAGTATATCCTGCTGCTGGAGAATACCAGAGTGCCAAACCAAGGTATTATCCTAATGCTGAAGAGGAAGTGCATAAAAACGTACGATTAAAAACAGAAACATCTGGCGGAAGGAAATTTCTTAAGTATACAAGTGAAGGATATGTTCCTACTGAAGATGATAAAAAAACCGGTGTTTTAAAGTGGCGTTAAAAAAGAAGAAAAAAGGAAGTGTAAATCAATTAGTTATACTCATATCTGGAGTAGTAATTCTCCTGGGGGCAATTGTAATTTATCTGTACGTTTTGCAAGGTGTCTTCGGAAGATTTGATGCCAAGGAATTGATTCCCGATACTAAATCAGTTGAAAATATTCTCTCAAATAAAAAATCAACCGTTGCAATTCTATATTCAAGGTACACAGAAAATATTTTACCTGAAGGCAGCACCTGGCTAAATGACAATATAAATACCTGGAAAAAGTTTCTTGATAATAACTCTCTCAATTATGATATAATTTCAGATGCATCCATAGAAACCCGAAAATTAGACGGTTACCAATTGCTTGTTCTTCCGGGTTCTAAATCCTTAAGTGATAAAGAAATAGTTGAGATAAAAAAATATCTTCAATCAGGCGGAAGTGTATTTGCAACAAGCGGTATTGCTTCATATTCTGATGATGGTAAGTGGCGCGGATGGGATTTTCTTAATGATGTTTTCGGTGTAAACTACACGGGTGAGATAAGTGATACAAATAAAACAAGTACACACACCCTCCGTGGGGGACTTCCTATAACAGCAAATATTCCAACAGGTTTTCCAATGCAGATTGCAACCTGGGATAAACCTATGGCTGTTGAAGTTCTTGATCCGCGGACAACACAGGTAAGCTTCTGGTATAACTTTCGTACACAGGACGGGTTGGTGCGTCAGCAAATAAAAAAGACGGCCGGAATAGTTTATGGCACTTATGGTAAAGGAAGATTTTTATGGATGGGATTTGAAATTAATTCCGTAATAGGGGTTCATGAAGACTATGTTTTTTTTGACAGGCTGTTTAGAAACTGCTGTAACTGGTTAACGTATGTTCCCATTGCCTACATAAGAGATTGGCCTATTGGGTATAATGCTGCTGCTGTTATTGCTCCTACGTTGTCTGACAATATTCAGAATATTAGAAATATTTTTACTTATTTAAAGACATCAAATGTTAAAGCAACTTTTTTTGTTGATCCTGATAAGGCAGAATATGATCCCCAGCTAATAAGTGAGTTAACTCATTACGGTGAAGTTTCTTCAATAGCAGATGTAGGTTATCTTTCTTCCACGACAGATACGATTAATACTTTGTATGATTTTAATACTCAGGTAAAAATTCTAAACACTTCCAGGCAAAAGCTTGAATCTATTACAGGTAAGAAAGTTTCCGGTTTACTCCCGTTTTATGGTTTATTTGATCAGAACACAATCAAAGCAGCCCTGGAAGCCGGGTTTACATATATTCTTACTGATTCTCTGACAGATCGTTCTGTGCCAAGGACAATCATAAGGGGAGAAAAAAGAATGATTGCGATGACAAAAACAGCCAGGGATGATTATGAGGTAATCAGAGATTTCGGATTGTCAAATCCCGAATTTCAATTTTATACTTATCAGGAGGATCTGGACAGAACACTATTTGAAGGAGGAATGTACGTATTTAAACTTCATACTGATTATCAATGTAAACCGGAAAACATCTCCGTAGTAGGTGATGTGATTAAAGATTTGAAGAAAAAAAATTTCTGGATTACTACCGGGGAAGAAATACAGAAATGGTTTTCGAGGAAAGATTATGTTGAATTAAGAGTTGATAAAAGAGGTAAAACACGCGTGGTTCTCACAGTATCAAATCCGGGTGAACAGGAAATCGATGATCTTGTGATTGAAGTTGAATTAAATGATCCTGCTGAGAATATTTCAATTAGCGCTGAAATAATCGGAACAAAAATTCCTGTATTGAAGCATGATAAATTGAGTAAGAATCTTCAACTATTAATAAATAATCTAAAGGGGAAAGAATCGAGGATCTACTATATCGATTATGATAAGGTGAACACATAATCCTTCACTAGTATTTTATGAAACAGATTTTATTCATATTGATTATAATTACAATTGTATTACGTCCTACCGCAATATACCCGCAGAGCAAAGATGAATTGCATTTTGTCCTAGTATATCCTGAACTTACAAAGGAAGTGCTTTTTAACAACGACACAAGTTTTTTTCCAACAGACCAGTGGGAATTATTTTTTATGAGCAATCATTTTAATTATGAAATGGTTAATGATTATTCACTTAATGATATCGGTTCTGAAATAAATGTTGTTGTGATTCCTTCAATGATGGTTGTTACAGAAGAACTGATTGGAGAAATAGAGGAGTTGCTTAAGAGTGGAAAGGGAGTTCTTATTACCGGAGGATTCGCAGAGTATAATGAAGAAGGGGAAAAAATTAATTCAGATTATCAAAAAAGAATTCTTGGTTTTCAGATTCATTCAATACCAACAGTTGACGAAATTTCTGTAAATCACACATTGTATGGCAATACACAGTTAACAGTCGATGTGGATCCGGGAACAAAAATACTTTTAAATAATAAACAAAATCTTTTTTATGCCTATCAAAAATCAAATAAGTGTATCCCTGCCGGTGATTATTTCCCAACTCACACAAACTTTCCGGATACATTATCAGGGATAATTCTTAATTATAATACAAAGAGCCGGCTTTTATGGTTCGGGTTCAATCTTGATCAACTCATAGGGAAAAACAAGAAATTGATGCTTGAGAATTCATTCAATTGGCTTTCATCAAAACCCAGTGCATATTTAAATTACTGGCCCGGAAGATATTCATCCCCGGAAATCATATACAAAAATATTGAGAAGCCCGAAGAAATAAATACTAATGTTTCAACCCCTGAAATAAGTCCTCAGAATTATTTCATTTCGGCAAATGTTTTGGAAAAATCTGAAAAATCTTTGAAAGATTTAAATGAATTCAGGGAACATTAATATTCTCTGGGATGATTTTTATTATACAAATTTAAATCCTGATCAAAAAAGAGAATGGCTAAACAACACAAGAACGATGATTAAAGAAATAACCGGACAAAAATATTTTGGCATTTCTTTATCGGGAGAAGTTTATGATTCTTCAACATATGATTATTTAACAAAAACCGGTTATTCATTTGCTTTTACTTCCGGATATAATGATTCTTTTTCATATAAGTATGATAGTACAAAAAGTATTTATTCGTTTGTTCAATATTATGATGAGGGACGAGATTATTATTCGAAATTGAATTTTATTGCCCGTAATAACGGAATTATTTATATCAATGATGATAGTTTGTACTCATGCAGAAAATTTCAACCGGTTTGTTAATAATCCTGAATTATGGAATACAACCTTTTCAGATTTGCTTGAATGGATTTTGGGAAAGGAACAATTAATTTTAAGTATGGATGACAATCAGAATTATTATAACCTTACAATTACCAATAATGGGCAAAATGAAATTAAAAATATTGGTGTATGGATTTCAGTTCCTGAGATAAATAAAAATTTGTTTCTCGAAAATCCGGAGATGACAGAAAAACTGACTTTTGATTATGAAAAGAAGATGTTCTTTTTAAGTGTAAGTTCTGTTCCCGCTAATAATAAAGTAAAAATTAAAATATCATCGGCTGAATAGTTAGCTGTAATGAATTTATCATAAAATATTATTTGTTGAAATCAGATCATTTACTGGAGTATGTCTAAAGAAAAACTAAATATGGATATGTTGGAAGTTCTTAATGAGAATATTAAGAATCCTTTTTTAGTCATTTCACCTGAAGGGAACATAACCTCCTACAATAAACAGGCATCGCATTCTTTTGCAATAAAAAGTGACCCCGGAAATATTTTTGATTATCTGGATGAGGATTCTGCTTATGTACTTAGCGGTATGATAGAAGAAGTACTTGCCGGCAAGAAATTTTTAACAAAAAACATTATTCTCACACTTACCAACGGGTTAAATTTAAAATCCCAGGCAACTATCACCAACTTTAAGGGAGCGTTTCTGTTTTGTACATTCAAACCGGAAGAACATAATCTCAAAATTAGTGATATAACAAAATTAAAAATTAAGCAGGAAGAATTATCCGGACTAATAAAAAACCCGGAAATTGAAAAAATAATTAATTCCATTAAAGAATTATTTCCATTCACCGTAATTGGAAAAGAAAAAGTAAGAAGAGATGTTGATCAACTTAAAGAGTTTTTTTGGATAAAAAATAGTGAAGGTGTTTATCTTCTTGTTAACAAAATAATGTCTCAAAGCCTTGGGTTAATCAGCACACAACTTGAGGGGCGCTCTGAAGAGGAATTATTACCGGCTTATCTCCATGAAGTTTACTCTTCGTTGGAAAATTATATCAGGAATTCTCAGAATGTCATTGTTTTCGAAGGAATTCCCATGCAGGGTTTATCTGCATTAACTAACTATCAAACAATTGAGATGCCGTTAACTGATAGTGAAGGTAATCTGACGGCGATTATTGGAATTTCTCAAAAAAATGAAGTATCCGATGCCATTCCCCCGAAAAAAGATGCGGGAAATATTTTAGAAGATTTACCAGCTGCATTAGCAATTCTAGATGGAAAAGGGATAATAGAGCATTCCAGCAAAGAATTTTGTAAATTATTCTCGGATGAATTCTCTGATTTTCGAAATTTATCCTATACAAATGTTTTCCCGTTGGATATTTCTGACAGGATAAAAAAGATTCTTGATTCTTATTCTGAAGTTGATGAATTTCAGATAAAAATTTCAAAACAAGGTGAATGGAAAGACAGAGCACTTAAGGTTTACCTTAAGAGAAACTCCGGGGAGAAAAATCAGCCAGGCGGGCTTTCGATATTTCTTGAAGATGTTCCCCCAGACACTGAACTTACTTCTGTAATTAATAAAAGAGGAAAAATGTACGAAGTCCTTATACAGAATAATCCTGAGCCAATTTTCATTTACGATAAAGAGAACCTTCATTTTATCGAAGTTAACCAGGCAGCCCTTAATCTTTATGGTTACAGGAGGGATGAATTTCTGCAAATGGACTTAACTGATTTATACACTCCGGAAGATATACAGACATTGCTTGATAATTCTTCTGATGGTGTTAAAGAAGGTGTTTTTACAGGTCCCTACAGGCATAAAAGAAAAAACGGAGAATCGGTATTTGTTGAGATAAGTAAAACAAGTTTTCAGTTCAATAATAAAGATGCACATTTCAATATAATAAAAGATGTGTCTAAGCAGCTGGATCTTGAAAGACAGAATCAATTATTCAGAGCGGCATTTGATAATGCCAAAAATTTAATTTTCACAACAGACCCTTCAGGTTTTATAAAATCAGCAAATAATGTTTCGGTTAATTTATTAAATATTAAAGAAGCTGATTTGATAAATTCTTCCTTCGCCTCTCTTGTTGAAGATGATGAACGCGGAGTTATTAATTCTAAAATTTTTCAATCTCCTAAGAATGAAACAACTACTCTTAAAACTCTGCTTAAAAGAACAGATGGCATACCAACCGAAGTTGAAGTTATTGCAAGTCCGATTTTCGATTATAAAAATGAAATTGAGTCTTTTATCCTTGTAATAAAACCTATAGTAACCGAATCCGCGGAGGACTCCGGAACAAAGGTCAAAGAAATAATAGTAGAAAAAATAGTTGAGAAAAAAGTTGAATCTCAAAGTAAAATTGATCCTGTTTTTCTTTCTGGTATTTTCCATGAAATCCTTACCCCGATAAATGCTATGCTTGGATTCGTACAGGAGTTAAGTGAAAGTATTGTAAATACAACCCCTGAACAAAAGGAAGCAAAAGAGATAATTGATCAAAACAGAAGAAGATTGTTAAGTACAATGAATTCTGTTATTGAATATTCAAGGATGGAGCAGGAGGAATTAAAAGTTGAGATAAAAGATATTTCAATTACTGAAATTGTGGATGAAACGCAGGAAGAAATCAGTGATATTCTTAAAAATAAAGGAATTGATTTTGCTTATGGCAAAATTTCATCTTCATTGAATTTCAAAACTGACCCGCCAAAATTTGTTTCATTAATTACTCTTTTTATTTAAAATAGCCTCTCAGTTTTCAAGTACAAAGAAAATATATTTTTCAGCTTATCAGTTAGATGATAAAAATTTCTTAATATCAATTCAGGATAATTATTCTTCAATGTCTCCTTCATTTTCTGAAAATTTTAACAATATTTTTAATAGTAAAGAAATTCACAAAGATTACGGATTTTCTAAATTATCAATTAAACTTGCCAGGAATCTGATTGCTCTTCTGCAGGGCAAGTTTATTGAAAAATCAAAAAAGCAATCAGGTTTTGTTTTTCCTGTTGAACTCAAACCATTTGTTCCCCAGATTGAAGAGAAAGAAACTGAAGTAATAAAAGAGCCTGAGAATTCTAATAAGACGTATGATGAAAAGGTGATTCCTGAAACCGATGAAGAAAAACCTGAATCAGGAGAAGAAGAATTTCAGGAATCTGAATATGGGGAAACGCAGTTTGCTGAAACAGAATCGAGAGAGGAATCAAGCTTTGATCAACACTCCTCACTGAAAAGGAAAAAGACCCGGGAGTACAATTCCAGGAGTGAAGCCGTAAACAAGAATCGCATTGATTTATCACAGCTCTCTTGTCTTTATATTGAGGACCAGGTTGATTCGCAGATTCTCTTTAAAGTTCAGTTAAAAGGTATTAACGAAATTAAATTTGCTGTAAGTTTTGAGGAGGCGCTTCCACTGCTGGACAGCCATCATTTTGATTTTATTGTACTTGATATAAATCTTCAGGGTGAATACAACGGACTTGATGCTTTAAAAATTATCCACCGTATGCCGGGTTATGAAACCATTCCTATTATTGCTGTTACTGCTTACGTTTTACCAGGGGACAGGGAGAAGTTTATTGCTGCCGGATTTAATGATTTTATTTCCAAACCTATTTTCCGTGAGAAGATGATGGATGCCCTTGAAAAAATCTTCTCTTTAATGCAATCCTGAACCTCAAGTCTAAAATTATTTACCCCAATTACACTATCCGGTAGTGTCTCAGTTTCGTTTAAAAATAAAGTCCGAATTGTCATTCTGAATTTATTTCAGAATCTTCCCAGTTTAAGAGATCCCGAAACAAGTACGGGATGACAAGTTGTGAAACTGAAACACCACCCACTATCCTATTGACAAATTAAAATACCTTTTATAGATTACCATACAGATGTATGGTATTTTTTATAATTCTTATCAAATCCTTACATCAAATTATAAAATCCAGTAACTCACTAACCGGAGGTTTATTAATGCCGACAGAATTAACTGAAATCCAGAAGAAAATACTGGAATTTCTTATAGAGCAAAAAGTTAATAGAGGAATTCCTCCGACACTTGCTGAAATAGCAAAATATTTTGGGTATAGAAACAGGGCAACTGTTCAGCAGCATCTTCAGGCTATCGAAAAGAAGGGATATATTAAGCGTAACCCGAAACTTTCAAGGGGAATTGAACTTACCCTTGAAGATAAATTTTTTATTCCACGCCCGGTGCTTGGCGAAGTTGCTGCAGGAAATCCATTAACAATCTATCCGGATGCTATCGATTCAATTGAACTTCCCACAATTGCAAGAATGCCGAAAGATTCCTTTCTGCTTCGGGTTAAGGGGGACAGCCTGAAGGATGCATATATTTTCAGCGGGGATATTGTAATAGTTAATCCAAATCTGGAACCGAAAAACGGGCAGATAGTTGTAGCTGTGCTGGATGATGCTGCCGTAGTTAAAAGATTTTATAAAAAGAAAAATGAGATTGAGCTTGTTTCAGAAAACCCGGAATATAAGCCGATAGTTATTGAGAAAAAGTACCCTTCATTTAAGCTGGTCGGAATTGTTATAGGTATTTACAGAAGTATGGAGAAGAAGAAAGCAGGGTGAGTGGATGCCAAAATACTACATAGGAACTGCAGGCTGGTCTTATAAAGATTGGGTGCCTGCATTTTACCCGAAATCACAATCCGGCAGCTTTGACTGGCTTCGTTTTTATGCAAATTATTTTAACTGTGTTGAGGTTAACTCATCGTACTATACTTACATAAGTCCTAAAACTGTAAAAGGTTGGATAGAAAAAGTATCTGATTCGGATGATTTTCTTTTTACAATGAAGCTTCACCAGGATTTTACTCATAAAAAAAATTTTGATGAACAAAAAATCAAATCAGTGAATTATAACCTGGAAATGCTTTCCAAAGCCGAACGGCTTGGTGGATTGCTGATTCAGTTTCCTTATTCATTTTCATTTAATGATTCTTCAATGGATTACATCCGCAGGCTGAAAGATATTTTTGAAAACTTCAGTTGTTTTGTGGAAGTACGCCATTCCTCCTGGGATAAGAAAGAAGTTTATGATTTTTTTAAACGGTCAAATATCACTTTGTGTACAATAGATCAGCCTCAGATAGGAAGAGCAATTCAGTTTGAACCGATAATAACAAACAATGCCGCATATATTCGTTTCCACGGAAGAAACACTGAGGCATGGACGAAATCAATAAAAAATTTCGGGAAAGAACAGACATACGAAGAGCAAAGCGGAAGATATCAATATTTATATACTCCCGGGGAATTGATAGAAATTGAACAGAAGATAAAGACAATACAGGAAAAAGTGGAAGAAATTTATGTAATTATGAATAATCATCCACAGGGAGAAGCTGTTGCAAATGCTTTTGAATTGATTCATCTTCTTGAAGAGAAAGAGAAAGTTGATATGCCTGCAACAATTGTTAAAGCTTTCCCGAGGCTGGAAGAAATTGCTTTAGATTATTTTGATCCTAAGTTGAAATTAAATTGAAGAGAGTTTTGAACTTTTCTAACTTATGCGCACAATATTTCATCTCGATCTCGATGCATTCTTTGTATCTGTAGAGAGAATACTAGACCCTGCCTTAAAAGGTAAGCCTGTAATTGTAGGCGGCAACCCGCACGGAAGAGGAGTAGTGGCTGCCTGTTCCTATGAAGCAAGAGTTTACGGGTTACATTCCGCATTGCCGATAAGACAGGCATTCAAACTTTGTCCCGATGGAATTTACCTGCATGGACACTATGATGAATATGTCCGTTTTTCCCACGCTGTTAAAAATATATTATCGTCTTATGCTCCGGTAATTGAACAGGCTTCTATAGATGAATTTTATATGGACTTTACAGGATGCAGAAAAATCTATGGCTCAATGTTTTCTTTCGCCTCGAAGCTACAGCAGGAAATCAGGCAGAAACTTTCTTTGCCTTGTTCAATAGGAATCGGCAGTAATAAAACCGTCGCCAAAATCGGATCTGATTGTATGAAGCCGATGGGAATAACTTATATTATTCCCGGAATGGAAAAAGAATTCCTTTCTCATATGCCTGTTGAAACTATTCCCGGTGTCGGAAAAGTTATGTTAAGAGAACTGAACAATAAAGGGATTTATGTAATAGGGGATATAACAAAACTGTCTTCAGACTATTGGGGTTCTGCTTACGGAAAATATGGAATTGATTTGTGGCGAAAAGCTAATGGACATGGAACAGAGTATCTCACAATCGAACGGGAACAAAAAAGCATTTCAAAGGAAACAACTTTTGGGGCAGATGAAACTAACAATGAAAAAGTTTATGAAATACTTTTTGAGCTTACAGGTAAGGTCTGTCAGACTCTGAGGGATGAAGGATTTATGGCTTCTACAATCAATATAAAACTGCGTTATTCCGATTTCCAGACTCTAATACGTTCAAGAACAATTAAACCGACAGATGATGATAAAACAGTTTTTGAGAATGCTAAAGACCTGCTAATGAAGGCTCATACAAGACGTGTAGGAGTAAGATTAATAGGTGTGGGAGTAAGCAAGTTTTCAAACTTTTGCGAACAGGAAGTTTTATTTGAAGATGATGAGGTAAGGAGAAAAAAACTTTTCAGGGCAATAGACTTTTTAAGAAGAAAGTATAGTTATTCGATTATAAATTTCAGCAGATAGTAATTTATAAAATCAGCCCGGAGGCCATCTCATCTGCCTTCCTCCAAGCAAGTGCATATGAAGATGGTAAACTTCCTGTCCACCTTTCGGACCACAATTAAATACAAGTCTGAAACCATCTTCTGCAATATTATATTCCTTTGCAAGCTTATTCGCAACATCAATCATTTCACCCAATAGTTCTGAGTGTTCTTTTCCATTTAAATCGATCACTTTTGGAATTTCAATTTTAGGAACAATTAAAATATGAACAGGAGCCTGCGGGTTGATATCATTAAATGCCATTACAGAATCACTTTCGAAAACTATATCAGCTTTAATTTCTTTACTGATGATTTTAGAAAAAATTGTTTCTCCCATAATTATTCTTCCTTTTCAATTTCATATTTTTTCATTTTATTATAAAGATGACTTCTCTGGATATCAAGTATTTCAGCTGTCTTGCTGATATTCCAGTCATTTGCATTTAACTGCTTAATGATAAAAGCACGCTCCGCTTTCTCTTTAAATTCCTGGAAAGAATTACTGTCTGCAATTATATCTCCAATTGAGGATTGTGAACCCGCGAAAAGAAATTCAATATCTTTTCTGGAAATTTCCCTTTCATCAACAAGGATTATAATTCTTTCAATTGCATTTTTCAATTCACGAACATTTCCGCTCCAGGGTAATCCCTGTAAAAACTTCATAGCAGTATCTTCAAATTTAACCGGTAGTTTTTTGTGACGTGCTGTAATATCAGTTGCGAAACTTTCAACAAGAACGGGGATGTCCTCTATCCTTTCATTGAGTGAAGGAATATTCAGAGGGATAACATTTAACCTGTGAAAAAGATCCTCCCTGAAATTTCCGGCAGCAATTTCATCCTTCAGGTTTTTGTTTGTAGCAGAAATAATCCGCACATCAACTTCTATTTTTTTATTTCCTCCAACTCTCTCTATCTTTCCATCTTCAATTGCCCGCAACACTTTTGCCTGTGCCTGTGGACTCATATCTCCAACTTCATCTAAAAATAAAGTCCCTTTATTGGCAAGCTCAAATTTTCCGATTCTTTGCTGCATTGCCCCTGTGAATGATCCTTTTTCATGGCCGAATAATTCAGATTCAATTAGTTCATTTGGAATCGCAGCACAATTCACTTCAACAAAAGTTTTATCTTTTCTCTGACTTTTATTGTGAATTGCCCTTGCAACAAGTTCCTTCCCGGTACCATTGTCACCGGTTATTAAAACACGGGTATCAAGCGGTGCGACCTTTTCAATAGTTGCCAGGATATTTTGTATTACTTTGCTTTTGCCAAGAATTTTTTCATCGCCAAGAAGTGTTTTCTTATATTCTGCATTTTCCGAAATAAGGTTTGATTGCTCAACAGCATTTCTTACACTTATTACAAGTTTGTCTCGATCAATTGGTTTTTCAATAAAATCGAATGCTCCGAGACGTGTAGCTTTTATTGCATTCTCAACACTTCCATGAGCTGAAATCATTATCACTGAAAGTGCCGGGTTTACTTCTTTTACTTTTTTGAGAACTTCAAATCCATTCATTTCGGGCATCTGAATATCAAGAAGCAATGCCGAATAATTTTCGCTAATGGCTTTTTCTACTCCTTCAGTCGATTTGGTTGAGTACTGAACATTGTAACCTTCATACTCAAGTATCATCTTTATGCTTTCGCATATTTCAGTTTCATCATCAATCAGCAGGATTGTGTTCATAATTTTTTTTACGGAAAATTATATCGTGTATAAAAAAGTGTTCTTAACAAGAATGCATTTGATGGTTGAATGTTTTTGTTCTTTTTTAAGTAAGTACCGAAAATATAGCCCAATTTATTTGTCATCATATCACGGCTATCAATAACCGACTGAACCTTAAATTCTTCCTCAAATACCTCCACAAAATAACCAATTAGGTCGCCCAAATCAAAAATAGATGAGTTATAAGCCAGAAAAGCACTTCCGAAAAAATGAGCCAATTTATCTTTATCTCCAAAGTTGGTTTGAGGAGTATCAAAATAAAAGTCTTTTGGAAGGTTTTTGTTTTTAAGTAAGAAAACAGAATCACTAGCAGAAGTAAGAGGAAATTGAACAATGGTTTTTATCAGCGGGATTTGGATAGGAACTTTTTTATACGGTACAGTTGCAAACATTAATGAAAGTAGTGCCTCTGAATAATCACTATCCCGATAATTTACGGCACGATTAAATAATGTATCCACAAGTGATAAATCATTTGCCTTAACTTTTAATTTTTCGAAATAACCAGATGAGATGAATTCCGATATATAATTAACTGTTTTAGAAAGTTTACTTTGCTGAGAAAATAAACTAAAAGAGCTGAATATGAATATCGGGATGAAAAAATAGAATTTCAATTTTGCTAAATATAAACTGAAAGCTTAAATGAGTTATGCAAATTGCAAACTGCCAGTCACAACATAGTAATAGATGATAAAATGAATATTCTTTTAAGTCTGAATAACTCCCGGATTAAACTTTGGAATTTCAGGATTGTTATTTGCAACTTCTAAAGCCATTGTTATGTAATCTCTCGTCAGTGCCGGATCTATAATTTCATCAATCCAAAGTCTTGCCGCAGCATAAAAAGGAGTACTTTTATCTTCATAAGATTTTGTGACTTCATCAAGCAATTTTTTTCTGTCATCTTCGCTTAAATGTTTTCCACTTTTTTCAGATTGTTTCAATTTTATATCGAGTAGAACACTACTTGCCTGACTACCACCCATTACAGAAATTTTCGCATTCGGATAAGCAAAAATAAATCTTGGATCATAAGCTTTGCCGCACATTGCATAATTCCCGGCTCCAAAACTATTTCCTACTATAATTGTAATTTTTGGCACTGATGAATTTGCAACAGCATTAACCATCTTAGCACCATCTTTAATAATTCCACCATGCTCCGCCCTGCTTCCAACCATAAATCCTGTCACATCCTGCAAAAATAATAACGGAATTTTTTTCTGATTGCAGTTAAGAATAAAACGCGTTGCTTTATCTGCAGAATCGGAATAAATAACTCCGCCAACCTGCATTTCACCTGTTTCAGTTTTTACCACTTCTCTTTGATTAGCAACAATTCCAACTGCCCATCCATCTATTCTAGCATAACCTGTAATAATTGATTTTCCGTATCCAGCTTTATATTCATCCAGAATGGAATCATCAATGATCCTCGCAATTACATCATACATATTGTAAGGTTTTATCGGGTCTTCTGGTAATAAGCCATATATTTCTTTGGAAGAAAACTTAGGTGGTTTGCTTTCTGTCCTGTTAAAACCAGCAGTTAAGCTTGTCCCGTGTTTTTCAACAATACTTCTAATCTGTTCAAGACATTCCGTATCATTTTTCATGATATAATCTGTAACCCCTGAAATATTAGATTGGACTTTCGCACCGCCAAGGCTTTCATTGTCAATTACTTCCCCGATTGCAGCTTTAACTAAATGTGCACCTGCAAGAAATACTGAACCTTCTCCTTCAACAATAAGTGCTTCATCACTCATGATAGGTAAATAAGCTCCACCAGCAACACAAGGACCCATAATTGCGGCTATTTGAGGAATACCTATGGAAGACATTACAGCATTGTTTCTGAATATTCTTCCGAAATGTTCCTTGTCAGGAAAAATTTCATCCTGCAAAGGAAGAAAAACTCCGGCACTATCCACGAGATAGATGATCGGAAGCCTGTTTTCAATAGCAATTTCCTGAGCACGTAGATTTTTCTTGGCTGTTATTGGAAACCATGCGCCTGCTTTAACAGTTGCATCGTTAGCAACTATAACATAGAATTTATTGTGAATTTTCCCGATCCCGTAAACAGTTCCCGAAGAAGGAGCACCGCCATATTCTTCATACATACCGTAAGCTGCAAAAGTGCTCAGCTCATAAAAATCTTTTGGATTATCAACGAGAAGATTTATTCTTTCCCTCGCAGTTAATTTTCCCTTTGCCTTATGTTTTTCAATTGATTTTTTACCGCCTCCAAGTTGAACTACATCTCTTTCAGCCTGAAGCTTTCTCAGAAGATTTTTGTAAAAATCTTCTCTTTTTAAATAAGATTCATTCTCATTAATTGCTTTACCAATATTCTTCATTTATATCTGAGTTTAGTTTGATAAAAGTTCACGGGATATAACAATTCTTTGAATCTCTGAAGTTCCTTCACCGATTGTAAGAAGCTTTACATCGCGATATAATTTTTCAACGGGATAATCTTTAATGAAACCGTATCCACCATGGATCTGAACTGCCTCACTAGAAGCTTTTTCAGCTACTTCACTTGCGAATAATTTTGCCATAGCAGCTTCTTTCATGTTAGGTAATCCTTTATCCTTCATTGCAGCTGCACGATAAGTAAGCAGTCTTGCAGCATCAATACCAACAGCCATATTGGCAAGTTTGAACTGAGTTGCCTGGAATTCACTCAGACTCTTATTGAACTGTTTTCTTTCCTGACTATATTTTAATGATGCATCAAGTGCTCCCTGGGCAAGACCAACACTTACTGCTGCAATTGAAATTCTTCCACCTTCGAGAATTTTCATTGCCTGTATAAATCCCTGACCTTCTTCGCCTAATAAATTTTCCGCTGGAACTTTGCAATTTTCAAAAGTTAATTGTGTTGTATCACTTGCACGCATTCCCAGTTTATTTTCTTTTTTACCAACAATAAATCCTTCCATTCCTTTTTCAAGAATGAAAGCAGAAATCCCTTTTTTACCTTTTTCCTTATCAGTTATTGCCATTACCACTGCTGTTTGTCCGACCGTTCCATGCGTAATAAATGTTTTACTTCCGTTCAGTAAATAATAACCGTCCTTTTTTTCAGCATAAGATTTTAATCCTGCCGCATCACTGCCTGACATTGATTCTGTTAAACCCCAGGCAGCTACTTTTCTGCCTGAAAGTAAATCGGGGAGATATTTTTTTTTCTGTTCTTCGTTTCCAAATCTGAAAATATGATTTGAACCAAGACCGTTATGGGCAGCTACTGAGAGGGAGATGGAAGGATCTACACGTCCGAGTTCTTCAATAATAATTGCAAATTCTACATATCCTAAACCCGAACCACCGTATTCCTCCGGGAAGATTATACCCATAAAACCAAGTTCGCCGAGCTGATGGATAATATCCATCGGAAATTCCTGTGATTCATCATATTTCATAACAACAGGACGAATATTTTTTTCTGCAAATTCCCTGATTGTGTTTTTAATAATTATCTGATTTTCATTTAACTCAGATAGGAATGGATTATCCAATACTTCCATTTAATCTCTCCTTCTAATTTTTAACCCTGGTTTTTATAATTATTAATAATTTCTTCGGCAATATGATAAGGTGAAAGATTACCAAGAACTACTTTATCTATAGATGAATTTAATGATTTTTCACCAGTTCCGCTCCATAATTCTTCTTTAATTTTTTCTTCAACAATATTCCGTATTCTCACTTTTGTTCTATCTTCTCTTCTTTTGAGGAATTTATTTTTTTCAATTAAGTAAGTCCGGTGCTTATCTATCTCTTCAGCTATCTCATTAATCCCTTTATTCTCAATTGCCACAGCCTTAATAATATTCGGCATCCAGGTATTTTCATCGTGATCTTTCATCATCAATATTGTTTTTAAAGCAGTAACTGCCTGTTCTGAACCGGGACGATCACTTTTATTTACAACAAAAAAATCAGCAATCTCCATTAAACCTGCTTTCATTGCCTGCACAGCATCGCCGGATTCTGGTACAAGAACTACTATTGTTGTATCCGCTGCATAAGCTATATCGAGTTCGGATTGCCCAACACCCACGGTTTCAAGAATAATAAAATCAAACCCGGCTGAATCGAGTACGTCCGCCGCATTGATTGCTTTTCTGCTCAGTCCGCCTAAGCTTCCTCTGGTAGCCATGCTTCTGATAAAAACTCCGGGATCCTGACCAATATCGGACATCCTTACTCTGTCTCCAAGTAAAGCTCCTCCGGTAAACGGGCTTGTCGGATCAACAGCAATTATTCCCACTTTTTTATCGTTGCTTCTGAATAATTTCGTCAACTGATTAGTAATTGTACTTTTTCCCGCCCCGGGCGGTCCGGTAATTCCAATTCTATAAGCTCTTCCTGTTAGAGGATAAATGGTTTTGAGCAATTCAGAAGAGTCAGTGCCATTAGATTCAACAACAGATATCGCCCTGGCAATACTTCTTCTGTCGCCTTCAATTAATTTATCTTGTAAAACATTAACAGCCATTTTTAGATTGATTTCTCTTTAAAATATTCTACTGTTTTTTTTAATCCTTCATCAAGTGAAGTTGATGGTGACCATCCAAATTTTTGATTTAATTTTTCCGAAGTTATCACACTTCGTAATTGTTCACCAGGCATAGCCGGTCCATGTTTTTCAAACTGGCCATTTCCAATAATACCATTCAGTTTATTGAATAAAACATTTACATCGGTTTCTTTTCCTGTTCCAACATTATATATATCAGATTTCTCATCAGCCAATGTAAGAAGATTAGCTTTTACAACATCTTTAACAAATGTATAATCGCGGGTTTGTTTCCCATCTCCATTAATAACCGGCTGTTCACCATTTAATAATTTCTTAGAAAAAATAGCTACCACACCTGCTTCACCGTAAGGATTTTGTCTTGGTCCATAAATATTTGCATAACGTAGTATTGTATAATTTAAATTGTACTGTGTTCTATAGAAGAATAAATATTTTTCCACTGAAAGTTTGGAAATACCATATGGTGAAAGCGGGGAAGTCGGGTGGTTTTCATCTGCAGGAAAATACTCCTGTTCACCATATACAGCTCCGCCGGTAGAAGAAAACATAAATTTATTAACATTATATTTTATAGTATTCTGGAGAAGATTGATCGTTCCGATAATATTCGTATTTGCGTCAAACTCAGGATCAGCGACCGACCTTCTTACATCCATTTGAGCAGCATGATGATTGACGACATCAAATTTTTCTCTTTCGAACAATTCAGAAAGACTTTTGTCTCTGATATCCGCTCTTACAAATGTAGCTTTTGAGTTAATGTTTTTTTCAAAACCAGATGAAAGATTATCTAGTATAAAAACAGAATGCCCGTTTTCAATAAAAGCATCTGCAATGTGTGAGGCAATAAATCCCGCACCCCCGGTAATTAATATTTTCAATTTGATTCCTTATATAAATTCAGTTCGTAAATATATTTCATAACTTTTTGTGGCACAAGAAAGTTTATTGGCAATCCTTTATTAACCCTGTCTCTTATTGTTGTGCTGTTTATGTCAATCCTGGGTGTTTCCAGGAAAACTGCTTTACTTACAAATTTATTTTTATATTTTCTTTCATCTACAATTTGTCTTTTAAGTACTATTAGAGTGACAATCTTCATGATTTCTTCAGGTGATTTCCATGTATGAAAAGTTTCCATGTTATCTTCCCCTATGATAAGCTCAATCTCTTCAAAATACTTTTTCATTTCATGCAAAGTATCAATAGTGTATGATATTTTTTGTTTCGATATTTCAAAATCAGAGCATTCAAAGTATGGAATATCTTCAATTGCCGTTTTGATCATTTTCAATCTGTGTTCGGGTTCAGACGCTTTCTGATCAAGTTTATGAGGAGAAATATAACTTGGAATGAAAATAATTTTATCGAGGTTTCTTAATTCACGAACTGACTGAGCAGTAATCAGGTGTCCATGGTGAACAGGATCAAAAGTTCCGCCATATATCCCAACTTTGCTCATTTCAACAAATCCTTATATTCAATAAAAAGATGGGTAAATTTTTCATGAATGTTCTGATTACAGTATTGTAAACTTTCTTTCTTTGAAAGTTCGCTATAGAGTTTTACGAAATCTTCTTTAGTTTCTATCAGCATAAAATTGCTTAACGTGTGAACAAAATTTTCCTGCTTGCTTGCTTTTATCAGCATTTCATCATAATGATTCCGGTCCTCAGTTAAATCTCCTAAAAGTTCTTCATTGTAAGAATTGAATCCGAACAGAGCGATTTTTTCTTCAATTCCTCTTCCCAGCAGAATTGATTCATCTTCTATATCAAGGAGAGAGAATATTTTTTTAATATCAGAAGCGGAAACTCCGATAGAATGTGAAAAAATCAAAAGATTATTGTGAAAATTTTTAAAGTATTTATCATTTAAATTCTTAATCTCTTTGTTCAGAGCAGAAGTATCAATAAAAAAAATATTATTTAGTTTTTGATTAATCCCATCCGGAATTTTATCCATATCATTTTTATCAAGAAAATAAACAATTGTAGAAACGTCTTTCAGCTCATTAAAAACTTCGATATAATTTTCGTACAATATTGTATAAAGCAGCGAGGTATCATCACCTGTCATTGATTCAAATAATGAATTGTTGTTGGTATTATAAAAAGAAAAAAGGGGCAGCAGGTATATGCAAGAATTCGATTTAGTCATTTAGCTTAGCTGAGTATTTGAGAGTAAATTACGAATAAAGTTTCTGTAATGTTCAATATCCTGTTCATAATAATTTTTACTTAAGCCGCTCGAGTTTCGGGACTGCATCTTTCTGAATGCCAGAGAGGTAGCTGCCCTAATATATAACTTCCGGATACTTTCATCAATCCAGCCGGGTTTATTTCTTTGTGATGAATTTAAAATAAAAAGGTGCTCGTGTGGGATAAGCCCGTCTTCTGATTCAGGCATAAGTTCACGGTAAATAATTTTTTTCTCCCCGAGTAATGAAACAGAAAATACGGTAATGAAAATAGCAATAGTAAAAATCATAAACATGAATCCAAGTATTGCTGTAGACTCAAAACTTACTGATAAATTCCACAGAAAATGGATAAACATTGCAACCAATAATCCAATTATTGGAAACGTGATTTTTATATTACGCGGTTTAAATTTTGCATAACCAAGAAATGCCCCAAGTGTTCCTGTTGAAACACAGTGCATAACCCCTGAGAATAAAGTTCTGATTATAACTATGCTTAACCAGTCATTAAATGAATGTGAATAAAATACAAAGTAAAAGAAATTCTCGGTCATTCCGAACCCCAATCCAATTGCACCGCCGTAAACAATTCCGTCCGTCATATTATCAAATTTTTTATTCGCGACCATAATAAATAAAAAAAATCCTTTTGTACTCTCTTCAACAACAGGTGCAATAATTATTGTTTCAATATGAGCTACCATTTGCTCATCATATATTAATAGAGAGACAAGGCTGGAAATTAACCCGCTGCCGATTACTGCCAGGAAAATTGCACCTACAGCACCATAAAGATAGTTTATAAATACAAGGCTGAATGGCTCTTTGTCATACCTGTCTATCTGCCAGATTATGAGCAAATAAGTAATCATTGGTACGATAGCAGCTAATAAAGAAGCAATGAAAAGCACAGTTCCTCTTAATAGTAGATTATTTTTCTTTAATCCATGAGATGAGTTCTTTTATTCCCGGTCTTTTTCCATAAGATAAAATGCCTATTCTGAAAATTTTTGACGCAACATATATCATAATATAAATAGATGCGAGCATAATCGTAATAGTTGATAAAATTTCTATTGTTGATACTCTTACAACATTTATTTTTAAAAGCATTATTGCTGGAATTGTTAAAGGAATAAACGATAAAATCTGAACCAGCCCCGAATTGGGATTAGTAATAGCGGATGCAGAAATTGCAATTGGCAGAACAAGTACAAGACTCAGATAACTGGTTATTTGTTGTGCTTCCTGTTCAGTTGTTACAATTGATCCGATACCTACAAACACAGCAGTATAAAACAAAAAACCAAGTATAAAATAGACCAGCATAATCCAAATATTATCGAACGCTGACATTGGAATCAATGAACTTCCTGCCAGAGCTATTCCTATGCAAATCCATATGAACATTTGGAATAAACCCAGTGCACTTAACCCTAAAATCTTTCCAGCCAGTAATTCTTCCGGTGAACAGCTTGAAATTAATATCTCAATGAGTTTTGTCGATTTTTCTTCAACCAGGCTTCGCACCATCATTTGTCCGGAATAAATTATCATCATTAATAGAAGCATGATAAAAACAAGTGCTGATAAGAATTCAGCAAGGAAATCAGAAGGATGTTCGCCCGTTCCTTCCTTAATAGTTATCTGGTTAATATCAATTCGTTTCAAATCAGATTCGAACGTACCCGGATTTATCCCAAGCTTAATTAACCCGATTTTGATTCTTGTTTCTTCAAAAGCATTTTCTATTCTTTGCATATCTTTAAAATTACCCGAATTCTTACACCTGTATTCAGCGTGAAGTGAATCGTTTTTTTCACCCTTTATTAAAATATAACCGGCTATTTTATTTTGATAGACCTCTTCATCAGCGGATTCAATGACTTTGTTAAAATTTTTATTTATTTCATTTAGGTTAAGAACTATGTAAGCTGGCTGGCCGCTATCCAGGTTGTAGTCTTCCAGAGCTTTGGAAAGCGGATAATAATAAACCATTGAAGAATCCAGTATTCCGATAGGTTTTGTGGATTCTTTTTCATTTGCTGAAATAAAGGTGCCACCAACAGAAATTATTATAACCAGAGCAGGGGTAATTATAAGAGACAAAACGAACGCTCTTGTTTTAACCTTTTCCAGGAATTCCCACTTTGATATTTCAAAAATCTTTTTCAAATCTTTAATTACTTTGTTTAATCATATCGATAAAAATTTTATTAAGAGTTGGCTCAATTATTCTGAAATGACTGACCCTGACTTTATCAACTATATCTTTCAGAAAGAAATATGGTTCTGTTGATTCCTGAAGCTGGACTTCTGCAAAATTGTTGTAATAATCCATTCCTTTTACATAAGGCAGATTTTTAATCAAATCTCTGTTTCCCTCAAATCCCACTTCAACCATATTTCCCCCGAAGTTTTTCTTTAATTGAGATAAGGACCCGCTGCAGACTTCTTTTCCTTTGTTCATTAGCAATATTTCCGAGCACATTTTTTCCGCAAAATCCATATGATGAGTTGACAGAATAATAAGTTTACCTTCATCAACAAATGTAAGTATGGTTTCACGGATTATTTGCTGGTTGATGGGATCAAATCCACTGAAAGGTTCATCAAGAATTAACAATTTTGGATTGTGAATAACTGTAGTAATAAATTGTACCTTTTGCTGATTTCCTTTTGATAGTTCTTCAATTCTTTTATTCCGGTATTGTGTTATCCCGAGTTTTTCAAGCCAGAATTCAAGCTCGCGTAATATTGCAGATCGTGTCATATTTTTTAGTAGAGCAAAATAAACTATTAAATCAATAACTTTGCTCTTTTTATATAAACCACGTTCTTCAGGCAGATAACCAATTTGATTGAAGAAATTTTTTGATATTGCCTGATTATTAAAACTGATTGTCCCTGACGTAGGTCTGAGTATGTTTAAAACGGTTCTTATTGTAGTTGTTTTGCCAGCCCCGTTCGGGCCAAGAAGTCCGAATATCTTCCCTTCATTTACTGTAAAACTTAAGTTATTTACAGCAACAACGTCATTATATTCTTTAGTTAAATTCTGAACAACGAGCATGTATTCTTTTTTAAGAATAAGTGTTATAATTATTAAAGATTTAATTTAATGTTTAGAAAGTTTATATACTATAGATTTATATGCCAAAATGCTGGAGTATTAGAAAACCAAGCATCAAATAGTGGGAAGTTTACTTTATTGACTCTATATTTAAGTATGGCTATATTTCTAATCGTTTTTTTGTAAAGATTGTGGGAAATTACGATGAAAATCAAGATTTCGAATCTGGGTGAGGGAACACATGAATTCAAACTTTCCGAACCTGTAAAGACTATCGGTTTGGAATCTCCTTTTGCAGGAAATGTTGAAGTTGAAATCGAACTTATAAAATCTCATAATCAAATAATTCTTGATTCAAAAATTTTTATCGATGCTGTATTTGAATGCGACCGGTGTACAGTTGAATTCAGGAAAAAATTAATTACAAATTACGAAATGGTTTATCTGCAGGGCGTTGAACCTGTAGAAAGTAAATCGGATAATATATCCTATATTTCTTTAGAGACTGATGTAATTGACATTTCCGATGATGTTCGGGATTTTTCAATATTAGCTGTTCCCATGAAAAAATTATGCACCGAAGAATGCAAAGGTCTTTGTTACAGATGTGGAACAAATCTTAATGATGGAAATTGTACATGTGATCAAAACAATGTGGATGCAAGATGGCTTCCACTTCAAGAATTAAAAAATAAATTAAATACTAATTAAAAACGGTTATAGAATGCCAAATCCAAAACGCAAATGGTCAAAAAGCAGAAGAGATAAGAGAAGAACTCATTACAAGGCAACTCCTCCGTCATTGGGAACTTGCTCAAATTGCGGTGAAATGAAAATGACCCACCGTGCTTGTCCTTCCTGCGGGTATTATAACGAAAAATCAATGTTTATACCCAAAAGTTAATTTCTAACAATTATTCAATTTAATGATTGATTCTGAATCGAACAGAAGTAAATGCAGAATTGCTGTCGATGCGATGGGGGGCGATTTCGCTCCCCGGAACGTTATCTTAGGTGCAGTTCAGGCAATTGCCGAAATTAAAAATATCGAATTATTTCTTGTAGGTAAATCAGAAGAAATCAAAAAGATACTCACCGAAGAAAAAATTTCCTTTAATGAATCCAATATAATCCACACCAGTCAGGTAATTGAAATGGGTGAAAGCCCTACTAGTGCTCTGAAATTAAAACCTGATTCATCACTAATGATTGGTGCTGGTCTGGTTAGAGATAGAAAAGCAGAAGCATTTGTAAGTGCGGGTAATACGGGTGCGATGATGGCTGCATCAACTTTGGTTATGGGAAGAATTCCCGGTGTTGGCAGACCTACAATTGGTGCGGAGATGCCGAATGTTAATGGTATATGCTATTTGTACGATGTTGGCGCGGGTAAAGACTCCAAAGCTCAACACCTTTTTGAATACGCCGTGATGGGGTCAATTTACGCAAGGGAGATGGGCGGAAATAAAAATCCTACTGTTGGTGTTTTAAGTATGGGTGAAGAGGAAGGGAAGGGTAATGAGATTTCGGAAGCTGCTGCAAAATTATTGAAACAATCCCGACTTAATTTTGTTGGAAATGTCGAAGGCAGGGATATCCTTACCGGGAAGGTAGATGTTATTATTTGCGATGGTTTTATAGGTAATATTATTCTTAAATTTGGTGAAGCAGTCCCAAAACTTTTAAAACATTTGTTATCCGAAACTGCCAGGAAAAGTATAGTAGATAAAATAAAAATAGGTTTAACAAGAGGCAGCCTGAGAAAAGCACTAAAAGTTATGGACTACCAGGAACATGGCGGTGTTCCCTTGCTTGGAGTCAATGGAATTAGTATTATTGGTCACGGATCGAGCACTCCTAAAGCAATAAAAAATATGATTTTAAAAGCGAAAGTGATGCACGATAAAAATTTATTAGGAATAATTGAAAATTCAATTAAAGAATTTTCTGAAAAAAGTGGAAGTGTTATAAATGAAAAACAATAAATACAATGCTGTTATTACAGGGATAGGTATGTACGTGCCCTGATAAAATAATGGACAATGCTTATTTCGAAAAAATTGTTGAGACTTCGGATGAATGGATAAGAACACGAACAGGAATCAGGGAGAGAAGGCTGTTAGAAAATGGTGCGACAAGTGATCTGGCAACCGGTGCAGCAAAAGATTTATTAGAAAAGTATAATCTTTCTGCAGATGAAATTGATTGCATTATCGTTGCCACTGTAACACCGGATATGTTTTTTCCGGCTACAGCTTGTATTGTTCAGAACAATATTAATGCTAATAATGCTTGGGGATTTGATTTATCAGCAGCTTGTTCCGGTTTTCTCTTTGCGTTTCAGACAGGTTGCTCTCTTATAGAAAGCGGAAATTACAAAAAAGTTTTAGTAATTGGCGCAGATAAAATGAGTTCAATTGTAGATTACACCGATCGGAATAACTGTATCCTTTTTGGAGATGCAGGCGCTGCAGTTTTACTAGAGCCTACAGAAGATAAAAATGTAGGTATGATAGATTCAATTTTAAGAGTGGATGGTTCAGGGATGGAAAGTCTTCATATGAAAGGTGGCGGCAGTTTAAACCCGCCCACACATGAAACAGTTGATAAAAAAATGCATTATCTGTATCAGGATGGAAAAGCAGTATTTAAAGTTGCTGTTAAAGGTATGGCTGATGTTTCATATGAAATAATGAAGAAGAATAATCTTACATCTGATGATATAGCTTATCTTGTTCCTCATCAGGCAAATCTTAGAATTATAGATGCCACTGCGGAAAGAATGGGAATCGGGAAAGATAAAGTGATGATTAATATTGATAAATACGGGAATACAACTGCTGCTACAATTCCACTCTGTCTGGTGGATTATTATCGTGCCGGCAAATTAAAAAAGGGCGATAATTTAATTCTCTCTGCATTTGGAGCTGGTTATACCTGGGGTGCCAGTTATGTTAAATGGGGGATGGATTAAATCGGAATGTCATTTAAAATTATAATGTGTTGATGAATAAAAAATCATTTTTGTTTCCCGGTCAGGGTTCACAGTATGTTGGCATGGCGGAGGATCTTTTTCAGAATTCTGTTGAAGCTAAAGAAATGATTAAAACTGCGGATGACGCACTGGGTGTTAATCTCTCATATATTATGTTCAACGGGCCTGAAGATCAATTAAGACAGACTGAGTTTACTCAGCCCGCAATTTTTCTTCATAGCGTTATTCTTGCCAGTTTAATTCGGACACTTCATCCTGATGCAGCTGCGGGGCATTCACTTGGAGAGTATTCTGCTCTTGTTTGTGCAGGTGCAATTCAGTTTTACGAGGCAGTAAAACTGGTACGGGTAAGAGGAAAGGCTATGCAGCAAGCTGGTGAACTGAATAAAGGAACCATGGCGGCGGTAATCGGAATTGATTCCCAGCTTGTTGATGAATGTTGTAGGGAAGCTGCTGCAGAAGGGATAGTTCAATGCGCAAATTTTAATTCCCCGGGCCAGGTTGTCATTTCCGGCTCTGTGACCGGCGTAAAAAAAGCGATGGAAATTTGTAAAGGAAAGGGAGCAAAGCTGGTAAAAGAACTTGTTGTAAGCGGAGCTTTTCACTCACCATTAATGGATTCAGCTAAAGAAAATTTAAAAAGTACACTTGATAAAACAAATTTTTATGATGCAAGAATTCCCGTTTATGCTAATGTTACAGCAAAACCCGTACTAGTAAAAGAAGATATTAAAAAATCTTTATACGAACAGGTGACTTCCCCTGTAAGGTGGGAGGAAACAATAAATAACATGATAAATGATGGAATTGAAGAATTCTATGAAATTGGACCCGGCAAAGTATTACAGGGTTTAGTTAAGAGAATAAATTCCGATGTTAAATATTTCGGTATTGATAAATATTCTGATGTGGAGAAGTATATCTGATGTCTGAAAATTTTGAAAAAGAAATAAATGGAATAAAAATCGATCCAAAGATTTTTACATTTAGTTTCAATTGCAGTTGTAGTGGAGAATGCTGCCACTATGGTGTTTACACTGATCTTAAAGAACAGAAATTAATTTTGAGCTTGAAAGAGAGATTAATTCCTTTGTTTGATGAATCACAGGTTAAAGACGTAAACCAGTGGTTTGAAGCTCCTGAAGAGGATGAGGATTTTGAATCAGGTATTGCTGTTGGTACTGAAGTTAATAACGGAAAATGTTCATTTCTTGATAAAGATGGTCTTTGTACCTTGCAAAAACTTGCAAACCTTGAGGGAAAACATAAGTGGAAATACAAACCCCTTTATTGTATATTATTTCCTTTAACTATTTATGAAAACGCGCTGACTATTGATGATGAACATATTGATAGGTTAAAAACCTGTAATAGTTATTCCCACGGGGGAAAAACAATTTTTGATGCCTGTCGGGAAGAATTGAAACATTTTTTCGGTGCAGATGGATTCAGGGAATTGGAAAAATACAAAACTGAATATCTCGAGGAGATAAAATCAGGAGAAAGTGTAAATGGCACAAAAAACTAAGAGAGCAATAGTAACTGGCGGTACAAGGGGTATCGGGAGAGCAATAGTCAAAGAGCTTGCGGCAAAAAGCTGCTGTAAAATATTATTTTCTGATGTTGCTTTTATTTATAATAGCTGCGATGAATGTGCCGATGAACTAGAAAGAGAAATAGGGGCTCTTGATACAAAAATATTTGGATTTAAAGCTGATGCCTCTTCCCTTGAAGATGCACAGAATACTGTTAATGAAGCAATTGAGAAGTTAGGTGGCGTTGATATCCTTGTAAATAATGCAGGTATAACAAGAGATAATCTTCTTTTAAGGATGACCGAAAAAGATTTTGATGATGTTATTTCTGCGAATCTTAAAAGTGTTTTTAATTATACTAAAGCTGTATTAAAACCGATGATTAAACAGAGATATGGTAGAATCGTGAATATTGCTTCAGTTGTAGGTTTAATTGGCAACGCCGGACAGGCAAATTATGTTGCCTCAAAAGCAGGAGTAATTGGATTTACTAAAACTATGGCGCGGGAATTAGGTTCAAGAAATATTACGGTAAACGCCGTTGCCCCTGGATTTATTGAAACGAGTATGACAGCTAAGCTTGATGAAAAGCAGAAGGAAGCATTATTAAAAAATGTACCGCTTGGCAGAATGGGTACACCCGAAGATATAGCAAGAGTTGTAGGTTTTCTCTGCAGCCCGGAAGCTGATTATATTACCGGGCAGGTAATCGCCGTGGATGGCGGAATGACAATGTGAAATTTTTATCTTATTTTTGAATATTATTTATATAAACTAACTGAAATAAAATATAGGAGTTACAAAGATGGACGTAGAAGCTAAAGTAAAAGAAATCATTATGGACAAATTAGGTGTTGAAGATTCACAAATAACACCTGAAGCTTCTTTTACAAATGATCTTGGTGCGGATTCGTTGGATATTGTGGAGTTGGTGATGGGTTTTGAAAGCGCTTTTCAGGTTTCCATTCCTGATGAAGATGCTGAAAAAATAAATACTGTAGGAGATGCTACCAGGTATTTAACAGAAAAATTAGGTTAATCTTTTTAAAGTCGGGAAATTTATTTTCTCGACTTCTCTCCCTTTAAATAAATGATCTCTCAATACAATGAAGATTATCCTCATTCGATTATTCTCCGGAGAAAGTTATGGATAAAAGAAGAGTAGTTGTTACCGGAATGGGTGCGGTTACTCCTATTGGTATAGGTATTACGGAATACTGGGATGGTCTTCTCCATGGTAAAAACGGTGTAGATCTTATCTCAAAATTCGATACATCTAAATTCGATACCAAATTTGCTGCTGAAGTAAAAAATTTTAATCCCGAAGATTATCTTGAAAAGAAGGAAATAAAGAGGTTAGATCCGTTTAACCAATTTGCTTTAGTAACTGCTATAATGGCAATGAAGGATTCCGGCATCGATGTTAATGGTGTTGATGCTGAAAAATTCGGAGTAATATATGGCAGTGGAATTGGAGGAATGATTACCCTTGAGAAACAACACTGGCTTTATTTCGAAAATAGAGATCCGCATAAAATAAGTCCTTTCTTTGTTCCCATGATGATTTCAGATATGGCTGCAGGACAAATTTCTATTAAATTTGGTTTGAAGGGTCCTAACTATGCTACAACATCTGCTTGTGCTACTTCATCTCATGCAATCGCTGATGCTTTTATGTTAATCCAACGGGGAAGTACAGATATAATGATGTGTGGTGGTTCGGAAGCAGCTGTTACTGAAATGTCTATCGGGGGATTTAATGCAATGCGTGCAATCTCTACATGGAATGATAGATACAAAGAAGCTTCAAGACCATTTGACAAAGACCGAAATGGTTTTGTTATGGGTGAGGGTGCCGGTACATTGATACTTGAAGAGTTTGAGCACGCAAAAGCGCGCGGAGCGAAAATATATGCTGAAATAGCGGGGATTGGACTAACAGGAGATGCTTACCATATAACAGCACCGTCTCCCAGTGGAGATGGAGCAATACGAGCAATGAAAGCTGCAATGTCAGATGGGAATATTGAACCGGAAAATGTGGATTATATAAATGCCCATGGAACAAGTACTCCTTATAATGATGTTACTGAGACAAGAGCTATAAAAGCGGTATTTGGTGATCATGCATATGATATGGTTATAAATTCCACTAAATCGATGACCGGACATTTGCTTGGGGCTGCCGGAGGAATTGAAGCTATTGCAACCGTTTTTTCAGTACTTAATAATAAAATTCCACCCACTATAAATCTTGATATTCCCGATCCTGAATGCGATCTTAATTACAGTGCAAAAATTGTTACTGAAAAAAAAATAAACTATGCTATCAGCAATACTTTCGGGTTTGGTGGTCATAACGCTTCTATCTTATTTAAAAAAGCCGGAGATTAGTTTTGGGGCAGTTATTATCCTGGCTGCTTGAAAGATTAAAACAAAGACAAGCACGGGAACAAACAAGGTACTTTTCAAAATTACTTACACATCGTAAATTTAGCGAATTGGAATCGGTAACCGGTGTTTCAATTAAGGATAAATCGTATTATATACAGGCGTTAATGCATCGATCCTTCCTTGAACAGCATCCTGGATTTGCGGTCTCAAATGAAAGACTGGAATTTTTAGGTGATTCAGTATTAAATCTTACTGTAGCTGAATATCTGTTTGAAGTTTACCCGGAGGAAAATGAAGGATTCTTAACAAAAGTCAGAGCTAAATTAGTTAATCGTACAGCATTGGCTGATGGAGCTGAAAGAATTGGCCTGTCTCGCTTTCTTCTGGTAAGTAAAAATTTATCTTCAACATTTACTTATGGCTCACGTACTGTATTAGCAGATGCTTTTGAAGCTCTGATCGGGGCAATCTATCTTGATAACGGTTTAGACGGTGCAAAAAGTTTCATTAAAAAAAATCTGATTGAACCGAGTGCAAAAGAAGGTGAACACCTGGTGGATGAAAATTATAAGAGTCAGCTTCTTGAGTATGCTCAGGCAAATAAGTTTGAAAACCCCCTTTATATTGTTGTTAATGAAGACGGTCCTCAGCATGACCGCACCTTTACTATACAGGTGGAGATAAATGGTGAAGCTTATGGTATTGGAAAAGGGCGTAACAAAAAAACTGCCGAACAAAATGCAGCTCATTCAGCAATGACTAAAATCATTCAGCGTAACGGAAACTGATTTATAGATAAATTAAAACCTCTCTCCCATTCCTTTATTTTTAACATTTTATAGATATAAAACATTCCTTATTTTAGTAAGTCTAAATATTTTATTGATTAATCTTTTTAAGAGAAATAAAACTATGAATAATCTTGAACATCCCGATAAATTTGTGAACAGGCATATTGGACCGAATAATAAAGAAATTGAACAGATGTTGAAAGTAATTGGAGTTGACTCATTAGATACATTAATTGAACAAACTATACCACAGCAGATCAGATTAAAAGAAACCTTTGATTTAGGAGAACCTGTTTCTGAAAATAAATTTATTGAAAACCTGAGAGAATTAGCAAGGAAAAATTTTGTATTTAAATCTTATATCGGCATGGGGTATAATGAAACAATAACTCCGGCAGTTATTCAAAGAAATATTCTTGAAAATCCCGGATGGTACACTCAATACACTCCTTACCAGGCTGAAATTGCTCAGGGGAGACTTGAAGCTTTGATGAATTTTCAAACTGCAATAATTGATTTAACCGGGTTACCCATAGCTAATGCCTCTTTGCTTGATGAAGGTACTGCAGCTGCAGAAGCTATGTCTATGTTCCATTCATTAAAAAAGAATAAGAATGCAAACACTTTTTTTGTATCTGAAGAATGTTTTCCTCAGACTATAGATGTTATTAAAACCCGTGCAGAATCACAGGGAATCTCATTAAGAATCGGGAACCATAAAAAACTTGATTTATCTGACGATATTTTCGGAATACTGGTACAATATCCTTCCGAATCTGGTGAGATTTATGATTATAATGGATTGTTTAACCTGGCAAGAGAAAAAAATATTTTTTGTGTTGTTGCTGCGGACTTGATGAGCCTTGCTTTACTGTTACCACCCGGTGAATTTGGTGCTGATGCTGTTGTTGGGAATTCGCAGAGGTTTGGTGTTCCCATGGGATATGGTGGTCCCCATGCTGCATTTTTTAGTACGAGAGATGAATTTAAAAGAAATATTCCAGGTAGAATAATCGGGGCAACAATTGATGCACAGGGAAATCTGGCCTACAGGATGGCTCTTCAAACCAGGGAGCAACATATTCGCAGGGAAAAAGCCACCAGCAATATTTGTACTGCACAGGTTTTACTGGCTATTATGGCTGCAATGTATGCTGTTTATCATGGTCCGGCAGGTATTAAATCAATAGCTGAGAGGATACATCAATTAACAAAATTTCTTGATAATTCCTTAAAATCCTTGGGATATAACCAGGTTAATGAGAATTATTTTGATTCATTAAAAATTAAATTTTCATCTGGTGAAAAAAATAAAATTGATGAAATCAGAAAAGAAGCTGAAAAACAAAAATTAAATTTCAGATATTTCGCAAATTATTCAATTGGAATATCCATTAGTGAAAAAACGGATATTGAAGATATTATTGAAATCATTAATGTTTTTGCTAAGATCGCCGGAAGAGAAACCGACTCTTCTCTACTAATAAAGGAAGCTGGTTCGATCCAAACTGAAATATCTGAAAAATTCAGAAGGGTAAGTGAATACCTGACACACCCCGTTTTCAATACTTATCACTCGGAAACAGAAATGTTGAGATATATGAAAAGTCTTGAAAATAAAGATCTTTCATTGACTCATTCTATGATTCCTCTCGGCTCTTGCACTATGAAGCTAAATGCAACAACTGAAATGCTGCCGGTTACCTGGCCGGAATTCAGTAAGATTCATCCATTCGCACCTTCCTATCAAACTGAAGGATACAAACAATTATTTAAAGAGCTTGAAGCTCAACTGGCTAAGATTACAGGATTCGCTGCAGTTTCTCTGCAGCCTAATTCCGGTGCGCAGGGTGAATACACAGGCCTGATGGTTATCAGGGAGTTTCATAAAAATAGGGGAGAGAGTCATCGTAACGTTGTAATAATACCATCTTCTGCTCACGGAACCAATCCTGCAAGTGCAGTAATGGCTGGAATGCAAGTGGTTGTCGCCAACTGTGATAACAAAGGTAATGTTGATCTTGATGATTTAAAACAAAAGGCTGAAGCAAATAAAGATAAGCTTTCCGCTTTGATGGTTACTTATCCTTCAACTCACGGAGTATTCGAAGAAAAAATTCGGGAAATATGTGAGATAATTCATGCGAATGGCGGACAGGTTTATATGGATGGAGCAAACATGAATGCTCAGGTTGGATTAACAAGTCCTGCAAATATTGGTGCTGATGTTTGTCATCTTAATCTTCATAAAACCTTTTGTATTCCTCATGGAGGTGGTGGTCCGGGTGTGGGACCAATTGCAGTAGCATCGCATCTTGTTCCATTTCTTCCACAGCATCCGGTTGTGGAACTTGAACATAATAAGGGAATCACTGCGGTATCCTCAGCCCCCTGGGGAAGTGCCAGTATTCTTGTAATCTCTTATGCCTATATCAAAATGATGGGAACCGATGGATTGAAAAAAGCTTCGGAAGTTGCGATTCTAAATGCAAATTATATTAAGTCAAAATTAGAACCATTCTTTAAAGTTCTCTATGCTGGAACGCAGGGAAGGGTAGCTCACGAATTAATTTTTGATATGAGAAACTTTAAAAACACTTCGAAAATTGAAGTTGAAGATATCGCTAAACGAATGATGGATTATGGATATCATGCTCCAACGGTTTCATTTCCTGTAGCCGGAACTTTAATGATTGAACCAACTGAGAGTGAATCAAAAGCTGAGCTGGATAGATTTTGTGATGTGATGATCTCCATTAAAGAAGAAATTAAGGAGATAGAAGAAGGGAAAGCAGATCAGACTGATAATGTATTAAAAAATTCTCCGCACACGCTCTCAGTTCTTATTTCAGATGATTGGAAACACTCGTATTCCAGAGTAAAAGCAGGTTATCCATTGGAGTGGATAAGAAAAAATAAATTCTGGCCTGCGGTTGGAAGGGTAAACAGCGCCTACGGTGATCGTAACTTAATATGCAGTTGTAACCCGATTTCTGATTATATAGAAGAACCGGTTTCCTGAAAATAATTTATTCAATATTACGGTTCGTGGAGTAAAAAAATCCGCGAACCGTTTTTTATTTCGAATCAATACTAAAAAGATTTATGAAATATTTTTGCCTGCTTCTTATTCTCACTTATTTTCCAGAGGCTTTTGCTCAAAAGCAGGATACGATTAGATATGTAAATGATTATTTGCTGACTGTTGATTCAATATATATTAAGGGTACCGAGACAACTAAAAATTTTATCATCGAAAAGGAATTAACTTTTTCTTTAGGAGACACACTAACTCCGGAAGTGGCAAAATATAATAAGGAAAGAATTTATAGTTTAGGAATATTTAACCATGTTGATGTTTATCCAATAACGCTTGATAAAAAGAATATAGTTGTCATTTCGGTTGAAGAAGGATGGTACATTTATCCGGTGCCTTTTGTTGAGCTGAGAGATAATGACTGGAAAAAATTATCATACGGTGCAATTTTAGTCGTAAAAAATTTCCAGGGTAAGAACGAAACACTTTCGTTGAGCGGCGCACTCGGGTATAATCCTTTTCTTAGGTTACGCTATGTTGATCCATACTTTATTAAAGATGAAAACATTTTAATAAACCTGACCGCAAACTACGGGACGGTTGCAAATAAAAGTAATATTGCAGAATTATTATACGGGGGAGAATTTGATCAGAAATTTATTTCGGGCTCTGTAGAAATTGGAAAAAGATTTGGTCTATTTAATCGTTTATCATTAACTATGGGATATACATACGTTGAAACACCGCTTTATATTAAAGGTATTTCAGCTTCAGACTCAAGAATTGATCATTCCCCATCAATTACTGCTGCTTACTCTTACGATACAAGAGATCTCGTTCAGTTTCCAAAAGCTGGTCTTCTGGGTGATGCATCTATTGAGTTCAAAGGATTAGGTGTAGATGGAATTAATTATGAGATATTGCGTTTTGATTTCCGCGAGTACAGAAAATTGATAGGCGATCTTCATGGAAAATGGAGATTTGCAACCAGGTTAACCGGGGGAAAATTAATACCGTATTATGATTTATCTTACATTGGTTTCGATGAAAGAATAAGAGGACATTACTCAGAACAGCTTGAAGGAAATAATTATTATATAGGATCTTTGGAATTGTATTACCCACTTTTGAAGGACATAAATATCGATCTCAATTTTATTCCGATTATTCCGAAGGAATTATTATCATACAGGGTAGCTCTGTATACTGAAGTTTTTGGAGATGTGGGTACAACAAAATTCAGAGGTGAAACTCTTTCAATGAATGATATAAGATCTGGTTATGGCGGCGGAATAACATTGTTAATTTTACCCTATAATGTTGTCAGGTTGGAGGTTGGACTTGATGAATACAGGAATACTGAAATCATATTTAATGTTTCAGCATCATTTTAAAAAATATATGCTCAACAAATGAAACGACTAAGTAACATCGAACTTTACTATTCATCCCCGTCTTTTCTCGTTGATAACAAAATTACTATCAGAGGAGATGAAGCAAAACATATTATAAAAGTAATGCGTCATTCCATCGGGGACGAAATATTTATAACAAACGGTAAAGGCTCGATCTTCAAATCAATTATTAACAATATTGATGATCTTTCCATCAAAGCAGAAATTGCAGAAGAATTAAAGTATGATAATAAATTTAAGAATTTGATTTTCTGTATTCCGAAATTAAAAAATCCTGACCGGCTTTGAATTTGCGCTGGAAAAATGTACCGAACTTGGGATAACAAATTTTATAATTTTTGATTCGGAAAGAACTGTTAAAAAAAGTAATAAACCGGATAGATGGGAGAAAATTCTTCTGGCTGCAATGAAACAATCACTGAGAAGCTTTCTCCCGAATTTAGAAGTTAATTCCTCAATTGAAGAATTAGCAAAACTTGAAGGCAGAAAAATACTATTTTCACAGGATGCAAACGAAAGGTTTCATTTTGCAGACTCTGAATCCAGGGAAAAATATTATTTTATTTTCGGACCTGAAGGAGATTTTACTGAGCTGGAGAAATCACTTCTTCAATGATGCTGAATTTTATAATTTAGGAGATAACCGCTTGCGTAGTGAAACCGCAATTATTAAATGTGCTTCATTGATTTAATTATATATTATGATAAAACTGACAGGAATATTTTTAATTTTAATAATTAGTTTTTATGGGTGTGCTTCGAGTACTCGGTTCCCGTCAAGACATAGTGATGATAAAACAAATGAAGATGAAGCAGAAACTCGTTTCGACAAAAACCCCCCTGTCAATGATTACTCGGATGTGCTTGAATCAAGGGTCGGGGTAGCCTCATATTACTCAGATAAGTTCCAGGGAAAAAAAACTGCAAATGGTGAAGTATTTGATCAGGATAAATTAACTGCGGCTCATCCTACCTATAGTTTCGGAACAGTTGTACGGGTAAAAAATCTTTCCAACAGGAAAACTGTAATTGTTAGAATAAACGACAGGAAACCTGATTTTAATGGAAGAATAATTGATCTCTCGAAAAAAGCTGCCGAAGAACTTGATATGATTACAAGCGGAATTGCTAAAGTTCAGGTTGATGTGCTGAAATGGGGAAATGAAAAATAAATCTACTCGATTACTTTCCTTCCGAACTTAATAGACACATAACAATAGCATAATATTCAGATAATATGAACTTCCAATCTTTAGAGCATTATTAACGGAGACTTATTATGCTTTTGTCAATTATCTTCTTCACTGTTCTGCTAGCCACTGCAATAGGTTCAGTTATTTTTTTAAGATGTATAATCAAAGAAATTCTTTCCTATGATCAATCAGGTTTTCAAAACTTATACAACACCAAAGCCTGGCAGTAAAACTGCACAGCCCCGACCGTTATTAGATTAAATGTGCTTATAGAAAAAACAACCCAGTGTTGGGGAAACACTGGGCGCGATCCGTTTAACATCAAAGGGCAGGGGAGGACCCTTTGAAAGGATCAGAATTTATTAGGACTAATTTTTTGGGACACTGCTAAGATAATATTCTATCTAATTGATGTAAATATAAAGTTTATAAATATTTTTGTTCTTGTGTCAATCAATGAATCCTTTCTTTATCATATTGGTTGTTTACTGATTTCTTTTCTTTTTAGCATAAAATTGCATTTCACAACGTGGTCATCGTATTCTGTTTACATATATTTATCCTTGCCTGTTTTTTATTACAAGAATTTATAAACTTTGTTAAGGCAAATTGATGAATTTTATCACATTGGAACCCGTAGACAGGGAACATAATGAACAATATAAACATCAAAATATTCTAGATGAGACCTTTATATGATATTCGGATAGTAAGGTTAGGATTTATTTTTATCCTGGTTCTTATTGTCGGCATTGGAATAGAATCATACAGGAACCTTGACGATGTCTATGTTGCGGCTGAAAGCAGGGGTAATACTTACAAAATATTAAACAATTTAGAAGAAATTATTTCTGTTCTAAGTCGTGCCGAAGAAGGTCAAAGATCATTTCTTATAACAGGTGAAGAACACTACCTGCAACCGTTTTTAAATGCTAAAGACAATATTATCTTAAATTTGGATCGTTTAAAAAACCTTACTGCAAATGATCAAAATAAATTAAACTCTGTAGATACATTATCTGATTTGATTAATTCCAGGCTGGATGTTCTTACTAATACTATTGAGTTAAAAAAACTTGGAGATAATAAAGGTACTATCAATCGATACAAAATGAGAATTGGTGGTGACATAATGAACAGGATTTTCTCCTTCGTTTCCGGGATGAAATCTTCAGAATATAAAGCGCTTGAAGGATGGGATCAGGAAATAATCAGCTCAGTAAGAGAAACTTTTATAACAATAATTATTGGTACAGTAATTAGTCTTATTATTTTTCTTATAGTTTTTTATGCGCTTGTTAAAGAAATACAGGAGAGAAAAAAAGCTGCTGATGTCATTATGGTTGAAAAAGATTTTTCCGACAGGTTACTTAACAGCAGCATTGATGGAATTTTTGCTTTCGACCGGAATCTTGAACTTACCAGGTGGAATCCAGGTATGGAAAGGATATCCGGGATAAAGAAATCAGAGGCAAGCGGTAAAAAATTAAAAGAAGTATTGCATTCATTTTTTTTAAATGGTGAGGAAGAATATTTCAGAAGTACACTTAAGGGCAATCGAATAATTGCACGGGGGAAAATTCTTAAAGATTTGAAGAGTAATAAAGAATATTTTGTAGAAGCCCACTACTCACCTATTTACGATAAGGAAGAAAAAGTTGTTGGGGGACTTGCAGTACTTAGGGATAGTACACAAAGAAAAGCAGCCCTGGATAATCTTGAACAAACAAAATTACAACTTGAAAAAATGGTACAAGAGAGAACCAGAGCACTTTCAATTGCAAATGAAGAATTAAAAAAAGAAATATCTCAAAGAAAAACTGCACAGGAACAAATTCATGAATCCCTGAAAGAAAAAATAGTTCTTTTAAGGGAAATCCATCACCGGGTGAAGAATAATCTTCAAATAGTTTCCAGTCTCTTAAATCTCCAGGCCGGTTATATAACTGATAAAAAGGTTCTTGAAATTCTGAAAGAAAGTCAGAACAGGATAAGATCAATGGCTTTGATACATGAAAAATTATATCAGTCACGTGATCTGGATAAAATTAATTTTTCAGAATATATACAATCTCTTACTAAGGATCTCTTCAGATCCTATCAATCCCAGTTAAATAGAATAAATATCCGTAGTGAAGTTGGAGAAATCTTTCTTGAAATAGATCAGTCAATACTATGTGGGTTAATAATTAATGAACTTATCTCCAATGCTATAAAACATGCTTTTAAAGGTAAAGAGAAGGGAGAAATTTTAGTTCAGTTGTTTCAGGATGGAGAGAATTACCAGATAATTGTAAAAGATGACGGGATAGGATTTCCCAAAGATATCGACATAGAAAATACGGATTCACTCGGGTTACAATTAGTTACTTCACTTACAGTGCAAATGTCAGGTAAAATAGAAATTAATTCCGACAATGGAACAAGTGTAAAGATTTCGTTTAAAGGTGTTTCCAAAGGGCGGAACTTCTGAAAGTTGATAAAAGAATCGGTCGTAAAATGAGGAAAAAGTTCTAAAATATTAAATCCAGTTAATGAAACGATGCATTGATTGGTTACAAATTTAGAAGGTTAACCGATGGAAATGTGACAGTAAAATTTTATACGGTTCAATGAAATTTATTAATTATTTTTCACTGTCATTATTGAATTTTTGAAACTTCTTTCTGAACCGAGTTCCACCAATCGCCTTTTATAATATCATACTTTGCTTTTTGTCTTTTATCTAAAATAGATTCCAGGGTTTTTTGAGCTGATATCAGTGAAGCCTGGTTATAGTTTTGAAGATAATTTATCAGAATGTCTTTTACTTTGTCCGTCTGATCCTTAGAGAGTAAAACTTTCTGCTGTAATTTAGTTGCCATATCATCAGCAACCTGATTTTTGTTTTGTGCAAAAGAATTTAGTGAAATAAGAAAGAATGATATCATTAAAAACGAAACAAATATTTTACTAAATTTCATAATTATCACCTTTAACAATTATCTTTGGTTAAACTAACCTCAATTGATTGAAATGTCAATGACTTAAACTAATTAAAACAATTTAAGTATGTTGTTTTGTAGCATTCTACTATCTAAATTCCTGCCAGAATTTCCCCTTAAATTATTCTATAAATCTCATATAGGAGAACTTATATGTGTAAAAAAAACTACATGTTCTATTCCTTTTTGCTACAATGTTAATTCCGCAGTGTTTATTATCGCAGGAATCTGGTAATTCGACCTTTTTTAATGATATTAACTACCAGATTAAAGAGGTTCAGGAAAAAATTATTTCATTAGCAGAAGCCATTCCTGCTGAAAAATATACCTGGAGACCAGCTGACAGCCTAAGAACAGTTTCTGAAGTACTTATGCACGGGTAGCTGGGTCAAATTATTTTCTTATGTCTTTTGCAGGAATTAAAACCCCTAATGGAGCAGATGAAAACAGGGGAAAAGATATCACTGATAAAGAAAAAGTAATAAATGCACTTAGGACTTCATTTTCTGATTTATATTCAGGATTAAAAAGTTTAAATGAATCAAATCTTGATAAGCAGGTTAAAATGTTTGGTGAAAATTCTTCTGTACGAAATGTAATCTTTACAGAAACGGATCACCTGCATGAACATTTAGGACAATTAATTGCCTATGCAAGAATGAATGGAGTTGTTCCTCCTTGGTCAAAGTAGTTCTCTTCAAACATCTTCCATACGAGAGGAAGAGGATTCTCGTAAAATTGTTATATGTAATGAATTTCTTATTTAATATTTTTAATTTTATTCTCATTCTTTTCAATTTTAATTAATGGTAGCAAATTTGGCGAATTATGAGGATCAAGCAAAATAGGAAATACAGGATTGCCGCATTCTTCTAAAAACTAAAGGATATGACACATTCCTGCCTCAAAAAGGAAATTATTGTTATGAAACGACCATAACTGTTCAAAATGAAAAAATTAAATTATTAGTATACTTTGGTAAAAAAGGTATAAAAAAAGTTTTACAGGGCAACAGGGATTTGGAAATATTTAAAGATATTAATAAAATCCTATTTGATGAACTTCCTTTTGAAAGTGAAGAATTTAAAGAGCCCGATGAATACATTGGAACAGATGAATCAGGTAAAGGGGATTTCTTCGGACCTCTCATAATAGCGGGAGTTTTTGTAAATAATAAAACAAAGAAGGAATTAAAAGAATTGGGAGTCAGGGATAGCAAATTAATTGCTCATAATTCGATCAGGTTTTTAGCAAGTGATATCAAAAAAATAATTGGTAAAGATTCTTTCAACATTGTAGTCATAAATCCCCCCAAATATAATGACCTGTATCAGAAATTTGGAAATTTAAATAAACTTTTAGCCTGGGGACATGCAAAAGTATTAGAGAATATTCTGAATAATATTAATGTAAATGAAGCAATAAGTGATAAATTTGGAGATGAAAAATTAATAAGAGTAGCATTACAGGAAAAAGGTAAATCCCTTGAATTGTATCAGTTTCATAAAGCCGAAAAATATGTCGCAGTTGCAGCGGCATCAATTATTGCCAGGGATAGGTTTAATGATTGGTTTAATAAAATGAAAAAGGAATTAATGTTAGAACTTCCAAAAGGAGCTTCGGGGAAAGTGATTGAAACTGCAAAATTAATAAAAGAAAAATACAACGAAGATTATTTGCGGGAACTAACTAAAACCCATTTTAAAACAAGCAGACTTCTCTAAACCACAAATGACAAAAAAGTTTACTTCAACGGTTGCTGGGGCTTCTATTCTGTTGACAGGTGTTGGATTATTGAGCAGGGGATTAGGGTTGGTTAGGGAATCAATATTTGCCAACAATTTTGGATTGTCTCCTGAATATGATCTGTATTTGGTTAGCGTCGTTCTTCCACTGACAATTAATACTATTATATTGTTTTTAGCTCAAAATTTCTTTATTCCGGTATATCACCAGAAAAGCAGTGAATCAAAAGCAGAAAAGAAAGCCTTCCTTAGTTATTCTTTTTTTTTATTTGTCTCTTTCGGAGTGCTTCTATTATTAGTTCTATTTTATTTCAGTGGTTGGTTCTTGAAATTTTATCTTTCAGTTGCGACGAACTCTAATAGTTATTATCAGGCCATCACTATTTTTAAGATTTACGCAACAACAATTCCAATAAATGCAGGTTTCAGTCTTCTGGCAGCATATTCTCAGGCAGAGTATAATTTCTTGTACCCGTCATTATCAACATTGTTATTAAATATAACAGTTATTTTGATGACTTTATTTTTTACAAAATACTTGGATATACTTATAATTCCCTTTGCCTATTTACTGGGAATATGCTTACAACTTCTTTTTCTTTTAATAAAAACCGATTTTAAACCACAATTAAAATATTTTATTATAAATTCTAGACTTAAAGAATATTTTAATTCAATTAAAAGCTCTTTTGTTTTTATTATTATTATAGAAGCAATTGGACAAATTTATTTAATTTCAGATAGATTCTTCTTGAACAAAGTTGATTCAGGCGGAATTGCTGCTTTAAACTATGGGATGATTTTATTTAACCTTCCAATCTCAATTATTTCCGTGGCATTTGTTACTGCGTTATTTCCTAGTCTCTCTGCAGAATTTGGTATAAACAATAGTGAAAAGTTAGTGGACAAGACAAATCAGTTCTTCAAGATAAATTCATTTATTTTTATCCCAATTGCATTTTGCATGTATTTTTGGGGAATAGATTTTATCAGACTTTTTTTTGAAAGGGGTAAGTTTGGATCAGCAGATAGTATAATGACATTTCAGGTGCTGAAAATATATTCGATAGGATTAGTGTTTTATTCGAGCTATGGAATTATCAACAAACTATTTTATGCTTCTCAAATGATAAAATATTTGTTATTTCTCAGTTTGGGAGGATTAGCTATAAAAATATCTCTAAATTTCATTTTAGTCAGTTCGTTCTTACAAAGTGGTTTAGCTTTAAGCACTTCAATAACATATATTTTCTTTTTTATTATTGGTTCTCAGGTAATTTCCTCTATTCTAAAATTAAATAGCGTGAAAATATTCTATTCGGAGTTATTCTATAATTTAATTAATGTAATTCTATCCGCCATAATACTTGAGCTTATATTTTTTAATATTCCTGCGTTTAGATGGTTATATTTATTAAAAGTTTCTACGTTTATTTTGATATACTTATTTAATGCTTATGTTATTAACCATGAAGCGATTGGTATTATTAAACAAGTTAAGAAAAAAATTGTCTGACTAATTTTTCGTAAAGTGCAAAATCGATTATGACGATTGGGATACTATTTTTAATTGGTATAGTGCTAATTGTTTTCATCCTAACTTATTTAGTTTACAGTGACAAACTTTTGCTAGGATTTGCAATTATAACTTTTTTGACAATTCCATCAAACCTTAGTGAAATTCTCAGAACTTTCGTTCAAATTATCGATATCCTGATTATTGCTTATCTTTTTTTTAGCAATTATGGATTTGACTTAAAAAACTTTCCAAAAGTCCCTAAACCTATCATTTTTTTCTTATCTATATTTTATACGTCATTGTTTCTCTCAGTCCTTTTTTCAGATTTTTCCTTTTCAGGAATGAGATTTATGGTTAGATCAGCAGTATTTTTTATTATTGTATATCAAATATATGGGATCATAAGGGACCAGAATTATGTAAGGGTTGTATTGCTTTCTATTTTCATTAGTGGTTTTATATTAGTAAGCTCAATTATTATTGATTTTATTTTACAGGGGAGGGGGTTAGCCTACTTATTCGAACCAGTAAGAGAACTACAATATGGTATTTATTCTAATTACAATGTTACGGGATCCTACGCAATTATTGTTTTTCCTTTTATTATACTTGGTCTGTGCAGCAAATCTCTTAAGAAAGTTAAAATATTAATTTTGGTATGTGGAATAATTCTTTTTTTGGGGGTATTATTGCTTGCTTCGCGTGCTGCACTTTTTGGTATAATTTTGGGGACAGCTGGTGTTCTTTTTTTTAAAAATAAAAAATTATTTGTGATTTTTATTTCTAGTCTGGTAATTATTATCGGCGTTTATTTTTTGCTAAATCCCTTCGGTCAATCTTTAGATTATGCTTTGAGATTACAGAATGGATTAAGTGGTCACGATCAATATTGGGAGCTTGCTAAAAATCTTTTTATCGCTCATCCTATTTTTGGGATTGGACCTGGGTCCTACCCCTACGTAGAATTTAATTATTTCCCTGTACTTCTTGATTCATTCGTTGGAAAAAGAATGATACTAATACACAATTTAACTTCTGGTGCAGGAGGTAATAATTCACACAGTTTTTATCTAACTATGTTGTCTGATATGGGGATTTTCGGATTCACGACAGTAATTACTCTTTTATCGGTATTTTTTAGAACTTCTTATTTGACCTTTAGAAAATATAGAGGCAAGAATAGTGAGGTGTTTTCAATAATAATTTTAATTATTACAGCTGGGATTTGCCTCACATTCCGTGGATTTGTTGAAACCAGTGGAATATTTTATTATGGTACTATTTCAACTGATCTACCTTTCTGGTTATTTTTTATTATTTTACTTTCTTATCAGAATAACAGATTTAGTTTTAAATTAAACTAAAATGCAATTTCAGATCTGCTCACTTAAGTAAAATATGAATGAAGTATTCATATTATTTCATCTAAAAATTGATCTAGAAACCTCAGAACTTTATTCACGTATTTAATTTCAGTTGGCAGATTTACAATTTGTTTTGAAATCCTGCTGGCAATAGGGCATAATTCACAATTAAATTCCCATAATTGAAGATTTTCTTCCACTGGGTGAAGTGGCGAAACGAACCAATCTCCTAATACTACTCCATTTTTTTTTGCCATCTTAAAAAATAATTCCCTGTCATTGACTAAAAGTGGATATTTGAGGAACAAATGGTTCTCAAATTCATTTTCACTAACATATTTCTTTTTATAGGTTTTTAAGAAACGTGTATATTTAAGAGCATTTTTTTTTCGTATTTTATTAATTTCAGTAAGGTCATTTAATTTTTTTATTCCTGCTTTCATTTGCACTTGAGTAATATCCTTAAAATATTCTTCAGGCATGCTGATATTTGTTAGTTCGTTTCCTTGGTTTGATCCAATTATTAGATTATTTGCACTCAAAAACCTGAATAACTTGACGAGTCTCTGTTGAGTGAAATTATTAATAAAATAATTTCTAAAAAAAATTAAAAATGAAAGGACCGTTCTGTCGCCCAAATCCGGTTTAATTTTATCCTTTTCAATTTCTTGAAAGTTTTTAAGTAGAATATGGTTATTAACTAAAGAAAAGCCACCTATTCCGGTGGAAAAGGGTTTATTCCATTGAGTCGAAAAAAATGCTGCATCGCAGTAAGAACCATTCGGTTTACCATTATAGAATCCGCTAAAACCATGAGTACAATCCTCAACAGTAAAAATTCCCTTGGTTTTTGCTAGTTCTGCAATTTTATCAACATTAGAGGAGAGCCCAAATGTATTCTGACAAATGATAACTTTTGTCTTGTCAGTAATTGATGATTTTAGTTTTTCAAGATCCACATTATAGTTTTCTTCATCAATATCAACATAAACTGGTTTTGCTCCTAAATACAGTATTGCATTCGGAACAACCACACAGGTAAAACCCGGAAGAATTATTTCATCATTCTGTTTCACTCCCATCGCTTTAAGTATTGCATAAAGAGCTGTACGTCCTTTCCAATAAAGGAATATACTCTCAGGAGAAGTATCAAGTATACTAGCTAAAGCACTTTTGTATTTATTTTCTATCATTTAATAGAATTCTATTTAATCAGAGTATTAACTCTTAATAATCCTAAAAAAGATCCAAAACCATATGAAAAATGAAGAACTATGAAAGCAATAAATGTATAAAACATAGAGTCTTTTTTTTCTGATATACTTATAGTTATCCCCGTGAGGGTTATCAAATATATTGATAAACTGGACAGAGCAATTAATCCAAACCAGGGAATCCAAATCATACAAATTAGTGGAATAATCATCGATAAAAGAAAAAATAAGGGGATTAAATGTCTGAGACTTAGAGAATTCAATCTTCTTGTATAATAAATTGTTAATAGATTCCACAGCCCAGTCTGGAAATTATTTTGTGCTATTTTACTAAAAGTTTCTCGTGCATAATAAATACTATATATATGTGGCAGTAAATAGATCTTTCCATTATTTCTTTTTAGCCTTTTGTTTAATTCTATATCTTGATTTCTTATTAATCGCACATCATATAAACCTGTCCTAAATAAAGTTTCTCGTTTATAACAACCAAAAGGGACTGTATCTACCTCTTTAATGGAATCAGTGCCAGTTCTGAAATAAGAATTTCCAACACCAAACCTGTTTGTAAGAACATTACGTATAGCCAAGGATTTTTTGTTCTTATTCCAGACCTCGGTTTTCCACATTGCACCTATGTTATCAGCATTTAATTTTTTGCTCCATTTAATGAGTTCAGAAAAATAATTCGGGGGTACTTCCCCATGTGCATCTAATCTAATAATATATTCCCCTGATGAATGCTTGATACCCATGTTTAATGCAAATGAAGCAGTATGTTCTATATTAATAAGCATATGAATAAAACTAAATTCTTGTGTATACTGATTAATTATTTCTCTTGTTTTGTCTGTGCTTTCACCATCAATTACAAAAACTTCCATAAATTCTTTTGGGTAATCATTCATCAACACTGAGTCCAGACATATTGCTATATACTTTTCTTCATTCCTACAAGGAATTATTATCGAAATTTTCTCCATTTTGTTTAATCTTAATTATAATAAAAGGTTATTAATACAATATTAAATAATTAATGAATCAAGTTCTCATATTCATGTTCTTACTCATGATGGAATTGTAAATTGAAACCATTTTGTTTACTGAATCATTCCAGTCATATTCATTAACAACTTTATTTCTTCCCATTTCTCCATATTGTAATCTGAGTTCAGGGTGCAAAATTAGTTTTATAATTGCCTCAGATAGAGTTTCAGAGTCCTCCTTATGAACAATAAGTCCTGTGCTGCCATCATCAACAACTTCAGGGAGGCCACCAACATTAGAAACTATAACTGGCTTACTACATGCACAGGCTTCAAGAATTGCCACTCCGAAGCTCTCACTATCTTCAACAGAAACTGCAACATAAATATCAATCATATTATGATAATCGGGAACCTTATCAGCTTTTATAAATCCAGTAAAAACAACATCTTTTTGTATGTTTAGTTTAAATACCAACTCTTTTAAATATTTATCTAAACTACCACTACCAACTATTAACAATTTTAATTCCAATTCGGGAAGTTTGCTTTTAACCTTTGTGAACGCTCTAATTAAATATTCAATTCCATACTTTTTTTCGAGAGTTTTTATTGTTCCAATTACTAAACCTTTATCGATTACAGATTTTACTTTCATCTGTCTGAATTTTTTAATGTCAATACCAAAAGGAGTTATTTCGATCTCTTTTTTAGTATATAGTCTAATTTTGTGCGCCATAAAATTGCTGGTGGATAATATCTTATCAGCTCTCGAAAGAGAATACATTATTATATACCTGTGAATAAAACTTTTTTCTGGGAAATTATAAATATCTGATCCCCAAACAGAAATTATATAAGGATGAAAATTAGTTAAGGCCCCAAGCAGGCCAAAACTTGAGGCATAATGAGCATGAAGTATATCCGGTTTGAAAGTTTTTATGATATTTTTAATTCTCCGTAGGGCCCTTAGGTAAACGATTTTTACCAGTGATCCGTCGGAACGGGATTTAATTTTGAGAGATGAATTAAGTGTTTCGAGTTTTATTTTATCATTAAAAAGATGTTTGTCAAATTCACTTAAACCGAAAAGATAAATATCCATTCCATTGTCAGCCAAGGAATTGGCCCACTTCTGAGTATGGACTGAAGCAGAATCGGCTAGCATTAGTATCTTCATGAATCTACCAAAATAATTAATTTCCTACATTATAAAAGAATTAGTTAGTAAAATGATTCAATACCGCTTTTATTATCTTTCTGATATGTCAAATTTGTTAATAAATGAATTGACTTTTACATATACTGAGTGAACTGATAATATATTCATACACTCAAAAGCCGGACAGCCTCTTCTTCCCGCATTTGTAAAACAATACTGAGCATTATCTTTAGGAGAACATTTAAGATTCTCCTGAATGAAATCATGGTATTTACCGTATGGTAGTGAATATTTTGGATTAGTCGGACCATAAATTGTAAATGTGGGTTTCCCCAGCATACTAGCTATGTAAAGCGGACCTGAATCATTTGAAATAATAATTGAAGCCCCATTAATGATTTTTATCAGTTCGTAAACGTCTATTGATTCATAAATATCTATTCCAAGGTTAAAAATATCTTGCTTTATTTCATCATTTAATCTGCCTTGCTCAGCAATAATAATTATTCTATATCTCTGATTTATTTGATCAGCAAGTTCAATGAATTTTTTAAGATTCCATTCTTTTGCTTTCCAACCTGCGAAAGGATGAATTAGGATATATCCATCCTTATTCAATTTAATATCAAACTTCTTAATAGTATCGGTATATGGTGGAATCTCATCTTGAACAATATTTAGATACATATCCATAATATGAGGAAGTTTCCTAAAAGGTAAATATTTGGTATAAATTGCTTCATAATAACTTTCATTTATCCCAATAATATCAGTAGCGTTAGAATTGATGAGCAGTGAGGCCGAAATTGTTGAACCAGTAAAATCAAATATTTTTTGAGGGTTTAACTTGTTCAATTTTTTTCGAATCTTTCCTTTGACCATTCTACTATTGAAATAAAAATCAGAATGTTTGAAAGGAATTATAAATTCTGAATCAAAAAAATATTCAAATATTGGTTTGGATTCTTCGAAACAAAAAATATAGACATCTTTACAAAAAGAATTATAAATTTCCCTTTGTGCCGGAATGGTAAAAACAGAATCTCCTAATTTTCGGAATGCAATAATAACAATAGAATCTGAGTTTATTTGTGTAAATAGTTTCTTTAATGATCTAATGATTTTTATCAATATTGATAGAAGTATACGAACAATTTCAGAAAGTGCTTTATTATTTGTTAAAATAACAGATATTTTCATTGTATGATTTATTTAATAGCAGGTTTCTATATATTTTCAAGATTAAACTTTTATGCAAGAAATTATAATCCAACGCAACCTTAAATTTAATATTTAATCTTGTATTAAAGAATTCATTAAAAATTATAATTCTACATAGTTTCTAAAAATATATTTTATTTCATGCTATATAAAAACTTGTGTAAAATTAATTCTGATAATTTTTTACTAGAATTTTACTTCAAAAAGCTATAAATTAATAAATCTTTTTTTATTCACTAAAATATTTTAGCTTTACAGGGTAAATTAACTCATTTTTAAATCATTCATATTAATAAATAATCAGCACACCATTTAAGCTTATGCAAAACGACTTCCTTTTGTTTCATAAACCCTTTATTTCCGAAGATGAAGTTGATGAAATCGTTGACACTGTGCGTTCCGGTTGGCTCAGTATGGGACCCAAAACAATTAAATTTGAAGAGTTATTTGGTAATTATATCGGATGTAAAAAGGGTGTTGCCGTAAGTTCCTGGACAGCGGCCGGACATCTTACTCTTGAAGCATACGGCTTAAAACAGGGTGACGAAGTAATTGTTCCTACAATGACCTTTCCAGCCACTGCTGAAATCGTATGTTATTTTGGAGCCAAACCTGTTATTGTTGATGTTGATCCGGATACCCTGAATATCTCTCTTGAAGCTATTGAAAAAGCAATTACCCCAAAGACAAAAGTAATAATACCTGTACACTATGGCGGTCAACCATGCGATATGGATGAGATATTAGATTTGGCAAAAAAGTATAATCTAAAAGTTATGGAGGATGCAGCTCATTCATTACCAGCAACTTATAAAGGTAAAAAAGTTGGTAATATTTCTGAAGTAACGTGTTTTAGTTTTTATGCTACAAAAACTCTTTCCACGGGTGAGGGGGGAATGATTTGTACTAATAATGAAGAAATAGCCGAGCGGGTTAAAATCATGCGTTTGCACGGTATTAACAGGGATGCCTGGAAAAGATATACCGAATCAGGGTCCTGGTATTATGAAGTTGTAGCTCCCGGCTATAAATATAACTTTACCGATCTTCAGGCTTCTCTCGGTCTGCCTCAATTAAAAAAGGTGGATCATATGTGGGAGTGCAGAAAAAATATTGCAAAAAGATATACGGAAAATTTTAAGGATAACGATTTGATCCAACTCCATGGAATTAAACCGGATCGTGAATCATCCTGGCACCTTTACCCGATTCGATTGGAACTTGAAAAATTAAATATTAATCGAGCCAGATTTATTGATGAACTTAGAAATAATAAAGTTGGAGCTGGAGTTCATTTTATGCCTGTTCATCAACATCTATATTATAAGGAAACCTTTAATCTTAAAGATAGTGATTTCCCTGTAGCCTCAGCCGTCTTTCCAAGACTCGTCTCACTCCCAATTTATCCCGGAATGACAGATCAAAATGTCGACTATGTTATCGAAGTTGTAAACTCATTGCTTCAAAAATATAAAAAATAGTTTTGCTGAAATATGGGTAGACAGGGAAGCTGGGTAAAGCGAATTACGGATATACTCTTAAGTATTATCATACTTTTAATAACCTCTCCCATATTATTGTTATCTATTATAGCTATTAAATTGGAATCCCAAGGTCCGGCATTTTTTTTACACGAAAGAACGGGTTACAAAGGTAAATTATTTAAGTTAGTTAAATTTCGTGGGATGGTGGATAATGCTTTGCATGTTGGTCCTGAATTAACTCAAATAAATGACCCGCGTATTACTAAGGTCGGAAAATTTCTCAGGAGAACGAGCATAGATGAAATTCCTAATTTTTTTAATGTTTTAAAAGGGGAAATGACTATTGTAGGTCCTCGTCCTGATATTCCTTCAATTACAAATAAATACACTGAACAACAAAAAAAAATATTTGACTTTAAACCTGGAGTAACTGGAATTTCTCAAATTAACGGCAGGCAAATGTTAACCCCTGATCAACGAATAAAGATGGAACTTGACTACTACAAAAATGCAGATTTTTATTCGGATTTAGTTGTATTTTTTAAGACATTTATCATTGTGTTTAGTAATGAAGGTAATATTTAGGTCTTGATTAAAATAACGTGCTCGATAATCTTCCTTTGCTTTATCAACATTTTTCCTCAGGTGGAAACTATTCCGGCAGATCATCCTGTTTATCCGTTTTTAAAGGAAATGTTTGTAAAAGGCAATCTGGAAAAATATAATGATGTTATCTTACCTTTTTCAAAACAAAAAGTAACTAACCTTCTCTTGGAAATTAATGCTCATTATAATCGGTTATCTTCAGCAGAAAGAGAATTTCTGTGCAGGATGGAAGTCCGATTAGGAATGAAAGAAAATGATCCCGATTCCTTTCTAAAAGATTTTCCAGTGAAAGTCATTAAAAATTTTCAAGAATACAATGAAAAACATTTGTATGCCTACAGGGATTCTGTGGTGAAGATGAACATCGATCTTTTCGGAGACATAACTCATATTTACTCCCAAAAATTTGATGATTACAGCCTACTTTTAAATTTGGGTGGACATATTTACGGGTCATATTCAGATTGGCTTGGTTTTTTAGTTGAAGGTTCAAACGGCACACAATATCATAACAGACAAGTTGCAGAACTTGATCCGAGAGTTAAACGCAGTTTTACATTTAATAATACGAAGATTAATTTTTTTGATAACACACAGGGATACGTAAGATTGCAGAAAGATAATGTTAATCTCCAATTAGGAAGAGAAAGAATTCTTTGGGGGAATGGATATATAAACAGGATGATCCTTTCAGATAATCCTCCTTTATTTGATTTCCTGAGGTTTAATATTTCGTATAAATCTTTACGATATGACTTCTTGCATGCATGGCTTGTGCAACCTTATGAGACCATCCATGTGGATTCAATTACAGGTGATGTCAGACAGAAAGGATCAAAATATTTGGCAATAAGCCGGCTTGGTTTCAATCCATATTCAAACCTGGACTTTGGTTTAACTCAGATGATTATTTATGCAAATCGTCCTTTTGAAGCAGCTTATCTTAATCCATTTCTTTTCTGGGAATCTGCGCAAAGATCTTTGGGTGACCTTGATAATTCTTTTCTGTCGTTTGATGTAAGGTATAAAATTACGGATGGAATAGAAACTTCAGGATCAATGATCTGGGATGATATTTTATTTAGTGTTTTATTTAAGGGTGAATTTGATAAAGTTAATAACAGGTCTGCCTGGCAAGTGGGATTAATGCTAACAAATCCTGTCCTACCCACAAATCTGAATTTGAAGATCGAATACCTTCAAATTAGACCCTATACTTTTTCTCATCCGGATATTGGCGAAGCACTTACTTATACTAATAATTCCTATATACTCGGTGCTAATATTCAGCCAAATTCAACAGCATTGAGTGCCGAAATGAATTATTTAATGAATGGTAATTGGCAATTTCAAATTTCTTATGCTCATATTCTTCACGGTAATAATTATTATGATGAAAATGGAAATCTTATTAAAAATGTAGGAGGGAATATTTTTGAAAATTTGAATTTGTATTCCTCTTTTGTTGCCCCCCTATTAGATGGCAATTTAGAGAAAATAGATAACTTTTCCTTAAAAATTCAGAATGAAATTTTATATGGAATTTATCTAAACCTGATTATTAATTCGTCTTTTATAAATACCTCTTCGACTAGCAGCTCACACTATTCCATCTTATCTCAACTAAAGTTTTATTTCAGATAGATATGCCTAAACAATATTACAAAAAGGTATTATTTTCGCCTTGCGATGTTTTTTGCAAAATTCTAAGTTAAAGTTAAATATTTAAAATATAGGGCCTTTAATGAGGAGAATAATTTCATTCTTTCTTTTGGTTTATGTTTCTACCAGTATAACCTTAGCTCAGTCATACAAAATACTCGAATCAAATAATGAAATATTAAAAGTAGAAATTAATTTTAATGGGGTATACCAAATAAAAGATACCACTCTTGAATCAAAAGTATATCAATTAATTAAAGGAGGAGAACTATCTGCCCGTCAGGCCGGCCAACCATGGTTACCAGAATACAATCTTCAGATCGGAATACCATTTAATTCAAAACCAACTATTCAAATAGTTCAGATTAATAAAACCACGTTTGAAAATATTTTTATTCTTCCGTTTCCCGCAGAAGATCCAAGTTATGCTAAAATAGATGTTAATAATTTTGACAAATCAATTTACTCCTCAAACAAATATTTCCCAGAAAACTCTGCGATTTTAGGAGCAGATTATATATTAAGATACTCCAGAATTATGCCCTTAATTATTAATCCATATCAATTTAATCCTGTTTCTCATCAATTAACTTTTAATAAAAAAATAGTTGTCTTAATAAAGTATAATAATAAGAATTCAAGTAATCTTTTTGTGAATGATAATTTAACCAATGGGTTTTTAAAATCCGGAGTAATTAATTATTCACAGGCATTACAATGGACAAAGAAAGAACCTGCAAAAGTCGTATATGGTGGAAGTGGATACGGGAATTACTGGTATAATCCAAACAAAAATTATTTTAAAATTTATCTGAAGAACAAAGGTGTTTATCGAATTACATTTGATCAACTGGTCGCTTCCGGTGTTCCGATCCAGGGTGGGGTTCCAAGTGATGCATTGGAAATAGTAAATGATGGAAACTCAATTCCTATTGATGTAGTAGATGGCGGTGACGGAACTTTTAGTAGTGGAGATTATTTTCAGTTTGTAGGTAATCCCCCAACTCCAACTCAATATAGCACAATGAATATCTATAATAATTCCAACGTTTACTGGTTCTCATATCAAAGCGATACTTTGGCTGCGAGGTATCAGCTTACAGATGGATATCCAAACAATTATCAGTCAACTATTAATTATACCTTAAAAAAGCTTCATTTTGAAAAAGATTCTATCTATGAACAATTGGGACATTCAGGCACTCTAAATATAGACCATTGGTACTGGGATAAGATTACCGGAAGCAATGGTAATGTTGACTATGCATTTTCGGACAGGTTTGATTATCTCTCAAGTTTTATTGATACGACACATTACCTAAAGGTTAAAATTAATATGACCGGTATGAATACGAATAGTTGCTCTCCTGATCATAAGGTCTATGTTAGCTTAAATCAAAAATATATTGGAAGTACCACTTGGGATGATCAAACAAATAAAACTTTTGAAAAACAGGTATATATATCTAGCGATAGTATTCCACTTTTTTACACTGGAAATCTATTAACTGTAGAAACTAAAGGAGAGAGTTGTAATCCGAATTCTCAGAATGATGAATTGAGGATGAATTGGTATGATCTTGAGTATTATAGATATAACAGAACCTTTGGTGATCATTACGATTTTATTAGCCCCCCTAATTCGTCAGGGAAAATAAGGTTTTGGGTATGGCAATGGACTGAAGATAATATGAAAATATATATTCCTTCAAAAAATAAATGCATCTATAACCCTAAAATAGTTAATAATTCCGATAAAGATGTACAATTTGTTGATACTGTAACAAATGAAACCGAATATTTTTGTAATTCAAATAAATATTTCCTTTCACCTGATTCAATTATTGGGGCTGTACATTCAGACCTAAGAAATCCGGGAAATGGGGCTGATTATATAATAATTACACATTCTGATTTTACAGATGCTGCCAATAGGCTAAAAAATCTTCGTGAAATTAGTTACCCTGATACAAATATCACGGATCCCAGAATTCTTGTGGTAGATATAAATCAAATTTATGATGAATTTTCATATGGCTTACTGAACCCTCAAGCATTACAGGATTTTGTAAAGTATGCTTTTGAAACATGGACTGCACCTGCTCCAGTATACATTGTCCTATTTGGGGATATGAGTCATGATTATCGACATTTGCTAACTTCTAGCCGACCTAATTTTATTCCTTCTTTACCATTTTATGCAAATACGTATGGGGAAGCACAAAGTGACAATTTGATAGTTGATGTAGCCGGAAATGATTTGGTCCCTGATTTAGCAATTGGAAGGATGTCCTGTGAGACACCTACCGAAGCTGATATTTTGATGGATAAATTAGAGAATTATCCAGAAGATGTTGGCAAAGATTGGAAACAGGATGTTATGTTGGCTGCTTCGGGGTTAAGTGCTGAAGATGAATTGAGCTTTAAATTTAACTTTTACAGTAATAGATTAGCCGATAATTATTTAATTCCCAACGGTATCCACCCTTCCCGAGTATATCATTTTCCGGCCAATGCTGAGGATTCACTTTTTATTGGTGGGGGACTTAAGATTAGACAAGAAATTGATGAAGGAGTTGTTTTAGGTAATTATTATGGACATGGGGGCGGCTATCAGTGGGATTTAACCTTTACAAATGATGATATTGCTGCGTTAAATAATCCTGGCAGACTTCCGGTTATTTTAAGTGTTACATGTTATACTGCACATTTCGATGATCAGGATGTATTTGGTGAACAATTTAATAAATTACCTGGAAAAGGGAGTATAGGATTTTTTGGAAATACTGTCTTAACATATTGGCCGCTGGGTGCAGTGATTGATGAAGAGATATTTAAAGAGATATTTAATAATAAAAATTATACTATTGGTAGAGCTCTTCTTTATGCTAAAAATCAGATTGGGGGTTCCGGTTATAATGGACAGCAAATTACATTACTCACCTATTTAGGAGACCCAGGGCTAAAATTAGCATTGCCAGATAAACCAGATTTTTCGATCAAATCATCAGATATTTCTCTTTCAAAGGAAATCCCTTTAGCTAAAGACACTTTGTTGATAAAAGCTAAAATTAATAACCTAGGAATAACTTTCCCAAGTGACACTATTACTGTTCAGTTTTTCGCTGAATCAGCAGATACATCATATGAAATTTCAAATGTTCGAATGTCCAATTTTGGAGAACTAGATTCAGTTGAAGTTTACTGGGTTCCAAAAGAAGCAACACTTTATACAATTAGGGTTGAGGTGAATGAACTTAATCCAATTCCTGAGGATGATCATTCTGATAATAGTGCAAGTGCAACTTTCGTCGTGTACAACATAAGTCAGGCCAATATTTTATTGCCAAAAGATGGCTTATCAACTTCAGAAAATAAAATAAAATTTAAATTTATTGACATCGGTCATTATATTAATCTGAATTTGACTTACTATATAGAAATAGACACTGCTCTGAATTTTAGTTCTCCGCTGATTAGCTCAGGAGCTTTATTTCCGTCAGAGGGAATCCTTGATTGGGAGTCCCCATTATTATCGTCTGGAACATATTTTTGGAGAGTTAGGATGTTTGATGGCACTCAATACGGAGAATGGTCAAAAATAAATTTTTTTTCAATTACACAGCAACCTAAAGACGGATATTTTGCATTTAATAAAGGCTTAACAACATTTAGAACTTATAACATTAATTATAGTGATAGCACCTCTGAATTATATCTCAACACTACCTTGCTACCTCCAAGACCAGACGAATCAAGGGTGCTTGACACTTTGTTACTTCCCAATTCTATTATTGATTCATTGTTTTTAACTACAATTACGACGGACGGTTCTTACATATATTCTGGCTGCAACTGGTATGCTGCCATTGTGAATACACAAAGTGATAAGTCACATATATATAAATTTGGAACTGGGTTTAATGGAACCGTAAGCGGACAGTATTATGGAACCATTCCTAATTTTTTTGATCGGATACAAAACAGCATATTTTATTATGATAATTTCATCTATGTCACAACAAATAATCCTTATCAGCTTATCAAGGTAAATCCCGAAAATGGGGATACTGTACGAATTGTAATTCCTAATGGATTATTAGATTATGAACATGCCAAGCCTGTCTTGGGCTCATTCTATGCAAAATCCGATGGACAGTATGTTTATAATTTGACTGACTATGATACTCTTGGTAATCACAAATATGTATTACGTATTTTGGATCCATCGAATAACTGGCAATTAGTAAATCCATATCTCGAACTGCAAAGTGTCAGTTATTTAAAAGGATTCACAGACTATTTTGTTGCTGATGGTTACATATACCCGGCAGAATATTATTTGTCAAATTATATTCGAAGAATCAGAATTTCAGATGGGTTTTTCGAAGAAGAATGGATAGCGTTCCGTCCATTTCAAAGTCTTTTTTCATGGTGCTATGATAAAGTGAATGATAAAGTTTACTCTGGTGTATATCGCAAATCCGGTTATACGCCTAAATTTTTTGTTTTCCAGGGAACCTACTCTGATGCACAGGGAACATTTTCAAGTCAAGATATAGGTCCAGCCTCAAAATGGAAAACTCTTAATTATGATTTTCATCAAAATTTATCCGGTTCATTTTCTAATGTACTATATGGACTCAACAAGTCAACTAAAGATTACGATACTCTTGCAGTTAATATTCCTGTTAATTATTCATTACAAGATATTTCACCTGCAAATTATAAATATCTGAAGTTTTTTGTAAAAATGACAGATAGCACGTTTAATACTGTAAACCCTATGCAATTTAAGAGCCTAAATGTCGATTACGATGGACTGCCAGAAATTATGATTACCCAAAATGATCTCAATGTTTCACCGGATTCTGTTTTACAAGGACTAAGTACTACTATGCATTTTAATGTTAAGAATGTTGGCTTTGTTTCTGCGGATAGTATTGCTCTTAAATTTTATTTAAATAATCTTGACAGCACATTTCTTACCTCAACAGTTAATCTGAAACCAGATAGCTCTACATCACTCGATTATACTATCTCCACCTCACCTTTAATTTTTGATAATAATATCAAAGCAATTGCGACATATCCACAGTCCGAATATTTCACTTTTAATAATATCATGAATCATACATTTTATGTCGTACGTGATTCAACAAAACCTCTTTTTAATATCACCTTTGATGGAAAGGAAATATTAAACGGAGATATAGTTTCTTCCAAACCTAAATAGTGATTACATTAAAAGATAATAGTCCTTTACCTCTTGACACTAGTTTATTTACAGTAATATATGATAATATTCCATTGAACTTTGGTAGTCCTGATGTCCAATTCACATATACACCTTACCCGAACTCAGAGGCGATGTTGCAGTGGACGCCTCAGATTCCGGATGGTAAGCATACCTTGGAAGTATTAGCTAAAGACGCTTCAGGAAACTTCTTTGATACTACATCATCTAGAACAACGTTTTATGTTTTTAATGAATACGATTTGCGTGAAGTATATAATTACCCCAATCCATTTAAAGACGGCACATATTTTACATTTATTGTTACCGGCGATAAAATTCCCGATCAATTGTATCTTAAAATTTACACTGTGGCAGGAAGATTAATCAGAACAATAAATGTTTCATCAGCAGAATTGGGATCTGATGTTGGATTTAAAAGAATTTATTGGGATGGCAAAGATGAAGACGGAGACGAAATTGCCAATGGAGTCTACTTTTATAAAGTTATTTATAAAGTTAAAGACGTTGTAAAGACCGTAACGCAAAAACTAGCAAAAATTAAATAAAGTATTGGGATATTTTTTGTTAAATTTGATTTTTTAATAAACTAACGGATAACTAATGTGTGGTATCGTAGGGTATATAGGTGATAAAAATTGTGTTCCCATATTAATAAACGGATTGAAAAGACTTGAATACCGTGGATATGATTCAGCGGGAATTGGAATTTTAAATAATGGAATATCTCAGGTTGTAAAAAATAAGGGCAAGGTTTCTCAGTTAGAAAAGAAAATTGAAAAATTTAACCTTTATGCAAACATAGGAATAGGTCATACACGTTGGGCTACTCATGGTATTCCAAATGAGATAAATGCACATCCTCATTCAAATACCTCTAAGGATTTATTCATCATTCATAACGGTATTATCGAAAACTTCAGGACATTGAAAACAGGACTCATGAAAATGGGGTATGTTTTCATTTCCGATACCGACAGTGAAGTTTTTGCACATTTAATAGACAGTTTTATTGTTAGAGGATACTCACTGTTCAAATCTGTTCAGCTTGCACTTAGTGAAATTGAAGGTACCTATGGTCTTGCTGTTATTTATAAGGGTGAACCGGATAAAATAATTGCTGCACGAAAGGGATCGCCCCTTTTAATAGGTATTGGTGATAATGAAAATTTTATTGCTTCAGATGTTTCTGCAATTCTTGCCCATACAAAACAGGTAGTTTACCTGGAAGATGGCGAAATTGTTGAGATTCATAAGGATAAATTTTTCGTTCGTACCATCAGCGATATTGAGATTGAAAAAGAGGTTCACGAAATAAGTATGAACCTTGATGAGATCGACAAAGGTGGATTTGCGCATTTTATGCTGAAGGAAATTATGGAACAGCCTGAATCTGTTCGTAATTCGATGAGAGGAAGAATCATATCGGAAAAAGGTACCGCAAAACTTGGCGGACTTGAATCCGTACTGGATAAACTTTCTAAAGTAAAAAGAATTATTATTTCCGCTTGCGGCACATCGTGGCATTCAGCTTTGGTTGGTGAATACATGCTGGAAGAATTTGCACGCATTCCTACTGAAGTTGAATATGCATCTGAATTTAGATATAGAAACCCAATGATTAATTCTGATGATGCTATTTTCTTTATTTCGCAAAGTGGTGAAACTGCTGATACTTTAGCAGCTATGAAAGAAGCAAAAATCAGGGGGGCTCTTGTTTTAGGAATATGTAATGTTGTTGGAAGTTCAATTGCAAGAGAGAGTGATGCCGGTGTATACACGCATGCTGGTCCTGAAATAGGAGTTGCTTCAACAAAAGCATTTACTTCCCAGTTGGTTGTTTTAGCATTAATTACCTTATTACTGGCTCGGAAAAGAAACATGAGTCTTGCTGATGGAATTTGTATTGGTGAGGAACTCCAAAAAATTCCGGAAAAAATATCAAAAATTTTAGAACTAAATGATAGCATAGAAAAAATAGCCGAAGCATTTAAGGATGCTAAAAATTTTCTCTACCTTGGAAGAGGATTCAATTTTCCGGTTGCACTTGAAGGAGCACTTAAACTAAAGGAGATTTCTTATATTCATGCTGAAGGATATCCTGCTGCGGAAATGAAACATGGACCAATTGCATTAATTGACGACAATATGCCCGCTGTATTCATTGCTCCTAAAGACACTACATATGATAAAATAGTCAGTAATATTGAAGAAGTGAAAGCACGCAATGGGAGAATTATTGCAATCGCAAGTGAAAGCGATAGTAATATTGACCACCTTGTAGACTTTACTATAAAAATACCGAATACAATAAGAATGTTGACTCCTTTACTTACAGTAATTCCATTACAAATGCTTGCTTATCACATTGCTGTTAAAAAAGGATTAAATGTAGATCAACCGAGAAACCTTGCAAAAAGTGTAACAGTAGAATAAAATTTTTATTGTGAATCTTGTACAAACTTGGTAGCATAATAAATGCCTAGTATTCCTTTTTTACTCCCTTCAGCAAATAATTTAAATCCAGCTTTAAGAATTCCTTTCTGGCTAGGTATATTATTTTCATCCGTCATTATATAGAATGTTCTATCCAAAAAACTCAGATTTTTTAATATTAATGTAAGAATGAAAGGATAAATGTTTTTACCTCGAAAATTTTGATGTGTCCAGCAGGGGCCTATTTCAATGTCCTCCTTTCTCATGAAAGGGAATTTAAAAAATTTTGGTAAAATGTGGGAGTAATGAATTATTGTTCCATTATTGTCTTTAATGTAGTATATCTGATATTTCCCCATAGTTATAATAAACCAGAACAAATAAATAAGTAACCGATCGGAATGCAATTTTAATCTAAAAATAGAAGGTTTAAATTTCTCAATTTCAACAGGAATGGTTGGCTTTATATTTGTACATTTTTCAAAAGATGAAATTTTGTAAAAAAAAAATTTAGTCGAGCTCATTTAAAAGATCTCCTGATTTCCTCGTGTTTCATCAAAACATTTAGTTTACTGGCAATAGAGGAATTATTTTTTGACAGAAAATTTTTAAGTGGATAAAGTGATTTTACAGCAAATCTAACTTTTGGGTTGTACACAATATGCATTCTGCTATAAGCCCTACGAAATTCAAATTTATTGATAAAATATTCCTGAATATTTGTCTGATGTGAAAGACTTCTCGGACCATCATCAACATATTTCATGCTTCTTTCATCAAGGTAATGAGTGTTCATTATAAAAAATAGAGCATCGCTTGTATAAAGTTTAAGATAATCAGGATGGAATTTCGTAGTTTTATAAAAACATCGGTTATCTGAGACTCTATTAATTGCGTATGCGATCATTTTTTGCTCTAAATTCCAAACTCCCCAAAATTCCCATTCAGGATCGTTTTCCTTTTTAAGTATGTTTTTTATAAATTCGTCATTAGTTTCTGGTTTGATAAAAGTATTATATTTTCTGAATGCTTTTATATATGATTCATAACCAAATTCAGCAACCTCTTTTGCAGGTATTTTTTTAATTATGCAACGATTCAAACCTCGACGAATATTATGTCTTGTATTTCCGCTTAAAGACTCAAGTGTACTTACTTTGTCTTTAATGATATGCCAGTACTCTGTTTCATAACCACAATCAAAATTAGTTTCCCAACGAATAAAATATGTCCCCGATTTTTTTAAAAGGTATTTTATTTCTTCTGTTTTGAGATTTATATCTTTGTCAGGGATTTCATCTGGTACAAGGACACCCTGATAGCTGATCCATCTTATGTTGTTTAATATAATCAAATAGTAGGGTTTCTTTCTAAAAGTATCGACTTAAATCATTAAATTTAATAAAAAGTGGCTTAATGATAAAATTTGTATATGCAAACAACACAAAAACATTAAAATTCAACAATTGAAAATTTAATAAATTGGTGATTAGGTAATAGTTATTGTGTGAGTGTAAAAAGAAAACTTATTATATCGAATTATTTTTGAGATTTAACCGGAAATCTTTATTTTTGTTCTTCAAAAATTTGAGGGGCAGATAGCTCAGTCGGTAGAGCAAAGGACTGAAAATCCTTGTGTCGGCGGTTCGATTCCGTCTCTGCCCACTTTATTCAAGGCGATTACCGGGTCGCCTTTATATTTTTAAAAACAAAACGTTGAGTAATTTAATTTTAGTTTATGTATTATTAAAATCATTATAAACAGATTTTAATTCTTTGAAGTAAATTACCCGGGAGGAAAATTATAAATGATTAGAGACTTTAAACCACAAGTTATCATCTTAATTTTGATAAGTTTATTATCCTTTAATTGTGCAAAACAAAATATGAATACCTCTGAAGATGCCACTAAAATTAATACAACAGAAAACCCATTCTTTAATATAAGTAGTTTGCCTTTTCAGGCTCCGCCATTTGATAAAATTAAGGATGTGGATTTTAAACCGGCAATTGAGGAGGGGATGAAGCAGCAATTGAAAGAGATTGAAGAGATCTCAGAAAACCCGGCATCTCCTACTTTTGAAAATACTTTTATAGCATTGGAAAAGAGTGGACAATTACTTAATAGAGTGAAACTTGTGTTTAATTGTGTAACCAGTGCTAATACCGATTCCTTACTACAGAAGGTTCAGCAGGAGGAGGCTCCAAGACTTGCAGCTCATAGTGACGCTATATTTTTAAACTCAAAATTGTTTCAAAGAGTTAAATCTGTATATGAAAAACGCGATCAAATGTCTCTTGATCCTGAATCGCAGAAACTTATTACTTACTATTATGATCTATTTGTTCACGCCGGTGCTAATCTTTCATCTGAAGACAAAACAAAACTAAAAAAGATTAACGAAGAGGAAGCAACGCTGATTGCAAAATTTGTAAATAAACTCTTAGCCGGCACGAAAGCAGGTGCATTGGTTGTCAGTGATTCATCTGAGTTAAAAGGACTTTCAACAGGTGAACTTGCTGCAGCTTTTCAGGATGCCACAGAGAGAGGGTTATCCGGGAAATGGATTATCCCTTTGCAAAATACCACTCAACAGCCTGCGCTTCAATCACTGGACAATCGTGAGACAAGGAAAAAATTATTTGAAAATTCCTGGAATAGAACAGAACAAGGTGATTCAAATGATACCCGCTCAGTAATAGAACGGATTGCAAAAATCAGGGCTGAGAAGGCTAAATTATTAGGATTCTCAAATTATGCAGGTTGGACTCTGGAAAATCAAATGGCAAAAACACCTGAGAATGTTGAAAAATTTTTAGCTGATCTGGTTCCCGCAACAAAAATGAATGAGCAAAAAGAAGCCTCCGAGCTCCAATCCTTCGTAAAAGAATCCGGAAAAGATTTTAATATTGAGCCATGGGACTGGAATTATTTTGCTGAAAAATTAAGGAAAGCCCGGTTCAAACTTGATGATTCACAGATAAAACCGTATTTCGTACTTGATAATGTGCTTCAGAAAGGTGTTTTTTATGCGGCACATCAGTTATATGGACTTACATTCAAAGAGCTAAAAGACATCCCGGTTTATCAGAAAGATGTACGTGTATTTGAGGTATATGATTCTGATGGATCGCCTCTTGCATTATTTTATGGTGACTTTTTCAAAAGGGATAATAAATCCGGCGGGGCCTGGATGGACAACCTTGTTTTACAGTCTAAATTATTAGGTACTAAACCGGTGGTTTTCAATGTTACTAATTTTACCAAACCAGCACCCGGAAAACCGGCTCTTCTAAGTTATGATGATGTAACGACAATGTTTCATGAATTTGGCCATGCATTGCATGGAATTTTTGCTGATCAAAAGTATCCAAGCCTTTCGGGGACTAGTGTGCCGCGGGATTTTGTTGAATTTCCATCACAGTTTAATGAGCATTGGGCTTTGTATCCAAAAGTATTAAAAAATTATGCTTTAAATTATAAAACAGGAAAACCTATTCCCGACGCACTAGTTGAAAAAATTAAAAAAGCAAATCTGTTTAACCAGGGGTATGATTTTACCGAAATACTCGAGGCTGCTGATCTGGATATGGCATGGCATACTTTGTCTGCAAATTTACCTCAGCAAAAATCAGATGAATTTGAAATAAAAAGTTTAAAGAAAGATGGCTTATTTATTCCCGAAGTTCCTTCACGTTATCGGTCGAGTTATTTTATGCATATTTGGGGGAATGGATATGCAGCAGGTTATTATGCTTATCTATGGTCTGAAATGCTTGATGATGATGCCTTCAACTGGTTTGAAAATAATGGAGGCTTGACCAGAGAAAATGGTGATCGTTTTAGAAGAATAATTCTTTCCAGGGGTGCAACTGAAGATTATAATAAAATATTTCGTGATTTCACCGGACATGATCCGAACATTGAACCTATGCTAAAGGATCGTGGTTTGAAATAACTAAGTGTTTTTTGAAAGGTAAAAGTAAAAGTTAAGTTTAGAGAGTAATTTAGAGCAGGATTTAATAATATCTTAAGCTTAAGTTGTTTATTTCAACATTAATCTGCAATTTGAAAAGAAGTATTTATTAATTTTGGTAAGAGCCAATGGAAGACAACTGTAATTCAAATAACTTTGATAAATGTGTAATTTGTCATTCTTATGATGATTGTGCTCATAAACAGTTTATAGAAAAAGGAAGACATTATTATGTCATCCCTCTGGCTTTCCTTGCTATACTCGTTTCAGTTTATCTTTTATTTATCTGACCAATCCTACGTTCGGGGAAAATATTCTTTAAGTTGCTGTATATAGTTTAACACTCCACCTTCAATATAGCCTGTTTTTAATAGTCCACGCCCGTTTTTGTCCAGCAAAATTATGGTTGGGTAACCTTCAACACCATACATATTTGCCAACTTTTGGTTATAGAATTTTGTTGCATTGGATTGTTCAATATTTCTCGGAAAATCAACTTTTACCAGTACAAGATTTTTTTCGGCAAATTTTTCAAATTCTTCTTTGGAAAATACTTCGTCACTTAATCTTTTACACCATTGACACCAGTCCGAACCGGTAAAATCAATCAACACAACTTTATTTTCTTTTTTTGCCACAGCTAATGCTTCATTGAGGTCTGTTTTCCAGTTTAATGAATCACTTGTCCCGTTTTTCGAACAGCCGGTTAAAGAAAGAAATACTATTACAGGCAACAAAATCAGAGTTTTCAATTCGAAGCTCCATTACAAATAATTAAAAAAATTCATATAATATGATGATAGAATTTTAAATCAGATTCAAGAATTATATTAAAGAATTTATGAAAAAGAAAGAATGTCCATCATGTGCAATGGAAATTCAGATGGATGAAAAAATATGTCCTATTTGCGGATATGAATTTCCTGAAAATAATAATCGCATTAACTATATTATTATACTTTTAATAATTGTTTTATTAATCTATTTACTGGTTTAAAGGAATACTTTAAGTATTTTTATTGAATAATCTTTCGTGTGTATTTATATTTACCAATAAACATCAACCTATTATGAATTCCAAAGTAATATTACAGACAAATTTCCCAAAACTTCATCTTGTTAAGCGTGGAAAGGTTCGGGATATTTATGATGTTGGAGAACATTTTCTTATTGTTTCTACCGATCGTCTTTCTGCATTTGATGTAATAATGGAGCAGGGAATTCCTTATAAAGGAAAGGTGTTAACCAGGATTTCAGAATTCTGGTTTAAGTATACTGAAGGTATTATTCCGAACCATTTAATATCAACAACGGTTGAAGATTTTCCTGAATTCTGCCTACAGTATAAAGAAGATCTGGAAGGAAGATCAATGCTGGTTAAAAAAGCTGAAATCTTTCCGATTGAATGTATAGTCCGAGGTTATATCTCTGGTTCCGGATGGAATGATTATAAGAAAACGGGAAAGATTTCCGGGATAGAGTTGCCTGCTGGTTTACAGGAATCTGAAAAACTTCCTGTACCGATTTTTACACCATCAACTAAAGCAGAAATAGGAACTCATGACGAAAATATTTCTGTGGAAGAAGCAAATAATATTTCGGGAAAAGAAACTGTGAAAAGTATAAAGAATGCTGCTCTTGAAATCTATAGATCCGCTGTTGCTTATGCAGCCGAAAGAGACATAATTATTGCGGATACAAAAATGGAATTCGGGACTTATAATAACAAGATAATTCTGGTTGATGAGGTATTAACTCCTGATTCATCCAGGTTCTGGCCAGTAATGAAATATGAAAAGGGAAGATCACAGGAAAGTTATGATAAACAATTTGTCAGGGATTATCTTCTCTCCATAAAGTTTAATAAAAAACCGCCGGCCCCAAAACTTCCTGAAGAAATAATTACCAAGACAAGTGAAAAATATCTTGATGTTCTCTATAAGTTAACGGGAAAACCATTGTTTTGAAATATAAGCCGGTTAAGATAAGCCTAAATTCCAAAAGCAATTTAATTATTCATTGGGATGATGAATCAGAAACGAAAATTACGCTGGATAAATTAAGAAGATTATGTCCTTGTGCAACTTGCATAACTGAAAGAGAACGTGAAGGTAAAAATTATATCCCTCTTTATTCCCAAAATCAGGTAATGGTGAAATCGATAAAAAATATTGGAAATTACGCGATAGAAATTTCCTGGCAGGATGGACACAGTACAGGCATTTATGAATATTCCTACCTCAGAGTGCTGTCTCAGGAAAAAATTGTTGAATAAATGGTACTACCTAATCAACTAACAATTTTAAGAATTATTTTAACTCCGGTTTTTTTATTCTTTTTCCTGTATGATGATCCAACTTTCAAAGTTATTTCACTTGGAATTTTTATTATAGCTGCTCTAACTGATTGGTATGATGGCTGGCTTGCCAGGAAATTTAATTACATCACTAACTGGGGAAAGTTCTGGGATCCTCTTGCTGATAAAATATTAACTTCTACTGCATTTATTGGATTTGTCATTCTTAACATTATTCCATTATGGATGATATTGGTTATTATAACGAGAGATTTAATAATAACATCTCTAAGGGCATATGCTGATTACAAAGATTTTTCGTTCCCTACTAGTTATTATGCGAAATGGAAAACATTTCTGCAAATGACTTTTCTTTATTACCTTTTATTAGCTTACGTTGGACAGAATACTTTCCAAATTTATATTGGAGACAAAAATATATTTTTAATACTAATGAACCGCGACTTTATTTATTTTGCAATGCTGATAATTACAGCAATCACATTTCATTCAGGTGTTACCTATGTTTACAAAAACAGGATGCTTATAAAAGACTTATTAACACATGAGACTTAATTTTATTGAAAAATTACTTGGGTCGGGATTTTATACAGGTTATATTCCTTTTGCAAGCGGAACATTTGGTAGCCTGGCTGGATTAATAATTTATTATATCCCGGGATTTGAAAGACCAGAAATATTATTGCCTGCAATAATTATTTTAACAGCCTATGGAATTTTTGTCGGAACCAGGTTCGAAAAAGTCTATGGCAAGGATCCCTCAGAATGCACTATTGATGAGGTAATCGGGATGTGGATATCTCTTTTGTTTGTACCGAAAGTTATTTGGATTTCGATCGTTGTGTTTTTTGCATGGAGACTTGCAGATATTATTAAACCCTTCCCCGCAAGAAAACTGGAAAGTTTGAGTGGGGGCGTGGGAATTATGATAGATGATATAGTCGCCGGCGTTTATGTTTTAATTATTGTTCATGTTTTTATACTAATTTTATAGTACAGTTTATTTTTATTGAAAGAACTCAAATGAATGCTCACATTATTACAATTGGTGATGAAATTCTCATAGGGCAAACTCTTAATACAAATGCAGCCTTTATTGGCAAAGAGTTAGTGGAAAATAATATCAACGTAACAAAAACTTCGGTTATCGGAGATGTTGAAAATGAAATATTAAATGAATTTAAATCTACTCTTGAAGCAAATGATGTTGTTATTGTTACAGGAGGTTTAGGTCCTACGCATGATGATGTAACCAGAAAGTGCGTTGTTAACTTCTTTAATACTGAACTTGTAAAAAATAGTGAAGTGCTGGAAGATATTAATAACCTTTTTAAAAAACGCGGAAGAAAAATCACTAAAATAAACGAAGGTCAGGCTCTGGTTCCTAAAATCGCACAGGTTATAAGGAATTCCCTCGGAACTGCTCCTGGTATCTGGATAGAAAATGGGGAGAAAATATTTATTGTAATGCCCGGTGTACCTTATGAAATGATTGAGATGATGAACTCATATGTTATTCCAAAATTAAAAGAAATACTTGGAGAAACTGAAAGTATCACTTTAAGAAAAACTCTCCAGACAACCGGAATAGCAGAATCAACTTTGTTTGAAAAACTTGGTGATTTAAATGAACTTTTAGGAGAATCCAAGTTGGCATTTCTTCCAAGCCAGTTTGGAGTGAAATTAAGAATCACAGTTGAAGCCAATTCTGAAGAAAAGGCAAACAATAAAATAAGTGAAATAGAACAACGAATTCGTAGTAAAGCAGGACGTTTTGTTTTTGGTAAAGATGAAGAATTACTGGAAGAAGTTCTTGGCAAAATATTAAAAGAAAGAGGACTTACTTTAGCTGTTGCCGAATCCTGTACAGGCGGACTTATTTCGAATATGTTAACTAACATCAGTGGAAGCAGTTCATATTTTGAGCGAGGAATTGTTTCTTATAGTAATGCTGCAAAAGTTGAGATACTTAAAGTCAATGAAGATACCATTATGGAAAATGGTGCTGTAAGTTTAGAGGTTGCCCGTCAGATGGCGGAAGGTGTAAAATCAATTAGCGGTACCGATTTGGGTCTTGCAACTACCGGGATTATGGGTCCGACGGGGGCAACCACAGATAAACCTGTAGGACTCGTTTATATAGGTATTTGTGACGATAAAGTTTGTACAGCAAAGGAATTTCAGTTCGGAGATGACAGAATTTTAAACAAACAGAGGGCATCACAAACAGCTCTGGAAATGCTTCGTCGTCATTTACTTGGCATTTCTGATGATTAGATTATTTGTGGCGCTGGAAATTCCTGAAGAAATAAAAATTAAAATATCAGAATACAAAAATGAAGTTATTAATTATAATTCAGAACTTCGTTGGGAACCTGCTGATAAATTTCATCTTACATTAAAATTCATCGGAGATGTGAAAGATGAATTATTAAAACCTGTTTCCGGTGCATTAGAGTTTTTAACTAATTATAAAAGGATTGAATGTAAATTAACGAGGTTTGGATTTTTCTTTAAACAAGGTATTCCAAAGGTATTATGGATAGGATTGTGGGCTGATAAAATTTTATTTGAAATAATTGAGCAATTAAATAAGGAACTGATTAAATTTAGTATACCGTTTGAAGAACGAAAATTTAAGCCGCATTTAACTTTACTGAGAATTAAAGATAAATTCCCCGAACAGTGGGTTACAAAATTTAAATATTTCAATATTCCTGAAACAAATTTTACGGCGGGTAATATACTTTTAATCAAAAGCGAACTATTACCCGGATCATCAAAGTATACAGTACTAAAAAAGTTTAATTTAAAATGATGGAGGAAAAATGAGCTCAGACAGAGATCAAAAAATGAAAATAATAGAGGATGCAATAACAAGCATCGAACGAACCTATGGTAAAGGTTCAATTATGAAGTTGGGTGATGGAGTCATAAACCCGGTAGAATCAATTCCTACGGGTGCATTGTCTTTGGATTTTGCTTTGGGAATTGGTGGGATACCTCGCGGAAGAGTTACTGAGATTTACGGACCCGAATCCAGTGGAAAAACTACTTTATGTCTTCATATTATTGCTGAAGCACAAAAAACCGGTGGACTTGCCGCATTTATTGATGCTGAACATGCACTAGATGTGAATTATGCAAAGCGCCTTGGAGTTGATACAGCCAATCTCCTTATTTCACAGCCGGATTTTGGTGAGCAGGCGCTTGAGATAACTGATACACTTGTAAGAAGTAATGCTTTAGATATAATTGTTATTGATTCTGTTGCTGCTTTAGTTCCGCGGTCAGAGATTGAGGGAGAAATGGGTGATGCAACCATGGCGGTACAGGCAAGACTAATGTCTCAGGCTTTAAGAAAATTGACCGGGGCAATTTCAAAATCAAAAACTGCGGTAGTATTTATTAACCAGTTAAGAAGTAAAATAGGTGTAATGTTTGGAAATCCAGAAACTACAACCGGCGGTAATGCACTGAAGTTTTATGCTTCTTTAAGATTGGATATAAGAAGGATTGCGGCAATAAAAGATGGGACAGAAGTAGTTGGTAACAGAACTAAAGTGAAAATAGTCAAAAGTAAAGTCGCCCCGCCATTTAAGGAAGTGGAGTTTGATATCCTTTATAATGAGGGAATAAGTAAGTCGGGCGATTTGCTTGATATGGCTACAAACTTCGGTATAGTTAAAAAAAGCGGTGCCTGGTTTTCATTTGAAGAAGACAGGTTCCAGGGTAGAGAACAATTCCGGCAGAAACTTATTGAAACTCCTGAAATGTACCAGAAACTTGAAGATCAGGTTAAAGAAAAATTGAATATGAAAACTAAAAAAGTAGTAACAGAAACAGATGACGGTAAAGAAAAAACGTCAGCCAAAGAAAAGAAAAGTTCTAAATAATAGATGAAGATTGAAAGAGTTGTTAAGAAAGACGATGAAAATGTAATTGTCTACCTCGATAACCAGGAAAAACTCTTTTTATCATACGAGGTGTTTCTAAAAAACCGTCTCAAAAAAGATATGGAAATATCTGAAGACGGTTTTTCTTTTTTAATAAAAGAGAATCAAAAATATTTCATAAAGAAGAAAGCATTTGATTACCTTGGTAGAAGGCTGCATTCATATAATGAACTTAAGTTGAAGTTATTGAGAAAAAAATATGAAGTTTCAATGATTGAAGAGGTGCTTGATCAACTGAAAGAAAAAAAAATGATAGATGATTATGAATTCGGAAAAATATACTTTGAAGAAAAAATCAGGACAAAGTCTTGGGGAAAGAATAAAATAAAATCAGAGTTATATAAAAAGGGCATTGAACGTGAAATCGTAGATGAAATCATGAATCTTGAAAAAGAAGTGTCATATATTGATAAAGCAATGCAACTTGCAGAAAAAAAACTTAGAATTCTTTCTAACAGGAATTATAACAAACGCGAACTCTCCACAAAACTATACTCGTTTCTAAGTTCAAGGGGCTACGACTATGATACAATCAACGAAGTTATTAACAGGCTGGTGAAAGAAGATGGTACTATTTAATTTTATTTTGTAAGGAATCTATCATAGCGGGTATTTCAGCAATAGTAACTTTTAAAGAAGCTTCTTCAGTACTAAACCATTTCCTTTTTCTTAATTCTTTTTCCGGGTAGTCCTCAAGTATTTTAATAACTTCCATTGAAAATATTTTCATATGAGTTACTCCCAGGTCTTTTTTAATTGCTATAGTTCCCAATTCAATAGTTTCATTTGATCCAATAATTCCTGCTTCTTCAAATGCCTCTTTCTTCGCAGATTCAAAAGGTGACAAATTAAATTCAACATAACCTTTGGGGATTATCCATTTCTTTTTATTGATAGAAGTGATTAATAGTATTTCCAGACCACCCTCATTTTTTCTGTATGGAATTACTCCGGATTGGTTGAAATTGAATTCCAGTTTCAAGCTATAAATATCCTCCTTCTGAAAAGAATAAATCTTAAAACTTTAAAATAAGAAATTCTTAGACAGACAGAACTCTGTTTTTCCCAATAACCACTATGCCGCTTTCTGTAACTTTGAATTTCTTTTTATCACCTTCAAGATCGAAACCTATTTCATACCCTTCAGGAATGTCAACATTCTTATCAATAATAGCACGTCTGATTCTTGCATGTCTTCCGATGTTACAATTATTAAAAATAATTGAATCAGTGATATATGTATAACTATTAACCCTTACATTTGGTCCTAGTAATGATCTCTCAACCAGACCACCCGATACAATTGATCCGTCGCAGATTAGCGAATTTAGAGTTCTGCCCACGCGTTCGCCTTCATGAGAAACTGTTTTAGCCGGCGGAAACTGGTACTGATATGTTCTCATCGGCCAGCTCAGATCGTACATATTGAATTCCGGAATGACGTTAATCAAATCCATACTTGCATCAAAATAACTATCTATTGTTCCAATATCTTTCCAGTAAGGTTTTTCCTTTTTGTTTTCATCCTGAAACCTGTAAGCAATTACATCAAGATCGGATTTTACCATGTATGGAATTATATCGTGTCCGAAATCGTTATTTTTTATTTTTTTTCTTTCCATTTCCAGGAAGACTTCACGAAGAATTTCTGCATTAAAAACATAGATCCCCATATTTATAAAGGAGAACCCTGGTTTATCCGGTATTTCGGGAGGATTCGGTGGTTTTTCAATAAATGATTGAACCTGATATTTATCATTTACTCCAACAATACCAAATCTGTTTGCCTCATCTTTCGGTACTTCAATACAGGCAATAGACATTGCGGCTTTCGAGTCCACATGATACTGAAGCATTTTAAGATAATCCATCTTATATATATGATCGCCACTTAGAATTAAAACCCATTTTGCTCTTTTATCTGAAGAAAAAAGATTTATATTCTGATAAATCGCATTTGCAGTTCCGAGATACCAGTCATTGTTCAATTTTCTCTGGGGAGGCACATTATAGATGAATTCACCCAGCTCGGGATTGAAAATACTCCACGCTTCATACAAGTGCTGATTCAAAGAATCCGATTTATATTGGGTAAGGACATAAATTCTTCTGAGTCCAGAATTCAGGCAGTTAGAGAGAGCAAAATCAATTATTCTGTACTTACCCCCAAAAGGAACTGCTGGTTTACTGCGCGGCATAGTCAGTGGATGAAGTCTTTCACCCTGACCACCTGCAAGAAGCATTGTAACGGTATCCCGAAGTATAGATGAACCTGGAAACGTCATAAAGTAATTTCCCTCATATTTTACATTGAATTGTCGTTTAATATATTCAAATATGATTTGATTGGCAATTGATGAAATTGTTAATTTAAGATATCAATAAATTAATTTCTTTTTATGTTAGACAAGTCACTTTCAATTGCGTCTGTCAATCCAGTTAATTTTGCTTCTATTAATAAAATGAAAATCAGGAATAAATTAATATCAGCGCTAATATTTTTATTATTCTTTTTTGCCGGATGGTATCTGGGATTATCACCCATTCAGCAAAGTTTAAAAAATTCTCTTGAAAGGGGAATCAGGTTAAAAAATAATGTTACAGGAATTCCGCAAATTTCAGTTCCCTCTGATTACATTTCAGATGACCAATACCAGTTGGATATTCTCCACTACAATCTCAAAATTGATCTTCATCCTGAGGAACAGATACTTAAAGGTGACGCTGTTATAACCGGAATCCTAAAGGATAAAAACCTTAAAAAGATTGATCTGAATTTCTATGATAATCTGAAAATAAATCAACTAATGGTTAATGGTGAAAAAGCTGAATATTCAAATGAAGGTTCAAGATTAACTATAGACCTTCAAAATAATACCCTTGATACTTTTAATATTGAAATCAATTATGAAGGCACACCTGAAAGAGGAGGATTCGGTTCATTTACTTTTGGAAAAAAATACGGACATTGGGTTGTTTATAATCTTAGCGAACCTAACTATGCTTCAACTTGGTTCCCCTGTAATGATATGCCTTCAGATAAAGCTTATCTCGATATTTATTTAACTAACGATACATCTTATGTTTCAGCCTCAAACGGAATTTTGGTTGACACATTAACTAACGGGTCAAGACGAACTTATCATTGGAAAACACTTTATCCGATATCCACTTATTTAGTTTGTCTCTATTCATCCGTCTATTCTAATTTTTCCGACCAGTATATTTCTCAGGATCAAAAAGATACAATGCCTGTTGAATATTATGCTTTCCCTGAAGATTTAAAAAATGCAAAGATTGATTTTAAAGGTCATGTTGGAATGATAGATTTCTTTTCAAAAACTTTTGGTGAGTATCCTTTTATAAAAGAAAAATACGGAGTTGCTGAATTCCTTTGGCAGATTGGTGCAATGGAACATCAGACCCTTACAGGTATCGGTTCTAACTTTGTGAGCGGCAGAAGATTCTTTACAGATATATATGTTCACGAACTTGCACATCAATGGTTTGGTGATGCTGTTGGTCCTGAAACCTGGAAAGATATCTGGCTTAATGAGGGGTTTGCAACATACTCTGAGGCATTGTATATGGAACACCTTGCCGGTGAAAAAGCTCTGCGTTCAACAATGATGGGCAAATTTGATGATAATTTTTCAGGTACGGTATACAATCCCGGTGATGATATGTTTGGTTCAGTAGTTTACGATAAAGGGGCTTGGGTACTTCATATGCTTCGCTGGGAAATCGGTGATAAAAATTTCTTTAAAAGTCTTCGAAATTATTATGAAAAATATAAATACAAGAATGCTTCAACAGAGGATTTTAAGAAAGTCTGTGAAGAAACATCTGGTAAAAATTTAGCACAGTTCTTCAAGCAATGGATTTATGATGGCGATAATGTTCCTAAAATAGGATATAAATGGGGAGAGAAAAATGAAACAGATTCTACTTATACTATTACGTTAAAGCTTAAAGAAATTCAGAAAGGTTATTCTGATTATAATCTACCTATAGAGTTTCTTTTAAAATCAGAATCAGGAAAGACTTTGACTGAGAAGGTTCTCTTAAATTCAAATGAAGAAGATTTCAAATTTACAGCAGGTTTTGTACCTGTTGAAGTAATTCCAGATCCCGATAACAGACTGCTTGCCTATTTTAAGTTAATTGGTGATTAAATTTGGTTTTTATTTTCAAAATAGCATTCTTTAATTTTAATAATAACCATTTTTATTGTTTGTGAAAGATTCGTACCTATTCATATCAGATATTCACCTTGGACTGCAAACCCGGGAGATTGAAATTAAAAAAGAACGGCTCCTGGTAGATTTTTTAGAATTTGCAAAGAATGAAGCAACAGAACTTTTCATAGTTGGAGATCTTTTTGATTACTGGTTTGAATATAAAAGAGTTTATCAAAAAGGTTTTTTCAGAACATTAACTGCTTTGCAGAATATTACAGAAGCCGGGATAAAGCTTCATTATTTTATTGGCAATCATGATTTTATGCATGGTGATTTTTTTGAAAAGGAAATCGGTGCAATTATGTATGATGATCCGATTGAGAGGGAGTTAAATGGTAAAAAGTTTTTTATTGGACATGGCGATGGCCTTGTGAAAAATGACACAGGTTATAATATCCTTAAAAAGATAATGCGGAACAAAACGCTTCAAACTTTGTATTCATGGATTCATCCTGACATTGGTGTTGCAATTGCCAGCGGAACAAGCAAATCAAGCCGTGAATACACTTCGAAAAAAGATTATGGTGAAATAGACGGATTATTTGAAGCTGCGAGGAATAAAATTGATGCAGGATTTGATTATGTTATTTTCGGTCATTTACATAACAGGCAGTTTGAACATTACAAGAATGGATTGTATATCAACCTGGGTTCCTGGCTGGATGCCCCCTGCTACGGAATCTTCAAAGAAAATAAGTTTGAAATTGTAGAGTGGAAATAATATGGCAAAGAAAAATTATTCAGATTCAGATATGAAGAAATATTTTAACGATTCGAAATATCGGAATAAGAAAAAAAAGAAAAGCCCTGAGGGACGCAGAAATAAACTCATTGCTGCCGGAATTCTCTTTTACTCTATTCATCGCGTTCGCAATATATATATTCAGCGGATTGCCTTCCCTTGAAGAACTGGAAAATCCAAAACCTGTACTTGCAAGTAAAGTATATACTGCAGACGGAGAAGTTCTTGGTCAGTTTTTCATAGAAAACAGAATTGAAACCGATATTGACAGCATTCCCAAGCCGTTGATACAGGCGCTTATTTCAACTGAGGACAGAAGATTTTACGATCATTGGGGTGTAGATCTCTCACGGTTTGCTAAAGCAATGGTAAAAAATATTTTTACTTTTTCAAGAGAAGGTGCCAGTACAATTACTCAGCAGTTAGCCAAAAATCTTTACAAACTAAAAAGCCATAATGAAAATATTTTTGAAACGGGGATTAGAAAAATAAGGGAATGGATAACTGCAATTCAAATAGAAAAAACTTATACAAAAAATGAGATACTGGAACTTTATCTGAACGTTTCATATTTCGGAAAAGGTGCTTATGGAATAGAATCTGCCTCCCAGGAATATTTTGGTAAAGATGCCTCTGAACTTACAATCCCGGAAGCTGCACTCTTTGTTGCCCTGTTAAAATCATCTGCTAATTATGACCCGGTTTCTCACTACAATAATGCGATGGCGAGAAGAAATCTGGTAATGGCAAACATGGTTGATGTAGGTTTTCTCGGTAAAGAAAAATACGATGAATTAAAACAGCAACCTATTGTCCTTACTTCCGAAAAAGTTGGTGGAATAAAATCGAATGCTCCCAGTTTTATGGAATACATAAGACAACAAATGACTTCGATGGCAAATAAATACGGTTACGATCTTTACCGTGATGGATTGAATATATATACATCATTGGATATGAGGATGCAGAAGATTGCCAATAAAGCATGCGAAGATCACTTGGCTGAATACCAGAAACTTTTTGATAAATACTGGAGCTGGAATAAAAACAAAAGTCTCCTTGCAAGTTTGGTTGATCGCGCTATCAGAGATTCAAAAGTTTACAGAAAAACTTCTGATAAAGAAGAACGCGCAGTTGTCTATAATCGGTTAAAGAACAATGAAGCGTTTGTTGATTCTGTTAAAAAAGACGCTACAAAAATTGAAACCGGGTTTGTAGTTATTGATCCTTCAAATGGACAGATACGAGCAATGGTTGGGGGTCAGAACCAGGATTTTGGAAGAGGATTAAACCATGTTACGGGAATTAAAAGACAGCCCGGATCTGCATTTAAACCTTTCGTATATACAACCGCTATTGATAACGGATACTTTCCTGCATATACATTACTTAATCAGAAATTTGATTATAAAGGATGGTCACCTAATAATGCCGGTGATGAGTACGGCGGTTATATTACCTTACGGGAAGCACTTGCTCATTCAATTAATGTTGTTGCTGGAAGAATGACCATAAGCGATATAGCTCCTCCATCACAGGTTGTTAAGTTTGCGCACAAAATGGGAATTGAATCAGATTTAAATCCTTATCCTTCTATTGCTCTCGGTACTTCGGAAGTATCTCCATTAGAACTAGTTTCAGCTTATGGAACCCTCGCAAACAAAGGTGTTCATGTAGAACCTATTTCTATATTACGAATTGAAGATAGGAACGGAATTTTAATTGCAGAGTTTGCTCCCGAATATACTGAAGCTATCTCTCCGCAGACTGCTTCGATAGTTACGGATATGATGCAGGATGTTGTTAATTACGGAACCGGTGCTGGTTTGAGAAGATATTTCCAATATCCGGCTGCTGGCAAAACGGGAACTACACAAGATTATGCTGATGCTTGGTTTGTGGGATTCACTCCTCAACTTGTTGCAGGTGCTTGGGTTGGATTTGATGATCATAGAATTAAATTTACTAACTGGTACGGACAGGGAGCAAAAGCCGCTTTACCAATTTGGGGAAAATTTATGGAAGGAGTCTATAAAAAACTGAACCTGCCATTAAAATATTTTGAGCTTGCACCGGGAGTTGTTTCAATGGAATTTTGTAAAGCTACAATGGATCTGGGAGACACACGACTTGCTACTTCAAGTTGTCCTGATGTTTATACGGATATAATAAATCAGAAAAATCTTCCGCCTAACTGTGATATACATTCGGGCGGCGGGAAAATTAAAAAAGAAGAAGATAAAAGAGGCGATACAGGCTGGTAGGGAGCAATTAAAAATTATAAATGAATAATTTACAATTATGTAATTAGGAAAAATATTCTGTTAATTGTAATTTTGAATCGATTAAATTTTTAATTTTTCATTGTTAAATTTGCATTATAATTTGCTCGGATGGCGGAACCCGCCTACCGGCAGGCAGGTTGGAAGACGTGCTAAGTTCAATGAGTGAAATTTTAAAGCTATTCTAAACATAAAATTAAATGCAGAAAACTTATAAAGTTCCGGTAAGTGAAAATTAAAAAAATAATGCCCGGATGGCGGAATTGGTAGACGCGCTAGGTTCAGGGTCTAGTCCATGTACTTGGGTGGGGGTTCGAGTCCCCCTTCGGGCACGAAAAAAATCAGCCGTAACTATTAATGAGTTTACGGCTTTTTCTTTTAAAGAGAATTTACTCAAAACATTAATTTTCTCTGATTTATTAAACCTCTGTCCCTTTTAAACTATTATCATCTACTATAACGGCGGATCTGAAAAATTCAGATTAAAGCTCCGATCATTAAAACAACAACATAATTACTATTTCAAGTTAAGATTAATTCATTTTCAGGAAGGCACAAAAATAAATATGAAAATCAAACTGATATTATTTATTGTTTTTACAGTGATTGGAAAAACTTTCGGAAGTTGCGGTTCTGAAAATTGTCCATTGTATCATTTTCATTATAATGCAACAGGAGGACTACATTTAAGACTTTACAATGAATATATCAACCAGGATAAAATTTATGTCGGGACAAATTTATCTGCTATCGGAGCAGTGCCTGAGGATCACGATGAGGTAAGCACTTTGAATTCTATTACGGCAATTCAGCTGCAGTATGGGATAAACACCAGGTTTGATATCGGCTTTATACTTCCATATATACACAGAGAGCACAATCATATTCATCATGAAGATGGGGCAGATAATTGGGAAAACTGGAACTTCAGCGGAATGGGTGATATTTCTATTCTGGGTAACTATTCACTTATCGTTCCGTCCATGAAAAAAGAAATTTATCTTGGTATATCTTTCGGAGTAAAGTTCCCAACAGGTGTAACAGATGATGTTAATGCAGAGGGAGAGCAGGCAGAGGTTACTATTCAACCGGGAAGCGGTTCGCTGGATGTGCTTTTGGGATTGAATTTCAGGTATCCATTATTCACAATTCAAACAACTGTAGCTGATGAATATTCCACAATTCCATTAATCCTGGGTTTATCATATAAAATTCCGGGGAAGGGAACTGATGATTATCAGTTCGGCAATAGTATATTATTTTCTGTGGGATCAGGTTACCAGATGACAAAAAAAGCAAGTTTAACTTTACAGTTAAATATCCGAAATCTTGCTTTTGCTAATGTTGGCAATACAGATGAACCACGCGAAAATACCGGAGGTACATGGGTTTATTTAAGTCCCGGTTTAAATCTGAATCTGACTGAAAACTTTTCATTTTTCGGCATCATCCAACTGCCTGTGTACCTGAATGTACACGGTATTCAGCAGGCTTCGAGTTTTAATCTGCAACTTGGAATTTCTGCTAATACAAGTTTATTGTAATAATATTATATTATTAAGCAAAAACTGTAATTCATTGGATATAATTTATTAGCGATGAAAGTTTGTTCGATTCCACTTTAAAATTAGTTTCTGTTTTTTTTATTTTTCAGATGTAAATACTAAAATCTTATTCCGGGGAGAATATGAATTTTCAGAACTCTAAGACAATCGCTTACCTTTCAATTTTGTTAACTATTTTTTTAGCAGTGGCTTCATTTTTCGGAGTCTTCGTGCCAGAAACTTATAGCCGCGATAATTTATCTATTGCAGTTCAGGGAATCGGGCAGGATATATTTGATTTATTTATTGTAGTACCATTCCTAATTATTTTATTGATCCTTGTTTTAAGGAATAATAAAAAAGCAGCTTTCATTTTCGGAGGAACTGTTTTTTATATATTGTATTCATACTTTATTTATAGTTTCGGTGTTCATTTCAATTATATGTTTGTTTTCTATTGTTTCACTTTGGGGTCATCATTTTATTTATTTGTACTTCTTATTACAGAATTATACAGATTTGATATTAAGATCTGGTTTGAAAATCGTTTGCCATTAAAATCAATCGCTTCATTACTTATTATTATAGCACTGATGTTTTATGGGTTGTGGTTTAGTGATATTTTACCCGCAATATTCAACAATTCTGTTCCAGAGTCAGTGAGCAATTATAGTTTACTTACAAACCCTGTGCATGTAATGGACATATCATTTATGCTCCCCGGTTTAATTATCACATCCGTTCTATTAATTAAAAGAAAGAAAACCGGTTTTATCTTGGCTCCGATACTTCTCGTATTTACTATTATGTTATCACTTTCTTTAATTTCAATGGCTGTTTTGCTTAAAGTAAGAAATGTGAGTGAAGATTTATCACTTGTCTGGATATTCGGTGTACTCGCAGTTATTAGCTGTATATTTTTATTCCTTTTTCTGAGAAGAATAAAACAATTTGAATCCAATTAAAAAGATGTTTAATATTTTCAAATTAATAATTTTAATAATATTTATTTCTATTGTTTCCTTTAACTGCGAGAGAGATTTAACATCATCAACTGATTTTTCTTCTGTCGGGTCAATTACTATTTTAAATCCGAAAGGCGGCGAAAGATATTCTGTTGATGAATCGGTAAATGTTGAGTGGGAAACGAATAATTTGAATGAAGACCTCAGAATTGAATTAATTAACAATGATCAATCAGTTTTTGCGGTCAATAATATTCCAAATACAGGAAATTATTTTTTCCAGATACCCGGATCTGTTGCTCCATCCAAAACATATCAGTTAAAAATTGAATCAGTGATTCACCCTGAAGTCTTCGATATAAATAGATCTTATTTTGAAATAGCACCGAAAATTGACGGGCGCTGGTTTTATTCAAATCTTACTGAAGATTCCGGGTTAGAGATTGACCTGGAATTATTGAGCTTTATTAATAATTCATTTATCGGAAGTGGTACATTTCATTTGAGGTATATTTCTTTCGGAGAGATAACTGATTATATGATGGCAGACACTATAGGAGGAATCCTTTCATATCCTGATATGAGTTTTACAATGAAAGAGAACAATAATAAAGAATTCAATTTTATCGGGAAAATGACTACTAATAATAAAATACAGGGCAGAATATTTGGAGTGGTTAACAATACTTACGGAAATCTGAATGATTCTCTGACACTAATAAGGAAGTAAAGATATTTTAATAAGTATTTTATTTAAAATATTATTCTATATTTTAGAACAAAGTTAAAAGGCACTTATTAAATGAATAAAATCGAACTGGATTTCAGATATTCCAATGATCCCGAGCCTCATAGAGAGAGAACCAAAGCCATATTAAAAGCTCATCCCGAGGTAAGGGAATTTATTGGCAGATATTCTGTCAGCTTTATAATAATATTATTTGTTGTTGGATTACAGATTGCCATCGGTTATTTCATAAAAGATCAGGCGTGGTGGCTCTCAATCATTGTAGCTTTTCTGGTGGGTGCTTTTGCAAATCATGCATGCTTTGTATTGATTCACGAAGCTGCACATAATCTTATTTTTAAAAACCGAAATATGAATTACATTGCCGGAATTATTGCTGATATTCCGAATGTACTCCCAAGTTCTGTTTCATTCAGAAGTTATCATATGAAACACCACTCACACCAGGGCGATTATTATATGGATGCAGACCTTGCAAGTAAATGGGAAGCAAGATTTATCGGGAATTCTTTTCTTGGAAAGTCTTTCTGGGAGTTGATGTTTCCATTTTTCCAGGCTTTCAGAACACCAAGGTTAAAAGCCATCAAGTTTATGAATTTCTGGACGTTTGTTAACTGGATTGTTGTATTCGGATTCGATGCCGTTGTGATAATTTTCCTGGGTCCGACTTCTTTTCTTTATTTTGTTTTTTCCTTTTTCTTTTCGATAGGGTTTCATCCACTTGGTGCCAGATGGATACAGGAGCATTTTCTTGTTGCACCGCCGCAGGAAACTTACAGTTACTATGGTCCTTTAAATATTCCGGCGCTTAATGTTGGTTATCATAACGAACATCATGATTTCCCTTCGGTTCCATGGAATAAATTGCCCGATTTAAAAGCTACAGCCCCGGAGTTTTATGAAAATCTTGTTTATCATAAATCCTGGGTGAAATTGTGGCTGACTTTTCTTACAGATCCGGGATTATCTCTGTATAGCAGGATGGTGAGAAAGAGTAGCTAAGAAAAATTATCCTGTTTGTTTCATCTGTTCGGATTTTATTTCGAACGGAACGTCACCAAGTTCAATATCATGATATTTACTGCTGAAGTAATTCATCGAGTAGTCGCTGGTAAATAGGGCACACCTGTTATCATCTTTATCAATTGCAATTGCAGCTCCGGCAGGAAGAACAAACTTTTCTATTTCTTCATCCGTAACTTCGTTTGAAAACCATCTCAGAACTTTCCAGTTTGTCTGTTCAAGTCTTGATTTAGCACCGTACTCACTTTCAAGTCTGTACTGTACAACTTCAAACTGCAGCGGACCAACCGCCCCAAGCAAAGGAATTTTCTGTGCAGCATTTTTAATGTAGAACGCCTGGATTACCCCTTCTTGTAATAACTGATCGAGACCGTCCCGAAATTTCTTATAATCAGAAGGATTTGGATTATGCATAAATACAAAGTGTTCCGGTGCAAAGTGTGGAATCTCTTTAAATAAAATCGTTTGATCATCAGTTATTGTATCGCCAATCCCGAAGTTAGAATTTCCTACAAAACCAACTATATCACCTGCATAAGCTTCATTAACAGTTTCACGCTCCTGTCCGAAAAGCTTTTGTGAATTCGACAGCCTGATCTTTTTTCCGCTGTTAGTGTGAAATGCCTGCATATCTCTTTCAAACTTACCTGAACATACCCGCATAAAAGCAATTCTATCACGATGTTTGGGATCCATATTTGCCTGTATCTTAAAAATGAATCCTGAGAAAGTATCCTCTTCCGGTTTGATAACACGCTCCATACTTTTTCTTGCAGCTGGAGGGACGGCATAATCCAGAAACCCATCAAGCAGAAGCTGAACACCAAAATTGTTCATTGCACTCCCAAAGAAAACCGGTGTTAGTTTTCCGGCAAGTACAGCTTCGCGGTTAAAGTCTTCTCCGGCTGTATCCAGCATTTCCAGTTCTTCAACAAACTTTGCATAATTCTCATCACTCAGTTTTTCTTTAAACAGAGGATTCTTCAAATCAAAGACTTCGACAGGAGCTTTAAAAGAACCACCGGTAGTCCTTTCAAAAAGGTGAACCTGTTTTGTTATTCTATCAAAAACTCCCCGAAAATCTATCCCGGTTCCGAGTGGATAGTTCATCGGGAAAGCACCTATTCCCAGTATGCTTTCTAATTCATCAATCAACTCAAGCGGATCGCGGGTTGGTCGATCGAGCTTATTCATAAAAGTGAATATCGGAATTTCTCTTCTTCGGCAGACTTCAAACAATTTTCTTGTTTGTGCTTCAATACCCTTGGCGGCATCGATAACCATTACTACTGCATCGACGGCGGTAAGAACACGGTAGGTATCCTCCGAAAAATCCTCATGACCCGGTGTATCTAGCAGGTTTATTTTAAATCCTTTATAATCAAATTGAAGAACAGTTGAACTAATAGATATTCCGCGTTTCTTCTCAAGTTCCATCCAGTCAGAGGTTGAGCTTCTCTGGTTTTTTCTTGCAGTAACGGACCCTGCCAGATGAACAGCTCCACCATACAGAAGGAATTTTTCTGTTAAAGTTGTCTTCCCGGCATCTGGATGAGAGATAATTGCAAATGTTCGTCTTTTATTTATTTCTTTAATATTGCTCATAGCTTTTCAAAAAATTGATTAATAAAATTTGGTAAGGTTATAGGATCTGGGTTTTTCTAATAAAAGAAATGAATTTCTGCGCAGCTGAATTTCCGGCAGAAGAAGGAATTTGATATTTTATTGTTGTGGTTTAACAAAATCTTAATTACTCTGAATTTATTGTACAAAATTAAGTAAAATAAATTTCAAGAAAAAATGTAAGGCTGAAGATCTTACACCACTTAGAACATTGAGATTCACTTAAGAATAATGAATATAGATTCTGCATATAATACTGCAATAGATTTCGTTAAAACTCACTATGAGAATTTTCCGGTTATTTCATTTCTTATTCCAAAAAGATTAAGAAAACATGTTGCGATTATTTATTGGTTTGCACGCACAGCGGATGATATTGCTGATGAAGGAAACTTATCTGAAGACGAAAGATTAAATCAATTAAATGAATTTGAAAAAAACTTTGGTAACCTTATAAAAGGTGAATATAAATCCGAATATGAAATGGCTCTGCATCAGACAATAAAAGAAAGAGAATTAAATCCTGAACATTTCATTAATCTTCTTAAAGCCTTTAAACAGGATGTATTGAAAAAACGATATGATAGTTATGATGAACTTCTTAATTACTGCAGTCATTCGGCTAATCCGGTTGGGAGATTAATACTTGAGCTCTATGGTATAAGAGATGAACAGGCTAATAAATATTCGGATAAAATTTGCACGGCATTACAAATAACTAATTTCCTGCAGGATGTGAAAATTGATTATAAGAAAGGACGAATCTATGTGCCGCGGGATGAGATGCAGTCCTACAAAGTGAACGAAATTGTATTTGAGGAAAGTGAAATAAACCTTAATTTTAAGGAGTTAATTGAGTTCAACATTAATCGAACTCAAAAGTTGTTTGATGATGGCAGGAATTTACTTAAATTCCTTAGTGGACGCCTGAAATTAGAGATAAAATGGACAATATATGGCGGTGAATTAATTTTGAAAAAGATCAGAGCTAATGATAATAATGTGTTCATTCGTCCTTGTCTAACAAAAGCAGATTTTTTAAAACTTCTTTTAAAGTAATTATTTAATGGAACCGGCAAAAGAAATAGCAAAGAAGAGTAAAAGCAGTTTTTATTATGCTTTTAATTTATTACCTGCAGCGAAACGCGATGCTATGAATACTGTTTATGCATTCTGCCGGGAGACTGACGATATTATTGATGAAGGAAGCGAGCCGGATGATCTGAAATTTGCAAAGCTCCGTAAATGGAGAATTGAACTGGAAAAATCTATTAGTGGGAATTCAGATTATACTCTCCTCAATAAACTTGGAAAAACAATTTCAGGATTTAACATTCCTCTCGATCCATTTTTTGAATTGATTAAAGGAATGGAAATGGATCTTCAGAAGAAAAGATATAATTCTTTTGAGGATCTTATGATTTACTGCTACCGGGTTGCTTCCACAGTTGGACTAATTTGTATAGAGATTTTTGGTTATAAAGATAAACAACACACTAAAGAATTCGCAGTGAACCTGGGGATCGCACTTCAGTTAACAAATATTTTAAGAGATATTAAGAAAGATTCTGAACGTGGTAGAATTTATCTGCCGCAGGAAGATCTTTCAAGGTTTCATTACTCTGATACTGATATACTTAAAAGAAATTATAATAAAGATTTCAAGGATCTGATGAGTTACGAAGTTGACCGGGCAATGATGTATTTTGATAAAGCCACTATGAGTCTTAATCTTGATGATAAAGCCTCAATGTTTGCAGCAAGGGCAATGCAGCATATTTATCATAAGATGCTTCAAAAAATAGTTGAAGCAGATTATGACGTTTACAACAAGAATATTAAAGTCTCAAAATTTGAAAAAGTGGGAATTTCAGTCGGAGTCTGGGCAAAGTATAACCTGGTTTACTAATGCCTGAATACATTGTTATCGGCGGCGGTTTTGCCGGACTCTCAGCCGCAGTTCATCTTTCCAGCAAAGGTAAAAAAGTTTTATTATTAGAAGCCTCTCAAAAGCTTGGGGGAAGAGCTTATTCGCTTACGGACAAATTAACCAACACGGTTATAGATAACGGTCAGCATATCATGATGGGCTGCTACAGGGAAACTCTTAATTTTTTTAGAATGATAGGAGCTGAAGAGAATTTATTCTACCAGGAAAAACTCAATGTAAATTTTCTGCTTCCGCACTTTAAACTTGTTCCGCTTAAAGTTTCTTCAAAGTTATATCCTTTTAACCTGTTATCTGGCTTGTTAAACTACAGAGCCATTTCTTTTAAGAACAGAATATTAATAATTAAATTTTTCTTAAAACTTCCACTCTCTTCAAATTCTGATTTGGGCAAGATGACTGTTTTTGATTGGCTTATTCAGGAAAACCAGAATGAAAAAATAAGAAAAGCTTTCTGGGAGGTACTCTCAGTTGGTGCATCTAAATACCAGTATAAAAAAGGCTTCAGCACTGGCTTTTAAACATATTCTTGTGGAAATATTCTTTAGGGGAAATAAAGCTGCAACGATAATTCTTCCGAAGAAAGGATTAACGCAAACTTATTGTAACAGTGCAAAAAGTTTTATCGAGGAAAGGGGAGGAAAGGTAATAACAAACGAGCAGGTAAATGAATTTCGTAAGGAGGGAGATAGAATCGTTGCTATTGGAACTAATCAAAGGATGATTAAAGATTTCAGGTATGTTATTTCTGCAATTCCGCATTATGGATTAAAAAGAATATCCCCAGGAGAAAATCTTTTACCCGATCCTGGCTTTGAGTATTCATCAATTCTTACAATTCATATCTGGTTGAAGAAGAATAAATTCGATAGCACCTTCTACGGATTAATTGATTCAAATATTCACTGGATATTTAATCACGGAACACATTTAACCCTGGTGAGAAGTGATGCAGATGAATTAATTGAGAAGAGTAAAGAGGAAATTTTTGAAATTGTTAAAAATGAACTCTTCAAATATTGTTTTATTGAAAAGGAAGATATTCTTGATTACAGAATTATAAAAGAGAAGAGAGCTACATTCATTCCCTCAAATGATATTTTATATAAACGCCCGGGAGTCGAAACTCATTATAGTAATTTTTTTTTAGCTGGGGACTGGATAAACACCGGACTTCCTTCAACTATTGAAAGTGCGGTAAAGAGCGGTAGAATGGCTGCGGAATTTATTGTGTAAATCGTAACTAAGGTCTCCGTTCCTGAGTAATTAAATTAATGTTTGCTCAGTTCTGGAGAACTGAGCTACGGGAGATAAAGCATCTGATTTTTTTACAATCCCTCCTCACTAATTAAATATGCGAGCACTGCAATGGCAGCCGAACCCAGTTCAAGTTCCCTTGGATTTACAGCATCCAACACATCATTATCCGAATGATGAAAATCAAAATACCGCTGAGTATCCGGATGATATCCTATTAAAGCTTTTGTATGTTTGATATCATTAATATCAGCTCCGCTTCCTCCTTTTTCAACTTCATCTATACTGCATAATTTTAAAACGGGCAGCCAGCTTTTAATTTTTGCAATGACAGAAGAATCAGCATCAACTGTAAAACCTCTGGGTGTAAATCCGCCTGCATCAGATTCTATTGCAGCGATATGTTTTTCATTCGCAGAATCGACGTAGGCACCATAAGCCTCAGCTCCTCTGGACCCATTTTCCTCGTTAATAAAAAATACACAACGGATTGTACGTTTCGGTTTTAAATTAAGTTCTTTCATTAGCTCAACTATTTCCAGTGATTGAACACAGCCGGCACCATCATCCTGTGCGCCAACACCTTTATCCCAGCTGTCTATATGACCTCCGACATCAATTATTTCTCCGGGATATTCCGATCCCTTAATCTCACCGATTACATTATAAGATTGAGCATCGGGTAAAGTTTTGCAATTCAGTTTCAGATTCAGTTTGAGATCAGGATTTTCTTTTAATGCATTGCTAAGGAAATCGGAATCTAAATAACCTGCTGCTACTCCCGGTATTTTCGGTATAGTATCGTTGTAATACATTACGCCAGTATGCGGCACATTATCAAATTTTGTAGTAATTGATCTTATTATTACAGCAACTGCTCCATATTTTGCAGCTTTAACTGCCCCGAAAACTCTTTTTTGCACTGCTTTTCCATATGCGCGGAAAGTATTGATAAGTGTTTCATCCATTGGCTCATTGATAAAAACTATTTTGCCTTTCACTTTGTAGTTTAGAGAATCAATTTCATTAAGATTTTTTACTTCAACTACCCTCGCTGTTATTCCATCTTTCTCAGTTCCAATACTGCCGCCAAGTGCACAAATATTTATTTTCCTCCCTACATACTTTCCATTTGCAATACTTAAATGTTCAAGATTTCCTCTCTCCCAATGCGGTACCATAACAGGCTGAAGCCGGATACTATCGAATCCCAGTTCTTTCATTTTATTTTCAGCCCAGAAAATTGCTTTTATTGAATTATCAGATCCGCTTAACCTCGGCCCAATATTACAGAGCTCTTTGAGCATAGAATATGCCTTTCTGTTTTCTAAACAGTTTGCCACAATTTTTTTTGCTGTCTCTTTATAATGGGATAATTCATTATCAGCAAAATTATTCTGCGCAAATGAATTGTTTATTGAAATACAGATACAGATAACTGAAAGAAAATTTGTTAAAGTTTTCAATTTGTAGATCCTGATAAGTTTAAACAACAGGAATAATTTAAATAATAATTCACAAAGTTTATAAAAATATTATTAGTTTAAAATCATCATTATTACCGGGGATGTAAATTGAAAAAATTATTATTTTTACTCGCTTTCTCCATTACAGGAAATTACTTCATTTCTTATTCTCAGGATCTTCCTCATAAAATGACGCAGGAAGAACAAAAGATCTGGAATAATTATATTCCGCCGGTCAATCCTCTGTTTACTAATCCACCAACAGGTCCCGTAAGAACTATGGCCGAGTGGGAAGAACTACAGGGCATTATGATAACCTGGACATCGTATACTTCAATACTTAGACAAATTGTAGATTATGCGCAGGAAGAAGGATTAGTGTATATCGTCTGCAGCGATTCGAATTCAGTGAAAAGTTATCTTACTTCCGGTGGCGTTCCGTTAGTAAATCTGAAATTTTTATTAACCAGTTTTAATTCTGTCTGGTGCCGGGATTATGGACCATGGACTGTTTACAAAGATGATGTGGATAGTTTGAAAATTATTGATTGGATTTACAACAGACCAAGACCGCAGGATGATGTAGTACCTGTTTTCTTTGCAAATTATTTAAATGTCCCGATTTACCAGACTACTTCTTCGCCTTATGATTTAGTTGCAACCGGTGGAAATTTTATGACTGACGGACACGGAACAGGATTTTCAAGCAAACTTATTTTAAACGAAAATTCATCCAAAACCGAAGCTGAAATTGATACAATAATGAATTTGTATATGGGACTGAACAGATATATAAAAATGAATACTTTGCCGTATGACGGAATTCATCATATCGATATGCATATGAAACTGCTTGATGAAGAAACGCTTTTAGTCGGGCAATATCCTCCGGGAGTTGCAGATGGCCCGCAGATAGAAGCAAATCTTCAGTATATATTGAATAATTTTAAAGATTGTTACGGGAGAGATTTTAAAGTTGTACGAATTCCTATGCCGCCTGATGCATCGGGACATTATCCTGACCAGGGAGGGGATTACAGAACTTATACGAATTCGGTTATAATAAATAAAACTGTAATCATTCCGACTTATGATTACCAGTACGATACCACAGCATTTAGAATTTACAGAGAAGCAATGCCCGGCTACAACATAGTCGGTATAAATTCCAACACTATTATTCCAGCATTAGGTGCGATTCATTGTATAACAAAAGAAGTTGGCGTGTTCAATCCCGTTTGGATTTCCCATCCGAAGATAGAAGGAATTGTAACATGAAGCCGGTCCTTATGAAATAGATGCAAACATAAAAAGTGCGTCGGGAATTTCAAGTACAGAAGTATACTGGACTACAGATACAACAGCAGGCTACTCAGCAATTCAAATGAATGAAGTTTCACCGGATTCATTTGTTGCATTCATTCCCGAAGTTCCGGGGGGGACAGAAATATTTTACTATTTAAATGCTACCTCAAACGATGGCAGGGAAGTATCAAAACCATTAACAGCACCGGCAGGGTTTTATCATTTTAAAGTTGATGAATCTGTTCCGGTTGAGCTTCTTTCATTTATAGCAGATGAAGGTGAAGATGGAATAGTTCTTAGATGGATTACGGGAACTGAAACAAATAACAAAGGATTTGAAATTCAGAGGTCGGAAGACGGGGATCAGAAATCTGAATGGAAAAGTATTGGATATGTAGAGGGAAAAGGTACGACAACCGAATCATATAATTATTCATTTAAAGATAAAAATATTACCATAGGAAAATACAAATACAGATTAAAACAAATTGATTTTGACGGAAGCTACAAGTATAGTAATGAAATTGAAATAGATGTAACTGCGCCAATAAAATTTTCACTGGAACAGAATTATCCTAATCCATTCAATCCAATGACGAATATTGAATATCAAATTGCGAATACCGGATTAGTTAAACTAGTAGTCTACAACAGTCTTGGTGAAGAAGTCGCCACACTCGTTAACGAATACAAATCCGCAGGAAGTTATGAAGTAAAATTAGATGCAAGTAATTTACCGAGCGGAGTATATATTTATAGATTGACATCAGGAAGTTATTCGGCGGTTAAGAAACTGGTACTACTAAAATAAAGAGAATATTATTATTTTAATCCGAACCCTAAACTGAGTTTGTATTTTTAATATTTACTTTGCACAATATTCTTTAAGGAGGTGGGTTATTTTATACCCTAAAAATAATCTTCAATTCAAAATTATTTCTTTTACATTGGTAATTTTTATTTTCTCAATCTTTAATTCTCAAACGTATTCTCAAGTTCAACCTGAATGGAAAATATTTAATAACTCTAACTCTCCACTCACAAGCAATGTTATTTATGATATTTCTGTAGATGCCTTTAACAACAAGTGGATTGCAACTCAGGATGGGGTATTCAAAATAAGCGGCGATGATTTTACAGATTTTTCAAACTGGACAGAAATTCCGAACCTTCCGGCAAATATAGATATTATTCAGACAGATCAGAGTGGTAATGTATGGATGGCAAACGGTTTTCAATCATCAGGTTTAATAAAATATGATGGAAATTCATTTACTTCATATAACACACAAAATTCACCTATCCCATATGATTTAATAAGCGGCATTGCCGTAGACCTGAACAACAATATATGGATTATGGATGGAATGAAAGATATTACCCCACAAATTTATTTAGTAGAATTTGACGGCAGCAATAACTGGTTTCAGCTTCCGGGTAACTTTGGCTATCAAACCAGGGGTGACCTGGCAGGTATTGATTCATCGGGTAATATATGGACGGCAAGCGAATTTAAATTAACAAGAGTGAATACTATAACACACGATACTGTGGAATGGAGCCAGACAGGTTTGGGACAATATGTAACCCAGGTTAAGCCTGATTTCAAAGGAAATATCTGGATTGCAGGTGCTATGGCAGGATGGGGAGGATTGGTAAAATTTGACGGACAGAACTTTACTTATATTAATTATCCTGCTATTTCTCTCGCTGTTGATGATCAAAAAAATCTGTGGGTTGGAACTGAAAATTTGCTTCAGGATACTCTTAAAATTCTTAAATATGACGGAATTAATTGGACTGAGATTACATCAGAGAATTCATCATTACCCGATGCTTTTAGAATATTAGACCTCGAATTTGATAAAAAGGGGAATTTATGGATTGCTACCTCAGACAGCGGCATCGCAGTTTATAAAGCAGGCGGTTTAATTACTCCGGTAGAACTCGAATCATTTTCCGGTGAAAGCGTAGGAAATGCTGTTTACCTTAGTTGGTCAACTTCTACTGAAACAAACAACAAAGGATTTGAGATTCAGAGGTCGGAAGACGGGGATCAGAAATCTGAATGGAAAAGTATTGGATATGTAGAGGGAAAAGGTACGACAACCTTAACTCATGTATACTCTTTTAAAGATAATAATGTTACCCCTGGTAAATACATCTACAGGTTAAAGCAAATAGATTTTGACGGAAGCTACAAGTATAGTATTGAAATTGAAGTAGATGTAAACTCAATATCAGAGTTCGCGCTTGAACAAAATTACCCTAATCCATTTAATCCAACAACACAAATACAATATCAGCTTCCTGAAACAGGAAATGTAACAATAAAAGTTTATGATATTCTTGGCAACGAAGTACGAACATTAGTAAATGAAAACAAACCTGCAGGGAGTTATAAAGTTAACTTTAATGCAAAAGATTAAGAAGCGGAATTTATTTTTATAAAATAACTTCAGGATCATTCATAGAAACTTAAAAAAATTATACTGATGAAATAATGCATCCTGATGCGAAAAAATATATTACAAATTTACAGCTTGAACCACATCCCGAAGGAGGATACTTCAGAGAAATTTATCGTTCAGCAGAAATAATTTTACCGGAAGGTTTACCGGACAGATTTGTAAAACAAAGGTCGGTATCTACCTCAATTTATTTTCTGCTTGAAGGAAAGCAGGTGTCTAAATTTCATAAGTTAAAGTCTGATGAGATCTGGCATTTTTACGATGGAAATGGGGTGAAAATTTTAGTGATTGATAATTCGGGGAATCTTTCCGAATTTAGACTCGGAAAAAATTTTGATAACAGGGAAACTTTACAAGTGGTTATCAGAAATAATCAATGGTTTGCTGCTGAACTAATAGATAGGAAATCTTTTTGTCTTATCGGATGTACTGTTTCTCCTGGTTTTGATTTTGACGATTTTCAATTAGGTTCAAGATCAGAACTATTAAAGCAGTTTCCCCGGCATTCTGAATTGATTAAAAGATTCACAAAAGCAAAAGCATAGAAATACCCGTAAAAACAGCGAAAAAAAATTACCTTAACAGAGATGTTCTAATATTATAGATTAAAACAATAAAATTTTAATGCTTTGCAATGCATTCAATATTGAACTTCAAATCTAAATTATATAACTTTTTCGCTCAAAATTAAATTATTAATCCGGAGGATTTATATAGAGAATTTTTCTACTGTTTTTTTTGAATTATTTCTTTCGGGTTCCAAATTAAAAATAAGATTCCAAATCTAATTCGGGAGATTCTGGGTATCACTGCAGTTTCTGTGGTGATCTTCTTCAGTTTAGTAAATCTTGGCTTTTCACCTGAAAAAGCTAAAATTGATAATACTATCTGGATAAATTCTCTCTTCGATTATTACCATAAACAGGCATCTCTGCCTCCAATCAGTTCTTCTGCCGATAATAATATTTCCAATATTAATGATGAACGAACACTTGATTCCTCTGTGTATTCAAATACCGGACAAAAATTGGATTCGATGAAGGTTTTTGATGTTTCAGAACTTCATTCATTACAGGCAAAAAAAGAAAATTATGCTTCTCTTAATACTACTCAGTCTGAGATATTTTCTGCAGTAACCGGATTATTTCCCCCTGATTCAACAGTAAAAGACGATTCCCTTAATATTGATTCTTTAAAAGTCGGGAAAACAGGTATTGCGGCAGACACTGTTAAAGTAGATTCAATGGCTTTGGATTCTACAGCCAGAATAAAATATTTCCATTACCAGCGAACAGACCTGCCATATTTAACTTTACAGCGCCCCAGAAAATCTCCGTTTTTTGCACAGCCAACTGACAGGAAACGAACAGTCCGGATTGATTCAACAGGGAAATATGTGGTGATAGAGGAAAAGATTGCCGGGCAGGAGACAAAGGAATTACTCAGGGTTCCAATTGAGGATTATATAGAAGCCAAACTTGATCTGCACAGAAGAGAACTTTGGGAAGATCTTGGATATCAGTACGAACTCAAAGTCTTCAAAAAAAGAACTTGGGGAATTAATAAAAAACATTACCGATTTTGAAATACCGCTCCCCAAGGTTGGCGTTCTTAGTATTTTTGGTGAACCCAAAATAAGTCTGAAAGTCGGTGGAGCTGTGGATATCCATGGCGCCTGGCGAAATGAAAATACTTCCGGAGTTACAGCTTCAAGATATGGCAACACACGGAATGAACCTGATTTTAAACAACAGGTTCAGATAACAGTTGCGGGGACAATAGGTGATAAACTTCATATTAATGCTGACTGGAATACTGAAAGAACTTTTCAATATGAAAACCAGCTTAAAATAAAATATGAAGGTTACGAAGATGAAATTATCCAGAGCATTGAAGCCGGAAACGTTTCTCTGCAAACATCTCCTTTAGTTGGTGGAAGTGAAGCTCTCTTCGGATTGAAAGCTAATTTTAAATTAGGTCCGTTATCTTTAACCACCTTGGCAAGTCAGAAAAAAGGTGAAACTGAAGAAGTATCAGTTAACAGCGGAACAACCTCGCAGGAATTTAATCTGCGGGCATATGATTATTCTACTAATCATTATTTTCTTGATACGCTCTACGCTAGTGAAATCCCATCACTTAATATATTTAAGAATTATTATAATAGCGCCACTCCGACATATCCGCAGCAGTATTACGTTGTAAATATTGAAGTATGGAAATCTGTAAATGTAATTACATTCGACAGGACAAAGCAAAGAAAAGGTAATGCATATATTGATCTGCCAACTTTGCAGGGCACAAATAATTATGCGGCTTATAGTCGTGATACATCCGGAATTCCCGGTCAGGTAGAGGTTAGCTGGTTTGAATTACTTCAGCAGGGTGTAGATTATGAGTTACACCCGGAGACAGGATATATAACTTTTAAAACAAGTTTACAGGATAATGATATAATTGCAGTTGCTTATCAGCGGCAAAGTGGTGATACTTACGGGCAGTTTCTAAGTACAATTAATGTTGCCGATACCTCAAAGAACATTGTTCTAAAACTTGTGAAACCGAAAAATCTGCAGCCTGAATATACACGGGCATGGAAACTGCAGCTTAAAAACATATATCCTCTTGGCGGTAGGAACATTAAACAGGAAGGTTTTGAGTTTAATGTTGAGTACGAAAAAGAAGGTCAGGATCCTTTAACAGATTTAGCTACTCCTTCCGGAACAGTTCGTTTATTAACTGCTTTCGGATTGGATTTGCTGGATGCAAGCGGAAATCCTAACCCGGATAATAAATTCGACTATCGTCCTAATATTACAATTTTCCCTGAAACTGGTGAAATTGTCTTTCCCACTCTACATCCTTTCGGTTCAAATCTGCCGACTGGAATACCTGATACACTTGCATTTAACGAAGTTTATACCCTTACAAAAACTTTCGCTCAGCAGACTAAAATAAAAGACAAATGGCTGATCACGGGAAAATACTCCGGTGAAGCATCATCAGTTTATCAATTAGGATTTAATATCGTTGAAAATTCAGTAAGAGTTTTACTTAATGGCAGGGAGCTTACGCCTGGAACGGATTATATAGTCGATTACAATATCGGGCAGCTTACCATCAGGAATGATGCGGCATTAGTGCCGGGAGCAGATTTAAAAATCACGTATGAAAAAAATGATCTGTTTCAACTTGCTTCAAAAACACTTTTAGGTGCACGCGGTCTGTTTGATTTTTCCGATAAAACAAAATTAGGTTTTTCAATTTTAAACTTAAATCAGCAGACACTCAGCGATAAAGTAAGAATAGGTGAGGAACCTTTAAGTAACACTATTTACGGAGTAGATGCAACAACTGGGATTGATCTTCCAATAATCACTAAAGGTCTTGATAACATTATTTCTACAAGAGAAATGTCCTCACTAACTTTGAGTGGGGAGTACGCGTACATCAATCCAGACCCTAATACAAAGAAAAGTACGATTAGCTCAGACCAGGGACAGAGTATAGCATATATTGATGATTTTGAAGGCGCTAAAAGAACAATTCCAATCGGTGTATCTTATACTGCCTGGAAGGATTTAAGTCCACCGGATTCACTTCCGGGTCTTGCCGGTCTTAGTTACAGGCAAAAAATGGATTATAAAGCAAAAAGCATATGGTTTACTGTTACTCCATCTGATGTTAATGTAAAAGAAATCTGGCCGAACAAATCTGTTGCGACAGAGGATCAGCAAGTTACTGTAATGGATTATGTATTTCTTCCTGACACACCCGGATCTTTTAACTACTATCCTCAACTTGGTGACCGGCAGAAGAACTGGGGCGGTATAATGAAGCTTCTGTCATCTACTGCAAATAACCTGGTTGAAGAAAATATAGAGTTTGTTGAGTTCTGGGCAAAAATTGATGATGCACCGCAGGGTGCAAAGATCTTTCTTGATCTTGGAAGAATTAGTGAAGATGTTATACCAAATGACACACTGAATACCGAAGATCGTGAACCGCAAAATGATCTTATCGACCAGGGTGAGGATGTTGGACTTGATGGGTTGACCGATGCCCAGGAGAGGGCTAAGTATGGAAGCACCAAGGCTGATCCCAGCGGAGACGATTTCGCTTTTGATAAAACCGGAAGCAATAACTACCTGGATTATTTCAATATAAATGGTACCGAGGGGAATGCGGTGTTAACTGATATTGGAAGGTTCCCAGATACTGAAGATCTGAATAAGAATGGAAACCTTGATAAAGCGAATAGTTATTTCAGGTATGAAATTCCCCTTGATACAAACCGGGCTACAAATCCTTTTATAGCCGGCGGTGGGGATAATGGTGGAAAAGATAAGAAGGGATGGTACCTCTATCGAGTTCCATTAAAAGATTTTCAAAAAGAAATAGGTAATCCATCTCTTACCGATGTTGAATTCATCAGGTTTTTTATTACGAATGCATCAAGTTTGGTTCATCTGCGGTTAACAGAATTTAATCTTACCGGAAGTCAATGGCAGAAAGTTGTCCCGCAGGATTCGACGATGTCTATTTCAGTTATTAATATTGAGGATAACCCAAACTACACTTCTCCTCCGGGAGTATTTCAGGAAAGAGACAGAACAAGACCCGATCAACAGGTTTACCGTAATGAACAATCATTAAATCTGATTATTAAAAATTTACCTGATGGTCAGGCCCGTGAAGCAGTGAAATATCTTTATAAACCGCTTGATGTATTTAACTACAAACAGATGAAATTGTTTATTCACGGAGATGATTACACCGGTCCGGGTTCTGTTTCAGACACTTCAGGCGGAACTTATTCCTCACAGGTTTATTTCAGATTCGGAGGCGATACAAATAATTTTTATGAATACAGGCAGCCGGTTGCCGCAGGCTGGAATGAAATTTCAATTAACTTCAGTGAGTTGACTGCAATAAAACAAGCCAGGAATGATTCTTCGATAACAAGGCTGGTGGAAAAACCTGTGCCCGGTAAAACCGGACATTTATATGGTGTAAAAGGTAATCCAACTTTAACTTCGGTAAAATTTTTATTGGTTGGAATTTATAATCCATCTCGCTCTGTTCCCCCAGGATTTAAACAGGGATCTGTGTCGGGTGAAATATGGGTTAACGAACTCAGAGTTGTCGGTGCAGATGATTCGCCCGGTTGGGCTTATAATTTTTCTTCATCAATTAAACTTGCAGATTTAATGACTGTGAATGTAAACCTCAGTCAGACTAATCCTTATTTTCACAAGCTATCAGACAGATTCGGATCGAGAATCGAATCCAGGAACTGGGGTGTTTCTGCCGATGTAAATATTTTGAAGTTGCTTCCTGTCAATCTTCCTGAAAGCAGTCTAAGATTGAATTACTCGCATAATGAAAGTGTAGGAAAACCATTATACCTTCCCGGAACCGATATTAAAGTCGATGAAGCAGCAAAACAAATCGCAGCCTTAAGATCCGATACAACAGTAACAACAACCAAAACCCCTGAGCAAATAATTGCTGAATCGCAAACTATTAACACTTCTGATACGTGGTCAGCTTCCAATATAAAGATTAAAGTACCTACTTCTTTGTGGTATATCCGCGATACATTTAATGCCTTATCATTCGGATTTAACTATAATAAAACCTTCAGTCGAAATCCAACTATTCTGGCGAATAACGGGTGGGTATGGAATGCATCAATGAGCTATGCAATAAACTTAAGCCCGACATATTATTTCTATCCTGAAGAGATTCCTGTTCTGGGATCTGCAATTGCTTTATTCTCCGATTATAAAAATGTTAAAGTTTATTATACTCCGCAAAATTTTGCGCTTAATTTAACCGCAAAAAGGCAGAGAAATACAAATGTTACCCGTCCTCAGTCAGGTTCAACTTCTCAGCAGATTGTATCACGTGATTTTGGAACAACCAGAGGATTTAATTATAACTGGAAACTAACCGAGGGTGGATTAATAAATCTTGCCACAAGTTATAATGTTAATATAACTTCCTCACTCGCTTATCTCGAAACTACCGATAATGGATTCCAGAGACCTGAGAAAGAAATATGGAAGGATATTCTTTCCGGTGTATTTTTTGGAAAAGATTACAGGTATGCTCAAACTTTTGATATTAAAACAAATCCTAAGCTGCCTTCGGTTTGGGATATCAACCGGTTCTTCCAGTTAAATGCGGGCTATACATCAAGTTATAACTGGAACTTTGATTTCCGTCAGGATACGCTGGGTAGAAGCGGCGGATTCTCAAGCCGTTTAAGCACGGGATTGACTCTAAGATTGAAAGCATTAACTGATCCCTTGTTTGCTGAAAAACCAGAAACAAACGTTATCCAAAACCAGAATCCGAGAGGAAACCGCGGCGGAAGAGATCTTGAAAGTCGCAGAAGAAGAATTGAAGGTGGAAATGAGCAAATAAATGATTCTACAAAACAAAATATTGATGAAGAACCTATTGGTAGTGATTCCTTACAGCAGACTACTAAAAGACCGGCCTTAACCCGGGCATTTGGTTTTCTTAAGAGTGTTGTAAAAAGTATTTTCTTTGATTATGAAACAATTACGTTTAATTATACTAATGATAACAACGTTACTAAATCCGGAATATTGGGTGAAGGCACAGGCTTTAATAATTTCTGGGGAATAAATTATGATTATAAAAAAGGTCCTTCAAGATTATTTATGCTCGGGCTAAGCAGTGATATAGGCAGGCGAGCACCCGGAGGCAGCTTACAGGATGTTTTTTCTCAAAAAAATAATCTTGATTTCCGGACTTCGAGGCCGCTTTGGGAGGGAGCCAAAATTGATATCAACTGGAAAGTTGCATGGTCCATAAATAAAAACACAACCTTAACTACCGATGACCTGGGGAATCCCACAGTTGCAAATATTAGCGAAACGGGTTCTATTGAAAGATCATTTTTATCTTTCCCGCCATCATTGTTCTTAAGTGTTTTCGGGAATGGAATAAAAAAAGTAAATGAGCTGTTTGATCCCAATGCAGCAAATCCACAACAGAATTTATCTAATGCATTCCTTCAGGGATTTGAAACTTTGCCAATATTATCCAAGTTTGGATTTCTTAAAAACTATGCTAAATATATTCCAAGACCCAACTGGCATCTGACCTGGGACGGACTTGAGAACATACTTTTCTTTTAAATCATTTGCAAAAAAAGTTTCTCTTGAACACGCCTATAGCGCTACATATACCGAGGGAACGAAATTAAATCCCGATGGGGTTCAGGAAATTCTTACTCAAAGAATAGAGTACGGTTTTTCACCAATCGCCGGATTAAACATGACTTTTAATGATATGTGGGGCGGCAACCTGATCGGAAGCATAAAATACGGTACAAGGACAATTTATGATCTCGGTTTAACCACAAAGAATATTTCAGAAACGTTTTCAAAAGATATAGGAATAACAGCCGGATTTTCAAAATCAGGATTTGAACTTCCTTTATTTGGAATTAATCTTAAAAATGATATTGAATTCAGTCTTTCCTACACAAGTTCGAAAAATTCTGTAGTAAGATACGATATGCTTAACTTTACGGAAGCTGGTACTCCGCAGGATGGAACTCTCAGAACAACAATGGAACCCAGAATCAAATATACTATAAGCTCTAAAGTTACTCTCTCAATTTTTTACAGGAGAACCTCGGTTGAACCAGAAGGTGCAGCCAGAATTCCTCCCACTACTACCAATGAAGCCGGTCTGGATGTACATATTTCTATTCAATAATAAAGTTACTGAAATAGTTTGAGCACCCGGTTACAATTTCTGACAAGAATCTTTATTAAATTATTAAGTATTAATTTTTGAACATACTATCAGAGGAAAATAATGGCGAATAACAGGATTTTGTGGGTAGATGATGAAATCGAACTTCTGCGGTCACATATAATCTTTCTTTCCGAAAAAGGATATGATGTTGATACAGTTACAAATGGTGAGGATGCCATTTCGCATGTAAAGCAAAATATATACGATTTAATATTTTTGGATGAGATGATGCCCGGTATGGGCGGGCTTGAGGTTTTAGCGCAGTTGAAGGAAATAAATCAATCTATTCCAGTTGTAATGGTTACGAAGAGTGAAGAAGAAACCCTTATGGACGAAGCGATAGGCAGTAAGATTACCGATTACCTTACAAAACCGGTTAATCCCAGCCAGATGTTTCTTGTCTGTAAAAAAATACTTGAAGGAAAACGTATTACCGGGCAGGCGGCAGCCAAAGATTATCTGCATGATTTTAATGAGATCTCTATGGCACTAACAAATAATCTTGATTACGTGGAATGGACTGAAATTTATAATAAAATTGTAAACTGGGATGTGGAACTGGATACTCATTCAGGTATGGGACTTCGTCAAACACTTAGCGATCAAAAAAAAGAAGCAAATAAAGAATTTTCAAAGTTTGTAGAAAAGAATTATACAACCTGGATAAATAACATAGGTGATAATTATACACCTCCGCTTACTACCGAAATCACAGAAAAATATGTACTTGAACATCTGAAGGATAATAAGACTTCGGTATTTTATTTTGTTCTTGATTGTTTAAGGCTTGATCAATGGCTTGTTCTGGAGAAACATCTTCTGGACCTGTTCAAAATAGAAAAAGATTACTATTTCGCGATACTTCCAACTGCTACCCCTTATGCAAGAAATGCATTGTTCAGCGGATTGTTTCCGTCTGAAATAGAAAAAAATTATCCGCAGCTCTGGCAGGGAAATGATGATGATGAAAGAAGTATGAATAAGTATGAGAAGGAATTGTTACAGCATCTGCTTGATAGAAAGAAAATCAAACTTCGCAATGAGCTTAAGTACATTAAAATAATTGATCCGGAGGTTGGTAGAAATTTCGAACAAAATATTCATTCTTATCAGAATAGTCATCTTACTGCAGTTGTTGTTAATTTTCTTGATATGATTGCTCACGGAAGATCAGACTCTGACATACTTAAAGAAATTGCTCCTGATGAAGCCGCTTACCGGTCTCTGACAAATACATGGTTTACTCATTCATCATTACTTTCCACTTTTAAAACTCTTGCAACACTAAAAAATGTTAAAATTATTATTACTACCGATCACGGGAGTATACGTTCTTTAAGAGGAGCAAAAGTTCTTGGGGACAGAGAAGCATCAACAAACCTCAGGTTTAAATATGGGAGAAATCTAAAAGTGGATGAAAAGAATGCTATCTACATTAAAAATCCTTTAGACTACAAGCTGCCTAAACGCGGTGTAACGATAAATTATATAATTGCAAAAGAAGATTATTATTTTGTATATCCAACTGATTATCATAAATATCTGACTTATTACAAAGATACATTTCAGCATGGGGGAATTTCAATGGAAGAGATGATTCTCCCGGTAATTACTATGGAACCAAAATAATTGATTATTGATAAAACTGAAACCTCAAATTCAGAAGAAGAAACTATTGAACTTGCAAAAGAATTTGCATCAGGTCTGAAAAGCAGGAGATGTGGTTATTTTAAATGGGAACCTTGGTGCCGGGAAAACATTTTTTATCCGCGAAGTTTCTTTTTGTTTTGATGTTGCTTCTGTGAGCAGCCCGACATTTGCATTAGTAAATGAATATAAAGGAAGAATTCAGATTTATCATTTCGATTTCTACAGGATAAATAAAGTTGAAGAACTTTATGATATCGGATTTGAAGGTTATCTCGACAACGAAGACGCAGTAATTTTTATAGAATGGGGGAATCTTTTCCCGGAAATACTTCCACGGAAAAGAACAGAAATAAATATTAAAACAGGTGTAGAAAAACAGAGAACATTTGAATTCAGAAAGTACAAATAACAATTCCATAATACTTGCAATCGAAACTTCATCAAGTATTTGTGGTGTGTGTATTTATTTTAATGAAGAAAAGTTTTTTCAAACAGAAATTCATTATAAAAATATTCACGCTGAAAAATTATTTGAAATTATCGATACAGTTATAAAATCGGCGGAAATAAAAGCACAGGATGTAAACTCAATTGCAATTTCAAATGGTCCGGGTTCTTTTACCGGGCTCAGAATCGGGATGTCTGCAGCAAAAGGATTAGCGTTTGGTTCGTCAATCCCGATTATCCAGGTTCCTACATTTGAAGCATTGGCACTTCAAATATCAAAATACCTTCCCAATGATTCTATTTTTATTATCGCGAACAAGGTTAATATCGATGAAGTGTATTTTGCCAAGTTTCAAATTAAATCTAATAGTTATATATTTGTGGAGAACATGAGGATATTGAGTTTTAATGAATTTTTGAGCAAATCTAAAGATTTTATTACGTTTGGTAATGCAATAAAGGATAAGCAAAAAGATTCATTCTTTAAATCCTTTGTATTTTCTCCTCAGCCAAAATATGTAGCCGAATGGGCAGTTAAATACGGAAAAGAAATGCTAAGTGAAGATATCGATTATATAGAACCATATTATCTTAAAAATTTTACAGTAAAGGTGAAGAAAAATGATTAAACAAATTTTAATACTTGTTTTGTTTATAGCATCTTTAAGTTTTGCTCAGATGCTTCCTCCAAGAGTCTCTTCTCAGTTAATGGAATATGACTTCGGTCAGGTTTCCCGCGGTGAACATGTTAAGTATGATTTTGTTGTTACAAATGTTGGCGGTGACCTTTTAAAAATAATTGATGTAAGAGCTTCCTGCGGATGTACTGCAGCTAAACCGGAAAAGGATGACCTGGCTCCCGGTGAATCAACAAACATAAAAGTTGATTTTAATTCTACCGGTAGATCAGGGAAGCAAACAAAAATTATAACTGTAAAAACAAATGATCCTGACAGTCCGGAAATTCGATTCACACTAACTGGAAGTGTTGTTGATCCCGGATCTGAGAAGGGAAATGTAGCAAACAGTCCGATTATGTTTTTTAACGAAACACAGCATGATTTTGGAGATGTGCAACAGGGTAAGGTTGTGGATTATACTTTTTCATTTGTTAACAGAGGTGAAACTGCTTTAAAAATAAGAGATGTTAAAACATCCTGCGGATGTACGGCTGCACTTGTTAGTAAAGAAACTATCGAACCGGGAAAAGATGGTACTTTAAAAGTTGAACTTGATACAAAAAATCAAATCGGGAAAATGAGCAGGAGAGTGACCATATATTCAAATGATCCTACAAACCCGGATATGGTTCTGACAATTTTTGCGAATGTGCAGAAGGGAACAAATTAATGCCCTGGTTCAAACGGTCAAAAGAAAATATATCACCTGATTCCCAGAAAAAAGATTTACCGGATGGGATGTGGGATAAATGTCCCAGCTGCGGTGAAATAATTCATAAAAAACAATTGGAAACAAATCTTTGGACCTGTCTCAAATGCGGTTTTCATTTCCGGATTGGAAGTGCGGAATATATAGATATATTGTTGGATAAAGGTACTTTCAAAGAAATGGATAAGAAAATGCGATCCGCTGATCCGCTTGAATTTGAAGATACAAAAAAATATTCCGAGCGTATTGCCGAAACTATAAAAAAACTTGGATTGAATGACGCTGTAAAAACGGGAACAGGGAAACTGAATGGAATCGATGTTGCTTTTGGGTGCATGGATTTTAAATTTATCGGCGGAAGTATGGGCTCTGTTGTCGGAGAGAAAATCGCCAGACTCACAGACAGATCTTTTAAAAATAAAATTCCTTTAATCATTATCTCTGCCAGCGGCGGGGCAAGAATGATGGAAGGTGCATTGTCTTTAATGCAACTTGCAAAAACCAGTTCAAGATTGGCTAAACTTGCTGAAGCGAAAATTCCTTACATTTCAATAATGACAGATCCGACAACAGGTGGAACAACTGCAAGTTATGCAATGTTAGGTGATGTTCACATTGCAGAACCTGAAGCGCTCATAGGATTTGCCGGACCAAGGGTTATCAAACAAACTATCGGAAAGGATCTTCCAAAAGGATTTCAAAGATCAGAGTTTCTGTTGGAACGGGGATTTGTTGATATTGTATCTTCACGAAAAGATTTAAAGCAGAATATCCATAACGTTTTAACTTTACTGAGCTGAGGTTAAGATTAAAGTAGTTAAAAGTGTTAGGAAGATGCAGCAAATCTCTAAGATGTTGCATCTTGAAGGCAAGGTAATCGGGTTTGTTCCGACAATGGGGTTTCCTGCATGATGGTCACCTTAAATTAATTTCCCGGTCAAAACAAGCTTCTGATGTAACTATTGTCTCTCTGTTTGTTAACCCCACTCAGTTTGGTCCGAAAGAAGATTTTAAAAAATATCCAAGGAACGTGGAAAGAGATAAGGCACTTTTAAAAAATCAGAAAGTGGATTTTTTATTTGTGCCTGAACCTGATGAAATTTATCCTGCCGGATTTCAAACTTATGTTTCTGTTGAAAAGATAACCTCAATTCTGGAAGGTGAATCCCGACCAACTCACTTTCGTGGTGTAACAACTATAGTTTCAATTCTGTTTAATATTGTAAAACCGGATAAGGCTTTTTTTGGTCAGAAAGATGCACAGCAGGCTTTTGTTATAAAAAGAATGACAGATGATTTAAAATTTGATACAAAAGTTGTAAGCATTCCTATTGTTCGTGAAAAAGATGGACTAGCATTAAGTTCAAGAAATGTTCACTTATCTGAAGATGAAAGAAAAGATGCTTTAGTACTGAGTCATTCACTGATTTATGCACGTAAAGTTAATTTCAAACGGGGAAAAGAATGTTTCCAAAATTACTACCGGAATGAAAAAAATATTAAACAGCGCTGCATCTTCCCAAATCGATTATGTAGAAATTGTCGATGAGCTTAACTTCACTATCGTAAAAAATTTAATTAACGGCAAAAAATATTACGTACTTATTGCCTGCAGAATTGGTAAAACCCGCCTGATAGATAACATATTCATTAAAGCTTAATCCCTATTCATTTTTATTATAGATTTTATCCCGTAGTTGACGAGATTTTTTTCAAAGAGAAAATCAAAATTGAGATGAGGAATAATTTTTTCAGCATTACCCCCGGTTAAATAAATTTTAATCTTTTCTGATTGTTTTGTTTCTTGCAAATATTTAATAAACCTGTCAATCATTCCAACGGTTGAATTCAAAAGCCCGCTTGCTATTGAAGTTCTGGTTGAATTCCCAATCATATTTTCAAAATCATCAGGTGTAACTTCCGGAAGCTGGGCGGTATTATTTTTTAGTGAATTCCCCATAAGCTCAATACCCGGTGCAATAATTCCTCCAATAAATTCCCCGGGAAATTGAACCACATTAATTGTAGTTGCTGTTCCAAAATCTATAGTAAGAATAATTTCATCTTTTTTAATGGAACCATTTAGAAGGAATGCACCCTCTGCAGAACATAGTCGATCTGTTCCAAGTGTTTCCGGATTTTTATAAACTATCTTAAGATTAAATTTTGAATACGTTGAAATATGGTGGTAGCGGAAAGAGTTCTGGTTAAGATAATTTTTTAACTCAAGCAATTTATAAGGGACTACGCTTGATATTCCCGTGAAAGATATATCCGATTTTGTATAAAGGGAAATTAATTCCTCTATACTTGATACAGAAAACGTTTCAATAAGTTCATCCCCGGAAAAAAGTCCTGCTTTAATTTTTGAGTTACCAATATCACAAGTTAACAGCATATGAATCATCCGGAATGAAAATAAAACTAACCAATACTAACATCACCAAAATATATTTTTTCTAACTTCCTGCCGCTTTTTAAGATAAGAAATCCATCTTCATCAAGATCATCAAATATTCCATATCTTACTTTATCACCTTCTGTAACTGAAATTTTTTCACCTAACATTCTGCACCTTGCTTTCCAGTCTTTTAATATCTCTGAAGGTTTGTCTTCTATCCACTGGAGAATTTCTTCAAAAATATTTAAAAACTCTGCAAGCAATACTTCTCTGTCAGCATTCTGAGAGATCTCAGTCTTTATTGAAGTTGGTGGAAGTTTAAAGTTTCCCTGGAATGAGGTCTGGTTGACATTGATTCCAACTCCGGTAACAACTCGCTCTATTTTTTTACCTGATGAGGATGATTCAATTAAAATTCCTGCAACTTTTTTACCGTTTATTAATACATCATTTGGCCATTTTAGCTCTATTTTAAGCTGGAAGAGATTTTCTATTGCCATTGCTGCAGCAAGTGAAGTTGCAAAATTAATCATATTAATTTTACTGCCTGAAAAATCTCTGTCCTTCAATAATATAGAAAAGGTTAGATTTAACTCTTTTGTACTATACCACGTGCTATCTTTTCTTCCGCGTCCTTTATTCTGTTTTTCACATAAAATAACAGAACCATCATTGTCAAAACCATTAGTTTTATTTAACAGTACACTGTTGGTGGAATCAACTTCCTCAGCATAAATAAAATTTCTGCCTATAATTTCAGTATCCAGTTTGATATCAAAAAACTCTAAATCGAACATCAACTTCCTATGATAAAATGAACTTCTAAAATAAAAAAATATTTAGACTCTTTTACCCGGAACCAGAAAAATTAAAATTGACACAGTTATTGCCATATTAAATTGCAGTAGGACATATAGACAGTCTAAATGTCAGATAGTCAAATATTAAATAGGATCAACTATTCAGTTAACTTGTTATAAATAAATAAGTTAGAAGATTTATCAGACTTGGCATATTGATTGAATCAACATACAACATATTGAAAAGAAATTAGAATAATTAGGAGATATATAAAATGACATTCGTAAAATTTGAACCCCTGAAAGAATTGGATAATCTTAATAATCGTTTGCATAAATTTTTTGGAGAATTTCCAGCAAATGTAGATCTGGGATTGGCATTTAGTCCACGAGTAGATGTTTTTGCTGATGACGAAAACCTTTATGTTGAAGCAGAACTACCCGGAATGAGGAAAGATGAAATTAAGATTTCTTTACATGATAATATACTTACTATAAGTGGCGAGAAAAATTCAGCCGGTGAAAAGAAAGATAAAATACAGTATTTCAGAAACGAGAGAATATTTGGAAATTTCTCACGGAGTTTTTCACTTCCTGATGATATTAACCAGGAAAACGTGGATGCTCAATTTCAAGATGGTGTATTAAAGATTGTGATTGGGAAACAGGAAATCAAAAAGGCTAAAGAAAGAAACATTGAAATTAAATAATAAATTTGAAGAAGAAACTAATGCAGCTTATTCTGCTGCATGTGGAAATTATACATTAAAAGGAAGGAGTTTTTAGAATGGGTAAGATAATAGGAATTGATTTAGGTACAACAAATTCTTGCGTTGCCGTTATGGAAGGTAATGATCCTGTGGTGATTCCTAATTCAGAAGGAGGACGTACTACACCTTCTGTTGTTGCATTTACGAAAACAGGGGAAAGATTAGTCGGGCAACCGGCAAAAAGACAGGCAATAACTAATCCGAAACATACCGTATTCTCTATAAAAAGATTTATGGGAAGAAAGATAGATGAAGTAACCGATGAAAAAGGTAAAGTGCCCTATGAAGTAATATCGGGCGATAATGATACAGCACGCGTTAAGATAGGCGATAGAGTTTATTCTCCGCCGGAAATAAGTGCAATGATTTTACAGAAGATGAAAAAGACTGCTGAAGAATATTTAGGACAGGAAGTTACAGAAGCTGTTATTACAGTTCCGGCGTACTTTAATGATTCACAACGCCAGGCAACAAAAGATGCAGGTGAAATTGCTGGTTTAAAAGTTAGAAGAATAATTAATGAACCAACTGCCGCTGCTTTAGCTTATGGGTTGGATAAAAAGACAACATCTGATCATACAGTTGCCGTTTATGATCTCGGAGGCGGAACTTTTGATATCTCAATTCTTCAGTTAGGAGAGGGTGTCTTTGAAGTGAAATCAACCAATGGTGATGGACACCTCGGCGGTGATGATTTCGATCAAAGAATAATTGATTTTCTTGCTGATGAATTTAAGAAACAGGAAAGTATTGATTTAAGAAAAGATCCTATGGCATTGCAGAGATTGAAAGAAGCAGCAGAAAAAGCGAAGATTGAATTATCTTCCTCTTCATCTACAGATGTGAATCTTCCGTTTATTACGGCTACTCAAGACGGACCAAAACATCTTAATATTAATCTTTCAAGATCAAAATTTGAACAATTGATTGATGACCTGGTTCAACGAACAAAAACTCCTTGTGAGAAAGCAATTAAAGACGCAGGTGTAACTCCGGATCAGATAAATGAAGTAATCCTGGTTGGCGGTTCAACAAGGATTCCTATGGTTCAGGAACTTGTTAAACAATTATTTAACCGTGAACCTCATAAAGGCGTTAATCCGGATGAGGTTGTCGCAATTGGTGCTGCAATTCAAGGTGGCGTGCTAGCAGGTGATGTTAAGGATGTTCTGCTTCTTGATGTAACACCTCTTTCTCTTGGAATTGAAACTCTCGGTGGCGTATTTACAAGACTTATTGATGCTAATACAACAATTCCAACTAAGAAGAGTGAAATATTTTCAACTGCTTCGGATAATCAACCTTCGGTCGAGATAAATGTTTTGCAGGGTGAAAGACAAATGGCTGCAGACAGCCGTTCACTTGGCAGATTTCATCTGGATGGAATCCCTCCGGCGCCCCGCGGCGTTCCACAGGTTGAAGTTACATTTGATATTGATGCTAACGGAATTCTTCATGTCAATGCTAAAGATAAAGCTTCGGGTAAAGAACAGAGCATCCGGATAACTTCTTCCAGCGGATTAAATAAAGATGAAATAGAGAAAATGAAAAACGATGCAAAAGAACATGCTGCAGAAGATAAGAAGAAGAAAGAAGCTGTCGAAGTAAAAAATCAGGCTGATAGTCTTGTATTCCAGACTAAGAAACAAATTGAAGAGATGAAGGATAAAATTTCAGCAGATAATAAGACAAGACTTGAAGCTGAGATTAAAAAGGTTGAAGAAGCGATATCTTCAAACAATACTGAGCAGATGAAATCAGCAACGGATTCGTTGAGTAAAGTCTGGAATGAGATAGCTTCACAATTGTACAGCCAGGCTGGTCCGCAGGGACAAGGAGCTCCTGGTGGTGAACAGCAGCAATCAAATCCGGCTGGGAATCCTGAGGAAAATAAAGAAAATGTTCAGGACGCCTCTTATGAAGTTGTTGATGAAGAAGAAGATAAAAATAAAGATAAAAAATAATTTAAAGATGCAGTCTTGAGACTGCATCGGCTAAAAGGTTTATAAATAATTAGGAGTAATAAAATGAACGATAATCATAATAATGAAAACGTGGAAGTTAAACAGGAAAAACAATCGTGGGAAAAAATTGTAAACTCTGAATGCAGTTACGCTCCTATGGTTGATATATATGAAACAAAGGATGACTTCGTTCTTGTTGCAGATATGCCGGGCGTGGATAAAGATAAAGTAAATCTGAGAATGGAAGAAGGGTCATTGTTAATTTTCGGAGAAATTAATTATCAGGTAACGTTAAATCGAAAATATATTCTGAAAGAGAAAGAGACAGGTCATTACTTCAGGAAATTTAAGATTTCAGATTCTATTGATGAAACCAAGGTATCAGCAAAATTTGAAAATGGTCAGTTGTTGGTTGTACTTCCTAAACACGAACGTGTAAAACCGCGTATAATTAATATTAAGTAATTAATCTATCCTTTAAAGATAAAATGCCTGTCAATATCTGGCAGGCATTTTTATTAACAGCTCAAGCAAATTACACTTTTTTACTTTTTATTTTTAGCCCTCGTTTCTTTATCTTTCCCCCTTAAGTAACAGTTATTATCCGGGTTATTAATGACACATAGCTCTCAAAAGAATCGTATCATTTTCATTGATCTGATGCGGGCTTTTGCTGTTCTACAAATGGTCCAGGGGCACACTACCGATGTATTCCTTGCAAATTCATATAGAAGTACTGACTTCCCTGTTTATGCAGCATGGCTTTTTATGAGAGGAATGACAGCCCCGATATTCATGTTTTCTGCAGGGGTAGTTTTTACATATTTATTCCGACTGGTAAAAGAACCGTTTGAAAATAATCAGCGAGTCAAAAAAGGATTTAAAAGGGTTATCTTACTTGTTGCACTGGGTTATCTTCTCCGTTATCCCACTGCAACAATTGTTGATTTCTCACAAGTCACGCATGAACAATGGCAGATTTTTATGGCTGTAGATGTTCTTCAAAGTATCGGTATGGGAATATTCTTTTTGATAATATGTGCATACATTGCTGAGAAATTTAATTTAAGCGATTACGTTGTACTTTCAATCGGTGCTGTACTGTTCTTTCTGGTCCAGCCTTTTTTTGCAACTATTAACTGGACAAATTTCTTACCTGTTCCTATTGCAGGTTATTTTTATCAGGGCACCGGATCTAACTTTCCTCTATTCCCCTGGGTGGGGTATGTAATCTCAGGAGGGGTACTTGGCAGTTATCTTGCTAAAAATCCAATGGTATTTAAATCTGTGAAATTCAGTACAAGAATTTTTATTGCCGGAGGAATCCTGTTTGGATTAGCTTTAATAATAAATACTTTATTGCAAAATTTCTCGGGAGCTCATTTTAAAGCATGGGTAGACGATCCATTACTCTCTATGACACGGCTTGGTTTTGTATTAATGTTAAATGCTGTGGTTTCTTTTATTTCGCTAAAGGTTGATACTATACCGAGGTTTCTTATTCTTGTTGGAAGAAATACTCTATTGATCTATATTGTACACCTAATGATTTTGTATGGAAGTGCATGGAATCCAGGTTTGATTTTATTGTTCGGTGAAAGTTTTGGTGTCTGGAAAACTGTTGGTGGCGCAGTAGGAATGATTACATTAATGTCTTTAATGGTTTTAACAATCCATAAATTAAAAATTAAAAACAAACAGCTCGTAACTGAATAAATTTAAAATGAGAAAATCCGAAACAACTAAGCCTGAAATAAATGAAACTGAAATTAAGATAGAACAAACACTCAGACCAAAGAAAATTTCAGATTTCAAAGGACAAAAAAAGATTACTGAAAATCTGAATGTTTTTATTTCAGCAGCGAGCAAACGAGAAGAGGCTCTCGATCATGTTCTGCTAACGGGACCTCCCGGTTTAGGCAAAACAACTCTTGCACACATAATTGCAAATGAAATGGGTGTGAAACTTAAAATAACTTCAGGCCCTGTGCTTGAAAAACCGGGTGATCTTGCTGGAATACTTACGAACCTTGAAGAGAAATCAGTTTTATTTATTGATGAAATACACCGGTTAAGCCCGGTAATTGAAGAATATCTTTATTCCGCAATGGAAGATTATAAACTCGATATAATGATTGATTCAGGACCAAATGCCAGGACTGTACAAATCAGTCTGCCTAAATATACATTGGTCGGTGCAACTACTCGCGCCGGAATGCTTTCATCGCCATTGCGTGATCGTTTTGGAATTAAGTTCAGGTTGGATTATTACGAATCTGAAACATTGCTCTCAATTGTTCAGCGATCTGCAAAAATACTCGAATTAAAAATTGAAAAAGATGCCGCCCTGGAAATTGCTAAAAGATCAAGAGGCACGCCAAGAATTGCTAACAGGCTTCTTAGAAGAACAAGGGATTTTGCCGACTTTGAAGATAAGAAAACTGTTGATGTTGATGTGGCTAAAAAAGCATTGAAAGCCCTGGAAGTTGATGAATATGGTCTTGATGAAATGGATAAGGAAATTATTCTGGCAATAATTGAAAAGTATAAAGGCGGACCGGTTGGGTTAAATACACTTGCGGTTGCAGTTAATGAAGATGCCGGAACAATAGAAGAGGTTTATGAACCGTTTTTAATTCAACAGGGATTTATACAACGCACACCCCGGGGAAGAGAAGTTACTTCTCTTGCATATAAAAGATTCGGTAAAGTAAAATCTGAACCCGGTAAAACCGATTCTTTATTTGAATAGTACTAGGAGGGTATTATGAAATTAGTTTTAAAGATTTCCATTCTTCTTATAATTATGTTCCTCAATTATCAGCCGTCTATGGCTCAGAAAGAATTTATTCCGCGAAATATTCAGGATGCATACAATAAAGGAACCCGTTCATATGATGGAAGCCCGGGACCAAATTACTGGCAGAATTTTTCTGACTATAACATTAAGGCTGATTTCGAACCGCATAAAAGAATGTTAACGGGAAGTGAACAAATTGTTTATCACAATAATAGTCCTGATACTCTTACCCAGATGGTAATCCGCTTATATCAGAATATTAACACGTCTACAGCAGCAAGAGATTTTAATTTGAATCCTGAAATGGTTACGGAGGGAATGAGCATCACTCATTTAAAGATTAACGAGGTCCAACAGGATTTAAATGATCGGAAAATCTTTGCAACATCCGGAACTTTGTTCTTTATAGTAATGAAAGAAAATCCTGTTCTGCCGCATTCAGAAATAAATCTGAATATTGAATGGGATTTTACTCTTTCTGAAGCACAAAGCATAAGAATGGGTACTTATGATTCAACATCTTCTCTTTTAGGTTACTGGTATCCTCAAATTTCTGTTTACGATGATATTGATGGCTGGGATGTAATTCCGTATACAGGTTTACAGGAATTCTATAATGACTTTTCCAATTACAATGTTGAAATGACTGTTCCCAATAACTTTGCAGTTTGGGGAACCGGAATTCTTCAGAACCCTGAAGATATTTTTACAAGTTATTATCTTGGTAAATATAGGAACGCATTCAAGAGTGACAGCATAATTAATATTATTACGAAAGCTGATTTGGGAAAAAAAATATTTCAGGATAAGAAACCAAGTAATACCTGGATGTACAAAGCAGAGAATGTAACTGACGTGGTATATGGAACAAGTGATCATTACCTGTGGGATGCTACAAGTCTTGAAGTTGAACCGGGAAGAAGAGTTTACATTGCAGCTGTTTATAAAAAAGAATCGGAAGATTTTTATGGTGTGGCAAAACTTGCAAAACAGTGCATCGATTTCTTTTCGAATGAAATGCCTGCTGTTCCTTTTCCGTTTCCTTCTTTTACGGTTTTTAACGGTGAAGGAGGTATGGAATTTCCAATGCTGATAAATGACGGAACAACAGAATCTTATAAGAGCACAGTGGGGTTGACATCGCATGAAAATGCTCACCAGTATTTCCCGTTCTATATGGGAACTAATGAACAAAAATATGCCTGGATGGATGAAGGCTGGGCAGTTTTTCTTCCTACCGATCTTGAAAAGAAATTAATTAATGACAGAAGAAGGATAGACAGGGAAGTTCAGAATTTTGATACTTATGCCGGAACCGAAAATGATATACCTCTTTTTGTTACAACAGATAATATGTCATACAGACCTTACAGGCTGGCTTCATATACTCGTCCTGGACTTTCATACTTATTCCTCAGGGATGCTTTGGGGGAAGATCAATTCAAAGAAGCAATAAAAAATTATATAAATAACTGGCATGGCAAACATCCGGGTCCGTTCGATTATTTTTTCTCTTTCAATAATTCGACGGGAAAAGATTTGACCTGGTTCTGGAAGCCGTGGTACTTTACCAGGGATTTTGCTGACCTTGCAATAAAAAATGTTGTGGTCAATAGCGGTAAAGTTTCGGTTGAAGTAGAAAAAATTGGTAAGGTTCCAGTTCCAGTAAATCTTACTTTTTATTACTCCGATGGAACAAAGGATTCCGTTTATAAATCCACATCGATCTGGGAAACTAACGATGTGGTAAAAATTGAATTTATTCCTGCAAAGCCGGTAACTAAAATAAAACTTGGTTCGACGGATATACCGGATAGTAATATAAAAAACAATTTTTACGAGGTTGAAAGAAACCAGGATTGAAATAATCTTCATATGGCAAATTCACTCAAAGTTCGCGCAGATGAGCCTGTTTTATCATTAATACATTCCATCTGAATTTTTAATAATTATTTAACACAGGAATTACTAATTATTTTTGATGCTAAAAGAAATATTAGCATATTAGAAATTCTAAAATCAGTTAGTTATGAGATCCTTAAAATACCTTCTATACCTTTCGCCGATAATTATTTTCGTTGTTATTTCTTCTGCCCGTGAGTTAAATGAAGGAGCACTCGGTACAAGAAGTAACCCGATTAAACTGTATTTCACTCCTTCAGTTGATGCTAAACGAATCACTACGAACGCAAAGGAACTGACAGATTTCCTGGAAAATGAAACAGGCTACTATTTTACAACCGCAGTTCCCGCAAGTTTTGTTGCCGTTGTTGAAGCATTTGGTACTAAAAAAGCGGATATCGCAAGTATTAATACTTTTTCTTATTTAATGGCTAATGCAAAATATGGCGCCGAGGCAAGACTTAGAATAGTTCGTGATAATAATGAAACATCATACAGGGGACAGTTTATAACAAGATACGATTCAGGTATTGATAGCTTGCAGGATATTGATGGAAGAAGTTTTGCTTATGTTGATCCTTCTTCTACTTCAGGGTATATTCTTCCCAAAGCGATGCTGGATAAAAAAGGAATTAAGCCAAGTGAAACAGTCTTTGCAATGAGACATGATAATGTTGTAACAATGGTTTACCAGGGGCAAGTTGCCGCCGGAGCAACATATTATGCTCCGCCTGATCCTTTAACGCATGAAATTCTTGATGCGAGAATGAGGGTTGAAAAACAATTTCCTGATGTAGAAAAGAAAGTGAAAATAATCGGATTCACTCAACGGATACCAAATGATCCTTGGGTTTTCAGAAAAGATATGAGTGAAGAAATGAAGGAAAAAATAATTGACGCCTTACTGAAATATGTTAAAACTCCACAGGGAGGCAAATCGCTTTATGATATTTACGATATACGAGGATTGATACGAACAAAGGATAGTGATTATGATGGATTAAGGAAATTACTTGAACAACAGAATATAAAATTTGAAAACCTAATGAAAAACTAATGCTGCTTGAAGTAGAAAATCTCCATAAAATTTATAAGAACGGAACTCACGCTTTAAAAGGTGTTTCCTTCAAAGTTGAAGAAGGCGAATTTCTCGTGATAATCGGTTTAAGCGGCTCGGGAAAATCAACTCTTCTCAGATGTATTAACCGGTTGATAGAACCAACATCGGGGAAAGTAAAATTTCTTGATAAAAATATTACACATATAAGAGGCGAAGAACTCCGTAGAGTAAAATCACAAATCGGGATGGTTTTTCAGCAGTTTAATCTGATAAAAAGGCGATCTGTTTTAACAAATGTAATTACAGGCAAACTTGGATCACTGGGAACCTTTGAATCAGTATTCGAACGATTCAGTGATAATACAATTAAAGAGGCTTATACAAACCTTGAAAGAGTTGGGATAACTGAAAAAGCAAATATCAGGGCTGATTCATTAAGCGGCGGACAGCAGCAAAGAGTAGCAATAGCCCGAAGTTTGATGCAAAATCCTAAACTACTTCTGGCTGATGAACCCGTTGCTTCGCTTGATCCTGCAACCTCAAATTCTGTTATGCAATATTTCGAAAAAATTAATAAAGAGCTTGGGACAACAGTAATTTGTAATCTTCACTTTCTCAGCCTGGTACGCAGGTACGCTTCAAGAGTGATTGCTCTTAAAGCAGGGGAGATTATTTATGAAGGAATGCCTTCAGATATTGATGAAACATGGTTTAAAACAATTTATGGTGAAGACGCAGAGGAGGTTGAAATAAGATGATTGATCCCGAACTGGAAATGCATCCGCACAATATTATTGCAAAAGGAAAAAGACGGGAGGCAAAATTTAACTTTGTTAAATCAGTTTTCCTCGACATCTTTTTGGTTTTTTATAGTTTGATCGTAATCCAGAGAGCAATTTATTATAAGTTTATTCTGGATCTGCGGGATCTACCCTTCAGTTGGAACAACGTTTTAATAGTGTTAATGATCAGCATTATAATCGGGTATTTATGGACCTATTCGCGAACATCACTTTCTGCTAAATTATTCGGGATTGCCAGGGAAAGCAAAACCACAAAATGGACTGTGGAAATTTTCGGCTGGTTACTTTTTAATATCACTTTCATTGCCGGCTGGATAGTTACAAGAATTTCTATAGTTGATCTTTTCAGCAGTGAAGGAATTCAGGGAGCTGAAAGAATTTTCAGTTCATTATTCCGACCAGAGCTTGGAATTTTTGATGATGCTTTATTCGCTATGATAGAAACTATTTATATAGCTTTACTTGCAACATTAATTTCCATTCCAATTACTCTTATTCTCTCATTCTTTACAGCAAGAAATTTAATGAAAGAAAACAAAGTAAGTTTTGCTGTATACTATGTGTTAAGAGTATTATTAAACTTTGTCCGTTCAATTGAACCGCTGATCTGGGCAATAATATTTTCAGTTTGGGTTGGAATTGGACCTTTTGCCGGTATGATAGCATTGCTGGTTCATACTATTGCTTCAAATGCAAAACTATATTCCGAGGCAATTGAGAATATTGAATCAGGTCCGGTTGAAGCAATAAGTGCAACAGGAGCAAATAAAATTCAGGTAGTATGGTATGCTGTGGTTCCTCAAATAGTATTGCCTTTTCTGTCCTTTACAATTTACCGTTGGGATATAAACGTGAGAATGGCTACAATCATTGGTCTGGTTGGAGGCGGCGGTATTGGTACTATGCTAATGCAGTACCAGGGTTTAGCTCGTTGGCATGAAGTGGGTTTACTTGTTCTTATGATTGCATTTGTTGTTTGGGTTATGGATTATATAAGTGCCAAAATCCGTGAAGCGATTTATTAAAATAATACTGATTGAACACATAAATGAAAGAAACCAAAATATCAGTAAAGAACTTGAACCTGTTCTATGGAAAGAAACAGGCGCTTAAAAATGTATCAATGGATATTCCATCAAATAAAGTCACAGCATTCATTGGTCCTTCCGGCTGCGGTAAATCTACTTTTATAAGAACTCTTAACAGAATGAACGATTTAATTGATGGGGTGAAGATTAGTGGTGAGGTGCTGATAGATGGAAAAAACATTTACGAAAGGAACGTTGATGTTGTAAATCTTCGCAGGAGCATCGGAATGGTGTTTCAGAAATCAAATTTATTCCCGATGTCAATTTACGATAATCTGGTTTATGGTGTTAAAATAGACGGCACACGGGATAAGAAAAAATTGGATGAAATTGTAGAAAGGACTCTCAGCCAGGCTGCACTTGATAGATGAAGTTAAAGATCGTCTCAACGCACCTGCACTAAGTCTCTCCGGCGGGCAGCAGCAGAGATTATGTATTGCACGTACACTTGCAATCGAACCCGAAATAGTATTGATGGATGAACCCGCAAGTGCTCTTGATCCGATTTCAACTGCAAAAATTGAAGAACTTATTCACGATCTGAAAAGGAATTATACTATTGTAATTGTAACGCACAATATGCAGCAGGCTGCAAGAGTTAGTGATAATACTGCTTTCTTTTATATTGGCGAACTGATTGAGTATGGCAAAACAAGTAATATTTTTACAAAGCCGGCAAAAAAGCAAACCGAAGATTATGTTACCGGCAGGTTTGGATAATCCCGTAATTTTATTTAATAAAATGAGAGGAAATAATGGAACGCCAGTTTGAAATTCAAATTGATAAATTAAAGACCAGGCTCATTAAGATGTGCAGCCTTGTAGATGAACAGGTTGAACTATCTTTGAAAGCAATTGATGAAGAAAACATTGAATTAGCTGATCTCGTAATTGAAAGAGATTCAAAAGTGGACAAATACGATGTTAAGATTGAAAAAATATGTCAGAAAATTTTTGCGCTAAGTCAGCCTGTAGCAATGGATCTGAGGCTGATTATGTCCGCACTTACAATAAATACCAACCTTGAAAGGATAGGAGACCTTGCTGTTAATCTTGCTGAAAGTGTAAAAGAATTTAAAAAGAAACCCGAGTTTTTCGGAAGGACCCATATTAATGAAATGGCTAAAATTGCCAGGGAAATGATTAAAGATTCAATTGATTCATTCATTGATGGAGATCCTAAGCTTGCTCAAAAAGTTATTCAAACAGATGATAAAGTTGATGAGTTGAATGCAACAAATCATACAATTCTAAAGGAGATAATGAAGGAGAAACCAGAAAATGTTGAACCCGGAATAGCACTTCTGGTAATTTCAAGGCATCTGGAAAGACTTGCCGATCATGCAACCAATATTGCTGAAGATGTTTTTTTTATTGTCGAAGCGCAGATGATCAAACATAAATATGAAAAGATTTTTTTCAACGATGAAGATGAAACAGACGTGGACACCCCGACCGATTAATTTTGTTCAGGAAAGATTTTTTCCAGAGTGAGATTTAATAATTCTTTAGAATTACTTTCCTCCAGCACTGTTTGTTATTTGATTCAGCTTTCCGCCAAACAATGAGCCCCAACTATAGACCACAAACATTTTAGGAGAATGAGGGATTGATCTTTTCTTTTCCCTTGTACACCTGTGAAAGAATGGTCTCAATTATGAGCTCCTCCTTATCAAAGATTGATTTGAGAATCTCTTTCTCTTTTTCGAAATGATCATCTTTCATTAAGAGGATACAAATCTCAAAAAGCAGTTTATATTTTTGATCGATATTTTCTTTGGAACAAAAGTAGGCAATAAACTTATCCCGCAATGAAAGCTCTTCATTTTCAAATATCAGCTTTACATCTTCAATAAATTGCTCGCCCTCCCATTCAATTGATCTGAAAAACAAAGCTTCTTTTGAATCGAAGTAATGGTAAATAGTAGCTTTACCTATTCTTAAATCGCGGGCAATTTCATCAAGAGTTGTTTTACCCAAACCGTGTTTTGAAAAGCGTTTAACAGCGGCTTTTATTATCTGGGACTTTCTGTCGTTTTCCAAAAATTAAGACCTGATTATTCGACTGGATACAAGATAGTAATTATCTTTTTAAAAAATGCTATTGACAGAATTTCAATTATTAGAAAAAGAAACCGGTTTACCAGTTCTTTCAATGTAATTTGAATAAAATCAAATATTAAGTCTTAGTGAGCCTATAAAATTTCTTCCGGCTGCAGTAATGCCCGAGGAATAAGGTCTGTATCTTTTATCCGTTATATTTTCCACTCCCAGATAAACTTCAAAATTATTAAGTAGTTGATAACTAAATTTAAAATTCAAAGTGTACCAGGAAGGCTGATACGGGTTACCATTTTCATCTTTGGCATAAAGATAATCTTTTTCCTGTTCACTGGGCGGCAGATCTTTATTTTTAATTTCTCCGTTGTAGACTGCATAAAAATCTGCTTCAATCTTATTAAACCTGAATATTAATTCGGTTTTACCGAACCATGGTGCTGCGTGCCTTAAAGCTGCTACCTCACCTGCATCATCCTCTTCTTCGCCTTTCTGATAATTGAAGTTGCTTTTCAAATTAAAATACTCAGCAAAATTTATATCAAATGCTAATTCAACACCCCATATTTTCGCAAACGCAGCATTCTGAATTGCCTGAACCTGGCTGAGTTCACCGTTGTATATAATACTATCCATTCCATTTAGTGTGTAGTCCCTTCTGACTAATGCATCATCCAGGTAAGTGTAATAACCGGTTAAATCAAACTCAGCTGCATCGGAAAATATTTTCATTAAACTGAGTTCTAAATTATAAGCATATTCAGGTTTCAGATCTGGATTTGGTACAACTACTGAACCCGGTTCCGAATCGAAAACTTTTCCTAAATCGTCAATATTGGGTGCTCTGAACCCTGACGCAAGATTTAAATTAATTTGCCAATCAGATTGCGGATGCCATACCAAACCAGCATTACCTGTTAAAGCTCCATTTCTTTGTTTTGCTGTTGTGAAGGGAAAAGGATAATAAGTCGTATCAAAATTTGCATCCAATGTTATAAAATTATAACGAAGTCCAGCCTGCAAGATGTATTCAGAACTTAATTTGTTCTTATAAGTTAAATACGCTCCGAAAGAATTCCACGTTGAGCCGTCCGGATATCTTGAAGGTCCCGGTGAAATTTCCCCGGTAATAATATTTTCTGAATTACCTGTGGAATGAACTTTATTCAGTACTGTTTCAATTCCGTAAAACAAATTTGACTTATTATTAATTTCTTTAATCAAGTCAAGATTAAGAGAGAATGCCTTAACCTTTTCTGTAACATTTGTTCTATCAGATGTGTTCAGATTTCTATCATGTCTGCTTTCCTCAAAATTCTGATAAGCAATACTAATCTTTGAAAGATCATAAACTGAATTAGATGAAAAATTGGTAATCATTAAATTGTTCATCATCCATTTTTGCGGTCCGTAATACCATTCAGCTGAACGAAGTGTATTTCCTTTGGGTCTTATAAGTCTGTCAAAACGGGGAACATCTGATGATGTTGATAAATGAAAAGCATATTCAAATTCCCATTCATCAACCGGAGTAAATAATATCTTTTGCATAAAATTAGTCTGGTTGTAACCAGATACAATCTGTTCTTTAGGATTAGGATTGATAACTACACTATCCTGTCCATTAATTCTGGTTTGATATGTAGGTCTGAGGTAGTCTTCTGGTCCATTTGAACCCATTACAAGGTTATCGAAATCGGAGTAAGTGAAACTTGTTAGGAATGCAACATTTTGTAATCCAATATTAAAATGAACGTGACCGGTTTTTTCCCGGTCTGCGGTAGTAAATCTTGTCAAGGCTCCAGCGTTCAGTGAAATATCTTTATCCGGTGAAAGCCGTGGAGATAATGTATGAAAATTCATTACGCCGCCTATAGCATCGCTGCCGTAAATAACAGAACCGGGACCAAAGATTACATCAGTATAATCCAGTGAATTCGGATCAAGCGAAATCACATTCTGAAGGTTGCCGCTTCTGAATATTGCCGTGTTCATTCTCACTCCATCAACAACAATCAAAACTCTGTTTGTCGCAAAACCCCTGATCATGGGGCTCCCGCCGCCAAGCTGGCTTTTTTGAATGAAAACATTTCCAGACATTCCAAGCATATCTGCTGTAGTTTGTGGATTCTGAAAATCAATATCTCGCGGAGTTATAACTTCAATCGTATTGGGGATTTCACTTTTGTTTTCTTCCCAGCGATTTGCCGTTACGACTACATTGTCCAATGAAATAGTAGTTGCCTTCATCAGCACAACAAAATTATTTTTCTCAATTTCTGAAAAGGAAAGCTCTGATTTTTCGTAACCCAGAAGACGGAAGATTATTTTCCTGTCTTTCTCAATTTTACTGATGTCAACTTTCCCGTTTGAGTTAGTCAGAATTGATCTGTTCGGATCAGAATTATAAACAGAAACCAGTTCCAGAGGGTTACGTGTTGTCTCATCGAGAACAGTAATGACCTGTGGATGGACTGAAACTGAAAATAAAATCAGAACGGAAAGAATTAATTTCATTTTAAATACCTGTTTGTTTAGTTATGAATAAGAATCATGAAAACTCTATCGAATAAAGCTTTCGGTAATTCATTTGTATTGCGGGATATTAAACTAAACCTGGGGTGGGGGGGTATTTAAAAGAATTTCTCCTTCAAGTAATTGATCGGCAAAGGAATAATAATAATTGTTATCTACCGGTGGTTGGAGAGATAAATCGGAACTGGGAGTAATAGAAAAAAACTGGCTGAGAAATAAATTTAATGTACTTGTCTCGTCGTTTTCAGAATTTTCATCAGCCTGGTAGATAAACTTATCAAGAATGCCATAAAGATCTGATTCTTTTTCATCATGAATGCAGTATATATAAATTGAATCACTCTTCTCTTCCACTTTTAGAATGTCAAACATCGCCTCATCTTTTCTAAACTCATTTTCATTTTTCCATTCTATCCCAGCGAAATTCCTGTCAAAATCTTCCCTTGCAAACCTAAATACTTGTCCATCTATAAAAGAATTAGTTTCTTTAATTATTTCTGAAAACCCTGCCTGATGAGTTATCTGCAGAATACTAAAAAAAGTAAACTGAATAATTCCGTGGGAAATTATCAGTAAAATCATTCCGGTTGTTATTAAACGCCTGATCAAAATTTTATAAGTCCAATAAACTCTTCGTAAAAAAGATATCTGATTTGATTACCAAAATAAGGTTTTTAAGATTACTTAACATCAAATAATGTGAGTTTGAGTAACAGGTGGCTTGAACTCATAAATGGATCCAGTTTTCGCGATAATCACACAGATTAACATTGCTTACATAATAAGTGCAAAATAAAATTGTTCGGTAATCCAGAATAATATGCACTCCTAAGACCCTCCCTACTAAATTAGTGGAGGTTTTTTATTTTATCAAATATTCTTCTAAAGGTCTGATGATAAATTTCCACGCATCTATTTTAATAATCACTTAATGCGAATTGGATTAGTAATATTTATTAGTTAATTTCAATCAATTCCTTCCTATTCCTCTAATATTCTAAAGATTTAAATTGTCGGTCAGAAGAAAATATACCATATATTTTTCGTGCTTGTTTTGTTTGCTGTGTTGCAATAATTGCGTCCAGGCACAGCGAAATAGTGATGTTGGCTGGTCTGATATAAAATTTAAACATCTTACCATCAATGACGGACTTTCACAGAATTACCCGCTTGCTATTGCGCAGGACAGTAGAGGTTTTCTGTGGTTCGGTACTCTGAATGGATTAAATAAGTACGACGGGTATTCCTTTACAGTTTTCACTCATGATCCCTATGATTCTACATCAATCTCCGGCAATTCTATAAGTCATCTTCGAGGACAGCAGAGGAATGTTCTGGGTATGTACCATACAACGACAGTGCGATAAATCTGATGGAAACACGGACAGAGAAGTTCAGGAAAATTCCGCCCTCTTAATGCCCCGTTATAACAGCGATCGCTGAGGACAAAGAATCAAATATCTGGATAGGCACTGTTACATAATGGACTATTTTATGATAGATGGTGAGAATATCTTGGCATCCGATTTCCGGTTTACCCATTATGAACATCAGCCTGATATTGTCCTCCAGCTTAAGCAATGATAGTGTGTCAGATCAATTGCTGCTGATAATGATAACAATGTTTGGGTGGGAACTGATTCAGGTCTGGACAAGCTGCGCGCAGGAAATAAAAAAGAGTTTGAACATTTTTCTTTCACTGAGAGCTCTGCGAAGTATACATATCTACCCGGGGTTCAGAAAATTCTGAATAACACTGACAGCACTTTGTGGCTATTCACTTCATCAAGTTTAATTCTGTTCAACAGGTACAGCCATCGTTATACCAGTTATCCAAGGAAGACTGATATATATGGTTATATCACCTCCGCTGCAGGAGATCGTGATGGAAACTTATGGATGAGTGACGATGGAAGACTTGTTCTGTTCAATATTCATAACAAAACTTACAACTATCTTTACAAATACCCCGGTTTTCCGTTCCGGGGCGGCGTCGCTTCTATATGTTCTGACAAATCCGGAGATATCTGGATGGGAACAAATGCCTACGGAATATATGCATATTTTCCTGAATCAAACAGATTCAAATCTTTTCCGAATGAAAAATAAATACCCGCGGGTAACCAGAGCATTCGTGATATATATGAGGATTCTCAAAAAACATGTGGTTTAGGAGTTACAATTTCTTTATGAATGGAACAGAAAAACAGACGAAGTTAACGAAATTGCAATCAACTTGATATGACAACGTTTGCAGCGCAAGCGCCTCATCTATTATCGAGGATAGAAACGGAAATTTATGGTTTGCAATGATGTACATGATCTCGAATGTCATCAATGTTAAAACCGTATGACAACGCACTTCATATTTATCCCGGATTCCTGACATAGCTGTTCTGGAGTGCTTGACGACCGTTCCGGCAGTATCTGGATTGTCGAACGACAATTATTTGAGTAAGTTGACCGACATAAGCACCGGAAAGCTTATTTAACTATCGCTATAATCAATGATGTTTCATTCGCCGGCACAACCAGTATGTACGAAGACCAGGAGGGGAAAATTATGGTTCACTTCCAACCTGGGTTTAATCAAATTTAACAGGGAACCAAGAAATTTACTTTCTACAAAAATGATCCGGCAAATATCAACAGCATCTACTGCGATAATACTATGTGCATTTGTCCTGACCCGGCTGCTCCGGATGAAAAACTGTGGATAGGTACAAAAGGTGGAGGTTTAAATTTATTCGACAAGAAAACTGAAACTTTCACACATATTCCTGGAAAACGATGGTTTACCCGACAATGTTGTATATGGAATATTGGATGACAAGAAGGGAATTTATGGCTCAGTACAAATAAGGGATTATCAAAATATACTCCGGTACAAATCAATTCATAAACTATGATGTTCACGATGGATTACAGAGCAACGAATTTAATACCGGTTCATTCTAAGAAGCAAATCGGGCGAAATGTTTTTCGGCGGCATAAACGGTTTCAACTATTTTTATCCTGAGGAAGTTGCAAATAAAAATTCTTCGGCAAACATTGTCTTTACAGACTTCAAACTTTTCAGCAAATCAGTTACTGTAAAGGACACCGGTTCTGATTCTCAGGAAAGTAATATCTGAAACCGACAGGATAACACTCACACACAACCAGAACAATTTTTCATTAGAATTTGCAGTGCTCGATTATTATGCCCCGGCAAAGAACCAGTTTGCGTATAAACTTGAAGGATTTAATGACAACTGGATACGCTCGGCACCAGAAGGGAGATGACGTTTATCGGTCTTGATCCGGGTGAATATGTTCTCAAAGTAAAGGGTACGAACAGCGACGGTGTCTGGAATAAAAATATCGCATCGTTGAAAATAATAATAACTCCTCCCTGGTGGTTAAGCTGCTGGGCTTACGGAATTTATATTTTCTGCTGATCATCACTTTGCTATATGCTTTAAGACGATATGAACTGAACAGGCAGCAATGGAAACACAGCCTGGAACTTGAAACTGTTGAAGCATTTAAATACAAAGAAATAGACAGATTAAAGTCCCACTTCTTTGCAAACATTTCACACGAGTTCCGAACACCGCTTACGTTAATTTTAGGACCGAGTCAAAATATTTTAACCGAAAACACAAACGATAATGTTAAGAAACAAGCGGGGGTAATTATGCGAAATGCAAACCGTTTACTTGGTCTTATCAATGAGCTTCTTGATTTATCAAAACTGGAAGCAGGCAAACTGGAACTGACCGCGTCAAAATCTAATATAGTTTCCTTTGTTAAAGGAATAACAATGTCCTTTGAATCAATTGCTGAGGGAAAAGATATCACACTTAAAGTAACAGCCGAAAAAGATGAAATTGAATTATACTTTGATAAAGAGATGTTGATAAAGATTATGACGAACCTTCTATCAAATGCATTTAAGTTTACACCGGTTGGTGGTGAGATAACGGTATCAATTAATATGTGTTATTCCGAACCTGTATCGGAATCGTCAGCAATGAGTTCATTGAGAAAACAGATGTTGAAACCTGTCTTGCCGGTAGGTAGGCAGGTTCAGCATGAGAACTCTGTTGAAATTAAAGTAAGAGATACGGGAGTCGGAATATCCAAAGAAGAGTTGCCAAAATTATTCGACAGATTCTACCAGGTAGACAGCTCGCAAACAAGAGAACACGGAGGAACAGGGATTGGTTTGGCGTTGACGAAAGAACTTGTAGAACTTCATCAAGGAACTATTTCAGTTGACAGTAAACCAGAGGAATCGGGATCACACGGCACAGGATGGACAGAATTTACTATTGAACTGCCTCTTGGCAGGGATCATTTAAAAGATTACGAGATCTTTGTGAATGAGAGACCAGCAATAGATCCGGAAATACTGAATTAATAAAGAAGAATTTGTTCTTTCAACGGTTAAGGATAGTATTGAAAGTGAAGATAGCAATAAAGATAAAAATATAATTCTTGTAGTAGAGGACAACGCAGATGTAAGAGAATTTATAAAGGATTCACTAGGTAAAGAGTTTCACATTGAGGAAGCGTCAAACGGCGAACAGGGAGTAAGAAAAGCAGAGAAGATAATTCCTGATCTTATAATAAGCGATGTAATGATGCCGAAGATGGACGGAAACGAACTTACAAGAATATTAAAGAATGATGAAAGGACAAGTCACATTCCTATAATTCTGCTCACTGCCAAATCTGAACAGGAAAGTAAGCTTGAAGGATTAGAGACAGGAGCAGACGCTTATCTGACTAAACCTTTTGATACAAAAGAACTCCAGATTAGAATTAAGAATCTTATAAATGTCCGCAAAAAGCTACAAGAAAAATACGGTAGCGCAGATTTTATCCCAACTCCAAAAGCTGAAGAGAACCTGTCTCGCTCCGGCGAAGTCAAGGCGGGGAAACTCAGTAATCTTGATGAAAAGTTTATGTCTAAAGTAATGGAAGTAATTGAGAAACATCTGGCAGAAGAAGGATTTAGCATAGAACAGTTTGGTAATGAAGTAGGAATGAGCAGAGTACAATTACATAGAAAACTTAAAGCATTATCAGGCAAATCAGCCAGTCATTATTTAAGATCAGCCAGATTAAACAAAGCGAAACTGATGATAAAAGAACAAAAAGGAAACATATCTGAAATAGCTTACTCGGTTGGATTCTCAAGTCCTCAGTATTTTACACGCTGTTTTAAAGAAGATTTGGCTTCACACCAGCGAAGTGGCATAAATCATTAACCAGCATTCCATTCATCAACTTTTCAGAATTTCGTTTGTCACATAAAGTATATAAAAATCCTTAATTATACTTTAACAAGAGACTATAAGGAGAGATAAAATAAGAAAAGCTAGAAGTCAACTTATAATCAGGAAACAGAGACAGAGAGCAGAATGACTGTCTTACTAAAGAATATAAGAAGGTGAGAAAAGAAAAAAGACAGGAAGCATATATTTGCATTTAATAATAAATTATTACAATTAACACATAACAACACAAATAAAAACATATAAAATGTATAAAACAACTAACTATAGAATTCATTTATCTTAAGTCTATAGACTATAATATATTTTCTACTCAATGCTGACATACTAAAGCAAAGAAAAGATAAAACCACAAACTGGAGAGATAGTCTATGAGCACATAACAACAGCAGATGGCTAACCGGAGAACAGTGTGCGATGTATACTTCAGACCATCTTAGATATATATGGTTTGGTACGCAGAACGGATTAATACTGTATGATGGTTATACTATGAAAGTATAAAAACCAGAAAAAAAAGATTCTATGAGCATTAGTCACCGCAGATACATACAATTTATGAAGACAAATCTGGAACTCTTTGGATAGAAACTACGAAAGAATTAAATAGATAAGATCGAAGCAAAGAGACATAAACAAGATATATCCATAATCTAAATGACCCCACAAGAAGATATTCAATATAATATAAGTATAAATGAAGATAAAAAAGGAAAGCTGTTTGTCGACACTAATAATACCTGTAATTATATAACCGTCAAACAACAACTTCAAACGAATTTACTACACACAAAACCCGATTTCAGTGAATGTACTTATAGAAGATACACTGACAGGGAATTTTTATGTACTACAATAATAAAATAATGATTTATGATTCTGAAAATGAAACACTGAAAGAATATAACGAAATTAAAATGAACTCAGAATTAGAAAAATAAATTCATTTTTTCAAGAGCTGACGGAACTATCTGGATAGGACATTAAAAGGATAAGCAAAGTTTAATTCTACGCTCAATACTATAAAAAATTATCAGCTAGTACCTTCACTTCATATATAACTAAAAATGACATAGGAAAAATAACGTTAGATGATAGAGATCTTATATGAGACAGTCCATATAATATGAGAATAATCTAGGATAAATTTGTTTAGATCCTAAGAATGAACAATTTAAAATATAAAATTAAAAATATAAAATTTAACCTTATGGTAACAATGTTCTATCCATCTATCAAGATCAATCACCAATTATTTAAAGGACCTCACTTCATGAATTAAATAAATGGGATCGTAAGAAGCAAAAATTTAAACCTATACTTATGATCCTCGAACTCTAAAAGAAAAAATTTTAACTCTGTTTACAATATCTCTGTAGATCCATCAGGAATTATCTGGTTCACAACTGAAGAAGGACTTTATAATTTTAATCGCTTTTCTAATAAATTTAATCATTATAAGTTTGACCCTGAAAATAATGCACTTATGCTTTATACATTGAAAACTCTAACACAATATGGTTTGGAGCTAATAACAGAGGTTTAGGAAAATTCAATCCTTCTAAAGGAACATTTAAATTTTACTCAAACGATCCTATGATCCCACAACATCAGCAACAATACGTAACTATATACTACCGGACGGTAAAGATATTCTTTGATTAACACCCATACGGACTGAATAAATTTGATAAAAATTCACAGGAGAGTTCACCAGATATTTTCACGATCCAAAGAATAAAAAAAGTATAAGCAGCAACACAATTTTTCAGATATTTAAAGATGGAAAAGGTACATTTTGGATCATACAAATTTAGGTGGTCTTAATAAGTTCAATCCTGTTGATAGAACTTTTATATCATATTTTTTAACAAAAGAGAGTTTATTTTCAACGATACTCCTGATTTATGAAGATAAAAAAGGAAATTTCTGGATTGGAACTTACTACAGCGGTATTCATTTGTTTGACAGGAAGAAAGAAATTTCTGTATATAATATTACAGAAAAAGACGGACTAGCTAATAATTAAGTCGAATCTATACTATGAAGATGATTCAGGCAATTTATGGATCGGACAAAAAACGGATTATCAAAGTTTAATCCTAAAAACTCATCATATTAAAAACTACTATTATCTACTGGAATATTGAATGGAAACAGTTATATGGACTACATACCTGTAAAACTTCAACGGGAGAGATGCTTTTCGGTACTTATGATGGATTTATAATGTTTAACCCGGACAGCATAAAAGATGATCCGGTACCTCCGCAAGTAGTAATCAGCAATGTCTCTCTTTTCAACGAGCCGGATAAGAAATTAAAATTTGATGGATTTATTTCTGATATAAAAGAGCTTGAACCTTTCATATAATGAAAATGATCTCCGTTTTGATTATGTGGGTCTGCATTACGGCGATCCATCAAAGAACCAGTACAAATATAAGCTGGAAGGATTTGATAAAGACTGGATTGATGCGGGCACACAGAGAAATGCTAGTTTACACAAACCTTGATGCGGGTGAATATATCTTCAAAGTAAAAGGCAGCAACAGCGATGGTATCTGGAATGAAAATGCTGCATCGTTAAAAATAATAATTACTCCTCCGTTCTGGGCAACGTGGTGGGCTTATTCAATTTATTTTTTATTCTTTTTTGGTCTGCTGTACAGCATTAGACGATATGAACTGGACAGGCAGCAATGGAAACATAGCCTTGAACTTGAAACTGTTGAAGCATTTAAATACAAAGAAATAGACAGATTAAAGTCCCACTTCTTTGCAAACATTTCACACGAGTTCCGAACACCGCTTACGTTAATTTTAGGACCGAGTCAAAATATTTTAACCGAAAACACAAACGATAATGTTAAGAAACAAGCGGGGGTAATTATGCGAAATGCAAACCGTTTACTTGGTCTTATCAATCAGCTTCTTGATTTATCAAAACTGGAAGCAGGCAAACTGGAACTGACCGCGTCAAAATCTAATATAGTTTCCTTTGTTAAAGGAATAACAATGTCCTTTGAATCAATTGCTGAGGGAAAAGATATCACACTTAAAGTAACAGCCGAAAAAGATGAAATTGAATTATACTTTGATAAAGAGATGTTGATAAAGATTATGACGAACCTTCTATCAAATGCATTTAAGTTTACACCGGTTGGTGGTGAGATAACGGTATCAATTAATATGTGTTATTCCGAACCTGTATCGGAATCGTCAGCAATGAGTTCATTGAGAAAACAGATGTTGAAACCTGTCTTGCCGGTAGGTAGGCAGGTTCAGCATGAGAACTCTGTTGAAATTAAAGTAAGAGATACGGGAGTCGGAATATCCAAAGAAGAGTTGCCAAAATTATTCGACAGATTCTACCAGGTAGACAGCTCGCAAACAAGAGAACACGGAGGAACAGGGATTGGTTTGGCGTTGACGAAAGAACTTGTAGAACTTCATCAAGGAACTATTTCAGTTGACAGTAAACCAGAGGAATCGGGATCACACGGCACAGGATGGACAGAATTTACTATTGAACTGCCTCTTGGCAGGGATCATTTAAAAGATTACGAGATCTTTGTGAATGAGAGACCAGCAATAGATCCGGAAATACTAATTAATAAAGAAGAATTTGTTCCTTCAACGGTTAAGGATAGTATTGAAAGTGAAGATAGCAATGAAGATAAAAATATAATTCTTGTAGTAGAAGACAACGCAGATGTAAGAGAATTTATAAAGGATTCACTAGGTAAAGAGTTTCACATTGAGGAAGCGTCAAACGGCGAACAGGGAGTAAGAAAAGCAGAGAAGATAATTCCTGATCTTATAATAAGCGATGTAATGATGCCGAAGATGGACGGAAACGAACTTACAAGAATATTAAAGAATGATGAAAGGACAAGTCACATTCCTATAATTCTGCTCACTGCCAAATCTGAACAGGAAAGTAAGCTTGAAGGATTAGAGACAGGAGCAGATGCTTATCTGACTAAACCTTTTGATACAAAAGAACTCCAGATTAGAATTAAGAATCTTATAAATATCCGCAAAAAGCTACAAGAAAAATACGGTAGCGCAGATTTTATCCCAACTCCAAAAGCTGAAGAGAACCTGTCTCGCTCCGGCGAAGTCAAGGCGGGAAAACTCAGTAATCTTGATGAAAAGTTTATGTCTAAAGTAATGGAAGTAATTGAGAAACATCTGGCAGAAGAAGGATTTAGCATAGAACAGTTTGGTAATGAAGTAGGAATGAGCAGAGTACAATTACATAGAAAACTTAAAGCATTATCAGGCAAATCAGCCAGTCATTATTTAAGATCAGCCAGATTAAACAAAGCGAAACTGATGATAAAAGAACAAAAAGGAAACATATCGGAAATAGCTTACTCGGTTGGATTCTCAAGTCCTCAGTACTTTACCCGATGTTTTAAAGAAGAATTCGGTTACCCGCCTAGCGACCTTGTAAATTAACACTCAACCCGTCAAATTATAAAGAATTTTTTGACCGAATTAAGATTCTATTTCAGCCTGAAATCGCATTAAGTAACATAACTGCAAGCTGAAGTAACATAGGTGCAATCATTTGTAACAATAATGCAAGTTACTGTAACATAGTTACTATGTAGTCCCACTCTCAATTTTGTTTATTGGCAACAAGATTTTGGTCAATTATTAACAACTAACAAAATGGAGTGCGTTATGAAAAAGTTACTTTTCTCTTTCGTTTTTTTCTCAGTTCTATTAATAGTAGGCTGCCAGGAAAATTCAATAACTAATCCGGTTCAGTCTCCCGAAAATTCTTATAAGAATTCAGATATCCCGTTGACAGGTACCATTCAATTGCAAGGTAGTCTCGATAATCCATACCCTGTATTTAATTCTTACTTTATTATTAGTGGAGAAGTTACTTATCAGCTAACGATTAACTACGTGGATCCGATTCCGCCTAACCCTCAGGAGATACTGTCACTTCAGCTCAATGCAAATGCAGACCTATCAAGTTATTGCACTGTATGTGGTCCCCTGGTTAATGAAACACCTGCAGGAGTAATTGAAGACCAGACAAATGACATAATGTATATTACCGATGATGGTTCCCACACTATAGTCAAGACTTTTCCTATTCAGAAAAGAGACGATGGAATGGTATTAAAATGCAGCTTTCTTGTAAATACAAATGGAGTTACACTTGATGCAATGTGGCTGGAACTCAATGACGGAACGCTTGCTTCAGGCAACAGTACAGATTAATCTTGTTAACATAATGAGTGCAAAATAAAATTGTTCGATAACCCGAATAATATGCACTCCTCAGACCCTCTCTATTAAATTAGAGGGGGTTATTTTTTTTATACAATCATTGAAATGCATTTGTGAAAAAGACAGGGGCATCTATTTTCAATCATTTTCTGATGCCGTTTTATTTTTGAGGTATGGAGATAAGGTTTTCAACCGAATCTTCCTGTTACATAATCTTCGGTTTGTTTCTTAGCGGGATTGGTAAATATTTTACTTGTCTTATCATGTTCGATTAATTCCCCCATATAAAAGAATGCAGTATGATCACTAACTCTTGCAGCCTGCTGCATATTGTGAGTTACAATTATAATAGTGTATTTCTGTTTTAACTCAAAGATTAACTCTTCAATTTTACCGGTTGAAATAGGATCCAGAGCGCTGGCAGGTTCATCCATTAAAATCACTTCAGGCTCTACTGCTAGTGTTCTGGCTATACAGAGGCGCTGCTGCTGACCCCCGGATAAATCTGCTCCGGGGTGTTTTAGAATATCTTTTACTTCATCCCATAAAACAGCTTGTTTCAGACTTTTTTCAACTATTTCATTTAATTTATCCCGGTTATGAAATCCATTTAATCTCAGACCAGCTGTAACATTTTCAGATATGGACATTGTGGGAAATGGATTTGGTTTCTGAAAAATCATCCCGACTTTTTTTCTCAGCCAAACCGGATCGTGATTCATTACATTTTCTCCATCAAGCAGAACTTCACCTTTAATTGTTCCGCCGACTTCTTCGTGCATCCTGTTTAAACATCGGAGGAACGTTGATTTGCCGCAGCCGGATGGACCTATAATTGCAAGAACTTTATTTTTAGGAATTGTTAATGAAATATTTCTTAAAGCATGCACCTTACCGAAAAAGCCATTCAGGTTCCTTGTCTCCATTCTGCATTTATGTGAAGACGGGGACTCTTTATTTTCTTTTACAGTTAATTCCGGTTCATTCATTATTAAAATCTATTTTATGCATATTTTCTTTTTCGGGTCACAAACCTGAATGAAACATTAATAATTGATATTAACATTATTAAAACTAAAGCTGCCGCCCATGCCTGCCTGTTCCAATCATCAAATGGTGCTTTTGCATAATCATAAATAAATACAGTAAGTGAGGCAATCGGCTGATCAAGCTGGGTTGACCAGAACCTGTTACCGAGGGCTGTAAAAAGCAATGGTGCGGTTTCACCTGCAACCCTTGCGATAGATAAAAGAATTCCTGTAAATATTCCTTTGAAAGCAGCCGGGAGAATAATAAATAATGTTGCTTTCCATCGAGGAATACCGAGCCCTAATGCAGCTTCCCTGTATGATTGGGGAATGAGTTTCATCATTTCTTCAGTTGTACGCGTAACCAACGGAATCATTAAGATACCCAACGCTACACCGCCTGCCAGGGCGGAAAATCTTTTCATAGGGAGAACAACAATAATATATGCCACTACACCTATAACAATTGATGGGATACCGTTAAGAACTTCAGCCAGGAAGCGTACAATTCTAGCAAATAATTTAGAACTGTTCTCCGATAGATATATCCCGGATAAAATTCCAATCGGAAGTCCGAGGGCACTCGCGAGAGCGATTAATATTCCTGTTCCCATAAGGGCATTTGCCATTCCTCCTCCGGCCTCACCCGCAGGTTTAGGCATTTGAGTGAAGAAAGCCCAATTAATTGAAGATACGCCTTGTGAAAGTGTATAGAATAAAATTATAAATAAAGGTATAATTGCAACAAGCGCGCACAAAACACTAAGTGTCATCATGATTGAGCTTTTTATCTTCCTCCACCGGAAATAAGCCTTACCTGTCATCAAAAACCTTTTTCATATTTTTTTGTTACACTCCAGACTATCAGCCTTGCAATGCTATTGAGAATTACAGTCATTACAAAAAGCAGCAAAGCTATCTCAATAAGAGAGCTAACATATATATCTGATGTAGCTTCAGTAAATTCATTAGCTAAAACACTGGCCATTGTATGCCCCGGCATGAAAAGCGAGAAAAATATATCAGGACGGTTACCAATAACCATTGTTACAGCCATTGTTTCGCCAACAGCCCTTCCTAATCCTAACAAAGTTGCTCCAAGTATACCTGATTTAGCGCCGGTTAAAACAACTTTAACAACTTCCCATTTTGTAGCTCCCAATGCATAAGCGGCTTCACGCTGAGTATCGGGAATTGATTTCATTATATCTCTTGAAATAGATGTAATTATCGGAAGTATCATTATTGTTAATATTAATGCAGCTGCCAGCATTCCAAGTCCGTAGGGAGGTCCCTTGAATAAAAAAATAAATCCAAGGTGATCACCCAGAAAAGGTTCAACAGTTTTTCGTAACCATGGTGTCATAACAAAAATGCCGAACAAACCATACACAATACTTGGAATAGCCGCAAGAAGTTCTACTAAAAGAGATACAGGTTGTTCAAGCCATTTAGGGGCAAACTCTGAAAGGAAAATTGCAATACCTACACTTAGAGGTAAAGCGATAACCAGTGCAACCAGTGATGAATATAAAGTTCCGAAAATAAAAGGAAGTGCACCAAAATCATCGTGTACGGGATCCCAACTTAGACTTGTAATAAATCCCCAACCGAATTTTTCAATAGAGGGAATTGATTTGCGCGTCATTTCGTAAACCATTAGTACTACAAGGGAGAGCAGAATAAAGGCAAATAATCTTGTGATATTTTCAAAAACAAAATCACCAATATTTTTACCAGTGGTACCGAATTTAAAAAAGAAGCAGCAGGCGAAGGAATTGTGTTCCTATCAGCCTGCTGCAAACTATTTTTTTCTTGATTTTTTTTCTTAAATGGCATTATTTAACGGAAATCTGCTCAATCTTTTTTTCATCTAATTTTACAACTTCCTTTGGAAGAGGTGCGTAATATAAGTCTTTTGCATATTTTTCGCCATCTGTTACAGCCCATTTTAAGAAATTCACAATAGCTTTTGCTTTGGTTTTATCCTTCATGTCTTTATAAATAAGTAACCAGGTGAAACCGGCGATAGGATAAGAATCTTTGCCATCGGCATCAGTTATTTCAACTCTTAAATCTTCAGGCATATTTTTAATAAAACCAGCGGCTGCAGCAGAAACTGCATCAAAAGTCGGCAGTACAAAATTACCTGCTTTGTTTTTCAGTGCCGCATAAGGCAAACCGTTTTTCTCAGCATATGCAAGTTCAACATAACCAATTGATCCTTCGGTTTGCTTCACAAGTCCGGCAACGCCTTCATTTCCCTTACCGCCTAGACCAACAGGCCAGTCAACAGAGGTTCCCTGTCCAACTTTTTTCTTCCAGTAATCACTTACTTTTGAAAGGTAACCTGTATAAATATTTGTTGTACCGCTTCCATCTGAACGATGAGTCACGAATATAGCTTCGTCCGGAAGGTTTAATCCACTATTAATAGAAGTTATTCTTTTATCATTCCATTTTGTGATATACCCCATATAAATATCTGCAAGAACTCCGGGTGTAAGCTTTAACCCTTTACCAACAGAAGGTAAATTGTATGTTACAACAACTGCACCCATAACTGTTGGGATGTGTAGTATTTCTGTTCCCTGTTTCTGTTTTACCTGATCCATTTGTTCCTGAGTCATCGGTGCATCTGAAGCTCCGAAATCAACAGTACCCTCGATAACCTGTTTTATTCCGCCACCGCTGCCGATTGACTGATAATTAAATTCGATTCCTGTTTTCTGATGATATACATCGAACCATTTTGAGTAAATAACATAAGGAAAAGTTGCACCTGCTCCGTTTAATTTTAACTGAGCCATAGCCATAGAGGACAATCCCAACAACATAGCAACTACCAGTGACCAGATTTTGATTTTCATTTATTTCTCCTTTTTATGAATTCACAAATATTAAATTAAAATTCCCAAAAGAGTGTAACTCTCGGAACCACATCACTATCAACACCACTTTTTTGATAACTGAATACCTGAACGTTTGGTGTTACACTTACATTTTTAACAGGATTAAATTGAAGTCCTGCCAGTATCATACTTCTGCCATCATTATCCATGTTTGTATTAGGATCGGCAGTATCAAATCTACCTACTAGCTGAACTGTTTCACTGAAATTAACATATGCCCAGACCGATACACCGAATCCACTCTGACTTTCTAAAGCTGTGGTATCTGAATTTACTGAATTATTCTGCTGTGATTTCAGATAACCTTCAAGACCCACGCTGAAACTTCCTTTTTGTCTGAAGTTCAAAAATGCTGCACCTACAAAAGCAGAATTACTTACCATATCATTTGTAAATGGATTGGTAATTTGTGCAAAGGATGCATAATCACCATAAACTGTAACTAAAAAATTTGGTGAAGGATCAAATTCCAGCATTCCATAAAATCTTTTGTACTTATTTACCTCAGGTGAATTGCCTGAATTGTTACCTATTTTAACCCAGTATTTTGCAGTTCCATCCTGATCGAATTTACCTTTTAAATCCACGCCAAGATCACGTGAAGGAACTATTCCATTTAAATCCATAATTGTTTTTTCAAGATATCTGTGTCCCCAGGCTCCTTCCGACACATCAAAAGCCGGAGTTGGGGAGATACCAAAAATAAGATCAGAACCATTAAAAATATTTTTCCATTTTAACCAGGCATCTTTAACCATAGTGGTAATTTTACCATTGTTGGTAATTTCACCCTGATCAGCTTCAAGGCGAAACCTGCTTGTAAAATTATCAGATACATCATAATCAGTTGTGATATAAATTCTCCTGAACTGGAATCCGTTGAGATCTTTTTGATCAGAATTGTGTGAACCAACTACATAGAAGTAATCACCGAACATCAGTCCGCTGAATTTTGGACCTTTATCCTGTGCAGAAACAGAAGCAACAATAAGAACACTCACCAAAAGAAACCATAGTAAATTTTTCATAGATTCTTTCACTCCTTGAAAAATAGATTGTATATTTTTTTACATTAGTTTATTAATTGATTTCCAAAGTTATTGCTAACTTCCTCTCCATATGTTAAGGAACTGTTAATTCTGTATTAAGAAATTGTTAACCCGAAAAATCCCTTCTGCTAAAGTATATTAAAATTAGCAGCTACCATCTAAAAAAAATTCCAAATAAATTATTTACTGTTTTTAATTCGGGGAAACAAAACAAGGGAGTCAATTACTTGTTCGCTGAAGAATGGAAAATCCAACTCCAGACCTTATTTCAGAGATCCTAGCTGTTTTGCTGATTCAGAAAAATTGGAAAAAACAGGGAAATAATCTTCCGTCTCTCGGGTAAGAAAAATCAGAAGCACTTTAAAGTAAAAAACCCGTTGAGGAATCAACGGGTTTAAAATTTAAACGAAATGAAAAATATTAATTAGATACGATCTTCTTGGCATCATCAATAATTGTACTCGCTTTCTTTTTTCCATCTTTCAGCATTCCATCAACTTTATCTTTACCGGTTTCAACAAGATCATTAACATCATCTATTAAATCATCTGTCTTTTTCGAAATCTTCCTTCTCATCTTTTTACCTGAAACTGGAGTATATAACATCGCTAATACACTACCGATGATACCTCCGACAAGTAACCCGGATACAAATCCGGTTAATTTATCCTGTTCACTACTCATAATTCCTCCTTAATTAAATTGTATAATAGAATATAGCAGAAGTACACTAAGTAAACGTTACCACTATCACATTGAGTTATCTGCCTATAGCAAAGAATTTTATAAGAACCATTCCAGCAATAAATCCACCTACATGCGCTCCGTACGCCACTCCGCCACCCTGTGCATCACCACCAAGTAATCCAAGTCCGCTGATTATTTGAAATAAAAACCAAAGTCCGATTACTGCAATTGCTGGTAAATCTGTAAGAAAATAAAACATAATTACACTAACCCGTTTTTTCGGGTAAAGTAGTAAGTAAGCGCCCAGCACTCCTGATATAGCACCTGAAGCACCAAGTGTAGGTATTAAAAGATCACCATTCATCAATAACGTTGAATAAACATGTGCCAGTGAAGCGAGTATTCCGCAAACTAGGTAGAAGATAAGATAACGGAAATGTCCAATTTTATTTTCAATATTATCTCCAAATATCCAGAGAAACAGCATGTTTCCGAATATATGTGCTATGCTTCCATGCATAAAAATGGAAGTAAACAAAGTTATGTAAACAGAAATAGGTGTTACACCAAGTCCGGGGATAGTATATCTCTCTCCTGTAGATGGATTCTCATAAGATTGATCTTGTGAAACAATATCTTTTCCTGTTAATATTTCTGCAGGGACAGTGGAAAACTCATAAGTAAATTTTTCATTGTTTCCCAGATTCTGCAGGAAAACAAAAACTAAAATATTAACAAGGATTAATAAATAATTTATATAAGGAGTGATTGTCCGGTCACGGTTATCATCACCGATAGGGAAGAGCATTAAGAAATCTCCACTTTATTTATATTGAAACTACTAAATTTTTCTTATTAAAAAACGGATTGATTATTAGTGCTATCAGAATAAGAATGAGACACCCGATAACATTATACCAGAGAAATGGAATTGTAGTAAAAAGATAGCAGGAAAGCACAACAAGTTCAGCAATTATTGCTGCTATAAAAGTCGGAGTTCCTGAAACTTTTTTCAGGTAAAACGCAACCAGGAAAATTCCGAGTATTGTTCCATAAACGAGCGAACCAAGAATATTAACTGCTTCAATTAATGACCCCAGTTTATTTGCAAAAAGAGCGAATGTGATTGCATATGCTCCCCAAATTACAGTTGCAAACTTTGATACAAATAAGTAATGTTTTTCCGGAGCATCTTTTTTAATCATCCGTTTATATATGTCAATTACTGTGGTGGATGCAAGTGCATTTAGCTCTGCAGAAGTTGAAGACATCGATGCCGAAAATATTGCAGCGAGTATTAACCCTATTAAACCCGCAGGGAGAAAATGAATAATGTAATTTATAAAAATGTAATTTGTATCATTAGTATCTGCTCCCGGATTTGCTTTGATTATTAGGTTTTTTGCTTCATTTCGAAGATTATTTGCTTGCTCCTGATTCAATTTTATTTCACTCACCAATTTTTCTGTTTGATCATTTATACCGGAATGAATTGATACAAGCATTTCCTGTAATTTTTTCCGTTTTTCGGAATGAACGAGGTTGAATTCATTTTTTATTTGTTGATATTGAGTAGCCATAATTACTTTTCTCTAAACTACTTATGGTAACAGGATTAAAGAATAATGGGGGAGTTACGAACTGATAAAGGACAAAAACCATTGCTCCAACAAACAGAATGAAGAATTGCATTGGAACTTTAACTATTCCGTTGGTTAACAATCCGAACCTGCTTTGTGCCACCGAACTACCTGAAAGGTATCTTTGCACCTGTGACTGATCAGTTCCAAAATAGGAAAGCATTAAAAACGTGCCACCAATGATCCCTGACCAGAATGTGTAACGATCATTTAGATCGAAGGAGAAATCTATTGCATTTAATTTACCGAGTTTACCGGCAATATATGCCGCATCAATTGGGGAGACATTTTTAGGGAGGTAGGAAAAAATCATAAAAAAGGCAGTGAACATTCCGGTAGTAATTATAATCATCTGTAAAATATGAGTTTGATTAACAGCTTTTGTTCCACCTGTAGCTGTGTAGATAATAACTAATGTCCCCGTTAGTAATATTGTCAAATTAATATTCCAGCCTAAAATAACAGATAGGATTAATGAGGGTGCAAATATCGTAAATCCCGCCGCCAATCCTCTTTGCATCAGAAACAAAATACTACCGAGTGCCCGGTTTTTCAAATCAAATCTCTTCTCCAGATATTCGTATGCCGTGTAAACATTCATCTTATGATATAATGGAACAGCTGTAATACTGAGAATTATCATTGCAATTGGAAGACCGAGATAAAACTGAACGAAACGCATTCCATCAACGTAAGCTTGCCCCGGCGTTGAAAGAAAAGTAATTGCACTTGCCTGAGTTGCCATTATTGAGAGTGCTATAGTAAACCAGCGTGATTTTCTTCCGGCACGAATGTAACCATCAATATCCTCAGTTCCCCTTGTCTTCCATACTCCGTAAATAGTTACAAAAAGCAGAAAACCAATTAATACAATCCAGTCTAAAAGGGTCACTCAAAAACCTTTGTGAAAATGTAAAAGAGTGTTATTAGCACAACCAGGTTCAGAAAAACTAGTAAATAAATATTATTCCACGATTTTAAGAAAGGCGGACGTTCTTCTACCGGTTTAGTTATTATCCTTAGTTTGATTTTGGTTCATTTTGATTTGCTGAAATCATGTTAACAAAAATTCTGAATGCACCGGGAACTCCTGCGGGAATTTCCCTGAACCATGAATAACCCGTATAGATGAAAACTCCCTTACCATAATTACTATACAGCAAGCCTCCTTCAAGAGGTGATTCGCCGGGGTCATTTCCTGAAAGTACAGCTTTGTAACGCGAATCCCATTTATTTGCAAAGTACAATCCTCTTTCCTGTATCCAATCTTCAAAATCCTTTTGCGAAATTTTATTTGGATAATTTAAAATTGGATCGGAGGGGTTTAGAAAAGTAACCGGTGCATCCTCAACAGTTATTCTATCGTGTGATAATGTTAAAGGATAAGGTCCGATGTTATCAACAACAAGATTAAAGCTTGTATTGTATTGAACTACAAGTGTACCTCCGTCTTCTACATAATTCAATAATTTTGGCTGATCGACTGATAATCTGTCCCTCGTGTTATAGGCACGGACGCCCATTACTATTGCATCAAATTTATTCAGATTTGTTGTATCAATATCATCATCTGAAAGGAGTTTAACATTGTAGCCAAGCTGTTGAAGGTATTCCGGAATAACATCTCCTGAACCCATAATGTAACCGATGTTACTAACTGTTTTATTAATATTTAGTCTGATAAGTTTTATTTCGGCAGGGGGAAAAACTGTCTGAATAGGGATATGTGGATAGTCAATTGTGATCATAGAATTTGATATTTCTTTTCCTGCTATGGTAGCTATAGCTTTAACCAAAACATCAGATTCGTTGCTTGGAGGAGTTACATTAAATGCAAATGATTTTTCCCCGCCTTTTTTATTAAGTGAAAAAGAATAATCTGCCGGTTCAATTTTCCATCCATCCGGAACCAGAAGAGTTAATTTTCCGCCGATTTCATTTTTATTGCTTATAAGCTTTACGACGATTGTTTTGCTCTGTTTATCAGGGAACAGATAGACTTTATCTGAAAAATTTATAGCAACTGCAGGCGTAATTTCAATTGGTCTGTACTCTTCTCCGTGTACAGGATCAGTCCAGTGATATAAAACCGGAACAGATAAAGTGAAATCATTACTTCCATCTGAAAGAGTGAAATCCGCTACTAATGGAGGATCATTTTCCGGTTTACCGATTAATTGCTGATCGGTCACTGTATATGTTCCTTTTTCCGGTTTGTTAACAAGCCAGTAAGGCTGTGTGTATGAAATATCTTTTGGAAGTAAAATGTTCTCTTCGGAATGATTGAATTCATTCTCTGTTAATGGTTGATTTATTTTATCGGGAATTTTCTGAAAAGTTACAGAAATATTTTTTAGAGTTAACGGAAATCCGGAACGATTAACAATTCCGGTTGCTATTTTAATTGAGTCCCCGGGTGTAAACGAGTAATCACTTGAGAGCGCTTCAATCCATAAACCGGCAGCTGAACGGATAATAGCCAGCAATTCTTTTTTCTTTAACGGAACCCAGTAATCATCTTTTAATTTCTTTAATTCTGAATATGCTTCCAGTAGTTTAGGCAAGCTTGCTGAAGGATTTTGCGGATTATATTCTTTCTCTATTTCACTTAAAATTTCTCCCACTTTTTCGCCACCTTTAACCCGGTTCCAGGTAAGATCAATTCCATCAAATAAATCATCCTTTGCCGAATCTCCTTCCAAATATTCAAAATAATTTATTTGTTCGCCCCTGTTAGCCGAGACTCCGAATCCCTGGCTTTTGTGCATACTTCTGCTTTCGGCAGCAATTTCTGTGTAGGATTTTCCCAACAATGGATTGTAAGCACCAAGATCAATTTTAATTAATTTTGAAAAATCCTCATTCCTTTTTTCTAAAATCGGACGCCAGGCATTCCAGTATAATCTCTTCGGCTGCCAGGTTTTTACATATTTCAATTGTTCCGGGAAGGCATTTGGATCACCGGCTAATTTAAAAGCTTCTTTTGCCAAAATTGCCGATGCTGTGTGATGTCCATGTCCGCCTTCACCTGTTCCCGGAAATCGGGTGATAATTACATCGGGTCGGAATTTTCTGATAATCCAAACCACATCTGAAAGAATTTTTTGTTTATCCCAGATTTTAAAAGTTTCCTGAGGATTTTTGGAATAGCCGAAATCAATTGCACGTGTAAAAAACTGTTCTGCGCCATCTATTCTTCTTGCGGCAAGAAGTTCCTGTGTTCTTATTACTCCAAGTAATTCAGCTTGTTCGTTGCCAATAAGATTTTGTCCGCCGCTTCCGCGGTTCATTGCACAATACCCTGTCCTCACTAATTTACCTGATTCAAAGTAGGCAAGTGCAGCTGTGTTTTCATCATCTGGATGTGCAGCAATGTACAGAACACTGCCAAGTACGTTTAATTTTTTAATCGCAAGTTCAAGTTCTGCAGCATTAAGAGTTTTTTCCGGCTGAGCAAATAGCTGAAGATGAGATAAGAAAAGTATGGCAGTTATTATAAAAATATTTTTTAGATATGCGGACATATTCATCCAATCCGGTTTGTGAGTAAACAAATGTATTAGTCTTTTTCTGAATGGGTGAGATTATACAATTTATTCTTTAAAGTTCCAATGAATATATGATAGGCGACAGGTGGTGGGTGATGTTTGATGGAATTCATTAAGTAAACGCTTTTTTTTATATTTGGTTCATTCTAAACAACAGATTATGACTAATGGTTGAAGTTGGTAAAATAAAAGCAGGCGATAATAATCCTTTTATTCTTATTGCGGGTCCCTGCGTAGTTGAAAGCGAAAAGCTCGTTAGAGAAACCATAGCAGAAATAAAATCGATTACGTCCTCACTTAACATTCCATTCATATTTAAAGCAAGCTACAAAAAAGCGAACCGTACAAGTGCCTCATCTTTTATCGGTATCGGAGATAAAGAGGCATTAGAAATTATTGGTAAAGTTAGAAAAGAATTTTCTGTACCGGTACTTACTGATATTCACCTGCCTGATGAAGCGAAACTCGCGGCAAATTATGTGGATGTTTTGCAGATTCCCGCTTTTTTATGCAGACAAACAGAACTGCTTTTAGCCGCTGGTGAAACCGGGAAGGTAATCAACATAAAAAAAGGACAGTTTCTTGCTCCCGAAGATATGAAGCATGCTGCCGAAAAGGTTTTATCAACAGGAAATAAAAAAATTATGTTGACGGAAAGAGGAACAACTTTCGGATATCATAATCTTGTTGTTGATATGCGTTCGCTTGTAATTATGCGGGAACTTGGTTATCCCGTTGTAATGGATGCAACTCATTCAGTTCAGCTTCCTTCAAAAGGAGATACAAGCGGGGGACAGCCGAGGTTTATCAAATATCTTGCAAAGGCAGCAGCAGCAATAGGCATTGATGCACTCTTTCTTGAAGTTCATCCCGACCCGGAAAAAGCTTTGAGTGATGCATCTAGTCAGTTTCCATTAAGTGAATTAAAACAGCTTTTAATAGAAATCAAAAAAATAGATTCAATAACTAAAGGATTAAATTGAATTCCGGGATGCAACAATTCCCCAGGGAACTAACTCCCCGGGAAAAGTTTCTTCTCTTTACTGTTCTGCCGGTAGAGAAACCCGGTTACAATCTTTACCGTGAAAAAATAAACGAACTGCTGGTTACGGGTTTCGGACGATTTAAGAACAACAATTTTATTTTGGGAAAGAAAAACACAGTTCCCGATTTATCTTTTTCTTCAACACCTGTTTTTGCAGCAGGCACAGTAAAAATTTCCGGCGATGAAATTGATATAATTATCAATGAAGAAGTTGATGATGAAATTGAAATTGATCTTTCTTTAAGTAACTCAAATGTAATTCCTGATGAAATCTTAGTGCTGGAAAAGTGGAGTTATTCAGATTGGAATCCGGGTGATAAATCTCCTCATGATAATAAAGATGTTAGAGAGGTAGTAATCTCACAGGGGAAATATGTTCTTGCATTTGCATCTTCGCATAAAAAAATCTGGTTACATCAGAATGAAAATGGAGTAAATTATTTAATTCCGCTTACGAATTTTTATAATGAACTTATGGGATTTAAAAGAATTAAAGATCCCAAAGAAGCATTAAATCCTAAAATGTTGTTCCAAAAGTTAAATCATTTTTCTGATGATGATTTGATAAATGCATTTGTATTGTATAATAAGTATATGAGAAGGTTTTCAACTGATTTTTCAAAATATTTAAAACCCATGAGTCCGGTAACAACTAACATAAGATTTAAAGATTTATTCAAGAAGGATAAAAATTGAATTCGCACGAAATAATTAAAAAAGGAAAAGAAGTAATAAGAATAGAAGCTGCGGCTGTTGCAGGATTAGAAAACAGCATTGATGAAGAATTTGTAAAAGCGATTGAAACAATTTATAAGTGCAAAGGACGTGTAGTGTTAACCGGTATGGGCAAATCGGGACTGATTGCAAGAAAAATTGTGGCAACTTTTAACTCAACCGGCACAGCCTCAATTTATCTTCACCCAACAGATGCGCTGCACGGCGACCTTGGTATGGTGCGGCAGGAAGACGTAGTAATTCTTATAAGTAAAAGCGGAAACACCGAAGAGATTTCTAATCTTCTTCCAATGTTAAAAAGATTAAATGTTACACTTATTGCAATGTGCGGTTCTCGTGAGTCGAAGCTTGCACAAGAGTGTGACATATTCTTAAATATAGGAGTAAAAGAAGAAGCTTGCCCTCATGATCTCGCACCAACAGCCTCAACAACAGCAACACTTGCAATGGGTGACGCTCTTTCAGTGGCACTACTTGAAAAAAGAGATTTTACCGCAGAGGATTTTGCGTTTCTTCATCCCGGGGGAAGTCTGGGAAAAAGACTTTCACTGCAGATAAAAGAGATTATGATTAAGGGTGATAGGATTCCCTCAATAAAAGAAGACGCTTCTATAAAAGATGTGATTCTTGAAATCACTTCAAAACGATTAGGAACAACGTGCGTAGTTAATGACGGGGGAATTTTAGCAGGAATAATCACAGATGGCGATCTCAGGAGATTACTCGAAAGAACTCTGGAAATAAAAAATCTCACTGCAAAAGATATTATGACAAAAAATCCGAAAGTCACTAAGGAATTTTATCTTGCTTCCTTTGCATTGCAGCAGATGGAAAATTTTAAGATCACAACTCTAGTAATTGTTAATGATGATAGCAAACCGGTAGGGATTCTTCATCTTCATGATCTTATCAATCTCGGACTACAACAAAGATGAGATATTTTCTCTTGTTAATTTCTGCAATGGTTTTTGTTTACATCGGTTGCGGTGAGAAAAAAGTAAAACCAATCGTTAATCCGAATCTGAATGAAGGAGAAATTCCTGCTCAGGAAAGCTGGGATTCTAAAGTTATTTTCTCGGATTCAGGTAAAACAACGGCAATTCTTTATGCCGGACATTTAAGAATGTTTGCAGAAGCTAATGAAACACTGCTGGACAGCGGTGTCAGAGTCGATTTTTATAATCCACAGGAAATAAAAACCACTACGCTTACTTCCAAAAGCGGGAGAGTTGATGATGCAACAAAAAATCTTTATGCAATAGATAGTGTTGTTGCCGTAAGTGACAGCGGGGTAACAATTAAAACAGATGAACTTATGTGGCGTAATAAAGATGCAAAAATTGTCTCCGATAAATTTGTAACTATACTAACGGCTAAAGAGAAAATTCAGGGTTATGGATTTGAGTCTAACCAGAGCCTTACAAATTATGTAATTTATAATATCACATACACGGCTAGAGCAGATAGTTTGAAATAAAATGATAAAATATACTTTAAACATTAACTAAAGAACTCACACTTTGACCGGCTTAGTCTGACAACAGGAAAGTCTTTATTGAATCCCGACACAAATAGATTTAAAATATTCTAAAATAATTGAATAAACTTTTTCACATATCATTTTTACTTATTCTCTTTTCCGTCAGTATTTATTCACAGGAAAAAGAGGAAATGATTACTGTGATTGGAGACAGTCTTGTCGGGAAGATTATTAATGGAGAAACCACAAGAGAGGTATATGGAAATGTTACTCTCACTCAGGGCAATGTTGTGATAACCTGTGATGAGGCAATTCAATATATTTCCCGGAATGATGCTGAACTGATCGGAGATGTTATTGTTAAACAGGACAGTATGACAATAAAAACACCGAGGGGATTTTATTATGGTAATGAAAGGCGGGCAGAAAGTAATTCGGGGATTAAGCTTGATGATAAAAAAGTTATTTTAACAGCAGATTCCGGAGAATATTATTTTAATGATGATAAGGCAATTTTTAACAGCAGAGTAACTCTTTATGATACAACATCAACCTTAACCTCCAAACAACTAACATATTATAAAAATGAAGATCGGGCTATTGCCATCGGTAATGTCAGAATTATTGAGAATGATAATATAATTGATGCCGATACACTCGAACATTTCAGAAACTCACGAATCACTTTTGCAAACAGCAGAGTAAGAATAGAGAACCGAAGCAATAATGTTCAAATCTTTGGTGATCACCTGATTGACTATGCACTTGAGTATCACACAATTATTGATAAAAATCCGCTACTAATCCAGATAGACACCACCAGAACACTGCTGCCCGATTCACTAATTGTTGATAGCGACAGCATTAAAATAAAGCTCGATACTCTGATCATAAAGTCGAATTCGATGGAATCGTTCCGTGATACTTTAAATATTTTTAAAGCTGAAGATTCTGTAAAAATCTGGAGAGATACTTTTGCATCTTTAAATGATTACTCAGTTTATAAAAAGAGTGAAGAAAAAATAATTACCTACCGCAGAAAAGAAAGTGATATGAGGCCGGTATTATGGAATGAAGAAACACAACTATCCGGGGATTCAATTACTATTTTTTTAAAGGATAATAACATCCAGGCTCTCGAAGTTATAAAATCTGCATTTGTTCTTTCACCTAATGAAATTTATCAAAACAGGTTCAACCAGATTTCAGGGGACACATTAATTATGTATTTTGATGGAGATGCTGTTAGTCGTGTTGAAGTTGAAGGTAATGTTTATAACGTTTACTATATGTACACGGAAGAAAAGAAACCGAACGGCTTAACACAATCGTCGGCTGAAAAAGCCGCATTAAATTTTAAACAGAAAAAAATAAGCGAGGTTCGTTTGTACGGTTCTCCTAAAAGTGAATTTTATCCTGAGAATCTTGTAGCCGGAAAAGAAAAAACTTACGCATTGCCACGATTCAATCTTGTAAAAAACCGGCCAAATAAGAAAGACCTTCTTATGCAGATTAAACCAGCCGGAAGAATATTTAAACCAATGGATACATTGCAATAATTATGGATGAAAAAACATTAAGAAGTGAAGACCTTATAAAAATTTACAGACACAGGACTGTAGTAAACAAAGCTTCGGTTAAAGTTTCAAAAGGTGAAATCGTCGGTTTGCTTGGCCCGAACGGGGCAGGGAAGACTACAACTTTTTATATGATAACAGGAATGATTAAACCCGACAGCGGTAAGGTATTTCTTGATGACAAAGAGATTACAAAAATCCCGATGTACAAACGTGCGAGAATGGGTATTGGTTATCTGCCACAGGAAGCTTCAATATTCAGAAAACTTTCTGTTGAAGATAATCTTATGGCTGTACTCCAGATGATTAAGCTTACACAAAAAGAACGAAAAGAAAAATGTGAAATGCTTCTTGAGGATTTGGGAATAAGCCGGATAAGAAAGAGCATAGGTTTTCAGTTAAGCGGAGGAGAAAGAAGAAGAACAGAAATTGCGCGTTCCCTCGCAACTGATCCGAACTTTATTCTGCTTGATGAACCATTCGCAGGCGTAGATCCTATTGCTGTTGAAGATATTATGACAATAGTTGCAAATCTCAAAAATCGTGGAATAGGAGTTCTGATTACTGATCATAATGTGCATGAAACATTGAGCATAGTTGATAACGCTTACATTCTTATTAATGGTGTGATTTTTAAATCCGGTGGCGCAGAAGAACTTGCTGAAGATGAGGAAGTGCGCAAGCTCTATCTTGGTGAAAAATTCCGCCTTGACCGTTACCAGTAAATAGTTTCAGATACAAATGAACATATTAAAGAATTTTTCTCTTAAAAAATTTAATACGTTTGGAATTGATGCAAAAACAAAATTATTTGTTGAAGTTTTAAATGAAGATGAACTGCTTGAAATCCTTTCTGCAGATGAGCTAAAATCCACTCCTAAATTTATTCTCGGCGGCGGAAGCAATATCCTTTTTACTAAGGATTATGACGGACTGGTAATTAAAAATTCAATTCCGGGAATAAGAATAATTAATGAAGATGAAAATACTTTAACAATTGAAGCCGGTGCAGGAGTAAACTGGAATGATCTTGTAATCTATTCTGTTAACAAAAATCTTGGGGGAATAGAAAACCTTACACTTATTCCCGGCACCGCCGGAGCTGCACCTATTCAAAACATTGGAGCTTACGGGGAAGAATTAAGTGAAACGTTTTTAGATCTTAGCGGAATTTATATGAAGACAGGCGAACGAGCCATCTTTTCCAAAAAGGATTGTCAGTTCAGTTACAGGAACAGTATTTTCAAGAGTGAATTAAAGAATAAATTTATAGTTACTAAAATTCGTTTAAGTCTGAATAAAAATCCCACGATCAGATCTGATTACGGAAATGTGAAAACTGAACTTGAAAAAACCGGAAAAACTGAATTCACAGTAAAAGATATCAGTAATGTAATTTCCAAAATAAGAAAGAAAAAGCTTCCTGATCCTTCTGTAATAGGTAATTCAGGAAGTTTCTTTAAAAATCCTGAAATAAAATCAGAAGCATTCGAAATATTAAAAGAAAAATATCCTGATATAAAAGGATATACATTTGGGAGTGAAACAATAAAACTTTCTGCCGCCTGGCTGATCGAAAAAACTGGCTTGAAGGGATTTAGAAAGGGAGATACAGGGACTCATAAAAATCACGCACTTGTAATAGTTAATTATGGTAATGCATCAGGTGAAGAAATTCTGCATTTTGCAAAAGAGATAAAACGTTCTGTGTATGAAAAATTTGATATACTGTTGGAGGAAGAAGTAAACATAATTTAATTCGCGGGGTTTTAACATTTTTGTACTCATCATTCAATGAACATAGTGTAACTTATCAGGTTGAAATTCACAGCCTAAATAATTATGTTCCATTAAAATCCAAATAAAAATTAACCGGGATCTGTACGATGAACGAACAGAAAGATGAAAAAATAGTTTCTGCTTATGAAAAAGCTGCACAGGAAGGTGTTGATCCACGTTGTATTCCACAGCGCCTAACTGGTCCTGTTCCAATTCATGATGAAATTCCTTATCCGGATTACCCGGAATCCGATCACGAGATATGGAAGTATTTATATGACAGGCAAATGAAATATCTTCCCGGAAGAGTATGTGAAGAATATATTAACGGAACAAAAATATTAAATTTTACTCCCGATAAAATTCCCGCCCTAAGCGATCTGAGTAAAGTGTTTAATAAAGCTACAGGCTGGAAAGTTGCCAGGGTTCCCGGACTAATTCACGAACAGAATTTTTTTGAACTTCTTCAGAAAAAAATATTTCCGTCAACAGATTACATAAGGGGAAAGGAAGAGCTCGATTATACTCCTGCACCTGATTGTTTTCACGATATGTTCGGTCATATGCCTCTGCTAACCGATGAAAACTTTGCATCATTCTACCAGATGTTTGGAGAAGCTGCATTAAATGCCGAAGGAATAAACAGAAAATATCTTGAAACATTTCACTGGTTTACGGTTGAGTTTGGATTAATTAAGAAACCTGAAGGAATGCGAATTTATGGAGCTGGAATTATTTCTTCCAGTGAGGAAGTTACCCACGCGCTTTCGAATGATGTTGAGGTAAGAGATTTTGAGCCGGATAAACTTGTAAGGCAGGATTATGATGTTTGGCATCTTCAGCCAATTCTATGGGCTATCGATTCATTTGAGCATCTGGAAGATGGTTTTAAATCCTGGACAAAAAGGCAGGGATTATTGTAACTCAAATAACTAATTCTCTTGTCGATATAATTATTTCTCCCTGATATCACAATTAAGTTTGAAATTCTGATCCTCTTTTTTTTCATTTTTATATTGAACTTTTATCTCCCGTCTGGTGTTTCAAGTTACAGAATCAACTTAAAACTTGAATGTACATTTCATATTGTCTAATTTTATTTATAAAATCATAAGCGTTTATAACTTAATTACTTACAACCATCTGTCAAAGAGGAAGGAACGAATTTATGTCTCTTGAAAAAGAAGATGCCGCACCTCAATTCACGCTGAAGAACCAGGATTCTGAAGATGTCTCTCTTTCCGATTACGAAGGAAATAATATAGTGCTTCTTTTTTTTCCATTTGCTTTTTCTTCGGTGTGCACAATTGAAATGAAAAAAATGCAGGTGGAATTTAATAACAATTTAGATATGGATGCTCAGGTAATAGGTATCAGCGTCGATTCTCCTTATGTATTAAAGGCGTTTAGAAATGCAAATAGTATTAACTTCACTTTATTGAGTGATTTTAACAAGGAAGTTTCTCGTAAGTATGATTCACTTTATGAGCTTTACTTTCCTGAAAAATATGCATATAACGGTGTCTCAAAGAGATCAGCATTTGTTATAGGAAAAGATGGAAAAATAAAATATAAAGAAATTTGTCCTACCCCGGGAGATCAGCCGGCTTATGACTTGATAAAAAAAGTTTTGGAGAACCTGTAAAAATGTACAGAGATTTAGTTCCGGCAGAAATAAAAAAAATACTTGATAATAAAAACGGTACCAGGCTAATCGATGTAAGAGAAGAATGGGAACATAAAACCGCAAGGATAGAAAATTCTGAACTTATGCCCTTAAGTAATTTTATGAAACATATGCAGGAACTTAAGGAGGAAGATGAACTAATATTTTATTGTCATACAGGCGTAAGAAGTGTTAATGTTTGTTTGTTTCTTGCGGAAAGAGGATTTAAGAATTTAATAAATCTAAAGGGAGGAATTGAAAGGTGGTCAAATGAAATTGATCCTTCGATTCCCCATTATTAATTATTTTACGGAGTGCATAAATGATTGAAGAAGGAAAGAAAGCCCCTGAATTTAAATTGAAAAATCAGGATGGTAAAACAGTTTCATTAAGTGACTTTTAAAGGAAAAAAATCGTCTTATATTTTTACCCAAAGGATAATACTTCAGGGTGTACCAGGGAAGCTTGTAATTTCAGAGATGAATTTCCTAAATTCAAAAATGTTGATGCAGTAATACTTGGTGTTAGTCCGGACTCGGTTGAATCTCATAAAAAATTTGCTATAAAATTTGATCTCCCTTTTGATTTGCTGAGTGATGAGGAAAAAAATGTTCTTGAAAAATACGGAGTCTGGAAAGAGAAAAGTATGTACGGTAGAAAATATATGGGAGTTGAGAGAACCACGGTAATAATTGATGAAAACGGAAAAATCAAAAAAGTATTTCACAAGGTTAAAGTTGATGGACATAATAAGGAATTAATTGAAGTACTTAAAAGTTAAGAGGCTTAAATGGTTTATGTAAAAAGGAGAGAAACCTTCAGTGCGGCCCATAGGTTGTATAATCCTAAGTATAGCGATCAAAAAAATCTTGAAGTATTTGGCAAGTGCAGTAATCCTGAGTGGCACGGACATAATTATGTCCTTGAAGTCACCGTTGCAGGAGAACCCGATCCTGAGACAGGATTCGTTATAGATTTAAAAATACTTAAACAGATAATTAATGAAAATATCCTGCTGAAGGTTGATCATAAAAACCTAAATACTGAAACAGACTTTATGAAAAATACTATTCCTTCTGCAGAAAATATTGCAAAAGCAATATTTCATGAATTAGAACATAAACTGCCATCAGGTAAATTGTATTCTGTTAACCTTTATGAAACAGAAAAAAATATAGTTGAATATAGAGGAGAATAATTTGGATAACGCGAAAGTGCAGAAACTGATTGAAGAGTTATTAATAGAAATAGGGGAGGATCCGAAAAGGGAAGGTTTATTGAACACTCCTAAAAGAGTAGCCAAAGCATATGATTTCCTTACTTCAGGGTATCATAAAAAGATTGAAGAAGTTTTGAATAATGCTGTCTTTAATGAAAAATATGACGAAATGGTTTTAGTAAAGAATATAGATTTCTACAGTCTTTGCGAGCATCATATGCTTCCGTTTTACGGTAAAGTACACGTGGCTTATATTCCTGATGGAAAGATAGTAGGGCTAAGTAAGATTCCAAGAATAGTTGATGTTTTTTCACGAAGGCTTCAGGTACAGGAAAGAATGACACAGGAAATTGCTGATACTCTTGACGAATACTTAAAACCGCAGGGAGTGGCGGTCGTCTCCGAAGCATACCACATGTGCATGATGATGCGCGGAGTTGAAAAACAGAATTCAGCTGCAATAACAAGCGCGGTACACGGGGTATTCAAAGATGACGCAAGAACGAGGGCAGAGTTTATGACGCTAATAAAAGGTAGACTCAGCGATGGCTAAAAAAAAGGAGTCAATCTGGATTACCGGTGCAAGCAGCGGTATTGGCAGAGCTGTAGCGGTTGAGTTTGCAAAAATTGGGAGTAATGTTCTTGTATCGGCCCGCAGGGTAACAGAACTGGAAAGGCTGAACAAGGAGTTAAAGAAGGAGAAACTTTCTGTTGATATTTTTCCATGCAACGTTGCATCCTCGTCAAATGTTGATCAGACCGTAAAAAAAATGCTGGTAGAAAATGATATTGATTGTCTCGTAAATAATGCGGGAATTACCTCATGGAAACTCGCTGAGGAAAATTCTACAAATGAAATTGATGATGTGATTAATACTAATTTACTTGGAGCTATCTATTCAATAAAATATCTTCTTCCTCATTTTATTGAACGCGGCGGCGGAACAATTATAAATATCCTTTCTGTTGTTACGAAAAAAATATTTACAAACAGCAGTGCTTATGCTGCTTCAAAAATGGGTCTGCTGGGTTATTCCAATGTTCTGAGAGAAGAAATACGTAAGCATAAGATCAGGGTCATAAATATAATTCCGGGTACAACTGAAACACCTATGTGGTCAGCTAAAGTTCGTGAAAAACATTCTGAACGAATGATCAGACCGGAAGATATTTCCCGCGTGATAGTATCAGCTTATCTCGAGAAGAATAACATTGTGTCCGAAGAAATTCTAGTGAGACCGATTGAGGGAGATTTGTGATGGCTGAAAGAGAAGTTTGTATCGTTACAGGAGCTAGCAGAGGAATTGGAAAAGGTATTGCCCTCAGGTTTGCGGAAGATGGAAAAAATGTAATGCTTTTTGGCCGAGATGTTGAGGCATTAAAAGAAACAAAACATATTGTATCAGAAAAGGGAGTTGAATCAGAATATTTTGCCGGAGATGTTGCTGATGTGGATTTTGTTGAAAATTCTGTAAATGCAATATTAAAAAAATATGGAAAGATTGATGTATTAATTAATAATGCCGGAATGGGAATCTTCAAAGAAATAACGGATGCATCACTTGATGATTTTAAAAAGCAGGTGAACGCAAATCTTTATGGAATTTTTAATTTCTCCAAAGCCGTCTTAAATGGTATGATTGAAAGAAAATCAGGCGCAATTATAAATATTTCTTCTCTTGCAGGGAAAAATGTATTTGCCGGTGGTACAATGTATTCTGCTACAAAACATGGAGTACTTGGTTTTACAGGCTGTTTAATGCAGGAAGTTAGAAAATACAATATTAAAGTTGCAGCTATTTGTCCCGGCTCGGTTGAAACAGATTTCCATTCCGGCGGAAGTCCGGGTTCATCTAAAAAATTAATGCCGGAAGATATTGCTGAAACTGTTTCATTAATTCTCAAACTGCCCCAAAGCGCATTGGTTAGTGAGATTGATATAAGACCTACAAACCCTAAGTAATAACCGATTAAATAGAAAAAGCCACGAATTTGCTCGTGACTTTTTCTTTTTGAACAAAATAAATTAATTTATTGGTTGTTCTGCTGATCATCCATCGGAGGTTTTCCGTTCATCATTCCACCTTTATGCATCATTCTTTTGCCATCACGCATCATACATCTTCCTTCACCTCGTGGACCTCTCATCATCGGCATTTCATTAAATATTTTCTTCTGCTGATCATTCAATAACTCATAAACATCTATTCTGTGGTTCGCCATTGCTGTTGCAATTTTATCTCGCGAGGAATTCAGATCCTTTACCATATTAAGATAATCTGCTCTTGAATAATTTCCGGAATGTTGAAGTTCATTTAAGGCGAGCCGTTTTTTCTGAACATCTGCCTTAAGGTCTATCATTTCTTCCTGGTGTTTGAAACGCAGATCTTCAATCTTACTTTTTTGTTCATCTGTTAAATTTAATTTTTCTAACATTCTGCCGCGGAAGTGTTCTCCCCCGGGCTGATCAACTTTTTGAGGATAAAAATTTACTGCAGTAACGATTAATACTGCTAAAATAATTCCTCCGATTAATGATAACTTTTTCAATTTATTCTCCCTAAATTTTGTTCGGTTTATATTTTAGTTTTCGGTAATTGGACATGTTCAATTATATACGGGTTTAAATAACATTAGTATTAAACCTTTAATAATGAGGGATTGTCTAAAAAATGAGTAATTATAGGAAAAATGGCTGTTCAGAATCCTGATTTTGAATTAATTAGAAGATTTAATGCCGGTGATGAAGCTGCTTTTAATGAAATCGTTAAAAAGTATCAAAAAAAAATTTACTGGCATGCCCGCAGAATGACTGGAAATCATCTTGACGCTGATGAAGTTGTTCAGCAGGTTCTTATAGTTATTTATGATAATCTTAAAAAATTCAGGTTTCAATCATCCTTATATACTTGGATCTATAGAATAACATCTACAAGGACTTTGAATTTTCTTAACAGAAACAAGGTTAAAAAATTTTTCGGGTTAGAAGAGAGCGGGGCAGAATTGCTAAGTGCAAATGAAGATATAATTGAAAATTTTGAACAGAAAGAAAAACTTGCGAAAATTGAAAAACAATTACAGAAAATTCCGGTAAAACAGAGAGAAGTTTTTATAATGAGAAATTTTGATGATTTGAGTTATAAAGAAATTTCTGAAGTAACCGGCAGAAGTGAAGGCGGATTGAAAGCCAATTATTTTCATGCGTTAAATAAAATAATGGAGTTAATGAAAGAAGATGAATAAGCAATTGGAAAAAATGATTAAATACCTGGGTGGTGATATGAGTCCCGATGATAAAATTCAGTTTGAAAAAAATCTGCTTACCGATTCTGAACTGAATAAAGAATTTGAAAAAGTTAAAATCTTTCTTACCGAAATGAAAAAAGATGCGGAACCATCTCTTGATGAATCTTATTTTATAAATATTCTTCCGGTATTTTATGCAAATCAGCAAAAGAAGAAAAAATTTATTTTTTCGAAACTAGCTTATTCATTATCAACAGTTGCAGCAGTTATATTAATTTTATTCATTTTATTTAAACCAGGAACGACAGTAAATTATTCAAATCTTAGCGAATTGAGTACAACCTTTACAGAGCAGGAATTAGATGAAACATTAAATCAATACACTAATCAATATTCCATTAATGATTTAATTAATTCTGCTTCCTCTAAAACTGATTCAATTGTAAGTACTATGGTGGATAATGAACTTAATTTATCTTCAGGTTCAGTAGAAAAATCGTTCGGTGATAGTTATATAAACACAGATGATCTGATAAATTCACTCGACGAAAAAGAAGCAAATCAATTATATTCACAATTAATTAATGAAGATTTTATTAAGGGAGCTAAACAATGAAAAAAAGTATAACTCTTCTGTTAATATTTTTAATTATACCTATCGTATTAAACGCCCAGGGTAGAAGAGATCATAAAGGCCCCAGGGAAAAAATAGAGCAGCTGGAAAAAATAAAATTAATTGAAGCTTTGGATATGGATGAGCAGACAACCCTGAAATTTTTTGCACGTAGAAACGAATTCCGTGGTAAAATGGATGATTTAAATGACTCTCTTATTACAATTGTTGAGAGTCTTGATTCAAAGTTTTCTAATAAAGATGAATCGGGATATAAGGATCTTGTTAGTAAATATTTAACTTTGGAAAAGCAGGTAGCTACTCTTCACTCGCAATTTATTAACTCACTGTATGATATTCTTACTAATGTACAGGTGGCAAAGCTAATTGTTTTTGAAAAAAAATTCAGGGACGAAATAAGACGTATATTGTTAAAAGGCCGTCAACCACCACCGGAAGACATGAGATAAGGAACAAATCACATCCAGGATAGTAAACAAAAGGTAACTTTAGTAAAAAATTACGCTGAATTAGGGTTGATTTTCTGAAATATCGGATATATCTTTTCCACCTGAAATTTGCGGAAGTGGTGAAATTGGTATACACGCTATCTTGAGGGGGTAGTGCCTTAATTGGCGTACGGGTTCAAGTCCCGTCTTCCGCACTAAATATTTTAGGATCAAATAAATAGAGGAAGTATTTATGAAGACTCCAATCAAAGTCTTGTTTAGTGTATTTTTTAGTATTCTGATTACCGCTTCGGTTTTTGCTCAGGATATGAAACCTGAAGCAGGCAAACTTTATAATGACGGTAATCAAAAATTAAAAGCGGGTAATTATACCGGTGCAGTTGATAGTTATGATCAGGCATTAGCCATTGAGAAGGATTACCGGATCTACTATCAAAAAGGAATTGCTCTTAAAAAACTGAGTAAACTGGATGATGCAAAGGATGCCCTTGAGTTATGCTTAAAAGCTAAAGCAGATTTTGATGCTGGTTATAATGCTCTTGGCGGCGTTTATTTTTCAATGGGAAATTACCAGAAAGCAGTCGAAAATTTTGAAAAAGTGATCGAAACTACGAAGAGTGCAAATATAAAAACTGCGGTTAAAAAAAATCTGGCAATCGCATATGCTAAAATGGGTAATGACGCAATTACAGAAGGAAATTCAAAAAAAGGAATTGAATATCTGCAGAAAGCTGTTGAAAATAATAATTATGATGCTGCATATTTATCTCTTGCCAAAATTTATTCTGAAACAGGTGAATGGGATAACGCAATTTCTGCAGCTGAAAATGCATTAAAATATCGTTCAACTGTTGGTAAAGGCGGACCATATTATTATATGGGTGTTGCTTATAAGGGAAAAGGTGATACTGAAAAGGCAAAAGAAATGTTCAACCAGGCTAAATCTGATGCCACGTATAAAAAAACAGCCGAATATGAACTATCAGTTCTTAAATAATTTTTAATTAAAATGATATTGCTTTGCCCTCGCTGATAAGCGGGGGTTTTTTATGTTATGGATAAAATCAAAACTCTTCTGAATTCTCAAACTAATAAGCAGAATTATATTTTAAATAGTCTTGCAATTCTGAGTGCTTCCTCCGTGCTCAGGAGGGAAAAAGAACTAAGAGAAATTCTTTTTATTCTTAAAAAGAAAAAATTTAATAAAACAAAAATTTACGAAGCCTTGCTCCAGACATATTTATTTGCCGGTTACCCCTCAGCACTTATTGCACTTTCAATTTATACGGAGAATTTTAATCTGAATGAAAAACTAAAAGAACAATGGAATATTTCTTTATTCAGGGAAAGGGGAGAAAAGAACTGCCGGAAAATTTACGGAGATAAATATGAGAAACTTATTTCAAACATAAATTCATTTTCACCTGAACTCTCCGAGTGGCTTGTTACTGAGGGATATGGAAAAGTATTTGGGAGAAAAGGATTATCTCTTAAAGAAAGAGAAATTTGTAATATAGCTGTTCTTTCAGCCTTAAAGTTTGAAAGCCAGCTTTACTCTCATATTAATGGTGGACATCGATTAGGTTTAACCTGGAATGAAATAAATACGGTTATAGAATCCCTTTCATTATTTAACAGAAATGATTGCGTGAAATTTGGTAAAAAGGTTTTAAACTCTTTAGTGAAAAGGAAGGAAGAAAATTAATTCTTCCTTCCTAAATTAAAACCTAAAAGAATATTGCAGCATTCAGATTGATTATTCCGATCGTTTCCTCCCCGTCTTTTTTTCCGAAAAGATTCAACATCTGGTATTTTAGTCCTAAATCAATGTTAAAAACGGGAATCAATTTAATCATTGCACCTGCACCGATTCCTAATCCTGATCTGGAAGTTCCTCCGGATTTAGTTTCTACTCCGGCAATTGATGTTGTGAAATCACCAAAATTATTAAATTCAAAATCCAAACCGACATATGGACTAATAGGACCGGGAACGAGAGATAATTCACCCCCGAGACCAATTGAAAGAATATTTTGTTTGGCTTCAAAATTTCCTAATGGAGTAGAATTACTTCCGTTAAGGAAATGATAATCTACAAATCCGATTGGAGTAATTGGAAAAAACGGAAAATTCAATTTACCTTTTATTCCAACATGATATTCCGATGAAAATTTGGCAACATCAGTATAGTAAGCCGGTGATTGAACAAATGTTAATCCTCCGCCGAATCCAAGATCAATACTCTGTGCCTGAACATTTTGATAAGAAAAAAATGTAATGGCGATAAATAAAAACAGTATAAATGATTTTTTCATTTTCAATCCTTTAATTTTATGAATATAAATAATACCTAAAAAACCGTTAAGTAAAAATTCTTCTGCGCACAATTACCACAAATATACAAAGAGCAAGTTATCTTTAACAAATGTCTTTAAGTGAAAAGCTATATGCTATTTTAAGCATTGACTTTATAAAAGCATAAAAACTATATTGGGCATTAAAACTGAGAAAATATTTTTTCAGGGCAGCAGCATTTGATATTTCTAATTGAACCGGGCATTTCATTATTCTCTAATCAATTCTTCCAGGGATTTTTTCTTTCTCTATTAATTGCTATTATTTCATTAAAGGTGAAATTTCTTAAAATCAGCGGGAGTCTGGCAACATTTATTTTGGCTTTTCTGATTTTTAGTTTTGGCGGTTGGCAGTGGACACTTCCGATTTTCTCTTTTTTTGTTCTCTCAAGTGTACTCTCAAAGATCAGAGAGAAAAAAAATCCGGCAGTTAATAAATATTTTCAGAAATCAGGATCGAGGGATTTTTTTCAGGTAGTTGCAAATGGAGGACTAGGTGGAGTTTTAGTAGTCATCAATTATTTTATTCCGAATAAAATTTGGTTTTCCGTTTATTCAGGGATAATTTCTGCTGCTTGTGCAGATACTTGGGCAACTGAAATTGGAACAATGGCCAGATATAAAACGTATGATATCTTACATTTCAAAAAAGTTGAACCCGGTACGTCAGGTGGAGTTTCGTTTGCGGGATTTATTGGTTCTTTAGCCGGAGCATTCTGTATCTCTTTGATTGCGGCTTTATGGATTGATAAACAACTAATTGATTTTATATTGTTAATTACTTTCAGCGGATTTGCAGCCAGCGTGCTCGATTCAATTTTAGGAACTGCATTACAGGTGCAGTACTTATGTCCCAATTGCGGAAAAATAGTTGACAATAAAATACATTGTGAAACAACTGCAGAGAAAATCCGTGGAATTAATTTTATGAATAATGATTTTGTAAATCTTGTTGCAGGTTTAACGGGTGGTATAATCGTTTTTTCTTTAACAGGCTGGTAAAGATATTTTGAAGAATTATTTAATTACAATAATCACATTACTTTCAATTTCTGCCATCTTTCCGCAGACAACAGCTGATAAATATAATCAGGCAATGACTGCATATAATAATCAACAGTATGTGACTGCCGTAGGTTTATTTGATGACTTCTTTTCCGATTATAAATTATCCGATGAATTATTTGCGACAGCCAAATACTACTATTCTGATGCACTTTTAAATACAGGTGAAAAAATTGCTGCTGCATCAGGATTTGAATTTATAGTAAACAACTTTAGATGGTCTGCATTCCGTTATAAAGCTTTGTACAAGCTTGGTATTATTTATTTTGAAGAAAAAGAATATGATAAAAGCAGAAAAAATCTTCAGCAGCTTCTTAATGAATATCCTGAAACTGAGCACACCGGTTCAGCACTTTACTGGATAGGTGAATCATACACTGAGCAAAACAGGCTGGAAGATGCTATTTCATTTTTGGAAGAAGCAGTAAACAACAAAAAAAATAATAAGTACCTGGATTATTCGATATTTACACTTGCAAATACATATGAAAAAACAGGTGAATATGATAAGGCTGTTAAATATTACGACAGGTTGCTTTCGTATCATCAGAATAGTCCGCTCGCTCTTTCAGCACAATTAAGAATTGGAGTTTGTTATTTCAAGTTAAAAGATTATCAATCTTCAATTCTTGAACTAAATAATCCGAGACTAACAAATCTGCCCGCAGATATTTATTCTGAAAGTCTTTATTTACTGGGTAATTCATATTACAGGGTTCAGGAATACAACAATGCTGAAAAAACCTATACTGAACTTTTACGGAAGTTTCCTTCATCTGACGTTTTCAGAGATTCACAGTATGGATTGGCATGGACTTATTTTCAACAGAAGAAATACGATGATGCTTATGATATTTTCAACAAACTTTCAACCGGTGATGATTCACTTGCTATAAAATCATTCTACTGGAAAGCTGAATCAAAACGTTATGCCGGAAAAGAGGAAGAAGCTTTTAAGATATACAACGAATTTCTGAATAAATATCCGGGAAGTGAATTAGCTCATGATGTAAGATATCAGCTGGGCGGTTACTATTTCGATTCCAAAAATTATGTTACTTCTGAAAGTTATTTAAAAGCTGCCGTTAATTCTGATAATGCTGATATTAAAGCCAGGGCGCAAACAATGCTTGGAGAAATTTCACTCGACAAGAAGGATTATAAAAAGGCTGCAGATTATTTTAATAAGGTAATGACGCTTTCAGTTAAAAAACCAGAGCTAATTAACAGGGCTAAACTTGGTCTTGGTACTACTTATTTTTTCAATGGGGAATATGAAAAGGCAATTGAATATCTTAACGAAATTGATATTTCAGAATCAGGAGTTGAAAAGGACAAGATAAATTTTTACCTGGGAGAAAGTTATTACGCAGAGGGAAAATACCAGGACGCTTTGAAATATTACCTTAAAGTTGATTCAAAAGACTCATCTGTTTCGGCTCAGAGTTTATACGGGAAAGCTTACTGTTATTTTAATCAAAGAAACTTTGAAAGTGCGGCAAACAGTTTTTCGGATTTTGCGAAGAAATATCCTGATGATAAACGTATTATAGATGTAAAACTCAGGTTGGCAGATAGTTATTATGGCAGCAAAGATTACGCGGCTGCAAGCAGAATTTATAAAAATCTTTTTGCGGGAGGTTCTGCTTCTTTAACAGATCCATACGGCTATTACCAGTTTGCACAGGCTTTGTATAAAGCAGGTAGTACTGATGAAGCCATTAACGAGTTTAACAATCTTCAGCAGAGATTCCCCGAATCACAATATGCACAGGGTTCACTTTTTACTATCGGATGGATTTATTTTCAAAAAGAAAATTTCAATGAAGCTATTCTAAAATACAGAAACCTGATGCAGGTGTATCCTAATTCTTCACTAACCCCGTTAGTATATTATTCAATTGGAGATGCATATTTTAATCAGGCAAAGTATGATTCTGCGATAATAAATTATGAAAAAGTAATCACTCTATTTCCTTCTTCAAATTATGTTTTTGATGCAGTTAATGGGATGCAATACAGTTATGTGGCAAAAGATGAACCGACAAAAGCCATTTCACTAATTGATAATTTTGTTTCTAAAAATCCCGGGTTAAGTTTCTCAGACCAGCTTTTATTTAAAAAGGGCGAAATCTATTACAGTATGCGGGATTATGAAAAAGCTGAGATGAGTTATAAAGAATTCGTTTCAGATTATCCATCCAGTAAACAAGTCCCCGATGCATATTATTGGATTGGCAAGAGTGCTCAAAATCTGAATCAGAATGAAGAGGCGGTATTTAATTTTAAAAAAGTCTTTGGTTCTTATCCAAATAGTGAAGCCGCGGGTGCTGCTGTATTAGAAATAGGAAATATTTACAATGTGGAGAAAGATTATGATTCTGCGATTGAAATTTATAATAATGCAATTGATAAAATACCAAAATCTCCAAGGATTGCAGAAATAGTTTTTATGAAAGGTGTTACCTACAGTAACAAACAGGATCCCGATAATGCTTACAGTGTATTCCAGGATGTTGTTCAATATTATAGCGGAACTATTTTTGCAGATAAAGCAAAACTTGAATTGGGGATGATAGAACTTTCCGCAGCAAGGTATAGTAATGCTGAATTTTATTTTAAAAACCTTGCAGATTCCAGATCGGATGATATTGGAGCTAAAGCTCAGTATTTTCTTGGTGTAACTTTAGCCGAAGAAGGAAATAAGGATGAAGCCATTGATGTGCTTGAAAAAGTGAGAACTGTATTTTCAGCTTATGATGAATGGCTTACAAAATCGTATATGAAACTTGGTGATTTATATACAGAAAAAGAAGATTATAATAAGGCAAAGGAATTTTACAGAGCTGTACTCATAAAGCATAAAGGTGATCAGTACGGGCATGAAGCACAAGATAAACTAAGGAAATTAAAATAATGAAAAATTTAATTTTGTTTATTTTAATTACCGGAACAATTCAGTTAATTGCTCAGGATTCGAAATCGAATCCAAATGTTGAACTACCTGATTTTATAATTACCGGCAAAGAAGTTGTCTCTGTAGAGCAGGCAAAAAAAATAGCTCCTGATTTAGTTTCTGCCATCTCCGGTGATTTTCTAAAGCCTGCTTATTCACCTGAAGAACTTGAACTAAAAGAATTCCCGAATCCTTTAAACAATGATCTTAGCCTTTTTGATTCCTTAAATTTTGACAACGGCTGGCTTGAGGCAGGATTAGGATCTTATTTTGTACCCAGCGCCAGGCTGATCTACTCGAACCCGTTTGGAAGCGGAATTTTTGAAGGCAGAGCAGGTGTTTTAAACCAGCGCGCTTACTTAAATGGAACTGATAAATATGAATTAAATGGCGGTGCTACATTATATTATTTTATAAAAAGTGATCTTCCCGCTTTTAACGGTATGAAGCTAAAAATGAATGGAGATCTTGCAACAACGGGGTATAAACTCTATGGAGCTTATTACACCACTGGTGCCTGGAAAAGGAAACTGAATACAGGGAGTTTTTCATTTTTATTTGATAATCTTTCTCATGAAAGTTTTATATACCAGATGCAGTTTAAAGATGAACTTGCATCCCTCGATAACCCGAATTTTTCTGAAAATCTTTTTGCATTGGACGGTTTTGCGAAAACTTATTTCTCGGCGTTTAATATTAATCTGAATTTTAATTACAAGAGACAATTCATTTTAAACAAACTCCAGGATAACTCTGAGTTTTATTTTGTAAACGTTAGACCAACAGTTGGATTAAACTTATCAGATGTTTTACGGGCAGATTTTGGCATTACGTATTCACAGGATGGAAGTCATTCCTTCAGCGCGCCGTATGCCTCTGCTGCTCTGCACCTGGAACAAAACGTAACTTTGTTTGGTGAATTTGCGCCGGCTGCTGAATTTCTTACAGAGAATTATTTTATAAGGTTAAATCCATATTTTAATGTTAATACGTTTACTAATCTCTTCTTTGAAAAATCGAATGTACTAAAATCGGTTTTGAAATATGAATATGGAAGATACTTCGAGATAGACGGAGGTATTAAATATTATACTTCTGATGAAATCCCTTATTTTAAAAATAACATTTTAGATGGCACTTTTAATCTTGCCACCACAAGCGGAAACAGTATAGCCGGATTTATTAATTTACTCTTCCACCTTGGACCTTATGGAATATTCTACGGAACCGGGCAATACGAAGATGCAAGAAATGATTCAAGTAATATTTTGCCGTATCACCCGAAATGGACTACGTCTTTAAATTATGGGTATAACTTTAAAATGGGATTAAGTACTGAAGCATCATTATATTACGCTTCAGAAAGTTTTGCTGATATGATTAATACACAGAAACTAAATTCTTATATTGATCTCGGCTTAAAATTTTCTTATAAACTTACGCCGGGTTTCTTTATTACACTGCAGTTTAATAACCTGGTTAACAACGAAAATTATAAATGGCTCAGGTATAAAGATCTTCCTTTAAATATTACGGGTGGAATTAAGTTTACCTGGTAAATTTTTACAACTAAATTAAATACCGGTAAAATGAATAAAGCAGAAATAATTAGAAAAATTGCAAAGAAATCCGGGGTACCGGATATTGAAGCAAAAAAACTTTTTGAAATATTTCTTAAGAATATATCCGATACATTAAAGCCGGGTGAATCAATTAAAATCCCGGGTGTTGGTTTGTTTCAGCTTAGGGTGGGACAAATTGAAAATACCGCTGGGCACAAGGAACAGAATTTTATATACTCTGACTTAATAGTATTTATTGATGAAGGTGAGAGTAATCTAACTGAAGGTGAAGAAATAATATTTAATGTTCCTTCAGGAATTACAGAAGAATATCAACCTGCAGATTCACATTTCAGCTTAAGCGTCGGCAAGCCAATTATTCCATTAAAAGGAGTTAAAGCGAACGAATTTTTTATTCCGCCTTCAGGGACTGAATTAAGAAGTCTTATAGAATCTAAAGTGAGCAGACTGCTGGAAGAGGGTGAAAGAGTTGAGGGCGGGAAAGAGACAGAAACCATCTTATTAAAATCAAAGGATGAAAAAACAGAAAGAAAATCGTTTGACTCTTATAAAACGGGAAAAGGAAAAAGTTCAGTTGCAACTGAGGAGAATGAAGTTCCCTCACGCAGTGATTTTCTAAAGACAAGAGAATTTGAAGATTTATCTTGGGATTTCGGCGAAAATCTTTCCGAAGATATAGAAGAGGAATCTATCCTTGACTTTGACAAAAAGCGGTTGGATGATGATGAGATTAGGAAAGATGAACAAAAATGGATTAACGAAGTGGAGGAAGTTGATGATGATTTTGATTCCGTTCCTGAATTTGAGGAAGAAAATTCAGATAACACAGAAGAGGAAATTTATGAAAATTTAGCTGAAGCAGATACTGATGAAAATATTAATGCAAACGATTTATTAGAAAAGGAAAGAAGCGCGGAAATTATTAATTCAGATGAAAATGAAGAATCAGAGCAAATTTCAGAATCTGAAATTGCTATTGATGAAGAGAGTATCGGAACTGAATCAACCGATGAAGAAGAAACAGCAATAAATCAGAAGGATTCTGAACAAGAACCAGTGCTCAATAATTTTCAGAGAGTGGCATCCTTAACAAAAGAGTTTAACACAACTGAATTTGAACAGGATGATAATGATGAAGCTGAAGAGCAACCAAGAAGAATTACTGAAGTTCGGGGAGGATTTCAAAAAGTACGAAGAACCACCGCAGAATTTGATTTTGATCTATCGGGAATTAAAGGACTTGATGAAATAGACGAGTCGGAAAAACCTAAAAAAAGGAAAAAGTCAAATCGGTCTGATGGATCAAAAAAGGATTATAAGGGTTACAAAAAAAATAGCTATTTACCTTCATACATTATTGGTTTTGTTGTACTGCTTGCCCTCATCGGTATAATATTTTTATACCTGAAATTAAAACAAGCAAACCATGAAATGGAAGCAAAAAAGCAGGCTGGTAATAGCACACAGACAAAGGTAATTGATAGGAATTATGATGTTCCCGTGACCTATCCTTATAATTCTTCAACTGATAAAAAACCATCTGAAAAAAGTGCCAGTACAAATGATGAGGCCGGGGTGAAAGATAATAAGCAGCAAGCTCCGGGAAGCACTATTAATGAAACAAAATCCGGTGTTCCCGAGGTAAGAACGGCTGTTGATGCTGAAAGAGTTGCTGATTTTATTTTTAAATACCCTGAAGGATTAATGGTTCAGGTTTCATCTTGGAAAAGTAAATCTATTGCTATTAAGGAAGTAAATAAATATCGCAGTTCGGGTTATAGTGCATTTGCAGAAGCTTCATCTATATCGGGCAAAGGTATCTACTACAGAGTCAGAGTCGGGTACTTTAATTCACTTGATGAAGCGAAGAAGTTTGCAAATGATAATCAATAAATAAAGATAAAAGAAAAGGAAAACTATGGAGCTGTTTTCAATATTTTTAAAGGGCGGGATAATAATGTGGTTTATCCTTGCCTGTTCAATTATAGGATTAACAGTAATAATTGACAGATATATAGTAATCAGAAGAGCAAAAATTAACGTGCCTGCTTTTATGGTGAGGATAAGAGGGATGCTCAAGAAAAAAGATATTTCAGGCGCCATAAGTTATTGTATGGAAGAGAAATCGCCGGTTGCAAATATTATCAGAAAGGGATTAAGTAAATATAAGCTTGGACATGAGAGAGTTAAAGAATCTATTGAAAACGCAGGAAGACAGGAGATTAGTAAACTTGAAAAAGGTCTTGCTGTACTGGCATCTATTTCAGGAATTGCTCCATTGCTAGGATTTCTCGGAACTGTGACCGGAATGATTTCTGCTTTTATGACGATTGAAGATCTTGCAGGTTCTGCAAATCCCAGTGATCTTGCAGGTGGAATCTGGGAAGCACTGCTCACAACAGCTTTTGGATTAATGGTTGGTATTCCTGCGCTCGCATTTTACAATTACTTTATAGGTGCTGTTAAAAAACTGGTAGGCGATATGGAAACCGTTGCAAATGATGTGGTAGATATAATTCAGGATAGTTCTGCCACTCAAGCAGACTTCGAAGAAGAAATTGAAATTGATATATAGGATTTCCAATGAAATTTAACACATCAAATGAACCATTGGCAATTTTCAGTTATTCATCTTTAACTGACATTGTGATGCTGCTGCTGATTTTCTTTTTACTTACTTCGCAGTTTGTTATACAAACGGGAGTAAAGGTTAAACTTCCCGGTTCGAAGACAAGCGAACAAACTTCTGCTTCTCAATTAATTGTAACGCTTACTTCTGCCGGAGCAATTTTTGCCGGGCAGGATGAAGTTACAGTTGATGAACTTCCGGCACGGCTTGCACTTATGAAGGGAGAAGGAAAGGAACAAAACCTTATCATTCGTGCAGATAAATCTGTTGCGGTCGATCTTGTAATTAAAGTAATTGACGCAGCCAAGTCTACCGGGATAGATAAATTTACAATTCAGACAGAGAAAGAAAAACTTTAAATTAAAAAAGATGACTTATAATTCGATCAGACATATGTCGTTTTCTATCTCGATGCTCGTGCATATTATTATCTTTATACTTCTTCTTTTTATAAAGTTTTCTATGGATTATCCGCCGCGCGAATATGTTGAACTTACATTCGGTAAATCAAATCAGCAGGGATCTTCCGGTGCAATTGGAACACAACTGAACCAGGTTGAAGAAAACGCCAAAGCAGAAACGAATGAGACCGTTGATAAAAGTAAGGAAGTAAAAGAAGTTGAATTACCTAAAGCAAAAAATACTTCTGAAGAAAATGTTATTAAACCAGCGGACAAGCAGAAGGAACAGACTAAATCCGTTAAGACCGAAACTAAGGAAAACACTGATTCAAAAGTGACAACTGTTGGGCAGGGAAATAAAGCAGCCGGTGAAGGCAGTTTCGGATTTGATATCGATTGGGGAGGGCAGGGCACAAGAAAGATATATAGCTACATACTTCCCGATTATCCTGAAGGCGTTAATAAAGAAATCAATATCAGGTTAAAATTTTCTATTCTGCCGGATGGCACGGTTGGTACTATTCTTCCATTAACAAAAGCAGATACAAAACTGGAAAATGCTGCAATAAATTCTTTAAGACAATGGAGATTTGAAGCTTTGGAACCCGGGCAGAAACAGTCTGAACAAGCTGCTGTTATTGTATTCCCTTACCGTCTTCAGTAGGTTCATTATAATAAAACCTGTAGAAGAAAAATTCACCAATTGTTAAAAGAGATAAAGAAAAAGTATCTCTATCAAAATATAAACCTAATCCTTTTTCATCCATTACCGCTTTTGCAATTATACCTGTTATAGACCATCCTATAGCAAACAAAACAGCTATTAAACCAAGATTTAGGACTCCTGATTTTAAACCCTCGCTCTGCCATTTTTTTGTAAAGATTACCAGGGCAAAAATCAGATGAAGAAAAAATATAAATGCGGATAACATTGAAGTTTCCTGTCAGATTGGATTTCTTCGGTTCACAATCATTCTGCCCAGTACCCCTCCAAGCAATCCGAAGACAGAATCAACTATTAAGTTGCTTATCAAAATAAAAATGGTATAGAGTAAAGAGAATCCTGTAGAAACTATCTGGTCTGACATACCATTCATTAAGTTCAAAGTTTGTTTCGCAGTCTCTCCCAATTTAAGGTTATCAATAATTTCTTTGGTTTGAGGAAGCGTTTGTACAAAATCATTTGAGTGGGTGAAAAAAGTAATAATTAGATCAAAAAAAGTTGTAAAGATCGCCGCAACTATTCCCGTAAACAAACCAATTAACAAGCTGGTCTTAATCGTAAGATTTACATTGCTGTTTAAAGCTTTACGATAGAGTAAAAGTGCTGTAAATACTGAAAGTGGAACGATAAGACAACAACCGAATTCCCTTACACCCGGAACAGTTGTAAGAACAGCAGCACCAAACCCTGTTACCAGAGAGGATAAATAAGCTTTACTCGACATTTGAACTTAGCTTTAACTCTAAATAATAATTATCAATGGTTGTAAAAATATAAAGAATAGATACAGAACCCAAAAATAATCCCGTGCTGAATGCAATCCATTTTGAATAATTGTAAACCCCGGTTGAGTATAGTAATACATCAGCAGCCATTGGCAACATACTGACAAATAAAAACTTCACGGAGTGGGGTTTAATTTTAGGAAAAAATAGGACAACAATTGAAGAGATAAGGGAACCCGCATAGATCCCGGTACATCTTGCGCAAACCTCAAATTTTTGCCCGGAAACATAAACTGATTTTAAAGGATCCTGATGACAAACTTGTGAATAAATTTTTTTGAGAAATATATCTGAGAACAAAATTGCATCACCACTATGAAATAAAACGGGGAAAACAATACCTAAGCACCAGAGTGAAAGTAATATCACAAATAATGATTTTATATAGACTGCTTTGGAACTCAATTTTTTAAAAGGCTATATATCCGTACTTCTTTTTTATTGAGGACAAATAGTTTCCCGTTAAAGATGAAACTGCTTACTATTGGTAAAGGCATCCTCATCATCGGTATTGATCTGAGTAAATTTAAATTGTCCTGATTTCAGGTTAGTCATAATTATCTGATCATCCGTATTTAGAAGCATATTGCTGAAAATTAAAGTTATACTTTTGAAAACCATATTCGCATGGATTTCATTAAGTCCGTTTCCATACTGATCAAAAACAATTATATTTTTCCCATCCAGAACAAACAAATTATTAGATGCAGACACAACCATTCCCTTTGGATTACTGAGAGCGTATGATCCGCCGTCAAATCCTCCGAAGTTCAGTATAAAATTTCCAAACAAATCAAATTTCAATATCCTGTTATTTTCCGAATCAAGAATAAATAAATCTCCCTGGTTTGATGTCACTGCACTCAACGGATAACCGAATCTTTTAGCAGGATCATCATTTTCTCTGGTATATAAAGTTGATATAAAATTCAAATCTTTATCAAACCTCTGTATGCGATGATTATTTTTATCTGCCACATAAACACTCAATGCATTAGCAAAAATACCTGCAGGCTGATCAAACGAGCCTTCATCCCATCCATATCCGCCGATATCCTTTAACAATGTTCCTAAAGTATCGAGTTTGTAAATCTCATCAGACGACGCATCTGCTACATATATCATTCCCGCTGAATTGATTGTAAACGATGAAGCATTCTTGAATTTACCGACTGAATATTGGTAGCTGAAGCTCTGGGAAAAAGTTAAGCTTGCAGTAGCCAATAAAAAGATAAGGATTATATATTTCATCCTGTAAAAGAATTTGTTGTTCAATAAATAAAAATATATATAGCTGTGGCAAATAAAAAGGTATATAGATATTGTATTTGATATGGAAAGATTACCTTGCTAATTTTGATATTTAAGAACTGATCTTTAATTTTGTACCCGTTGCTTTAAGAAAGCATTATTTGATTTGAAATCCTGCCTCGTGGTGTAATTGGCAACACGTCTGACTCTGGATCAGAAGAGTCCAGGTTCGAGCCCTGGCGAGGCAACTATTAAAAACTTTAAGAACAATTTACAGGGCGAGAAGTTTATCCCGATGAATGAAATGAATCGGGAACCCTGGCGAGGCAACTATTAAAAACTTTAAGAACAATTTACAGGGCGAGAAGTTTATCCCGATGAATGAAATGAATCGGGAAGCCCTGGCGAGGCAACTAAAATAATAGAAAAACTTAATTAACAATTGTTAATCTTTGACAATTATACTGGCGCGTTCGTCTAGTGGCTTAGGACGCCGCCCTCTCAAGGCGGAGATCACGGGTTCGAATCCCGTACGCGCTACAAAGTTTAATTACAATTCTTATAAATCAACTAAACTAATTCGAAAAAAATTATTGAAGTGTCCTCTCAATACAGAGATCGCGGGTTCTCCCGAAGGGACTCCTTTGGAGGAATCCCGTACGCGCTACAAAGCTGAATATCAAATCGGGGAATCAAGTCTTACCAAAACACATATCTTCTTTACCTGGTTATATAAACGAAACGTATTTTGTTTTTTATTTGTAATTTAAAAATCATTAATTAAAACTTTTTCAATTGAAATCTATGAAGCGGTACGAAAAACATATTTTTGTTTGTGAAAATAAACGACCACCTGACGATCCAAGGGGATGCTGTTCAGCTAAAGGGAGTACTTGAGATAAGAGCTAAAATGAAAGAAAGAATAAAGCAATTGGGTTTAAAACCAACAGTAAGAGTGAATTCATCCGGTTGTCTGGACGCATGTGAATTCGGACCAAGCATAGTCGTGTACCCGGAACAGATCTGGTATAGCCATGTAACTATTGATGATGTTGAAGAAATAATTCAAAGTCATATAATAAACAATAAACCGGTTGAAAGACTATTAAATAAGCATCCAAAATATAATCAGGACTAAAATAGCAGCGATGTCTGAAAAAAAACGTGCAGAGAAAATATTTTCGATTCTTAAAAAAGAGTATCCCGAGGTAAAATCAGCGATTAGTTTTTCAAATCCATTTCAACTATTGATTGCAACAATTCTTTCTGCACAATGCACGGATGAAAGAGTAAATATTGTTACAAAAACATTATTTAAAAAGTATAAGAAGCCACAGGATTTTATAAGTATCTCAACGGAGGAACTTGAGAGAGATATTTACTCAACCGGTTTCTACAGGCAGAAAGCCAAAAGTATTAAGAAATGTTGCGAGAAATTGATTAAAGAATTTGATGGAAAAGTTCCGGCAGGTTTTGATGATTTGAATAAATTGCCCGGAGTTGGAAGAAAAACTGCGTCTGTTGTGGCGGGAAATGCTTTCGGTATTCCCGCAATTGCGGTTGATACTCATGTGATAAGACTCTCAAATCTATTAGGATTTATTGCCTCTAACGATCCTGAAAAAATAGAGTTTAAATTGAAAGCACTTCTTCCCGAAAATGATTGGGTAAAATCCTCTCATCTTCTTGCAACACACGGGAGAAATATTTGTATCGCAAGAAGACCTAAATGTTTAAAATGTGCAATTGGTAATTTGTGTCCATCATTTAATTCTGCGAACAGCTAACAATAAAGGAGGATAAAATGTCTGACATTATGCGAGACCGGAATTATTGTCTTTCTCTCCTGAAAGAGTTTACACTGAATGATAGTCTTCTGAAACATGCCTTTGCTGTTGAAACTTGTGTGAGAGCTTATGCTGAAAAATTTGATGAAGACAAAGAATACTGGGGTAACGTTGCATTGCTTCATGATTTTGATTACGAAAGATTTCCAACCGCTGAAGAACATCCATTCAAAGGTTCCGAGATACTTGAAGAGAAAGGATTTGATGAAAATTTCAGAAAAGCAATTTTATCCCACGCAGAATATACCGGGGTTCCCAGAGATACCTTACTTGCCAAAACACTTTTTGCCTGTGATGAACTTGCAGGTTTTATAACAGCGGTAACATACGTTCGTCCAAACAAAACAATTGATGAAGTAGAAGTGAAATCGGTAAAAAAGAAAATGAAAGATAAGGCATTTGCCCGGAACGTAAACCGCGAAGATATTGTTAAAGGTGCAGAGGAGTTAGGAATTCAACTGGATGAACATATAAATTTTTGTATTCAGGCAATGAAAGAAAATAAAGAATTATTGGGTTTATAAATGTCTTTTGGGAAAGCCGAAAATTTTATTTTAAAAGATCAGGATGGAAATGATTTTGAATTATATAAAAATCTCGATGGATATATTCTCCTGATATTCTATCCAAAAGACAACTCACTTGTTTGTTCAAAACAGTTGAGCAATTATCAATTAAACATTAACAAGTTTAGAGAAAATGGTATTCAACCTGTTGGAATAAATATAGAAACTATCGGTTCTCATAAATCATTCTGTGGAAATAAGAATTTAAATTTCCCAATCTTATCTGACCCGGAAAAAATAGTGAGTGAAAAATTTAGTGCACTTAATTTCCTGTCAGTAAATAAGAGAAAATTGGTGCTGATAAATCCTAATAAAGAAATCGTTTATCAGAAAAGTAATTTTTCATTTAATTACACAAAAACGGATAAAATCATTGGGGAACTGCATCTACTCCATATTGTTTAATTGACTTGACAATTTGAGTGAAATAAGGCTAAATTAAGGCAAATTATTAGGAGAAATTAGTAAAGAGAATTTGCTACTAAACAATTAAAATCGGCTCTCAAAATTAAATGATCTGAAGTGGGAAGCCTTTAACAAACCAGTTAACAAAAAATATTTAATGATAGGCAAGTTCTCCTTAATAATAATATCTTTATTCACTTCTTCACTATTCGCACAGACCGAAGTAAGAATAATCTCATCCGACAGGAATTCAATTACAATTGAATACTCGCCTGTTTTTAATGATTCTTCATCAATTCGAATAAATAATCAGCAATATGTAAAGATAGGTTTTAAGGGTGGCCAAATTGTTAATCCTGAAAATTGGGGAGAACCCGAAACTATTGTAAAAATATTTAATATCGGAGTTCCTTCGGAGTTCGGGAATACTATTGAAATTCTTGGAACATCGTCTAAAAAAATGTCGGGATTATTAGTCCCGATACCTAAAATGAAAAAAGAAGGAATTTCAAATTCTTATTCATACCAGGTATCGGAGAACTACAATAATTATAAGAGTAGCCAGGATGTAGTAAATTTTGATGAGTTTGGATATATCCGGAATCTTCCTGTTCAATCGATAAGAATTAATCCTGTTCAGTTTGATCCATCATCTCAGACAATAACAATTTACAAGACTATAAAATTCAGAATAAATTTCAGTTCAAAACAAAGGATTGCGCCACATCCATCGGATGACTTCGCCGCATCTTCAATTTTAAATTTTGATGTTGCGAAGTACTGGGTTCGTGAGAGAAAAGCTCAATCATTAAAGAAGACAGTAATTAATAGCGTGCTTGCTTCAGGTAAATGGGTGAAATTTGAAGCCCCCGAAGAGGGAATTTATAAAATTACATATTCAATGCTTTCTTCATTTGGAATCGATCCTTCAAACGTGGATCCGCGGACAATAAAGATTTATAACAACGGCGGTAAACCTTTACCGGAAAACCCGGATGCACCAAGACCAGCTGATCTGCTTGAAAATTCTATAATCGTTTCAGGCGAGGGTGATGGCAAATTTGATCAAGGTGATTATATATTGTTTTATGGACGGGGGAATAATTTTTGGGATTATGATACATCCTCAACTTCTTTTAAGAGAACGTTTAATGTTTATACGGATCACAACTATTACTGGATAACTTCCGGTGGTACAGTTGGAAAAAGAGCTGCCTCTAAATCAAGTTTGAATCAGACTAATACTTTTTCACAAAACTCCAGCAAAGGTTTTGTGAGTTGGGATGAAGATAAAATTAATATTGCTAGTTCCGGAAGAAAATTTTTAGGAGATGAATTCACTAATCTTATTACCTCAAGAACTTATACAAATAAACTCGATGGCAGAATTAATGGAATACCCATTCAATATAACATAAATTTTGTTACTGCATCTTCTAATCCGACATCTGTTGAAGTTCAGGAGAGTAACATGCCAATCTGGGATAGGAATATGAGTACCGGGGTCAGTGAATATATTGATGCGACAGCTTATACTTCCACAGTTTATTATAGCAGTCCTCTTACAGATAACAGAAGTGTCCTCAAATTTTTATTCTCCCCTAATTCTGGTTCAGCATTGGCATATCTTGATTATTTTGAAATCATATACCAGAAAGAATTAACAGCTTTTAGTGATTATTTACTTTTCTATTCCAAAGACACAACGGCCGTTATTGATTATCACCTTAGCGGGTTCACATCAAGTAATATTAACGTTTATGATGTAACAGATTTTTCGAACGTTAAGCAAATTACAAATTTTACGATCAGTGGGGGAGAATGTCATTTTCAGGTAAGCGAACAGCAGGGACATGTTTCTAAATACATTGCGATAGCCGGGGACAATTATAAAAATCCGGTAAATCCCCAGGAAGCTGAGAACTCTAATATACATGGTATTGCAGATGGTGCGAAATTCATAATCATTACGCATAAAAACTTTATGGAAGCTGCAAACCGTTTAAAAAATTATCGTGAGAATGAATCTCCAAATAAAATTTCAACTATTGTAGTAGATATCGATCAGATATTTAATGAATTCTCGGGAGGATTGACGGATGTTTCAGGTATAAGGGATTTTATTAAATACGCTTTTGACAACTGGCAGATTGCACCCGAATATGTGTTGTTTTTTGGCAGCGGAAATTATGATTACAAAGATATTCAGGGTTATCACACCAATTTTCTTCCTCCTTATGAAACTCCAGAATCGTTTGATGAAATCCATTCGTGGACATCTGATGATTTTTTTGTAAACCTGGATACCGATCAGAAAGTTGATCTTGCTACAGGCAGAATAACTGTAAAAACGCTTCAATCCGCAAATGCAGTTGTTGATAAAATAATATATTATGAGAAGGATAGTGAAAAGGGCTTGTGGAGAAATTTAATTACATTGGTTGCAGATGATGGATACCAGGGTGCGACATACGGAGGAACAGCCTTTACTGCATCTTCAGAAAGATTAGCGAATAATTACATTTCCCCATCTTTTAATTTTAACAAACTTTATATGGCAGCGTTTCCTGTCGTTTTAACAGGAGCAGGAAAAAGAATACCTGCAGGAAACAAAGCAATAATAAACAGTATGAATGAGGGTTCATTAATTGTAAATTATGTGGGACACGGTGCTCCTTATGTTTGGGCTGATGAGTTTATATTTGAACAGGGTGTTTCTATTCCGCAACTACACAATGACAAATATTTTTTCCTTTCCGCTGCTACTTGTGACTTTGGTTATTTTGATAATCCTGCCTTTGTTAGTGCTGCTGAAGAACTTGTTCTGGATAATAACGCGGGTGCAATTGGTTCCTTGTCATCCGCAAGACCTGTATATCAGGACAGTAATGAAGCTATAATGGATGCATTCTTTACTAATTTATTAAAATTCGGTAGTGATTCAACACGCGGCATTCCTATCGGGAAAGCAGTATTTGATTCAAAACAGAATTTAACTGAAGAGAATGACAGGAAATATTTCATTTTAGGTGATCCTACTTTACGATTATTATTTCCGCAATATAACTCAAGAGTTGATTCAATTAATGGTCAGGCTTTAACAACAGATATTCAGATTAAGGCACTGAGTCATACCAGGTTATCAGGAAGTGTTCTTAATCCCGATAGTACAAGATGGAATAATTTTAACGGTGAAGGTACTCTGATTGTATTCGATTCCAAACGAACAGAGCTGCTTGAAAACCTGTTTAATTATCCGATAACCAGGCAGGGCGGAATAATATTCCGGGGTCGTGTATCGGTAACGAATGGAAAATTTGATGCTGATTTTGTAGTTCCAAAAGATATTTCATATCAAAATCTGAACGGGAAAGTAGTTTTTTATTTTGATAATTCAACGGTTGACGGAGTAGGGTATACTAATAAAATTATTGTCGGCGGTACAGATACATCTGTAACGAATGATGGAAAAGGTCCTGATATTGATATTTATTTTGATAATGCCTCTGCAACAAATTCTTATCTGGTTAATCCTAATTCAACACTTGTCGTAAAATTATCGGATCAGACTGGACTTAATACTACTGGTACAGGTGTAGGACATCAATTGGAAGGAATTTTAAACGAGAAGGAAAATGATCCGATAGACTTTACCCAGTATTTCACCGGCGATCTGGATGCAGGTGGAAAATCGGGAGAGGTGAATTATAAATTTGATAATCTTGATCAGGGTAATTATTCATTATTGGTAAAAGCATGGGACGTATTCAACAATTTTAATTCTCAAATTGTTTATTTTTCAGTTGTAAGTGGAGACGACCTGGAAATCAGGGATGTATATAATTATCCAAACCCTTTTACCAACAATACAACGTTTACTTTTCAACGAAACCAGATCGATCCGGCTGATGTAAAAATTAAAATTTATACAGTAAGCGGACGTTTGATTCAGGAATTAGAAAAAAATAATGTGATTGATAAATTTGTACGGGTAAACTGGGACGGAAGAGACCGGGATGGAAACATTATCGCCAATGGCACATACCTGTATAAAATAATTGTGAAAAATCCGGGTGGTGAATTCACTAAAAGCGTTCTCGGTAAACTGGCTGTTATTCGGTAGGGATTTAATTTTGGATTTGTATAAGTAAAATATTTAACTTTATTTTTTAATTATATTTTAGAAAAAAAATAAGATCAATATATATCGGAGGTATATTAACATGAAAACCATATTCAGGCTATTGATGGTCAGCGTTATGTTTATGGGAATGCAACAAGTTACTCATGCACAGGGTGAAGCCGCTGTTCCATTTTTACTCTTAGCTCCTGATTCCAGGGCTGGTGGTTTGGGTGAATCCGGTGCAGGTTTAGCCGACAATTCCGCGGCTATATTCTGGAATCCGGCTGGTCTCGCCTTTCAGACTGGTACGGAATTAAGCATAACTCACAGTAACTGGCTTCCTCAGTTTAATCTCGATTTGTTCTATGACTACCTAACTTACAGGGAATACATGGAAGATTTGCAAGGAACAGTTTCTGCCAGTATAACATATATGAACTTTGGAGAATTTGTGCGCACGGGTGAAACAGATCCAACTCCTCTTGGTACTTTTAGATCATTTGATGCTGCTCTTACACTGGGTTACGCTACTAAACTCTCCCCGGACTGGGGACTTGGAGTTAACTTCAGGATTATTCACAGCAGACTTGCTGATAAAGGTGCAGGTGATGAGCAGGGTAAAGGTGTGGCAACTTCTGTCAGTTTTGATGTTGCCGGAATGTGGAGACCTGAACATCTTATAATACCATTTACTAGTGAAGATATCGGAACTAAATTCAGTGTAGGTGCAAACCTTAGCAACCTTGGTCCCAAGATTTATTATATAGATCGTGCACAGGCCGATCCCATTCCTACCAATTTCCGGTTAGGATTTGCGTACAGGATATTTGAAGATGAATTTAATTCACTTACATACACTCTTGATTTCAGTAAACTGCTTGTTAGCAGAGACAGTACTGGTGCATCTAAGGAATTTTATCAGGCTATATTTACAGCCTGGGCAGATAAACCTTTTAGCGAAGAAATAAGAGATATTGTTACTTCAATGGGATTTGAGTACTGGTACGGTGAACCAAATGATTTTCTGTTCGCTCTCAGAGCAGGATATTTTTATGAAGATCCTTCATACGGAAACAGGAAGTTTTTAACTTTTGGTGCTGGTCTCAGATATGATATCTATGGCTTTGACTTCAGTTATATTACCACCGACGTATTTAAAGGTGGGGAAAATCATCCATTATCAAACACTTTAAGATTTAGTGTAATAATCGGATGGGGCAGTGTTCCCGAAAGTGGTCATGGATTACCAAGGGGAATTTAAACTTTTATGTCTAATATATCCCGGTTAACATTTCTTATTGTTTTTAGTTTGGGCAGTTTATCTGCCCAAACATTTATTGGTAAGTTAAATCCTTTTCCATCTTCCAACCCGGTTAGCGTTACAGCAGGAGATACTTTAAAAATACTTGCTGTTATGGTTAATTTTCAGGAGGATAGAGATGGAACCACTTTTGGTAATGGTAAATTTGGTTCTATTTATACACAGAATTATGGCAACACAATTCTCGATCCCTTACCTCATAATAAATCTTATTTTGAATCTCATTTGGAATTCGTGAAAAATTATTTTGAAAAAGTTTCTTCAGGGAATCTCCATATTCAGTACACAGTACTTCCAGATACTTTTTCAGTTTCACAAACAATGAGAAATTACTCTCCTCCGAATAATTCTGATGACTTTACTCCTCTTGCAGATTTTTCCGGTGAAGTTTGGCAGAAAGCAGATGCGATGTATCCCGGTTTTAATTTTTCACAATATGATATTTTCGCAATATTTCATGCAGGTGTTGGACGTGATATTTCCTTGCCGGGAAGTATCGGGAATGAAAAAGATTTACCTTCGGTTTATTTAAGTTTTAAGGCTTTACAAAATATTTACGGTAGCGGATTTTCCGGTTTCCAGGTTTCCGGCGGAGCATTTAATATTAAGAATAGTATGATTCTTCCTGAAACCGAAGGAAGAGAATTGGAGTCCATCGGTGGTTCGGTTTTATTCCAGATTTCTATAAATGGATTAATCGCAGCAAGCATCGGTAGTTACCTCGGGCTTCCCGATCTTTATGATACCGAAACAGGATTAAGTGCAATTGGAAGATTCGGATTGATGGATGGGCAGGCAATATTCGCATACAATGGCATTTTCCCACCTGAACCTTCCGCCTGGGAGAAAATATTTTTGTCAGAGAGATATGGCTGGAATATTCCTGTTTATGAGCTTTCAGTTCAAAATGCTAGTATTAATCTTGTTACAAAAATCGCTGCATCAGTGACTGATACAGTGATAGTAAAAGTTCCAATTAACTCATCTGAGTATTATCTGGTTGAGAATAGGGAAAGAGATGCAAATAAGGATGGTTCTAAAATTACTTACGTTTTAAATGGAAATACTTTTACAAGAACTTTTTATAAAGATACAACCGGTTATTATAGTTTTGATGTTGATTCGGTTGATGGAGTTGTAACCGACGTAGATGAATTCGATTGGGCAATTCCGGGTAACGGAATAGTCATCTGGCATATTGATCAGAATGTAATTGATTCGAAAATTGCAGCTAATAAAATTAACACTGATAAATATAACCGTGGTGTCGATGTTGAAGAAGCTGATGGGGTACAAGATATCGGAGAACAGTTTACAACGGTTTTTGGTGATGTTGTAATCGGGGAAGGCACTTCCGAAGATTTCTGGTATAAAAGTAATCCTGCAGAGTTATATAAAAATAAATTTTCAAAAGATACAAGACCGCCGGCTATTACAAATTCCGGGGCGAACAGTTTGATCACTATGTCCGGTTTTTCTGAAATCAATAACAGGATGAACTTCAGGTTAACCTACGGTGATTCCACAATTGTACCTGTCATTTCGAAAAACTTACAAATTTCAGGGAATAATTTTCATCTTTCCGGTGTGCAAAAATATTTCACTTTTGCTTTGTCAACGGATTCTTCCCTTCATCTTTTAAATAATTTGGGTACAGAATCTTTTGTACTGGATCAATTTTCAAACAAAAAAAATGCTTCATTTTTAGTTGGCGAAAAAGAACATCTTATAGGGATAAAAGGAAATCTGCTGAATGATTTTATCGTAGATGGGACCGATACAACATTAAGATCAATAAACATTGGCGGAATAATCACTACTGCACCTGTAATTAGCAATGCCCCCGATCCACAAATCTTAGTAGGTACATCCGGCGGAAAAATTCTGATTTATAACCCCGGTGATCTTCCCGCATCTGATCCTGTTTTACTGGATAGTTTGTTGCTGGGAGCTGATTTATCGGTTCAGCAAATTGCTGTAAACGGTAATTATATAGCAGCAATTGTTTCTGCTATTGATCGGTCAGTTGAATACAAAGGATTTCAGGACAACCAGGGAAACTATGTCAATTTCCAAAATGAAATCCCTGTTAGACTTGAGTTAACGAAAAACAATGCTGGAAGTTATATTTCAATTATACTTACAAATGAAAATAAGTTTTATGTTATTTCCGGAAGTAAAGTTATAAGTTCATGGAAAGTAAACTCAGTTAATAACATAGGCTCATTCGCAATTGCAGATCTTAAGCAGGATGGTGAAAATTATATTATTTATAATAACGGAAACACCATAGAAGCAAGAAATTTAAGCGGATCGCTAGCAGAAAATTTTCCATTTAAAGATCCCGATAATAAAAATTTCACAAGCAATATTTTAACAGCTGATTTTGAAGGCGATAACAATTCTGAAATTATTGCCGTAACCGAAGATGGAAGAATCTTTGCTATCGACGGCGGTTCAGGAAAAACAATTTATGGCTTCCCGATTTCATCAGGGAGTAATCTTGCTTCTGATCCAATATTATATATTGATAACGGAAAAATTTCATATGCTGCTTTAAATGTTGACAATAATTTTTCTGCCTGGAATATAGGGTTAACTGAAGGAAAAATTTTCTGGGGAGAAGAATCCGGCAATCAGGAAAATTCTGCTTTTGTGGATGCCGCCTCTTCTTCAAAAAAAGTATCAGACTTTTTCCCTGGAGACAGAGCCTATAATTATCCAAATCCAGTTTATGATAATCAGACATACATTCGATATTTTGTCTCCGAAAATTCCAAAATAAATATTAAGATTTTTGACCTGGCAGGAGACTTTGTTGCTGAACTTAATGCCGATGCTCAGGGCGGGCTTGATAACGAAACTGTCTGGAATGTTAGTAATATTCAGAGTGGAGTTTATCTGGCAAGAATTGAAGCTACGGGAGCAAGCGGTAAATCAGATTCTAAAATTATTAAAATTGCAGTTGTGAAATAGGTTAATCTTTTTACTTCAAAACCGAAAGAATTTTCTGGCAAACTTCTTTTGAACTCATCAATATTTCTGATAATGAATCAAACTGAATTATGAAAATTATTCTATCTCTTATTCTTGTGTTCATGCTAAGTTTTTCATCATATGCACAGTTCACTGAATTTCATCCGGAGTTAAACTGGTACACCATTAAAGGGAAGCATGTACAGGTTCATTTTCACGAAGGAGCTGAAAGAACAGCACGCGTGGTTTGTAAAATTGCCGATGAAGTCTGGGGACCAATAACATCTCTTTATGAATATGAACCCGGAACGGTTCATTTTGTAATTAAAGATATCGATGATTACTCAAACGGCGCTACTTATTTCTTTGATAATAAAATCGAAATCTGGACAAGCGCACTCGATTTTGATTTGCGCGGTGCTCATAACTGGCTGCGTAATGTAATCTCTCACGAGTTCACACATATGGTGCAAATTCAATCATCCATGAAAATGACGCGGAGTATTCCTGCTGTGTTTTTACAGGTGCTGAATTATGAAGATGAGAGAAGACCGGATATTCTTTACGGGTATCCGAATTTTATAGTTTCATATCCACTCTCTTCAGTTAATATGCCAGCCTGGTTTGCAGAAGGAACAGCTCAGTATATGAGAAAAGAATTTAATTACGATCAATGGGATACTCATCGAGATATGATTCTCCGTGAATATGCTCTTAATGGAAATATGCTTACGTGGAATGAAATGGGAGAGTTCGGAAAAACCAGTCTTGGTAATGAATCAGTTTATAATGCAGGTTTTGCTTTAACCCGGTATATCTCTCAGAAATATGGTGAAGAAAAGTTAAAAGAGATTACTCACGCACTTGGTAAACTAACCAATTTTACTATCGATGCTGCATTTAAAGATGTTTTAGGCAAAGACGGGAATGAAATTTATAACGAATGGAAATCCTATCTCATTGCTGATTATAAAAAACGTTCTGCCGGAGTAATGAATCACGAAGCAGCAGGAGATACAATCGCAAAAGAAGGATTCGGTAATTTCTATCCAACTTTTTCCAGCGATGGAAAAAAATTCGTTTATATATCCAATAAATCATCGGACTATTTTTCACCAGCCGGAATTTATCTCTATGATCTTTCCACCAAGAGTGAAAAAGAACTTGTTCCCGGAGTGCGTTCAACAATAGGTTGGGTGGGAAATGAGAACAAGATTATTTACGCTAAACTTACAGATGAAAATCCAAACTGGTATAATGTGCACGATCTTTATCTTTATGATATTGATAAGGATAAAGAGACAAGACTTACATCTGATTTGAGAGCGAACCAGCCCTCAGTTTCTCACGATGGTAAAAAAATTGTTTTTCTTTTTCAAAAGGATGGAACGTCAAATCTTGGAATTGTTGATATAGATGGAAAGAATTTTAAGAGATTAACTTTTTTTGAAAATGGTGAACAGGTTTATAATCCCAAATTTTCAAATGATGATTCCTTTATCGTATTTGATTATTCCTACACACACGGAAGAGATATTGCCAGGGTTGATACAAACGGAAGTAATTATAAAAATATTATTGCAACACCAGGTGATGAAAGAAATCCTGTCTTTGCATCAAACGGTGATTTAATTTTTTCATCTGATGAAAGCGGGATTTTTAATATTTACAGGTATAGTTTTCAGACGGGGCAAAAAACAAAATTAACAAATGTTCTCGGCGGCGCATTTATGCCTTCTGTTTCTGATAACGGAGATATTCTTTATTCGGGTTACACTTCAACAGGATATAAAATATTTAAAATAAGTCCGCCAAGACAAATGAATGCAAGCCCGGATTATCATTACGTGTGGATTGACAATCCACCTTTGGGAAAAGATCAGCCGAAAGGTGATCTGGCAAAATTTGATATCGAAAAACTCAGAAATTATAACGATTATGAAACACCAGATTACAAAGAAGAAAAATACGGAGGAGCATTTTCCCGTTTATCATTCTTTCCGTTTTTAAGACTTGATAATTACAATACGGGTAACGGCTTTTTGGAAAAACTTAAACCGGGCGTTTATGTTTCATCAAGTGATATGCTGAACCGATATTCTTTATTTGCAGGCGGTTCATTAAATTCACGATTCGAAAGAGATCTTTTCCTTATTTTCGAATACAGGAATAAACTTCCATTACTTTTTGATTTAGGAATAAAACCTGAGTTATCACTCGAACTCTATAACATAAGCCGTAAATCTGATGTGGATATATTCTTTGGAGTTGATACTCTTCCGGACGGCACTGTTCATTACGATAATATTGTTAATACTAGATGTTTCCTACAATCTGTTTGAAGTTGATCTTGCTGCAAAACATAGAATATTTTCAAGAAATCAGAATGTAGAATTCAGATTTATCTGGAGCAGGTATACTGCAACTTTAAATAGTTTTATTTTCCCTAACACATCAATTTTATATCCGACAACAAACGATGAATACTTTATTGGAAGAGATCTGCGATTTACTTATAATTTCGATCTTATACTTCCTTCACGCGATATGGAGATAAATCCTGTCGGTGCCGAACTTAAATTTCAGTATGATTATGAATTCAATAAATTTAATCCAGATGGAGAATACACCGTTGAAGATGGTGTTCTGAAACCAAAATACAAAGACTATGATTTCCATAAGATTGAACTGACCTCGAAATTACATTTCCCACTGCCTTTTAAAAGTCATACTTTAACCGCACAAATTCGTGCAGGTTCAGTTCTCGGTCCGCAGGTTCCCGATTTCTTCGATTTTTATCTTGGCGGATTAATCGGTATGAAAGCATACCCTTTCTACGCAATCAGCGGTAACGAAATTGGATGGCTGAATCTTACTTACAGATTTCCGTTATTCAGACAGATTGATACCCGGATTGGACATATTTATCTCGATAAAATATTTCTCGCATTTTACGGTGATTTGGGAAATGCATGGAATGGAAAAGTTCCGGCATTGGATACTTTTAAGAAAGGTGCGGGAGCTGAAATCAGAGTACAAATGAATTCATATTATCTTTTCCCCACCAATCTTTTCTTTAACGCTTCTTATGGTTTTGATAAGGTTACTAGGAAAGTTAATAGCAAAGATATAACCTATGGTAAGGAATGGCGATTCTACGGCGGTATTTTATTCGGATTTGATATATAAAAAAACAAAAATTTTATGAGGTTGTGATGTTTAGACAAAATTTATTTTCTGTGATGATTTTTTTAATTGCTGCAGGTTTGATATCGGCTCAGACTGAAAATAAAACTGAACAAAGATTTTCATTAAACAAAATTGATTCAACCTCGACAATAAATTTTACAGGAAATCTATCAATTGATAATCAATTGACTTTTAATGAAGTGCCTAATGAAATATCATCACGTAATCTAAATAAGGAAATTGACAGCAAAAAATCTCCATGGCTCGGCGCAATATTCTCATTGGTAATTCCGGGTGCTGGCGAAGTTTATGCTGGAAGTTATTGGAAAGCCGGAATCTTTGTGGCGATAGAAGCAGCAGTAATTACAACTGCAGTAATTTATAATAAAAAAGGAAATGATCAGACTGATACTTTTCAAAAATTTGCAGATAATGTTACTGACAATACTGGCTGGAGTGCAGTCCGTTATGCAGAATGGTTAAATCAGTATTATCAAGGGAATATAACTATTGATCCGAATACATCTAAACCCCCATGGGAAAGAGTTAATTTTGCCGAAATTCATGCAGTAGAAGAACAAAATTCGGAACTGTCACATCAGTTAGCTCCTTACGGTGAACAGCAATATTATGAAATGATAGGAAAATATCACCAGTTCAGAGCCGGCTGGGCTGATTATACCGGAGGAATTGCTTTTGACGTATCTCCAATGTTTCATCAATACACAGGGATGCGGGCAAAAGCAAACAATTATTACAGTGTTGCTTCCACAGCGGTAATAGGGATATATCTTAATCATTTCCTGAGCGCTATTGATGCTTACTGGAGCACAACTATTTATAATAAAGAACTTCTTGTAAATCTTACTGTAGAGAACAAACAATATGTGGATATTATAGAATTAGTTCCGACTATTAATCTTAAATTCAGCTTTTAAGTTCGCTAACCGTTAATCAGTCTTAAAAACTGGATTCGACCTTGGTTTCATTTACAGATTAAATTGTTCCGGATATTTGATATTATCTATAAATTCAGTTGCCGCTAAAGGGTGCAGTATATATTTTACAATTCTCAATATCTAATTTTAATTATGAAAATACCAATTGTTGTAATAATCGGAAGACCGAATGTAGGCAAATCAACTTTATTCAACAGGCTTGTTGGAAAAAGAGAAGCTATTGTGGATGACGTTAGCGGTGTAACACGTGACAGGAATTATGGGGAGGTGGAATGGGCAGGAAAAACATTTCAACTTATGGATACAGGCGGCTATGTTCCTGATTCAACTGATCTTTTTGAGACGGCGATTCGTGAGCAGGTTGAAATAGCGATAAACCAGGCGGACGCTATTATCTTTCTTGTTGATGCACGCACAGGTATAAATCCTGTAGATGAAAAGATTGCCGGCATCCTTAGAAATTCAAATAAAAAATATTTTCTTCTTGCTAATAAAGTTGATTCTGAAAAATACGAACCGCTTGCTGCCGAGTTTTATAAATTTGGTGTTGAAAAACTTTATGATGTTTCCGCTATTGTAGGAAGAAAGATAGGAGATTTTCTTGATGACCTGACAACTGAATTTCCTGATGTTGAAGAAAATCTTAATGATAAGAGATTAAAAATAGCGATTGTGGGAAGACCGAATGTCGGCAAATCCTCGCTTACAAATGCTCTGCTTGGATATGACCGAAGTATAGTAACTGATATTCCCGGTACCACAAGAGATAGCCTTGATTCAACACTTAAATATTTTGGTGAAGAGATTATATTAATTGATACCGCAGGATTAAGAAAGAAAAAACGCATTGAGGAAAGCATTGAATTCTTTTCATCGATTCGTACACTTCGGGCTATAGGTGAATGTGATGTCGCTTTTATTCTGGTTGACGCCACAACAGGGTTGGAAAATCAGGATCAAAAAATAATCGATGAAGCTGTAAGATGGAGAAAAGGAATAATAATAGTAGCAAATAAATGGGACCTTGTTGAGAAAGATACCAATACTGCCAGAAAGATCGAATTAGATATCAAAGATAAACTTGGCAGGACCAATTACTTCCCTATTGTATTTATTTCTGCCTTAACCAAACAAAGAATATTTAAACTTATTGATCTTGCAAAAGAGATAGGTGCGAAACGGAAGAAAAAGATTCCAACCAATGAACTGAATAATAAACTTCTTGAAGAAATTGAAAAAATTCCTCCGCCTTCAACTCATACAGGCAGGGAAGTTAAAATTAAATATATTACACAGGTCGGAGATAATTATCCGGTTTTTCTCTTCTTTTCAAATTACCCGAAAGATATTCCGGACCATTATAAAAGATTTCTTGAGAATAAAATTCGTGAATTGTTTGGATTTAATATACCATTTACAATGAGTTTTAAAAATAAATAAGTAATCAGTTGTTTACACCTTCTAAAATAATTGTGGTTGGGGGAAATGCTGCGGGTCCGGCTGCCGCTGCGAAAGCAAAAAGAATTAAACCTGATGCGGATGTATTAATGTTTGAGTCAGGAGATTTTATATCAACAGGCACTTGTGAAATCCCTTACGTCCTATCCAACAAAATTTCAGATTACAAAAAAATAATTACATTCACACCCGAAAGGTTCAAAGAAGAGAAGGGGGTTACTGTATTTACCGGTTGTGAAATAATCAGTATAGATAGAAATAAAAAAACTGTAAAGGTTTATGATAAAAGAAAACGCAGAGAGTTTGAAGAAAAATATGATTCCCTGATTCTTGCGACCGGCTCACTGCCCAAAACAATTCCGGGCTTTCCTGAGTTTGCTATAAATCTTTTTACAATGAAAAATATTTCTGACCTGATAAAAATTTCCGAATTCATTAATTCAAAAGAAAATCGATTCAGTTGTTATTATTGGTTCAGGTTACATCGGACTTGAAGCCGCAGATGCATTCCGGGAACTGGGAAAAGAAGTAATTATAATTGAGAAAGAAAAGCTTCCGTTACCTATTGCGGAACCTGAGATTCAAATGCTGATTTTTGAATTGCTTAAAAAAAATAATATCATTTTTCATAGCGGCTTCAAGAGAGCTATCTGTCAATAGTGAAAATGGTTTTATTCGTAACTTAAACATTGATGGCAGAATCATTAATACTGAAATTATTATTTCCTCAACGGGTTTTTATCCTAATAACATTCTGGCAAAAGATGCAGGACTTGGGTTGACTTCTATAGGCGGAATTAAAGTTGATAGAAAATTAAAAACAACCGACCCGAATATCTGGGCGTGCGGAGATAATATTGAAATTATTAATGCTGTAACAAAAAAGCCTGATTATTTTCCGGTTGCAACTATTGCTCACGATTTCGCTCATATTGCAGGAGAAAATGCTGCAGGTGGTAATGCTGTTTCCAATCCCGTTGTAAAAAATATTGCGGTAAAAATAATGGATAAATTCCAGGTTTCTGTTGGTATTACTGAAAAAGCAGCAAGCGAAAATAACATTCCATTTAAAAGCGTTCAAGGTTCAGCTCCTAATATTGTAAAAGTTATGCCCGGAAGTGAACCTGTATTTGGAAAACTCGTCTATCATCCGCTTAATAAAAATATTCTGGGAGCAGAGTTTTTCGGCGGAAGGGAAGTTTCCGGCTATGGAAATCTTATTTCGGCTTTAATCCAAAACAAAACTCCCGCATATGTATTAGGTGAATTGAACTATAATTATACTCCGCCGCTTTCTCCTTTAATAAATCTTTTATCTATTTTGGGTCGAAAAATAAAGTAAATAATATGAATCAGGAATTTGAAAAACTAACACTAATTGATCATCCCATTGTAAAAAGAGAAATTACTCAGTTAAGGGATAAATCTACAACACCTGAATTTTTCAGAGCAGCAGTAAAACGACTTTCAACGATAATCGCTATTGAAATAAGTAAGAAATTTTTATTGAAAGAAATTATGGTTGAAACACCTCTCGAAAAAACAACAGGGCATGTGTTATCTGAAGAAATAATTCTAGTTCCGATTTTAAGAGCAGGATTGGGGATGGTAAATGGATTCCTGGAAGTTATACCGGACGCAAAAGTCGGGCATATTGGTTTGGAGAGGAATGAAAAAACACTTCAACCAAACAGTTATTATTTTAAAATACCTTCTACCAGAGAAAATACAAAAGTGATTATTCTTGATCCAATGCTTGCAACAGGAGGAAGTATTATTGCGGCAATATCAAAGTTGAAAAGTAATGGGATTAATAATTTTATTTTTGCTTCTCTTGTCTCTACTCCCCAGGGGATAAAAAAAGTTTTTGATTCACACCCGGATATTGAGATTTATACAACCGCGTTAGATAGGGAATTAAATGAAAAAGGTTATATTTTACCCGGATTAGGAGATGCGGGGGACAGGACCTTTGGAACTTTGTAATTTGAAATTCACTCTTTACTTATTTTCGTTTTTTCTATCCCAATCCTTTACTTTCCCCCAGGTCTACCCTGATCATCAGATTGATTCAACTTTGAAAGCAGGAATAAATTCAATAATACTTCAAAAATATTCCCAGGCTGAAGAAACTTTTAATTATCTCATCAAAAAAAATCCGGAACTACCTCTTGGGAAAATATATCTTGCTGCGGTTTACATTGCGAGAGCTTATGATTATAAAGAAGAGTACGATGAATCGAAGATTGATTCTCTACTTGAAGAAGCAAGGGGACAATCACAAATTTTACTAAAAAAGGATCAAAACAATATCTGGAATAAATATTTTCTTGCTCTGGCATACGGATATTCAGCTTACTTTAAATCCCTAACCGCAAATTGGTTTGTTTCAATAAATAATGGTATCGATGCAATTAATGAATTTGAAGAAATTATAACGCAGGATAAAAGTTTTTATGAAGCACAGATTGCGATAGGTACTTTCAAATATTGGAAAAGTAAAAAGACCGAATTCCTGAATTGGTTCCCCGGATATGTTGACGAAAAAGAAGAGGCAATAGATATTTTGGAAACTGCAATCAGTCACTCAACATATAATATGTATCTGGCTATCAATTCTCTAATCTGGATTTATATTGATCAGCAAAAATATCAGCAGGCAATAGAAATTGCCGATTCAGCTTTAGATAAATTTCCCGGGAGCAGATTTTTTATGTGGGGACTCGCAAGAGCCTACGAAGGTATAAATCCGGAAAAGTCTGTAGAAGTTTATAACAATATACTAGCATCATTACCTTCCGATAAAAATCATTTTAATGAAATTATTCTCAAACATTTAATGGCTCAGCAATATATTAAAATGGGTAAAAATCAGGAAGCTTTATCGCTTTGTAATGAAATTCTCTCGATTAAAATTCCTGATGAAAAAATAAAATCAGATCTGGAAAACCGGCTGGAAAGAGTAAAAGAACTTCGCAGGAAACTTTCTCACTAACTCTTTAATTCTAATTACAACCCGCTGACTTTAACTATTCAGAGAAATATCGTATGTTATCACAAGATTAAAAATTGGTGCAATATCTGGTAATGGATAAACTGGAACCGAAATATCAAAAAATGCTCGATGATTTGCTGGAAGTCTGCCATAAATCACTTCCATCAGTTAATGAGGCATTGATAATAAAAAGTTTTGAGTATTCGCTTGAAGCTCATAAACACGATCTGCGTGCTTCCGGTGAACCATATTTTTCACATCCTTACCAGGTTGCAATGATCGTTGCACAGGAATTACCGCTAGATGATGTTACAATTGCAAGTACCTTGCTCCATGATGTGGTTGAAGATACCGAACTAAACCTTGAGATCCTTTCAAAGGAATTTGGGAAAGAAGTTGCTGAAATTGTTGATGGTGTTACGAAGATTAGCGGAATTTTTAAGGGACAGGAAATAACTGTAGCTGAAAATTACAGAAAACTCCTGTTATCAATGGTTAAAGATGTAAGAGTAATTCTTGTAAAGTTTGCCGACCGGCTCCATAATATGAGAACTCTCGAATTTGTTAATCCGGATAAACAAAGAAGAATAGCTCAGGAAACTCTTGAAATATATGCTCCCTTTGCGCATAGGTTTGGTTTAGGAAGAGTTAAGTGGGAGTTAGAGGATTTGTCATTTAAATATCTTAACCGCGAGGCTTACGAAGAACTCGTTAATAAAGTAAAGAATAAGAGAAAAGAGCGGGAATCGTATATTAAAAAATTTACAGAACCTATTATAGATAAACTGAACAGCTATAATCTGAAATTTGAGATTAACGGGAGACCGAAGCATCTGTATTCAATTTACCGGAAGATGGTTAGACGGAATAAACCATTCGAAGAAATATATGATCTTTTTGCTATAAGAGTTATTCTTGATACGGAAAATGCAAATGATTGCTATACTTCTCTGGGAATTGTGAACCAGATTTATTTGCCTGTGCCGGATAGATTTAAGGATTATATTTCGATTCCTAAAACAAATAATTATCAGTCGATTCATACTACTGTTGTTGGTCCAGAAGGAAGGTTAGTAGAGGTTCAAATTAGGACTAAGAAAATGCACGAGGTTGCAGAAAAAGGTGTGGCTGCTCATTGGCGTTATAAAGAAAATAAAAATGCAAGCGATAAAGACCTGGAAAACTGGGTAAACTGGATAAGAGATATTTTTGAAAATGCAACCAGAGATGAAGCCCGGAAAGATTTACTCGAAAGTTTTAAGTTAAACCTTTATCAGGATGAAATTTACGTCTTTACACCAAAAGGAGATTTAAGGAGACTTCCCGTAAATTCAACTCCGGTGGATTTTGCATTTGACATTCATTCAAAAGTCGGATTTCATTGTATCGGAGCAAAGGTTAATGGCAGAATTGTCCCTCTTGATACAGTACTGCATAGCGGGGATCAATTGGAAATAATCACTTCCAAAAATCAGCATCCGAATAAAAACTGGATAAAATTTGTAGTTACACATAAAGCGAAATCGGCTGTCCGTAAATGGATAAATAAAGAAGAAGATGAAATTGTTAAGGGCGGAAAAGATATATGGGAAAAGAAGACAAAAAAACTAAAATTAACTTTCACCCAGGATGATCTCTCGAAACTTGCTCTTGATTTAAAATTCGAAAACAGCCGTGCGTTTTTTAAATCTATTGCACAGGGAAAAGTAAATCTTGAAGAGGTACTGACAGCAACCAAAGCAAAAGAAGAGAAGAAAGAAACTGTCAATGCACTTGAGTTTGAAGAATTTGCAAATTCAGCAAGACATAATGTTGGCGGCGTTCTGGTTGAAGGAAAGAAAACAAGGATTCTATATTCCTACGCAAAATGCTGCAACCCGATTCCCGGGGATCCGGTAATAGGTTATATTACAATTGGCGAGGGAATAAAAGTTCACCGGAAAACATGTTCAAACCTTATTCGTATTTCAGAGAATGATCCCAGTAAATTAATTCCTGTTCAATGGCCGGAAGGTGAGGGAAATCTGTTTGTGGCAGGATTAACTATTATGGGCGAAGATTCGCCGGGTTTGTTAAATGAAATTTCTCATGCAATAGTTTCATATCAGAATACAAATATCAAATCGATTAACATAAATACAGGCGATTCAACATTTGAAGGTAGTGTTACTCTATATGTAAATAATCTCGATCATCTTTCGCGGATTATCCAAAGACTTAAAAAGTTAAAAGGAATATACTCTGTGGAAAGGTTCGAGGGAGCCTGATGATTGAAAATTCATTTGATGAACCTACCAGGATTTTAGGAATTGATTATGGTTCAAAAAGAATAGGTCTTGCCCTCAGTGATCCTCTGAAAATATTTGCATATCCTTTTAAAACACTCTCCAACGATAAAAATATATGGATAGAACTTGAAAATGTTATTAAAGAAAAAACAGTCCTTAAAATTGTTTTAGGATATCCTTATGATGACAGCGGAGCTAAATCTGCTGTTGCTGAGAAGGTTGAAAAATTTGCGAAAGAACTGAAAAAAAAAATTAATAAAGAAATTATTTTCTGGGATGAACGTTATACTTCAGTGATGGCGCAGGAAAAAATTTTAGAATCTGTAACTAAAAAATCGAAAAGAAGAAACAAAGGATTGCTCGACCAGAATTCGGCAGCAATAATTCTTCAGGAATACCTTAACAGTTTAAATTGACATTTATAAACCGTTAAGCTATTTTCGAACATCATAAATTCAATAATGGGAGCACGTTTATGTCACTTGATGCACTCGGAATGATCGAAACCAAGGGGTTGGTTGGAGCCATTGAAGCTGCAGATGCGATGGTAAAAGCAGCAAAAGTGGAATTGCTTGGAAAAGAAACCATAGGAGGCGGTTATGTTACCGTTATGGTCAGAGGAGATGTAGGCGCTGTGAAAGCTGCTACTGATGCAGGTGCTGCCGCAGCTCAGAGAGTTGGTGAATTAATTTCTGTTCATGTCATTCCTCGTCCTCACACAGAGGTTGAAACTATACTTCCGAAAAGAAAGTAAACTATGCCTAAAGCGTTAGGGTTGGTAGAAACTCGGGGGCTCGTAGCTGCTATTGAGGCAGCTGACGCAATGGTAAAAACCTCTAATGTAACATTGGTCGGGAAAGAAGTAATCAATCCTGCTCTTGTGACAATAAAAATTGTTGGAGAGGTTGCAGCAGTTAAAGCTGCAGTAGATGCCGGAGCGGAAGCAGCCCGAAGAGTCGGGGTGCTTGTATCAACACATATTATTCCCCAGCCAGATTCCCAGATGATTTGGATGCTTCCTGAAATTTCAGATGACGAGGTTAAAAAGAAAAAGGATACGGGAGGATTTTCAATTAATTCTGTAGTTAAGCCAACCACTACTCAATCGGAAAAAAAGATTGAAGTGGAACCTACTCCTGATATTTTAAAAGATAAACCAGAAATAAAAAGTAAAAAATCACTAAAATTAAAACCGGAAAAAGAACAAATTCCAGAATCAAAAGAATCTGCTTCAGGAGAAAATCTCTTTACTGAAACAACTGATCATCTGGAAAGACTTAGAAAAGAAGCCCTGGGAATTAAATCTGAAAAAGAAGAAACTAAAGAAAGTAAATTTTTAGTTGGATCTCTCTCGATGAAAGAACTGGAAGAACTTAATGTTCATCAATTAAGAAAACAGGCAAGAGCAATTGATGAATTTCCAATTCATGGCAGAGAAATTTCTAAAGCAAACAGGCGGGAATTACTGGATCATTTTAAAAAAATTATCTGAACTGAAATTTGATAGAATGTATATTGAACTCCGCTTTGTAGTGGAGTTTTTTTATTTATATTTAAGAAATGAAAAAAAATCTGCATATAATAGTACTGTCCGTAATATTTTCAGTAATTCTGTGGATATCCATTTCTCTTTCCAATGATTACTATGCAACTGTAAATGTGCCCGTGAAACTAACAAACTTTCCAACAGGTTATTCTACCCCATCTGTCATTCCTAAAGATATATCTGTGAAGCTTAAGGGAAAAGGATGGAAATTGCTGGGAGTAAATCTCAGCACTAAATCAGATTATAATATTTCAGTTGAGGACAGCGGTAAAATCAGTGTTAGCCTTTATAATTTTCTGGCGGAAAACCAATGGTTATCTTCAGATATAGAAGTGATTGACATTTCACCGGACACTTTATCATTTTATGTTGAAAAAGACTATTTGAAAAAAGTTTCAATTGTAGCGGATCTGGATCTGAGTTATAAACCCGGATATGGATTGGCTTCTCCGGTAAAAATATATCCTGATTCGACAACTGTTTACGGACCAAAGAGCGTAGTTAGAAATCTTACTTTTGTGTATACAAAAAGAAAATCATTTAAAGATCTGGATGATCAGACAAACGAACAGGTTCCTCTTGAGGATTTACCCGGAGTAATTTACAATAACAAAGATGTACAGGTAAATCTGAATGTCCAGAAAATTGTTGATAAAAACTTTGACAATGTTACGGTTAATATTATTGATTTACCTATGGATAGAGACGTTGTTTTGCTGCCGAATAAAATAACCGTAGGTGTCAGAGCAGGTATAGAAATACTTGGTAAAATGAAAAGTGAAAATATTAAAGCTTTTGTAAACTACCGTGATATTGTACTTGATACACTTGGTAGTATTATACCCAAAACAGATCTTCCAAAGAATACAACTCTTGAATATATCAAACCGGAAAGACTGAGATATATTATTAAAAAATTCAATTGAGGAGAAAGATTATTCTTTATGTTTATAACTTTTGAAGGAATAGATTTTTGTGGTAAATCCACACAGGCTGAATTGCTTAAACAATTTTTCCTCAGACAAAATAAAAAAGTGGAAATAATAAGAGAACCGGGTGGAACAGAAATTTCAGAAATAGTCAGATCAATTCTTCTGGATAAAAAGAATTATCACATGGTTATGGAAACAGAAATATTCCTTTTTTCAGCCGCCCGGGCTCAATTAGTCAGGGAAAAAATTAGACCTTATCTTAATGAGGAAATCTATGTAATTTCGGATAGATTCCACGATTCAACTACCGCGTATCAAGGCTTCGGTCGTGGTATAAATATAGAATCTGTTAATCATATAAATAACCTGGCTATAGGTGAAACCGTTCCTGATATTACTTTTTTTATCGATATAACCGTAGAAGAAGCTGATAGAAGAAAGAAATTAATAAAAGATTTTGATCCTGATCGTATTGAAGTTTCAGAAATGAGTTTTTATGAGAGAGTCCGTGCCGGTTATCTTTTCATTGCAGATCAAAATGAGAGAATGAAAGTGATCGACGGGAAAAAATCAATAGAAGCAATCCATAATAATATTCTTGAAGAAATCAGTTTATTAGAGAAGAAGGAGATAAGTTAAAATGAGTTTGAAGAATTGGAAAAAGTATTTAACCGGTTTTTTGGTAATACTTTTATTCTCAGGTTTTTTCCCCGGTGAAGATGATGTTTATTTTCAAATTTCAAAAAACATAGATTTATTCGGAAAAGTTTACAAAGAAATTTCACTCAATTACGTTGATAATATTAATCCTGAACAGTTTATGCGCGCAGGGATAGAAGGAATGCTTAACACTTTAGATCCGTACACAATTTTTATTGATGGAAATAAAAAAGATGAAATTGATCTTATAACTAATGGTAAATACGGAGGTGTTGGAATTTCTATAGGTGTTAGAGGAAATTCTGTGACAGTTGTAGAAGTTCTGGATGGTTATTCTGCCCAGAGACAGGGAATAAGAATTGGAGATGAAATTCTTGCTGCCGATAGCGTGAAAATAACTCCTGAAAATATAGATGAGGTATCTTCATTAGTTAAAGGTGAACCAGGAACGACTGTAAATCTTACGATTGCGAGAAATGAAGAAAGAGATACAATTAATTTTAATCTTATCCGCGAAGAAGTGTTAGTTAAGAATCTTACCTACTACGGTTTTGTACCTGAAAACAGCAACAATGTTTACCTTAAACTTTCAAGTTTCAGCCGATCTGCCGCTTCAGAGGTGCTTGATGCGTTGAAAGAACTCAAAGCTGAAAAACCAATAAAATCAATTGTACTGGACCTGAGAGGTAATCCGGGAGGATTACTTGATGTTGCTGCTGATATTTGCGACAAATTTTTACCAAAGGGGGACTTGATTGTTACAACTAAAGGAAGAGACGGTACAAATGTAAATCATTATTATGCTGAACAGGAACCTTTGGTTGGTGAGGCTAAATTAGTCGTATTAATTAATGAAGGCTCAGCATCAGCATCTGAAATTGTTGCAGGTGCAATGCAGGATCATGATAGGGGAGTAATACTCGGAACAAAATCGTACGGCAAAGGTCTTGTTCAAACAATAACTCCTTTAAACTTTAATGCATCGCTTAAAATAACAACTGCAAAATATTATACTCCAAGCGGAAGGTGCATACAAAAAATTAATTATGCTGAGAACAATAAAGTGATTGCAGGGGCAGATTCAATATTGAACAGTGAATATTTAACAGATCACAAAAGACCCGTATATGGAGCCGGCGGAATAACTCCTGATTCAACTGTTGATTATAAAATTGATGGTGAGATAACAAAGAATCTGCTGGCCAAAGGGATGTTTTTCAAATTTGCAGATCACTATTACTATAACCATCCGGATGATACATTCTCTTCATTAAATGACAATAAATTATTTGATAGTTTTGAAAAATATCTTAAAACAGAAAATTTTGAGTACAGCTCTGATGCAGAAAAAGCCGTTAATAAATTAATAGCTGATGCTGATACTAAAAAACTTGATTCACCTATTCGTGCTGAATTGAAAAAATTAAAGGATCAGTTCAGCCAGATAGATGGAAGTGAATTTAAAATATACAAATCAGAAATATTAACTCAATTGAAATCTGAACTTGCCTCCAGATATCTTGGTTATCAGGGAAGAGTTGATGAAGCACTTGAGAATGATCCGCAATTTCAGACTGCACTATCCATTGTACGGAATGAAAAAATTTACAACAGGTTATTGAATAATCAGTAAAAAATATTATATCTTACCATTTATAAAACAGGGGAGTATTCATTACTCCCTTTTTTGCAGGTACTTTAGCATATGGAATTTTCAGCCAGTAAAATGAAATCCTTTACAATCATACAAAGGAAGAACCCGGTATTTGAAAAATGCCCTTCATGTTCCGCTTCCGGCTCAGTTTATAGATCCCATTCCAGAAACTGGATTGAGAAGATTGTAAAGAGGATAACTTTTATGAAAGTGTACAGGTGCAAAGAATGTGGCTGGCGAGGCTATCGCTCTACTGTTGCTTTCACAAGTAAATCGATTCAATCATTACTTATTTATATTGGTATTGGAATAATCATTGCTCTTATAGTCAGGATAATTCTTAGCAGAGTTGCTTCCTGATTTCATTCCTTAATAAATCCTTTATGATATTTTAAATGAATAATTCATTAAAAGAGAAAATTAAAAATATAGTAAAGGAAAAAAATTTTACTGATTCTCCCGAAGACAAACTGGCATATTCTTACGACGCCACACCTTTGTATAATCAACTCCCCGAAGCAATTGTTTTTCCGGAAAATGATGAACAGATTTCTGCGATAGTAAAACTTGCAAATGAAGAAAAATTTGCAATCGTTCCACGTGGTTCCGGAACCGGATTAAGCGGAGGTGCAATTCCGGTTGATAATTCTGTTGTAATTGTAATGACCAGGTGGAACAGGATTCTTGAAATCGATACTTCAAATCTTACGGCTCTGGTTGAACCGGGCGTGATAACGGGAGTTTTACAAAAAGAAGTTGAAAAAATCGGGTTATTCTATCCTCCTGATCCGGGAAGCATCAATGTTTGTACAATTGGTGGCAATGTAGCAAATAATGCCGGGGGTTTAAGAGGATTAAAATACGGAGTAACAAAAAATTATGTCCTTGGCGTAGAAATGATTCTTCCCAACGGTGATCTTCTAAAAACGGGAGGGAAGAACATGAAAGATGTTTCGGGTTATAATCTCAGGGATTTTATTGTCGGGAGTGAGGGGACTCTTGGAATTATCACAAAAGTATTGTTAAAATTAATTCCTAAACCTTCAGAATCAATAACTCTTCTCGCATATTTCGATAAGTTAACTGATTCGGCCCGTGCAGTGGCAGATATTATTTCAGCGCATATTACTCCTTCGATGATGGAGTTTCTTGATAAGACAACTATTAATTGTGTTGAAGAATATACTCACATTGGTCTTCCTGTAAACAGCGAAGCCGTTTTGTTAATAGAAGTCGACGGTAGAGGAAGTATGGTGCATGATGATGCTGAAACAATAAAAGGAATACTCAAAAAGAACAATTCCTCTTTTATAAAATTAGCTAAAGATAACGCTGAAGCAGATATTTTAAAAATGGCAAGAAGAACAGCTTTCAGTGCGTTAGCCAGGCAGAGACCAACAGCAATACTGGAAGATGCAACTGTACCCAGGAGTGAACTTCCTGTAATAATTGAAAAAGTTAATGAGGCTTCTAAACGATTTGATGTCACATTTGGAAACTTTGGACATGCTGGAGATGGGAACATTCATCCGACATGCCTTACTGATGAGAGAGATAAAAGTGAAATTGATAAAGCCCACCGGGCTTTTGAATTTATTTTTAATGAAGCAGTAAAACTGGGCGGCACAATAACAGGTGAACACGGAACGGGGCTGGCTAAAAAACAATTCCTCGAAAGCGTCGCCGGAATACCGGGAATAGAAATGATGAAAAAAATAAAGATATCAATTGATGAAAACAATATAATAAACCCGGGAAAGATTTTTTCAATAAGCCCGAAGTGTGAAGTACTTTATTCCTCACAGGATAATAATAATTATCATAAAAATTGAAAGATAGATTTAACTCTTTAAACCAAATAAAAGACTTTACTGATATATATTCACAATGTATTCATTGCGGAATGTGTCTGGCTTCCTGCCCCACCTATGAATTAACAAAACTGGAAAGATCATCCCCGAGAGGCAGAATAAAATTAATTAAATCTGTTGCAGAAGGTAAACTACCATTAACTGAAACGTTTGCTTACGAAATGAATTTTTGTCTTGATTGCCAGGCGTGTGAAACTGCTTGTCCTGCTGGTGTAAAATATGGTAAGATGGTTGAAGCTGCGCGGGTTGATATTGAGAATTCCGTATTTAACTCTTTTATAAAAACATTTTTTTTAAAAAGAATTATACCGTATAAAAACAGATTAAAAATCATTGCAATATTAATCCGGTTTTATCAAAAGTCCGGATTGCAAAAAATAATTCGTTCATCAGGAATATTAAAATATTTATTCCCTTCAGTTGAAAAAGTGGAAGATTTTTCTCCTGTAATTCCCGATGAGTTCAGTGATCAGTATATAAAAGAAATTAATCATCCGGTGGGGGAAGAAAAATACAAGCTTGCATTTTCATATGGATGTTTGATGAATATTCTTCTTCCGGAAGTAAACAGAGATACCGTTGAACTTCTGAATAAAATTCATGCAACAGTAATTTCTCCATTGAATCAAACCTGCTGTGGTTCCTTAAATGCTCATAATGGTGATATAGAAACAGCTAAAAAACTTGCTGCTAAAAACATAAAAGAATATAGTCGTTATGAATATGATTATCTGATTTCCAACTCAGCCGGCTGCGGTGCTTTTATGAAAGAATACGGAGAATTGTTTAAAAATGATGAAGTACTTGCCGGAAAGGCAGCAGAGTTTTCAAAAAAAGTTAAAGATTTATCCGAGTTCCTAGCTGAAGCAGGAATTCCGGTAACATCATCTGGATTCAATGGAGCAGTTACGTATCATGATGCGTGTCATCTGGTTCACACACAGAAAATTTATGATGAACCAAGAAAAATAATTAACTCCGTAAAAGGGATAAATTTTATTCCATTGGAAGATTCAACCAAATGCTGTGGGAGTGCGGGTATTTATAACCTTATTCATTACGATGCTTCAATGGAATTACTCAAAATGAAAATTGATAAAATCGATGACACTCATGCAAAAATTTTATTAGCTGGGAAACCCCGGATGCATACTTCAGATTGCCTATGGTGTAAAAAAGTTCAACAAAAATGTCCGGGTAATGCATCCCGCTTCATTTTTTAACAAAATTATTTTAAATAATACACATTAATAGTATTTCTACACATATTCTTTTTTGCTTTATATTTATAATTTCTTAATTTTGGCGATCAAATTAATTTCAAAAAATAAATTTACATTAACTCCTGGTGCAACTTTTATGTTGTGCAAAGAGTTTATTTTACCTTTTTTTAACTGATAATACGAGATTTTTTTCACTTACAGATTAATGTATGCGGTGTCTGTCTGTTTAAAATTCAACCTGCAATTTCAGGATTAACTAATGAAAAAATCTTTACTTGATTATACTTTACGGATACGTGTTCCGGTAACTATCTTTGTTATTCTTGCCTCATTCACAATTACTTATTTTGCTGGTCGTGCCGAGAGAGACGGTGTCGGATATCAACCGACTCAACCGATTAATTTTTCACATAATCTCCACGCCGGGCAAATGAAAATTGATTGTCAGTACTGTCACACCGGTGTTGAAAAATCGCGGCATGCAATGGTACCTCCAATAAATACCTGTATGAACTGTCATAAGATTGCCCGAAAAGACAAACCGGAGATACAAAAACTTACTGCATATTACAATGAAGGAAAAGCACTTCCGTGGAAAAGAATTCATAAAACACCGGACTTTGTTTATTTCAATCATAGTGTTCACGTTAATAAAGGAATTGACTGTGTGAACTGCCACGGAGATGTGAGATCAATGGATAAGGTATTACAGGTGAGTTCATTTACTATGTCAGCTTGCCTGGATTGTCATCGAAATGCTCATGAGCGTTTACCTGATGTGAAAGGAATAGTAAACGGTCCTGATAATTGCTGGGCATGTCATCGTTAACCGGAGATAATATGGAATTTCAAAAAACTATTTCTAAAAAACTAAATCGTAAAAAGTTTTTTTCCTCTTTAGGTACAGGAGTGTTCGGTTACTTATTAATAAGATCAATACCTTTTTCTTTACTTGGGAAAAGTGAACATACAAAAAAAGTAACCATTGAAATTAATCCCGATGCCGTAAGCAGAACAAAAATAGGTGAAAAGAATGTCTGAGAATCAGGAGAATATGAAGAACGATTCATCGGAAAACAATCCGGATATAAATTACTGGCAGAGTCTTGAAGATCTTTATAACGATCCGAAAATAATAGAATCCAGTCATCACGAATTTGTTGAAGGTGCAAAAGATGATTTTAATCCTTCAAATTTATCAGGAATGTCCCGCAGAAAATTTCTGGCTCTGGTTGGAGCTTCTGCTGCACTTGCAGGAGCCGGCTGTTCTGATTATCGCGATAAAGGCGATATCATTCCTTATGTTAAAAAACCTGAAGAAATAACTCTTGGCAAAGCTAACTTTTATGCATCTACTTGTAATGCATGTTCCAATGCTTGTGGTATTTTAATCAAAACAAGAGAAGGCAGACCGATTAAAGTTGATGGAAACCCTGATCATCCTGTTAGTAAAGGAAAACTTTGTGCAAAAGGTCATGCTAATATTTTAAAATTATATGATCCGGAAAGATTGCATTCACCTCGTAAAAGGAATAGCCAGACATTTGATGAAATATCGTGGAAGGATGCAGACAAAGAAATTACTGATACTTTATCAAAATTAGGAAACAAGGAAATTGCAGTAATTTCAAAAAGGATAAATTCACCTACTGCAAAAAAAGTTCTTGACGATTTCAAAACAAAATATCCTACTGCAAAAATTTATTCATACGAATTATTTAGTGACGAAGTTAAAAACTCAGCCTGGAAAAAAAGTTACGGAAGCGGAAATTTTCCTTTAATCAAATGGAATGAAGCTAAAATAATTGTTTCACTTGAATCTGATTTTCTTGGGACAGAGGGAAATACTGTTGAAAACGCGAGACTATTTTCTGAGGGCAGGGAAGTATCGGATCTGAAAAACTTTAACAGGCTCTATGTTTTAGAAGGAAACATGTCACTTACAGGAAGCAACGCGGATTACAGGTTGAGATTGAACCCTGATGCTCAATATGAATTTGTCTCTATGCTTATCAATGAACTTGGTGGAGGAAATTCAGAAGTTTCAGTCGATTCTTTTGCAAGAAAATATGATCTGCCTGCGAGTGTTTTGAAACATCTCATTTCAGATCTTAATAAATACAGGGGATCTTCAATAATTTATTCTGGTTATATACTGCCGGAAGAAGTTCATATTGCAGTTAATCATTTAAACAATTTACTCGGTAATTCATCGCTTTATCGCACAGATGAATCTCCCTATTCGGTTTCCCCGTTAACTTCTAAAGAAGAATGGGAAAGTTTGGTAAATTCAATTAATAATAACCAGGTTGGAATGGTTATTCATTATGATAGCAACCCGGTATATCATCTTCCAGCCGATATTGGATATTCTGATGCATTAAAGAAGGTTCCAACAGTTGTGAGCTTAACTGAAAGTGAAAATGAATCATCTGAATTTGCTCATTATGTGCTGCCTATAAATCATAATTTTGAATCGTGGGGTGATGCGAAAACCCGAACAGGATTTAACTCACTGCAGCAGCCTGTTATCTGGCCGATTTTTGATACCAGGCAGAAGGAGGCGATACTTCTTAATTGGATTAATGGCGAGCCTGATAAATTTGATTTTAAAATTTATCACAAATACCTGATGAAGAACTGGAAAGAAAATATTTATTCTTCATCCAACTCTTTATTAAACTTTGAGCAGTTCTGGTTTGGTGCTCTTCATGACGGTGTTTCGATTCTTAATGAAAATTCAGCATCAATAGGAAGCTTCAATTCTAATGCACTGCAGACCACCGGCAGTAAACAGAAAGAATCAAACGGCTATACAATTGTATTAAGGGAAAGTTATTCTACCGGTGACGGATCGTTTGCAAATAATGGCTGGATGCAGGAACTTCCTCATCCCGTTTCAAAAATTACATGGGATAATTATGCAGCTGTTTCAAATACAACTGCTAAAGAACTGGGCATCAAATCGAATGATTTGATTAATATTCAAGTTGGTAACAGGAATCTTAAGATACCTGCATTTATTCAACCCGGAGCTGCAGATAAAACAATAACAATTGAATTGGGATACGGAAGAACGAAGGTTGGAATTGTAGGGATGGGTGTTGGTTTTAATGCAAATATTCTGCTGTCTAAAGATGGAGGAATTTCGCCCTGGATATATACAGGAGCTTCGGTTGCAAAAGCCGGAGGTAGTTATAACCTTGTTACTGCTCAGGAACATCACGCATTTGATAAAGATTTAACGAGAGATGCAGTAGAGAAAAGAAAAATAGTCCGTGAAGGTACAGTCAGCGAGTACAAAAAGAATCCAGATTTTATTAAAGCAGAATCAGAAGCCGAAAATAAATCGCTTTATCCTGAATTTGAATATCCCGGTGTTAAATGGGGAATGGCAGTAGATTTGAATAAATGCCTCGGCTGCGGTGAATGTGTTATTGCCTGTCACTCTGAAAATAATGTTCCGATTGTAGGAAAAGATCAGGTTGAAAAGGGAAGAGAGATGCATTGGTTAAGAATTGACAGGTATTATTCCGGATCAATTGATGAACCTAAGGTAAGCGCTCAGCCAATGCTCTGTCAGCATTGCGACCATGCTCCTTGTGAAAATGTTTGCCCGGTTGCTGCAACAACTCACAGTCCGGACGGATTAAACCAAATGGTTTACAACCGCTGTGTGGGTACAAGATATTGTTCAAACAACTGCCCTTATAAAGTAAGAAGATTCAATTTCTTTAATTTCAGAGATCATTTCAGAGATTCATATCAGGAAAATAATTTGTTTAATCTATTATATAATCCTGAAGTGACAATACGTTCGCGCGGAGTTATGGAAAAATGTACTTTCTGTATTCAGAGAATTATGGAGGCACGTGCAGATGCTATCCGGGAAAATAAGGAATTAAAAGGATCAGATGTAAGAACAGCATGCCAGGATGCCTGCAGTACAAGCGCAATTAAATTCGGTGATATAAATGACAGCAATTCTGAATTCCATAAATACAGAAATCACGAACTGGGATATTATGTTCTTGATTTTGTCAACACGCGTCCCAATGTAACCTATATTGCCAAATTAAGAAATACTCATTCGGAGGAAGTCTAATTGAAAGAACCAGAAATCACTGATTATCCTGTTGTAGATTTTTCCAGGGAGCCTGATGTTGTAGAAGGTGATTTGACCCGATCTGAAATAGAACAGATTGTTGCCAAACCAATGGATACAAAACCGACAAAAAAGTATCTCATTGCTCTCACCATTTCAACTAGCTTTCTTTTATTTGGAGCAGTTTGCCTGGCAATTAGTTTTTATTATGGCGTTGGAATGTGGGGAAATGATCAACCGGTTGCATGGGGCTTTCCGATAATCAATTTTGTATTCTGGGTAGGTATTGGTCACGCAGGAACTTTGATTTCAGCGATTCTATTTCTGTTAAGACAAAGATGGAGAACAGGTATAGCCCGATTTGCTGAAGCGATGACAATTTTTGCTGTTATGTGTGCAGGATTATTTCCGCTCATTCACGTCGGACGACCCTGGCTAGCTGGGTATCTTATACCATATCCTAATCAGCACAGTTTGTGGGTTAATTTTATTTCTCCGCTTGTGTGGGACGTTTTTGCTGTCTCAACTTATTTTACTGTTTCCCTGGTTTTCTGGTACACGGGTTTAATTCCTGATTTTGCTATGCTCCGTGACAGAACAACATCAAAGGTCAAAAAGATTATTTATAGAATATTCAGTTTGGGCTGGAGACATTCAAACCGCCAATGGCAGCACTATGAAAAAGCATATATGATTCTGGCCGGATTAGCTACTCCTCTTGTTCTTTCTGTGCACACGGTTGTAAGTTTTGATTTTGCTGTAGCAGTGCTTCCGGGATGGCATTCAACTATTTTCCCTCCTTACTTCGTTGCTGGTGCAATCTTTTCAGGATTCGCAATGGTAGTAACTGTACTGGTATTCGTAAGAAAAGTTTTTGATCTGGAAAATATTATTACAATCAATCATCTTGATAATATGAATAAGGTAATTCTCCTTACCGGATCAATGGTTGGTTATTCGTATGCTACTGAATTTTTTATGGCATGGTACAGCGGAAATCCCGTGGAGCAATTTGTTTTTATAAATCGTGCCTTCGGTCCTTTTGCCTGGGCTTACTGGATTATGGTTAGTTGTAATGTACTCTTTCCTCAATTGTTCTGGTTCAGAAAAATCAGGAGATCGGTTCCGATTATGCTTGTAATTGCAATATTGGTAAATGTAGGAATGTGGTTTGAGCGATTTGTAATTGTTGTTACCTCGCTTCATCGTGATTTTCTTCCTTCAAGCTGGGGAACTTTTGTTCCCACAATATTTGATATTGGAATTCTTGCAGGAAGCTTTGGTTTGTTTTTTACATTAGTAATTCTGTTTACAAAAACATTACCTGTAGTTTCAATGTCTGAAATCAAGGCAATGTCGGAAGGTGCGCAACCTTCACATCACGGAGGTCACGATTAATGGATAGAACAGATAAATTATTTGGTATAACAGCTCTGTTTGATAATCCTGATTCAATTATTAATGCAGCTAAAAAAGTTGTAAGTGAAGGGTATAAAAAATTCGATGTAAATACCCCGTATCCCGTTCACGGTATGGATCCTGCTATGGGATTAAAAAGATCGAAACTTGGATTTGTAACTTTGTTTTTCGGTTTTTCCGGAACGGCATTTATTCTTTTATTTATGTATTGGGCAATGTCTGTTGATTACCCTATGGTAATTGGAGGAAAACCATATTTTGCTCTTCCTGCTTTTATCCCCATTACGTTTGAGTTTACGGTTTTACTCGCGGCTTTATCAACCGTTTTTGGAATGATAATAGCTTTCTTTAATCTGCCATACAATAATCATCCGATACACGATACCGATTACATGAAAAGTGTTTCAGTAGATAAGTTTGGTATAATAATACTTGCTGAAGATCCTGCTTTTAATGAAAGTAAAGTTCTCGAATTATTTAACAATCTGGGTGCGAAAGTAACAGAAAAAATTTACTATCCTGAGAAAGTATCTTACCCTGTATTCGATGCAAAGTTTATTACTTTTCTGATAATAGTTGCTCTGGCTGTATCTGGTTTGACCTATTTTACATTAAATAAGTTTATGTATATGGTTCCTTACAACTGGATGTCAGAACAGGAAAAAGTTAATCCACAGTCAGAAAGTGTTTTCTTTTCAGATAAGTTTGGAATGAGAGAACCTGTAGATGGAACTGTTGCAAGAGGATTTGTTCCTTATCCTTATATGGGAATTGCTGAACCAAAAGAATACCTTGTAAACCCGGTACTTCCTACCAAAGAATCATTAGCATTGGGAAAAAGAAAATTTTTAACATTTTGCTCTCCCTGTCACGGAAATTATGCTGATGGTGACAGCAGACTGAGAGGACAGTTTCCAAGTCCACCATCTTTACATACAGAAAGGGCAATCAATTTTCCTGATGGCAGAATTTATCATGTTATAACAAACGGTCAGAATGCTATGCCGTCTTATGCTGCACAAATTACAAGGGAAGAAAGATGGTCAATTGTTAATTACATAAGAGTACTTCAGCGTGCAAAGAATGCATCTAACGCTGATATACAAGAGATTAAAAAGGAGTCGTCCAGCAATGTCCAAAAATGATTCCGGATATATTAAAAAAGCTTTGCCTCAGAAATTTCTGAATACTGGATTTGCCCTTCTGGGAGTTGGATTAGTATTCGGTATAATAGCCTTTATAAGTGATTCTCAAAGAGCATCCTATAGTTATCTAACATCATTTATGTTTCTCATTAGTCTTGGAGTTGGTTCTCTTTTCCTTGTTTCACTTGAATATCTTGCCGGGGCAGTATGGAGTACACCTTTCAGAAGAATAAGTGAATTTTTCTCCGGAATTATTCCGTATTTAATTATTCTTGCAATTCCACTATTCTTCACTCTGCACGATATATTTCACTGGACTAATTCGGGTGTGGTTGAAACTGATGCAGTTTTGAAAGGTAAAGAAGCATACTTAAATATCCCGTTCTTTATAGTCCGGGTAATTTTAATTTTTGCTGTATGGACTTTGTTTTATTTTCTTATTACAAAGAGATCCAGAAAGCAGGATGAAACCGGTGACCAAACCTTGACAAGAACGAATATAAAATTATCTACCGCATTTATTTTCATCTTTGCGTTCAGCATCACTATGGCAAGTGTGGATTGGATGATGAGTCTTGAACCACACTGGTTCTCTACAATCTTCGGCGTATATTATTTTTCTGGAACTGTATGGTGTGCTCTTGCCGCATTAACTCTTACAGCCGTGTTATTAAAAGAAAAAGGTTACCTTTTACCTGGATTAAAAAACGATCACTATTACAGTCTGGGAACAATGCTTTTTGCATTTACTGCATTCTGGGGTTATATAGCATTTTCTCAATACATGCTTATCTGGTATGCAGATTTGCCGGAAGAAACAACCTGGTTTTTTCATCGCTGGGAAGGCGGCTGGATTTATGCTTCAATCCTTTTGATAATAGTTCATTTTATTGTTCCGTTTTTCGCACTACTTTCATTTCCGGCTAAAACAAATCCGAAGAGATTAAAATTTGTATCAATCTGGGTTCTATTTGCTCATTTCTTTGATCTTTACTGGTTAATTATGCCGGGTATGATACAGGCCGGAAGACCTTATTCATTTAGCTGGATGGATCTTGTATTTCCTGTTGCTGTAGTTGGTTTTGTTATGATAATATTCTGGAAGATGACCACAAAATATAATCTTGTTCCGATAAAAGATCCCAAGTTACAACGGGGATTGGATTATAGTCTTTAAATGAGGAATTATTTAGGAATCTGATAATGAGTAATCTGGAAAAATTCTTTAAAGAAAAACAAGAAGAGATTAAAAAAGATCCCGGTAAAATATTCGGTTTGCTCTATCCATACTTATTATTAATTGGATTAGCGATAGGGCTTTTTTATGTAAGTAATCTGAATTTTATTGGAAGACAGGAAGTTCCGGTAGCATTACCTGATACAACGAATGCTCCTGCAGATTTGACTATTCAGGAAGCAAAAACAGTACCTGCAGCGGATGTTTTTAAATTATCTCAGCCGACTGATTCTTTAATTCAAATGGGAAAAAATATTTTTCAAACCACTTGTGTTTCTTGTCATGGTACAGAAGGAAAAGGAAATGGTCCTGCTTCAACCGGATTGAATCCTTCCCCAAGAAATTTTACAAGCAAACAAGGCTGGGTAAATGGTCCTAAGTTGACAAGCATTTACCAGACACTTCAGGAAGGGATTAAAGGAAGTGCAATGGTTTCTTACCAGCAGTTTTCTCCAACAGAAAAATTTGCACTTGCACATTATATACGTTCAACATTTGTTCCTGATCCTCCTGAAACAAGTAAAGAAGATTTAACAATGCTTGATCAATTGTATAATCTTTCACAGAAAAGATTTATCCCTGCGCAAATTCCTGTTGCTGATGCTGAAAAACTGATACTGGAAGAAAATAAAAATAAGATGAATGAATTAACTAGTGTAGTAGGACGGATTTCCCGGGATAATAATGCCGCCGCTGCAAAATTGTTTACTCAAATTACAGTTAATAAAGTTAAAGCATTAACTATTCTGTTGAATTCTGCAGTCTGGAAAAATAGTGAAAATGAGTTTATAAATATTATTGTTAATAATGTAAACCAGGATGGTTTTTCCGGAAAAGTTTTTAATCTTTCCGAAAATGAATGGAATGAACTCTATAATTATATGAAAAGCATTTTTGCCTGAAAAATTAATGATGATTTTCAAAAATATAAATAAACTTTTAAGTGTAGTTCTGATTTTATATTCAGTTCAAATATTTGCATCAGAGAATGATGCTGATATTGAAGAACACCTGGGTGCAAAAATTCCCCTAAATCTTACATTTGTTGACGCCAATGGAAATACGGTTTTACTAAAAAATATAATTAATAAACCGACAATAATAGATTTTGTTTACTACGAGTGTCCCGGGATATGTAGTCCTTTAATGACAGAAGTTGCACATGTTGCAAATGTTTCCGATTTAAAACCAGGCTTAGATTACCAGATATTATCTATTAGTATGGATGAAACTGAAACTCCGGCAATTGCATCCCAAAAGAAAAAAATATTTCTGGGTATGATTGACAGTAAACCTTTTCCGGATTCTGCATGGAGATTCTTAACAGGAGATAGTTTAAGCATTGATAAAATTACAAGAGTAGCCGGATTCAATTTTAAAAGAACAGGGAAGAATTTTATTCATGCAGGAGGATTAATTTTTGTGTCTCCCAAAGGAGAAATTTGCAGATACCTTTATCCGGGCTATTCTCAGACAAGAGGATTTGGAATCCTTCCATTTGATTTTAAAATGGCTGTACTCGAAACAGCACAGGGAAAGAAAACTCCCGTTATTGGCAGGGTACTGCAGTTTTGTTTTAGTTATGATCCGCAGGGAAAGACTTATGTGTTTAATATCCTGAGAATTTTTGGTGCGGGAATATTGCTTGGAGTAATAGTCTTCATTGTTTTAATAAAAGTTAAACCTAAGAAAGATAAGAGAAATAAGAGGTAGAAATTATGGCGAGTGATGCTGCTGCTTTAAATCAGAACGGACATCCGAGCTATCTTGTAAATACCGGAAAATATCAGGGAATTAAAGCCTGGATACTTTCTACAGATCATAAAAGAATTGGTATTCTTTACCTGATTGCTTTGTTATCATTTTTTGCTGTTGGTGTAACATTCGGTTTTTTGATAAGACTTGAATTACTAACCCCTGGTAGAACAATTGTCGATGCACAAACCTATAACGAGTTCTTTACGCTTCATGGCGTAATAATGATTTTTCTTTTTGTTATTCCCGGTTTGCCTGCAGTATTTGGAAATTTTTTCCTTCCCATAATGATTGGTGCTAAAGATGTTGCATTCCCACGTCTAAACTTATTGTCCTGGTATCTATATGTAGGTGGTGGGCTGCTTGTTCTGCTTTCAATTCTGTTACCGGGTGGACCTGCCGATACAGGCTGGACTTTTTATATTCCATATAGTGTGAGAACCGGTACCAATGTAATCTTTACAATGTTTGCAGCATTTGTACTTGGCTTTTCATCTATTCTTACCGGTTTAAATTTTGTGACTACAATACACCGGCTCAGAGCACCCGGAATGGGTTGGTTTAAAATGCCATTGTTCAGCTGGTCATTGTATGCAACGGCCTGGATTCAGATTTTAGCAACACCAATAATTGGAATTACACTGCTGCTTGTAATTGTGGAAAGAGTATTCGGAGTTGGATTATTCGATCCCGCGTTAGGAGGTGATCCGATACTTTTCCAACACTTGTTCTGGATTTATTCTCACCCGGCGGTTTATATAATGATAGTTCCTGCGATGGGCGTTATCTCTGAAATTATCCCAACATTTGCTCACAGGACAATTTTCGGTTACAAATTTATAGCTTTTTCCAGTATTGGAATTGCATTGTTTGGATCACTGGTTTGGGCTCATCATATGTTTGCAGTTGGAATGAGTGATACCGGACAATTTGTTTTTTCATTGCTTACTTTTCTTGTCGCTATTCCGAGTGCAATAAAAGTGTTTAACTGGACGGCAACTTTGTATAAAGGTTCAATTGATCTTCAACCTCCAATGCTTTATGCACTCGCATTCATATTCCTTTTTTCAATCGGTGGATTAACGGGAGTAATACAGGGAGCATTATCAGTTGATATTCAGATTACTGATACGTCCTTTATAGTCGGTCATTTTCATTATGTAATGTTCGGCGGAACCGGATTTGGTATTTTTGCCGCATTGCACTACTGGATGCCTAAAATGTTTGGAAGAATGTATAAAATAAAAGTTGCAAAGGTTGCTTTCTGGATAATCTTTGTCGGGTTCAATACTCTTTATTTTCCGATGTTCGTAATGGGATGGTTGGGAATGCCAAGAAGATATTATGATTATCTTCCGCAATATCAACCATATCATGTAATCTCAACTGTTGGTTCGTGGATTTTAATTACAGGTATGATCATAATGTTTACAAACCTTATAAAAGGTTTAAGAAACGGTCCCGTTGTTACTGAAAAGAATATTTGGGGAGGAGAAACTCTTGAATGGACAGTAGATACCCCTCCGACTCATGAAAACTTTGATGAAATTCCTTTAATAACCGATGGACCTTACGAATACAAAGATAATGATGAACCAGTATTAGAAGAGGAGGGCAAGTGAGCAGTTCACAGGAACATACAGCAGCTCATGTTCACAGAGATGATATTGGAACAAGAATGGGAATGTGGCTTTTCCTGTTTACCGAATTATTACTATTCGGAGGTTTGTTCTTTTTATATTCTGTTTACCGGTTTACGCATCAACAGGATTTCCACGTAGCTGCAAAAGAACTGGATACTCTCATTGGTACTTTCAATACTGCTATTCTGTTAACAAGCAGTTTGACCATGGCTCTTTCAATTGCTGCTATCCAGAAAAGAAATATTAAACTGTCTATTTTCTTCCAGCTTTTAACCATTCTTATGGGTGCCGGATTTATGATAAACAAATATTTTGAATGGATGCATCATATTGGTGTAGGAATTTATCCCGGCTCGGAAGAACTTTTATCTAAAGGTCCCGGACAGACATTGTTTTTCGGACTATATTATACAATGACAGGGCTGCACGGTCTTCATGTTGTAATAGGAGCGATTGTGATAGGTACTATGACCAGATTTACTATTAAAGGAGTTATTACTCCTGATAATTATACAAAACTTGAAGCTGCTGGTTTGTACTGGCATCTTGTAGATATAATCTGGATTTTCCTTTTCCCATTATTTTATCTGATTACCTGAGGTATTTAACGAATGGAAGAAAAACATTTGGAACATCAGCACGATAAACATGTCACCAGTTATGGTATTTATATATTAGTCTGGCTTGCCCTGATGATTCTGACAGGTTTAACCGTAACTGTTGCCGGAATTAATTTCGGGCAGTTAACTGTTACAACTGCATTGGTTATAGCAAGTGTAAAATCATATCTTGTTCTAACCATCTTTATGCATCTCAGATCTGAGCAAAAAGCGTTCAGAGTGTTTATTGTCATTGCTCTGTTCTTTATTATTGTCTCATTCATACTTCTTTTTGCTGATTATTCCTTTTACGTAAGGTGATAAATATATGTTTGCCGGAGCTTCAAATTTTGTAAACTCAACTGATACCACATTTTTCTTCATAGTGGCGGTATCAGTATTCTTTCTTGTTGTAATAACTTTCAGTATGATTTTCTTTGTTATAAAGTATAGCAGGAAAAGAAACCCGAAAGCGAAAAACATTCATGGAAATATTCCACTTGAAATTACATGGACAGTTATCCCTACTATTCTTGTCCTTATAATGTTCTGGATGGGCTGGGCCGGTTATAAACAGATGGCAGATGCACCTGAAGACGCTATGAATGTTGATGTAACCGCTCAGATGTGGAAATGGACTTTTAAATATTCTAACGGAGTTACTACTGATACTCTTTATGTCCCTCTTAACAAACCTGTAAAAGTATTTCTAAGTTCCAGAGATGTGAATCATTCATTTTTCATCCCGGCATTCCGCGTAAAAAAAGATGTAATTCCGAACAGACATAACACTGCATGGTTCCAGGCGGATAAAGAGGGCACTTATGACATCTTTTGTGCTGAGTACTGTGGACTGAATCATTCACATATGTTGAGCAAGGTTATTGTATTGCCACAAAATAATTTTAATAAATGGTTAATTGAACAGGCAAAAATGGATTCGATTCAATCGGTTACGACTGAAAAAAAAGATTCGGTAACTACAGTTAAAGATACAGATTTAACAAAAGTTGATTCAACAAAGAAAAACTAAGTGCGAGAAAAACTGAACATATTATTTGATCTGACTAAAATCAGGATAACAATATTTGTTACCATAACAATGTTGTTCGGATTTATTTCAGCAGCCGGAGAATTAAATGCATCTGCAATTCTGCCAACAATAGGAATTCTTCTTCTTGCATGCGGTTCGGCAGTTATAAATCACTACCAGGAATTTAGAACTGATGCATTAATGAATCGTACAAAAAACCGTCCGATTCCTGCGGGAAGAATTAGTCGTTCAGATGCATTAAAAATTGCATTAATTCTTTTACTCTCAGGCTCAGTAATGCTGTTTGTTGGAAGCGGATTCATTGCACTTGGGTTAGGTTTATTAAACCTTATCTGGTATAATGGAATTTATACGCCTTTAAAGAAAAAGAATCCTTTGGCAATTATTCCCGGTTCTTTAGTTGGAGCAATTCCTCCTGCTGTCGGCTGGGTTGCAGGTGGTGGAAACATCCTGGATCCTCAGATTTTAATTATCTCCTCATTCTTTTTTATATGGCAGATTCCTCATTTCTGGTTGCTGCTTCTTGTATTAGATAAAGATTATCAGAAGGCAGGTTTTCCTACATTAACTCAGATTTTTAATTCTGATCAATTAGCAAGAATTACTTTTATCTGGATTTCTGCAACAGTAGTAACCTGTCTCATGATTCCTTTTTTCGGGAATTTGCAATCTCCATTTATAGGTTATGGATTATTCCTTGCTGGCGTTTGGCTTGTATGGAACTCTTTTAAACTGATAAGATTTACAACGGAAAGAATTTATTTTACAACTGCATTCAGGGAAATTAATATCTTTGCAATTTTAGTAGTTGTATTGCTTTCACTCGATAAACTTGTAATTATCTTTTAATACTAAAGGTGAGAAAAATACATGGATTTTCTTGATAAACTGGTTATACCCCAATCATCGGAGCATATTCAGTTATTGCATTATCTCCTGATGCTTATCCTTTTTCTGTTTATCCCTTTTATAAGTGCTGTATTTGGATCTACAATTCTGTCGCTTTACTATAAAGCAAAAGGGTTAAAAGAAACTAATAACATTTACCTCAAGTTTTCTAAAGATATTATCGAGTCTCTAACTATTAATAAAAGTATTGGAATAATCCTGGGAATAGTACCGGTTATAACTTGTTTGCTGATTTATACTCAACTTCTTCAGGGTACAAATTCCAATGTGGCAGTTTACCTTATTTTTTCAGTTTTCTTTTTAAGTATGGGTTTGATACTAATTTATACTTACCGGTATTCAATGTCCTTTATGGAGATATACGAGGCTATAAGGGATTACAAACCTGAAAATGAGGAAGTGGGGAGAGAAATCTCAAAGTTCCGGAATGCCAATATAAGTTTGAGTGGAAAATCAGGCCGGTACGGACTGCCGTTTTTATTTTTAGGAATATGGTTATTCATTTCAGCTGCAACAGTAGCCGCTTATCCCGGTATGTGGGGCAAATTCAGTTTCTTTTATGTTATGTTTTCCCTGGAAGCGCTAACGAGGTTGCTGAGCTTTTTATCTTCAATGATTGCAATAACCGGGGGAGCCATCTTTTTTGCTTTCTTTTACTGGGAAGGTGGTAGACATTTAGAAGAAAGTCCTTACAAAGATTTTGTTAGAAAAGTTGCCATTCGTTTCTCATTTATAGGGGCGGTATTAATGCCGCTTTTTATGCTGATAAACATTTTAGTATTTCCTGCCTCCGCTCTCTCAGGTGCAATCTTCTTTTTCTCTACTATTGCTTTGCTACTATTATTTTTAGTATATCATTATTTGTATTCAATGGTTAAAAATTTTAGCTTGAAGTACAGCGGACAGGTCTTTTATATTATTCTTTTTACCTTACTGGCTCTTATTATTAAAGATCAACTGGCATTACAAAATTCAACTGAAGTTCAGACTGCAGTGATGAACGTAAAATTCGAAAAAATGATGGCCGAATTAACAGGTTCCGGAAAAAAAGCTAAAGCTATAAGCGGTGAGCAGATTTTTAAAAACATTTGTTCTTCATGTCATTCATTTGATCATAAGATTGTAGGTCCTCCATACGAACAGACACTTCCAAAATACGAAGGGCATATTGATCAATTAATTGCTTTCATAAGGAATCCTGTTAAAAAAAATCCAGGTTACCCTCCAATGCCTAACCCCGGTCTATCACCCGTTGAAGCGGATTCGATTGCTCATTATATAATGGCAACTTACAAGAAAAAATAGAACGGTTTATTCCATTTTTTCAAAGGAAAAGAAGAACCCGGAAATAGGATTCTTGTTCCTTTTATCTCCCAAAGTATCTTTTAATTTTAAATAGATATATGTATTTTAAATTCTAATAAAGAATTAAGTATCCATTCATAGACATTTAAGTAATTTTTTATAAAATAATATTGAGGAGTGAAATGTTTAAGAGAATATTTACTTTGGCCCTTCTCTTAATAGGATTTGGTTCCTATGTATACGGACAAACATATTCTGGTCCGGCGGATGGAAGTGTCCCTTCCGGAGCAGCGGTATCAACGGATAATTTTTCCAGGAATATGACCATCTTTGAACCTACTGAACATATCTGGAATGAGGAGACAGAATTTGAAGGTGGTCAACCCAGTTATGTAGATTTTGGTTTCCCAACACCAAAAGAAGGTTCTAATTACTATGAAGATCCTAATGCTAAAAAAGAAGCTGGCAGGAGTAGTTCGTTCCCATTTTTGCTAAAGAATTTTGAAGGAATACCAATGGGAAACAGTATACCACCTGATCCCTATATTGCCGTTGGTCCTAGTAATATTATTGCTGTAGTAAATACTTCATTCAGAATTTACGATAAAGAAGGAAATATATTAAAGACTATTTCTGCAGATAACTGGTTTAACAATGTATTCCCGAATCCAGGCGCCTTCGATCCAAAAGTTTTGTATGATGTGATTGATCAAAGATGGATTATGGTATGGCTGCAGCAGAGTGATAATGCGCACACAGCATCTCTCCTACTTTCTGTTTCAGACGATTCAGATCCTATTGGAACCTGGTATAACTGGGCGTTACCGGCTAATTTAAATGGTACTGTTAATTCTAATACCTGGACTGATTACCAGGGTGTTGGATATGATGAGAATGCAATTTATGTTACCGGTAATCAATGGACATTTGGTACAAATACATTTCAGTATGATAAAATCAGAATAATCGCCAAAGCACAGCTTTATGCGAATACCGCCGGCAGCTGTACCTGGACAGACCTATGGAATATAAGCGGTTCATACACGATCAGGCCGAGTATAATGTATTCCTCATCCTCAAAATATTATCTTGCTGAAGTTCCTAATTTCAATTCAGCTAATTATGTTAAAGTATTTTCTATTACAGATCCTCTGAATTCACCAATTCTTACTCAAACTAACGTTCCGGTTACATCGTTCTCATATCCTCCGGATGGAAGCCAGCTGGGTGGCGGATCTCCCTTGATTGATTGCGGCGGAGTAGCCTTAAAGAATGAACCTAAATATCGGGATGGTTATCTCTATCTTGTGCACACCGTCCGTAACCCGTCATATTCACAATATTCGGCTCTGCACTATTTAAAGATCAACACAAATACTAATACATCAGATCAGGATTATGTTTTTGGAGCAAACGGATTCTGGCATTACTATCCTGCTGTTGATGTTGATATAGATGGAAATGTGGCATTAACATTCAGCAGATCCGGTACAACAGAATATGCAGGTGCGTATTTTACCGGCAGATTTTCAAGTGATCCCCCTGGTTTCATGGGTAGTGTTCCTCTTGCTGAAGGAAAAGGTAATTATGTTGTTACATACGGTGGAACCAGAAACAGGTGGGGTGATTATACTGGCATTGTATTAGACCCGGTTGAACAAAATAGTTTTTGGGCTCTATCAGAATTTGCTGCTGCAACTAATACATGGGGTACTCAGGTTGGTAAAATTAGAGTAGAACCATTAAGTGGTCCGGCTTTAATTTCTGAAACAGATTCACTGGACTTTCATAATGTAGAAGTTGGAACAACAAGTGAAGCTTTATCAATCGGCATGAGTAATTATGGTAGTGATGATGTGATAATTAATGATATTCCTTCTGATCTAGGTCCTTTTCATTTGATCACTAATCTCACCTTTCCAATAACACTAAGTACATATGACTCGCTGATAATTGAATATGAATTCCAGCCGACAGGCACTGGTGCTTATAGCAATACTTTAAGCATTAGCAGCAACTCTACCAATTTTCAAGATATTCTTTTGAAAGGCAGAGGATATGAAATAAACGCTGCTATACAAGGTGATTTTTATGCTGTTTCCGGGCCTAATGGAAACGGAAGTGTGTTTACGGTTGATCCTTCAACAGGTTCAGCTACCTTGGTAGGGAATTCTGAATTCGATGACGTTGATAATTTTAAATCTCTAACCATTGAGCCACACACCGGTTTTATGTATGGATTAACAAATGTTTCAGGGTATGCAGTGATTTCCAGAATAAATTCAGCGTTAGGGGATGCTTATAATTTGTATTCTCTTCCATTATTAGATATGTATTCCATCTCTTTTGATACTTCCGGTACATTATATGGAATTTTAAAAAGTGGAAAAATATACCAGATTGATATTAATACCGGGGCATATGATACCGTTATTACCGCTGATCAAAATATTAATTCTGCAGCATTTGATCCAATGACAAATCAATTATATGCAACAGCATTTGTTGCTGTTGGAACAAATAAAGATAGAATTTATACCATTGATCTCAGCACTGGAACGACAACTGTCGTTGGTAATACTGGATTTGGTGTTCTGACAAATGATTTAGACTTTGATGAAAGTGGAAATTTGTACGGCGTGGTTGGATCGACAAGTCAAAATAATAATTTTATTAGTATTGATAAAACTAACGGTACTGGAACAACAATAGGATCATTGAATTATCCGAATATAACTGGCCTCGCTTTTGCACGTTCTGGTGTAACAGGTGTTAAAGATCCGGGTAATACTCCCAATTTGCCAACAGATTATAGTCTGAAACAAAATTATCCCAATCCTTTCAATCCTTCAACCAGAATTGAATATACACTTCCTGTATCAGCCGGGGTAAAAGTTGTAATTTATAATCTCCTTGGTGAGATTGTAAATGTACTTGTAGACAGACAACAGAATGCAGGTTCTCATACTGTAACCTGGAATTCTGAAGATATGCACGGCAATAAGGTTGGAAGCGGTGTTTATTTTTATGAGTTAAAAGCTAATGGTAGTAATGGTTCTGGTTTTACTCAAATTAGGAAGATGATACTTTTAAAGTAACTACCACTACATAAAAAAAATGAGAAAGCCGGATTAAACACCGGCTTTCTTTTTGTATATAACAGAATGAATTATATTTTTTGTAAAACTAAGGTTTAATTATATTTCATCTTTAATTTTTGAAACAGAAATACATTTTTAGCGGAGAGAATATGCACAAATTCCTTGGTACTTATTATGTGGTACCTTCATTACCCGAGAATCTGGAAAAACTTAGAGAGGTTGCATATAACCTGCACTGGACCTGGCACTCAGATTCCAGAGAACTTTTTAGAAGACTTGACAGAGAATTGTGGGATGAGACCAACCATAACCCGGTTATGATTTTGGGCAACATCTCTCAGGAACGTTTGGAAGAAGTTTCTCACGATGATGGGTTCATTGCCCATCTTGAACGTGTTTATAATAAGCTTCAGGAATATCTGAATGAGAAAACATGGTTCAGCAAATCCGGAAATTATTCCTCCTCATTTAACATAGTCTATTTTTCTGCAGAATTTGGATTGACTGAAAGTTTGCAGACTTATTCCGGAGGCTTAGGTGTACTTGCCGGAGATCATTTAAAAGCCTCCAGCGACCTTGGGATACCACTTATTGGAATGGGTCTTTTATATAAGGAAGGTTATTTCCAGCAATATCTGAATTCAGATGGCTGGCAGCATGAACGCTATGAAATAAACGACTTCGACAATCTTCCAATGAGCCTTGTACTTGATAATAACAATGACCCACTTTTATTATCAGTAACATTTGCTAACCGTGATGTTTTTTTCCAGGTTTGGAAAATTCAGATAGGAAGAATACCCCTTTATCTGCTTGATACGAATGTGTTGAAGAATTCTGAGGAAGACAGGACCATCACAAAAACTTTATACGGCGGAAACGTTGAAACCCGCATCGAACAGGAAATTATTCTTGGAATTGGCGGAATAAGAACATGTCATGCTCTTGGGATTAAACCTATGGTCTGCCACATGAATGAAGGACATTCCGCCTTTCTGTCACTTGAAAGAATAAGATACTTAATACAGAATGATGAACTGACTTTTCAGGAAGCCAAAGAGATTGGATATTGTTCAAACATTTTTACAACACATACGCCGGTTCCTGCAGGAATTGATGTTTTTGCAAATGAGCTGGTTGAGAAATATCTTGGAAATTATTACAGGAATGAATTAAAAATTTCCGATAAAGATTTTTATTCGCTGGGAACTATTTACAGGGATAAGGAATCAAGTGTATTTAATATGGCTCACCTTGCAATGAATACTGCAGGTTATATAAATGGCGTCAGTAAGCTGCACGGTAAAGTTTCTAAGAAAATGTGGGTCAGCGGATTCAAAGATGTTCCGTTTAACGAAATTCCAATAGGATATATAACTAATGGTGTACACGTCCGTTCCCACATTTCAAAAGAAATGGAGGAATTATTAGTTCAATATATTGGCGAAAAATGGTTAGAGAATCCCGCTTCACCTAGTCTGTGGCAAAGAATTGATAAAATTCCGGATGAAGAATTATGGAGAACTCATGAGAGGAGACGCGAAAGATTGGTCGCTTTTGCACGAAGAAGGTTGGTAAAACAGGTTAAGTCACGTGGAGGTAACCAGGCTGAATTAACAATAGCTTCCGAGGTCCTGGATCCTACTGCATTAACAATTGGATTTGCCCGAAGATTTGCCACGTACAAGAGAGCAACCTTGTTGTTCAGGAATTTAGAGCGTCTTAATCAAATTATCAGCAACAAATCTCAACCCGTTCAATTTATTATTGCGGGGAAAGCCCATCCGAAAGATGAAGAAGGCAAAAAGCTTATTCAGGATATTTGTGAAATTTCAAAAACTGAAGCTTTCAGAAGGAAAATAGTTTTCATAGAAAATTATGACATCAATGTTGCTCATTATCTTGTTGAGGGATGCGATGTCTGGATGAATACTCCACGTCGTCCTCTGGAAGCAAGCGGTACTTCAGGAATGAAAGTAATAGCTAACGGTGGATTAAATTTTAGTGTGCTGGACGGCTGGTGGGATGAAGGATTTGATCCTGAAATTGGCTGGAAAATAGGAAACGGTGAAGAATATACCGATCCCGATTATCAGGATGAGCTAGAATCAAGACAATTATATAACACACTTGAGACAAATATTATTCCTTTATTCTATTCAAGAGGGGAGGATGGATTGCCTCGTGAGTGGATTCAAAAAGTGAAACAATCTATGAAAAAACTTGGACCATATTTCAATACACACCGGATGGTTCAGCAGTATTTTGAAAACTATTATAAAACTTCATTTGAAAAACGTCTGATATTAAGTGAAAGAAAATGGAGTAATGCAAAGGAACTTGCAAGTTGGAAGGAAAATTTAAGAAGGAATTGGAATATTATAAAATTAGTTAAACTTGAAACCCATGATAAATCTAAAACAATTTTTGTGGGTGAAAATTTTCCGATTACTGCTGAATTGAACCTCGGTGAACTTTCTGCTCAGGATGTTGAAGTTCAGGCATACTATGGTCCATTGGACCAACAGGAAAATCCTGAATACAATGAAACCATTGTGCTGAAATCTGAATCTAAAAAATCAAAGGATGGCAATTATAAATTTACAGGAAGTATTACAACAAGAAGGTCAGGTCAGCAGGGATTTACAATAAGAGTGTTGCCCAAACATCCATTACTAATTAATCAGTTTGAATTAGGGTTAATTTATTGGGCCGGGTAACTATTATTAATATGATGAAATTACTAATGGGGAGTCGATTGAAGTAAGGATCTGTTCAAATAGCTCCGGAAGTTTACTGAAGTTATCTCCTGAAAGATAGTTTTCAATATTTGATTTATAGTTAATATTTGCGGTAGAATTAAAAAACTTACTAACTCCTTCTGCAATTTCTTCCGGTGAATCTGGTTTCACAATTATTCCTGTGGAATTATCAACTACAAATTCACTTAATCCGCCCACATTAGTTACTATAACCGGCTTTCTGAAACTGTATGCAACATTCAGTACTGCACTTTGAGTGGCACTTCTGTAGGGAAGAATCAGAACATCAGCAGCGTTGTAGTATTTTGCAACTTCTTCATTTGGAATAAATTTATTGATAAGCAGGATTTTATCCTGCAGATTTAATTTTTCAATAAGATTTTTATATGAAGAAACATCATCATAAAATTCACCAACAATTAATAATTTAACTTCAGGTATGTCTTTAATTATCTGAGGCAATGCATTTATTAATAAATCGAGACCTTTGTATTTCCTCACGTACCCAAAAAAAAGTAAAACTTTAGCAGAGGGAGAGATGTTTAATTCCTTTCTGCTGGTTTCCTTGTCATAATGCTCATCAGATGTATAACAATCGAATGGCGGGAGTATTGAACGATAAATTTTCCTTCCTCCGGAAATTTTTTTTAACTCGTTTGCAACAACTTCTGATAGTGCGAGAAATATATCTGCTTTACTTAACCCAAGTTTAGTAAGAAAGCCGTCAATAAATCGTGATTCGTGCGAAATAAAATTCTCAGTAATGAATAGAATTCTTCCACCATATTTTTTTTTAATGAGCGATGAGATTACAAAATGACACGGTCCGAAGAATGGCTGCCACCAATCGAATACTATTAAATCTGCATTTTCTCCCCTTAGTCTTGATGCGACTTTTATCCAGTTAAACGGAGATATAGAATTTATTAATCTTTCACTCGGAGCTTTTAATGTATTTGATTTGCTTTGGTCAAATTGAGTTGTGCCGGGAAAAAGAAAACCGGGATAGAGTAATTTGTAATTATAAATTTTCACTTCAAATTTATCTTGCAGGACCCGATAAAGGTAAGAAACGTATGTTGAAGGTCCGCCCCTGTAAGGATAAGCAGGTCCAACTATTATAATTTTCTTCGGGGAAGTTCTATTCATACTAAATGATTTAATTCATTTAGTTGAAATTACACAAAATAGTTTTTACGACAAAAATATATTCAAATTCTAAAATCAATGAAAGAAGTCGGAATCGTTCGCGGGATCTTCATTATCTTCATCAGAAGTCATGGTAAACATAGAACTCAACATATCCTTAAATTGAACTCCCGTTTCCATTTTAAATTTGCTAAGAAGTGAATATTCAGTTAATCCGTGTAATACAAATTCCATTAATAGCAGATGATTTTTCTTGTCCGCTTTTGGGAAATATTTTTTCACTATATCAGTTAAGCCGGGAACTTTATTTAATGCATTTTCAAATTCTTTTTCATTAAGATTATTCAGGATATCAACAATATTTCCTTTGTTAAACCAGTTTGTAATTTCCTGGTATATATTAACATCCTGATTTTTCTTCAGCTTATCTGGAGTTGGAAAATATTCCGCAAACAAAGATCTGATAGCTTTGCTTATCAGTATGTGTGCAACTTTAGAAGGTCCTTCCTGTTCGCCTTCGTAAACAAGTTCTATTTTCCCGGTAATAGATGGGATTACTCCATATAAATCAGAAATCCTGGCAAATGTTGGTGATTCTTTATTAATTATTGCTCTTCTTTCTGCAGTACTTACGAGGTTTTCAAATGCAGAAATTGTAAGCCGTGCAGACACTCCGCTTTTAGCATCAATATATTCACTTTGCCTTGCTTCAAAAGAAATCTGTTCAATTAAATCTTTTAGAAGTTCGTGAACGATTACAGAATCTTTTTGTTCGCTTGTAGATCTTGCTTCCTGTTCAGTAATTGATCTTGAAATACTTATTGATTTTGGATAATGAGTTAATATCTGGCTGTCTATCCTGTCTTTTAATGGAGTAACGATCGAACCACGGTTGGTATAATCTTCGGGATTTGCCGTGAATACGAATTGAATATCCAATGGAAGACGAACTTTAAATCCCCGGATCTGAATATCATTTTCCTGCAGGATATTAAATAAAGCAACCTGGATTCTGGCCTGCAAATCCGGGAGTTCATTTATTACGAAAATACTTCTATGCGATCTCGGTATAAGACCAAAATGAATTACTCTTTCATCAGAGTAGGGGAGTTTTAAAGATGCAGCTTTTATTGGATCGACATCGCCTATCAGATCAGCAACGGAAACGTCCGGAGTGGCTAACTTTTCTGCGTATCTTTCTGATCTGTGCATCCATTCTATTTTACACTAGGTCACCTTCATTTATAATATGTTCTTTAGTAATTCTTGAGATAGGATTAAAAGGATCTTCATTTAAGTCGGTTCCAGCTACAACCGGAATATATTCATCCAATAGATTGATAAGCAATCTGGCAATTTTAGTTTTGGCCTGTCCTCTCAGTCCAAGTAAAATTATGTTGTGCCGTGATAGAATGGCTGTTTGAATATCAGGCATTACAGTGTCTTCATAGCCTATTATTCCATGGAATGGATTTTCTCCTTTTTTAAAGAACATATCAGATTTTCCCTGAGTTCATTTTTTATGGTTTTCGGTTTATAACCACTCTTTTTTAGTTCTCCCAAAGTAGAAATTGAAGTTAAATTCATTAAAAATCCTTTATATGATAATGGGTATTATTGCAGAAGTTTATTTCATTCTGCGACGCCTGTTCCTGATGTAATCTTCAAAAATATATTCACCTAATCCGGTCAAACTGCTGTAAAATGCTCTTCCCTTATTTGTTGAAGTAAATTCTCTTACAAATTGTTGAAGGTAAGGATCTTTTGCAATCATAAAAGTTGTAATCGAAATTCCAAGTTTTCTGCACCGGGCTGCCTGGTCTAATGTCTTATTTATAATTTTTCTGTCAAGTCCGAAGCTGTTTTTGTAATATCTTGCTCCTTCTTTAAGGCACGTCGGTTTTCCATCAGTAATCATAAAAATCTGTTTGTTTGAAGTCTTCCTTCGTCTTAGTATATCAAGTGACAGTTCTATACCTGCAACTGTATTTGTATGATAGGGACCAACCTGTAAATAAGGGAGATCTTTTATGGCGATAGGCCATGCATCATTACCGAATACAATGATATCCAATGTATCTTTTGGATATTTGGTTGTAATAAGTTCTGATAATGCCATTGCTACTTTTTTTGCAGGTGTTATTCTGTCCTCCCCATATAAAATCATTGAATGAGAAATATCTATCATCAGAACAGTTGAGGTCAGAGCTTTAAAATCTTTTTCTTCAACTTCCAGATCTCCCTCAGTTAATTTGAAATCATCTATACCGTGATTTATTTGAGAATTCTTAATCGAATTAGTAACATCAATCTGATCCATTGTGTCACCGAAACTAAACTCACGTCTGTCTGAAGTAAGCTCATCACCAATTCCGGAATATGGCGTCCTGTGATTTCCCCTTTTCGATTTTTTCAGCTTACCAAAAATTTCTTCCAGTGATTGTTTTCTTATTGATTGTTCACTTTTTGCAGTAATAACAAAAGTATTTTTATCCGGGTTCTCTTCAATATAATTTTTGTCCTTCAGTTCATTAATGAAATCACCCATACCGTAAGAATTATCAGTAAGATTATATCTTTTATCAAGCTCATTCATCCAGTTCAATGCTTCACTTACATCGCCTGAAGTGATTGTTAATAATTGAAGAAACACTTTCAGCAAATCTTCAAAACGGTTTTCACCGGAATTTCCCGGGATAAATTCCGTAAATCTATGTCCAATCATATAATTTTTATTTTTGTTAAGCTCTAAACACTAATTTGAACAGTAAAGTTCAGGAATGCAAGGAAATAATTTAAGGTTTAATGCAGGTCACTTTAATTTTGTGATTTTCCTGATCATACTTAAGGCATAAACATTTGTTCGTTCTATTTTAAAAGCTAAACGATAATTCATTAAAGCTAAACCAATATTTCCATCCTTGTAATAAGCATCAGCTAACCCAATATAAGGTTTTGCATTTTCAGGAAATTCATTTATCATAAATCTAAAATATTTGATGGCATCACTTATCTTTTTTATGGTTATCAGATCATAACCAAAAACACAAATTTCATCAAGAGAAATATCAAAGTATTCTGTTGAGTCTATCTTAAGTTCTTTATATTTCGTTAAGGCGGAATCAATTCCGGCAGATATTATTATTTTCATTAATTTATCAGATAGTTCGGACTTTGGAGTTTTTATTTTTTTATCAAGGACAATGTAAGCAAGATCCATCGCCGGCATATCATTATTTCTATCTCTTATATTTATTAAATCAACAACTGCCAGCTTTTCTGCAGGATAAATAACCAGAAGTGAGGTACCGCTGTATCCTTCGTGAGCAAAATATTTTCTGCCTGAATTATCTGTTCCAAGAGTAAATCCTAATCCATAATTAATCCTCGTTCCGTTTTTCAATTTTGTAGGGACGAGCATGGAATCCAGAGTTTCAGGCTTTATAAGTATCCCGTTCAGCAGGTTAATAGAAAATTTTAGTAAGTCTTCCGAAGTTGAACATATTCCTCCACCCGGATACTTATTACTGAGATCAGCCAGGGGGGCATTTTCCAGAATTCTGTATTTATTCCTTATATATAACCGTGATCTATTAAAAATAATTCTGTTCTGATAATCAAGGTAAGTAGAATGCATATCCGCCGGTTCAAATATATTTTTCCGGAGATATTCTTCAAACGATAACCCGGATGCGTATTCAATAATTGCACCCAGGAGATTGTATCCTAAAGTTGTGTATTCATACTTGGTTCCCGGTTTATAAGCCAATGTATCCTGAATTACTATTCCCACCGCGTCTTTCATAGTGGAATAGTGTTTTGTGTCATCAAATTCTCCCTTATAATAATTTCTTATTCCTGCAGTGTGATTTAACAATTGCCGTACTGTAAATTTCCATTTCTTTTTAGGGAAGTACGGAATATAATTTCTCGCATCATCATCCAGTCTTATTTTACCTTTTTCCACTAATTGCATTATACCGACTGCTGTAATAGATTTTGAAATTGAAGCAATTCTGAAATGAGTTAGCACTGTTGCAGGGATATTATTTTCTATATCAGTAACTCCGCATGCTTCGAGCCATATTATCTTATTGTCTTGAGCAATGCCGGCGGATATTCCTGGAATAAGTTTGTTCTTTTGAAATTCCTTTAAATAAGTGCTGAGTTCCTTTTTAATTTCCTGGTGTTCATTTTGTGCTTTGAGATTTATCTGAAAAACAAATTGGAAGAGAATATTGGAGAAAAGTAATAATCCTAAATATAATTTTATCCGGTTCATATTAATAAAGAAGAGAAATAATGAAGTGTAATATAAGAAGGAAAAGGGATTGAGTGAATCAATCCCTTATTTAATTATTTTTTTGTATTTGAAAGGCTTGCCCGTTTATCAATAATATTATCAATAAGTTTATATTCCTTTGCTTCCTGTGCAGAGAGAAAATAATCTCTATCGCAGTCTTTAGTAATCTGTTCCATTGTTTTACCAGTGTGTTCGGAGAGAATTCTATACAATGTATCGCGGGTTTTCAGCATTTCTCTTGCGTGGATCTCAATATCGGAAGTCTGACCTTGCAATCCTCCAACCCAGGGTTGATGTATCATAATTTTGGCATTAGGAAGCGCAGTTCTCTTTCCGGCAGAGCCTCCGGCAAGCAAAACAGCACCCATACTTGCAGCCATTCCAACACAGATTGTTGAAACATCCGGTTTAATATATTTCATGGTATCATATATGGCAAGACCTGCAGTAACGCTTCCGCCGGGCGAATTTATATAAACATTTATATCCTTTTCAGAATCTTCAGCTTCTAAAAAAATTAATTGGGCAATTATAAGACTTGCAATGTGATCATCAATGGGGGTTCCGATAAAAATTATTCGTTCCCTTAACAAACGGGAAAAAATATCCATTCCCCGTTCACCACGACCAGTTTGTTCTATCACATAGGGAACTAACTGGTTATAAAATTCAGGATGTTTTGTCATTATTTTCCTCGGTTTTAGGTTTTGTAAATTTCGAAGGATCAACTTTATTTATTTTATTGTTCTCTTTTAAAAAGTCCAGCAGTTTCTGATCCTGTAGTCTTTCAGCAAAATTAGATGATTTATAGTAGTTTAGCAATTTATCCTCAGGTAAGCCCGTTTTTTCTGCATCTTTTTTTACCAATTCTTTAAGATCATCATCTGTAACTTCTATCTTTTCTTTCTTCTCTATTTCATTCTTTATAAGGTACCATTTAACTTCATATTCAGCGTAAGGTTTTAATCTTTTTAATGCTTCTTCGTGATCATACTTTTTGTATCCCTGTTTCTTTACTTCCTGTTCTTCACGTTCAATAAGGTCAGTTAAAAAATTCTGCACAAGCGATGCCGGCGGGGTGAAATCATTTGTTTTTACAATTTCCTGGATCAGCCTTTCTCTTGTAATTTCTTCAACTTTTTGATTATAGTATTTCTGGATATCGTTTTTAATATTCTCCCTGAAATCATTTTCGTTTTCAACCTTATTATTCGTAACCTTCTTTATCAGTTCTTCATTTAAATCAGGTAAAAGATTTCTCTTTATCTCCTTAATTTCCGCCCTGTATTTGAAATCTTCCTTAACAGTTTCTTCTTCACCATTATTATTTTTTAATTTTCTTTCATCTGTAAATGTAAACTCAAAAGTATCGCCAACCTTTTTCCCCCGGGAATTTTCAACAATTTCTTTCTGTACTCCTTCATTCGAAAGGTCAACATCGAAAGTTTCAGGTTTACTTCCTGCAAAATTTTCACCTTTTTCATCTATTCTTTGAAGAAGAAGTTTGATTATATAATTATTATCATCACCGACTTTTTCCTCTTCAACCAGCGTTGCATTTGCCTTTTTCACGTGAAGAATTTCGTGTTCAACTTCTTCATCTTTAACCTGGAAATCAGGAATTTCTATTTCAATGTCTTTATAACCTTTTATATCGAGTTGCGGGAGTATTTCATACTTAACTTTAAATTGAAAATCTTCACCGGGAGTGAATTTGATATCAGATAGTACCGGTTGTCCGATTGGCTGGAGATTTTTATCCTTTACAATTTTCCAGAAATTATTGTTAGCAACTTTTTCAGATGCCTCATACTCCATCGCATCGCCATACATCTTTTTTATCATTGTCAGTGGAACTTTCCCTTTTCTGAATCCTGGCATCTGGATATTTTTAGTTTGTTTCTTAACTTCATTTTCAATGTCCGATTTAATTTCATCATACGCCATTGTAACTTCAACTTCATTTTCAGAAGTGGAAATTTCATTTACCTTTACTTCCAATGTTTTCCTCTTGTACTTTTAAATAAAAAATCGTGGTGCGAGAACGGGGACTCGAACCCCGACACCTTGCGGTACTAGATCCTAAGTCTAGCGCGTCTGCCAATTCCGCCATTCTCGCAAATATTAAAATTTTACTTGTTTATTAGAAAATAAACAACAAAAATAAAGGTTTTACTTTTGAAAACAAAGGAATGAATATAGACATCCCTTAAGTTCTGCTGTTTCCACTGCTAAGTTTTGGCTCGATCTCCGCTGTATTGTTTATAATTCCAGAAATCTATTTGAATAGACGAGGTAAGTGAAAAATGTTAACTATATAAACTTTTTCTACTGTTCATTGTTAATTTTACAGCATAATTAAATTAATGATTTCACTTTTATTTGGGTGTGGAATTCTTTAGTGAAAATATTTTAATTAACGTGTAATCTGGATTTAGTATTTACCAGCCTTTTAGTTGTGCACTATAAAATCAGAGTAAAAATAGGCGAAGGAATTTAGAAGATTTTAATTTTATTTACCTTAATTTTTAATAAATTATAATATCAAGAAGAATGGAATATGAACAGGGGGAATATAAAATCAACAATTGGCAATAATTAAACTTTTATTATAAAGAATAAACTCATAATTTTTAACTAAATAATAGGGCAAAGAAAACAGGTATGAAAATTGATAATACTGTGACAAATATTATTTATTCAATTAAATTCTGGATTATACCATTTTCAAATTCCGAATTCCAAACAACCAGCCGGTCGGGGAAAAAATGAAATATACTCATATATCAGTATCAAAGACCGGATTACGCAGACAGGAGAATGAAGATTCTTATGGTGTTTTTGAACTGGATGACGGTCTCTTAACTATATTGTGCGATGGTTTGGGCGGCAACAAAGCAGGCGAAGTCGCCTCAAGTTTAACAGTTGAAACGATTTACAATTCTTTTATAAAATCTGAAAACGGAGATTATCTTGAAAGAATTAAAGAGTCGATATTAGCTGCCAACAAAATGATAATAGAAGAATCATCCTCAACACCCGCATTTAAGGGGATGGCGACCACTGTAGAGGTTTTGTTTCTGAATTCAAATACAGCCTATTGGGGACATATTGGTGATTCGCGAATTTATAAGTTTAACGATAGTAAAATTAAACAGATTACAAAAGATCACTCCCTTGTACAACGATTGGTCGATGAAGGCTACCTGACCCTCAAAGAAGCTGAGAATCATCCGAATAGGAACATAATTATGAAAGCACTTGGAGATACTGCTGATGTTGAGGCGGATCTCAGTAAATTAAAACTTAACCTCAAAGAATCGCTGAAATTTTTCGTTTGTTCAGACGGGGTTACCTGTGTGGTAAATGATGAGGAACTTGAAGAAATTATTGGCAATGAGGATGTAAATTTTACCGCTGAAAAACTTTCCAAATTGATTGAAGATAGAGGAGCTCCGGATAATTTTACGTTTGTATTAATAACCAGAGACGAATAGATGGTCGGTACCAATATAGATAATTATAAAATTGTAGAAGTTATCGGCGAAGGCGGAATGGGGGTTGTGTATAAAGCAATCGATTTAAAATTGGAAAGATATGTTGCAATTAAAATTCTGAACACGAGCAAACCACCTAATCCCCAATTTATAGAAAGATTTAAAAGAGAAGCCCGGAATCAGGCCAAACTGAACCATACCAATATAATTCCTGTTTATGGTTTCACCGATACAGATAATACTCTCGGTATTGTAATGGAATTTATTGAAGGTGAAACACTCGAAGACATAATAAGAAGAGAAGGAAGACTTGACCTTCGTTTTACTCTTGATGTTATGAGACAGGTGTTAAGAGGAATTGCTTTTGCACATCAAAAAGGATTCATCCACAGAGATTTAAAACCTTCAAACATTATTATGAGCAATGAAGGTATAGCTAAGATAATGGACTTCGGTATATCGAAATCAATTAACGAAACCAAGGATATTACAAAAGCCGGCACAAAAATCGGGACGATATTTTATATGAGTCCCGAACAAATCAGGGGAAAACCTCCTACAACTCAAAGTGATTTATATTCACTCGGTGTTACGTTTTATGAAATGTTATCCGGCAAAACACCGTTTGATTATCCTACAGAATTTGAGATAATGGAAGCTCACATTAAAAAAATGCCTGCCCGGTTATCAACTCATCTGCCTGACATTCCTCCGGAAATAGACCGGATTATTTCTAAAGCTTTGGAAAAACCTATGCAGAAGAGATACCAGACAGCGGAGGAATTTATGGAGGATGTTGACGCTGTTTTTGAAGAACTGAACGAAATTGATATTGATGAACCTGAAATTTATAAGGATAAAAGGAAGACGATACACCATTATTTTAATTTTAAAAAGATTGCCTTTGTCTCTATAATGCTTATCATAATGTCCGGATTGTTTTATTATTTCTACAGCAATATCGCTGATCTTCTTAAAGATAATAACAAGGTTGTACAAAACGGTGATAGTGGAAGTGCAACATATGCTAATAATACTGCAGGGGTTATCCATTCAGGTTGGACTCCAGTATCGCTTTCCACTATAACAACTCTCAATTCAATTAATTTTGTAAATCCAATGGTAGGGTATGTCTGCGGATTTAACGGGTTAATTCTTAAAACTGAGGATGGTGGTAAAACCTGGCAGAAAAATACTTTTGACAGCCGTGTTAACTTTTTTAGTATTTTATTTATTACACCTGACATAGGATTTATTACCGGGGATAACGGAACAATAATACGGACAAGTGATGGCGGTAAAAACTGGAATATCCTGAATGTCTATATCAAAGAATCCATCTTCGATATTTATTTCTTAAAAGATAAACAAACCGGGTTTATGGTTGGAAGCCATGGTATGATATTAAAAACATTGAACGGAGGGAATAACTGGTTCACTTCATATACCCCCACTAAAGAATTACTCTACAGTGTTGGATTTAAAGATGATAAAAATGGGTTCGCAGTTGGTTGGGATGGTACTATATTAAGAACAACCAATACAGGGCGGAGCTGGAAACTAATGGAAAAAATGACTAATAATTATCTGAGAGATATCACTTTTATAGATGAGAATAATGGTTTTATTTCAGGCGGCGGCGGAATAGTATTAAGAACAACTGATGGCGGAGAAAAATGGTTGGAGGTTCCATCAAATACAATCTCAGGTTTGTATTCAATTCATTTTGTAGATAACAAAGACGGATTAATCCTTGGGAGCAGGGGAGAAATACTTGTAACAAATGATTCCGGTGCAAATTGGAAATTGACACAATCCGGAAACTATGCAACGCTTACAGATGCAGCAATAACTAATTCTGATAAAATATTTGTAATAGGCTTTAACGGAACAATGCTCACAAATCAGGCTATGCAGTAATCCAGTCTATAACAGAACTATTTTCCCCTTCAATTCATTAATCACAATAATATTTTTTAATTTCTCCTTATTGAAATTTACTTTTATGAGGTTACCATGGATAAATTTGTAATTAAGGGTGGTAAAAAACTAAAGGGAACAGTTGAAGTAAGCGGTGCAAAAAATGCTTCACTCGCGCTGATGCCTGCTTGTCTTCTAACTGATGGTGTTTCAACTTTATCAAACACACCTGAGCTTAATGATGTATATACAATGATAAAGCTCCTGACCTTTTTAGGCTCGGAAATATCTTTCGAAAATCATCGGCTAAAAATTGATACAAATAAAATATCAACATTTGAAGCACCATATGAGCACGTTAAAAAAATGCGGGCATCCGTATACGTTCTTGGCCCGCTGCTCACACGTTATGGAAACGCGAAAGTTTCTTTACCCGGAGGATGTGCCTGGGGTCCGCGCCCGATAAATCTTCATCTGGAGGCTCTTGAAAAAATGGGTGCCAAAATAGAACTGGATTCAGGATATATAATAGCGAAAGCTAAAAGATTAAAAGGGGCTACAATTAATTTTGATATTTCATCAGTTGGTGCAACCGGAAATATATTGATGGCCGCCTCATTGGCTAAGGGAACAACCATTATAAATAATGCGGCAATGGAACCGGAGATAACTAACCTTGCTGAATTTCTTGTAAGGATGGGGGCAAAGATAAACGGAATTGGAACTTCTTCTCTTGAAATTGAGGGTGTTGAAAACCTTTCTACAGTTGAGATAGAAACAATTCCTGACAGGATTGAGGCAGGAACACTTCTTATAGCATCAGCTATTACCGGCGGTAATATTACGTTAAATAATATACAGCCGAAATATATACAGGCAGTTATCTCCAAACTGGAGGACAGCGGTTGTACAATTAAAATTAAAGAGGACTCAATAAATATTTCCCGTAATGGTGAGATAAAATCTGTTAATGTTTCAACTTCAATTTTTCCAGGTTACCCGACAGATATGCAGGCTCAATGGATAGCCTATATGAGTATATCTAATGGAGTTGCTGCGGTTACAGATACAATCTATATTGATAGATTCAAACACGTTCCTGAACTGATAAGACTTGGGGCAAATATTACTGTAAGTGAAAACAGTGCTATTGTTAGAGGAGTAAGTCAACTTGACGGTGCAAAAGTTATGTCAACAGATTTAAGAGCCAGCGCTTCACTTGTATTGGCGGGTTTGGCTGCAAAAGGAACAACTGAAGTTCTCAGGGTTTATCATCTCGACAGGGGATACCAGAGAATTGAAGAAAAACTAAAATCACTTGGAGCCAATATAGACAGAGTTCCGGGAGCTGAATTCTAATTGACGGAAATAAAAAAAATATTATTAGGGAGGAATCATCTTCTGATTTATCTGTTCATCGTAATTATATTCAATACGATATTAACTAATTTTCCACTTACAAACGTATTTGGATTTGAATTTTCAGTTCTTAATTCGGTGCTTCTCGTCATTCTATCAGGATTATATACACTCTCACTGCTGCAGAGTGAAAAACAATACAAATCATTTCTGAATAAAAGTCTTATATCATTCTGTTATTTCCTTATTATTCCCGCAGTTATTTCAATCACCAATGATTTATTAACTATTAGTTGTTCAATCCTGGATGGAGTATTGTTTTATTCTTTCATTACAATACCATCTGTTGTAATCGGAAGCGCACTTGCCATTTTATCAGTTTTCGTTTCTAATAAGTTCAGGCTTCTTATTTTCTTTTCACTGTTTTTTTTCATCCTCGGGATTACATTTTTTGAATTTTACTACAATCCACAAATTTATTTTTATAATCCTATTTATGCCTATTTCCCGGGAACGATATATGATGAAGCAATAAAAGTAGATTCAAAATTGATGATCTACCGTTCATTAAATTTTTTGTTTTTTGGATTGATCTATTTTGTTGCATCTCTGGTTTTTTACAAACGGACTATAGTCACAAAAAAATTAGTGATTTATATAGTTCTTCTTATTTCAATTTTATTTCTTTATTTATCTCCTGACTTCGGGTTTTCTACCACTCAGAATAAACTGAAAAAAATACTTGGCAACAGGGTAACCACCCGCCATTTTGATATTTATTTTTCACCCGATATAGATAAAGATTTAATTAAAATTACTGCTTTGCATCATGAATATTATTATCAACAACTTGAAAGATTTTATCAATTAAAACCGAAAGAAAAGTACATATCTTTCATTTTTAAAAGCGCTGATCAAAAGAAAAAGTTTTTCGGATCTGAAAATGCTGACGTTGCAAAACCCTGGCTTGACGAAACATTTATAGTAGTAGATAATTATAATACTTCTTTAAGACATGAAATTGCACACTGCTTTGCGGGTGAATTCGGGTGGAGTATTTTTAAAGTAGCAAAAAATTTCAATCCGGCACTTATAGAAGGTGCAGCAGTTGCCGGCGCTCCTGAGTATGATTTAAATGATGTTCACTATATGGCATCGCTTGCATACAATAACGGATATAAAATTAATCTGGATTATCTTTTTAAAACTTTTAATTTTTTCGGACAGACTTCAGGACTATCATATATATATGCAGGTTCCTTTTGTAAATATTTAATAGATACTTATGGAATTACAAAATTCAAACAGTTTTATTCTACGATTGATTTCCAGGAAGTTTACAATAAAAACATAAACGTTTTAAGCAAAGAATATTATTCATTTATTCTTTCTGCTTACCAGGTTAAAAATCAAGACCAGGCAGATTATTATTTTGGAAGAAAACCGATCATTTATAAAACCTGTCCTCGTTACGTGGCTGAAAGACTACGGGAAGCCTGGGAATATTATAGTGAAGAAGACTATGACACTGCTCTTCAACTATATAAAAAGATATTGGAACTGACTAACAATTATTCAGCGGTAACCGGTTATGCTAACTCACTTTACAAAACCGGAAGGGAAAAAGAGGCAATTAATTTTCTGCATAGCAGATTAAATAGTTTTAAAAATTCATCGTATTATTATAATATCGAGTTCAGACTTGCCGATCTTTGTGCTGAACAGCAGGACACTGTTTATGCAGATACTCTCTATAAAAATTTAATTTTAGAGAATCCGAACAGAACCCTATACTATCTTTCAAATTTAAGAGAATCTTTGTTGGCTGGTGATTCACTTATACTTCCTTATTTAAAGGGAAATGATTTTGATAAATATTTAATTTTAACCAGCTTAAATAAGGAGAAATATAATTATTTCAGTTTTCCTGTTATGGCAGATCTTGCCGGGTCTCTCGGCGAAAGCTATGATTTATTCTTAAATTTGTTCAATAAAACTTTAGTTGTGAGTAATTATTCATCAGCATTTGCTTTATTCAGACTTTCGGGTTATATGTTAGCCCATCTAGATTTTTATAGAGCCAGAAAAATTGCGGCACTTTCCACTCGTTATAACATGGATAATAATTTTAATGTAATACTCAATGAAAATTATTATAAAGCAGAGTGGTTTTACGAGAACGGGAATAAATTACTTTCATCAATTAATTTAAAGTGAAATTTATGGAACCGGAAAATTCAGTTACTAAACCTATGAAGGCAACTGCCTATTTCCTCGGGTTCATTTCATTTGTGTTGTTTGTTTACATTCTTATGGCATTGAGGGAAATTCTTGTGCCGGTAACCATTGCCATTTTTCTGACTTATTTACTTCATCCTCTTTTAGCATTTCTTAAAGGTAAAGGTGTCCCCAAGTGGTTATCTCTGATTTTGATCCTGGTTGTCGTTTCTGTAATCGGGTATTTTGTAATCTTATTATTAATATCCACAATTAGTAATGTCCCCGATAAACTTCAGGTATATTCTGAAAATATTTCTGCTTTTCTTTCCCAGGTACTAAAACCATTTGATATGACTTTGAAAGAATTCGCATCTTTATTTAAGGTTGATATCAGGAGATTTAATATCTCAACGCTTTTTGAAAAACTATTTGAAGCCGGGGTTATTCAGGATATGTTTAATTCCTTTTCTTCTATTCTTGGCGACTTCTTCATCTCCCTGGTATTCTGGGTTTTTATGATGCTCGGAAAAGTAAAATTCGAGGAACGGCTCTCAGTCGCATTTGCAGAAAAAAATTCTATGGTTCAGGAAAACCTTCGGAATATTAACACTCAGCTTCAATCGTACCTGATTATAAAAACTATTCTTAGCCTTATTGTTGGCACAATAGCAACTGTAGTTTTATTAAGCTATGGAGTTGATTTTGCTTTACTCTGGGGAATACTAACCTTCGTGCTGAATTTTATTCCGAATATAGGAGCACTGATTGCAACTATAGGTCCTCTTGTTATTGCACTCCTGCAATATGGTTTCGGATTTACTGTTATTTCCCTTGCGGTAATCCTTTTCCTTGTACATAACATAGCAGGGAATCTAATTGAACCGCATTATCTTGGCAGGCATATGGATTTAAGTCCGGTATTTGTTCTGTTCTCTCTTATTTTTTGGGGCTGGATATGGGGGATTGTAGGTATGTTTCTGGCTGTTCCAATTGCTGCAGCTATGAAAATTCTTTTTAGTCACGTTGAACCATTAAAACCAATTGCTATATTGATGGGAAGTAAGGTCAATGGAGAAGACTCAATTAATAAAAAATCATAAAATGTAAATTAGGAAGAAGGAAAGTAACCTGAGTTTATTGGATTTCAATATTGAATTGAAGAAATATCCCTTTTTGAAATTTGCAACCGAGACATCAGACGAAACCGGATACGATGCCTTTATTGTAGGTGGTTTTATCCGGGATATTATTCTGAGGAGAGAACATAATGAAATTGATTTTCTTATAGTTGGAAATGGTGAAGAGTTTGCTAAATCCTTTGCAGCTAAACTCGGGTTAAAAAATGTAAGTGTCTTCAAAAATTTTGGTACAGCTCATTTTAATTATAACGATTTTGATCTGGAATTTGTGGGTGCCAGAAAAGAATCATACAAAAGAGAAAGCAGAAAACCTGAAGTAATAGCCGGCACCTTTGAAGAAGATATTTCAAGGAGAGATTTTACCATAAATTCGCTTGCTGTTTCAATCAGTAAAAAAAACTTCGGAACTCTCTTCGATAAATTTAACGGACTAAAAGATATAGAAGAAAAATTAATAAAAACTCCATATGGATCCTTTACGGACATTTGACGATGATCCGCTTAGAATAATGAGAGCTTTCCGTTTTGCGTCTCAACTAAATTTTACTGTTGATGAAGCTGTAATGAAAGCAGCTTTTGAAATGAAAGAAAGATTAAGAATTGTTTCCACTGAGCGCATCACAGATGAATTTTTGAAAATAATTGCTTCTCCACGTCCATCGGTGGGATTAAAACTTTTATTCCATTCAGGAGTTATGGAAATAATTTTTCCTGAGATTTCAAATCTTAGCGGAGTTGAACAAAGGAAAGATTATCACCATAAAGATGTTTTCTTTCATACCTGTGAAGTTGTAGATAATATTTCCGGGGTTACAAATAATGTATGGTTGAGATTTGCCGCACTGGTTCATGATATTGCTAAACCACAAACAAAAAGATTTGTAGAAGGAACCGGCTGGACTTTTCACGGTCATGAGGAAATAGGTGCACGAATGATGAAAACTGTCTTTAAAAAATTAAAATTACCATTTTCAAAATTGGAATATGTTGAAAAATTAGTTCGTCTTCATCTTAGACCAATTGCCCTTGCAAAAGAAGAAGTGACTGATTCTGCCATACGCAGATTAATCGTGGCAGCGGGGGAAGATCTTGAAGATCTGATAACTCTTTGCAGAGCTGATATCACAAGCAAGAATCAAAATAAAGTTGATAGGTATCTTGAGAATTATGAAAATGTGATGAAGAAAGTCTGGGAAGTTGAAGAGAAAGATAAGTTGAGGGCATTTCAATCTCCGGTAAACGGGGAGACAATTATGCAGGTTTGTAATCTTGAACCATCCAGAAAAGTGGGTGAAATAAAATCAGCAATTGAGGATGCAATTCTGGATGGAAAAATCGGAAATAATTATGAGGAAGCATACCGGTATTTGCTCAGCATTAAAGATAGTTATCTAAGCTCGTAGCCGACGCTCATCTTTTATCAGCATTAATCTCCACTTACACTTGTTTCTATTTACCGTGTATGTAATTATTCTGCCGTTTGTACATAAAGTCTAATATAGAACTGGAGATACTCTATTTTTGTATATAAATCTTTAGATATTCTTTATAAATGAAGAATATTTCAACAGATAAGTAACTAATTATTTTATCTGCACGTCTAAAGCAGAACAAATAAAATCGGATTCTCAAAAATAATTTGCCGGGAGATAAATAATGCGATTTATTCTAAGCTTAACATGTCTGTTAACATTTAGTTATGCAGCTTTTGCACAAAAGACATTAAGCCTTAACGAAGCAATAACGACAGCACTAAATAAAAATACAACTTTGCAGAAAAGTGAAAACAATTTAAAAAACTATAGTTCCGGGCTCAAAGCAGCTTACGGGAATTTTCTTCCTACCCTTGGTGCTTTCGGCAGCTGGAATTGGACCAGGGCAGAGGACGCGGGAGGAAGTGTTAATTTCGGCGGTTTCGTTTTTGATCAGCCGACAATCACCCAGCAAAGTAGAAACTATAGTGTTGGTGCTAACAGTGATATTACACTTTTCGATGGTCTTTCAAATATTGCTACACTTTCTCAAAGTCAGAACGATCTTGAAGCTGCAAGACTAAGTCTTGAAAGAATGAAACAGGATATAGTTTTTCAAACCGTGAGTTTATACTATGATGTAATAAATGCTAATCAACTACTTAATGTAAAAGAAGATGATCTTAAATGGAATGAGAAAAACCTGGAGACAATAACAGAAAGAAATAAACTTGGTGCGGTAACCCTTGCAGATGTTTATGCACAGCAGGTGAAAACAGGTAATGCTGAATTATCTTTAATCCAGGCAAAGAATGATCTTGAAACTGCCCGCACAAATCTATTATACTATTTAGGGCTAGATGTTTTAGGTGATTATCAGTTTGAGGATAATACTGTCAGCAATGAAGTTGAAACTTTTAATAAAGAGACAAGCGTAGACTACGAAAATTTATCTGCACTTGTCACCAAAGCATTAAGTATGAGAAGTGACTATAAAAGTGCGGAGCTTAGTCTAAAAAGTGCCGAGAACGGAGTAACCATTGCCCAATCCGGTTATTTCCCAAGATTATCCGGAAGTTTAAGTTATCAGTTGAGAGCAAATCAAATAGAAAATTTATCTGACTCAAAAACACTTTCTGTAAGTGCAACACTAAGCATTCCTATTTTCTCCGGGTTTTCAGTTGATAACCGGGTTCAGATTGCTGAGGTAAATGCTGAAAATAAAAATATAGAATTAACTGAACTTGAACGGGATATCAAAAGAAATATTCAGAAGACCTATCTTGATCTTCAGGCGGCTGAAAAAAGTCTTAGCGTTAACGAAAAAAATGTTAAAGCAGCTGAAGAAAACAGAAGAATTGAATCAGAAAAATATTCGCTTGGATCCGGAACTTTATTAAACGTTTTAATTGCAAATTCGGATTATACAACAGCAAGAACAAATTATATAAACGCCAAATTTGCGTACGTAGTTTTAAGCGAACAACTCAAGTATTACCTCGGTGTACTTGATTTTAAACAGTATGAATAATCAGGTTTCTTTAATCGGAAATAATTTTGAAATTTTAATTTATTATTAGGAGTAATTTCTAATGGCAAACGGGAAACAAAAAAAATCAAAAAAGAAGCTATACATCTTTGGCGGCATTGGTATATTGCTGCTTGCTTTAATCCTTATAGCCTTATTAGGCGGCAATAAAGAGGAAATAATAGCTGTGCAGACTGAAAAGGTTATTAAAAGAGATATTACCCAAACTGTATCTGCCACCGGAAAAATTAATCCTGAATTCCAGGTTGTTATAACCCCGGAAGTTACAGGTGAAATTGTTTCACTTCCTGTAAAGGAAGGGAATAAAGTCAGGAAAGGTGATCTTTTAATTAAGATTAAAGCTGATTCCTATTTAGCTGCGCAAGACAGGGCAAATGCAAATCTGCAGGGAGCGAAAGCCACATTAGCCATGAGAAAAGCTGAACTGGATAAATTAACAGGAGATTATAACAGGGTAAAAGAATTACATGCAAAAGGATTATCGAGTGATTCTGAACTTGAAGCTTCAAAAAGTTCGTACTTATCTTCCCAGGCTTCTTATGAAGCAGCCCAGGCTAATGTAAGTCAGATGGAAGCAGCTTTGAAAGAAGCGGTTGAACAATTGAACAAGACTACTATCTATTCTCCAATGGATGGTACAATTACAAAATTAAATGTGGAACAGGGAGAAAGGGTTCTTGGAAGCGGATTTAGCCAGGGTACAGATATGATGACAGTTTCAGATTTAAATAATATTGAAGCAAGTGTTGATGTTGATGAGAATGATGTAGTACTTGTTGCAATCGGTGATACTGCCTTAATTAAGGTTGATGCTTTTGGTGACAGGGTTTTTAAAGGAAGAGTTACAGAAATAGGTAACAGTGCTATTTCACAAGGCTTGGGAACACAGGAGCAGGTTGTAAATTTTGATGTAAAAATAAAACTGTTTAATCCCGATGATCAGTTGCGCCCCGGTATGTCTTGTAATGCCGATGTACAGACCGAAACAAAACACAATGTAATCGCAGTTCCAATTCAAAGCGTTACAGCGCGCAATCAGTCTGAAATGCCCAAAGAGGATGAAAATGTTGTTGAAGTGAAACAAGAAAAGAAAAATGGGTTCGGAGAGAAAAAATTACAGGAAATAGTTTTTGTTGTAAAAAATAATAAAGCAAAAATTATAAATGTTGAAACTGGAATAAGCGATGACAACTACATTGAAATTAAAAAAGGACTTGATGCGGATGAGCAGGTTGTAAGCGGAAGTTATAAAGCAATTTCAAGAGAATTGACTGACGGTGCAAATGTAAGAATAGAGGATAAGAACAAGACTTTCGGCTCAACTAACAAATAAAACGGATTTGAAGAATGAATATTATTAACATTGAACACATTGCAAAAATTTACCAGGTCGGAAGTGAAGAAGTTCATGCTTTAAGAGATGTTTCAATTAAGATTGATAAACATGAGTACGTAGCAATCATGGGTCCTTCAGGTTCCGGAAAATCTACTTTAATGAATATGCTCGGTTGTCTCGATACACCAACATCCGGAATTTATGATTTCAAAGGAAATAGTGTAAGTGAAATGACTGATAACCAGCTTGCGCAAATTCGAAACAAGGAGATAGGGTTTGTGTTTCAGACTTTTAATCTTCTTTCAAGATCAGATGCAATACATAATGTTGAACTTCCTCTCATTTACGCAGGTGTTTCTTATGCAGAGAGACGTGAACGTGCGGAAAATGCTTTAATTGATGTTGGATTAAAAGATAGGATGCATCACAAACCGAATGAACTTTCCGGCGGACAAAGGCAAAGAGTTGCTGTGGCAAGAGCTTTGGTTACAAACCCGTCAATAATTCTCGCAGATGAACCCACTGGTAATCTTGATTCAAAAACCGGTGAAGAAATAATGCTTCTTTTTAACGAGATATATGAAAAAGGAAATACGATTATACTTGTAACTCACGAAGAATATATTGCTGAACATGCAGCAAGAATTATTAGACTTAAAGATGGTTTAATAGAACAGGATCAACAGGTTACTAACAGGTATATACCTAAACCTAAAGTTGCTGCCGGGCTTTAAAAACTAAAAAGTTATACAGGATTATTATGAATACATTTATGTTTGAACTGAAAGAAAGTATGTTGATTGCTTTGAGAGCGATACGTGCTAACAAAGTAAGATCAATACTTACAATGCTTGGGATCATTATCGGCGTAACTTCGGTTGTTGTTATGACTACCGCAATAAAAGGAATTAACAACTCTTTCCAGAACGGAATCAGTGCCCTTGGTTCCGATGTTCTATACATAGATAAATGGGCATGGTTTTCAAATGAAGACTGGTGGAAGATGCGTAACAGGAAAAATCTGACAATGGAAGATTATGATGAATTTAGAAATATGGCTAAGCTTCCCCTTGCTACGGCACCGGTTACAAATACACGTCAGACTGTTAAATATGAAGATCGGAGAACGGATGCAGTAAATATAAATGGTTCAACTTCAGATTATGTTAAAACCACGAACTTTACTTTTGCAGAAGGAAGGTTTTACAGCGATGTTGAAAGTAAAAGTTCAAGGCAGGTTGCGGTACTTGGCAGTGAATTGGCAAAGAATCTTTTTCCACGGGAAGATGCCTTAGACAAATCTATAAAAATTGGCGGTGTGAGTTACAGGGTTGTCGGTATCCTTACCGAACAGGGTAGTTTTATGCTTGGAAGTTTTAATCCGGATAACCAGGTTTTTGTACCGATCGGTACAATATTTAAAAATTTTACAAATCAGACTCATGGTTCCATAACTATAAATGTCCGTGCTGCGAGCCCTTTAATGGTTGAAGATACAAAAGCTGAAGCGGAAGGAATAATGAGAAAAATCCGTGGACTTACTTACGATGAAGAGAATGATTTTTCGATTAACCAGCAGGAAGGTTTGATGGACAACTATAACAGCATAGTGGGTGTTATACAGATTGCAGGATTATTTATTACAGGATTATCTCTTTTTGTCGGAGCAGTCGGAATCATGAATATCATGTTTGTGTCGGTTAAAGAAAGAACAAAGGAAATTGGATTGCGTAAGGCAATAGGAGCCAAACGAAGAACAATTTTGGGTCAGTTCCTGTTGGAATCATCGACAATCTGCATAATGGGAGGGCTGATAGGTTTGCTATTTGCAATTCTGATAAGCATGATGGTTAACCAGTTTATTCCTACTTCAGTTCAATATGATGCGGTTATAATTGCTATTGTTATTTCGTTATTAACAGGAATTGTTGCGGGATTGGCACCGGCATATTCTGCTGCAAAAATGGATCCTGTGGAAGCATTGAGGTATGAATAATGAAACTCGGACAAGTATTTAGAATTTCGATTCAGTCATTAAAAAGCAATAAACTCAGAACGATGCTAACCGTACTTGGTGTTGTTGTGGGGATATTCTCAATCATTGTAATCATGACAATTATTACTATGCTGCAGAAAAGTATTGAGAGCGGTTTTTCACAATTGAATAAAAATACTTTTCAAATCCAGAAATATCCTTCAATGATGGGCGGCGGACCCGGATGGAGAGATAAGTTTAGAAATCGTCCGGATATCACGCTTGAAGAAGCTTACCGGCTGCAGGGAATGCTTACACAAGCTATGTATGTAGGTGCGGAACAATGGCAGTTTGGAAAACAAATTACTTTCGGAAATAAAGAAACTAATCCTAACATAAGTATTTCCGGCATTACAACCGGGGCTATGAAAACTAACAACTGGAATGTAGAAAGAGGAAGGGATTTGAGAGAGTCCGATATTCAATATTCAAATGATGTATGTATACTGGGACAGGAAGTTGTGAATAAACTTTTTGTTAATATTGATCCACTCGGGCAGGTGGTGCGGGTAGACGGAAAACCTATGCAGGTTATCGGTATTCTGGAAAAACAACCTTCTATGTTCGGTCAGTCAAGAGATTCTTATATAGTAATGCCTATTACAACTTTTCAGCAAAAATACGGTAAACGAAACAATAGCATAAATATAACAGTTATGGCTTACAGTAAAGAAGACTATAATAATGTTATTGATGCTGCTACCGGGTATATGAGAACGATCCGGAAAGTTGCACCTGGTGAAGATGATAATTTTTACATTTTCAGTAATGAATCTCTTATTACCCAGGTTAACGATATTACATCAGGAGTAAGGATAGGTGCCCTGGTTGTTTCAATCATCGCCTTACTTGCGGCGGGGGTTGGAATTATGAACATAATGCTCGTCTCAGTTACTGAAAGAACCCGCGAAATAGGAATAAGAAAAGCAATCGGTGCACGACGAAGCAATATACTCGTTCAATTTTTGCTTGAAGCAGTTACATTATGTATTATCGGCGGATTTATAGGAATCTTACTTGGGGTTGGAATTGGAAATATTGCCGGAAGTTTTTTAAATGCACAAGCCGCAATCCCTTTTGATTGGGTATTTATTGGGCTATCTTTGTGCATATTTGTCGGAGTTGTATTTGGAACTTATCCTGCTTATAAAGCAGCCAATCTTGATCCCATCGAAGCTTTACGCTACGAATAAGGGAAAAATAATTTTCGGGGAATATTAATGCGATTATCTCAGGTTCTTGCACTTTCATTGGATTCTCTTAAAACCAACCGTTTAAGAACAATGCTTACAATTGTTGGTGTTGTTGTCGGGATTTTTTCCATTATAGTGATTATGACAGTAATTACCATGCTTCAGAATACAATTGAAAGCGGGGTTTCATTCTTAAATAAAAATACTTTTCAGATTCAAAAATTTCCCGCTATTCATACAGGTGGTCCGGGTTCATGGGCAAAATACCGGAACAGAAAAGATATTACTCTTGATGATTTCTACCGTTTTGAGAAAATGATGACCAGGGCAAAGTACCTTGGAGCACAACAGGATATGCATGGAAAAATAGTGAAATTCGGAAGTAAAGAAACCAATCCTAACATTTCAGTTATCGGAGTTACTACCGGCTCATTTAAAACGAATTCTGTAACAATAGATAAAGGCAGAGAGATAAATGAATCGGATATAAATCATTCAACTGATGTATGTGTACTTGGAAATGATGTCACTCAAAAACTTTTTCCAAATATCGATCCTATCGGGGTTACAGTGCGGGTGGATGGATTTCCTCTAAAAGTAATCGGAACTCTTGAGAAACAACCTGAATTTTTTGGCCAGTCTATGGATAATTATATTGTAATGCCAATTACAACTTTTCAGACATTCTATGGAAGAAGATCCCGCAGCGTTGATATAACAGTGATGTCCTACTCAAAAATAGATTACAATGCTACAATTGATGCTGCAATCGGTTATATGAGATTGATCAGGAAAGTACCTGCTGGCGACGATAATGATTTCGATATTTTCAGTAATGAGTCACTAGTCGGACAGATAAATGATATTACAGGGGGAGTAAAAATTGGTGCTGTAGTAGTTTCAATAATTGCACTGCTGGCCGCCGGAGTTGGTATAATGAACATTATGCTGGTTTCAGTTACGGAAAGAACAAGAGAAATTGGAATCAGGAAAGCTGTCGGCGCTAAGAGAATTAATATTCTGGCCCAGTTTCTTTTCGAAGCAATTGCCTTATGTATTATCGGTGGTTTAATAGGGATAGCACTCGGTATCGGGGTAGGAAACTTTGTCGGAAGTTTTCTAAATGCAGAATCTGCAATACCAATAGATTGGGTATTAATTGGTCTTTCGTTATGTGTATTCGTTGGGGTATTGTTCGGGACGTACCCTGCTTATAAAGCGGCTAACCTCGACCCGATCGAAGCATTACGATACGAATAAGATTTTCATTTCTCTTCACAATTCATTTTTATCTTACGTATCCTTTTAATTAAGGAAATAATCTGTTTGAAAATTATAAGGGATAAGAGAATGCTATAAACAATATAGACTTGATAAAAGAAGTCCGTAAATTTAGATTGTTATTTCACAAATCTTATCATCATTTGAGATTAAAGTTTTTATTTATTTTACCAGGTATTATTCTCTTTTTAACAATCTCATTAAGGGCTCAGGACCAGTACCTTGTAAAAACCGTTACAGACACAATTCCAGTAAATTTAGATAATCACTACAATCTATCCAGGGTGTCTATTATTCCTTTCTCAGAAACTATAATGCTGAGAGGTAACAGACTTAGCCGGAAAGATTACAGTATCTCATATGCCACTGCGTCTTTCGTTCTTTCAGATTCACTTGCATACTCAATTTTTGATACGCTATATGTCTCTTACAGGTCATACCGTCTTTCACTTCAGAAAGAATATAAAAAACGCAGCCTTGTAATCAGGGTGAATGAAGAAAATAACGATACAATTCAGGTGGTAAAGAATGAAGGAGGAGGGTTTACTTCAGAGGAAATATTCGGAAGCGGAATGGAAAAAAGCGGAACTCTGGTAAGAGGATTTACAGTTGGAACTACTAAAGATTTTACTCTTAACAGCGGTCTCAGACTGCAGCTCTCGGGTAAACTTTCAGATGATATTGAAGTTGTCGCGGCACTCACTGATGAAAATACACCCATTCAGCCGGAGGGAAATACGGAAAGACTTGAAGAGCTTGATAAAGTTTTTATCCAGATAAAACATCCTAATGCAGTTGGCACTTTTGGTGATTATCAGCTTCAGAAAAAGCAGGGAGAGTTTGGAGTAGTTGACAGAAAACTACAGGGACTAATGGGAGAATTTCAATATAAGGATCAGTCCGCATATGTTTCCCTTGCCAGTTCACGTGGTAAATTTAATACAAATAACCTGACAGGCATCGATGGAGTACAGGGACCTTACAGACTTTCCGGAATAAATAATGAGAATGATATAGTTATTATTGCCGGAACTGAAAAAGTCTACCTGGATGGTATTCCGATGAAAAGAGGTGAAGCCAATGATTACACAATTGAATATTCAAATGCACAGATAACCTTTACACCTAAAAAATTAATAACTTCTGCCAGCAGAATCTCAGTTGATTTTGAATACACTGACAGACGTTTTACAAGGAATTTTTTTGGTACTGGTGTAAAATCTGAATTATTGGATAATAAGCTTGGTATACAGTTTCAATATTTGCGGGAGGGCGACGACCCGAATGCCCCTATTGATATCACTCTTTCTGATTCAGATAAGGCCGTACTCCAAAATGCTGGCGATGACAGGAATAAAGCAACAAAATCGGGAATTAGTCTTGCCCAGCCCGATTCTCTAGGGAATGTTAAAGGTACTTATTCAAAGGTTGACACTCTTATAAATGGTGTCCCGGTAACATACTATGTTTATAAACCTGGTGATTCAACTGCTATATACAATGCATCTTTTAGCTATGTCGGGGAAGGATTAGGAGACTATATAAAAATAAGTCTTGGCAATTATCAGTATGCAGGTAAAGGGCAGGGGGGATATCTTCCGATTATTTTTCTGCCTATACCTGAGTTGAAACAGGTAGGAAATTTAGTGGTAGATGTAAATCCGCTTAAAGATTTTTACATCAGCCTTGAATATGCCGGAAGTTTGTGGGATAAGAATCGCCTTTCAACTTTGGATGACAGGGATAACTATGGATATGCAAGAAATATTTACTTAAGAATGGATCCGAAAAAAATTGATCTCGGAAATGTTGACCTTGGGAAAATCGGATTTTCGGTTAAGGACAGATTTGTGCAGAGCAAATTTACTTCAGCGGACAGGATAAATGAGGTTGAGTTTAACCGGGATTATAATGTTTCTCAATCACAGACTCCCGTTGATGAAACATTACGTGAATTCAATCTTAACGTGCTTCCTATAAATAATATGCTAATAAATTCTTCAATTGGAATTCTAAAAAGAGGAGAGGATTTTAAATCCACCAGGTATAACAATGTTTTCGGGTTTACAGATAACACCAACTACGCGTTAAATTATAATTTTGATTATGTCGAAACCCAAAACACAAACATTAAAACTAACTGGCTTAGACAGAAGGCAAACGGTTATTATGCGTTCTGGTATTTAAAACCGGGAGTTGAATTTCTTGCCGAAAAGAAAAAAGATAAGCGTAATTTTTCTGATTCTCTTTTATCCAGCAGTTTAAAGTATTACGAAGTGAACCCTTTTCTTGAAATTGTTAACATTGATGGATTAAAAATAGGTGGTAAATATTCTCTTAGAGAAGATTATCTTCCGCTGAACGGGGTTATGCTAAATCAGGCAAAAGCTTTAACTCAATATTATGATTTTACCTATAACGGAATTAAAGAAGTAAACTCAACTTTAAATTTCACTTTCAGGGACAAAAAATTTACTGAGCCTTTTAAGAAAAAAGGTTTTCTTAATAACCAGACAGTGCTGATTCGTTCACAATCGAAGTTTAATTTATGGAACCCCGTATTAAACGGAGATCTGTATTACGAAGTTTCTACTGAACGCACAGCCAAACTTGAAAAGGTTTTTGTGCGTGTACAGCAGGGAACCGGGAATTTTCGTTACCTCGGAGATTTGAATAATAACGGTGTTGCTGATGAAAATGAATTTGAACCCGCGGCTTATGATGGCGATTATATCCAGGTTACAGTTCCCACAGATAAGTTGTATCCAGTAATTGATCTTAAAACAAGTACGAGATGGAAAGTTGAATATGGTGATATATTCGAGAATGGTTCATTAGCTTATAAATTACTCAGACCATTCGCTACTGAAACTTACTGGAGAATTGAAGAGAACAGCAGAGATCAGGACTATAAGAAAATTTATTTGCTAAGATTATCTGCATTTCAAAATGATTCCACAACTATTCATGGATCTAATTATATTCAACAGGATATTTTTCTTTTTGAAAATGATCCCGATTTATCCTTTCGTTTCCGTTATGCACAGACAAAAGGTTTGAACCAGTTCAGCGGAGGAACTGAAAGAACCTATAACAGGGAAAGAAGTTTAAGGATTACTTTTAGAATGGTTAAAGAACTAAGCAATCAAACGGACCTCGTAAATTCACAGGATGCAGTTTTTGCACCGGTATCCTCAAACAGGAAAAGAAATATTGACGGCAACAGTGTTGCCTCTGATTTTTCTTACAGACCGGACAGAAATGTTGAAGTGGGGTTTAAAATTAAAGTAGGAAGAAACATAGATTCATATCCTGAAATTCCCACGGTTATTGATCTTAATTCACAAACAGTAAGATTTAATTTATCTTTTGCGGGAACGGGAAGATTAAGAATCGAAATTGAAAGAGATGAATTAACAGGAAACACCTCGGAAAATTTTCTTCCGTTCGAATTAACTGCCGGGAATCAATTAGGAAAAAATTATTACTGGAGATTGAATTTTGATTACCGTATAAACACATTTCTACAGTCAACAGTTAGTTACGATGGAAGGCTGCAAGGTTCAAGCAGAGCAATTCACACGGCAAGAGCTGAAGTTAGAGCATATTTTTAATTTACAGGAAAATATATGAACATAGTTTCAAATATGATTGAAGCTCACATTTTCAGAGAAACAGAAAACGGCTTGCAATTTCTTCTTCTGAAAAGAGCAGACAAAGAAATTTATCCCGGGTTGTGGCAGATGATTACGGGAAAAGTTGAAGAAGGTGAAACAGCTTACCAGGCTGCTATAAGGGAAATAAAGGAGGAGACAGGATTAAAACCTGAAAGGTTTTGGGTTGTTCCTAATGTGAACACATTTTATTCTCACGAAATGAATGAGATTTCAATTCTACCTGTTTTTGCCGCACTTATTAAAGGAAATGTTGATGTTATTATTTGCGATGAGCATTCTGATTCCGGCTGGTACAGTGCAGATGAAGCAAAAAAAATACTTGCCTGGGAAGGTCAAAGACAATCGGTTGACCTGATTTGTAATTACCATTCAAAGGATAGAATTTTTTGGGATTATATTGAAATAAAACTTCGATGATTACTACCTTTTATTATGGTTTAAAAACCTAAATTCTTATTTTTGTTACTTAATAAAAATACTGGAGAAAAATTGAGTTTACTTGTAGTTGGATCCCTCGCCCTGGACACAGTTGCTACCCCGTTCGATAAAGTTGAAGATGCACTCGGAGGTTCAGCAACCTATATTTCACTGGCCGCAAGTTATTTCAGCGGGCCTGTCTGCCTGGTTGGTGTTGTTGGAAATGATTTTCCAAAAAAATATATAAAACTTCTTGAAGAGCATAATATTGATATTGATGGTTTACAGGTTGTTGAGGGTAAAACATTCAGATGGTCAGGTAAATACCATTACGACCTGAATATGAGAGATACACTTTTAACAGAACTCAACGTTTTCGAAAAGTTTGATCCCGTTATCCCGGATAAATTCAGAAAAGCAAAATTTGTATGCCTAGGAAATATTGATCCGGCACTTCAGCTTAAAGTTCTTAACCAGATGGTAAATCCACATTTTGTTGTCTGTGATACAATGAATTACTGGATAGAAGGAAAAAAAGATGAACTTCTTGAAGTATTAAAAAGAGCTAATGTTCTCATTATTAATGATTCAGAAGCAAGATTGCTGGCACACGAACCTAACCTGATCAAAGCAGCAAGACTGATAAGAGAAATGGGTCCCGAAATACTGATAATAAAAAAAGGTGAACACGGTGCTCTTCTGTTTATGGAAGACATTGTTTTTTCCGCGCCCGCATATCCTTTGGAAATGATTTTTGATCCGACCGGTGCAGGCGATACTTTTGCCGGAGGATTTATAGGTTATCTCCATAAGACAAATGATTTAAGCGTGGAGAATGTTAAATCGGCAGTAGTGTTCGGAAGTACTCTCGCTTCATTCTGTGTGGAAAAATTCAGTGTTAACAGTCTGCTTAATCTTAATTATTTAAGAATTCATGATCGCTACCGGGAATTTTATAACCTGACAAAGTTCGATGAAAAAGACTGATTATTTTTCTCTTAAATTTGAAAATGATAAACTTATCTTTCTTGATCAGACAAAACTCCCTTTTAAAGAAGAATATGTTGAAACGGATAATTATGAGAGAATCGCTGAAGCAATTGAGCGGCTGGAAATAAGGGGTGCTCCTGCAATAGGTATTGCAGCAGCCTATGCTATAGCACTTTCTGTTAAAAATTCTGATTTATCCCCGCTTAAGCAAAAATTTGAAACAGCTTACAAAAGACTTGAAAGAACAAGACCGACGGCAGTAAATCTCTTTATGGCTCTTGAAGAAATCAGAAAAGTTTTTGATCAATTAGAGAAAACAGAAAATGCTTACCAGGCATTATTGAAAAAGGCAGCAGAATTACACGATGATGATATATTAAAATGCACAAAGATTGGTGAGCACGGGTTAAAAATATTCCGCAGGAAATCAACAATAATTACTCATTGTAATACAGGTAAACTTGCTACAGGCGGAGACGGAACCGCTTTTAATGTAATTAAAACCGGATTTGAAAACGGGTTGGTTGAATATGTTTATGCCGATGAAACCCGGCCGCTTCTCCAGGGTTTAAGATTGACTGCATTCGAGCTCGAAAAAAATTCTATTCCGTTTTCAGTACTTAATGATTCAGCTGCGGCTTCTTTGTTAAAATCGGGAAAGATTGATTTTGCCGTTGTTGGAGCTGACAGAATTGCCCTTAACGGTGATGCCGCAAATAAGATAGGCACTTATAATCTTGCCATAAACTGTTATCACCACGATGTTCCGTTTTATGTTGCCGCCCCAACCACTACCATCGACCGGAAGATCCCCTCGGGAGACGAAATAATTATTGAGTTCAGAAATAAAAATGAAATTACTCAGCCAAACGGAATAACTCTTTCACCGGAAATACCAGAAGCATACACACCTGCTTTTGATGTTACTCCCGCACACTTGATTACAGGAATAATTACCGAAGAAGGTGTTTTCACCTTTCCTTATAATTTTTTAAAATGAGTGAAATAATTAAAACTGAAGCCATAGTTTTAAATAAAATTAACTATGGTGATACAAGTATGATTGCTTCTTTCTATACAAAAGAGTTTGGCAAACTTCCGGGAATATTAAAAGGAGGGAGAACTTCCAGATCAAAAATTGGTGCTGCAGTTAACCCGTTAAATCATCTTGAAATTGTTTTATATAAGAAGGATTCGCGTGAAGTTCAGCTTGTTTCGGGTGTATCTATTATTGCTCATTATCCCATTATAAAAGATAATTTTGAGAAACTTCAGTATTCATTTTCAATTCTTGAACTCTTAAAAAAATTGACACCGGAACACGAAACCAATTACAGGTTATTTGCGGGAACGGTAAGAATCTTATCTCTTCTTGATTCATCGAACGAACCTGCCATGGATTTATTCGCTAAATATTACCTGTTTTTCCTGACAGAAATGGGATATGAACCTCAGTTTGAAAAATGTATAAGTTGCGGTAAATCAAAGTTTGAAAATGAAAATTTGGCTTATAATTTTGATTTAGGTATTTTTTGTGAACAGTGCAGCCGGGATAATCTTTATTCTTATTTGATTGATATGGAACTTTTTGAATACCTGCTGTGTCTAAAATACAATAAAAAGGCAGAGAGATTTAATAAATTAGTCAAAGAGAAAGCCATGCTGTTTTTTGAGCGTTTTATAAAATATCATGTTCCCGATTTCCAGGGGCTGCAATCAATCAAATTACTTAAATGAGGTGTTATAGATAGTTTTCTACAAATGCAGCGATGCAGTCTAAATGTAAAAACAAATGAATTTTATTCGGAGGAATAGAACATGAAATCTAAAAGATTATTTGGTGCATTTGCCTTAGTGTTTGCCGGGATTTTATTCGGAGCGCTCCTGGTTTCCGGATTTGGGTTGGTACGACCGGGTTTAGCAGATATAAACCTTGGAGCTAACAATCCTCCTGTAAATCTTGATGCCGATGCTACCTCATTCAGTAAAGCCTTTATTGAAACCGCACAGAAAGTAACTCCAACAATTGTGCAGATTACTGTAGTTTCCGAAGCGGAAAATCCTCATAACGATTTTTTCTTTATGCCTTTTAAAGATATGCCTCAGGAACAGAAGGGAACAGGCAGCGGAATTATTATTTCTGATGACGGTTACATTCTTACTAATAATCACGTTGTTGAAAACGCGAATAAAGTAACCGTAGGTTTATTTGATAAGCGTACATTCGATGCGACTGTAGTTGGTACGGATCCGTTGACCGATCTTGCCGTGATTAAAATTGATGCTAAAAATCTTCCAGTTGCCTACCTTGGTGATTCTGATAACCTGAAGGTCGGACAGTGGGTGATGGCAATCGGAAATCCCCTTTCACTTTCCTCTACAGTAACAGCAGGAATTGTCAGTGCAATTGGAAGAGGATCATTAGGGCTGATCAAAAACAGTTACGGAGTTGAAAATTTTATTCAGACTGATGCAGCAATAAATCCGGGAAACAGCGGCGGAGCACTCGTTGATCTTTCCGGTTCAGTTATTGGAATAAACTCCGCTATTGCAGCTGGAAGAACCGGAACTTATATAGGGTATGGATTTGCAATCCCTATTAATATGGCAAAATCAGTTGCTAAAGATTTAATTGCACACGGAAAAATAAGCCGTGGGTATATTGGTGTTAATATTGGTGAAGTTGATAATGCAATGGCAAAAGCACTAGGAATGGACAGACCACGCGGAGTAATTGTGCAGGGGCTTGTTGACGGAGGATCAGCTTCCAAAGCGGATATTAAAGCGGGTGATGTAATACTTAAAATTGACGGGAAAGAAGTTGATGAACCAAATGCTCTTCAAAGTTATATAGCTGGTAAGAGTGCTGGAACAACCGTTACATTAACTCTTTACAGAGATGGCAAAGAAATAACAAGGGATGTAACCCTGAAAGCTAGAGAGACTGATCAGAAAAATGAACCTGTGGTAAATAAAGAGAATAACGAATCTGACTCAAATACCGATAATTCTACCGCAGCATTTGATAATCTTGGTTTAACTGTAAGAAATCTTAATTCGAATGAAAAATCAGCTTTCAATATCGATCATGGTGTAATAATTACGGAAGTTAAACCATACAGCAGTGCAGAAGATCAGAGACTTTTCCAGGGTTTGGTAATCCTTGAAGCTAATAAGAAACAAATTGATAATGTAAAAGACTTTAAAAGTGTTGTTGATGATAACAAAGGAAAATCAGTAATGCTTAGAGTTGCCGACTCACAGGGAAATAAAAGATTTGTTGCCCTTGAGATTCCTGAATAATCCTGATAATTCAAAAAAAACAGCGCCCGACAAATTCGGGCGTTTTTTTTATATTACCTTCCTATTTTTTCAACAGGAGATAAAATGATACGCTTCCTTACCGCTGGGGAATCTCACGGCAAAGCTCTTACAGTGATAATTGACGGCATGCCTTCAAATATTATTCTTGAGAATGATTATCTAAACTTCCATTTAAAACGCCGGCAAGCTGGGTACGGTAGAGGACATAGGATGAAAATAGAATCAGATTCGGCTGAAATTTTATCAGGTATCAGGTTTCAGAAAACCATCGGATCACCTGTTTCATTATTAATAGGAAACAAGGATTGGGAAAACTGGAAAGATAAAATGTCTCCCGAAGCTGAAAAAAAAGGTGTAGAAAAAGTTACCATCCCGCGTCCCGGTCACGCCGACCTCGTCGGAATTACAAAATTCAATTACAATGATATACGGAATTCAATTGAGCGCTCTAGTGCAAGAGAAACTGCTGCCCGCGTAGCCGCCGGTACTATTGCGCGTAAACTGCTGGAAGAATTTGATATTTTTATAGGGAGCTACGTTGAAAGCATAGGCGGAGTATATCCAGAAAAAAATATATTTGAAGATTTGACAGAGAATAAAATTTCAAAAAGTTTTTCAGCATGGGATCTTTCCGTTCAGGCTGACAAAAGCGATGTAAGGGTTTTGGATAAAGAACATGAGAATAAGATTATCAATAAAATAAAACTGGTAAAGAAACAGGGCGATACACTTGGTGGAACTTTTGTTACGGTTGCTTCGGGAGTTCCGGCAGGACTGGGCAGTTTTATGCAGTATGATTTAAAACTTGATGCTGATATCGCGTCGGCAATTATGTCCATCAATGCCGTAAAAGCTGTGTCTATTGGGAATGGATTTGAATCTGCAGAAAAAACCGGATCCGAATCTCACGATGAAATAATAAAATCACATGAAAGACTTAAGCGGAAAACAAACCGTGCCGGCGGAATTGAAGGAGGAATATCCAACGGGATGCCCGTAATTGTTCGCTCTGCAATGAAACCGATTGCCACACTGATGAACCCAATTGAAAGTGTAGATCTTAAAACCATGAAAAAAGTTGATTCAAGAAGAGAGCGGAGTGATTTTGTTGCTGTGCCTGCCTGTGCTGTAATTGCGGAGTCAATGCTTGCATGGGTAATTGCGAAACATTTCCTTCTGAAATTCGGAGGTGACTCGATAGAGGAAACAAGAGATAATTTTAATAATTATAATAAGAAACTATTTTCAAGAATAAGAAGAAATTTTAAGTAATGATTAAAGTTAAAAAGTTCGTGTTCAATCCTTTTAACGAAAACACTTTTATTACCTGGGATGATCACACAAAAGAATGCGCGGTAATTGATCCCGGCTGTTCCGATGAACTTGAAGAAAATGAACTCTCAGAATTTATTAGCAACAATGATTTAATTCCGAAATATTTAATAAATACACATTGTCATCTCGATCATATATGGGGATGCAAATTTGTCAAAGATAAATATAATACCGAGTATCTGATACCTAAAGATGATCTCACCTTGCTGAAAAATGCCGGGACACAGGCAGATATGTACGGAATACAATTTACTGAACCTCCTGCACCTGATAATTTTATCACTGAAAAATTGAATCTTTCACTCGGAGAATCGCCGGTTAAATTTTTATTTACACCAGGACACACTCCCGGTGAATTCTGTATCCACTTTCCAAATGAAAACTTCTGCATAGTCGGTGATGTTCTGTTCAAAGACAGTATTGGCAGAACGGATTTATGGGGAGGAGATTACCAGACACTTCTTAATTCTATTGAAAGTAAACTGCTCTCATTGAGTGATGACGTTGTAATCTATCCAGGACATGGGGAAGAAAGTACAATAGGTAGGGAAAGAACGAAAAATCCATTCCTGAACGAATAATACGGGTTTTTACCTCTGAATCATTCTAATGAATATGAGTTTTCAAACATAATTCATTAGATTAAAACTAATCACATTTAATACCTATGCCAGTTGTCCATTCATCCAAAGAAACTGCCACTCATACCTTTTAAATAATTATCATTGCCTGTCGGACAGATTTATTGTAATTTCCTTCAACCACAAACCATTCCGTTTTCAGATACCTTTAATGTATCAAATGTATAAGATTTAATAATGATGTATGCAAATGTAAAAAGTAATTTATCAAACCAATAAACAAGGAGAAGTCAGGATGAAAAAATTCATAGTACTCTATCATGCCCCGCTGGAAGCAATGAACGAAGCGCAAAAAAATTCAACCCCTGAAAACCAGGCAAAAGGAATGGAAGGCTGGATGAAATGGGCTGAAAGATGCGGCAACAAACTGGTTGATATGGGATCACCACTTATGAACGGGCAGCAGCTTAGCCCCGGCGGACAAAGTAAAAACAGCACTAAGGATGTAGCAGGTTATTCCATACTGCAGGCAGAAAATCTTGAAGAAGCAAAAAAACTTCTTGAGGGACATCCCCACCTTGGCTGGAACGCAAGCTGCTCTATAGAAGTTCATGAACCATGCCGCTTCCGGGTATGTAGAAGATTCAAATTATTCAAACGTTTAAATGCCACATTATAATGGTTATTTAAAAAGAAAAAAGCATCACGGTTAAGGATTTACCTGGTGTACCTGTCCGTGATGCTGAATATGAAAAACTAATTTCTCAAATTATTCAAACTCCACTACATCTGCTCTTATATTTACTTTTGAGCTGGTGTAAAGAAAAAGAGCATTTAACGCATCCGTATCATACCTGATATTTACCAAAGCTAATCTTTTCCCTGCTACTGAACCATTTGCAGATTCAAAGTTCTTCCAGAGATCTGATAAAGCTTCCTGGTACAACAACCCGGATCCTGAAACACGGAATAAAGCGAGTGTATTTGTTAAAGGTCCGTTGGGAAGCGTGAATCCGAATAAATATCCGGCTTCGGAAGTGCCGGAAACATTGGTTGCAACAATTTTATAATTTGCTTCCCGCAATTCTACATTTGTTGTGTTTAATGATGTAAACATCCCCGATGTGGAGCAGGAGCTGAGAATAAAGGAGAGGGGCAGGAGAATGGATAACAATAAAAGACTTTTTTTCAATTTGAACCTCCGTAAATATTTTTGTTAGTGATTGTTTATTAAATGAACATTAATGGTATTAGTTAAGAAGGGTTGATATATAATTTTATATATCCGAAATTAAATATAATATTTAAATTTAAAACAGCAGTTAATACAAAAAAATATTTTTGAACAATTTAAGGATTAGAATTAATTTAATAGTAATCAATTTTCCGGTTCCGGATAAATGCATCAAATATATTGTTCAGCGAAAAGGTATATGAGAGCTACGTTGATTATCCTAAATCTTTTTCTTGCGCTTACTGCCATTGCCGGCGGCATCGGATTAATTGCAGGATTCGGTGCACCGCAGATCGATTTACTGCAAAATTCTATATTCTCCGATTTTAAAATACCAGGATTGATTTTGATGATTATTGTTGGCGGTTCATCACTTATTGCATCTGTTTTACTGATAAAAAGAGACGACTTCGCTTTTTATATGTCTCTAATTGCCGGAGTAGTAATTATTATTTTTGAAACAGTTGAGATCTTCGTAATCGGTTCACCGGAAGGTGTTGCAAGAAATTTACAAGTTGTCTATTTTGTTATAGGAACAATAATCAGTTTACTTTCCCAAATACAATTAATGAAAAACAGAATCAGAGTAGATGCCTGAAAATTATACTGAAGAAAAGATTTTTAATAAAATTGATTTTGAATCTGATCCATTCGAAAAAGGTGAATACGAAAACTGCAGGTTTGTTAAATGCGAATTTTCAAATGCTGATCTCGCAGAATATAGATTTATCGACTGCATTTTTGAAAACTGTAATCTGAGTACCGCGAACATTACTCTTACCACACTAAACAATATTACTTTCAGAGATTGTAAAATGGCAGGACTACGCTTCGATACCTGCAATCAATTCGGACTCTCATTTAATTTTAATGATTGTTCTCTTAATCATTCAGTGTTTTATAAAATTAAAATTAAAAATACCGTTTTCAACAATTGCAAACTGAATGAAGTTGACTTTACAGGCTGCGATTTGACGGGTTCTGTTTTCAGCAAATGCAATCTTGAAAGAGCGATATTCGAAAATACAATTCTTGAAAAAGCCGACTTGCGGACAGCATTTAATTATTCAATTGATCCTGATGCAAACAGGATAAGAAAAGCTAAATTTTCAATCGGACAAATTGCAGGACTTTTATCCAAATATGATATTATTATTGAATAAGTTCATGAAACAAGATTCAAATATCGAAAAGTAGTCTGAAAAATAATGTTGATAATAAAAGGAATTTAAAATGGAAAAATTAAAAAAGTTTAAGTATAACGGTGCACGTTCCCTTGTATTACTGCACGATGAACATCTTAGGTCCTGTATTCAAACATGGCATGAAGCTAAAAAACTGGATATTAAACTGCCGTTAACCGAAGATAAAGATTATCAATCACTTGAAACTCTGTTGAGACATATTTTAAGAGCGGCACGCGGATATATGACTTGGACGTGTGAAAAACTAAATCTTCCGGATCCTGAAATAGAAAAAACACCCGAATTAGATGTTATTGGCATTAAGGTAGATGAACATTTATCACATCTTCTTGAACGATGGAAATTACCATTAGCAGAAATTGAGGAAAAGAAATTTCATTCGCCAACTTTTAAATCCCGCTGGGGAGTGGAGTACTGTATAGATGCAATGCTTGAACATGCAGTGATGCATCCTGTAAGACATGAATTTCAATTGAAAAATTTAATGGATGATCAGAAAAAATAATTTTTAGAACTATAGAGAAGCAGATTTATCAACTACATTCTGAATAAATAAATTGAGGCACATATAATGGACAAGGGATTTTATGTTATAACAGGAACCTCAAGAGGAATAGGTGAAACATTATCACAAAACCTGGTGGAAAACGGAAATACGGTCCTCGGTGTCTCAAGAAGCCGGTCAGATAAATTAAATTATGAAAAATATCATCATCTGTTTTTGGATCTGTCTGAATTTACAGGCATTGAAAAGATTGTTCAAAGTGCGAATGAATTATTTTCAAAAGGGAGCTATGATTTTCTTTGTCTTATTAATAACGCCGCCGTTCTTGAACCAATTAACCCGATAGAAAAATGTAAAGCCGGAGAAATTGAAACGCATATTAAAGTCGGACTTATTGCCCCGATGATTCTGACTTCTGAGTTTGTAAAAACATTTGCGGATTTAGATATCCGCAAAAAAGTCATTTTTATTTCTTCCGGTGCAGGAGTTAAAGCAATGCCTGATTTGAGCATTTACTGCAGTTCGAAGGCGGGAATTAATATGTTTGCTCAATCAATAGGACTTGAGCAAAAAAATAAAAAATTTGGATTTGAAATACTTTCTGTTAACCCCGGAATGGTGGAAACATCAATGCAGAAGATAATCCGTTCGAAAACAAAAAATGAATTTGAAATGGTCGGATTATTTACTGAGGCATTTGAGAAAGGGAAAGTACAGGAAGCTGATAATGTTATTGAGAAAATTAAGATATTGATTAAAAATGAATTCACAAACGGACAGTTTATAAATTGCAGTGAAGTATAGGGTAAATAGCCATATTTGGTTTAATATTTAACATCCCAGCAAAATCTTTCCTTTAACTATACATTTTTTTATTTTCTGTTTGATTTATTATCAAATTTTGAAGCTCTGTTAAATATAGTTTTTCAAATCAATACGATTTCAGCATACTACTAAATAGTTATTTATGGAAAGCAGAACCGGATTTTTCAGGAAACCCTTCTTTTATATAATCTTTTCAGTTATTATTCTCTGGGTTTTATTATTCGAATTTATCATTCCCGAAAATAATTTTATTCCCAGGCCCGGAATTGTACTATTTACTATCCCTTCTTTATTTAAGGATTATAATTTCTTAATCCATTTGATAAACACTTTATCTGTAATTTATTTCCCTTCAGTTATAGCTTATTTAATTTTATACACAATCCGGGGTTTCGTTTTGGGTGATTCGGGAATTCTGAAACTTAAAATAAACTTTTTAGCTCAGTTGTCAGTATTTGTTCCTGCCATCTTGCCGGGAATATTGCTGATTTACTGGTTCCCTCATTTCTTTTTAATCGAATACATTTTTGCATTTATTGTTTCTTCTTTGTGGTGGATTTTAGAAATAAGATCAGCCGGAAAAAAACGGAATGAAAATTACGTCTCAGCATTTAAAAGTCTGGGTGCAGATAAAAATTTTATCAACAAAAATATTTTATGGAACGAAATAAAACCAGAAGTCTTCGGAAATATTTTCAGGTTTCATCTTCAGCTTTGGTCATTAATTCTCATTTACGAATTTATTTCTAATACATACGGACTGGGTTCGGTTTTAAAACAAACTTTAATATATCACGACCTGTCGGCACTTACCTTAACCATATTTGTCATTTCAATCCTAATATGGTTAGGATACCTTTTCCTGAAATTTATTGAGAACAAATTTGTTTTCTGGAGCGCTGAGTGAATGAGATTTTAGAATTATCGGGGATAACAAAAATTTTTACCGATGAATTCGGTGTTAAGAAAAAGGTACTTGAAAACATTTCATTTACTATTGCTGAATCGGGTTCAAAAATTACGTCAATTCTCGCGTCATTCGGAGGTGGTAAATCAACGCTGTTGAAAGTAATAGCGGGGGTGGAAAACCCAACATCAGGAGGCGTATTTCTTGGGGGGGAGAAATATTTACGAGCTAAAGGTAAAATAGTTTTAATTCCTGAGAAATCTACTTCATTACCGTGGTTAAATGTCAGAGAAAATATAGAGTTAGGTAGCAGGCTCGAATATTGCAGAATGAATAGCGAAAGTTACGAAATAAACGATTTAATAAGCTTAGTTGGTTTAACCGGATATGAGAATCATTATCCGCATAACCAAAGTTTTGGATTCAGATTCAGGATTAGTCTAGCCAGAGCTCTTCTTTTTAATCCGGTTGTTCTTTTACTTGATGATTGTTTCAAAAAAATGGATGCTACAACCAGGGAAGAGATTTATAGCCTGATAAAGTTAGTCTCTGAAAAAGTTGATTCCAGGTTTATTATTGCTACAACAAATATAATTGAAGCGATTAAATTATCCGGAAAAATATTGATGATGAGTAAAAACCCAGCAAAGATTTATAAAGAAATATCTATTTCTGAAAAATTAACAGGTAATACTGAAGATGAAAAATTTATTGAATACAGAAGACTGATTGAAAATGCCTATAATGAAGAAAAACAACCCGGAACCATAAATTTTTCCATTTAATAGGTAATAAAAGATAATTAAAATTAAATTTGCAATTTTTTTTAAACCGGAGTTAAATGCAGGAAAAAACAGATCAGCTGCTTAAAAATAAAGAACAGGCTAAACTTGGCGGTGGTGTCGATCGGATTGAAAGCCAGCATAAAAAAGGAAAGCTTACAGCACGCGAAAGAATCGAACTTCTCGTAGATGAAGGTAGTTTTGAAGAGGTTGATATTTTCGTTAAACATCGTGCAACAGATTTTGGTCTGGATAAACAAAATTATCCTGGTGATGGAGTAGTGACCGGAACTGCTAAGATTGATGGAAGACCTGTGGCTTTATTCAGTCAGGATTTTACTGTTTTCGGAGGTTCTCTTTCTGAAGCGCACGCTGAAAAGATTTTGAAAATGATGAACCTTGCAATGAAAGTCGGTATACCGGTAATAGGATTGAATGATTCAGGAGGTGCAAGAATTCAGGAAGGTGTTGTGAGCCTTGGCGGATATGCAGATATTTTCCTGCTTAATACTCTTGCCTCGGGTGTTGTTCCACAGATTTCGGTAATACTTGGTCCCTGTGCAGGCGGAGCCGTTTATTCACCCGCAATTACAGATTTTGTTTTCATGGTTAAAAACACAAGTTATATGTTTGTTACAGGACCTAATGTTGTAAAAACAGTAACTCATGAAGATGTAAGCTTTGAAGATCTCGGCGGGGCAGAAACTCATGCTTCAAAATCCGGAGTTGCACATTTTACGAATGACAATGAAATTGAAACTTTACTGAATGTCAGGAAATTAATGAGTTATCTCCCATTAAATTATTTGGATAGAACACCGGAAAAACAGTTTGATCGGTCCCAGCTAAAACCTGAAAAAAAACTGGATAAAATTATTCCGGAAAACCCCAACAAACCGTATGATATGAAAGAGGTTATTGGATTACTTGTAGATGACGGCGACTTTTTCGAGGTTCATTCATCTTATGCGGAAAATATAATTGTTGGATTTGCCAGGATTGGCGGAATTTCAATAGGAATAGTAGCCAATCAGCCTGCGGTTCTTGCAGGCGTTCTCGATATAAATTGTTCAGTTAAAGGTGCAAGGTTCGTACGTTTTTGTGATTCCTTCAATATCCCTTTACTTGTTCTTGAAGATGTACCTGGATTTTTACCGGGAACCGAGCAGGAGTGGAACGGAATTATAAGGCACGGTGCAAAATTATTATATGCATTCTGCGAAGCCACTGTTCCGAAAGTTACTGTAATTACGCGTAAAGCATACGGTGGAGCTTACGATGTAATGAACTCAAAACATATTCGCGGTGATTTTAATTTTGCGTGGCCTTCTGCTGAGATAGCCGTTATGGGTCCCAAAGGTGCTGTTGAAATAATTTTCAAAAAGGAGATCTCATCAGCAGAAAATCCTGAATTAGAATTAGAAAAGAAGCTGGCAGAATATATTGACAAATTTGCTAATCCTTATAAAGCAGCGGAACGCGGTTATCTGGATGATATAATTCAACCGCATGAAACAAAAATCAGGTTAGTAAATGCTTTTGAACTATTGAAAAATAAAGTGGATAAAAACCCGAAGAAGAAACACGGGAATATTCCACTTTAAAATTCCTGAACTATAACTACTTATAATAATAGAAATTAAAGCGATCGTTTAATTTTTTACTTGATAAAGAATGTTACTAAACTTATATTGCTCGTCAAATAAATTACGGAGTGGTGAATGAAGCAAAAAATCCTACCATTCGTTGTTATTTTTTTCTTTGCTCTGTTGATTTCTTCCTGCGGAGGAAATAAAGAAATAACAAGAGATGAAAATTCTCCTTCAAACAATAAAAATGTTCAAAAGGGAGGAATCGTCTCTGAAATGATGGAACAGGCAAGACAGTATTACATTTCCGCACTTGCAAAACAAGACATAAACAGCACATCTGAAACTGTTTCAAATTATGAATCTTCCCTCAGAATAATAAACAACCTTAGTTATTATCCCGGTATTGAAGAAAATGAAGCCTATGTTGAACTTGAAAAATCAATAATTGATGATTACCGCAAATTTCTCGACGGATTACCTGAACTACCAGTTGAAGTTTCATTTGCTGCACTGGAGGAATGGATGGGGAAAAATATGCCGGATGAACAATTTTCTCTTAAAGATAAAGGGAAAGACTCCAAACCGGTTATAATCCCTGCCGATGTTCCGCTGGAAGTCAATTCATATGTTGAGCAGTGGGTTGAATATTTTACTGGGAAAGGTCGTAAACATATGGAATTATGGCTGGAACGGTCCGGCAGATATTTTCCGATGATGACAAAGATTTTTCAGGAAGAAAATGTTCCTCAGCAGCTTGTGTATTTAAGTATGGTTGAAAGCGGTCTAAATCCTGTTGCACGCTCCTGGGCAAGTGCTGTAGGGTTATGGCAGTTTATAAAATCTACCGGCAGAATGTACGGATTGGAATCAGAATTTTATTTTGATGAAAGACGAGATCCTGAAAAATCAACCAGGGCTGCTGCAAGGCATTTAAGGGATCTGTATACTTCTTTAAATGACTGGTACCTGGCACTTGCAGCCTATAATGCAGGAGAGGGTAGAATTACCCGTGCAGTCAGAAGAGCCGGGGAGAATAATTTCTGGGCAGCAAGACAATATCTACCAAGAGAAACAAGAAGTTATGTTCCCCAGTTTATTGCTGTTTGTATGATCGCGATGAATCCGGAAAAATACGGTTTTACTAACATTGAGCTTGATAAACCATACGCGTATGAAACTTGTAAAGTTAATGACGCAATAGATTTAAATTATATTGCACAGAGTTGCAACACTGATATTGAAACCTTATTGGATATGAACCCCGAACTTACCCAGATGAGCACACCAAGAAATTTTCCGGGTGGTTACGATTTAAAAGTTCCGAAGGGAACTTCGGAAAATTTATTAGCAAGTCTCCAAAACGTTCCGGATTATGCAAAAAGAAATTACCTTGTACATACGGTTAAAAGAGGAGAAACACTTACAAGGATTGCCGCAAGATATGGAATTTCAAAAAACGATCTTGCAGATGCTAACAATATCTCAGTCAGATCCCGTCTTTATTCGGGTGTTAAATTAAAAATTCCGGTCAGCAACCTTTCGGATAATAATTTTGCTTATAATACAAATACAGAAGAAGCTGATGAAAATGACAGTGAAGGTTATGTCTCTCCGTATACTTCTCTTCTTAAGACTAATGAAGATGTCAACGATACATCTGTAGATGGTGAAATAGTAGCTGTTGTTGACGATTCAAATCAGGAAAATTCTTCAGAGTTGCAAAAAGTTGTAACCGACGGAAATAATTCAAATGTTGCGGTAATACCTGAAGGGAAAACTCCTGTAACTTATACTGTTAAAAAAGGAGAAAGTCTTCTTGGTATAGCTGATTTATTTAATTCAAGAGTCAGCGATATCAGAAACTGGAATGATATTCCTTACACTCAAACAATCAGCGTTGGTCAGAAACTTACAATCTATGTCCCGCAGGATAAGAAAAACTTTTATGCAAGTCTTGATAACCAGACACCGGTTGAAAAATCAATAACAAAAACCACATCAACTAAAACCTCTGTTTCTTATGTTTATCACAGGATAAGAAGAGGAGAAAATCTTTATTCAATCGCCAGGAGATATAGTGTGGATGTTGCAGATTTGCGCAACTGGAATAATGTATCAGGAAATAAAATTTATGCTGGGCAGAGACTTAAAATCTACACTGACAGAACTGCTATCGCTGATAATACATCAACTTCCCCCAGAACAAATTTGTACAGGTACAGGGTACGAAAAGGAGATACCATAAGTGAGCTTGCTGAACGATTTGGTGTTTCAACTTCCCAGGTAAGAACATGGAATGGATTGAGCACAAACAGAATTTATTTTGGTCAGACTCTTAAGATCTATTCTCACCAGGTTACATCTTCACTGGGTGATAATACAACAAAGAACTCGGCAAATGTTAATTATTATAAAATTAAACCCGGAGATACTATTGGTGGAATTGCTGAACTATACAGAGTTTCGTCATCAAGCATCAGGAAATGGAATAGTTTAAGAAGTAATAAAATTATTGCCGGCTCTACTTTGAAAATTTATTCTGATGCAGATGTGAACGATGTTCCCGAAACACCCCACAGAAGTGCAAACGGGCTTCATACTGTTAAAAACGGTGAATCACTTTATTCAATTGCCAGGATGTATTCTACTTCAGTTGAATCGTTGAAAAGATTGAATAAACTTTCAAGTACTAAAATAGTGGTAGGACAAAAATTAAGAGTTGAATAATTTTAATAGTTTATTTTGATAAACATATAATTTAAGTTTGTAAAGAAATTTGGAGGAAATCCAAAAATATATTTTGAAATTTTGACTTAAGCCGTTAGGGGTGTTGTTTCGACTTTGTCGGGATGACTGAGAGCATACCCTAATACCTGATCTGGATAATACCAGCGTAGGGAAACGGGCTAAATAGCTCTTAAAGAATAATTAAGTATTTAGCCGTTTCAAAAGAACGGCTTTTTTATTTGGAGGATACAAATGAAATACCTGGTTATTCTTTTTTACTTTTTAAATGTTTCACTCTTTTCTCAGAATATCACAATCAGAGGAAAGGTTTTGGACTCACAAACTCTTAAACCTCTTCCTTCAGCCAATATAATTATTGAAAATAAGGAAATAGGAACTTCTGCTGAAAAGGATGGAAGTTTCGTTCTAACAGGAAATATTTCTGCCACAGATATAATTAAAGTTAGTTATGTCGGATATACATCATTAGAAATACCACTTTCAGGTCAGAATCTTACAAATCTTATTGTAAAACTTCAGCCGCAAATAATACCATCACAGACCGTATTTATTGAAGGCAGTATCGGCAAAAAAGGAATTACCCCTGTTACGTTTGATAAAATAAACAGGCAACAGATAAAAGAGAATTACACAGTTCAGGATATTCCCGGTATTTTTAAGTTCTCTCCCTTCTACAACTTTCTATTCAGAAAATGGAAACGGAATAGGTTATAATTATTTAAGCATAAGAGGATTTGATCAGCGAAGAATTTCGGTATCAATAAATGGAATTCCGCAAAATGACCCGGAAGATCATAATGTCTACTGGCTAGATTTTCCGGATCTACTGGCAAGTACGGATTTAATTCAGGTGCAGCGTGGTGCGGGAAGCGGTGCATCAGGTTACCCGGCAATAGGCGGAAGCATAAATATTATTACCTCCACGTTCACAAACGATCCACAAATAAATTTTTCCGCATCACTCGGCAGTTACAATACAAGAAAATACAGTGCTTCATTCTCAAGCGGACTAATCGACAAAAAATATTCTGTTTATGCCAAGCTCTCAACGATTTTAAGCAGCGGTTACAGGCAGGGTTCATGGGTAAAGTTCAATTCATATCATCTTTCTGCAATACGATATGATGATAAACTTACTACACAGGTTAATTTTTACGGCGGCCCGATTGCAGATGGATTAGCGTACACAGGTTTACCCAAATTTGCAATAAAGAATAAAAATTTAAGGAAAGCTAATTACTCAGATTGGGGAGAAGATCCTGCAACGAATACTTACACTTATACTGTAACAAGAAGACCAACTGAAATTGAGAATTTCTCCCAGCCTCATTATGAATTAATGAATGAGTACAGGATTAATGATAACCTGACTGTAAATTCGGCATTGTTTTTAGTAACAGGCGATGGCTTTTTCGATTTTGATGGTTCGTGGGCTGATACAACTTATTTAAGACTGACCAGTGAATATGGATTTCATCCTACTCAAAATCCGGGAAATGTCTTGATTCGTGCACAGGTTAATAATGAGCAATTTGGATGGATTCCAAGATTTAGTTATAAGCATGCTAATGGTGAATTAATAGTAGGTGGTGAATTCAGAAAACATAAATCCGATCACTGGGGAGCGGTAAACTTTGGTGAGAATCTGCCAGTGGGATTAACCAAAAGTTATCATTATTACTTTTACAACGGTGGAAAAGATATTATAAACGGATTTGTTCACGAAGAATATAATCTGAATAATATGTTTAATGCGCTTGGTGAAATCCAGTTTGCATATCATAGGTACCGGTTATACAATGAAAAATATCTGGGACATGATTTCTCGGTAAGCAATACATTCTTCAATCCAAGATTAGGAATCAATACTAAATTTTCGGATAACTTTAATATTTATTTGTCTTACGCCAGAGTATCGAGAGAACCAAGATTAACAACATATTATGATGCGGGGGAATCAAGTGGTGGTGCTGTTCCCCAGTTTAAACAAAATTCCGATGGAACATATAATTATAATGAACCGCTTGTAAAACCCGAAACCATGAACGACTTTGAACTTGGCTCTTCATTACAATTTAAAAATATTAATCTAACTTTAAATTTGTTTTATATGCTGTTTGATAATGAAATTGTAAAAAACGGGCAGGTTGATAGATTCGGTCAACCTGTAACGGGAAATGTTAACAGAACTGTTCATTCCGGAATTGAATTTACCGCATTACTAAATGTATTTCAGGGATTTCAGATAACCGGAAATGCGACTATCAGTAAAAATAAGATTGAAGATGGAAAACAATATCTTAGTTCCTCAGACTACCTGGATTTGAGTGGGAACAGAATAAGCGGTTTTCCGGATTTTCTTTCAAACCTGGGAATAAGTTATAATTACAACGGAATATTTTTGCAGTTTACTGGAAAGTATGTTGGTGCTTTCTTCTCGGATAATTACGATAATAATATTTCAGAATATCTCAATCAATTTCCGGGATTTATTTCATACACAGATAACAAAAATGAAGCGTATTTCACAGCAGATTTTACGGCAAGTTATCAGTTCAAACCGATTGATGCATTGAACAGTTCTAAAATATTTGTGCAGGTAAATAATATTTTTGATAAACTTTACTCAGCAAATGCAATTGGGCCTGAGTTTTTCCCGGCCGCAGAAAGAAATTTTATTGCCGGCGTTCAGGTTGGTTTATAATTAAAAAACAGATATGCAAGATTTTAAAAATCCGGCATAACTTTACAGCATATTTAAATTAAAAAACATAAACATGAAAAAATGTATCGTACTAGCAAACGGAAAGCCACCGTCAAAGAGTATTTTAAAGTATTTACAATCTATTGATTACAACAGATTAATTTGTGCCGATGGCGGAGCAAACGCAGCAATGAAACTTGGATTAATCCCGGACTATATTATTGGGGATTTTGACTCTGTAAAAGATGAAACACTCAAATATTTTAATGACAAATCAAAAATAATCCGGATAAAAAGACAGAATGATACAGATGTTGAGAAATGTCTGAAGTTTGCTATTAAAAAGAAATGCGATGAGGTGATTTTACTTGGAGCAATCGGTGATAGGCTTGACCATAGTTTTTGTAATCTTGGAATAGTGAAAAAGTTTTTTCACAAAATAAAAATCAGGATCATTTCAGAAAAATCTATACTTACTCCTTATTCAGGGAAGGTTGAACTTGACACTATCAAGGGTGAAACAATTTCTGTTTATGGTTTAGATGATAAAACTAAAATAACATCGCAAGGATTAAAATATCCTCTAACGAAAACATTGCTTCCTTTTGGAAGCAGGGAAAGTACAAGCAATGTTGCTGAAAAAAATTATGTTCAATTAAAAATTGAAGGGGGGATTATTTTTGTTATCAGGGATTTCAATTTGCTGAAATTACATGATCTCGTTTAACAATCTCGATATTTTAATAATCATTCTATTCTTCGGAATTGTACTTCTGATCGGATTTATTTCCGGAAGAAATACAAAAGGGCAGGCAGATGATTATCTCCTTTCAGGCAGAAAAGTAGGATTGTTTCTATTTATTCTCACTAATGTTTCCACCTGGTACGGTGGAATTTTAGGAGTGGGGGAGTTTACATACCGTTATGGAATTGCAAGCTGGTTCACACAGGGATTTCCTTATTATGTTTTTGCTTTCCTGTTTGCCATCTTCTTTGCAAAGAAGATCAGGGCGGCTTCCCTGTTTACTATTCCCGATAAAATAACAGAAACATACGGAAAAACTGCCGGGATGATTTCTGCAATTCTTGTTTTTGTACTTGTGTCGCCTGCCCCTTATGTTTTAATGACAGCTAACCTGATCTCACTTATTTTTCATACAGGGATTATTTTAAGTCTTTTCATCTCGGTCATTCTTTCAATGATTTATTTACTTCAGGGAGGCTTTCGTTCTAATGTATTTACAGATTCCTTTCAGTTTTTTGTAATGTTTGGCGGTTTTATTCTTATTCTGATATTCTGCGGAATAAATTTCGGAGGTTATGATTATCTTTCCTCAAATTTACCGGAAACCCATCTTCAGATTACGGGAGGAGCTTCTCCTTTATTTATCATTGTCTGGTTTCTGATTGCATTATGGACTTTCGCAGACCCGGGTTTCCATCAAAGATGTTATGCTGCAAAATCTGGTGATGTTGCTGTTAAAGGAATTATTATTTCAATTTTCTTTTGGGCATTATTTGATTTCTTAACGACTTCTACTGGTTTGTTTGCAAGAGCAGCTTTACCTGGAATTAATCAGCCTGTTTTGTCTTACCCTCTTCTGGCAGAAAAAATTCTCCCATCCGGCGTAAAAGGAATTTTTTACGCAGGATTATTTGCAACAATTATGTCAACATCAAACAGTTTTTTATTTCTCAGCGGAACTACTGTCGGAAGAGATTTTATTTTCAGAATTAAAAAAAACTCTGATGAAAATAAATTAAAATCATACACTGTAATTGGATTGATAATCAGCGGGTTGCTTGCAATTCTTCTTGCTTATGAAATTCCCTCAGTAATAGAAATTTGGTACACGCTTGGATCACTATGCATACCGGCAATAATTCTTGCAGTTGTAAGCTCATACTATCCAAAGTTCAGAATAAGAAATGAAGTTATTATTGTTGAAATGATTTCTGCGGTTTTATTCAGCACAATTTGGTATTTCTTACGTGAACTTCAATTAATTACAGGAATTTTATTTGAAGTTGAACCAATGATTGTTGGATTATTATTCGGGGCGACTATTCATTTGTATGGCCTGTTTAGAAATAACAGCAAACTATAATTTTTTCTCAGTGGGTTTTTTATAAATCAAAGATAAAATTATAGACCCGGCAAGAAGCGTGATTATTATTCCCAGTGAAACTCCGGTTGGTATATGATAGAAATCCGAAATCATCATTTTTATGCCGACATAAAACAAAATAATTGCTACGCCATATTTCAAATAAACAAACAAATCAACAATTCCGGCCAGTGCGAAATAAAGTGCCCGTAAACCAAGTATAGCAAAAATGTTCGAAGTGATAATTATAAATGTGTCTCTTGTAATTGCTATTATGGCTGGTATTGAATCAACTGCAAATACAATGTCGGAAGATTCAATTAATAGTAGTGTCAGGAAAATCGGAGTTGCATATATTGTCCCGTTTTTCTTAGTGAAAAATTTCTTTCCCTTGTAGTCTGGTAATATGTTAAAATATTTCCTGATGATCCTGATGACAGGATGATGCTCCCAATCAATTTCTTTTTCAACTCCAAAAGCCATTTTATAAGCACCGTACAGAAGAATAAGTCCGAACACATAAATAATTGGCTGGAAAAGATTAATTAACCCGACACCAATAAGGATAAAAATTATTCTCAGGACAACTGCACTCAGTATTCCCCATTTAAGGATATGCGGTTGATTCTCGGGAGAAACCCCCATAGTTTTAAAAATTAAAAGGAACACAAAAAGATTATCTACCGAGAGGGAATATTCTATCAGGTACCCCGTAATAAATTCCAAACTTCTTTGCGGACCCTTTTCAAGAAAAAAATGAATTGCTACAAAAAAGAGAAGAGCGGTGCTTATCCAGACACCGCTCCACATCAGACTTTTCTTTAACCCCATTTTGCCTTGCCTGTGATCGGTTACATATAAATCAATGATGATAATTACAACTGCTATTACTGCAAAGGCAATCCAGAAAATAAATTCATTAAACAAATAGTTCTCACAAAAATGTTAAGGAAGTAGAATTCCAAGTGCCAGGACTGTTGTCCACAGACCGTTTTTATCACCTTCAGCCGATTGAGTGATATTAAATGATCTAACGATTTTTCCTGACATTTTATATATGTTTTCTCTTTCACTCCAGTCAGTATCAGGATTAAAGTCAACTCCAAGAGTTGTAGCAAGCATTGTTGCTGCTAAGTCTTCCGCATATTCTCCGGCAACTTTTTCAGTCTGTCCGAACGGGTGATGTTCGGAAAGATAACCATACTGGCTCGGATCAGCAGGGAGCGCAGCACCTATTGAAGCCGCAATTAATCTGTTTGGTTCATTGGTTGAATTTCTGGCCATTACAGCGAAGGTAATTTGTCCGGGTGCTAATTCTTTCAGCCCTTCCTCTTTGCTTATTTTTTTACAGCCGCCCGGGTAAATGCTGCTTACAGTTACCAGGTTACAAATCTCTACCCCGGCACTTCTAAGAGCTAGCTCAAATGAAGCTAAGTATTCTTTATGTCTGCCTACTCCTTTGGTAAAGAAAATTTTAGATGGTACATACAATATATCATCTCCTTTCTAAGTTATGATGTTATTTTAATAAATTTCCTTTTTCCTACTTTAAGTACTTTATTTTTATCTAACAGAATCTGCGCGTTAATATCTTCTATTTTTTCACCGTCAATTGAAACACCGCCCTGGGCGATGAGTCTTCTCGCTTCGCCTTTTGATGGAGCAAAATTTACTTTCAAAATCAAATCCAGTATCCCGATCTCAGATCCGTTATCTAATTTTATTTCGGGAATGTCATCTGGAATTTCTTTCTGAATAAAAATTTTATCGAATTCCTTTTCGGCTTCTTCAGAAGCTTCCCGGTTATGATACATCCTGATTAAAGTTTTTGCAAGGTTTCTCTTTAAATCCCTTGGATTAACCTGCTTTTCATCAAGCTGATTTTTCACCCTCAAAAGTTCATCGTTTGAAACATCTGTTGCAAGTTCAAAATATGTGTAGATGAGTTCATCAGGAATAGACAGAGTTTTACCGAACATTTCTTTCGGTGAATCTGAAATACCAACGTAGTTATTATATGATTTGCTCATTTTTTCCACACCATCTGTTCCAACCAGTAGCGGCATAGTTAATATCACCTGGGGTTCAACACCAAATTCTCGTTGAATATCTCTTCCGACAAGTAAATTAAATTTCTGATCCGTTCCACCCAGCTCAACATCACTTTTTATCGCAACTGAATCCATTGCCTGGGCAAGCGGGTAAAGAAGTTCGTGCAGACTAATCGGCTCGCCATTTTTATATCTTTTTGTAAAGTCGTCCCGCTCAAGCATCCTGGCAACAGTATATTTTGAAGCTAAACGAATTACATCTTCGAAGCTCATTTTACCAAGCCATTCAGAATTATAAACTATTTTTGTCTTTTCCTTGTGCAGAATTTTTGAAGCTTGTTCAAAATATGTTTCACCGTTCAGTTTTGTTTCTTCCAGTGAAAGGGAAGGGCGGGTAACATTTCTACCGGACGGATCGCCTATCATTCCGGTGAAATCACCAATAATTAAAATTGCCAGGTGACCGAGTTCCTGGAACTGGGCAAGTTTCCTCAAAACAACAGAATGTCCGATGTGAAGATCTGGTCTGCTTGGGTCGCAGCCAAGTTTAATGTTCAGTGGAATATTCTTCGTTAATGATTTTTCTATTTTTTTTAATAATTCCTCTTCCGGTATAATTTCAAATGCACCACGACGAATGACATCCATCTGTTCATTTATCGGGGCAAATTTCAATTTTGTCATCTACAATGTATTCCTGAAAAATGTTTTAGTTTTTAAAATTTCTTTCCTGGTCTCTCTGCTGATCTCTTTTTGCAATTGATTCTCTCTTATCGTAAACTTTTTTACCCTTTGCTAATGCAAGTTCAACTTTAACTTTTCCGTTTCTGAAATATAACCTTAACGGGATTAATGTTAATCCTTTTTCTTTAACTTTGCCAATTAGTTTTTTTATTTCACTTTTATTGAGAAGAAGCTTTCGCGTTCTGGTCGGCTCGTGGTTATTAATGTTTCCCTGCTCATAAACACTAATGTGAGTTCCAAATAAGAAAACTTCACCGTTTACCAGGTTCGCATAACTATCAACCAGGTTTGCTTTTCCCTGTCTGAGTGCTTTTACTTCGGTACCTTGTAAAACAATTCCGGCTTCATATGTTTGCAGAATAGCATACTCGTGTCGTGCTTTCCTGTTAACAGTTATATTCTTTTCGTCAGTTTCCTTAGCCATAATTCCTAAAAAATAAGATTAAAATTATTCTTACACTCACTTAAATGCAAATATTGATTATCAAATGTAACATTATTCAAAATAAAATTATATAGAAGCGGAATAGGATTGGTGTTATTTACTGAAAGAGGTTAAACTCAAATTCAGCTTCCTCATTTACTTCTTTAAACATTCTTCCTCTTTACCTATTTTAACGCAGCTATTTTTAGGTAATTGATGAACAAACTGAAATATCTTCTCTTATTACTTTTCCTGGTAGTCTCAACATTCTACGGATGCGCGCACAAAGAGCCTGAAAACCAGATTGTAATATGGCACAATATGCGTCCTGAGGAAAAAAATGTTCTGCAGAGACAGATTGATGAATATATGAAGCTTCATCCCGGGATAAAAATAGTTCAGATATACAAAGAAACAGAGGAGATGCGTTCCGGTTATATTGTTGCTGCAATTGGCGGTCAGGGACCTGATCTGATCTATGGTCCATCAGATCAGGTTGGACCTTTTGCTGATATGGATATTATAAAACCTCTCGAAAATATTTTTTCGTCAGAATATCTTTCTCACTTTAACGACAAAGCACTTATATATTACAAGGGACATCTCTGGCAGCTTGCCGATAAACTTGGTAATCATTTAACACTGGTATATAATAAAGATCTTGTTCCCGTTCCGCCAAGAACAGATAAAGAATTAATTGCAATTGGGCAAAAACTTACAAAGGATTTAAATGGTGATGGAAGAATTGATCAGTACGGGTTGGTATGGAATTATACCGAACCATATTTCTTCATTCCTTTTTTAACAGGTTTTGGAGGCTGGGTACTTGATAGTACAAACACTCCGACTCTAAATACTCCCGCAATGATTAATGCTCTTAACTTTATCGCTGATCTGCGCGACAAATATAAAATTATTCCCGGCGAAGCAGATTATGATATTGCCGATGTTTTGTTCAAAGAAGGAAAAGCGGGAATGATTATAAACGGGGACTGGTCGTGGTCAAGTTATGGTAATGCAGGAATAAATTATGGAATATCCGTTCTTCCAATCATTACAGAAACAGGAAAGTATGCAACTCCGATGGTTGCACCAAAGGGTTATTCAATCAATAAAAATGTAAATGATAAAAAATTAAGTGAAATAAAGGACCTGCTAAAGTTTTTAATGAGTCCTGAAAAACAGCTTGAAACTGCTCTTGAAGTAAAAACATTTCCCAGCAGAAAAGAACTCTATTCAAATCCAAAACTTGCAAATGATGAGATATTCATTAATTCCAAAGAACAGATAGATCACGGAATTGCGTTACCTATTGTTACGGAAATGCGTGCAATCTGGGATGCTATGCGTCCTGCTTACCAGGCTGTTCTGGGTGGTGCAATCACTCCCCAAAAAGCAGCAAAACAGATGCAGGAAGATGCAATTAAAAAAATAAAGGAGCTGAGAGAAGATTATGTTGATCCTGTTGGAAGAACAATTATTTTTGTGTTTTTCTTCCTCGCGATAGCAGCGCTGTTATTCTTTACAAGAAAAAGCATTTCGGCATTTTTCAAGAACTTTAAAAAGACAGCTTTGCATATTATCTTCTGCTTCCGGCAATGATAATTATGCTCGCTGTGATTATGTATCCGTTTGTTTACAATATAATTTTATCCTTCTCAAATATGAGTCTTGCTCATATCAATGACTGGAGCATTGTCGGGTTTTATCAATACGTAAAGGTTTTTGCCGAACCCCAGTTTTATGAATTCTTTTTGAAAACAATTATATGGACAGGAACAAACATAGTTTTTCATGTTGTTTTAGGTGTTACACTTGCACTTCTTATAAACAGGAGTCTTCCCGGTTCCGGAGTTTTCAGAACTTTGCTGATTCTGCCATGGGCAATTCCACAATATATTGTTGCGTTAACCTGGCGGGGAATGTTTAATTATGAATACGGTGCTATAAATTTAATTATTGTCAAATATCTTTCAATGTCGCCGGTCGAATGGTTGAAGTCTCCGGTTGAAGCATTTATGGCAGTAATCATTACTAACATTTGGTTAGGTTTTCCGTTTATGATGATAATTGCACTTGGTGCGCTGCAAAGTATTCCCAAAGAACTTTATGAAGCTGCTGATATTGATGGCGCATTGTGGTATCATAAATTAAAATCCATCACGATACCATTAATTAAACCGGTTATGATTCCGGCAATTACGCTTGGCATAATCTGGACATTTAATAATATCAATGTGGTCTGGCTTGTCAGTAATGCCGGAGAACCATCGGATAAAACACATATTCTTGTTTCGTTCGTTTATAAGGCCGCTTTTAATCTATATCGATATGGATACGCGGCAGCTTTTAGTGTTGTTATATTTTTAATTTTGTTAGCTTTTGGCTTATCGTTTCTACGAAGAACAAAAGCTACAGAATCTGTTTATTAAAATGGTAGTTTTGTGGCTATGCGACAGGAAAACAATATTTTTTTTGTTTAACTGCTAAGACGCAGAGGCTTGAAGAAAAAATCTTTTAAGGCAAAGAGTATTATGAATAGAAAAAAATTACTTGCAGATATTTTAACTTATTTATTCCTTATCATTTTTACACTCGTTGCTCTTTACCCCGTAATAAATGTGTTTACAATTTCAATAAGACCGAATGACAGACTGCTTTCTACATCACTCTCAATAATTCCTGAGAATGCAACATTCAAACAATATGTAGAACTCTTTACAAACAGACCATTTCTGCTCTGGGTCTGGAATTCAACAATAGTTTCATTTGTTGTTACACTTACCGGGGTAGCACTTGCTTCAACAGCAGGCTATGCACTTTCAAGATTCAGGTTTGTGGGAAAACAGGCAAGCATGCTTGGATTATTAACAACACAAATGTTTCCTGCAACTATGCTTTTACTACCTATGTATATAATGCTGATTAAATTAGGTTTGATAAACAGCTACCTTGGAATAATTATAGTTTACTCCGCAACAGCACTTCCGTTTTGTGTCTGGCAAATGAAGGGTTACTATGATACTATCCCTTTTAGTCTTGAGGAAAGTGCAAGAATAGACGGATGCAATAAATGGCAGGCTTTTTATAAAATAATTTTTCCTCTTGCTGCCCCGGCACTTGTAATTACAGCATTATTTTCTTTTATGACAGCTTGGTCAGAATATATTGTTGCTGCTCAGGTTCTGCAGGATAGTTCTCTTTACACATTGCCTCTCGGATTAAAATCATTTCAGTCTAATCTAACCACCGAATGGGGACTTTATGCTGCTGCCGCTTTAATTGTAAGTATTCCCGTAGTACTACTATTTATAATTCTTAGTAAGTGGCTGGTTTCAGGATTAACGCTCGGAAGTGTTAAAGGATAGATCAAAAAAATTAACAATTTATAATTATCAATTAACAATTATGTTGACAGGTTGGACGGTTTATAAATTCGTTTAGGCTTTTACTTCATCGACATCCTGAACAAACATTACCATAACTCCTGCAAATATCATTGAAGCGCCGCCTAAAAGTAAGGCGTAAATTGCTTCACCGCCGAAAGGAACTCTTACAAACCAGCCGAGAATTGCTGCTGCAGTAATCTGGGGAATTACAATGAAGAAATTAAATATTCCCATATACACTCCCATCTTCTCGGGCGGTATTGATCCTGCAAGAATTGCATAAGGCATTGCCAGAATTGAAGCCCATGCAAGTCCGATTCCTAATTCGGATATTAAAAGAAGATCAGGGTTTTGAATCACATAAAAAGAAGCAAATGCAATACCACCGATTACAAGGCTTATCATATGAACACTTTTTCTGCTTGTTCTTTTAGCAAGCCACACTAATACAAAAGCCATAATTGCCGCAAAACCATTATACACAGACATTAGAACACCAACCCAGTCGGCACCTTTATTAAATAATTCTGAAGTCGGATCAGTAGCGCCATAAATATGATGAGTGACTGCAGGAGTTGTGTATATCCACATTGCAAATAAGGCAAACCATGAAAAGAATTGAACCACAGCAAGTTGTTTCATGGTTTTAGGCATTTTATACAGATCATTTGTAACGACTACAAAACCATTTTTAGTATTTCCGGATTTTGTCATCAGTCCCGCAATAAACTGAACAATGCCGAAAGCGATTAAACCGAAAAACAAAACGTAAAGTCCAAAATCATTTTCTCTTAAGATGAAAAAAAGTATTGCGGAACAGACTAAACCGGCTGATAACCATATAAATCCATTTGTAAAAAATTTTGATGATGAAACATCTATAGGAGTTTTAAAATCAGGATGATTGATGGATGATGCTTCACTTTCAGAAAACTTTTTTAATTCTTCAGGGGAATATTCCTTTGTGGTTGCAACCGTCCAGAGAACAGCCAGAAAAAATATTGCACCTCCGATATAAAAAGAAAACTTCACCGAATCCGGTATTTGTCCAGAGGGAGCAGTATTTGCTATGCTAAACCAGTTTGTCAGCATATAAGGAAGAGCAGAAGCGACAACAGCCCCGATACCTATAAAAAAACTTTGCATTGAATAACCGATTGTACGCTGTTCCGAAGGAAGGTTATCTGCAACAAACGCACGGAAAGGTTCCATAGAAATATTTATAGAGGCATCCATAATCCAGAGCATACCTGCCGCAATCCATAGGGAAGGAGAGTTTGGCATAAATATAATTGCGATAGATGCCAGAATTGCTCCTCCAAAAAAATAAGGTCTTCTTCTGCCAAGTCTTGTCCACGTTTTATCGCTGAAATGTCCGATGATTGGCTGAATTATCAATCCTGTTACAGGAGCTGCAATCCAGAGTATCGGAATTGAATCAATATCTGCACCAAGAGTTTCAAAGATTCTGCTTACGTTTGCATTCTGAAGTGCGAAGCCGAATTGAATACCAAGAAATCCGAAACTCATATTCCAGATTTGCCAGAAGCTTAGCCGGGGTTTTTGCATATGCTGTTCCTTTTAGAAAAGAAATCTTGAACGGCAAAAACTTAGTCTTTTTTTAGATTTAATACAAAAGGATTCCAACGAAAGCGATTTTGAAATTTGTTAAAGAAATTTTAAAAATGGGTGGAAGTGTATTCATTTTTCGAATAAGTTAATGGTCAACCCAAAAACTATTTTTAAAATTAAAATTTCCGGAGACAAGTTTTATGTTTAAGAAATTAATTTTTCTGGCTTCACTCATTTTTTTATCCTCGGTTTTAACCTCAGCACAGGTTCCTGATAAATTTACAAACCTGCAGGTATTACCAAAATTAATTTCAAAGGATAATCTTCTTGACGTTATGAGATCTTTCAGCGGCGGACTTGGAGTTCATTGCGAATTTTGCCACGTTGAAAATGAAGATACACATAAGACTGATTTTGCTTCTGATGATAAACCTGAAAAAAATGAAGCACGAATTATGTTGAAGATGGTTGCAGGAATTAATAAAGATTACCTTTCTCAATTATCGGAATATTCTAAAGATATTATGCAGGTTAAATGTGTAACATGTCATCGCGGGAATAAAAAACCTGAAATGCTGGAGGATGTGCTTCTATCAACTATAAAAGATAAAGGTCTTCCGGAAGCAATAACAACTTATCATCAACTACACGATCAGTATTATGGAAGTTTTACCTATGATTTTTCAGATCATACGCTTGTAAAGCTGATAGAAATGTTGAATGATGAAAAAAGATATGACGATGCGATCGGGATTGCAAATCTGAATATTGAAATGTACCCGCAATCGGGTGTTGCATTTTACGGATTAGGTGAAGCTTACCAGGCGAAAGGAGATAAAGATAACGCGCTAAAAAATTATCAAAAGGCAAAAGATTTGATGCCGGAAGGCGCCAGGTTTATTGATAGAAAAATTCAGGAGCTTCAGCAGGAATAATTAAATCTAGTATGAAGATTGCACTGATAGATAACAATGATTCGTTTACTTATAACATCGTTGATTTAATAAGGAAAATTCGTGGATTTAAACCTGCAGTTATTTCATCTGATGCAATTGACCTACGTGAACTTGGGAAGTATCAAAAGTTAATAATTTCTCCGGGTCCGGGATTACCGGATGATTTTCCTGTGTTGAAAGAAATCATTAACGCTTTTTATACTAAAAAACCAATGCTTGGAATTTGTCTCGGTCACGAAGCAATTGCTCAGTTTTTTGGAGCAAAATTAGTTCGTCTTCCCGGTGTAATACACGGCCAGCCAAAAGAAATACGTGTACTGAGTAATTCTGTTATCTTCAACAGAATCCCGGAAAAATTTAATGTTGGGTTATACCATTCCTGGGTAATAGATAAAAACCATCTTCCTGATGAATTGGAAATAACATCACTATCAATGGAAGAAAATATTATGTCTTTTCAGCACAGGGAGTTAAAGTTATTTGGAGTTCAGTTTCATCCCGAATCTATTATTACTGAATTCGGAAAAGAATTAATGGAAAATTTTTTGGAAATATAAATTTATGCCATTGTGTCCTTGCGGAGAAAAATAAATAAACTGCTGAGTCGCAAAGGCACAAAGATCACTCAAATACACACAATGGAACTCAAAAATTTCGAAGATAAATTAAAAAGATTCGGTTCATCAAATTCTCCTTTCTTTTTTTTAATTGATTTTGAATTAAAGAAACCATTTGTATGCAAACTGGAAGAGACAGAAAAAAACAGAATTTATTTTGATATAAAAGGAAAGACCAATTTTAATTTAGATAAAGCCAAAAAGATAATTTCAATATTTAAAAAGTATCCTGTTCAAAAAGAAATATATTTTGATGCTTTTAAGGAAGTAACAGAACACATTCGTCGTGGAGATACTTATTTAGTAAATCTCACATTCCCCACAAAACTTGAAATCGATAATTCACTGGAAGATTTATTTTGTGCTGCGAAAGCACCATATAAATTATTATTTAAAAATGAATTCCTGATTTTTTCTCCTGAATGTTTTATTAAGATTATTGATGATCAAATATTCTCTTATCCAATGAAAGGAACTATTGATGCATCTATTCCAAATGCAGAAGAAAAATTATTAGGTAATGCGAAAGAAATATTTGAACACAATACAATTGTAGATTTAATCAGAAATGATCTTTCAATTATTTCGACTGACGTTAAAGTCACAAAATTCCGTTACATCGATAAGATTCACACAAACCAGAAAGATTTATTACAGGTTAGTTCGGAGATAAGAGGAAATCTTTCCAAAGACTGGAACCATAACCTTAATGACCTTTTGTTAAAAATGCTTCCAGCCGGTTCGATATGCGGCGCACCAAAGCAGAAGACGGTTGAAATTATAGAAAAGGCTGAAAAGAAAGACAGAGGATATTTTACAGGAATATTCGGAATTTATGATGGTGTGAATTTAGATTGTGCTGTTAACATCCGGTTTATTGAACAAACTGAAAATGGATTGCAATTCAGAAGCGGTGGCGGAATTACTGCTTTGAGTGATCCGGAATCAGAATACAATGAAATGATAAACAAAGTTTATGTACCCGCTGGTTGAAACAATAAAGGTTATTGACGGAACTCCGCAAAATTTATTCTGGCATCAAAAGAGGATTGATCTTTCATTTTAAAAAACTTTTAAAAACGAATCAAATATTAAAATTGAAGAAACTCTTTCTATCCCGGATGAATTTAAAAGAGGAATAGTTAAAGCCCGCTTTCTTTATAATCAAAAATCTTTCACAACAGAATTTAAAAGTTATATGACTCCCGTAATAAAATCGCTCAAACTTATAGAGAACAATAATATTCATTACCCTTTAAAATTTACTGATAGAACCTCTATCCAAAATATGTTAAAAGAAAAAGGGGAGTGTGATGATATTCTGATTCTTAGGAACGGTAGAGTTACTGATTCATCAATTGCAAACATTGTTTTTTTCGATGGGAATAAATGGTACACACCGGAATTTCCGCTGTTAAATGGAACTACGAGGGAGAGACTATTGAGTGAGAAGAAAATCTTCACACGGGATATCACCTTAAAAAGCCTGAAATTATTTTCTCATTTTACATTAATTAATTCAATGCTTGATTTTAATGAACAGGAGAAAATCGAACTTTCATCTATTCAATCCTAAATTTAGAACTTAATAGAAATTTTTCTTGCTTTTTATCTTTAAATTTCTGAATATAGTTTTACTATCGAAGCCAACCTTGATTAAATAAGTACTTATAATGAAAATAAGAACTTTCTGGGAATAGAATTTATAAAAATCAACTGGATTTAAGTCCTATTAAATTCAGATCATAAATTCATTTAAGGAGTCAGAAATCATGAAAAATTTAGTTCTGTTTTTTATTTTGATTTGTTTTACGAATAGTTTCCCCCAATGGGTTCAATCTAATTCCGGTATGGGTAATCAGTCAGTCGGAGCTTTAATTTCAGATGGAGATTCATTGTATGCAGGTTGTATTTTCGGCATTTTCAAAAGTACTGATGAAGGAGACAACTGGTTCGCAATTAACAATGGGCTTCCTTCTGTAGTTAATTTTTATGCAATGGCCCGAAGTGGAAATTTCTTAATAGCAGGTGGAGATTCCCCTGGTATTTGGCTTTCATCTGATAATGGAGCTGATTGGTTCCAAACTACTAATGGTGTGGATAGCGAAGAATATGTCCAATCTTTTTTTGTTGATGGAAATAATGTTTATGCTGCCATTGGTTATCCACCTGCAGTCGGTATTTCATCTGATAATGGAAACAACTGGACCAAATCAACTAACGGTTTATCCTCAAATGGTCTGATAACCGGAGTTACTAAGCTTGGGACTACTTTATTTGCTACACATAGTGCTCTTGGAGTTTATATATCAACTGATAATGGTTCAAACTGGACTCTTATTCCGGGAGCAATTGGAGCGCAGGACAAAAATGCTATAATTAATATGGGTACAAATCTTTGTGTTGCTGCAACTAATGGTGTGTGGACATCGACAGATGCTGGTGGAACATGGACTCACAATTTGACCACAGGGATAATTTCAGGATTTGGACAGGAAGGAACTCATTTATACGCTGTCGGGGAACTTCCTCCTTATAGTTCAGCCAACAATGGTATAAACTGGACTCCGGTCGATGATAACGGGCTTGCAGGAACAATTTTTAATACTATGCAATTTACAACTCATTATGCGTTTATAAACACTTTTGGTGCCGGGGTATTCCGAAGAAATATTACGGAGATAACAGGAATAAGTCAACATAGGTTAAGTAATTTACCTGATAAGTTTATCCTGCAACAGAATTTTCCGAATCCATTTAATCCTTCGACTAAAATAAGGTACACAGTCCTTTCAGGCAGTTTTGAACAAATACGAATAGAAGTATATGATATCCTTGGTAATAAAGTAAAAACCCTGGTAAATGAAGAAAAACCTGCAGGCACTTATGAAATAAATTTTGATGCTGGTGAACTTTCCAGCGGGGTTTACTACTATAAAATGATTTCAGGCAATAATACGAATGTAAAGAAAATGTTATTGCTTAAATGATTTGAATAAGAGTGAAGTAATTCAATATTAGACCCCGCCTTATACGCGGGGTTTTTTATATCTTCACTTAGTATAATAATTACAAAAAGCTTGAACACGTGAGTTTTTTAAAAGAGTAATTAGAAATAGTCTGGAGATTGGATATAAAAAGATTGAATTGAGTAAGATGAAGTAATGACAAAGTATTTTTATCAAATTTTTGATATTTTGCCTCACTCAATAAATAATATTAGCTCGATTGTTAAATGAATAAAAATCCAGAGTCAACTTCCAAAAGAAAAAAGGAACACATCGAACTGTGTCTAACAGATAAAGTAGCTTTTAAAAAAAAAACAAACGGGTTTGAGAATTACGAGTTTAAACATTTTGCAATTACTGAAGTAGATCTTTCCAGGATATCATTAGCCACTAATTTTCTCGATAAAAAAATTGACTACCCTTTCCTGATCTCCTGCATGACCGGGGGAACAACTGAAGCAGAAAACATCAATGCACGACTTTCTGTTGCAGCTCATAAATTAAATATTGCTCTTGGGGTTGGCAGCCAGCGGCAGGCACTGGAAAATAAAGAGTATCACAATACATATAAAGTTATAAGGAAAAATGCACCATCCATTCCTATACTCGGGAATATTGGTGCTGCTCAGGTTGTAAAGATGGACACATTTGATTCTATTGATTTACTTATCGATCTTATTGAAGCTGACGCAATGGTTGTTCATGTTAATCCACTGCAGGAATTAATACAGCGGGGAGGAGAGCCTGAGTTTAATGGCCTTACAAAAAAAATAAAGAAGATGGTTAAGCAGATTAAAGTTCCCGTTTTGGTTAAGGAAGTAGGAGCCGGTATATCAGAAAAAGCTGCCGGGAGACTTCTTGATTGTGGAGTTTCCGGAATTGATGTTGCTGGAGCCGGCGGTACAAGCTGGGCAGGTGTTGAAATTTTACGGAATGAAAATAAGGATTATGAAGAGTTCTGGGATTGGGGATTACCGACCTCATATTGTATAAGAACAATTTCAAAGCTGAAGAAAAAATATGATTTTACTTTAATCGGTTCCGGTGGAATTAATTCCTCCTTTGATGCCGCCAAAGCAATTGCTCTTGGATCAGATATAGTAGCATCTGCAAGAAAAGTATTACAGACTCTTGATTCAGCAAGCACAGATGGTGTTGTGAAAATGGTTAAAAACTGGTTCGATAACGTGAAGAGAATAATGTTTCTTACAGGCTCTTCTTCTTTAAAAGATTTTAAAAACGATAAATTGATTTTGCGGGAAAAATTATTTTGAATAAAAGCCACAAAAAATTTAATTCACTTTACGAAAGAGAACGAAACCAGGTTGATCGGATACTGGAAAAAGTTCTTTATAAAAGAAAACCTTCAGGTCTTTATTCTCCGGCTTATTATATAATTGAGAGCGGCGGGAAAAGATTGAGACCTTTGCTGGTTCTTTTTTCAAGTAAGGCAGTTGGTGGAAAATTTTCAGATGCATACTATGCCGGGGCAGCCGTCGAACTGCTTCATAATTTTACGCTTGTACACGATGATATTATGGATAACGCTGACAAAAGACGCGGAAGGATGACGCTCCATGTAAAATACAATAACAACACCGCTATACTCGCAGGTGACAGCTTATTGGCTATAGCTTACGAAAATCTTTTAAAAAATTGTAATGGAAATTCCAAAGAAATTCTGACTGATTTTACAAAAATACTGGTAGAGGTTTGTGAAGGACAAAGTCTGGACAAAGAATATGAGTCTGAACCGGTTGTAAATTTGAAAGACTATATCGAAATGATACGCAAGAAAACAGCGGTAATGCTTGAGATGTGTTGTTCTATTGGTGCCCGTTTGGGTAACGGAACAGAAAAAGAAATTAAAGCATTATCTTCATTCGGAAAAAATATCGGTATCGCTTTTCAGGTTCAGGATGATCTGCTTGATATAACCGCTGATGAAACTGAGTTCGGGAAAAAAATTGGCGGTGATCTAATGGAAGGAAAAAAAACATTCTTACTTATCAGCGCATTAAATAAAGCCCGTGGTAATCAAAGAAAAATGCTTGAAACTCTGATCAAATCCAAAGGAATAAAACCTGGAAAAATTGCTGAGTATAAAAAACTATATACAGATCTTGGTGTAATTGATGATGCAAAAAAAGAAATTAAAAGGTATACAAATCTTGCTTTGCGATCCGTTAAAGTCTTGAAACAAAGTGAAGACCGTGAAATATTTAGCTGGCTTGCAGAAAGTTTAATAAAACGAATTAAATAATGATTGAAAATACAGTACAGATTATTAACAAAGCCGGGATGCACACGCGACCGGCTGCTACAATTGTTAAAATGGCTTCAAAATATAAATGCGAATTTTATATTTCTAAAAATGGATTGAACATTAATGGGAAAAGTATAATCGGAGTAATGACGCTTGCCGCAGAAATGGGATCAGAAGTTACTCTTAGTTTTGACGGAGAGGACGAGAAGGAAGCTGCACAAGAAATAACTGATTATTTTAAGAGAGGATTTGACGAACTTTGAAATCTTTCAGGCAAATATTCCTCAGTGCCGAAAATAAAATTGCAGGGATTGCGGCGGCACCTGGAATTGTAATTGGTAAAGCCTATCTTTTTTCAAAAGAAAAACTGGATATAAACAGGGGAGAAATCACCAACATTGAAGAAGCTAAAATTAATCTGGAAGAAGCATTAAACAAATCAAGGAAAGAACTAAATAAAATATTGAATATAGCCCGGGAAAAAATGGGAGATGAAAGGGCTGCAATATTTGAAGCGCAAATAATGATTCTTGATGATCCGATACTCCTTGGAAACATAATCAGGAGAATTGAAACTGAGAAAAAGCAGCCGGAGTTTATTGTTGATAATGAGATTTCAAAGTACCAGGAGCTGATGACCATTTCTCATGAAAGTTATATGAAAGAAAGAGCGCACGATATTGAGGATATTAAAAACAGGATAATCAGAAATTTACAGAAGAAAAGATGGCAGTCTAAAATTAAACCGGATATGGTAGTTGTAAGCGACTCTCTCACCCCTGCAGATACAATTTTACTCAGCCGGAGTAATGTTCAGGGTTTTGTAACAGATCATGGCGGGTTAACCTCTCATGCAGCAATTGTTTCGCGATCGTTAAATATTCCTGCTGTAGTAGGAACGCACAATGCTACTTTGCACATTAAGGAAGATGATATAATAATTGTTGATGGATTTCACGGATATATTATTATAAATCCCAACCAGGAACAAATCAGCTTTTTTAATCTGAAACTCGAAAAGCTTAAGCAACTTCAGAAAGAACTTGAAGAATTAAAAGATAAACCGGCAATTACTACAGATGGTATAAAAGTCAGTCTTCAGGCAAATGTTGATGTTTCTGGTGAGATCGATATGGTTATTACAAGTGGCGCTGAAGGAATTGGTCTTTACCGTACTGAACAGATACTTGATGAGCTTGGCGAATTTCCCAATGAAGAGGAACAGACAAGAATTTATACTAATCTTTCAAATAGAATTTATCCCGAGACGTTTACAATAAGAGTTTTTGATATCGGGGGCGACAAGTTCAGGCTTCTTGATTACAAAGAGCCGAATCCGTTTCTGGGATTAAGAGGAATCAGGCTGCTGCTTGAGAACCAGGGAATTTTCCGGACTCAACTAAGAGCTATACTTAAAGCAAGTGTAAATAAAAATATTCGGGTTATGGTTCCGATGGTATCAACGATTAAAGAAATCAGGCAGACGAAAGAAATAATTGAAGAATGTAAACAGGAACTCCGGGAAGCTAAAATTCATTTTGATAAGGATCTGAAAGTAGGAATAATGGTGGAAGTACCCGCAGCTGCCCTTTTAGCAAAAGAGTTTGCCAACGAAGTTGACTTTTTAAGTATTGGAACCAATGATCTCATCCAATATATTATGGCTGTTGATCGCGGAAATGATCTTGTTGCGGACCTGTACCAGGAATTCAGTCCCTCCGTTGTAAGAACAATATACCATATTGTACAGGAAGCAAAAAAATCTAATAAAAGTGTAAGTCTCTGTGGAGAAATGGCTGCCGATACACTGGCGATACCACTTCTTGTAGGATTGGGTTTAGTATCACTGAGTATGTCTCCTTCAACAATAGCTTATGCTAAAAGAATTATTCGAAGTTGTTCGATGGCAAACCTGGAAACCCTTGCACAGGATTGTCTGACGTATGTTACACAGGAAGAGATTGCAGAAAGAATTGAAAAATTCTTCATTGAAAATTCAATCACCCGTACAAGAAATATTATATAGGACCTAAATGAAAATTTCAGATTTTGTAAGTAAATACGATTCTCAAAATCAATTTCAGGTTTTAAAGGATTCTTATAAACAAATTGAATTTGCATGGAACAACACTATAAATATTGAAAATCTTTTGACAAAAAAATTCAGGAATATTATTGTTTCAGGATTGGGAGGATCAGCAATCAGTGCTGACCTGATGCAGAATTTTCTGAAAGATGAATTGAGCTTACCTTTTTTTGTGAACAGGAATTACCAATTGCCGAATTTTGCTGATAAGAATACTCTGCTTATTATTTCATCTTATTCAGGAAATACAGAAGAAACCGTTTCAGTTCTTGAAGAAGGAATTAGAAAAAAATGTAAGATCATTTGCATCTCAACGGGCGGAAAAGTTGAAGAGATAGCTTTAAAAGAAAAAAATCCCGTTAGTTAAAATGCAGACTGGTTTTCAGCCGAGGTATGCACTTGGGTTGAGTTTTTTCTCACTTCTGAAAGTATTAACCGAACTTGGAATTGTACCCGGACAAAATACTGAAGTGGAAAAGATTAAAAATCTTTGGAGGAAAAAAGGCGAGGATTATTCAAAAGAAGGAAACATAGCAGTTAACTGCGCAGAACAACTCATAGGTTTTATCCCGGTAATATATTCTGCGGCTGATATCACATATGCTGCCGGTTACCGTTTTAAGTGTCAGTTAAATGAAAACTCAAAACTGCACGCGTTTCACAATGTAATTCCCGAACTAAATCATAATGAAATAATTGGCTGGGAAAGTTTTGCAGATAAACAGTTTAATGCAAAACTTATTAATATTTTAGATGAATCTTACCATCCGCAGGTGAAAAAAAGATTCGAAATAACGACAGAACTTACTTCAAAAAAAGGGTTGGAATATCTCAACATTGAGAGCGAAGAATCCGACTTCAAGGTGCGATTATTGGATTTGATTTATTTATTCGATTGGATAACTTATTATGTCGCTGTCTTCAGAGGATATGATCCATCTGAGATAGATAATATCCATACTTTAAAAGAAAGATTATCTTAGCAAATCCTTTCAGTCCAAAATTATAATTTCTATGAAGGGATTTTCAGAAAAATTATTAATTGCCTGTGAAATTCCTTAAACTTCTTTTTTTTATTATCGTATTATTCGCCTGCACAGCAGAAGCACAGCTTTATTATTTCGGCAGGAACAAAGTTCAATACCAGGACTTTGATTGGAAGGTTCTCCGGACTGAACATTTTAATATTTATTATTATGGCGAGTTTGAAGAGATTGCCGAGATTGGTGCTTCTTACGCTGAGGACGCTTATGATGAGTTAAAAGTTAAGTTTAACAACCTTATCACCAAACCTATTCCTTTAATATTTTACAATACTTCACTTCATTTTCAGCAGACAAACACAACGCCGGGATTAATTCCGGATGCAGTCGGGGGATTTTTTGAATTTCTTAAAGGACGGGTTGTAATTCCATATATAGGATCAATTCACGATTTTAAACACGTAATAAGACATGAGTTAGTCCATGTTTTTATGACTATAAAACTTATTCATATTCTGCAGGATCACAGACTTCCGACAGATAGATTTCCGCCATTATGGTTTACGGAAGGACTTGCAGAATATCTGTCGACTGATATTGATGCACAGGCAGAAATGGTAATGAGGGATGCAGTTATTAATAATTACTTTGTAAATCTTGAAAATATGTATACCATCTATGGTACTTTCCTGATGTATAAAGAAGGACAGAATTTTCTTCATTTTGTAGAAGATACATACGGATCGGAAAAAGTAATGCTCTTGATAGATAATATCTGGATGTTTAATGATTTCAACAAAGTGCTTGAACATACATTAGGGGAATCAGTAGAAGAAATTGATTCTAAATGGCTGTTTTACCTGAAACGAAAATATTATCCGCTTCTGTCCGATAAAGCCCCGCTTGAACATTCTGCAACTCAACTTACTCATTTCGGGTTTAATTTTTCTCCTGTTGCTTATAAATATAACGACGATACCTATCTTTACTTTCCTGCAAACCGCGATGGATATTCTTCTCTTTACAGAATGAAAATTAATGTTAAGAAAAAATCGGACCTGGATCCCGAACTTGTTATTCGTGGTGAAAAAACCTCTGAGTTTGAAGCATTTCACTTGTTTCAATCTTCAATTGATATTTCAAAAAATGGTCTTGTTGCTTTCGTAACAAAATCAGGGGCAACAGATGCAATTCACTTTTACTCAATACCCGCAGATGAAGTCGAAGATAAATACCAGAATAATAACCTGATAAATATTACTTCACCCAGGTTTTCTGAGGATGGAAAAAGTTTAGTGTTCCAGGCAATTGATCAGAAAGGGTTCAGTGATATTTTTATTCTGGATATGGATACAAAAGATCTTACGCGATTAACAAATGATTACTACGATGAAAGAGATCCGATTTTTGGTTTATCTAAAAACCAGGTAATCTTTTCTTCTGATAGAACAGCCGGAAAAAATGCAAGATATTATAATTTATTCTCGTATAACCTTGTAACTCACAAAATTGATTATCTGACTAATCTACCGGCAAACGAATCTTCCCCGGTTGTTTCTCCTGATAAAAAAACTTTACTCTTTACTTCAGATTTGGATAAAGTTCAGAATATCTGGAGGATGAAATATGAAAATAATTCCTTCTCCGATTCTGTCTGGAAGGTAACTCATTTCATTACCAGTGCATTTCATCCACGTTACATAGATTCAACAACAATAACTTTCTCGGGATTTGAAAATTTTTCATTTAATCTTTACAAGGATAAAATTGATTCAGTACCGGCTGATTCATCAATTGGTATTTTGATGAATTTTGATTCAGCAAAAGGAAAATGGGAGGAAACTCAGCTGAATATTTATGCTGAAAAAGAAAAATACAAATATAAAAAAGAGTACACCTTAGATTATGCTCAAAGTGATATTACAACGGATCCTGTATATGGAACGAGAGGCGGGGCAGTTTTATCATTAAGTGATTTGTTTGGAAATGATAATTATTTTTTCCTGATTTATAACACAGCCAGTGTGCAGAGTGATTTTCTTAAAAGTTTCAATATACTTTTAGAAAGAATTGATCTGAGTCAGCGGACCAATTTTGGTTACGGTGTCTTTCACTTCAGCGGGAGAAGATATGACATTCGTGAATCGGAAGAATATTTTTACGAGAGAAGCTTTGGCGGGTTTTTTCTCCTGAATTTTCCACTATCCAAATTCCAGCGAATCGAAACCGATGTTTCAATCGCTAATAGTGATAAGGAAATTATTCAGGGTGTTATTGAAAGGAAAGCCCTGCTGGTGAGCAACAGTATTTCTTATGTTGCAGATAATTCATTATGGGGACCAACCGGACCGCTGGATGGAATCAGAGCAAGGGTGCTGCTCGGTTATACAAGCGATGTTAAATACAGTAATGTAAATTTCTTTACTGCGATTGCTGATTACCGTCAGTATTTCAGAATTGCTTATACAACTTCATTAGCATTCCGCGGAGCACTTTTTTATAACGAGGGGAAAGAAGCCAGAAGATATTTTATGGGTGGCAGCTGGGATTTAAGAGGATGGCCGAGATGGTCTATTCGCGGTGAAAAACTCTGGTTATCTTCGTTGGAGCTGAGATTTCCCTTAATCGACCAGATAAATATCCGCTTCCCGTTTGTTAATCTGGGATTCTGGGGTATTCGCGGCGCTTTGTATTCAGATTTCGGTGGTGCCTGGGATCAAAATTATGATCAGACACTGGGCAGTGTTGGTTTTGGTTTTAGAATGAATTTGTTAGGGGTTATTGTTCTAAGATATGACATTGGGAAAAAGATAGAAGATAATCTCACAAGATTTCAGACGGGACTTTTTTACCAGTTTTTCTTCGGATGGGATTTTTGAAACATTTAACTTTAATATTTCTTTTTGTGTATCTGTTTATTTCAGGTTGTGCTACGTCTCTAATAAAAACAACGGCGCACCGGGATGATAACCCTTATCCATCATTCGGGAAAAACCCCGGCAGAGAATTTTTTATAAACGATAATATTCCTGATTCAGTTACTCTAAAATGGCAGAATGATGCCAATGGCGGATTTACAAATTCATCCGTTGTAATCTATGATTCCCTGGTTTTTATAAATGATTTATCGGGGAGGATATATTGTTATAATATTAAAAACGGAAAGAAAGTCGGACAGTTGAAAAATGATGGTTCGGTTTTCACATCACCTTACATTTATAAATTTTATTTAATATATGCCGCTGCGGATGATAATGAAAATATAACACATCTAAAATATTATGATTTTGTAGCAGGTAATTTAGTTCATGATATTGAAGTTGATGGTAGATGCATAACTGAAATTATCGGATCTCCCGATTATATAATATTTAACACAGAAAACGGAAATGTTTATAAATATGATATGAAAGGAGAACAGATCTGGAAAACTGAAACTAATTCCGTTGTTCACAGTTCACCTTCGTTGAATAATGACATAATTATTTTTGGAAATGATTGCGGGGAAATAATAGCAATAGATAATAATGACGGAAAAATTATTTACCGGAAAAAAATTGGGAAATCATTTTTTTGCGGCACTTCAATTTCCGGGAATGTAGCTTACACAGGGCAACGATGATGGTAACTTATATGCTATTAATTTAAAGACAGGCGAGGTTAACTGGAAATATCAATCAGGTGCAAGAATAATCATGACCCCATCTGTTACCAAAAATGAAATATACTTTGGTAATTTGAACGGGGACCTTTTTTGTTTAAACAGGAAAGGAAGACAATTGTGGAAGACTTCAACCGGAGGAATATTGAATGCTACTCCTTTTGTTACAAATAACCTGATTGTAGTTCCGGATTTAAATGAAAAATTTTATTTCGTTGATGTTCAGAATGGTAACATCAAAAAAACATATACAGTTGACGGCAGAGTTAAATTATCTCCCGTAATTTTCAGGAACATGCTTTTTATTGGGTATGACAGAGGAGTATTGGAGGCTTATGAATTTAAATAGAATAATCTTTCTTCTGATTATTATCATTTTAATTACAAGAGGTCTTTTTGCCCAGGGCTGTAAAGCGAAAGTTAATATCTATACCGATTTACCTTCCTCTAAAATTTATCTCGATACGATATTGATAGGAAAAGGAAATGCTGAAATTGATCTGGATAAAGGAGTATATCATCTGACGGTAATGGAAGAATCCGACAGATGGAATGCAAAATCATTTGTTGATACTCTGAAGATAATTGAATGCAGGGATACCACAATCAAATTTTATTTTAAATCAGAGACTTATCTCCAAACTGATCCGTCTGATGTGTATGTATATAATCATAAAGAATTGATAGGTCATACGCCGATGTTTATTTCAGAAAGCACAGATTCAATACTTCTTAAAAAACCCGGTTACCAGGAAAGAACGATTACTGCTTTTGATTTAAATAAAGACGAGATTATTAAAATGAATTTTACAGGAAAAGTAAAAGGAGAGAGCTTTTTACAACGAAATTCGTTTAAAATTCTGGTTGCGGGAATTGTAGCGCTTGGGAGTGTGACTGCTTACTTTAAAATAAAAGCTGATAATAACTTCGATAAATTTCAATCATCCGGTGAGCAAAAATATCTTGATTTAACGCATAGATTTGATCTTATTAGCGGTATAACTTTTGGGGCTCTGCAAATCAATTTTGGAGTACTAATCTATAATTTCCTGTTCGATTAACTCTTTCGGATTCTCCTCATAAATAATTAAATTTTATTGTCAATTTAAATTGAAAATTTTATTCTGTTTATGCTTACAGTTCTCGACTCAATTAAGTTATCGACCGATTATCTCGAAAAAAAAGGAATCGAATCCCCAGGATTAACGCTGAACTTCTTTTGGCACATATTCTTAACTGTAAAAGATTAGATCTTTATCTTTCGTTCGATCGTCCGCTTGGTGATGATGAGGTTCTGATTTACAGGACATTTTTAAAAAGACGGGGAGAATACGAGCCTTTGCAGTACATTATAGGTTCAGTTGAATTTTATGGACTTCCATTTAAAGTAGATCCTTCTGTTCTCATTCCCAGACCGGAAACAGAAATTCTGGTTGAAGAAATTATTAATAATTCTAAAAAGAAAAACGATTTGAAAATTCTTGATATCGGAACAGGTAGCGGTAATATAGCTGTTTCACTTGCTCACCATATCCCTGGTGCAAAAATTGTTGCAACGGACATAAGTAAGGAATCATTACTGCTTGCAAGTGAAAATTCTTCAATGAATAAAACTGAAAATCAGGTTCAATTTATTTTAGATGATATTTTACTGAATGAATTAAAAGAGAATGAATTTGATTTAATAGTTTCAAATCCGCCTTATATTTCAAAAGAAGATTTTGAGGATTTACCTCCCGAGTTGAAAGTTTATGAACCAAAGCATGCTTTAACGGATGATGCAAACGGGTTATTTTATTATAAGCAAATTGCAATTAAAGCTAAGATCCTTCTTAAGAAAAATGGATCAGTTTATTTTGAAGTTGGAAAGGGTCAGTCAGGGGAAGTGAAAAAAATTCTCGAAGAGAATAATTTTAGTGAGATAATGATCAAAAATGATTACCTTAATATTGAAAGGGTAATAACAGGTAAATTAAATTGAAAGTTGTTGTTCAGAGAGTATCGGAAGGCGGAGTGAAGATTTCCGAAAAAAATTACGAACAGAAAATCGGGAATGGTATGGTTGTTTTACTCGGTATAAAAACCGGTGACTCTGAAAACGACGCGAACTATTTAGCCGATAAATGCAGCAGTTTGAGAATATTCGAAGATAAAAATGAAAAGATGAATCTATCACTAAAAGATATCGATGGTGAAGCATTGGTGATTTCACAGTTCACACTTTACGGTGATGCAGCAAGGGGAAACAGGCCCGGATTTACTGATGCTGCGAAACCGGATGAAGCGATTCCTCTGTACGAAAAATTTATCAGAAGAATGAAAGAAAATTTAAATGAAGTCAAAGTAAAGACAGGTATTTTCGGAGCTATGATGGAGGTTAAAATAATTAATGATGGACCTGTAACAATAATTATTGATTCAAAATAAGAAGGATTGCTGTGAATCCTGTTTTAATGTTATTTCTTGATGGAGTAGGAATAGGGAAAGAGGATTATGAATATAATCCATTCTTCAGGTTTGGATTTAAAACTTTCAGTGAAATATTCGGTGAAATTCCTTCAGATAAAAAAACAAATTTAACCAATAACGGATTTTATTTAACTCCTGTAGATGCTACTCTTGGGGTTGAAGGATTTCCGCAGAGCGGGACGGGTCAAACATCAATTTTCTGCGGAATGAATGCGGCAAAATTTGTTGGTAAGCATTTTGGTCCTTACCCTTATTCAACCCTTATTCCGGTAATTAAAGAAAAAAATATTTTTGCTGATTACCTGATTAGAGGCAGGAAACCTTTTTTTGCAAATGCATATCCAAAAGTTTTTTTCGATTACCTGAGATCAGGAAAATCAAGGCTAAGTGTTACTTCTTTAAGCAGCATGTTAAGCGGATTAAGATTGAACCGCTTTACGGACGTAAGGAGAGGTAAAGCATTGACTGCAGAAATAACTAATGAACGATGGAATAAAAAATTAGGTTACACATTGCCGGTACTGCAGGCAAAAACTGCGGCAAGAAGATTAATAAAAATTGCAATGGCTAATGATTTTACTCTTTATGAATATTTTTTAACAGATCATCTTGGGCATGGAAGATATGATGGAGATTTGAAAACCACTTTGAATACATTAGATGAATTTTTATTTACTATTCTCAAAGAAGCCGACAAGAATATAATTTCAATTATTATTTGTTCTGATCATGGAAATATTGAAGATTTATCCTGTAAAACTCACACATTGAATCCATCTTTATTTATAACTGCAGGGAAACACTCTCAGGAAATTTCAGCAAAAGTAATAGATCTTTCCCAGATAAAAGATACAATTACCGGAGCCTGCGGATGAAAGATTATCCGGTTATAAGATTCACACTTTTTTTTATAGCCGGTATAGTTTTCTGCTCTTTTTTTGAAATAAGCCTTTCCCAAAATATTCTGCTGCTATACGTTCTGGGATCTCTTACATTAGTTGCATTTTTATTCAGAAAAAAAAGTGAATCTAAATTACTACTATCAATCCTGATTCTGTTTATAGCTTCTCTCCTGGGATATACTTCGGAGAATATTCATCAAAAAGATACCCACCTTATTCCGGATTCAATCTATGTGGTAAAAGATTTTACTGCTGCAGGTGAAGTTGAAAAAATTGATCTGCCTAATAAACATGGTTTTTCTTTTTTGCTCAAAACCGATTCCCTTAAATCAATTCGTAAAGTAAATGACGAGATAAATTTACTTTGCAGGGTACCTAATGAAATTGCCGACCAAATTGTAAACATACTGAAACCCGGTAATAAGGTGAAGGTTCAGGGAACTTATAGGAAGGGGAGGGAAGAACGTAACCCGGGAGAATTTGATTACAACAATTATCTTCATTCCAAAAACATCAGTGGAACTCTTGCAATCTACAATATTGAAGATCTGAAAATTATTGAAAACAAAGTAAATACTTTTCAGGAATTTCTTTATTCAGCAAGAAAAAAGTTAGCTGAGATAATTGCAGATTTGCATTCCGGCGAAACCACAGCATTATTAAAAGGGTTAATTCTTGCAGACAGAAGTGATATAAACTATGAAACCAAAACTGAATTTATCAACGCCGGGGTTGTGCATATACTTGCGGTATCTGGATTACATGTAGGATTTATTGCATTAATATTCTTTGCATTATTCGGAAGATTGAATCTTTATCTCAGATCTATAATTACAATTGCAGGTGTAATATCGTTTATGTTTATAACAGGAGTTCCGGCTTCTGTTTTCCGGGCTTCTGTAATGGCAGTTATAATTATCTTTGCTTTTCTTTCTAACAGGACGACAAATATTTATAATTCACTTGCTCTGGCTGCACTTCTGATTCTTATTATTAATCCAGCGGAAATATTTAACCCGGGATTTCAGTTGTCATTTTCGGCAGTTTTATCTATTGCATATTTTTACCCGATACTTCGTAAAGCAATAAATGCACGAATCAGAAATAAATTGTTACGGAATTTATTATTATTTTCTGCGGTTTCAATCAGCGCACAAATCGGAACTCTTCCATTCACTTTAAACTATTTCGGCAAGTTATCATTTATTGCCATTTTCGCTAATCTGATCGTCATTCCTTTAGTAGGAGTTATTATCGGAACAGCCATAATAACATTTGCATTGTTTCCTGTCTCAATATGGGCTGCATCCATTTATGCTTCCGCAAATAATTTATTTTCTCATGTCTTATTTAAAATTGTAGAATTTGCCGGGGAGTTTAAACTCTCGTATGTGATGATTAGAGATTATTCTTCAACAGATGCGATAATATTTTATTTGTTTATTCTAACGGGAATTTTTTTAATAAGATATTTAATCTCTTTAAAATCCAGAATAATATTTGTTTTCATTTTAATTGCCAACATAATACTCTTCTCTACACTTGATGATTCCGACCTGCTTGCCAAAAATAAATTAAATGTTTTTATGATTGATGTCGGACAGGGAGATTCATTTCTACTTAAATTTCCGGATGGAGAAACTGCATTGGTTGATGCTGGCGATGCCACCCCTACTTATGATAACGGTGAGAGAGTAATACTTCCGTTATTAAATCAATTTAATATAAATAAAATTGATTACGGTTTTGTCTCACATATTGACGCTGATCATTATGGAGGATATATTTCATTAATTAATGAAGGGAAGATTAGTAAAATATATAAACCTCCGCTGGATTCTTTTTTCGAAAAGGATATACGTTTTGAGAGATTTCTAAAATCTAAAAATATACCGATAGAATATTATTCGGGAAACAAAATAAGATTAGGTAATTCTGAAATTTTTGTATTAAATGACAGTGTTTATGAATCAAATGAATCCCTCAGTTCAAATGACAGAAGCGGAATTATTAAAATTGAGTACGGAAAAACTTCTTTTCTTTTTACGGGAGATCTGGAAATGAAAGGTGAAAAGTATTATCGGAATAAATTCAAATCGTTTCTTGATGTGGATGTTCTCAAAGTCGGACATCACGGAAGTAAAACAGGGACATCCGGAAAATTTTTATCAGCTACATCACCTGAAATAAGTCTGATTAGTTGCGGGATTAAGAATAAGTTCAGACATCCTTCTCCCGGAAGTAATAAATAGATTAAAAGAGTCAGGAATCAAATATTTACAGAACTGATAAAGAGGGAGGAATTCTACTGCAATCTGACGGAAATGAGATAAATAAAATTGATTGGAAAAATAATCATTAAATTACAGACGATTAAAAATTAAAAAAGAAATAATGAAACGAAAAAGAATTGGAATACTCGGAGGTGGACAATTAGCCCGGATGTCAGCCTACCAGGCATATAAACTAGGTTTTGAAATTGCAATACTTGAAAAAGAACATCAATCGCCTGCCGGACAGCTGACAAAGTTTGAATACGTTGGATGGGTGAACAATAAAAAAATTATTCAAAAATTTATAAAAGATTGCGATGTAATTACACTTGAGAATGAATTTATAGATTACAGGGATTTGCAGTACATCGAAAAATCGGGTAAACGAGTCTTTCCGGGTTCTAAAACTATTTCTCTTATTCAGGATAAATTTATTCAGAAAAAAACACTTCAGAAGAATCAAATTCCTGTTCCCAACTTCGTTGAAGTTAAGGATTCATCCACATACGAAATGATTTCTGAAAAACTTGGGAAAAAGTTTGTCCTTAAATCAAGAAAAATGGGATATGATGGTTATGGGAATGCATTAGTAAATAATAAAAAGAGTTATGAAGAAGGGATAAAAAAATTATCCTTACGCCATTCAGATCTTATGGCTGAACAATTTATTGATTTTCAAAAAGAACTTGCTGTGATGGTTGTAAGAACAAGAAATGAAATTAAGTCATACCCTGTTGTTGAAACTATTCAGAAAAATCATATATGTCACACAGTTATTGCTCCTGCGCGAATTGAGAAAAAACTTCTAAATGTAGTAAATGAAATATCTGTAAAAACGGTTGAAGCGGTTAATGGAATCGGAATTTTCGGAATAGAATTATTTATAACAAAAGATAAAAAAATACTTGTAAATGAGATGGCGCCTCGTCCGCATAATTCCGGGCATTACACAATAGAGGCATGCATTACTTCACAATTTGAAAACCATATTCGTGCTGTTCTCAACCTTCCGCTCGGATCAACGGATATGATAAAACCGTATGCTGTTATGATTAATCTTCTTGGTAAGAAAACCGGTGAGGGCATTATTGAAAACTATAATACAGCATTGGAAGATGAGAAAGTTCATCTTCATATTTACGGTAAAGCTAAATCCCGTTTAGGAAGAAAAATGGGGCATATAACAATGGTTGGAGATAATCTTAACACAATATTAAGTAAGGCAAAAAAAATAGAAAGAAAAATAATTATTTAGGTGAATGATGAAAGAAAAACCTTTAGTTGGAATAATAATGGGCAGCGATTCGGATTTACCTGTTATGAAGGAAGCCGCAGAATTGTTAAAAGAATTCAAAATCCCTTTCGAAATTAAAATTGTATCGGCTCACCGTACTCCAAAATATATGGCTGAGTATGCATCCCGGGCTCACGAAAAAGGAATTAAAGTTATTATTGCAGGGGCGGGGGGTGCAGCTCATTTACCTGGAATGACTGCAGCAAATTCTCCTTTGCCTGTAATTGGCGTTCCTATAAAATCTAAATCACTTGATGGTCTTGATTCTCTTCTCTCAATTGTTCAAATGCCGGGAGGTGTGCCTGTTGCTACTGTTGGAATTAACCAGGCTAAAAATGCTGGTATTTTAGCCGCACAAATTTTGGGCACAACGGATGTTTCGCTGCAAAAAAGAATTTTAGCTTATAAAAGGCAGCTAGAGGCAATATCTATGGATAAAAACCGGAAATTAAAATTCTAAATAGTGATTAAAAATTAAATAATCACTACACTGTTGACTTATTAAATTGAAAAAAAAATTAAAAAAAATAATCTTATGTCAGTTTTTGCTTGCTAAATTGAATTAATTTATTTAATGTTGTCCCAACAGATACGTATAGGATAATTCATTGGTTATAAAAAATCTAAGTTCCACGGTGTTTACTTTACTTCAGAGTTTAATGCAAAAAAACAATGAAACAAGTGAAACATTTTTTATGAGGAACTTTGAGGGATTTTTTAAAATTTATTTTGATTTCAATTCTTTAACTTATTAGATATTAAATTTAATTATAGATTTGAACCAAAACGATTTTATTCAGCTATTCAATTCAAGATATTTTATCAAATTAAAATATTCAGTTACTTGTCCGTTATTCTTTTATATTTCAGTTAAATAGACTAAGATTTTAATTAAAGGCATTATCCTTTTAATTAATTGTTCTAATCCTTAATTAACTTTATCTCTTCAATTTCATTATGGAGGTCTCATTTATGACGCAATTACACAAACTTTTTTTAATGGCGTGGCTTCTGTTAGGGTTTTCCGCTCTAACTATGGCTCAAGATACCGGTGCCAACAACGGTAGAATACCTAGGTTGAATCAACCACACGTATCTTTTATTCACATTCCTACAAATACAGATACACCCGGGGATATGGCTTATGGTTCAGATCAGACAAACACTCTTTCAATGCCACTTCCGGCAGGAACTCCACTTACCAATATTGGTACCTGGACAGCCCCTGTATTTGCATCAAGCGGTGTTAGAGGCGGCGACGGTAATTACTATTTTGTAGATGCCGGTCCACCACCACAACTTTATCAATTTGATCCGGGCACAGGTTCGGTTACCTTAATTGGTGCTATTACCGGAATGGCTTCTGGAGCTTCAGTTAACGGTATTGCATATGATGGTTATAACTCTACATATTATTTGTGCGGTGGTGTTTTTGCTTCAACAAATAATTTGTACTCCTTTGATTTGGGTACATTGACAGCAACTTTAATTGCAAGTTTCCCGAATGCTACCGGTGCAATGATTGATATTGCTATCAATGCAGCAACAGGTGTAGGTTATGGTTATGATTTAATTACAGATGATGCATGGACATTTGATCCTGAAACAGGTGCTACAACATTATTAGGATCATTAGGATATGATGCTAATTATGGTCAGGGAATGGATATTGACCAGGCAACAGGTACAATATATCTGAGTGCTTTTAACAATACTACATTTACCGGACAATTAAGAACAATGGATCCTGGCACCGGTGCAACTACAATGTTAGCTGACTGGGGAGGAGTTCAGATAGCTCCGTTTGCAATTAATAATGAGTATGGTCCAATTCTAGGTCCTGGACAGGCTACAAATCCAAATCCGCCATCTGGTGCTACCGATGTAAGTCTCGATCCAACTTTAACCTGGGACAATCCAGCCGGCGCTACTTCAATAGAAGTATTCTTTGATGGTACTTCAGTTTATTCAGGGACTCCGATAGCTTCTTGGTCTCCTTCTACATTAACTTATATGTCTTCTCATACATGGAAAGTTAATGAAACAGATGGAACCGGTACAACATTCGGGGCAACATGGAGTTTCACAACTATGCAGGATCCAAGTATTATTACAGCTAATTTCTATCCACAAAGTGCAGATTACTGGACAGGAACTACTGATGGTGCTACAAAAACTCAGGTTAGTCTTATGAATGCCATCAATACTGAAGTAGGCTGGGGTACATTCGATATAAGCTCTATCCCTTCTAATTCGACAATTGTATCAGTAACATTTTGGGGATATCTGTATGATAATGGCTGGCCATATTGGAGTATTACACCTATGGGTAGTGTAAATCCGGTAACAGGCACTGCAGCAGATATATCCACTCAGATAAATAATAACTATACACAAGGTCTTGCATATAGTTTTAATCAGGAATCAGGAGCTTTACCAATTGATGCTTACCTGAGTCGTGATTTAACTGATGGCAACGCGGTAGCCGATCTGCAAGCTGCGGTAGCATCCTCACAGGGATGGTTTGCTGTTGGTATTATAGATTGGGATTTCTCTACCAGCTTTTACGTTGAATTCCAGGGATGGGCTGAAGCAAATCAACCTTATCTTGAAATAACATACATTCCGCCAGTACCTGTAGAATTAACATCCTTCACAGCAGCTTCAAATAATGGAAATGTAACATTAAACTGGGCAACTTCTACCGAAACAAACAATAAAGGATTTGAAGTTCAGAAGAGTAATGGAAGTGAATTTCAGACCATAGGATTTGTACAAGGTAACGGTACATCAACACAGCAGCATTCATATTCATATACAGATAATAATGTTGCACAGGGTAACTACAGCTACAGACTAAGACAGGTTGATTTTGACGGATCAAGTGTATATTCACCTGTAGTAGAAGTAAATGTAAATACACCTGCAGAGTTCAACCTTGCACAGAACTATCCAAATCCATTCAACCCAAGCACAAAAATAAATTACAGCTTGAAGGTTGATTCAAAAGTAACATTGCAGGTATTCGATATACTTGGACAGAAAGTAGCAACTTTACTGAACGAGAATATCGCAGCAGGAAATCATAGTGTTACATTTGATGCCTCCAAAATAAACAGTGGTGTATATCTTTATAAGATAGAAGCTACCGGAGCTGATGGTAGTAACTTTACTTCAGTTAAGAAAATGATCTTAACTAAGTAATTTAGTTCTTCATAATAGAATAAGCCGGTCTAGAAATAGATCGGCTTTTTCTTTTAAATTTCGGTTAATTGTTAATAAAAAAATAACATAATCTTAATCTTAAAAATTAAGAATTTGTATTTTTTGATTTAGTTTAAATCTGGATTTAATACAATTAAAAAATATTTTAAAAATCCGGTTTCTTTTATTGAAAATTGAAATCATGTTTTGTACTTTATCTCGTGCTCTGAAAAATTATAGTGGAATCTATTTTCAACCCCAATAAATAATTCCTATGGTAAATCAATTACCTGATATATATCCGGCCATTCATGAATTAACTTTCACTTCTCTACTTAATTTAATCATTCATTTTAATTTTGGAGGTACCAAATGACGCGAAAAGTTCTACTACCTATTTTTGCTTTCATATTTTGCTTTACCTTTACTCAAAGGGTAACTGCGCAGGATAATGCAGCCGAATTAACGCCTTATACTCAAAATTTTACTCTGCCCACCAATAACGTGAACACTATATGGGATATTCAGGCAAGTTTTGATCTCATGGCTGCGAGCGGTGCAAACGGAAATGCCGGAGTTGAATTTGACGGTACGTATTTTTATGTAACCCGCTGGGCTTCAAATTTAATCATCAAATTAGATATGGCCGGTAACCAGGTTGAACAATTCTCAATTCCCGGAGTTACAGGATTGAGAGATCTGGCTTTTGACGGCACATATATGTATGGTGGTGCAGCTGCGAATACTATCTATCAGATGGACTTTACAACCAAAACATTAATCGGTACAATAGCAAGTCCTGTAGCAGTTAGGTATATTGCATATGATGAGGCAAGTGATGGATTCTGGTGTGGAACCTGGGCAGATTCACCTACACTGGTTAGCAGGAGTGGTGCAACACTCGCTACAATACCGACAGGTTTAGCCGGACAGTATGGTGCAGCATATGATAATGTAAGTGCGGGCGGACCTTTCCTGTGGGTATTTGATCAGGGTGGCGGTGTATGCCCCGGCAGTTTAATGATGTACCAGTACGATATTGCTACGGGCACAGCAACTGGAGTTACTCATGATGCATGTGTTGATGCTGGTCTTGATGGAATTGCCGGTGGAATGTTTACAACTTCGGATTTTGTTTCAGGAACATTTTCAATTGGTATTGCGGTGCAGTCCAATTCCACCACAGTTGGTGATCGTTTAGTTGTTTACGAACTGGGTTCCGGTGGGACAACTCCAATTGCCACTGCTACCGAAGACTTAAATAATGATTTTATTCCTGATCATTTGGGAGATACTTTTACAGTTCAGGGAACAGTTATTTCTCCGAATTTTCAGACAGCAAACATTTCTTATTTTATTGACGATGGTACCGGCGGAGTTGATGTATTCCATGCCGGATCTACAACACCTGTTTTAAACTTAGGTGATGATGTTATGGTTACCGGAGTTATTTCACAATACAACGGGTTAACAGAAATTGTACCTGCGGATGAAACTGATATACAGGTTATTAGTACAGGTAACCCGGTACCTTCACCAATGGTTGTAACCATAAGTCAGTATTTAAGCAATGCAGAAGTTTATGAAAACAGGTTAGTTGGATTTATGAATGTTACTAAAACAAGTGGAACATGGCCAGCTGCAGGTTCGGGTGGTACTATCTACTTAAGCGATGGCGGTTCTGATTCACTTAAAGTATATATTGATAGTGATACCGACATTGACGGTAATCCGGAACCAGCATGGCCAAGAGATATTATAGGAATCGGAAGCCAGTACACAACTTCAACTCCTCCAAATGATGGGTATGAAGTTACTCCAAGATATTACGATACCGATTTTCTGCCTCCCGGAACATTACCTGTTGAACTGACTTCTTTTACTGCAAATGCAAATCTTAATTCTGTAACATTGAACTGGAATACCGCTTCAGAAATAAATAACCATGGGTTCGAAATTCAGAGAAATAGCGGAAGCGGATTTGCCACTGTCGCATTCGTTCAGGGACACGGTACAACAACTCAGCCTCAATCCTATTCATATGCTGATCAGAATGTTGATCCCGGACATTATACGTACAGACTAAAACAAATGGATTTTCAGGGTTCATCCCAATATAGCGCCGAAGTATCTGTTGATGTATTCCCTGTAACTTATTCTCTTGAACAGAATTACCCCAATCCATTTAACCCTACTACTCTCATAAATTTCAACCTGAGAGTTGATTCTAAAGTATCTTTGAATGTATTCAATATTCTTGGTCAAAAGGTAGCACAGGTTGTAAATGGTAGTTTAACTGCCGGTAATCATCAATACAATTTTGATGCATCAAATCTTAGCAGCGGTATATATTTATATCGTCTTGATGCTACAGGAATTGATGGTTCAACTTTTTCAGCAGTTAAAAAGATGATGCTTACAAAATAAGCTTTGTCTTTTAATTTTTATTTGAAGCCGACTCATTACCAGGGTCGGCTTTTTTATCCATATTCAGCTATTCCACTATAATAAATCCATTGCTACTTCTAATCTATTTTGATAATTTTACTCCGGTTTTAACTAACTGAAAGAGAAAATATGAAATACTTTGTTCTATCTACTTTATTTATTAGTGCTTTAGTTTTAAATGGGTGCAGCAGTAAATCAGCTGATGATTATATGAAGACTGCTCACGAAAATATGATGAAGAAAAATGTGACCGAGGCTATAACGAATTATGAGTCGGTTGTGAACCAATTTCCTGATAGTAAAGAGGCACCGGAAGCATTGTTCCAGATTGCTTCCTTATATCAGAATAAGATGGTGAAAAATCTATCTGACATTGAATCATACAAAAAGGCAGAAGCAACCTTCCGTGAAGTATTTAATAAATATCCGGAAGATAGCAGGGCGCCCATGGCCTTATTTCTGTCCGGATTTATTCTTGCTAATGATTTGAAAAATTTTGAAGAAGCCACATCAACTTACAATCTTTTTCTTGAAAAATATCCCAAACATGAACTTGCAACCTCAGCTAAAGAAGAATTAAATAATATGGGATTAAGTCCTGATCAGATACTAAAGAATAAGGCACAAAAAAATATATAATGGGAAAGGCTGCACAGGATTATAAAAATTATCTTAATCCTTCCATTGTTTCTAAATTAAACTCGCTCGAACTAAAAGCAAGACTTGTTGTTGAAGGTTTTATGGTGGGGCTTCACAAAAGTCCCTACCATGGTTTCAGTGTTGAATTTACTGAACACAGACCTTATATGCAGGGAGACAGCCTTAAAGATATTGACTGGAAGGTTTACGGTAAAACTGAAAAGTTTTTTATCAAACAGTACGAGGAAGAAACCAATCTTAAAAGTTATATCTTACTCGACTCCAGCAAATCTATGAAATACCAATCCGGTAATAACATCTCTAAACTTGACTACGGCGTGACTCTTGTGGCTGCTTTAAGTTATTTAATGGTAAAACAAAAAGATGCAGTTGGATTAACTATCTATTCAGATGAAATTAAAAACTATTTTCCTCCCAAAGCCTCTAAACCATATCTCCAGGAAATCCTAAAAAATCTTAGTTCTCTGGAGGCATCAAATAAAACAAACACGGCATCATGCCTAAATTCTATTGCTGAGAAAATAAAAAGACGTGGGTTGGTCATTATTGTTTCGGATTTGTTCGATGATATAAATTCCATCTTATCAGCGCTCAAACATTTCAGATACCAGAAGAATGAAGTTATTGTATTTCAACTGCTTGACCCGGTTGAAAGAAGTTTCTCTTTCGGTACTGATGCTGTTTTTAAAGATTTGGAAACTGATGAGGAAATGACAACCAGGCCATTCCAGATTCAAAAAGCATATCAGCAGGCTATGAAAGAATTTGTTGATACCATTAAAAAAGAATGTCTTAATTCTAATATTGAATATAATCTAATTGATACATCCACACCCTTCGATAAAGCTCTCTTTAGTTACATCCAGAAAAGAAGTATGCTCTATTGAGCAAGCTTTTTTATTTCCATGAAATATTTATCCGAAAAATTTTCTGATGCAGTTTTATCTTTTGCTTCTGTAATAATTCTGATTATAGGCTCTGTATTCGATTTTCTGAAATGTACCCAGTGGTCATCGAAATCAATTCTCAATCCATCATCAGTATTTGTTTTACAGGATCTATAAATATTTTTTAATTGATCAATTATTGTATCAGGATTATTAGTCCCTATTTCAATTTTCATTTTTGTAATAAAATATTGAGGTAAAGATTTTTTCAACTCATCCATCGTTCCGCTGAATTCAAGCAGATGCTGTAAAGTGATTGCAATTCCAACCAGTGCATCTCTTCCGTAATGGAGTGCAGGATAAATAACTCCACCGCTACCTTCACCCCCGATTACTGCATCAACTTCCTTCATCTTCTTTACAACATTTGCTTCACCCACCGGGGAACGAAAAACCTCACAGTTGTTTTCTCTTGCAACATCATCAACGCCTCGTGTTGTAGAAAGATTTACGACTACATTTCCTTTTTGTTTTGAGAGGATAAATTTAACTGCCTGCGTAATGGTATTTTCTTCACCGAATGGTTCACCTTTATCCGTAATCAGAACAAGCCGGTCAACATCAGGATCAACAACAACACCCAGATCAACTTTATGATTTTTTACCGCTTTCAGTGTATCAACAAGGTTTTCCGGAATAGGTTCCGGAAGGCGAGGAAAGATTCCTGTTTTTTCGCAGTTATATTCAATCACTTCACAACCAAAATCTCTGAGCAGTTCAGGAATTACATAGACACCGGCGCCATTTACGCAATCGACAAGAACTTTAAATTTTCTGTTCCTTATTTCTTCTTTATTGATGTTTTCTAAATTTAAAACATCATCTTTATGTTTTTTAATTCCTTCAGAATAGAAATTTGTTAATCCGATTTCATTCCATTTTTTAAATGAAATTTCTGACTTGTCCAAAATCTTGATTAACTCCTTATTTTCTTCTGGAGTCATAAATTGTCCTGTTGAATTCAAAAGTTTCAACGCATTCCATTCATTCGGATTATGACTAGCTGAGATTGCTATTCCGCCTTGTGCATTTAAATTTTTTACGGTGTACTGCACAGTTGGAGTAGGGCAGATACCAATATCAACAACGTCAATACCTTTTGCATTTAATGTTGCTGTAACAATTGAGTTAACCATATCGCCGGTAATTCGTGCATCACGCCCGACCACAACTTTTCCTTTTCCAATAAAATCAGCGTAGGCAGAAGTAAAGTTCACTATAACATTCGGATCAAGACCATCGCCTACAATTCCGCGTATACCCGAAATGCTTACCATTAAAGTCGACATTCATCCTCCGGACAATTTTCGATTCGAAAAACAAAAATAAGATTATTTCAGCTTATTGTAAGTTATTATTAAATTTTAATATCAATTACATTAAAAATTGTATAATGCCTGCTTCAGAACTAAGAAAAAAAATAAAAAAGGTAAATATCCTTTTAGTAAAAAGATTTGGTATTCCTGAAAAAAATAAAAAAACTCCGGATCCGGTTGATCTTTTAATTGCCACAATTCTTTCACAGAATACAAATGATCAGAATTCTTACAAAGCTTTCAGAAACCTGAAAGACAATTTTAAATCCTGGGATGAAGTTGTAAAACTTCCAACCCCGAAAATTGAAAAGTATATTAAAATTGCAGGATTAGGAAAACAGAAATCAATTGCAATTAAAAGTTTTCTTAAACAGATTAAAAATGAAAAGGGAAAAATATCATTAAACTATCTTGCTAAAGAGAATGATGATGAGGTATTGCGTGATCTTACTTCTTATAACGGAATTGGTGTTAAAACCGCAAGTTGTGTGCTTTTATTTGCAATGGAAAGAAATGTTTGTCCAGTTGATACTCATGTTCATCGTACCTCAAACAGAATTGGATTAGTTGATACAAAAACTCCCGATAAAACATTTATAATTATTAATGAAAATTTTCCCGGTGGAATTGCACATCAGTTTCATACAAATCTTATAAAACTGGGAAGACAAATCTGTAAACCTGCAAATCCTTTTTGCGCAGTTTGTCCCTTGTTGAAAGTCTGTGAATTCCCTGATAAGAATTTAGTACCACCGGAAAAGGTGAATGCCGGTAAAAATTTTATGCTTCTGGATTCAGTGAATTAATAATCAGCCTTTGTCTTCGATCATATTTGTAAAATTTCCACTGCTTCATACTTGACTAAAATTCTGATTATTCATAATATTATGAATAATCACCAGAAAAGAATTCAAAAACCGAATGATCAACAAGATTGATGCAAAAATTCTTAATCTTTTGCAGTCAAACTCAAGGATCTCAAACGCTGAAATAGCCAGGCAAATTAAAATGGCTCCTTCAGCAGTTCTTGAGCGAATAAAGAAGCTTGAGAAAAATAAGATCATTAAAAAATATACGGCACAGATTAATGCAAGTGAAGTTGATAAAGAACTTCTTGCCTTCATTCTTGTCCGTGCGAACGGACCAATTGTAGATCAGAGTACTGCGAGAGCACTGGCAAAAGTTTCTGAAGTACAGGAAGTTCATATGGTTGCAGGTGAAGATTGTTTTCTTGTTAAGGTAAGAGTTGAAAATCCTGCTGCACTTACTAAACTTTTAAGAACTAAAATTGCTTCGATTAAATCGATTAGTTCTACTAGTACTACTATAGTTCTTGAGACCGTTAAAGAAACAAATGATTTAGTGTTTTAATGTTTATAGTAAATTTTAATTAATAAATCATAAAAAATATTATGGAGAAATTTTAATGGAAGATCATCCGATTGGTATACTTGGTTATGATTATGTAGAGTTTTATGTAGGTTCCGCAAAAATGTGGGCTTACTGGCATGCAAAGGGAATGGGACTGGATATTACTGCCTATAGTGGTCCGGAAACCGGGGTAAAAGACAGAGTCTCATATCTTTTGGAAGGTAAAAGTTTGAGAGTTGTTATTACCTCTGCAGTCGATCCTAAAAATTTTAGTATTTCTTCATTTGTTCAGAAGCATGGTGATGGTGTAAAAAAGTGGGCTTTAAAAGTTAAAGACGTAAAATTCGCTTTTGACTCTGCTGTAAAAAATGGTGCTATCCCTGTAAGTACTTATAAAAAGTATGCAGATGAGAACGGTTATGTTGAAGAAGCGGCAGTTAAAATTTACGATGACTCCGAAATTGTTTTTTCGAACAGACAAAATTATAAAGGAAACTTCAAACCCGGATTCACAAATCCACATACAGCATATTAAAATAGAATCACACCCCACCGGGCTGAAAAAAATCGATCACATTGTAGGAAATGTAAGAATTAATGAAATGGATTACTGGGTAAATTATCTTAATAAAACTCTGAACTTTGAAACTTTTCTTGAATTCGGTATGGGTGATATTTCAACAAAATTTTCTTCTTTACTTTCTAAAGTTGTTCGTTCAAAAGAAGCTGATATCAAAAACCCGATTAATGAACCATATGAAGGCTTAAAAAAATCACAGATCGAAGAATATATTGATGAATACCTGGGATCCGGAATTCAACACATTGCAATTTCAACCGACAACATAATTGAAACTATTGCGAATATGAAAAAGAACGGAATTGAATTTCTTGAGCCACCTGATGCTTATTACGATAGCCTGCGTGAAAAAAACATTAAGATTAAAGAAAGCATTGATGAACTTCAGGAAAACGGAATCCTTTGCGATCACGGAGAGAAACAGGGTTATTTATTACAACTGTTCACTAAACCAATTGGTGACAGACCAACTTTCTTTTATGAAATAATTCAGAGAAGAGATGGTGCCCAGGGATTTGGACAGGGTAATTTTCAGGCACTTTTTGAATCAATTGAGAAGGATCAAATAAAAAGAGGAAATTTTGATAAAGATCCTGTAGAATAATTGTTTAGAGTAGGAAACTAAAATTTATTTAATAATTAAAAATGGAGGTTAGAGTTGCCATATTATGTTAAAGTAGGACAGGTTCCTCCTAAAAGACACACTACGTTTTATAAACCGGATGGTAAGTCATTATACCGCGAAGAACTTTTCAGTACAAAAGGTTTTTCCGGAATTTATTCAAATAAGTACCATCTATATATGCCTCCACAGGTTGATTCTATAAGAGAGTTAGAAAAAAATAATTTAAATGATTGGAATGATGCACCGCTTCAGTATTATCATTTCTTTACTGATGAAAAAAAGACTAAAGGAAATTTTCTCAGTGCAAGAAATGTATTTTTAAAGAATGAACATTGCATCGTTGCAACTGCTCACGTTTCTGAAGATACTGAAATATTTTACAGGAACAGTTACAAACACGAACTTGTTTTTGTGCATCACGGTGAAGGTGAGTTTCTTTCTGAGTATGGAAAAATTCCTTTCGAACAGTGGGATTATATTGTTGTCCCGAAGGGAACAACCTATCAGATGAAATTTAAAAATTTCGATCAGGTAAAATTATTTATTGTTGAATCTGATACTCCGTTTGATATTCCCGCACATTTCAGAAATGAATACGGACAGTTGAAAGAAGATGCACCGTATTATGAAAGAGATTTCCGTCCCCCGCAGTTTATGGGACCTCTGGATAAGCAGGGAAAATTCCCATTAATGCTGAAAGTATCAGACAGAACATTTGAGTATCATTTACCTCATCATCCTTTTGATGTTGTTGGCTGGGATGGATTTCTTTATCCTTATGCATTTAACATAAAAGAGTATGCACCGAAAGTAGGAAAGATTCATCTTCCGCCGCCGATTCATTTGATATTTACAACTGAACATTTTGTTGTTTGCAATTTTGTTCCCAGGTTATTTGATTTTCATCCTGATGCGATTCCTGCTCCGTATTATCATTCAAACGTAGACAGCGATGAGGTACTCTACTATGTTTACGGTGATTTTATGTCCAGAACCGGAGTAAAAGAAGGATCGATCACACTTCATCCTATGGGAATTCCGCATGGCCCTCAGCCCGGAAAAACAGAAGCATCAATCGGGAAAAAAGATACTGATGAATATGCAATTATGATTGATACCTTTACTCCATTGCAAGTTACTAAAAATGTTCAGGAAACAATGGTGAAAGATTATCATCATTCCTGGCTTGAAAAATAAATTTGTAAGTTAGTTATGCCGGTTTTCGAAAATCCGGCATAACATTATTTTTGTATTAATCGTCAAACAATATGATTAAAATTCCTGCACACATACAGAAACTAAAGCCTTATAAAGCAGGCAAACCAATTGATGAACTCGCGCGGGAAAAGGGGATTAGTAAGATTGTTAAACTTGCATCGAATGAAAACCCTCTCGGACCTTCACCCAAAGCAATTGAAGAAATACAAAAACATACAAATGAACTTCACCGTTATTCAAATCCTTCTGCTTACAAACTTGTAAATGCAATTGCGGAAAAGTACGGTAAGAATCCAAATCAGATTGTTACCGGCAGCGGTTCAGATTCTTTGCTTCAGTATTTAATTACCGCTTTCAGTGATGAAGATGATGAGTTTGTAACTTCAGAAGGTACATTTATCGGCTGGTATGTTAATGCAAACAAGTATGGCAGAAAGTCTACACTCGTTCCTTTAAAAGATTATCATTTTGATCTTGATAAAATTGCCGATTGTGTAAATGAAAAAACGAAGATAATTTATCTTGCAAATCCGAATAATCCTACAGGAACAATGATTACAAGGAATGAGTTTGAAAATTTTATGAATAATATTCCGGACAGGATTTTAGTTGTACTTGATGAAGCTTATACAGTTTATGCGGAATCGAATCCTGATTATCCGAATGGACTTAGATATGATTTTGATAATCTGCTTGTTTTGAGAACCCTTTCTAAAGCATACGGTTTAGCAGGAATAAGAATCGGTTTTGCTTGTGGCAAAGAATACCTGATAAAGGAAATGTACAAAGTTAAACTTCCTTTTGAACCCAATGAACTTGCTCAGGTTGCTGCCATTGCGGCACTTAAGGATGATGAATTTTTAGAAAAAACAGTTAAACTGAATGGTCAGATCATTAAGAATTATGCAGGCAAAATTTGATGAACTCGGTATAAATTATGTCCCTACTTCTGCAAACTTTTTTATGATGCTTTTTCCAAATGAGGAGTTTACTGTTGACTTTAATAATGAATGCCTGACCCGTGGTTTAATTTTAAGACATGTAAATACGTTCGGTATTCCGAATGGAATAAGAATTAATTCAGGGACAATAGAAGAAACTGAGTTTGCGTTAAATATTATCGAAGAAGTTAATAATATTTTAATGGATAAATATCATCTTCAGGAATCGAAGTAAATATTAAATGTCATTCCGAACTTGTTTCGGAATCCCATTAAGTCATCTTTTTTTAGATGCTGAAACAAGTTCAGCATGACACCAATAAATAAAAAGGAGTCAATAGGTTTTCGTATGAAATTAGTAAGCTTCATTAAAGATCAGAAAGAAAGATTAGGTTTATTCTCGAACGAAAAAATTTATGATTTACAGGAATCTGCAAAACAAATAAAACTGCAGCTTCCGGATAATATGAAAGAGTTTCTCTGGGGCGGTAAAAAAATGATGGAAATCGCCCGTAAAGTTGATGATGCAATTAAAAACAATAAGATAGAATCTTCATTTAGTAAAAATGAAATAAAACTTTTAGCACCTGTTCCACATCCCACATCTTGTCGTGATGCTTATGCATTTCGTCAGCATGTTTTTACAGCAAGAAGGAATCGCGGTGTGGAGATGATTCCCGAGTTTGACCAGTTCCCTGTTTTTTATTTTACTAACCATAATGGAATAATTGGTGAGGGGACTGTTGAAGTTGAAAAAGATCATCTTGAAAAACTCGATTTTGAACTTGAAGCTGCAATTGTTTTAAATAAAGGCGGAATGAATATAAGTGCAAAAGATGCTGATTTATGTGTAGCTGGTTATATGGTGATGAATGATTTATCAGCCCGTAGACTCCAGATGGAAGAAATGAAATTAAATTTGGGACCAATGAAAGGAAAAGATTTTGCAACTGCAATAGGTCCATGGCTAGTTACACCTGATGAACTTGAACCTTACAAAATTGATTCTTCCAATGGAATAAAATATAATCTTAAGATGAAAGCCTTTCATAATGGTAAGCAAATCTCTGCGGGCAATGTTAAAGATATGGATTGGACATTCGCAGAAATTATAGAACGGGCATCTTACGGAGTTGAACTTTTTCCCGGTGATGTCATTGGCTCCGGTACCGTTGGAACCGGTTGTTATCTTGAATTGAACGGAACCCGGGCACTCGAAGCAAAAGAAAAAGGTGCGGACTTTACTCCTACCTGGTTGAATGATGGAGATTCAATAGTATGTGAGATAGAGGGATTGGGCAGACTTGAAAATAAAATTGCTCAAAAAAAATCCGATTATTCTATTCTTGCAAAAAAGAAAAAAGTCTGATGCTTAATATTGAACCAAAAGATGTAACCGTTCCCGAAGTGCACAGGCTATTGCTGGGAGGGGTTGGTCCAAGACCCATCGCTCTGGTCTCAACAATTTCAAAAGAAGGGATACCGAATCTTACACCTTTTTCATTCTTCAATGTTTTTGGTGCAAATCCACCGATAATTGCATTCTCACCTTCTCGCAGGGGAAGAAATGCAACATTAAAAGACACCTATTATAATTTGATGGATAATGGTGAATGTGTTGTTCAGTCTGTAACTTATCCAATGGTAGAACAAATCAGCCTTGCCTCAACTGAATATGATCCGGATATAAATGAATTTGTTAAAAGTGGTCTGACTCCTATAGATTCTGACATCGTTAAACCAAAGCGCGTAAAAGAATCACCATTTCAAATGGAATGCAAATTAAAAGAAATGCATAGTTTCGGCGAAGGCGGAGCTTCAGCAAATATAGCTATTTGTGAAGTAATGAAGTTTCATGTCTCTGAAGATATTTTTAAAGATGGAATAATTCATCCCGACCTGATTGACTTGGCAGCCAGAATGTCCGGTAATTTTTATTGCCGGGCTAGCGGAACTTCTATTTTTCAAATTGAAAAACCAATTTTGAAAAAAGGAATCGGGTATGATCAGCTTCCCGATTTTATAAGAGATTCGGATATCTATACAGGAAACAATCTTGGTAAATTTGGAAACATAGAAAAAATTCCATCTGAAATTGAAGTGAATAAATTTATATCGGAATATGAGAAAAAGGAAATGAATTCCTTTGAACCAACAATTGAAGCATTTTACAGGTATGAAAGACATAATGATTTTGAAAAAATGTTAAAATCTTCACTTGAATTGAAGAAACAAAATTATAATAAATGTAAAATGTTGTTTGAACTGACTGCTAAATGCGCCCTCGAAATGAATGAAATTGAATTTGCCTGGAGAACTGCTTTGTTCGCAGGAAGAGAAGATTAATAAATCGGAGCTGAAATTGGAAGAACCTCTATGGAGACCATCCGAAAAAAGAATATCACAATCAAATCTAACATCTTTCACCAGGTTCGCTGAAGAACTGCTTAATAAAAAAATCTCAACTTACCAGGAACTATATGACTGGTCTGTTACTGATTTAAAGGAATTCTGGAAATCAATATGGACCATCTCGGGGTTAATTCATTCCAAACCTTTCACAGAGGTTTTATCCAACGAGAATATGTTTAAGGCAAAGTGGTTTGAAGGTGCGGAGTTGAATTTTGCTGAAAATCTATTACGATACCGTGATGATAATATTGCTTTAATTAGCTCGAGAGAGAATTCACCGACAGTGAAACTAACATATTCAGAGCTATATAATATTGTTTCTTCGTTATCAGCATCTCTTAAGGAGATTGGAATTAAGAAAGGGGATAGGGTAGCGGGTTTTGTAAATAATCTTCCTGAATCAATAATTGCAATGCTTGCTGCCACAAGTCTGGGAGCAATATGGTCTTCCTGCTCCCCGGATTTTGGACATAAAGGTGTTTTGGACAGGTTTGGGCAAATAAAACCCAAAATTTTATTTGCAATTGAAAGTTATTATTATAACGGCAAACTGATAGATTGTTCTGAAAAAATTGAAGCAATCAGAAAAAGTATACCTTCCATCGAAAAAATAATTATTATAAAGAGATATAATGATTTTAATGGAGAATTGTCTGCTGATAAAACTTCTACTAAAGTCAACAACTCAATTTATTTTAATGATTTAACTGGAATCACTTCAAACAAGATATCGTTTGTACAAGTTCCATTCGATCATCCTGTTTATATAATGTATTCCTCAGGAACAACAGGGATTCCAAAATGTATTGTTCATGGTGGGGGAGGAACTCTGCTCCAACACTATAAGGAATTAGCTTTACATACAGATTTAAAACGTGATGATGTAATTACTTATTATACAACTTGCGGTTGGATGATGTGGAACTGGTTGGTTAGTTCTTTAAGTGTGGGAGCATGTATATTTCTATATGATGGAAATCCGGTTTATCCTAACATTAATACTTTATGGGAAAAAATTGAGCAAGAAAATATATCAATCTTTGGTACAAGCCCGAAATATTTATCAATGATTCAGAAATCAGGGATGGTTCCTAAAAATAGATTTAAATTACCTTCTCTTAAGGCTATTCTTTCTACAGGTTCACCACTTTCGGTGGAAAATTTTAAATGGGTTTACAAAAATGTTAAAAGTGATTTACAATTATCATCCATTTCAGGTGGAACAGATATAATATCTTGTTTCATGCTTGGCAATCCTAATCTTCCCGTCTATGAGGGTGAAATACAAAGCATAGGCCTTGGAATGAAAATAGAAGCCTTTGATGAAAATGGAGAATCTGTTGAAGAAAAAAAGGGTGAATTGGTTTGCACTAAACCATTTCCGTCTATGCCGGTTAAATTCTGGGATGATCCGCAGGATAAAAAATACCAATCGGCTTATTTTAATTTTTATCCCGGTGTTTGGCGACATGGGGATTACATTAAAATTACAAAGCACGGTGGAATTATTGTGTACGGCAGATCCGATGCAACTTTGAATCCCGGGGGGGTTCGTATCGGAACAGCTGAAATTTACAGGGTTGTTGAATCTATGGAGGAAGTTACTGATAGTATTGTAGTTGGCCAGAACTGGAGAAGCGATGTAAGAGTAATTTTATTTATTGTCTTAAAATCAAATTTAGTTCTTTCCGATAAACTCATTGAAAAAATAAAATCAAATATCAGAAACCAGACAACAGCTCGGCATGTGCCTGCCAGAATTATTCAAATTCAGGATGTTCCCCGAACCATCAGCGGGAAAAAAGTTGAACTTGCTGTAACAAAGATTATTCACGGAGAAAACGTGGAAAATAGAGATGCACTTGCAAACCCGGAATCCCTCGATCAGTTCACAAAAATTATTCAGTCGTTGGCAGAATAATTTAATCAATCAAACGTAAAGCGCGCTTCCGAAATCTCTTCTATGTCTCAGAGTAATTTCATTCTCTTCACCCAGATATTTAAATATGGCAATACACGCTTTTCTTGCACCGTCATCCTCAAACATTCTGTCGGCTCGTATTACTCCTATGAATTTTTCCAAAGCAGAATCGAAATTTTTGGATTTAAGTGATTCAATCGCTGATTTAAATTGTTTTGCAATTTCACTGTCATCAGGACCATTCGCGGTAAACAAACCTGAAATTGTTTTTATTGAATCAATCAGTTCGGAAAAGTCAGTGTTATCTTCAATCCCGTTAATCAATTTTACAGCTCTTGAACTATCTTCGAATAAAATTGCCCTGGCAAGTAAAATTATTACTTCCGGATTATCTGGTTCTTTATTAATAAGTTTTTCAAGCAGTACCGCTGCCTCTGCGTTATTACCTTTTGAAAGTAATTCTTTTGCCTTAGTAATTGTCTTCTGGTTTTTTCCGGGAATTACTTTTTGCAGCCATTTTTCCACTGAATGTTCCGGAAGTGCACCAGTAAATTCCTCGGCTACTTCACCATTTATAAATAGCTTAACGTTAGGTATTCCTTTTATTCCATATTGAGCGGCTACCTCCTGGTTTGCATCAGTATCAACTTTTACGAGTTTAAATCTGTCTTTGTATTTTATTGCCAGTTTTTCTAAAACAGGTCCAAGTATTTTACATGGACCACACCAATCTGCCCAGAAATCAACAAGAACAGGCATGGTTTTACTCTGTTCAATTACTTCTTTATTAAAATCATTCATATCCGGATTCCATTTAAATATTTAATTGAAGTATAAATTTACTAAACAGTTATATTTTCTAAAATGATTTTCGTTAAAGCATTTGATGTACTAAAAATTAAAAAGTTACAAACTTGATACTTAATTAGTTTTGCCTTAGTTTTGAGCATATACTCATAATTAATTATGCCTAGACCAAGGAAATATCGTCGCATTTGCTGTAATCCGTCCTCCTATTATTTCAAGCCGAGGGGAATACCTGTTTACGACCTTGAAGAAATTTTATTAGAACACGATGAACTTGAATCATTGCGTCTTGCTGATTTACTGGGATATTCGCACGAGGTTGCAGCAAAAGAGATGAAGATTTCAAGAGCTACATTCGGAAGAATTGTGGAGATTGCACGCAGAAAGATTACTGACGGTATTTTAAATGGAAAAGCAATCAGGATAAATGAGTACGATTTAAACAATAAACAATTATAGAGGAGAAGGAAATGAAAATCGCTGTTGCAACTAATGACCAAAAGAGAGTTGCTGGTCATGTAGGTAAATGTCGCTCATTTATGGTTTATGAAATTGAAGGTGAAAAAATTATTTCAAACGAATTACGTGAGAATGTTTTCACTCATCACAGGATGGAACATCAGCATCACGGCGAAGGCGGGGGACACAGCCATGCCCGTTTAATAGAAGGATTGAAAGATTGCAATTATCTGATCTCAAGCGGAGGTGGCTGGAGAGTTGTTGAGGACTTAAAACAAAATAATATTCAGATCATTTTTACTGATGTTGAATTAATTGATGAAGCAGTTAGATTATTCGTTAAAGGGGAATTAAAAGATAATCCTGAAATGACCTGCAATCATAACGAATAATAATTTTCCAAATAAAAATGCCCCTTAACATAAGGGGCATTCTTCAAATGAGAGATCTATATTAACCTTACTTTAACATCCGCCTATAACCCTTTTTGATTTTTTAATCGGTACAACTTTGTTCTTATTCTTTTCAATCAGAACAGGAATAATTTTAGTGGCTTGTTCGCGGAACCTATTTGTATCTCTATCGTGTCGTGTATTAATTACGTCAGGTTTCTTATAATTTATAATGTCATCTTTAAACTCATCCAGTCCGCCTTCAAGGTAATAAACGTTTTTATAACCCAATTTGTCTGCAATAATTGCAGCCTTTTTTGATGATACTCCATCATCACCGAGAAAAACATATTTCCTGTGTTTTATACTTAAAATTTTCTTTGCATCTTTTTCAAAAATATTTTTTATAGTAAGAGTCTGTGATTGAGGCAGATTATATTTTTTGAATTCATCAATAGATCTTACATCAAGTATAAGAAGATCGTTTTCGTTATCCATTATTCTGAATGCAAGTTCATCAGAAGTCATCGCTTTAACCTGGTAGGATTTTACATAGTCAGGATTATCGAGATCTTTTAAATATGCCTGTTTAATATCGGGCATAAAGAAAGCTGATAAACCAATAATGATTGCAATTCCGGTTAGCCCGATATACAATCTTGCCGGACTAAATTCAGGATTTGGCTTTCCGTTTACTTTATTTTCAATAATTGTGGTTCCCCAAAAAGCTCCGATGGCAACAAATGTTAAAAGAAATGCAAACAACGATTGGGACATACCAAGTGTATCGAATATTCTTACAAATCCCCAGTTATCTGCCATGTAAAATTCTTTAAAAACGGGATATCCTTCCGCAAAAATTAAAACACCGATAAATGAACCAAGAATGAAAATCATGGCATCAATTTTTCCTATTGCCGCGGAACATATACTTGTACCCGGGCAAAATCCGCCAACAACAAATCCTAATCCCATAATTAATCCACCAACAATTGCTGACCGTAAAAATGTAGGGTTAATGTAAATCAGACTAAGATCGAGCAAACCGTAATGCCCTAAAATTATAACACCGAGCATTGCAGTAACTCCGGCAGTGAAGAAAACTCTTAGCACTGTAAAATCATAGCCGTAAAATAATCCTACTAATTTTTTAGAAGTCGAAAATCCTGCCTGTTCCAGTATAAATCCGAAAGCTATACCTAGAAATATTGCAACAATAAAGTTTAATTCATTTCCAATTATGTCGGGTACTAAAGGTCCCATTGTAATCTCTCCTTCTTATATCCAAAGTTTTCTGAAGAAATAAGCAAACATATATGCGCCACCGAAGATTGCCATCATAGTTATTATTCCGCCGGTGGATAACACAGCCATTCCACTTAATGCAGCGCCACTTGTGCATCCTCTGCCGAACTGGGCCCCAAGACCGAATAGCAAACCTCCAAATAATGCCCCAACCACGCGGGTTTTAGCTTTTATTTTAGGCGAATGCTCAAGAGTAAATTTTAACCTGTTTGAAATTAATCCGGATATAAAAGCACCAAAAATAACTCCCAGTACTTCAAATACGAGCCAGTTTTTTAAAGGATTATTGTTATGCGCAGTTAAATACTCTTTATAGAATTCCTGGTTATTAACATGCTGCGGGTCAACAGATTGAACAACAGCAACTAATGCACTTTTAACAGAACCGCTTGCACCTAATCCTCTACCTGTAATATAAATTGTTGCCAACAAAGTCAGTCCTAAGAAAAATCCTGCTAAATACGGATTCATATATTTTTTAGGTTGCATTTTTTCCTCACTCGCTTAAAGTTAATTCTGGTTCAACTTCTTTATTTTCTATTTCTGGTTTTTCAGGTTGTTCATCAGAATCCAGTTCTTCATAACCTGTCATCATTGCTCTAAGATTTGATGTAATTGTTGAACCTGTTGTTATAAGATAAAGATGTGCAATAATGAATGATATTAACAGAAATGCACCAAATGTATGAATAAGTGCAATTCCTTTTACTGATTGAATATTGAGCAATTCAACAGAATTGCCCTGCGGATAACGATAAAACATATACATTAAACCTGAAATTACCATTATAGGTATTACAAGTATTTTTAATCCGAGATATACTAATCTTTGTATCGGGTTAAGCTTGCTTAACGTTGTTTTTTTAGTCGGATGAGGTGCATTCTTAAAAATTCCAAACAGATAATAGTCCATTTGAAGTCTTAGATTTTTAAGAGTCGGAAGATATTGTCTCCATTCACCCGTTACAAAATGCCAGAAGATTGCGAATACAATTAATATCATAAAAGAATATGCTGCTACGTTATGATAGGCTACCGCATTTTGATATCCAAAGAAATTGATTGCTCCATGAATTTCAAAACCGGTTAAGGCAAGGAATAAAATTAAAAAAGACTGTGTCCAGTGCCAGAACCGTTCAAAAGCTTTATATATATATACCTGTTGTTTCATTTTTACATTCTCCTCTTTGCTTTTATGGCAGAAATTATTCTTAGTGAACCGTGCATAATTACGCCAATAAGTGTTAATAACATCATTGCTATTCCCATCGATTCAACTACTGAAGAATAATCTCTTGCGGGCATATAGAAATCAGTTAGTGCTGCCAGTCGGCTATTTTCCCTTGTGTGGCATTCTGTACATTGAACTGCTTTATCTTTCGTGGAAACCATATGATTTATTGGCCAGTACATTTCTGTATTAATAAAGCTCACTTTACCACTGAAGGGAAGTTTGACATCTTCCATGCCAACTTCGGATGCTCTCCTCCAGTTAAAATCCTGCCAGAAAGCGCCCTCACCTTTTTTATCAGCAAATAATTTAGGTTGAATAAGATCCATTAATACCGGATCAAAAGGCTGACGTGATCTGTGGATTTTTACTGGAATTATCTTGGAATCAATATCGCTGTAGGATCCATTCAAAGTATTTATCTGTAGTGGTTTAGTTGTATCTGCTATTTTGTCTCCCAACAGGTAATGATCTGCAGTTCCGTTAAACCATATATATTCAGGTTCTAAATTTTTTCCATAAGTAAAACTGCCTTTGATGGATAAATAGGTATGATTTCCATCTGCATCATCAATCTCAAATGGCTTGCCATCTTTTAATTTACCTGCGGTTGACCAATCCCAACGTGTTTTGGTTGCATTAACTTTTGCATAAGTTGGAATATGGCAGGTCTGGCAAGCTACTTTAATTGTATGTTCGTTCAGAATACTTGATGCGTGGGGGCTTGATGTATGGCATTCTTCACAGGTTGCACGGTTTCTGTTCATTGAGGAAAGTGAATACATTTTGCCAGCTATGTTATGATTTTTTGTGATATGGCAATCTACACATTGAAGATTCTCGCCATCAATACCCATGTGCACATCAACGTCTCTGGCTGGTTGAAACATTGACATTTCAAGATCGCCATGTTTAACATTGTTTCCACCACCTCCAAAGAAATGGCAAACACCGCAATTTGACCGTTTGGGTTTTCCTACGTGTTGTGCTATGTTATTCAGGTTCAGATCAGGAGCAGGCATTCCAGCAAGTTCACTGCCTTTTACATAAGATTCAGTTTGATCATGACATACTAAACAGTCTATATTCTTAGAATCAGTAAAGCTGAACATTGAACTGGTCATCCCGTATCCTATATGACATTTTGCACAACTTTGCTCATTACCTTCAACACCAATACAAAAATTATTTATTGCATTCTTTTTCCCAAGGTAGACAATGCCCCTGCCTTCAACGTATTCAACACTTTCCCAATTCCAATGGTTAGATTTCATTACTTCCTTATCTCTACCATTGTGGCAGGAAATGCACGCTTCAGTTACTTCCTGGGGTGAGTTAAATTTTTTCTGAAGTTCTGCAAATTTAGAATGGTCCACAGAAGAAGAATCTTTCTGATCAAATTTTTCTTTGAGGATCATAAGACCCGATGGTTCCTCGCTTTTGTCCTGCAGAAGGGCAACAGCTGAGATAACAACCAAAGCAGCTATAAGTAGTGCCAATAATATTTTTTTCATAGGTGAATTATTTTTTTAGTTTGGTTTTCAATTATTATCCATTAGAGTAAGCTCTGAAATACTTTCTTTAATTTTTTTGCAATCAGAATAATCTTTATAGACCAGACACTCTCTGCAGGGCAGGTTAGCGCAAATATTTCCATTGTGTTTAAAAGTCCAGCAAGGTTTTGAATGATTAATAAATGATTCGCATTTCAGTCTGTCTTTTTTACTGCAATTAGTGATTTTCCAGCAGGGAATTAAAGAATAAATGGTTTTAATTCCTTCAATACTAATTTTTCTTTCATTAATTGATTTCCTTATACACCTGAGACGCTCAACGTCGGAATTGGAGTATAATCTGTGACCTGTTGTTTTTCTAAATGGAATTAATAATCCTTCTCTTTCATACATTCTTAATGTATGTACTGAAATATTCAATAGCTTAGCAACAGAACTTATTGGATAAACGGGGAGCTCATTATCATTTATTTGTTCAAACATTACCATGTATATAAAATTCTTATATTTATAAATATCAAGTTTGCTGCCAGCTATAACTATAGGAATTTTACGTAAAATGTTGAATCGTCTGATAATTTTTTTTCAGCAGAAAGAAATTAAAATACTGTTTTTCCTTGTTATGAGAAAAAGATGCTAATAGCAATAGTTATTTTTATTAATCGTGTCAAACAGATGATGAAAATAAAAGGGCCTATCGACTGAAGAGAGAAAATATTGTGCTTATTTTTATTCTAAAACAATTATATTAGAAACTATCTTAGAAAATATTTTTTATCATCTTTATCCGGAGACAATTATGAAAAAATTTTCACTGTTAATTTTTTCAGCACTAGTACTTCTTCCGGGGGTTTTAACTGCACAGATTAATCAAAACATGTCAGGTTCAGATTATTGCAGCCAGAAAAAAATGAATTCCCCTCTTCCTTCAACTCCTGTAGAAGTTACAGCAGATATTCAGCATTCTTATGATGTAATTAACTATGAATTGAATCTAGATTTATACAACTGTCTTGTCAGTCCTTATCTTAAATCATTTAGTGGGTTTGAAATAATGACTTTCGAGGTTGATTCAACTTTAAATTCGATTCAGATGAATGCCGTCAACGCATCTCTTACCATTGATTCGGTTTCATTAGCAGGTATTGGGTTTACTCATACTAACAATATACTTACTGTAAACCTGGACCAAACTTACAACCCGGGTGCAGTTGTAAATGTTAAGATCTACTACCGTCACAATAATATTGCCGATGGTGCGTTTTATGTTAGCAACGGATTTTTATTTACCGATTGTGAGCCTGAAGGTGCCAGAAAATGGTATCCGTGCTGGGATAAACCTTCTGACAAAGCCAGTTCTGATATAACTGCAAAGGTTCCATTAACAGTTAAACTTGGTTCAAACGGAGTTCTTGCTGATTCAACAGTAAATGGAGATACTCTCTATTACCATTGGGTAAGCTTAAATCCTGTAGCTACTTATCTAAGGGTACTAACCGCTAAAGTAAATTATAACCTGGATATTATTTACTGGCATAAAATATCAAATCCAAATGATAGTATTCCTATCAGGTTTTATTATAATGCAGGCGAAAATCCATCTAATATTGAAAACATAATCAGGGATATGACTACAACATACTCAGAGTTGTTTGGTGAACATCCCTTTGAAAAAAATGGATTTGCAACTTTGAATAATCAATTTGTTTGGGGTGGGATGGAAAATCAAACGTTGACAAGTTTGTGTACTAACTGCTGGTCCCAAAATTTAGTTTCACACGAATACGCACATCAATGGTTTGGTGATATGATAACCTGTGCAACGTGGGCTGATATCTGGTTAAATGAAGGTTTTGCCACTTATTGTGAAGCTTTATGGTATGAGCATACATCCGGTTATAGTGCTTATAAAAGTGATATAAACTCTGATGCCAGTTATTATTTGTCGGCGAATCCGGGCTGGCCGATTTATAATCCGGAATGGATAAATATTACCCCGGACGTGAACACATTGTTTAATACTGCAATTACTTATGATAAAGGTGCCTGCGTACATCATATGTTAAGATATGTTATGGGTGATTCTCTTTATTTTGCAGGAATGAAATATTATGCCACAGATCCGAATTTAAAATATAAGAGTGCCGTTACAACAGATTTTCGCGATGATATGAGTACAATTTACGGACAGGATTTAACCTGGTTTTTTGATGAATGGGTTCTGCAGCCAAATCATCCTATTTATGCTAATAAATATTGGATAGCTAACCAGGGTTCCGGTCAGTGGGAAGTTGGTTTTGTCGCTGATCAGACTCAATCAAATACTCCATTCCACAAGATGCCTATTGAGATAAAAGTTCATTTTACAACCGGACCTGATGCAACTATGAGGGTGATGAATGATTCAAATAATCAGATATTCACTTTTAATTTCACACGTCAACCTTCAAATGTATATTTTGATCCTGATAATAATATTGTACTTAAAGTAGCAACTCTCTCCCAGATTCCACCTCTACCGGTTGAATTAACAAGTTTCACAGCTGTTTCAAGAGGTAGTTTTGTTATTCTAAACTGGACTACTGCAACAGAAAAAAATAATAAGGGCTTTGAAATTGAGAGAAGGGATATTACAAATCAAAGTGAATGGGAAACAATTGGATTTGTTGAAGGAAGCGGAACTTCAGCAACAACAAAACTTTATTCTTTTACAGATCAAATAAAAGGTTTTGCTGATTTAAGTTACAGGTTAAAGCAGATTGATTTTGATGGAAGTTATGTTTACAGTAGTGAGGTTGAAGTAAAAGGAGGAACAAAACCGAAAGATTACTCTCTGAGTCAGAATTATCCCAATCCATTTAATCCAAGCACAATAATAAAGTTTGAACTGCCGGAAGCTGCAAAGGTTAAACTTGTTGTTTATAATCTCTTAGGGCAGGTTGTAAGAACACTTGCTGATGGAAATTTTGATACGGGGATTTATGAAAAGAATTTTGATGGAACAGACTTAAGCAGTGGCGTTTATATTTATGAACTGAGAGCGAATAATGTAGTTCTCAAACACAAGATGATTCTGATGAAATAAAAAGGGGGGATCAATGCGCTCACAGGAGTAGGGACAGGGAGAGAAATTTCCCTATCCCTTTCCTGGGTTTAATATTTATACCTGAGCCATTTTAATACTTCAGACCATTTAGGTTTTTTACCACTCATCAATATTCCTATTCTGTAAACTTTTCCTGCCATTGGAAAGAGCAGGAACATAGTACCGAGGTTAACTAAAAGCGAAACTATAAATTGCCAAATAGGTATTTCAGAAAGCACCATTCTTGCCGGCATAACAATGATAGATGCAAATGGAAACATTGAAGCAATTCTTGCAATATCATTTTCGGAATTTTGAAGCATTGCTATTGCAATAAAAAATGGAATCATTATCAGCATCATTATCGGCCACATACCCGATTGAGTATCCTGTTCATTATCGAAGATTGCACCGACCGAAGTAAACAATCCCATAAAAGTGATTAAACCTATAAAATAGTTAAGAAGAAAATATCCAATTTGAAACATATCAAGTTTTAGAGTGAACTCAGGCGGGAGAGTAAACCAGGCTGTAGTTATCAAAAGAATTACAGGAAGCATCCAAATTATCATCTGTAAAAGTCCTGTAACACTGGTTCCGATAATTTTACCCGTCATTAGTTCCTGGCTGTTTGCAGATGATAAAAGCAATTCAACAATTCGATTTGTTTTTTCTGCTACAACCGATCGCATCATCATTTGCCCTATAAAAATAAGACTAAAGTAAAGAAGAAAGGTAAACAGAAAAGCCACAATAATTGTTCCTGCCCCTTCTTCTTCAACTGCTTTATCACTACTGATTCTGAAATTATCAAAATCCACACTTTGGCGGGCATAGGTTATATCTTTATCAGAAATATCTTTACCTTTAAAATATCTTGTAACAAGAACATTGTTAATTGTTGGTCTGACTTTTTCAAATAAAGTTTTGTTTGTAGGATTCTTTGAAAAGTATTCCACCTTCTTCGAAATAAGGGCTGAATCAGGGATAAAGATCAGACCCGTAATTTTTTCAGATAGAAGTTCGGGTTTTTTTGTTTTAATAAAATTATCCAGTTCACTTTTGCTCATCGTATCAAATGAAATTTTATAGTAACCGCTTTTAATAAATGGTAATTTGCCGAATTCATTTTCCATTTCAGATTGTAATGACAACGATTCAGTCACAATTATAAGGTTTGTATTACTATCGCCTTGATATGAATATAGAAAAGTCTGGAAAGCTAAAATTCCAATCATAAAAACAGGGAGGAGTACTGTCATAAAAATGAAAGTTTTAGAAAATAATTTTTCCCGTAATTCACGTTTTATTATTGCAAGAGTTCTTCTGTTAAACATTTGCAGCCTCCATGCTTAATTTCTCCGCAGCTTTTTTACCGGCAGCTTCCACAAATATCTGATGTAGTGAAATATCTTCAGCATCAAACTTTTTTATAGTAATTCCTTTATCAACAAGAATTTTAAGCAGCTCCTGAATTTGTGAAGGTTTTTTTACTCTTATGCTGGTAACATTTCCGAAAGTTTCGAATTTCTCAATAATCGGAGAATTTTTAATAAATGAAAGATCTCCGATGTGAGAAATGGTTACATTTCTTTGTCCAAATGATTTTTTTATTTCACCAAGATTGCCATGAAGAATAATCTTCCCTTCATCAATCATTGCAATATGATCGCACATTTTTTCTGCAAAATCCATCAGGTGAGTTGAGAATATTATAACTTTTTCCTTTTTCTTTAATTCAAGTATCATCTCTTTTAATAAATTGGTATTAATTGGATCTAACCCCGAAAAGGGTTCATCGAGTATTATAAACTCGGGATCGTGAAGAATTGTTGTTACAAACTGAACTTTTTGCTGGTTTCCTTTTGAGAGGTCCTCCAATTTGGAATTTTTTCTGTCAGAAAGTTCAAACCTGTCAAGATATTCCAAAGCTTTTCTTTCCACCTCTTTCCCTGTTTTTCCTTTTAATTCCGCAAAGAAGAGAAGAGTTTCCAGTACTTTCATTTTTTTATATAAGCCTCTTTCTTCGGGTAGATAGCCAACTTTATCTTTAAATTCCTGGCCTATTTTTGTTCCTCTAAGAATAACTTCACCCGAATCCGGAAGATAAATATTCATCATCATTCTTATAGTAGTTGTTTTTCCTGCTCCATTTCTTCCGATTAAACCAAATACGGATCCCTCAGGGACGGAAAACGAAACATCATCAACAGCTTTTAACAATTCGAAAGATTTTGAAAGATGCTGGACTTCAAGTGCGTACATTTAAACCTCGTTTTAATTTTATTGCAGTAAATAAAATAAAGGAAATGGAATTCATAATAAACCCTCAAATCAATTTATAACTCAGTTAATGTGTGAATGGTGAAACCGGATCAATATGTTATTCTGATAACTCGTAATTTCTTGCAAGAAAGTAATCAATTATCTATATTTACTCGCTAAAATTGAATTTTTCCAATTTAGTATTGAAAAGTATTAATAATCTTTTGTTGATAATAAATCACACAAGATTATCACAGAGTTCTTAAAAAATATTGAATAACAATTTTTGCCGGGGTGGCGGAATTGGTAGACGCACAGGACTTAAAATCCTGTGGGAATTTATTCCCGTGCCGGTTCGAGTCCGGCCCTCGGTACTGAAACAAATTATAATTATCAATTAAAAATTAACAATTGTAAATTTTTAATTGTTCATTGTTAATTAAAATCTCTGGGCTCTTAGCTCAGTTGGTTAGAGCGTCTGCTTGACGTGCAGAAGGTCAAAGGTTCGAATCCTTTAGAGCCCACTTTAGAATTGATATTTAACAATTATAAATTACTAATTTTTAATTGTACAGCTATCGGAGTCTTCTCCGATTTTTTATTAAAGTTGAATTAATGAGTAAAATAAAAATTACATTTCCTGACGGAAATACCAGAGAATTTGAAGAAGGAATTACCGGATTTCAGATTGCTGAATCTATTTCATCCAGATTAGCACAAGATGCTCTTGCAGTAGAAGTAAATGGGATTGTAAAAGATATTAATGTCCCTTTAAAAAACAATTCGGTTGTAAAATTTCTTTCGTTTGATGATACAAAAGGAAAAGAAGTTTATTGGCATTCTACATCTCATTTAATGGCGCATGCTATTCTGTCTCTTTATCCTGAAGCAAAATTTGGTGTGGGACCGGCAATTGAAAATGGTTTCTATTATGATTTTGATATCGATAAAAAATTAAGTGAAGATGATCTTAGGGTGATTGAAGAAAGAATGAGCAAAATCGCAAAGGAGAATAATTCATTTGAACGAGTGGAGCTATCAAAAAATAAAGCTGTTGATTTCTTCAAAGGTAAAGAAGACCAGTATAAACTTGAAATACTAAGTGATCTTAACGAAGAAGAAGAAATAATAAGTATTTATAATGAAGGTAACTTTACTGATTTATGTACAGGTCCGCATCTTCCTTCTGCAGGGAAAATAAAATACATAAAATTATTAAGTGTTTCGGGTTCCTATTGGCGGGGTGATGAACACAATAAACAACTCCAGAGAATTTACGGCATTTCTTTTCCAAAGAAAAAAATGCTGGATGAATATCTTGAGAAACTGGAAGAAGCTAAGAAAAGAGATCACCGTAAACTTGGCAAAGACCTTGAACTATTTCTTATTACTAACAGTGTTGGAAGCGGACTTCCAATCTGGTTACCAAAAGGAACTATTTTAAGAGAAACCCTTGAAAATTATCTCCGCAGTGAACAGAGAAAACGCGGGTATGAGCCTGTTATTACTCCGCATATCGGGAATATAAATCTTTATAAAACAAGTGGACATTATCCTTATTATAAAGATAGTCAGTTTCCTCCGATACAATTTGAAGATGGTAAAGAAGAATATCTTCTTAAACCGATGAACTGTCCGCATCATTTCCAGATATACGCGAGTAAACCCAGAAGTTACCGTGATCTTCCTATACGATATGCCGAGTTTGGAACTGTTTATAGGTATGAGCAATCTGGTGAACTTAACGGATTGACACGCGTACGATCTTTTGCAGTCGACGATTCTCATATTTTTGTGCGAGAAGATCAGCTGAAGGATGAGGTGTGTAACGTAATCGAACTTATTCAAGTCGTATTTGAGCAAATGGGTTTCAAGGATTTCACAACTCAACTTTCTTTCCGCGATGATAATACTGAAAAGTATGGCGGCGATATTAAAATGTGGGAAAGAGCTCAAAAGGAAATTCAGGAAGCTGCAGATCAAATGGGATTGAATTATAAAGTAGAGGAAGGTGAAGCAGCTTTTTATGGGCCTAAAATAGATTTTATGGTAAAAGATGCTCTTGGCAGACAATGGCAGCTGGGAACAGTTCAGATTGATTATGTTATGCCGGAAAGGTTTGATCTTGAGTACACCGGAAGTGATGGTCAAAAACACAGACCTGTTGTGATTCACCGGGCACCTTTCGGATCGCTTGAAAGATTTATTGGGGTTTTGATAGAGCATTATGCAGGAGAATTTCCATTGTGGCTTGCACCAGTGCAGGTTGCTGTTCTTCCAGTTTCTCAGAATTTTATAGATTTTGCTCATACGGTTATTAATGAATTAAAAAATGCTGAAATACGTGTAGAATTTGATGAAAGAAATGAAAAACTAGGTTACAAGATTAGAGATTGGGAAACTAAAAAAGTGCCTTATATGCTGGTTATAGGAGAAAAAGAAAAAGAATCAGGAAATGTTTCGGTAAGAAAGCATAAAAAAGGTGACATTGGAACTTTTTCTTTATCAGATTTTATTCATAATATTAAAGAAGAGATTTTAAAAAGAGTCAATAACAAATAAGAGAGGTAGATAATCGCTCAAAAAGATAGTGTAAGGGTAAACGAAGAAATAAAAGCATCAAAAGTACGGGTAATAGATGTGGATGGTTCGCAGGCAGGAATTTTTACTGTGCGTGATGCAATAAAGATTGCACAGGAAAGAGGATTGGATTTAGTTGAGATAGCACCCCAGGCAAAACCACCCGTATGTAAAGTAATCGATTTTGGAAAATTTAAATATGAGCAGCAAAAAAGGGAAAAAATACAGAGAAAGAATCAGCAGGTTTCACTGCTGAAAGAAATCAGGCTGCACCCAAATACTGATGTTCATGATTTTGATTTTAAACTTGAAACATGCAATTAATTTTCTTGAAGAAGGAAACAAAGTAAAAGCTGTGGTAATGTTCAAAGGAAGGGAGATGGCATACACCGAACAAGGCGAAGAACTGCTGAAGCGGTTCATTGAACAAACTGAAGACCTTGCCAAGGTTGAATCTCCCATTAAAATGGAAGGTAGAAACATGAACGTAATCCTTGTACCCACGGCAAAACCAAAAACCAAAAAAAACAAATAGGAAAAGTTATGCCAAAAATGAAAAGCAACCGCGGAGCTTCTAAATCTTTTAAGAAGACCGCATCGGGAAGATTTAAAGGAAAAATGCTTACAAAAGCCATATCCTTACTTCCAAATCAACAAAACGGAAAAGAAACCTGCGCCATTCATCTATGGTTTCCGTTGCAGATTCAAATCGTGTTAAAATAATGCTTCAATAATCAGGAGTTAGTAAAAATGCCAAGATCCAAAAACAAAGTAGCTTCTCATCAGAGAAGAAAGAAGATACTAAAACAGGCTAAAGGATACTGGGGTTCAAGAAGCAAAGTTTACACAATTGCAAAGAACCATGTTGAAAAAGGCCTTGTTCATGCTTACAGGGACAGGAAACTAAAAAAGAGAACTTTCAGAAGTTTATGGATTACCAGAATAAATGCAGCTGCCAGGGAAAATGGTACTACTTATTCAAGACTGATCCATGCACTTGATACGAAAGGTATCGAGATAAACAGGAAAGTTCTGGCGAATCTCGCTGTAGAAAATCCATCAGCTTTTACTGAGCTGGTAAAGTTTTCTGTTAATTAATTTTTACCCTTCCATATCATTATATTTGTGAATGGAAGGGTATTACTTTAAATATTCGGAATAAAATGTTGAAAGAAAAGATAAATTCCTTAAAAGAAGAATTTTACAAAGAAATAAACCTGGCCGATTCAAAAGAAAAACTAGAAGAAGTTAGGTTGAAATTTCTCAGCCGCAATGGGTTACTTTCAAAACTTTTTGATGGATTAAAAGAAGTTGGTAAGGAAGAAAAACCGGTTTTAGGAAAAGAGTTAAATTTTCTCAGAAATGAAATTACGGGAAAATTTAACACTGTTAAAGAAAACTTTGAAAGACAAAATACAGGCGAAATAAATTCTATCGATTTAACTCTTCCGGGTAAAAATAAAATAATAGGCCACAAACATATTCTTACCCAAACAGTTGATGAAATAAAAAATATTTTCAAAGGATTGGGATTTGCTGTTGCCCTTGGTCCCGAGATAGAATCAGATTACTATAATTTTGAAGCTTTAAATTTTCCGCCGGATCATCCTGCAAGGGATATGCAGGACACATATTTTGTGAGTGATAATTTTTTACTCCGTACACATACTACTCCTGTGCAGATAAGGATAATGGAAAAACATCAGCCTCCAGTGAGGGCGATAATGCCGGGAAGAGTTTACCGGAACGAAGCTGTCAGTGCCAGAAGTTACTGTATGTTTCACCAGGTCGATGGGATTTATGTAGATACGGATGTTACTTTTGCTGAATTGAAAGGCACTCTCGTTTCATTTGCCAGGCAATTTTATGGAGAAAATATAAAATACAGATTTCGTCCAAGTTTCTTTCCTTTCACTGAACCCAGTGCTGAAATGGATATAACTTGTTTCCTTTGTCATGGAAAAGGTTGTAGGGTCTGTAAATACTCAGGTTGGTTAGAAGTTTTAGGTTGCGGTATGGTGGATCCTAACGTCTTTAAATCTGTTGGATATGATTCGGAAAAGTATACAGGCTACGCATTTGGAATGGGAATTGAACGAACGGCAATGCTAAAATACGGAATAGATGATATCAGAATATTCTTTGAAAATGATATTAGATTTTTAAATCAGTTTTGAGCATCCGGAGAACTTAAGTTGAAAATATCTTTAAATTGGATAAAAGAGTTAGTTGATCTTCCAGAGGTTTCCAAAGAGGAGATTATCCAGTCTTTAACAATGAGCGGACTGGAAGTTGAAGATGTCATTGATCAAAATAAATTATATGAAAATTTTGTTGTTGGGTTTGTAAAGGAAAAGAAAAAACATCCCAACGCAGATAAATTATCAATTTGTACTGTTACGACCGGAGAAAAAGATTTCCAGGTAATTTGCGGTGCTCCCAATGTTGAAGAAGGACAAAAAATTGTTTTTGCACAAATTGGAGCAACTGTCCCTAAGGGAAATTTCAAAATAGGGAAAGCAAAGATACGTGGTGTTGAATCATTTGGAATGATTTGCTCTGAATCTGAACTTCAACTGAGTGACAACCATGAGGGGATAATGATTCTTCAAAATGACCTGAAAGAAGGAATCCCCATTTCTCAGGCATTAAATTTAGATGATACTATTTTAGAAATTGCCATCACACCTAATCGTTCCGATGCTCTTTCACATCTCGGAGTCGCAAGGGATCTCGCAGCCATTTTTAATAGTAACGTTAAATTACCGGAAATAAGTTTTGAAGAATCAAAGGAAAAAGCTTCGGACTATGCATCTGTTGAATTAATTGATACTAAAAATTGTCCAAGATATTCTTCAAGAATAATAAAAGACGTTACGATAAAAGAGTCTCCGGGATGGTTGAAGAGAAGATTAAAAAATATTGGACTCAGACCGATTAACAATATTGTTGATGCTACAAATTACATAATGTATGAAACAGGGCAACCCTTGCATGCATTTGACCTTGATAATCTTTCAGGTCATAAAATAATTGTACAAAGCACTCAGGGAGAATCACTATTCACTACATTGGATTCAAAACAAAGAAAACTTCCTTCGGGCACTTTAATGATTTGCGATGGAGAAAAACCTGTTGCGGTTGCAGGAGTAATGGGCGGAGAAAATTCTGAAGTAACTTTATCGACAAAAAATATATTAATTGAAAGCGCTTATTTCAATCCATCGAGCATAAGGAATTCTTCAAAATCTTTAGGACTAAGCACTGACGCATCATACAGGTTTGAAAGAGGAACTGATCCAAACGGAACTGTTTACGCTGCGGAAAGATCCGCACAATTAATTGCACAACTTGCCGGCGGTGAAATACTCAGTGGTGTTCTCGATAATTATCCCGAAAAAATAAAAGATGTTGAAGTAAGATTAAGATTCTCAAGAGTTAAAAAAATATTAGGATATGATGTTCCTAAAAACAAAATAGCAGAAATCTTAGTTAACCTTGGTATGAAAATTTTACTCGAAACAGATGAGGAACTACATGTTTCCGTTCCGACTTTCCGTCCTGATATTGATAGAGAAATAGATCTGATTGAAGAAATTGCACGAATTCACGGTTATGACAACATCCCGACTGTATCAAAAATTTCCATAACTCTGGGTGAAAAAACGGATGAATCATCATTTTCTCAGACCGTTAAAGAAACGGCTTTGGCACTTGGATTTTCAGAAATGATTAATAATCCTCTGCAGAGTGAAACAACATCTGCACTTACAGGGCGTCCTATAAAACTGTTGAATCCACAAAGTACTGATATGTCTTATCTAAGAACTTCGCTTCTGCCTGGAGCGTTGCAAATTGTATCGGCCAATATAAATGTAGGTGAAAAGGATCTTAAATTGTTTGAAGTTGGAAATATCTTTCAATTAAATAAAGATGAAGCTATAAAAGATTTTTCTGATTTTAATGGAAAATGAAAGTTTTATTCTGATAATTACTGGGAAAGCAAATCAAAAAACATGGTATTCCTCTGAAGAGAATGAAGATTTCTTTGACTTAAAGGGATTTATTAAGTCATTCGTTTCAAAATTTTCGCTTGACAATGTTTTGCAGTATTCATATAATCACGAAGGTAATCCTATATTTAATGTATATTTTTCATTAGGATATAAAAATATTGATTTGGGAATTGGCGGATCTGTAAAAAAAGAAGTTCTTCAAAAGTTTGATATAAGTCAGGATGTTTATTGTTTCGAATTAAATCTTGATAAATTTAAAGAAATCCCTGTTCCTGAAAAGATGTATCAGGAATTGCTCAGATATCCAAAAGTTTTTAGAGACTTTGCTTTTATATTCGATAAATCAGTAACTTATAAAGAAGTATCTGATTTTATACTTGAAAAGAGTTCCGGGTTGCTGAAATCAGTAAATTTGTTTGATTTGTTCGAAGGTGAATTTTTAGGAAATAATAAAAAAAGTATGGCCTTTAGTTTAGAATTTTTCGATAATACCAGGACACTAAATGATGATGAAGTGGAAAATGAATTCCTTCATCTTATTTCAGAAGTAACCGGAAAATTTAACGCAAAATTAAGAGGAAACTAAGTGCCCGATTTAACTAAGCATGATGTTCTTTTAAATGAACTTTCCGAAATACATACTTTTGTTTCGGAATTGGTTAACAATTTGAAAGCTCTTAAAGCAGAAAATGTGAGATTACAAAAATCATTTTCGTCAATGAGAGAAGAAAATAAAATATTAATTCAAAGAATTGAAGCGCTTGAAAAACAACTTGAAGAAGATAAAAATAATTCGTTAAATTCATTGTTCGGTTCGTTGCAGAATAATGAGAAAGAGGAATTAAAAAATAAAATTCAGAACCTGGTCTCCAGGATTGATTCACATTTGAGTTCTTAAGTATATTGATGGTTGGATGGAAAAACCATGACAGATAAAAAGAAGCTTAAAATTAAAATATTTGATAAAGAATATTCTTTATTGGTCGAGAATGAAGAAATAGCCCAGGAACTGGCTATTTACGTTAATAAAGTTATGGAAGAAACAAAAGATGAACTTCCCGACCAACCTGCTCAAACAATAGCAATCATAGCATGTTTAAATATTGCTTACGATTTGTTTCTTGAGAAGAATAAAAACAGAGAATTGCTTATACAAGCTGCAGATAAAATAAAAAAATTAAAGCTTCTTCTTAATGATCCCAGTCTGGTTGAACCTTCCTAAAAAGTTTCCGCCCTGTCAGTCCCTTAATAAATGAAAAACTAACTTTCATAACATAGGGAGTTTGACTCAAAGCGCGTATTACAGGCCTCGTCCCGTTTCGGCAGGATTCCGGTTTTTAAATCGGACTGGAGGAAGCAAAAAGCGGTTTGGCAGATTCCCACATTGTCTATTTAAAGTTTTTCTGATTAAGCTGTACTGATAGGCGCGGTTTTATTTAAATACCGCATTGGAGGAAAAATGGACGTATTATTGCTCATTCCTATGGTGATTGTCCTCGTTGTGATATTTTTCTATTTCGGATGGTGGTTTAATTCCCGTATAGGTAAAAAAAGTCTTGTATCGGCAGAAGAAAGATCAAAACAGGTAATTGCAGATGCACAGAAAGAATCTAATAATATTAAAAGGGAAAAACTGCTTGAAGTTAAAGATGAATGGTACAAGAAGAAAGTTGAATTTGACTTAGAAGTAAATCAAAAAAGACAAAAACTTTCACATCTCGAGAAACAATTAACTACACGGGAAGAAAACATTGAGAAAAAATTTGATATCGTTATTAAAAAAGAAAAGGAAAATAAACAATTTGAAAGAGAGCTACTTGATCTAAAGAAAAATGTTGAAACGCGGCTTGGTGAAGTAGAGAAACTGGAAAAAGAACAAAACGAGAAATTGGAAAAAATTTCAGGACTTACTGCCGAAGAAGCAAAAAATATACTTGTTGTTAATATGACAAATCAGGCTCGGGCTGATGCCGCTCATATTACAAGGGAGCTTTTTGAAAAAGCAAAGGTTGATGCTAAGAAAGAAGCCCAGAAAATAATTGTGCAGTCTATTCAAAGAACTGCTGCTGACCATTCTATTGAAACCACACTTTCTGTTGTTCAGATTCAGAATGATGATATGAAAGGAAGAATAATCGGAAAAGAAGGACGTAATATTCGTTCATTTGAAGCTGCTACAGGGGTTGATGTAATTGTTGATGATACTCCGGAAGCAGTTATCCTTTCTTCTTTCGATCAATTCAGAAGAGAAGTTGCACGCGTATCACTTGAAAAATTAATCGCAGATGGCAGAATTCATCCTGCCAGAATAGAAGAAGTTGTTGAGAAAGTTCGACAGGAACTGGAAGAAGAGATGATCAAAGAAGGTGAGAACACAATTCTTCAACTCGGTTTGCATAACATGCATTCAGAATTGATAAGGCACGTTGGAAAGATGAAATACCGCTCAAGCTACGGACAAAATTTACTTCAGCACAGTATTGAGGTAGGCTATCTTACCGGGATAATGGCAGCCGAACTTGGATTAGATACACAACTTGCCAAAAGAGCAGGATTGTTGCACGATGTTGGTAAAACAATCGATAAATCTGTTGAAGGTCCGCATGCTCTTCTCGGATATGATCTCACAAAAAAATATAAAGAAAATCCGATCGTTGTGAATGCAGTTGGATCCCATCACGAAGATATCGAAATGGAGAGTCCGATTGCTGCACTTGTACAAGCTGCTGACGCTATTAGCGGTGCAAGACCCGGTGCACGGAGAGAACCACTGGAAGGTTACGTTAAAAGATTGGAAACACTCGAAGCTCTTGCCAAATCATTTGAAGGTGTAGCAAAGACTTATGCTATTCAGGCTGGAAGGGAAATACGGGTTGTAGTTGAACAGGATAAAGTTGATGATGTTGTTGCTGATAAACTTGCCCACGATATTGCTCAGAAAATTGAAGGTGAAATGGAATACCCCGGACAAATTAAAGTAACGGTGATACGGGAAGTAAGGAAAATAGGTTACGCCAGGTAACCGGTTTAATATATTTTTAATCGGCCCATCATAAATTGATGGGCTTTTTTGTATAACTTTCAGATTATTTATTAAATTATTTTTGAAGATGGAAAAGAAAAAACTAAAAATAGGAATTACCGGAAACATCGGCTCGGGGAAATCAACATTTGCCGATTTTATAAAACAAAAAGGTCTCACTGTTTTTAATGCTGACGATATATCAAAAAATATTTTAGCTGCAAATGAGAATGTCAAAAAAAGGGTTATTGAGATATTTGGTGAAGCATCATTTTCAAATGGTCTCATAAACAAGGAATACCTCTCAGATAAAGTCTTTTCAAATCCGGAAAATGTTTTAATTATAAATTCCATTCTTCATCCCCTGGTCCTGGAGAAAATTGATGAAATAATGAATGAGGAATTGAAGACAAATGATAAAATATTTGTGGAAGCTGCTCTGATATATGAAGCAGATATGGAAGATATGTTTGATTATGTTATACTTATTGCTGCGAAAACGGAAAACCGGTTTAAAAGAAAATCAACGAAGCTTAATGAGAAAGATTTTGAGTTGAGAGATTCAAACCAGATACCGGAACTGGAAAAAAAGAAACGAGCGGATTTCATTTTCGAAAATAACGGAAGCCTTCAGGAACTTAAAACTAAAGCCGATTTATTGTTAACAATTCTTTAACTATCAACAAATACATATCTGAACTTGATTTTTAGTCTGAAGCCAATCGCCGGAAATCCCTATAGTAAAACATTTAAAAGTTGATTAACTTTAAAGTTGCAGATTTAGAAATTACCGAAATCAACCAGGGAGAAAGTAAATTGTCGCTTCATAAATAATATAATTGTTACAACTGTGCAGCTGATGCCTAAATCAGTTGTCGGTTTTTTTTCTAAAAAATATATTGCGGGCGATACAATTGATAAAGCCGTTCAGTGTGTTAAAGATCTGAATGAAAAGGGTATATATGCTACAATGGATGTTCTCGGTGAATCCATCACTCAAAAAGATGAAGCGATTGAAGCGAAAAATAAATGTTTAGAAGTTCTTGACACAATAGTTAAGAATAAACTAAATGCCAATTTATCGTTAAAGCCTACTCAAATGGGGCTTAATATTGATGAAGAATTTGCTTACAACCAGATAAAAGAACTTGTGGAAAAAGCTAAGGGGATAAATAATTTTGTGCGTATTGATATGGAGGACTCTCCGTTTACCGATAAAACAATCAATTTATTCAAAAGACTTAAGAACGATTTCAATAATGTCGGACTGGTTTTACAGGCTTATCTTAAAAGAACCACCAGTGATGTAATAACTTTAAATAAGCTTGGAACCAACTATAGATTATGTAAAGGAATTTACATCGAACCTGCTACAATTGCTTACAAAGATAAACAGGGAATAAGGGAAAATTATCTTAAGTCACTCGAGTTGATGTTTAAAAATGGTAATTATGTTGGTATTGCAACACACGATGAATATCTTATTAATGAAGCGTACAAAATGATTAAGGAAATGAATATTTCAAAGGATAAATTTGAGTTTCAAATGCTGCTTGGAGTAAGAGAAGATCTGAGAGACAGAATTAATAATGATGGATATAAAATCAGGATTTATGTTCCGTTTGGAAAAGACTGGTATCCTTACTCTATTCGCCGTTTGAAAGAAAATCCTCAAATAGCCGGACATATTTTTAAGAATATTTTTTCATTTGAGAAATGAATGTATTAGGAATTGAAACATCCTGTGATGAAACCTCTGTTGCCGTTATCTCTGAAGGGAAACTTAAAGCAAATTTGATTTCATCACAGGATTTTCATTCAAAGTATGGCGGGGTTGTCCCTGAACTTTCCAGCCGAGCTCATCTTCAGATTATAATCCCACTGCTAAAAGATGCATTAAAAACCTCAAAACTGGAGTTAAAGGATTTTGATTTAATCTGTGCTACCGCAGGTCCTGGTTTAATAGGCGCTTTACTTGTAGGATTAACGTTTGCAAAAGGTCTTGCGTTTTCGCTTGATAAAACATTTGTCCCGGTAAATCATATTGAGGGACATATCTTTTCCGGCTTTCTAATGAAACAAAAACCGGAATTCCCATTTCTCGCTCTGGTTGTCTCTGGCGGACATACTTTACTGTTATTAGTTGAGAGTTTTACAAGTATTAAAAAACTCGGAACAACTGTTGATGATGCTGCCGGAGAAGCATTTGATAAAGTTGCAAAAATGCTTGGGCTCGGATACCCCGGCGGACCAAAAATTCAGAAACTGGCATTGTCGGGAGATGGTAATAAGATAAATTTTCCTGTTGCTGAATTATCTCAAAAGTATAATTTTTCATTTAGCGGTTTAAAAACCTCGGTACTTCGTTACATTCAAAAAAAATATGAAAATGAGAAAGTGCCTGAAACCGATTTGCCGGATATAACAGCATCATTTCAGAATGCGGTAATTAAAGCATTGTTAATAAATACTGAAAAAGCTATAAATGAATTTGATATTAAATCGATTTCGCTGGTGGGTGGAGTTGCTGCAAATAGTGAATTAAGAAACAGGATTACAGCACTTGCACAGAAATACGATAAAAAAATTATTATTCCCGATATGGAATTTTGCGGCGATAATGCAGCTATGATTGCTTTCAGAGGATTGAAAGTATTCGAGTCGGGTGAAAAATTTGATTTAAGTTTTGCCCCATTTCCAGGTTTAAATGAAGAACATTTCAGCAGTATCAATTCATAAAAACAACTATAATTATTTTTGATAACAAAGAAATTTCATATATGCAGTTGAAGGGCTAACAAAATTAAACCCGGAAGAGAAGGAAATGCTTCTCGAAAAAATCAGGGTAGAGGTTGATGAAACAGATGCAGAGATTATATCTCTTTTAATTAAAAGGATTAATTTATCTAACGATATTGGCTCAATAAAAAAATCCTTAAACATTCCGGCTTATGACGCTAAAAGAGAAAAGGAAATTGAAGAAAAAATATCTTCTGCAATAGATGATGCCAGAATAGAAAAGTCTCTCAGAAGAATATATGAACGAATCATTGATGAATCGCGGGCGATACAGAGAGAGAGGGAAAAATAAACGGAAATTCATACAACTCACCAAAACCTGGTTCTAAGATTTCTTTTAAAGAACTGTTATCCAAAAAAGAATTCTTACTGATCTCATTTTTTTTCATTGCAGTCCTTGTTCTGCTCTATTACACTTTTTTTACTCCTAATTACTACGAAGGAAAATCTCCAAAAAGATTTGAAATAAGATACGGTGAAACACTAAATTCAATCTCCGATAGTTTGCAAAAACAGGGGATAGTTCCCGGCGCACTCAATTTCCGGATTGCTGCTTTTATGTATGGTGCTGAAAGAAATATTAAAGCAGGAAGATATTACGTACCGAACGGATTATCGTATCTCGATTTAATCGAACTTTTTCTTAACGGTAAGGCAGATTACCTTCGTACAATTAAAATTCACGATGGCTCTACTCTGGGTTATATTGGTGCCAAAGTAAGATATGAATTATACGTTGATTCAGCTTTATTTGTTAATAAAGCCAGAGATGTATCGTTCATTGATTCCCTCGGTTTAAAAGCTTCAACTATGGAAGGTTATCTGCTTCCGGATACTTATGATGTTTATGAAAGAAGTTCTCCATCCGAAATAATTGGTATATTTTACAAAGGATTTAAAAATTTTATGGTTGATTCTCTAAGGGAAAAAGCTAAATCACTTGGTTATTCAATTCATAATATTTTAACCCTGGCTTCAATTGTAGATGGTGAGACAAATAAAATTGAGGAAATGCCGGTAATTGCATCGGTTTATTATAACAGGTTAAAAAGAGGAATGAAACTGGAAGCAGATCCGACAGTTCAATATCTGCAAAAAAAATGGAAAAGATTGCTGTTTAAAAATTTAAAGATTGATTCACCTTACAATACTTATTTGCATACGGGACTTCCTCCCGGTCCGATAAATAACCCGGGTAAAGATGCTATACTTGCAGCATTATATCCCGCTAAAACTGATTATTTGTTTTTTGTTGCAAACGGTCAGGGAGGTCATAATTTTGCTAAAACATATTCACAGCATTTACGAAATGTAAATTATTATAGAAAATGGTTAAGAGAACAACAAAAAAAATAAAATATTTATTCCTGCTCATTAATCAGGTTTATTGCTTTCCGATTGTGCAAACCAGCTTCCGCCGGGCGGGGGAGAGATAGATACAATTCCTCCCAAAATTGTGGAGGTTTATCCTGAGAACGGAACAACAAATTTTCATGATGAATACATTGAGTTTACTTTTTCCGAGTATGTAGATAAAAGAACAGTTAAAGATGCTTTATTTATTTCACCTGCAATTAATGGCGACCTGGAATTAGACTGGAGTGGAAAATCAGTAAGAGTCTATTTCCCTGAGCCGCTGAAGGACAGCATTACTTATGTAGTCACCCTGGGAACAGACGTTGTAGATTATAATAATAAAAACAGGATGGCTGATTCATATATTTTAACATTCTCAACGGGAAATGAAATAGATAAGAGAATTATAACCGGAAGAATTTATGATGATAAACCAAGCGGTACAATGATTTTCGCATATAAGCTTAAAGCTGATACCGTAAATCCTTCGACTACAAAACCGGATTATATTTCTCAGGCAGGAAACAACGGATTTTTTCAACTCGCGGGTCTTGCTTCGGGAACATACCGTGTATTTGCTGTAGCAGATCAATTCAGGGATTTATATTATCAAAAAGAACAGGATGAAATCGGTGTTCCATTTAAAGATATCATTCTTGCTCCAGAAGATACTTTATTCAGCGGGTTAAACTTTTTTTTAACCAGGGAAGACACAACTGCTCCAAGACTAATTAAATCCATAATGACAGACAGGTATCATATTCTGGTTGAGTTGAGCGAGGAATTTGATTCAACAATAATTAATACAAATAATTTCCGTGATAGTGGATTCAACATCCAATACTTTTATAAAACCCGTTTATGCATATAATAAATTATCAGATACCAAACAGATTGTGCTTGTTGTAGACAGTTTATTGAACAGCAGCAAAGATTATTATCTTGAGGCAGAACGATTAATTGACAAACAGGGAAACATTTATAAAACAGATTTTTCGCAAATAACTGTCAGCGAAAAGCCGGATACAAGCAGACCGCAAATTATCAAATCAAATCCGCCAAATGGCGGAAAAACAGATTTCATTTCTTCATCCGTAAAGTTTTACTTTGACGACGCATTTGATACAACTTTAGCTAAAAGCGGAATTGCACTTTCCGACACCTCGAAAAGGACCATACATTTTTCTATTACCTTTCCGGATAATGCAACCTTAGTAATAAAGCCTGTGGGGAATTTAAAAAGCGGGGAACAATATTTAGTGAAATTTGATTTATCGAAGTTTAAAGATATTGCCGGTAACATCGGGGATACAATTTATACTTATCGTTTCAGCACAATTAACGAAATTGATTTTACAGGTGCGAGCGGAACTATTAAGAATGTTCAATTAACAGAGAATCCATACGTGGTTCTTCAAAGTACAAATAAAACTGATGGTAAAATTTATTCACAATATTTGCAGAAGGGAAGTACTTTTGAATTTAACAGGGTTTTGCCCGGAAGCTATTTGCTCTGGTGTTATTTAGACAGGGACAGCAGTAAAACTTATAATATGGGGGAACCATTTCCTTTTGTTCCTTCTGAGGATTTTTCTTTTTATCCTGATACTTTGAATCTTAGGGCAAGATGGGGACAGATGGATATCATTTTTAATTTTAAGTAAATCTTGAATAATTGAATAATAATAATTAACATTATACAACACTTGAAGGTTTAACAGTCAGAGGGTAATAACTTACTTGAAATAAAACCTGATATGAATTACAAGATTCATATATTACTTCTGAATTATCCTGCAATAAATTCATTTCAAATTAAAATTGAAATTGTAACATAAAGATTGGGGATACCGCCATGAAAAAATTCCTATTTTATCAAGCCTTATTTATTTCCTTCCTTTTGTTTTTTTCAATAACAGTAATTGCACAAAACAATAGTAATGGCAGAATACCTAAATTGAGGCAATCTCACACAACATTTAATCATAATCCTACAATTTCAGATGTACCCGGTGATATGGCATATGGTTTTGATAGTATTTATGTGTACCCGCAAAGTATATCTATGTGGACAGGTAATACCGAGAGTACAACAAAAATTGATGGGGAAATTAACACAGTTTATCCAAATGTTGGTTGGGCAGTTTTTGATATCAATTCAATTCCCGGTGATGCAATTGTAAATTCAGTCAGGTTTTATGGATATGTAAATGCAACCAACTGGCCTTACTGGAGTGCAACTCCTATGGGTTCAGTTAATCCAATAACTGGTGATGCAGGTACAATTTATAACCAGATACAGGATAATTATAATCAAGGTACTGCATATATCTTTTCAAATGAGGCATCTACATTTTCACCCGGATGGCATTCTTATTCACTAGATCCCAACAGTAATTATTTAGCAGATTTTAACGCTGCAAGATCACAGGGCTGGTTTGCTATGGGCTTTATTGATCGCGATCTTTCAACAACCTATTATGTTAATTTCGATGGTCATAACACACTAAATCCACCTTATCTTGTAGTCTATCTGGACTATTGCCTCTCATGCGTTCCTCCGTCTCCCCCCAGCAATTTAACAGTTCAGCAAATTGTTAACCAGTACCCAATGGTTCAATTAAACTGGCAGGATAATTCATCTGATGAATGGGGATTTAGAATTCTTAGAAAGAGAGGATTACCCGCAGACCTAGGCACATATATGGTAATTGAAACTGTTCCGACTGATATAGTTCAGTATATTGATTCAACAGTTGTAGTGGATTCTACCTATTCCTACGGAGTGAGAGCATATAATCAGTATGGGAATTCGGATACAACAAATATTGTTTCGATAACAGTTATGGCACTGCCTGTTGAACTGGTATCATTTACAGCCATTAACAATAATGAAAATGTTATACTAAATTGGAAGACTGCAACAGAAACAAATAACAAAGGATTTGAAGTACAGAGAAATCAAATACCAAATATTAAAAGTAAAATGGATTGGGAGAATGTTGGTTTTGTTGATGGGAATGGTACGACAACGATAAATCATTCATATTCTTATACAGATAAAAATGTTGACCCGGGTAAATACTATTACAGGTTAAAACAAATTGATTTTAATGGCAGTTATGAATTCAGCCAGGAAGTAGAAGTGGAAGTTACCGCACCAAAAGAATTCTCACTCGAACAGAATTATCCGAACCCGTTTAATCCTTCAACTGCAATTAAGTATTCATTAAAGAACGATGGATTTGTATCTCTAAAGGTTTATGATATTCTTGGAAGACAGGTTGCAGTGTTGGTAAATGAAAATCAAAAGACAGGTTACTATACTATTAATTTTGATGCATCAAACCTGCCTACCGGCAAGGCAGGTCTGCCAACAGGGATTTACATATATACATCTTAACTCAGCCGGATTTACATCAAGTAAAAAAATGTTATTGATAAAATAGTAATTGCCCGGTATCAGCCGGGCTTTTAATTCTAAATAAATTTCTACTTATATAATTTCTTTTTAATATCTGAATTAATTGTCTCGCTTATATCTTTAACTTCCCTGAATATTATTTCATTCTTCTTCAGAATTTCCCGCGCAACTGTTTGATTGGAAAGTGAGGAACAATTAATCAGCACATTCAGAAATGCTCCATCTGCAGCAGTAGATATTAATGAAGCCGCAACTCCTGCATCCGAAACGGAATTCTGATTTCCTTTTTCTGCAAGTGACTGAAATAAAGGAATAATTTTATTGCAGTATTTTAACACCTCTGCAGGTGCTTCCGCAGCTTCAAGAGTGGAAGCTTCAATTTGTTCAAATCTTATGTTTTTTTGTTCTTCGGTGTCTTTTGGTAATTTAAAAGCAGACATTACTTTTTCAAAAGCTTTGTTATCTTTATCAGCAAGATTCAAAAATTCTTCTTTGGCAATTGAAAGTTCGAACTTTACATCTTTCATTTCTTCTTCAACTTCGGTGTATTTTTTCTTACCAATTGTAAGATTGCAAACCATTATCCCAAGACTGCAGGCAACTGCCCCGCTGAAAGCTGAAACATTTCCTCCGCCGGGTGTCGGGGAGCTGGAAGAAATTTCATCTAAATAATTTCTGATTGAATCATCAATATTCATTTTTCTCCTCTTTTTTGTTTTTCGGATTATTGGATTCACGGACTTGCGAATAAGATTACTGGATTTACTAATTCCAAAATCCGGTAATTCGCCAATTTCCTAATCCTCAATCATATAATCGATTATTTTTTGTTTTTTCTGGAATGTATTTAATGTACTCAAACCCAGTTTTTCTATTGCAAGGTCCACTAAATCATTCTCGTTTAAATTTTTATCTTTAGAGTAAAATCGTCCTGCCTGGAGCAATGCTTCCAGCGGAACCAGTCCTACGATTTCACTTCCGTTAACTTCTACTCCCAACCTGGCTGCTTCTTTTTTCACTTCTTCAAAAGCAACGTGCAGAGGAGTAATTTCATAGTTCGTAAGATTTATAGAAACCTGGGTAATATTATTTTTTTCCAGGGATACTCCCATTCCCTTAAAGTTTTTTAACCTTCCCGGAATTCTTACAGTCTTTCCATTTTCCTTTATTATGTTTCCCTGATTATCTCTTTTTGGTCTGCCTGATTCGCGTAGAATTTCTGCAATCTCTTTAGAGTAACTAACGTCGGTCGATTTAATATTTACGTTATAGGCTATCAGGAAAAATCTTGCTCCTGTAACAAGTGCACCAAGCTTCGGATTAAATTCTGCTTTTCCGAATTCAGGTTTCCATTGCGGATCTTTTAATTTTTCTTCGAGTCCTTCGTATTCACCTTTTCTGATATTTGATAGATTTTCACGTTCGGGTTTCCGGGCTGCCTGCTCGTAAAGATAAACAGGTAAGTTTAACTCTTTTGAAATTCTTTCACCAAATGTTTCAGCTATCTTTACACAATCTGCCATAGTTGCGTTTTTTACAGGAACAAAAGGAACCACATCAATTGCACCTAATCTTGGATGTTCACCTTTATGGTTTCTCATATCAATATTTGCAGCGGCAGCTTTACAAGCCTCAACAGCTGCTTCAATTATCCCGGTCTCATTACCTGCCATTGTAACTACAACCCGGTTATAATCACCATCCGGTTCAAGATTAAGAAGTTTAACTCCGGCTGTAGAGTTTATTCCATCTGAGATTGCTTTAAATGTTTCATTATTTTTTCCTTCGCTGAAATTTGGTACGCATTCAATTATTTTCAATTTGGTCCTCCATTTTCATCAAAAATTATTTTACCATTTTTAATAGTCATTATGTTAATATTTTTACCAACCTGGTAAACCATATCAGCATATTCTTTTGTATCAAGAACTGCAAAATCTGCTTTCTTGTTTAATTCTATACTTCCAACTTCATTGTTTTTATTCAGTGCTTTTGCAGAATTAATTGTTATCGCAGAAATACTCTCTTCAATTGTCATATTCATTTTTAAACAAGCCAGGCTCAGTATGAAATTTAAATTTGCAATGTTTGAAGAGCCCGGATTATAATCTGTTGCAAGTGCTACTATTGCATCAGCTTCAATAAGTTTTCTTGCAGGAGCATAACCATAATTAAGGAAGAATGAAACACCGGGAAGCAAAGTTGCAACTGTTTCCGTCTTTGCAAGTCTGTCTATATCACTTTCATTTAAAACTTCCAGGTGATCTACGCTGATTGCATTTTTTTGCAACGCGACACCGAGTCCACCGATATTGTTAAACTGTTCTGTGTGAAGTTTTAATTGCAGTCCTGATTTTTCGGCACTGGTAAAAATACGATCAACCTCCTCTGAGCTAAAAGCAGTTTTTTCACAAAATGCATCGCAGAATACAGCAAGCTTGTTTTTCGTAATGTGTGGAATCATCTTGTTGATTATTAATTCAATATAACCTGAATGATTGTCTTTAAACTCTGCCGGAAATGTATGTGCACCAAGAAAGGTAGGAATAATATCGAGAGCAAAAATTTCATTGAGATAATTAATTACGTGAAGAAGTTTTATTTCATTTTCGAAATCAAGTCCGTAACCACTTTTTATTTCGAGAGTGGTTATTCCCTGCGAAATAAAATACTTAATCCGTGGAGAGATAATTTTTACAAGGTCTTCAAAAGATGAATCTCTTACGGCTTTTACTGTTGAAAGAATTCCTCCTCCTTTCGCAGCAATTTCTTCATAATGAACACCAGCTAACTTCATTCTGAATTCATCCGCGCGCGACCCGGCAAAAGCGGTATGAGTATGGCATTCAACAAAACCGGGGAAAAGTGTTTTATCTTTCAAATTAATTTTTTCAACGGATGAAAGATTTTTAACGGAGGAATTGGGAATTAAATCTTTAATAGTATCATTTTCTATCAAAACTGAATGATCGGTTATTATGTTTATCTCATTCAGTCTTGAACCGCGTTTAAAATTTTCACCATTGGTATCAACCGTAACTATCTGCGAAGGATTTAAAAGAATTTTCAGCATTATTCAAAGATATTTACTGTTGATGCAATTACTCTTGAATCTGTGTAGCCCAATTGTGTTAGTTTAAAATTAAGATTTTTTGCGTCAGCCATGTTTACAAAATCACCTACCTCAACTTTGTAAAACGGGGGATCGAAGATTACGTAGACATTTTTTTGATTAAGTTTCAAAATTAATTCAGACTTCAGAGAATCAGCCTCTTCCAGTTTATCAGTAGATAAAACCTGAACCCTGAAACCATTTGTAGTTCCGGTTATTGATTTTGATGAAGCGGAACTGGTATCACTGTCTTTGTATTCGTACCAGGGATTTAGCTCTGAAGTATTTTCCTCACCTGCTGGTTTTTCTTTAATATCAATTTTGGTACGGAATTTAGAAATATCGAAATCTTCCTTGTAAGTCTTCATCTCATTTTCTTTACCGGTTTTTCCTTTTTCATTTTTTTCTTCACCGCGATCATATCTTACGGTACTTGAAGCGCCGCAAGAATAAAAGAGAACCGGTACTATTACCATAAATAACAGGAGTATAGATTTTAATACTTTTTGCATAACATAATAAATCTGATTTGATTGAAATTCTAAGCACTTAAATTTAACATCTTTTTACTACAATTTGAATTTAATCGTTTTTCCTGCTCTTTTGAAGGATTAAATATTTAAACATTCAAATTCAAATTTAAGGCTAAATAACACCGGATTATTCTTAATGAATAATCAAAAACATCCTATAAACTTTTATTTTGAGAAACATATTGAATTTTCGTAAATTACGGTATTCAATAAAAAAGCACTTACAAAATGCCCCCAAAAAAATTAAAAATTCTTTTCGTTACATCAGAAGTAGTCCCATTTGTAAAAACCGGTGGTTTGGCAGATGTTTCTGCGGCTTTGCCACAGATGCTCTCGGAGATGGGACACGAGGTCCGTATAGTCGTACCAAAATATGGTGCGGTAGATGACAGAAAATTTAAAATTCACGAAGTTGTAAGATTAAAGGATCTGTCAGTAAAGATAGGCGACAAAGACGTTGTCTTTTCTTTGAAATCCTGTTTTCTTCCCGGACAAAAAGTTAGAGTTCAGATTTACTTTCTGGATAACCAGGAATACTTCGGAAGCCGCAACAGCTTATATGTTAACCCTTCCACAGGTGAGGATTACCCGGATAATGAAGAGAGGTTTATTTTATTAAGCCGTTCCGTTTTTGAACTGATATGCAAACTGGGCTGGATCCCTGATATTATTCATTGTAACGACTGGCAGTGCGGACTTATTCCCGCTTACCTGAATACTTTGTATAAGGATGAGGAACAGTTTAAAAGTTTTAAAACATTATTCACGATTCACAATCTTGCATACCAGGGAATTTTTCCGAAATCTTCATTTAAGAAAACGGGTTTACCTGAAGAATTAAATTCTGAAAAAGGAATTGAAATTTATAATAAACTCAATTTTATGAAAAGCGGGTTGCTTTTTGCCGATGCAATAAATACAGTAAGCGAAACCTATGCAAATGAGATACGAACTGACGAGGAACTTGGTGCAGGATTAAAACAGGTGCTTGCAAAAAGGAAAAACGATCTTTACGGAATTGTAAACGGAATTGATACAAAAGTGTGGTCGCCTGAGAAAGATAAACATCTTTCGAAGAAATATTCATCAAAAAATATTGAAGGTAAGCAGGCAAATAAAAAAGAACTTGCTGAAAAATTCCGGTTCGAATACAAAGAGGATGTCCCGATAGTAGGAGTTATTTCGAGATTATTTGATTCAAAGGGAATGGATATTATTAAGGATGCTTTTCCTGAATTAATAAAATTAAACTTACAGATGGTTTTACTCGGTACCGGCGAAAAAAAATATCACAAGTTTTTTGAAAGTATGGCTTCAAAACATTCAGATAAATTTGCTACTTATCTGGGTTTTAATGATGATCTTGCACATTTAATTGAAGCAGGTTCGGATATTTTCCTGATGCCTTCGCGGTATGAACCATGCGGACTTAATCAAATGTACAGCCTGATGTATGGTACAGTTCCGGTTGTTAGAGAAACCGGCGGGCTTGCTGATACGGTAAATAAATATGATGAAAAAACGGGCGAGGGAAACGGCTTTATGTTCAAACAGTATGATGCAAAAGCAATGATGAAAGAATTGAAACGGGCACTCAAAATATTTGAAGATAAGAAAGCCTGGATGAAGATAATGAAAAACGGAATGAAATCGGACTTTACATGGAACTCATCCGCAAAGAAATATATTGATTTATATAAAACAATTCTAAGTAACGAAAACTAATGTCCCGATATGCCGTTTTTCTTGACAGGGACGGTACATTAAATGAAGACCCTGGTTATCTTGGAGATCCCTCTAAGGTTAAATTGTTTCCCGGGACGGGCAAAGCACTTTCAATATTAAAAAACAAATTGAATTTTAAGTTTATCGTTATTTCAAATCAATCAGGTATTGCAAGAGGATTAATCTCTCAGGAAGATGTTGAAGCTGTTAATTCGAAGATCAATAAACTTTTGGAACCTGATAATATACAAATCGATGCATTCTATTTTTGCCCACATCACCCTGATTTCAGCAACAAAGAAGAAATTGAATGCCGCAAGCCTTCTCCATCGCTTGTTTATAAGGCGGCTGAGGATTTTAATATTGAACTTAATGGTTCTTATTTTATTGGAGATGCTCCTGCAGATATATTATGTGGTATAAATGCTGGATTGAAGACTGTGCTTGTAAAAACCGGATATGGTACGGAGAGTATTTCTGTGTTGCAAAAACAGAATATATTTCCAAGTTTTGTTGCCGAAAATATAACCGATGCGTGTAATTTAATTATTAAAGATTTTACAGGTGAAATAATTGATAAATAAAACTATAATTCTAATCTCTGCAATTCTTGTTTCCGTTCTTTTATATTCGTGCAGCGATTCTCCTTCCTCAATTGGTAATAATTTGTTGTCTCCCGATTTTATAAATGTAAATAAACTGGATTCCTATCAGGATTCAATACCGCAAAGTTCGACTTACTATAAAACAGCTATAAAAATAAGTGATTCTCCAAGATTGTTTGTGGGTAAGTATGCAAACATCGAAGCTTCTTCTTTAATGAGGTTTGGGATTGCATTACCTGATTCTGTTAAACAGGCAGTGCTTAATTCAAATCTTAATATCATCTCAGCAAAAATTGAATTGATTAAGGAATATAATATCGGCAACAGCGGTACAAACCTGAATTACACCGTTCATTCAATTACCAGCGGATGGACTTCATTAGGATTTACTGCAGACAGTATCTCATCACTAGTTTATGATAATGCAGATATAAGTTCTAATAGAAATACTTCCGATTCGCTTTATTCTTTTAATATTGATAACCAGACTGTTCAATCGTGGTTTTTGGCTGCAGCGGATACTGCCATTCCTAACGATAAGGGAATTTATATAAAACCCGATCCTGCCTCGGACAGAATTATTGGATTTGATGCTTTCAATATCGATTTAATTGGAATTCCAAAGTTAACTGTTATAGTTGAAAAAACCGGATCTTTTACCGATACATTGAGTTATTACAGTATAGAGGATGTGAGTGCAATTGCAGGTGATCTGCCTTCCGTTCCGCAGGAAGATATTGCAGTTCAGGCAGGATTAGCAGTTGATGCAAGAGTTGAATTTGATCTCTCTGCTATTCCTAAAAATACAATTATCAATAATGCTCAGTTTTCTATATATCTAGATAGCAGTGCAACTAAAACTGCCGATTCATACACCAATTCTCTGGTTGCCTATTTTGTCAGCGATTCTTCTTCAAACGCTTATGATACTACTTCCGGAATAGTACTGAACAGAGTTAATAATTATTTCACAGGGGACATTGCACGTTTCGTTCAGAGCGTGGTAAGTGGTTATCACGAAAATCAGGGAATAATATTAACAGCCGGGGGACAGAATATCGGGGTTGATATTTTTGCTTTTAAGGGAAGCGAAGCTACTGATCGATCATTAAGACCACGTTTGGTAATTACATATACAGGCAGAAAATGAAATTAAACAATAAATATATTTTTACTATTCTTATTCTCTTTATCTTTTTCTTTTCAGAAAATCACGCTCAGTCATCATCTCCGTATTCACGTTTGGGAATAGGAGACATGAACTATGCTTATTCAGCAAGAAAGTTGGGAATGGGTGAAATTGGTGTAGCAGATGCTCAGGAAAATTACATCAGTTTTTATAATCCGGCCGGACTGTACAATTTAAAAAGAACAAGAATAGAATTTAATTTAAATTATCGCGGATCATTTCTGTCTGATAACAGTTTATCGGCATATTCTGCTAAAGCTGAGTTTGCAGGATTTATGATAGCATTTCCCATAAGCAATAAATATGGAATCGGGGCTGTAACAGGTCTGGTTCCTTTTTCAAATGTTAGTTATAATGTTCGGAATCCAATTCAATCTGAGTATCAAACAACTTATTCGGGAAAAGGCGGTTTATCTAAATTATTTATTGGTTCCTCATACAAACTTCCTTTTGATTTAAGTATTGGTGCAACCTTCGATTATTATTTTGGAAATATTGATTATTCCTCCTCCATTAAATTTTTCGATGGATCAAATGCGGATGCTGAATACAATAAACAATACAGTCCAAAGGGAATAGGTACTACAGTTGGAATTATTTCGCCAGATTTTGCCGGAACTTTTAATTCAGAAAATATAACCAATTTAAGATTGGGGATATCTTATAATTACTTAGCAAAATTACGTACAGATACAGTTCTCACTTCTTATACAACCCTTGGCATAGATACAACCGGTACAGGAATAGTTAATATGAAAGTCCCCGGAAGGCTTACTGCCGGACTTGCTCTTGTATTAAATAATAAATATTTACTAAGTTTCGATTATGCTTTTCAAGCTTGGAAAAACTATTCATTTAATAATAATACGTTCGGGAATCTTAGAAATGCATCTAAATTCAGCGTTGGCTTTGAGTATACACCTCAAAGAGCGTTAGGTACAACTTTCTGGGAACAAATAGTCTGGCGGGCAGGTTTAAGCTTAGAACAGACTCAGTATTTAGTAAATGATAAAGGTATTAATCAATATTCAGTTTCCGGAGGTTTTTCTTTACCAATCAGCACAGCGAATACTTTAGATCTGGGTCTCCAGTACGCAATGCGAGGTTCTTCTGATCCTGGGCTTTATAAAGAAAATATTATTAAAGCATATTTAACTGTCAGTCTTGGTGACATTTGGTTTATTCGAGAGGAAAAATAAAAATGAAAGCTTCAGAACAAAATAAATCAGGTAAATTTTCTAAACTAACTATTCTAACTATATTATTTCTTTCCCTAAGCGTTTTCTCCGCTTTTCCGAAGGGCAATAATTTAATTATTGTTCCTGATGATTCCACAAAAATACTTGAGCTTTACAGCTTGTTTTCCGAGTATTATAAAAATAAAGATTTTCAGAGTGCTGTTCCCTACGGCTGGCAGGTTATAGAGACTAATCCGCAGAAATTTGCCAAGTATGTTTACTTTAAAATGGAGGATGCTCTCTGGTTCCTTCATGATTCTACTGATATAACTCCGGAACAAAAACAGGCGATCGCTGATACAATTTCATATTTGTATGATACTGCTGAAAAATATAACCCTGATTCAAAAGGTTATTTCCAGGTAAGGAAAGCCTTTGTAGAAGAAACCTGGTTGAAAATGCCTGCTGATAGTGTTATTGCTGCTTATGAGCTTGGTTTTAAATATAATCCTGCACAGGATGATTATTATTATAATCAGCTTGGTCAGCTTTATAAGAATAATGCATCAGATTCAAATGATTATAAATCGAAAGCAATTGATCTTTACACAATGTTAAGCGATAAGGAACCCGATAATGCTCAGTGGCCTCAGGAGTTGGAAAGTCTGGTGGAAAATATTGATGAATTAGTAGCACTTACTAAAAAGAACTGGGATAACGATAAACAAAATGCAGCCAAAGCGTGGAAATATGCTTCAACAGCAATGAAAGCAAATATGTATCAGGATGCAATTGTACCGCTTGAATTTCTTGTTCAACAATCTCCTGAATCGGTGAACTATTTGACTCAGCTTGCTCAGGCTTATCAAAAAACGGATCAGTTATCCAAAGCGGAAGATGCATACAAGAAATTAATCCAGATGGAGCCTCAGAATAAAAATCATTATTTAAACCTTGGATTGATTTATAAAGATAAAGGACAGCTTGCAGCCGCAAGGACACAATTCCAGAAAGCCAATGATGTTGGAAACGGCTGGGCACAGGCAGTTTATTACGAAGGATTGTTATACGAACAGGCGGCAAGGAACTGTACGTTTGATTTTGATGCTAAACTCACGTACCAGATTGCAGTAGATACTTATAAAAAAGCACTTTCAATTGACCCGAATTTTTCACAGGCACGTGAAAGAATTAGTGCTCTTTCAAGTTCTTTACCTACTCAGGAGGATTATTTCTTCCGTAAGTATAAATCAGGTCAAACTGTATCACCTTCAGGTGATTGCTATTCATGGATTGGTAAAAGTGTTACCGTTCCCTAATATTTATAAAAATTGAGAGAAGTCTAAAGGTTCCCTGGAATATCCTCGGAACCTTTTCTTTTTATTCCTTATATTTTAGGTCTTAATTTTATTCGTCATGTAAAAATTGAGTCTATTATGATTTATAAAAATATTCAGAGAGATAAAGAAATTTATAAAGTTCTTGAACTGGAAACTCAAAGACAACAGGAAAAACTTGAATTAATAGCATCAGAAAATTTTGTCAGTTCTGCCGTACTGGAAGCCGCAGGATCAGTACTAACAAATAAATACGCTGAAGGCTATCCCGGTAAAAGATATTATGGCGGTTGCGAATACGTGGATATGGCAGAAGATATTGCCAGGGACAGGCTAAAACAATTATTCAATGCGGAATATGTAAATGTGCAGCCGCACAGTGGTTCGCAGGCAAATATGGCTGTTTATATGACACTTCTTAATCCGGGAGATAAAATATTAGGATTAAGTCTTGCACACGGTGGACACCTTACTCACGGTTCCCCGGTGAATTTTTCAGGTAAACTATACCAGGCAGTTGGATATACCTTAAATAAAGAAACTAAAACACTTGATTACGATCTCATTGCTGATCTGGCAAAAAAAGAAAAACCGAAAATTATTGTTGCCGGAGCAAGTGCTTATCCACGCGAGTGGGATTATGAAAAGTTCAGGGAGATTGCTGATTCAGTCGGAGCATTTTTAATGTGCGATATGGCTCATCCTGCAGGATTAATTGCAAAAGGATTTCTGAATAACCCCCTTAAATATTGTGATGTTGTGACTTCAACAACTCATAAAACTTTGCGCGGACCCCGCGGTGGAATTATCCTTATGGGAAAAGATTATGAAAATACTTTGGGTATAAAAACTCCAAAAGGAGACCGCACCAAAATGATGTCTGAAATTCTGGATAGCACTGTTATGCCCGGAATTCAGGGCGGACCATTGATGCATATAATAATGGCAAAAGCGGTTGCCTTTGGTGAAGCTTTACAGGATTCATTTAAAGATTATATCGGGCAGGTGATAAAGAATGCAAAAGCACTCGCTAATAATTTAACAAAATATGATTTTAACCTTATCTCCGGCGGGACGGATAATCATTTGATGCTGATTGATTTAACGAACAAAAACATTACAGGAAAACAGGCAGAAAATTCTATGGAAAAAGCCGGTATAACTGTAAACAAAAATATGATCCCGTTTGATCAGAAAAGTCCATTTGTTACAAGCGGAATAAGAATAGGAACACCAGCTGTTACTACAAGAGGAATGAAAGAAAATGAAATGGCAAAAATTGCAGGTTTCATCAATGAAGCAGTTACAAATTTTGATAGTGAACCGAAGCTTGAAGAAATAAGAAAAAATGTTAAAGAACTTTGTTCAGGATTTCCGCTATACGCAGATTTAATTTGATTTGAAATATTGTGGCAACCAAAGAACTTAATACTACAGACATATTAGAAGAGGAAGAATCTCACGAAACTGAGATGACCTTTCTGGACCATCTCGAGGAATTAAGATGGAGACTTATATATTCAATTATTGGAGTTGTAGCAGGTACAATTATCTGCTGGATTTTTGTAGATTTTCTTATTGATATTATTCTGTTAAAACCTGCACGCGATTCCGGCGCCACACTGCAAAACCTTAAACCATTCGGACAGTTGTTTCTTTATTTTCAGGTTGCAATGATCGGCGGAATTATAGTTAGCATTCCAAATATTTTTTACCAGTTCTGGAGATTCATCTCACCGGCGCTTCGAAAAAAGGAAAGAAAATATATTCTGGCTATTGTGTTCTACTCCAGCTTCTGTTTCTTTGTTGGAATAGTGTTCGCATATTATGGGATGCTTCCATTGACGCTAAAATTTGCTGCTCAATTTGGATCTACACAAATAAAAAATGAGTTTGCAATAGATGAATATTTTTCGATAATTATAAGTGTGATGCTTGCTGCGGGTGTTGTATTTGAACTGCCGATGATTTCATTCTTTCTCACAAAAATTGGAATTCTCACTCCTGCCTTCATGAAAAAATACAGAAAACATTCAATTGTAATTATCATGGTGCTTGCAGCATTCCTAACACCCGGAACAGATCCTGTATCGCAGGTTGTTCTGGCGGTTCCGTTGGTTCTGTTATATGAAATAAGTATTTTCATTTCAAAATTAGCAGCGAAGAAACGTTGATAAAAAAACCGCTTAGCGAAATAAGCCGGCCTATTAAATCAGAACTTGAAGAGTTCGAACAGCTTTTTAAACAATCAATGAAAAGTAGTGTCGGTCTTGTAGATCTGATTGCGAAATATATAATTCGTCAGAAGGGAAAAAAGATAAGACCGCTACTTGTACTGCTTTCAGCAAAGGTTTCGGGAAATGTAACAAGCAGAAGTTATCGTGGTGCCGTACTGGTAGAACTACTTCACACAGCAACTCTTATTCACGATGATGTTGTAGATAATGCAGATAAAAGAAGAAGTTTTTGGTCAATCAATGCGATATTTAAAAATAAAGCCGCCGTGCTTATGGGGGATTATCTTCTATCCAGGGGATTGATGATTGCCGTTGATGGTGGGGATTATGATTTCCTCGGGGTAATTACAAATGCCGTAAAAAGAATGTCAGAGGGAGAACTTCTGCAGATTCAAAAAACCCGTAAGCTGGATATTGATGAAGAAACCTATTTTAAAGTTATCTCCGACAAAACTGCTTCTTTGCTTGAAACTTGCTGCCAGATTGGTTCGATGAGTACCTCGGAAAATACAGAGTACCATATTGCTATGAAATCTTTTGGAGAATCAATCGGTATGGCTTTTCAAATCAGGGATGATATACTCGATTATGAAGGAAGCCAGAAGGTTATTGGAAAGCCGGTTGGAGGAGATATAAAAGAAAAGAAAATTACACTCCCGCTCATTTATTCATTAAAAAAAGTACAGAAAAACGAGGCGGATAAAATCAGGAGTCTAATTAAAAATAATAATGGTAAAGAAAACACCAGTGAAATAATAGAATTTGTCAGAAGGAATGGCGGAATTGATTACGCTTTAAAAACGGCTCACGATTATTCAGAAAAAGCTAAAGAATCCTTAAAAATCTTTCCTGATTCTCCAGCCAAACTTGCACTCGAAGGTTTAGTGGATTTTGTGATAGACAGAAAAAACTGAACTAACTTTTTTTATTTTCATTTTTCATCTCATCTTTAAATAAAAATCCTTTAATCGGTTCTCTCAATGTCAAGACAGGACATGGAGCTTTTCGTACAACCTTTTCTGCAGTACTTCCGAATAATATATGCTCAACTCCTGTGTGTCCATGTGTCGCTATTATTATTAAATCTACATTCTCGTCCTGTGCTGTTTCAATTATTTCGAGGAAAGGCTTTCCTGTTTTAACTACAGTTTTAACTTTTATTTCAGATGGAATTTCCTGCTGGGCGAGTTTATTCAATTCATCAATTGCTCTTTTATCCATCTCAAGATCAACAGACGGAATTGCTATTTGTCCCATACTGAAATCAGGCGGATAAATAACAGGTTCAACAACGTAAATAAGCGTTAGTTCGGCTTTGAAATATCCAACAAAATTTACTGCATATTTTAATGCGCTTTTTGAATAATCTGAAAAGTCAATAGGGACAAGAACTTTAGAAATATTAGGTTCCATAGGTCGTCTCCGTTTTTATATCTAATTTATTTTGGAGATTAAAATTATCCTCATTCAATTTTCGCAGCCTGGTTGCAATTATTTCTGAAATACCACGCAATATTTTTATTCCACTTTTCGGATAATTTTCAATAAACTCATCAAGATCAGGTTTAAAAATTACTGCCAACCTGGTATCGGAATTACTTACTGCAGAAGCAGATCTTTTCTCTCCATCAATTAATGCCAGTTCACCAAAAAAATCACCTTTTGAAAATACAGCGAGTGAAATAATTTTATTCTCATCATCTTTCCGTTGTACGGTTACTTCGCCATCCCGAATAATGTATAATCCCAAACCCGGGTCTCCCTGGTAAAAAATATATTCATCCGACACATAATTCCTGTTATGAATAATGTTTATTAACATTCCCAGTTCTTTTTTTGAAAGTCTGCTGAAGATAGGGATTGAAAGGAGCGATTTCTGGAGATCAACTTTTTCCGTAGGTGATTTAAAAAAGTTTGACCAGAAACTACTATGGACAGCTTTGTTTGAATTTTCCAATTGTTCTCCTTTAATTAAATATTCCGGATTCGGCTACACGCCATAATTTCTGACAGGGAAAGAGGTTTTCATACAGTGCTCTGCCGACTATGACTGAATCAATACCGATGGGCATTAAAGCCTGAATATCCATAAGTTCATCCTTGTTTCTCACGCCACCCGAAACCGTAACTTTTTGACCGGTTGCTTTTGCAATTTCTTTTGAAAGTTCCAGGTTAGGTCCGGACATTGTCCCGTTTCTATCGACATCAGTAACAATAAATCTTTCAACTCCGGAATCCGCCATCTTTCTTGCAAAATCCAGGTAGTTAATCCCTGTTTCTTTTTTCCTTCCCCTCACGATAATTTTTTTATCTCGAATATCCATTGAGATGACAATTTTTGTAGGTCCGTATTTTTCAAATACTTTTTTAAATTCTTCAGGATTTTCATATACCATCGTATTAATTGAAAGTCTGCTTACTCCGCAATCAAACATTTTCACAGCATCATCCATTGTTCTTATTCCTCCCGTATATTCAACAGGAATAATTACAGATGAACAAATCTCTTTAATAATCCCAATATTCTTTTTCGAATGTTCCTGTGCCCCGTCAAAATCTACAATGTGCAGAAGTTTAGCATTTTCTGCCCTCCATATTTTAGCCATCTCCACAGGATCGCTTCCATATTCTTTGCAATCAAGTTCAGGAATTCCCTGGACAACTCTTACGGTTTTTCCATTTTTAATATCAATTGATGGTATTACAAGGAGGTATCTCAACTAAAGTTCCAATCATTATCTTTTACAGTTTAGAAAATAATTAAATACGTAACAAAAAGAAATAAGATAGATTACCTTAAAAAGTGAAAAGTTTGATTTATGACTCATTTTCTTGACTTTTCTAAGTTTAATGACCATATTTGATTCAATGAGCAAAGATTTTATACTTACTACCGTAAAGCAGGATACTATTAGAATAACTGCTTATGGAGTTGAAAATCTGCGTTTATCTCCGTGTTTAATTTTTGTTCATGGTTTTAAAGGCTTTAAAGATTGGGGATTTGGTCCCTATATCGGAAATTATTTTTCGTCAAAAGGATTTTTTGTTCTTGGTTTTAATTTTTCACATAACGGGGTAGGTGAAAGTTTAACAGAGTTTAATGAGTTAGAACAATTTGCCGAAAATACCTTTTCGCTGGAATTGAGCGAACTTTCGCAACTGATAGATGCTTATTTAAAAGGATTTTTTGGCGGAACTTCTAATACAAAACTGGGATTACTCGGACACAGCCGGGGAGGAGGAATTTCTCTTTTGACGGCGAAACAAAAATCTGAGGTAGATGCAGTTGCAGCCTGGTCTTCAGTTTCTACTTTTGACAGATACTCAAAAAGACAGAAAGAAGTCTGGAGGAACAAAGGAGTATTTGAAGTATTGAATTCCAGAACCAATCAAGTGATGAAATTAAATGTTTCATTGCTGGATGATCTTGAGAAAAACAAAGAGGATAAACTTAATATTGAAAAAGCTGTGAGGGAATTGAATAAGCCTTTATTGATAGTTCATGGCGAACAGGATCTTGCTGTTCCTGTAAAAGAAGCTGAGCATCTGTATTCTCTCGCGTTTAAGGATAAGTCCGAATTATTTTTGGTTCCTGCAACAGGGCATACTTTTGATATTAAACATCCCTTTGAAGGTACTAATGATAAATTTGAATCAATTTTAAAAAAAACATATCAATTTTTTAATCAAAATTTTAATTGAGGAACTTTATGATTTCGAAAAGTAGTGTGGCTGTTAATACTAAAATATTTTCCAAAGTTACAGCGTCCGAATTATTCTGGATATTTGCTTTTACAGTTCTAACTGCAGTGGCAGCCCAGATAAGTTTACCTGTAAAGCCCGTACCATTTACATTACAAACCTTAATGGTTGGACTTGCCGGAATGTTTTTAGGATCTAAAAATGGGGCTTATAGCCAGGTATTGTATTTAGGTTTGGGTGCTATAGGTTTGCCGGTATTTGCTCCAACACCTGATGGATATTTTGGATTAGCAAGTTTGATCGGTCCTACCGGCGGATATTTACTTGCTTTCCCGGTAGCAGCTTTTATTTCAGGTTATATAATTGAAAAGAATAAATCATATTTCTCGGCAATTTCAGCAATGATACTTACCGAAGTTATAATAATTCTAAGCGGAATTATTTATTTGAATCTTGTTTATATCCATGACTGGACTGAAGCTATAAAAGGTGGAGCAATAATATTTACTCTCTGGACAGTAATTAAAGTTTTTGCCGGTGCTTCAATCTTTACCGGGGTTCATAAAAACATTAAAAGAAAGTAAAATTAATCACCAGGTTTTTTACATTTTTCGGTAATCTATGGAATTAAAAAATATCATTTTCGTCCTCTTCTTTATTTTTGCTATAGGATTATTTATTTGGAGTTGCCGGAAGTTAGTCAGGTATATGTTCTTTGCTCAAAAAAAAGATGACAGATTTGATAGGGTTGGTGAAAGACTAACAAGAGTCTGGAAAATTGCTTTTGCACAAACCAAGCTAATGCGGGATCCTAAAGCAGGTCTGCTTCATTTAACAATTTTCTGGGGCTTTGTGTTATTCCTTTTTGCAGTTGCTGAGGCTTTTATTCAGGGATTTTACACTCCATTTAGTTGGCATTTTACAGGGATTTTTTATTCTGCAATAACATTAGTTCAGGACGTATTTTCTGTACTGGTTATTATTGCCTGTCTTTATGCTTTGTACAGAAGGTTTATTCTTCACATTCCAAGGCTTGAAGTAGAAAAATCAGGGAAACTTGATGCTGCATTTATTCTTGTTTTAATTATTCTGGTTTGTGTTTCAATGCTTGGCGCAAATTCATCTATGCTCGCTACCCGTAATTTTCAACTCAGTAGTTTTGAAATAAGACCTTTTTCGTTAATCCTAAGTAAGTGGTTTTATTCCGGTGGTTCACAAAATGCACACATTTATTTTGAATTCTATTGGTGGATGCACATCGTTGTAGTTTTAGGATTTCTGAACTTTTTGCCGTATTCAAAACATCTGCATGTTTTAACTTCAATTCCTAATACATATTTCGCTAATCTTGATGATATTAGAAATACTTTAAAACCGATAAATCTTGAAGACGAAAATATTGAAGTTTTCGGAGCATCAGATTTTGAACATCTTTCCTGGAAACAGATTCTGGACGGTTATTCTTGCACCGAGTGTGGCAGGTGTACAGCTTCTTGTCCTGCCGCAACAGTTGGGAAATCTCTTTCTCCAAGAAAAATAATTGTTGATATAAGAAGAAGAACAAAAGATAAAGCACCCCTGATTGACCAGGGAATTACAGAAGGTGATGTATTTGAGAAAACATTGGTTCACGATTACATTTCAGATACTGAATTATGGCAGTGTACAACTTGCATGGCTTGTGTTCAGGAATGTCCTGTGATGATTGAACATGTAGATTCAATTGTTGATATGAGAAGAGACCTTGTTTTAACTGAGTCACAATTCCCATCAAATCTTAATAATGTGTTTAAAAGTATTGAAACTAATTTTACTCCATGGGCATTTAATCAGGCTGATCGGGCCAATTGGGCTGAAGGATTAAATATAAAAACTATGGCGGAAGATTCTGATTGTGATGTTTTATTCTGGGTGGGTTGTGCGGGTTCATTTGATAACAGGTATAAAAAAGTTTCACAGGCTTTTGCTCAGATTATGCAGAAAGCCGGGGTAAATTTTCGTATACTGGGCACGGAAGAAAAATGCAACGGGGATACTGCAAGACGACTTGGTAATGAGTATCTTGCTCAAATGATGATAATGGAAAATGTGGAAACACTTAACAATTATAAAGTAAAAAAAATAGTTACTGCTTGTCCGCATTGTTTTCATTCACTCGGTAATGAATATAAACAGTTTGGTGGAAATTACGAGGTTATGCATCATTCAGAGTTTATAGACCAACTCATTACCGAAGGTAAAATTCTTCTGCAGGAGGATAAAGAGAAATCTAAAGTAACTTATCACGATTCTTGTTATCTTGGCAGATACAATGGAGTTTATGAATCACCCCGAAATACTTTAAAAGGAATTTCAGGATTAGATTTTGTCGAAATGGACAGAATTAAATCCAGGGGATTCTGCTGCGGAGCCGGAGGAGGCAGAATGTTTCTTGAAGATGAAGAAGGGGGAAGAATAAATATTGAAAGAACATCCGAAGCTTTAAAAACAAATTCAGATACTATAGCTTCAGCTTGTCCGTTCTGTATGACGATGCTTACAGACGGAGTAAAACACTTTGAAAAATCTGAAGAAGTTGAAGTAAAGGATATTGCAGAGATAGTACTAGAGCATTCTAAATAACTAATTTCAAATCATTTCTTAGGAGGTTTCAATGAATAAATACGAGGACTTAATTCAGGCAGTACAAAATCTACACACTGATTTTGAAAAGTTCTACGAAAAAGGCCAGGCAGCTGCGGGCACACGTCTTCGCAAAGGATTAAGCGAATTAAGAAAGTTAGCACAGGATGTCCGTAAGGATGTTCAGGAAGTAAAGGCCCAGAGAAAAGCTGAGAAACAGGGCTAAATAATTTTCGTACCATTTAACCAAGGCTGACTATTTTCAAAATAGCTCAGCCTTTATTTTTATTATGCGATACATTACAATTTCCATAATGTTTATCCTTTTATCTTTTTCATTTTCTGAAAAAAAAATATCAGGATTCGGTGAGAAGTTTATCCCTCATCAACCGGACTCGCTTATCACAATCACCTTGAGTGTTGCAGGAGATATTATGTGTCATTCAGTTCAATACAATTATGCACGTGTAAAAGCTGATAGTTTTAATTTCAATCCGGTATTTTCTCAGATTAAAAAATATTTGGATCAATCTGATTTTGTATTTGGAAATCTGGAAACGGTTACGGCCGGAAAACAAAAAGGATATTCCGGTTACCCCTTTTTTAATTCACCGGATGAGTTTATTGCAGCAATTAAAAATGCAGGATTTAATTTATTATCAACTGCTAACAATCATGCCCTGGATAGGGGAGAAGCTGGAGTAAGAAGAACCATTGAAGAATTAAAACTACATCAGCTTTATTACAATGGTACATTTCTATCTCAAAGCGACAGGGATTCAATCAGGATCTTTGATATTAAGGGAATTAAGATTGCCTTTCTCGCTTATACTTACGGTACAAACGGCAATCCGATTCCAAAAGGAAAAGAATATCTTATTAATATTATCGACACTACTAAAATCAGAAATGATATTAAACTTGCAAGAAATAATGGATCTGATATCGTCCTGGTTCATTTTCACTTCGGGGACGAATATAAGCGTGAGCCGACTGAATATCAGAAGGAAATTGTAGATCAGACAATTAAAGCCGGTGCGGATATAATAATAGGCGGTCATCCCCATGTTCTTCAGCCGATTAAATCTTACAGAGCTTTAGATTCAAAAATGGATTCGGGATTTGTCGCCTATTCTATGGGGAATTTTATTTCAAACCAACGCTGGCGATATTCGGATGGCGGTGCAATCTTATCTTTTAAACTAACGAAAAATTTTAGTACAGATTCGATTAAAATTAATCAGATCAACTATTTACCAATCTGGGTATTTAAAGGCGAAACTGGTGATGGCAAACAGTATATTATTATTCCATCAGAAGCAGCTTTCACAGATTCTAACTTTACTTTTCTGACCCCAATTGACAGAAAACTTGCTGCACAATCTTTTCACGACACGAACGAAATTCTTACAAAATATTCTAAGAAACCCAGGTTAGAAGAAATCAATGGTAATTATTTTTTCGGCACAAAACACCAGTCATTTCACTAAATCTTTTTATATTTACTATTCAATTTTTAATACCACAATTAAATTTCAGGATTATAAGGCTTGACACATCAAATTACTTTAATTCCCGGAGATGGGATCGGTCCGGAAATTATTAAAGCAGCGACTAAAGTAATTGAATACTCCGGAGTTAAAGTTGATTGGGAAGTTGTGGAAGCAGGAATGTCAGCTCTTGAAAAATATCGTGATCCTCTTCCGCATGATGTGATTGAATCAATAAACAAAAATAGAGTTGTATTAAAAGGACCATTAACAACTCCCATTGGAAAAGGGTTCAGAAGTATTAATGTAGCATTAAGAAAAGAATTTGAACTTTATGTGAATCAGCGTCCGGCAAAAACATTTAAGGGAATAAAATCACTCTATTTTGATCATATTGATTTGATAATATTCCGTGAAAATCTGGAAGAATTTTATTCGGGAATTGAACACTACATTGACAGCAGCAGATCGGCTGCTGAAACTATTGGAATTATAACAAGAAAGGGATCTGAGAGAATAATAAGATTTGCTTTTGAGTACGCTAAAAAACATAACCGAAAAAAATTAACTGTCGTTCATAAGGCGAATATTTTAAAATTTACAGGTGGATTATTTCTTGATATCGCTGAAGAAATCGCCCCTGAATATCCCGAAATTCAGTTTGATAATAAAATTGTTGATAATATGGCAATGCAGATGGTGATGAATCCGTATCAGTTTGATTGTATTGTTACAACAAATTTGTTTGGAGATATCCTCTCTGATCTTGCCTCAGGTCTGGTTGGTGGATTGGGAATGGCTCCAGGTGCAAACATAGGGGATGATGTTGCAATATTTGAAGCTGTGCATGGGTCAGCTCCTGATATTGCAGGACAGAATATTGCTAATCCTTCAGCATTAATTCTCGGAGCAGTTATGATGCTTGAATATATTAATGAATTGGATGCAGCGAAGAAAATAGAAAAAGCCATTTCTGGTGTGATAGAAAAAGGGAAAAAAGTTACCAGAGATATCAACCCTGAAAAGTTTATTGGTACAGCAGAATTTGCAGATGCAATAATAGAGGAAATGTAATTGTTTTGAAAAATAGATCAGCTCTCACATTAATTTTTACTACAGTTTTTATTGATCTTCTCGGGTTTGGAATACTTATCCCGATCCTGCCAACCTTCGCAACCAAAGAACTGCATGTTGATGAAACAGCAATTGGAATTGCGATTGCAATTTACTCCCTGGTTCAGTTTTTCTTTAATTCCTTCCTGGGTGAATTATCTGATAAACACGGAAGGAAACCAATAATTGTTGTTTGTTTATTCCTTAACGCAGTCGGATATGTAATTTTCGCATTTACTCATACTTATTTTATTCTTCTTGTTTCAAGAATTGTTGCGGGCGTTGGAGGAAGCAGTATTGGTGTAGCTCAAGCCTATATTGCAGATGTTACAACAAAAGAAGACCGCTCTAAAGGTATGGGAATGATTGGAGCAGCTTTTGGATTGGGTTTTGTCTTTGGTCCCCTAATCGGAGGATTGCTTTCAAAATATGGTTATGAAGTTACCGGTTTTGCAAGTGCAGGTTTTTCATTCCTGGCATTTTTAGTTACAATTTTCTTTTTACCCGAATCTAATCTCAACAGAGATCAGGCTCAGTTACGTAAAAGAAAATTATTCGACGTTGCTGCAGTAAAAAAGGTTTTTAAAAAGAAAGACCTCGGACTTCTGGTTACCTTGTTTTTTATTCTGACTTTTTCAGTAGCAAATATTTACGGTACTTTTGCTTTGTTAGGTTATGAAGTTTATAATTTTACTGATTTACAGAACGGGTACATGTATGGAATAGTTGGAATTGCTTCGGCTCTTGTTCAGGGAGGATTAATCAGGATTGCTTCAAAATATATTAAAGACACCAAAATTGTTGCTGTGGGTGCATTCCTTATGATGGCAGGTCTTGCTTTACTTCCTTACGGTGGTAATTTTCTGGGACTTGCAATAATTGTTATTATAATGTCTTTAGGAACCGGATTTTTGCAACCAACATTGTTAAGTCTTATTTCCGAAGTAACTTCGGATGCTGAACAGGGAATTACACTTGGTCTGAACCAATCATTCTCTGCATTTGCCCGTGTTCTGGGTCCATTATGGGGAGGTTTTGCATTTGAATATTTTGGTTACCCTTTTCCATTTCTTACCGGGGCATTATTTACGTTTTTTATAGTGTTGCTTGCAATTTTCTATCTGCCTAAAGCGATAAAAGCAGATATTGGTGAAGAGCTTTAATTTTCGGTAAATCTTTTTGTAATTATTTTTTGTATCATTATCCTTATTATTAATCAGAGCTAAATTGAATACTGATGTTCAAAGTTGATAAAATAAATATTAGTAAAGCTATTCTTCTTGCACCTATGGAGGATGTAACTGACATTTCCTTCCGGTTAATTTGCAGAGAGCTTGGAGCCGATGTTGTTTACACTGAATTCGTTAATTCAGAAGGCCTGGTTCGGAAGAGTGAAAAAACACATAAAAAATTGGAAATAGTTGAAGAAGAAAGACCGGTTGGTATACAGATTTATGGTTCTGGAATTGAATCAATGGTGGGTGCAGCAAGAATTGCTGAACAAGAAAATCCTGATTTAATAGATATCAATGCAGGTTGTTGGGTGAAGAATGTTGTAGGGCACGGGGCTGGTTCTGCACTATTAAAGGATCCTCCGTTTATGCAGAAAATGGTAAAAGAAATAGTTGATTCGGTATCATTACCCGTAACAGTAAAAACACGTTTGGGCTGGGATCATGAAAGTATACAAATTATTGATGTCGCAAAAAGAATTGAAGATGCGGGAGCAAAAGCTTTAACGGTTCATTGCCGTACCAGGGCAATGGGGCATAAAGGTGAAGCTGAATGGTCGTGGATACCAAAGATAAAAGATTCCATTAATATTCCTGTAGTTCTGAACGGGAATGTATTAACTGCAGAGGATGTTAAAAAAGCATTTGATGAAACAAACGCTGATGGCGTTATGATTGCCAGAGGAGCAATAGGAAATCCCTGGATTTTTTCTGAGGCTAAGGATTTATTAAATCACGGTTATATTAAAACAAAAATTGATATAGAGAAAAAAATAAAAATCGGGTTAAGACATCTTCGGCTTGCAACAAAGGTTAAAGGCGAACGAAGGGCTGTTCTCGAGCACCGGAAATTTTATAGCGGTTATTTAAAAGGACAGTACAATGCCTCGCAGATAAGACAAGCGTTAATGATACCGGTAGATTACAATGCGGTGGAAGACATTTTATTAAAATATCTTGAACAGTTGAAGAATTATGAAGTTGTAGTTTAAGACGGGGAGTATTAAAAATTAAACAACTCAAAATTGACTAATCTATTTTCAATAAAAACGGCAAGGATCATATCCACACTATTTGTTCCACCTTCTTTTACTATTATAGTTTTTACAATTTTTGCCTTCAATCTGGAACAGAACGTATTAAATCGTTTCGTTTTGATTTTAACAGCATTTGTATTCGGATTCATTTTACCTGTCATCGTCTTTTTATCTCTAAGGAAGAGGGGATTAATAGCAGATATAGATGCAAGAATAAAAGAGGAAAGGACTGTTCCGTTTACCCTTTCTATTGTTTTTCACATTATTGGTTTAATAATATTAATATTTTATAGAATTAATATTATTTCTATCGCCTTCTGGTTTTGTTATATTTCGAATACATTAATAATTGTTATTATAAATAAATATTGGAAAATCAGTGCACATATGATGGGAGCCGGTGGTTCCTTTGCAGCGTTTGCATTCGTTTTCGGGTTTGCAGCTTTACCGTTATTATTAATTCTGATTTTAATTGGCTGGGCAAGGATTAAACTTGAATGTCATAATTTAACCCAGGTATTGGCAGGTGTTTTACTTGCATTCGTCTCGACATATTTGCAGATGCAGTTTATAGTAAATTATTTTGGGAACACCTGATTAGAATTTTATAACACTAATATTAATTTTACCGGACACTATAATGATAAGTTATTCAGTTAACAATAAAATCGCTTTAATAAAATTAAACCGACCTGAAAAACGAAATGCTCTGCATCCGGACCTTGTAAAGGAATTTATTGAAAAATTAAAGATTGCAGAGGATGATAAAGAATATTAGTGTTGTGATTATAACAGGAGAAGGGAAAAGTTTTTGTGCAGGGGCAGACCTGTCATATTTAAACGATTTAAAAGAATATTCGTCTCTTGAAAATGAGGAAGATTCCAAATCTCTGGCTGAACTATTTCTCCGAATATATAATTTTTCCAAACCGACAATCGCAGCAGTGAACGGAGCCGCAATCGCAGGAGGATGCGGGCTGGCAAGTGTTTGTGATATTATTATTGCCGATCAGCATCATGCAAAATTCGGTTATTCAGAAGTGAAAATTGGATTTATTCCTGCAATAGTTTCTACATTTCTTATAAGAAAAGTAGGCGAGGGCAGAGCTAAACATCTTCTCTTAACAGGAGAGATTATAGATGCGGAAAAAGCTTTTCAAATTGGATTAGTCAATTATCTTACAGATGATGTTAATGTTTTTGCATTTGAGCTTGCAAATGAATTGTTAAAAAATTCAGATTTTAGTATGCAGTATACAAAGAAGATGGTACATGACTTATCCTCACTTTCCATAGAAAATGCAGTTGAATATTGTATTGGTTTAAATACTATCAGCAGAACCTCTGAAGATTTTAAAAACGGATTATCAACATTCTTGAGCAAAAAGTAAAATTTATGGATACTGATATAAAAAAATATATTAGAACAGTTAAAGATTTTCCCAAGAAGGGAATAATGTTTAGAGACATTACAACTCTTCTAAAGGCTCCGGTAGGATTAAAAATTTCATTCAATGCATTGCTTGAATTTACTGAAGGATTAAAAATCGATAAAGTAGTTGGAATTGAATCACGTGGTTTTATGCTTGCAGCGATGTTGGCAGAAAGACTTAACGCAGGTTTTGTCCCCATACGTAAACCCGGTAAACTTCCGGCAGAAACAGTTAAAGAAGAATATTCGCTTGAATACGGCACTGATGCAATTGAAATTCATAAAGATTCAATAGAACCGGGGGAATCAATTTTACTTCACGATGATTTACTTGCAACTGGCGGCACGGCAAAGGCTGCAGTTAATCTAATTGAAAAACTCGGAGGTAAAATAGTTCAAGTCTCGTTTATCATAGAACTTAGTTTTTTAAAAGGAAGAGAAAGACTTAAGGGATATGATGTAAGATCACTTGTAGATTATGATGAGGAGTGAACCAATTTAGTCCCGTTCTTCCCATTCCAACGGGGCTATTACAACTACGAATTCACCCTTAATTGTTTTTTCATTTAGTGTTTCAAGAATATCTGCAGGATATCCTCTCCAAACTTCTTCAAATTTTTTTGTCATTTCCCGGCATACCACAATCAACCTTCCTGGTAGGAATTCATTTAATTCATTAAGAAGTTTTTCAATCCTGTAAGTAGACTCATAAATAACTATTGTTCTCTTTTCATCAGCAAGCTCTTTTAATTTTTTTTGCCTTCCTTTTTTCTGCGGAATGAATCCTTCAAAAACGAAAGAGTTAGTTGGCAATCCGCTCAAAGTTAATGCGGCGGTAACTGCCGAAGGACCAGGAACGGTAACGATATTTATTCTAACTTTAATTGCTGCCGCAATCAGTCTTATTCCGGGATCTGAAATTGCAGGTGTACCAGCGTCTGATACGAGAGCACAACTTTCTCCTTTTTCGATTCTGCTGATTATATAATCTGATTTTTGTGATTCATTACTTGCATTAAGCGAAACAAGCTCTTTTTTTATCTCATAGTGATTTAATAAAAAGCCTGTTACGCGTGTATCCTCGCATGCAACAAAATCGACTTCCTTTAAAATCTCAAGTGAACGGATAGTGATATCCTTTAGGTTTCCTATAGGTGTGCTGATGATATAAAGTGAGTTCTGCATATTTAAAATGATTACGGCTCCACCGTGGAGCCGCATCATGCAAGTAGTTTAAATTATTTTAGTTATTGGACGAAAGTAAAAATAGTACTTTTTTAATTATTTTCAAGCCCTCAATCAAATCTTCTTTCTTTACATTTAACGGGGGTCTGAATCTGATTGATTTTTCACCGCAGCCCAGAATTAACAATTTGTGCTTGTAACACTCATCACGGAATTTGTTTCTTATTTCTGCATTAGGCATATCGAAAGAACACATTAACCCGAGGCCTCGTGCGTTGCTAATTAATGAAGTATATTCATTCTGAATTTCTTTTAGACTCTGAAGCAAAAATCTGCCGACGGTTTCTGCATTTTCCACCAGATTTTCTTCAGCAATAATTTTCATTATATGTTTTGATCTTACCATATCAGTTAGATTTGCTCCCCAAGTAGAATTGATCCTGCTCGATTTATGGAAACAATTCTCGCGAACTTCATCAACTCTATCTGTAACCATTATTCCGCAAACCTGAGCTTTCTTACCGAATGAAATGATATCGGGTCTGACATAATAATCAGAAGCCCAGAATTTTCCTGTTAAACCGAATCCACTTTGTACTTCATCGAAGATCAGGAGAATATCATTTTCATCTGCGATCATCCTCAGCTTTTCAAAAAATTCCTTCCTGAAGAAATTATCTCCACCTTCACCCTGAATAGGTTCAAGTATGATTGCCGCAATATCATCAGGATTATTTTTTATTGCAGTATAAATTTCATCAGCAGCCTGCTTTTCAAGTTTAATTATTTCTTCCAGATTATCCTCAATTGGAAATTTCACTTTTGGATTAATAATTCTCGGCCAGTTAAACTTTGGGAAATATTTTGTTTTTGTAGGGTCTGTATTGGTAAGGGAAAGTGTGTATCCGCTTCTACCATGAAAGGCTTGTTTAAAGTGAATTACCTGCTGACCTTTTTCCGCTTTGATACCTTTCATAAAATTTTTCTGAACTTTCCAGTCGAATGCAACCTTTAACCCATTTTCCACTGCAAGTGCACCACCTGCAACGAAGAAAAGATATTTCATATATTCCGGTTTTGCTATTTTGGAAAATGTATCCACAAATTCAGCCATCAACACGGTGTAAATATCTGAGTTGGAAGGTTTGTTAACTGAAGCAAAAGCGAGTTCGTCCATTACTTCTTTTGAATGCAGTTTAGGATGGTTAAGTCCCAAAGGCGAAGATGCAAAGAAGGTAAATAAATCTAAATAAACATCACCGGTTTTTTCATCAACCAGATGCATTCCATGACTATTTTTCAAATCGAGAACAAAATTAAATCCATCAGCAAGCATATTCCTGGAAATAGTTTCGTGTACTTTATCTGGTGTAATTTTATTTGAATCTTCCAATGTTAATCCTTCAGTTTTATATTCTGAAATATTCATAATTCCTCCTGAATAGAAAGTCGAATTAAATTTAGAATTAGTTAGAGATGAGGCGGAAAAGGCTATTAGAAGACGTTTTCAAAACGGGAGACGAAATAACTCCTTAGGTTTTTGAAGCCTGTAATTTCACGGTATGTTAAATAAGAAAGCATAATTTCTTTATTCCTAAGCTTAAAATTATGCAAAATGTTTTCGATTAGCAATAAGAATTATTGATGGAAGTAATAAAAAATCCCGGTTTTTCTGGTTAAAAAACCAGATTATTAATGGAGTTAAATTTTATCAAAAATCAAATTAGTTAATGTGTTTTCGCTTAAATGTGTATTGCTTCTTTATTTTTAATTAGTTACACTTACTGTAACAAATAAATAAAATTATGTCCGCTTCAACAAAATTATCCGCAGCTGTTAAAGCTTTAACTTTTCTCGCTAATGATTATCTGTCCCCCAAAAACAGCGTGGAGATATCAAATCATACAGGACTTAATGCATCCAAACTCAGGAAACTACTTTCAATGCTCGTTAAAAACGGTATAGTTGAAAGTGCATCCGGAACTTCAGGCGGTTTTAGGTTAAAGAAAAAACCAAATGATGTACACCTGCAGGAGATTTATTGTGCAGTTGAAGATAGGAAAGCTTTTCATCTTGATGTATCAAGAGCAAACAGTAATTCATATTCTGAAGCTTCGAAATTAAACATTTATTTTCTTGATCTTTTCGGAACCATACAGGTGGATATTGAGGAGAGGATGAAGAGGATCACGCTTCAGTCAATAATTGATCAAATAAATTCCAAATCGTAAAAGGAGAACAAATGGATTTTCTAAAAGTGTTAGGAATAAAAGATAAAAATTTTGCTGCTTCAACGGGCAGCGAATGGAACAATACATCGGACCAGGGAGAATTAAAAATATCTTCCCCTACCAATGGTAAATTAATTGCCTCGGTTTTTCAGGCATCTGAAAAAGATTATGAAAATATTATCAGCAAAGGAATCGAAGCATTTACTTACTGGAGAACTGTACCTGCACCTAAAAGGGGAGAAATAGTTCGTCAGATAGGCTTGAAGCTCCGTGAATTTAAAGAACCTCTTGGAACACTCGTTTCTTATGAGATGGGAAAATCATTACAGGAAGGATTAGGTGAAGTTCAGGAAATGATTGACATCTGCGATTTTGCCGTCGGACAATCACGCCAGTTATACGGATTCACAATGCAGTCAGAACGTCCAAGCCATAGAATGTATGATCAATATCATCCGCTTGGAATTGTTGCTACAATTTCAGCTTTTAATTTTCCTGTTGCAGTTTGGTCATGGAATGCGATGTTGGCTGCTGTTTGCGGAGATGTTAATCTTTGGAAACCTTCCTCTAAGGTTCCGTTGTCTGCAATTGCTACTCAAAATATAGTTTCAAAAGTAATTAAAGAAAATAATTTACCTGAAGGAATATTTTCGCTAATAATCGGGAAAGGTTCTACCATTGGAGAAAGATTGTTAAATGATAAAAGGATTCCTTTAATATCAGTTACAGGCTCAACCAGAGTTGGAAAACATGCCGGTGAAGTTATTCAGCAAAGATTCGGAAGATCCATACTTGAATTGGGTGGAAATAACGGTATAATAATTACTCCTGATGCAGATCTTAAAATAACTATTCCGGCAGTAGTTTTTGGTGCAGTGGGAACCTGTGGTCAACGCTGTACCTCAACCAGAAGATTGATTATTCATGAATCAATTTATGATAAAGTCAAGGACTCACTATTAAAAGCCTATAAATCTCTGAAGATCGGAGACCCTCTTGATCAGAATAATCATGTCGGACCATTGATTGACAAGGATGCAGTTAAAATGTTCAGTGATGCCTTAGTTGAAGTTAATAAAGAAGGAGGTAAGGTAATTTACGGCGGTGAAGTTCTTTCAGGTAAAGGATTTGAATCCGGTACTTACGTTATGCCTGCTTTGGTGGAAGCAGAAAACCAATATAAAATAGTTCAGGAAGAAACTTTTGCTCCCATACTTTATTTGCTTAAATATTCCGGTGATGTAAAAAATGCGATAAAAATTCATAATGGAGTTGTCCAGGGATTATCATCATCTATCTTTACAAATAATCTCAAAGAAGCGGAAATGTTTTTATCTGCAGAAGGCTCAGACTGTGGGATTGCGAATGTTAATATTGGAACTTCCGGTGCAGAAATCGGCGGAGCATTCGGTGGTGAAAAGGAAACAGGCGGAGGTCGCGAATCAGGCTCAGACTCCTGGAAGGCTTATATGAGAAGACAAACAAATACAATAAATTATGGGTCAACTCTTCCATTAGCACAAGGAATAAAATTCGATATATAAATCTTATCACTGAAATAAAAAAAAGCCGGAGTGTGAATTCCGGCTTTTTAATTTTAAAGTGAAGACTAATTCTTAACCTACCGTCATTAAGATGTAATCAGAAAGAATATATCCGGTTTCGTCCAGTAAGGCATCGTAATTTTTAGTTTTAACTTTGGGCGTTTCACCTTTTTGAATAAGTTTTAATCCTTGTTCTTTTCGTATTTTATTTTGTCTTTCAAATTCCTTCTCTTCATCAGCTTCTTTTTGTCTATCCCGAACATCATAGTTAAGTGAAGTATATTTTTTAGCGTGAGATTCTTCGGCATCATTAACCGATGCTACATAATCCTGGAACTCCGGATCTTTTTTAACTCTTTCATCATGCAATTTGATTAATTGAGGAATGTATGATGAAAAATCCCCGAATTTCTGATAATCAGTCGGTGCAATCTGATCCCATGGCAGTGCACTTGGCTCTGAACTTTCGCCATATTCTTTTGAATCTCCAAAAGGTGTGGGATATTTAATATCGGGAATTACACCTTTATGCTGTGTGCTGCCTCCATCAATTCTATAATATTTTGCGATGGTTAATTTCACCTGCCCAAGTTTATTATCAGAATCCCGCATCAACCTGTTAAGATCTATTAAATTCTGAACAGTCCCTTTTCCATAAGTTTGTTCGCCAATAATTAATCCCCGTCCGTAATCTTGAATTGCAGCCGAGAATATTTCCGAAGCTGAGGCACTGAAACGATTCACCAGTACTGCCAGAGGCCCGTCGTACTCAATAGAAGGATCAGGATCTCTGTCAACATTAATGGAACCATCTGCGTCGCGTACCTGAACCACAGGACCTTTTTTGATAAACAGTCCTGTCATATCAACCGCTTCTTGCAAGGAACCGCCGCCATTATTACGAAGATCTATAATTACCCCATCAACTTTTTCATCTTTTAATTGCTCGAGTAATTTTTTTACATCTCTTGTTGTACTCTTATAATCTTTGTCTCCACGCTGTTGTGCTTCATAATCACTATAAAAAGCCGGAACATTAATAATTCCTATTTTTAAAGGTTTCTGCTGATCAATTAACTCTAAAACAGAATCCTTTGCAGCCTGTTCTTCAAGTTTAACCTTATCGCGTACAAGTGTTATTACATGAGGAAGGGCGTTAGCTCCGCCATCAGCAGGAATTATCGATAACCTTACTGTTGTTCCTTTTTTGCCTCTGATAAGCTGAACTACATCTGTTATTCTCCAACCAATTACGTCTTCCATTTCACCGGTATCACCCTGTGCAACTCCAACTATTTTATCATCCGGATGCAGTAAGCCGCTTTTATAAGCCGGACCACCGGGAATTATTTCAACTACTTTTGTATAATCATCTTCAGTTCTTAGTTGTGCACCAATTCCTTCCAGGGAAAGACTCATATTTATTTTAAAATTGTCCGAAGTAATCGGAGAGAAATAATTTGTATGAGGATCAATTGATTCGGTATATGCATTCATAAACTGTTGGAAAACATCTTCACTATTATATTGGTCAATTGCTTTCCGGTAATTTTCATATCGCTTGGTCAAAGTTTCCACAATTGAATCCCATTTCTTCCCATTAAGCTTAAGATTTAATGCGTCGCTTTTGACTCTCTTGTACCAAATCTCTTCAGCTTCTTTTTCAGTTTTTGGCCAGGGTTCATTTTCCCGGTTAATTTCTATACTATCACTCTTTGTAAAATCAAACTCTTTCTTCAATAAACTTTCAGCATAATCAAGACGCTGATGTGTCCTTTCTTTGAAAGTATTGAATATTGCAAAAGCCGGATCAATGTCTCCATCCTTTATCATATCATCAAGCTGGTATTTAAACTGATTGAATTTATCTATATCTGAAGCAAGAAAATAACTATGACTGAAATCAAGTGAATTTAGATACTTCGTAAAGATTTCCGAAGCGAGGGAATCATCAAGATCAACCTTTTTATAATGATACCTGCTTATGATAGCATTTACAAGTTTATCTACCTTTGATTGATACTCGGCAGGTTCAACAACTCCTGTTGTATCTTTATCGTTTGAGACTGTATGGGTTTGTTTGCCGGTATAAGCAAAATAGATATTAGCGGCTACCAGCACTAAAATAACTGCAAGTAATTTTTTCATATTCCTTGATATATTTATTGACATTATAATTCTATTATTAACGCTTTAATTTAAGAATAGTTCCAATCCGAACAAATTTAAAAATGAATGTATCGTTTTTCAATCTTAGAATGAATTTCATAAATTATGTGGTATACAAATCAATGCTTTTTACCCTGGGTTTTGTGTTTAGAGTCATTTTAAAAAAAAAGTATAAAGCATTATTATTCTTCTAAAAATATTATGATTAAATGTAGAAAAAAAATATTAATTGTTGAGGATCAAAGCATAATAGCTCTGGATTTAAAAAAAGTTTTAACAAAAAAGGGATTTCAGATCACTGCGGTTTGTGATACCGGGGAAGAAGCAATTTCTTTAGTTCATACTAATTCTCCGGATCTTATTTTAATGGATATTATGTTAAAAGGTAAATTGACTGGAATTCAAACTGCTCAGGAAATAAATAAGGAATTTAATACACCTGTAATATTTTTAACTGCCTCAACAGATGTTGAAACTTATCTTGCTGCCTTGAAAACACAACCTAAAAAATATATAATGAAACCAGTGGAATTTGATTTACTTGAAAAAGCAATTGCTGATGTATTTGTATAAATTCAAATAGTTCTACTTTTTTGTTTCATATCTTATCTTTATATATAATACCTCTGATTCTTTTTATTGGAAGAAGTTAAACAAACGCGGAGTTAGCAAATGACGAAGAGTAACCAAATATTAAAGAAGAAAGCTGATGAATCCCACCCATTAAGAGAGAACATCGATGATGAAAATCTGAATTCCGGAGAGATAATGCAACAGACTATAATTAATGATGATGGAAAAAAAATCAGGGTGTTTGAAGATCCTCTGTACTCCAGAGAAAAAAGAAGCACAGTAAATTATTCTGTTTTCAGAGGGAAATGGGAGTTTGAAAATCTTGATGAAATAGATGGAGATGAAGAAAACTGTGCTGTTAAATTTCATCCTGTTAAAGATGATTCAAGTTTTATTATTGCTTTTAAATCTGTTAAAGATAGAGTAGAATTTTTTGATTCTATTTATAGCGACAATGAAATGAAACAACGGGGCAGCGGCATGAATCTGGAAAATCTTGCTAATTCAAGAGTGTTACAAACCACCGGTGGAATCCTTAGCCTGTCTGTAGTTGGTTACGGTCTCTATAAATTGTTGAATAAGGACAAAACGAAAAAATGATTACTTATAATTACTTCAATCTTTCTCAATTGTTCTTGAATATATAAAATCTACATTACTTAGCATCTTGCTATAATCAAAAATATCTTCAATTTCTTTTTCTGATATGTATTTCTTGACATCTGGAGATTTTAGTAGTTCATCCTTCAAGTTCTTATTTTCATTCTCCCAGACTTCCATTGCAGATGTCTGAACAATTTTATATGCATTTTCCCGGGAAATTCCTTTACTCACTAGATTAAGAAGTACTGTCTGTGAAAAAATTAATCCCCTTGTAAGTTTCAAATTTTTGAGCATATGTTCAGGATAGACAATAAGATTTGAGATCAATTTAACCATCAGGTTGAGCATATAATCCAGTGCAATGCAGCTGTCAGGGACAATAATTCTTTCAACCGAAGAATGTGAAATATCTCTTTCATGCCATAATGCTACATCTTCAATTGCAGCCATCGCATTTCCGCGTAATACGCGTGCAAGTCCTGTTATCCGTTCACTTATTATCGGGTTTCTCTTATGAGGCATTGCTGATGAACCTTTCTGTCCTTTTGAGAAAAATTCCTCTGCTTCCAACACCTCGGTTCTTTGAAGATGTCGTATTTCTATTGCTATTTTCTCCAGTGTAGCTGCAATTAAAGCCAGAGTGGTTAGATATTGTGCATGCCTGTCACGTTGAATTACCTGGGTAGTTACCGGGGCCGGCTTTAATCCCATCTTTTCACAAACATAAGCTTCAACCTGAGGAGACAGATGTTCAAAAGTTCCTACAGCTCCTGAAATCTGCCCAACACTTATTTCTTCAATAGCACTTTTCAATCGATTGATATTTCTTTTTGTTTCTTCAAACCAGAGGGCGAATTTTAATCCCATAGTTGTAGGTTCGGCGTGAATACCATGCGATCTGCCCACGCAAACAGTATTTTTATGTTCAATCGCGCGTTCTTTCAATGCGGCTTTAAGTGCAATTAATCTTTCTAATAATTGTTCCCCTGCAGTTTTCATTTGATAGGAAAGTGTAGTGTCAAGAATATCAGAAGAGGTCATTCCATAATGAATATGACGGGATTCAGGTCCTACATATTCTGCAACATTCGTTAGAAAAGCAATCACATCGTGTTTTGTTGTTTCTTCAATTTCCAGAATTCTATTGATCTCAAAATTTGCTTTGGCTTTTATCACCTCAACATCTTTTTCTGGTATTTCTCCCATACTGCTTCTTGCTTCGCAGGCAAGTATCTCAATTCTAAGCCAGGTTTCAAATTTAAATTTATCCTCCCAGATTTTTCCCATTTCCGGAAGTGTGTATCTGTCAATCATTTTGAGTTCTCCAATTTCATTTTAATTGTCATTGGTTTATTATCCCTAAGAATTTGTAAAGAAACAATTTGTCCTTTTCTGAATTCCTGGAATACACCAATAATAGTCTGATCATCATTTATTCTGTAACTTTCTACTTGTAGAATTATGTCACCAACTTTTAAACCCGCTTTTTTTGCCGGAGAATCTGGAAGTATTTGTGTAACAATAACTCCTCGTGTATCATTAAGTTTATAGTAATCCGCTATTTGCTGATCAATTGTTTGTATTCTCATTCCGGGATCAAAATCGCGATCAATTTTTCCGTTCTCTTTTAGTTCAGAAACAATTCTTTTAATTTTATCAATGGGAATTGCAAATCCTAACCCGATACTTCCTTGTGAGCCATTTCCCCCGGTGAAAATAAGAGTATTCATTCCGATAACTTCACCATCACTATTAACAAGAGGACCGCCGCTGTTACCACCATTAATAGCAGCATCTGTTTGCAGCATGTTTATATAATACCTGTTATCGATGGGTTCAAGATTCATCCCCGTTGAACTTATTACTCCAACTGTCACTGTGGGTTTATCATTAACCTCAAATAACCCAAAAGGATTGCCCAGCGCAATAACCCACTCACCAATCATAACATCTGAGGAATTACCTAAAATTTCATAGGGAAGATCTGATGCATCGACCTTAAGTAAACAGATATCAGTAATAGGGTCGCTCCCGACAACTTTAGCTTCATAATGTTTTCCGTTGGTCATTGTAACTGTTATTTCAGTGGCATTACCGGCAACGTGATCATTTGTAACTATGTACCCATCGGGTGAAATAATAAATCCTGAACCAAGTCCTTTTACTTTTTCACTGTAGCTTCGGTTATGAAAGAATTGTTTGAAAAATGGGTCATCGAACATTGATCCGAACGGATCCTGATATTGCCTTATTTCCGTAACATTAATACCGACAACGGCAGGACTCACTTTTTTAACTGTTTCAGTAATAATATTATCTCTTGAATTACCGATGGCAGAATTATTCTGATTTTTTTCCTGTAAAGCCGTTAACGCATAATTTCCGGAAGTACTGACAAACAGAGGAGTTTTATTTTCGGCTTTGAAGATGAAGATTACAACAATAATAATAATTAATGTACCAATTGTTAAATTTCTTTTCTGAAATGATGTCATCGTCTCACCTTTCTGAGAGAATTTTTGTTTTGAATAATTTCTTTTAGTGGTTCAATATGTCTAACAAATATAATTATCAGAAGTGCTATGCTGAAAAGAGCTAGCTCACTTAAAGTTGAGGCATGAGGAAATGAATATTTTATAGCTATATTGATTGACGAAAGAATAATTACCAAAGAACCTATTATGGCCCAGATATTTGCAACCAGTATATCTTTCCTTGTAAAATAAATAATTCCCCATAACAACAGCCATGCAAAAAGTGCAAAAGGGAAAAGAAGGGCAGCACCTCCTGCTGCAGTCGCAAGTCCTCTTCCGCCTTTGAAGTTTAGCCAGGGATTATAACAATGACTAAAAACTGCAAAAAATAGGGCAATAGCAGGAAATCCAAATTGAACTGGAAAAAACAGCAGGCACAAATAAACACTTAATAATCCTTTAAGTGCATCAACGATCATCACCATTATTCCAATAGAACGGGATCTTGTAATTTCAAAAGAATTCATAGCCCCTACATTTCCCGAACCTTCTTTTGTTACATCAATGCCTTTAATTTTTTTGAGAAAAATATATGCACTGGGAAATGATCCGATTAAGTAGCCAATAAGAGCACTAAAAAGAAATTCCATTTTTAAAATTTTTAATGAAGAATAAACAAATTTAATAAAATACTTATGTTAATTGGATAGACATTTCAGAATAATTTTAGACATAAGTGAAAATTTATTGCAAGATAAACGGATTCCTTTTATATTTGTCACTCAAATTTTAAACACGCGGGAATAGCTCAGTTGGTAGAGCGCAACCTTGCCAAGGTTGATGTCGCGGGTTCGAGTCCCGTTTCCCGCTCTAGTAAATCCACTTGATGTGGATTTATTTTTTTCTGGTTCTTTTGATTATATTTGGTTCGGTAATATGGCGCTGTAGCCAAGCGGTCTAAGGCGAAGGTCTGCAAAACCTTTATTCGTCGGTTCGAATCCGACCGGCGCCTCTTTTAAGCCTGATTTTATTAATAAAATCAGGCTTTTTTCATTTTATGGAAGCCCTGAGGATTTCATTTAATCAACGTAATTTCTCTCGAAAAAAAGTCATTATTAATAAACATATCGTAGAAAAGTCTGATGAACTTTTTTAATCGATTCTACAAGATGTATTGCCTATAGAGGATCTCTCAAACTTTAAAAGTTAATTATCCTTTCTTTCCGGGGGGTCTTTATTTTTTATGGTTGTTCAAATCATTAAAACTTAAATCCAATGGAAAAATCTAACAATTATAGATTATTGTTCTAATTTGAAACAACGGGAATGATAGAAAATATGAATTTGATCAAAATTCATTTGGCACTCGAATTGTCTTAAATAAAACGAACTGGGTGAGGGCAGCAAGGTAAAACACCAGTTAAAATTATTTTTCACTTTTTCCAGTGAGGGTTTAAATGCTAGATTTCGAAAAAGAATACAGCGGTGACATAGTCATAATAAATGTCAACCTGTCCCGTGCAACTGTTAAAGAAGCTCACGAGTTCAAGAAATTCATCGATGATGAAATTAAGAAGAAAAAACTCAAGATTATAATTGATCTGAGTCCCTGCGATTTCATTGACTCAACTTTTATCGGCGTTTTAGTTGTTACACTTAAGAGGTTAGCTGACATCGGTGGAGAGCTTAGAATAATAGAACCACCGTCGATAGCACATACAATTCTTACTGTAACAGGGACAATGAATATCTTCAACACACATAAAACCAGGTCAGAAGCTATACTGAATTTAATGGATGCAAACCAGATCTATAATTCAATTGCTTCTTCCAGTATTTAAGTAACCAATCAAAATAGGTATTGGTCAACTTAAACTTTAAACTCAGATGAGCTCATAAAAATTACTATGTACTGATTTTTTGAAATTTCCGGCAAATGATTTAGACAATATCATTGTGATAAATGTAGTAAATGGGAATATTATTTGTTCAATTAGTGAAAAATTAAAAAACCATTTTAGATCTTTTTTATTTTCTTGAACCATGCCTATACCCCCGATAGGGCAACGAGTAGTTTATAGTAATAAATGATTTCGGATCAACCGATTCAATAAGATGTACAATTTTTTTCTGAAATTTTCGCGGCGCAATCAGAACAATTATAGAAACTCCTCCTGATCCACCCTCGCCTGGAACAATTGTTACTCCAATTTCGATTTTCTCAATTCATTTGCTATCTGATCAGTACAATGCCGGGATATTATATTTAACTGTATAAAACCAAGTCCGATTTTTTGCTCTAAAGATATTCCGATTATGTTCCCCAGCGCAAAACCTGTGGCATATCCAAAAAGATTAGGAATATGATCAAGGTGCTGCATTATATAACGCATTGCAAAGATCCATATTAATACCTCAAAAAAGCCAGCCAAACCAGCAAAATACTTTTTCCCCTGCACAACAAAAATAGTCCGCATAGTTCCGATACTGACATCACAGATTCTCATCAGCATTATAATAACTGCTCCGCCGACAGGTCCAAGAATTATATCAGGCATTTCACATAAATCCTTATTAATAACTACCCAAATTAAATAATTATACATAATTATTTTATCTTTGAAGTACTCAACATTTATTTACACATATGTACGAAGCAGAAAGAAAAGATCTAACAGATAACATAAGAAAAAGAGGGGTAACTGATGAAAGAGTTCTACAGGCAATGGCTGAGGTAGAAAGAGATAAGTTTGTTCCCGATGCACTTAAAATTCATGCTTATAAAGATATTGCTTTACCTATCGGATATGGTCAGACAATTTCACAACCATACACTGTAGCCTATATGACCCAGGCACTGGGATTGAAGAACGAAGGCAAGGTTCTTGAGATAGGAACAGGTTCAGGGTACCAGGCTGCTATTCTGGAAAAAATGGGAAATAAAGTTTACAGTATAGAAAGACAGTTCGAAATTTATCTAAAAACTCAAAAACTTTTTGATCAGCTTGGTTTGAGGGTGCATACAAAATATGGTGATGGAACCATTGGCTGGGAGGAATTTTCACCTTATGACGGGATTATAGTTACAGCCGGATCCCCGTCTGTTCCCGCTTCATTAAAAAAACAACTTATTATCGGTGGAAGACTTGTGATACCTGTGGGGGATAAGAATAGACAAACTCTTAAGATTATTCAGAAAACTGATGATGAGCAGTTTGAAGTTCTGGAAATTCCTGAATTCGCATTTGTTCCTTTAATAGGAAGAGAAGGATGGAACAAGTAATTGTTGTTGTGGGTCCCACTTGTTCTGGTAAAACCGCTCTCTCAATTAAAATTGCTGAAAAACTTAAATCTGAAATCATTTCCGCTGATAGCCGACAGATATATAAATTTCTTGATATTGGAACAGCAAAACCTTCTCAAGAAGAATTAAAAAAAGTAAAACATCATTTCATAAGTGAACTTAATCCTGATCAAAAATTTAACGTGAGTGAGTTTGAAATTGAATCTATCAAAATTATTAGCCGGCTGCATTCCCAACAAAAAATTGCTATAGTTGCGGGTGGCTCCGGTTTATATATAAAAGCTCTGATAGATGGAATTTTTAATACAGTTGATATTGATGAAGAACTAAGAGAAAAATTAATGTATCAGAGAAAAATTCATGGCAACGAATATCTTTACAATAAATTAAAAGAAGTTGATCCATTAAGCGCTTCAAAAATGCTTCCGCAAAATTATAAAAGAATTATCCGGGCGCTGGAGGTTCATCATCTAACCGGGAAACCAATCTGGACGCTGCAGAACGAATATAAAAGAGAAATAAAATTTGAATTCAAACAATATGGTTTAAACTGGAAAAGAAAAGTACTTTATGAAAATATAGAAAAACGAGTTGATGATATGATTGAATCCGGATTAGTAGAAGAATTGAAAGGTGTTTTAGAAAAAGGATTTGATAAAAAATTAAATGCTTTAAATACAGTTGGATACAAAGAAATTATATCATATCTGGAGAGAGAAATTTCTCTGGAAAGAGCGACGGAATTGATCAAAAGAAACTCAAGAAGATTTGCCAAAAGACAGCTAACCTGGTTCAATAAAGATGAAAGAATTAACTGGATAAATATCGAGAAGTCAGAAGATTTGAATAGTGCTGCTGAAATAATTCTTTCCGATATTAAAAAATAAATCCATTTTTTTAATTTACACTTAAAATAAAAGTTGATATATTAAATGGTAAATAAATAAGGGATAGGGGAGGATTTATTTTTAGCGGGAAAAATATCAGATAAGGTTTTAATTTCCCTTAATAAATGATCCAGATTAAATTTAATAGATGTGAAGTTATTATTAATTAACTGATTTGTCCTCAAAATAAACAGGGAGAGTATTATGATTGGAATCGTAGGGTTTGGTTCTTACCTTCCTCGTTACCGTATAAAAGTAGAAAGCATTGCAAAGGAATGGGGCTCAGACCCTGAAGCCATTAAAAGAGGTTTGCAGCTTTACGAAAAAACAGTTCCAGGATTAGATGAAGATACAATTACCATTTCTGTCGAGGCTGCAAAGAATGCTTTACTTAGAGCAGGAATTGATCCCCAATTGATTGGTGCTGTATATATCGGCTCTGAATCTCATCCTTATGCTGTAAAACCAAGCGGTACAATAGTTATTGATGCGCTTGGCATTGGTCCGAATGTTCATGTTGCAAGCTATGAGTTTGCTTGCAAGGCGGGTACAGAAGCAATGTATGTTGCGTACAGCTTGGTTAAAGCTAATGAAATGAAGTATGCCTTGGCAATTGGTGCCGATACCTCCCAGGGTGCACCGGGCGATGCACTTGAGTATTCGGCTTCAGCAGGTGGATCTGCATTCATTATGGGAAAAGAAAATGTTGTAGCAGAAATATTGTTTACCACTTCCTACACATCGGATACACCTGATTTTTGGAGGCGAGAACATGAGTTTTATCCACGCCACGCCGGAAGATTTACAGGTGAACCGGCATATTTCAGACATGTTATCAACGCTGCACAAAATCTTCTTAAAAAATCAGGTATGAAACCTGAAGATTTTCAGCATTCAGTATTTCATATGCCAAATGGAAAATTTCCGCAAATGGCTGCAAAAAAATTAGGCTTTACAAAAAAGCAAATGGAAGTGGGCTGGATTGCACCATGGATGGGAAATACTTATTCCGGTTCATCACCAACCGGTCTTTCAGCCGTTCTTGATGTAGCGAAACCAGGTGATAAAATTTTTATGGTTTCATTTGGTTCCGGTGCCGGAAGTGATGGATTCATATTCAAAGTAACAGATAAGATTTTGGATGTTCAGGATAAAGCTAAAAAGCTTAGAGATATGCTTGATAAGGGAAAAATTTATCTTGATTACGGAGAATATGCAAAATTCCGCGGTAAAATTATTCTGAATGATTAGGAGGAAATTAAAATGAGAGATGTAGCAGTTATTGGGGTGGGTATGACGAAATTTGGTGAACTATGGGGTAAATCTTTAAGAGATATTTTTGTTGAAGCAGCATTAAAAGCTATCCAGAATGCGGGTGTTGATCATATTGACTCTATGTATGTTGGTTCGATGTCCAGCGGATTATTTGTTGGACAGGAACACCTTGGAGCTGTATTGGCAGATTATCTGGGAATGAATCCTATTCCAGCAACAAGAGTTGAATCTGCTTGTGCTTCCGGCGGAGTTTCATTTCGATCAGCATATTTTGAAGTTGCGTCTGGTTATAGTGATATTGTACTTGCTGGCGGAGTTGAAAAAATGACTGACGGTGCTGATGTAACAGAAGCATTGGCTACCGCTGCTGATCAGGAGTATGAAGTTTATCAGGGAATTACTTTCCCCGGTTTATATGCTATGATCGCAAATGCCCATATGCATAAATATAAAACCAGGCGTGAACAGATTGCTGCAGTTGCAGTTAAGAATCATAAAAACGGTGCCAACAATCCGAATGCGCAATTTCGTAGTGAGATTACTTTGGATCAGGTTCTTAATTCTACTTTAGTAGCGGATCCGTTAAGATTACTTGATTGTTCTCCTGTGAGTGATGGTGGAGCAGCGGTAATATTATGCTCGATGGACATTGCTAAAAAGTTTAAAGGTACTCCAATTAGAATTAAAGCGACAGCTCAGGCTTCTGATACCATAGCTTTACACAGCAGGAAGAGTTTAACATCATTATCAGCAGTTTCTGTTGCTGCAGCAAAAGCTTATAAGAGTGCAGGGATTACACCTAAAGACATAAATTTTGCTGAAGTTCACGATTGTTTTACTATTGCTGAGATTGTTGTTACTGAAGATTTAGGATTCTTTGAAAAAGGTAAAGGCGGTTCCGCAGTTGAAAAAGGTTTAACTTCTTTGGGTGGGAAGATTCCTATTAATACAAGCGGGGGATTAAAATCTAAAGGACATCCTGTTGGTGCTACGGGTATTGCCCAGATCATTGAAGTTTATGAGCAGCTAACCGGGCAGGCAGGAAAAAGACAGGTAAAAAATGCTAAGATCGGGTTAGCACAAAATATGGGCGGCTCCGGTGCAAGTTGTGTAATTAATATTCTGGAGGCGTTATGATAAGCCCAAAATATTTTAGGGAAATTCCTCAGAGATATCGCTTGGAAGCGGGCAAGTGTAAAAAATGTGGAACCTCTTTTTTTCCACCACGTTTAGTTTGTCCTGAATGTAAATCAAAAGAGTTTACAAAAATAAACCTTAGCAGTGAAGGTAAGTTATTAACTTATACCATTGTAAGAGTTGGATCTGATAAATTTTCTCAACAATCACCATTTGCAGTTGGTATAGTAGAGTTAAAGGATGGTGTAAAGATAACAACTCAATTAGCTGATGTTGAATTCGACAAATTAAAAATTGGTTTAAAAGTAAAAATGGTATTTAGGAAAATTCAGGATGAGGGAAAATCCGGACTTCATTGTTATGGTTATAAAGCGGTTGTAATTTAATTCTGCGAAATCTATATTGCTGAATCAAATGAAGCACTTTATCGTTTGATTCGGATCTTTTTGAAGAGACAAAGTTTTTCTCAGGTTATATTGAAAAATTTTGTCTCTTTGTGTTAAGTATCAAGTCCCTTCTTGGTTGCCCTCTCATTTGGATAATCATAAAGGAATTCAAAAAATTACATTATATTAATTATGCAATAATAATTTTGGAGAGATTTTAAGTGAAAGATAAAATAAGAATTGCTTCAGGTCAGGGTTTTTGGGGAGATCTCATAGATGCTCCTTATAATCAGGTCACTAAAGGGCAGGTTGATTACCTGGTTATGGATTACCTGGCTGAGGTAACTATGTCAATATTGCAAAAACAGAAGATGAGAAATCCGAATCTTGGTTATGCAAGAGACCTTCCTGATCTAATGAAAAGAATTCTTCCGATCTGCATGGAAAAAGGTACTAAAGTAATTACAAATGGCGGTGGTGTTAATCCTGTTGCCTGTGCGGATGCTATTTTGGATATTGCTATGAACCTTCAAATTAAAAAACTGGACATAGCAGTAATTATAGGTGACGATATCCGTGAACATATTGATGACATTATGTCTGCCGGATGTGATTTAAAAAATATGGAAACAGGTGAATCAATAACTCCTTATAAAGATAAATTGGTCAGTGCAAATGTTTACTTCGGAGCATTTCCCATTGTTGAAGCATTGAAAAGAGGAGCTGATATTGTAATTACGGGCAGAACGACTGATACAGGATTAACTTTAGCTCCAATGATTTATGAATTCGGATGGGATAAAAATAACTTTGATTTAATGGCTGCCGGAACTGTTGCCGGTCATATATTAGAATGTGGAGCCCAATCCTCCGGAGGAAATTTTTTAGGCGACTGGAAATCAATCAAAAATATGGCTGAAATCGGTTTCCCGATTGCTGAAGCTTATCCGAATGGTGACGTAATAATTACAAAACATCCTAACACCGGAGGCAGAGTTTCATTTGAAACAGTAGCTGAGCAATTGGTATATGAAATTGGTGATCCTGCTTCTTACATTACACCTGACTGTGTTGCAGACTTTACTTCAATTAAACTTGAAGACCTCGGGAATGATCGGGTGCGGGTTTATGATGTAAAAGGATTAAAAGATACAGAATTTTATAAAGTTTCATGTTCATATTCTGATGGTTATTCAGCCGTAGCAACTCTAACTTATTCGTGGCCGGAAGCACTGACTAAAGCTAAAGCAGCTGATAAAATATTAAGAAAAAGACTGGAAAATCTTAATCTTAAATTCGACGAAATCAGAACTGAGTTTGTGGGTTATAACTCTACTCACGGACCACTGGCAGCCGAGATTGATGAAGATAAAATTAATGAGATAATGCTTAGAGTTGCTGTACGTTCAAAGGATTATGATTCATTAAAAAGATTTGGAATGGAGATAGCACCATTAATACTTACAGGACCTCCGAGTGTTACCGGATTTGCAGGTGGAAGACCAAGACCAAGTGATGTAATTGCTTACTGGCCTGCACTCATTCCCAAAAAATTAGTTGAACCACAGGTTAAAATACTGGAGTTGAAATAATGAAAATCAGACTATTAGATATTGCTCATGGCAGAAGCGGTGATAAAGGTGACGCCGCAAATGTTGGAATCATTGCTAACGATGAAAAAGGCTATGAGATAATTAAAAAACATCTCACCAAACAAAGAGTAAAAGACCATTTCAAAGGAATATGTTTTGGTGAAGTTGAGAGATATGAATTGCCCAACATACGAGCATTAAACTTTTTATTAAATAAGACATTAGGCGGCGGCGGAACAGTTTCACTTAAACACGATGCTCAGGGTAAAACTTTAGCTGCAGCATTATTAAGGATGGAAATAGAAGTTTAAAAAGGAATGGATGAATGAGTGGAAGTGGAATACTGGAAAGATGGAATAATATTTTGTATTAATATGCCAATATTTCTGCATTCCTTAAATTTATATTGCTTATTCGAACATCAAAAAAAATAATATTAATAAATGAATAGTATTAGCGAAATAAAGAAATTATTGGAGCTTTTATGTATGATGAAGAATTAAAACAGTTGGTAGATTACTCGGAAAGAATAGAAATTTTAAGAGGTTATCTTTGACGTCGATACTAAAGAATCTAAGATAAGGGAACTTCAGCACCAGACTACACAACCAGGATTCTGGAATGATCAGATGGGTGCTCAGAAAATACTGCAGGAAGTTAAATCCCTTGAAAACTGGGTTAATCTCTGGAAAGAACTTGATAAAAAGTTCATTACACTGCAGGAATTTATTCAGCTTGCTGAGATGGAAAAGGATGAATCGTTCCGTAATGATATTGAGAATGAACTAGGTTCTTTAAAAAATTCTATTGAAGAAGCTGAATTTAAAAATATGCTTAGCGGAAAGGATGATGATAAAAATTGCATTCTTTCTATTCATTCCGGTGCCGGGGGAACTGAAGCACAGGATTGGGCTGAAATGTTAATGCGGATGTATTTAAGATGGGGAGAGCAGAATAATTATAAAATGAATATCCTGGATATTCTTGATGGAGACGGAGCAGGAATAAAAAGTGTCTCCATTGAAGTGCAGGGTGAATTTGCATACGGATATTTAAAAGCAGAAAATGGTGTTCACCGGCTTGTAAGAATTTCTCCCTTCGACTCGAATAAAAGAAGACATACTTCTTTTGCCTCTGTATTTGTAATTCCAGAAGTTGATGACACAATTGAGATTGAAATTAATCCCGCTGATCTTCGCATTGATACTTACAGGTCGGGCGGAAAAGGCGGACAGAATGTAAATAAGGTTGAAACAGCAGTCCGCATAACACATATACCTACTAATACTGTTGCTGCGTGCCAGAGCGAAAGATCTCAGCTTCAAAACAGAACCAATGCAATGAAACTTCTTAAATCAAAACTTTATCAGATTGAAAAAGAAAAACAGGAAGCTGAACTTGACGAGGTTGAAAAAAGTAAAATGAAAATTGAATGGGGGAGCCAGATTCGTTCTTATGTTTTTCATCCGTATAATATGGTAAAAGATCATCGGACTGATGAAGAAACATCGGATGTACAATCTGTAATGAATGGGGACATTAATAGATTTATTAAAGCATTTCTGATGAAATACAGTCAGAACTAAAAACCATTTATCAGTTGTTGAAGAATTAAAAAATTAGGAAATTTATTAGTATTAATCACCGATCCGTATAAATAAAATTATTTGATTGAAAGAGAAAGATGTGAATAATCTTCGTGTAAAATCTGTTTTAATTGCTTTTGTATTGGTATTACATTATCCATCTGTTCTTTCTCAAACATACGTTACTGATTCAGATCAATATAAATCAAAACCCGACTTTTCTAATCTTAGTTATAAGAATAAGCTTGATGCAATACCGGATTCTCTTGGAATACCAAAAATTGATTCTAGTAATTTTTAAAACTCCTTTTCCCATACCTGAACCAAAGATAAGTCTTGCAAGACTAGGAATTATCAGCGGATCTTCGCTTTTAATATTAGGCGGATTGTACTACAGGGAGAAAAATGCATGGTGGTATAATGGTTCAACTAAATTTCATTTTTATAATGATTATCAATACGTGAAGAATATTGATAAGATCGGCCATTTCTACGGAGCAATAATTTTTACAGAATGTTTCGGATTTGGTTTAAAGTGGTCCGGATTTGATGATGAATCGGCATTATTATATGGTGGAATGTTAAGTACTTTAATTTATGCAGGTGTTGAAACTAAGGATGGTTTTTCTCCCGAATGGGGATTCAGTATTGGAGATATGACGGCGGATTTGCTTGGAGCTTTTTATCCATATCTACAGAAGAAGATTCCGTTTCTCGAGGATTTTAATTTCAAATACAGTTATTGGCCTTCAAAAAATCCGTACTATACAAAATTAGATGATATAAATAAGAGCGATCAGTTTTTTACTGATGATTATGAAGGACAAACATTCTGGCTAAGTGTGAATGTTGAAAATTATCTGCCTGAAAGTGCTAAATCTTTTTGGCCTGATTTCTTAAACATTGCCGGAGGTATGTCTGTTAAAAATCTTGACGGCAGCGGAGGAGGCAGTCGTGTTTTTCTGGTTGCCCCGGATATTGATTTACAAAAATTATTTAAAACTGATAATGAATTCCTGAATACTCTTTTTCATTATCTGAATTATTTGCATTTACCATTACCCGCTTTAGAAATCTCACCTTCCTTTAAATTTTTCGGTATATACTTAAATCCATAATTTCAGCTTCTGAATGTAGAAAACAAACATTTATATTTTCGAAATAATTATTAGTATTGCACAATAATTTTTCTTCATGATTAACTTTATCATATTCTTATATTCAGTACATGTAATTATTGTTAACAAGCAATTAAAATCTTAATTCGATTTTTATTATATTTGTATAACAAAATTCAAGAAAAAATATTTATTGTTGTGCTAGTTCCTTTTCTGCTAAAAACAAATCGTAATAATCACCAGCAAAGTCTTACAAATTTGATTTCAACACGGGATAACAGGGTGTGGGGAGAAATCTCTTTAATTGCTCATAAGTATTCCTTCCTCGAACTCTTTATTTCCTTCAGATACATCTAATTCATTAAAAGTTATTGCTCTTCATTCTTTAAACCGGAATGATGAGAACTGCTATTAATAATTAATTCGGGAGAAATGATGTTAACATTTAAAGAAATAAATAAAGAAAATGATTTTGATGAAAAACTCACAAGAGATAAGTTTATCAATTTTTTACATCGCCATCTGGATAAATTCGGTGATTCAAAAGAAGCAATTGGCAAATCAATCGATTATGCATTTTCAGATGAAAAAGGTTGCGGCGGATTTCTTCTTGCAGCATTTATAGATGATGAAATTATAGGTGCACTTGTAATGAACAATACCGGTATGTCAGGTTACATCCCGGAAAATGTACTTGTATATGTTGCTGTTAATTCCGGATTGAGAGGCAAAGGATTCGGCAGACAGATTGTTGAAAAAGCAATTTCGATGACGGATGGAGATGTTAAACTTCATGTTGAATATGAAAACCCTGCAAAACGATTGTACGAAAGGATTGGGTTCAGAACAAAGTACGCTGAAATGCGATTTATAAAAGAGAAATAAAATGGCAACACTCATAGTAAATACAAACCGTATTATAGAAAATATTATCAAGCTTACTTCCTTTCTTGCAGATAAAAATATAGAATGGTCTCTTGTTGTTAAAATTCTTGGCGGTAACAGGCAGGTGCTGGAAAAAATAATCTGTGACGAATCTATTAAAAAAGTTCATTCAGTCGGTGATTCAAGAATTTCTAATTTAAAAATAATAAAGGAAATTAATCCTGATATAGTGACAATGTATATAAAACCGCCGGCTCCGGTACTGGCAAAAAAGATTGTTCAGTACGCTGATATTTCACTTAATTCATCGTACACAACAATTGAAGCACTTAACAGGGAAGCAGAAAAGAGTGGTAAGACCCACCGTGTTGTAATTATGATTGAACTCGGAGAACTGCGTGAAGGAATTCTGCGTGATAATGTTTTATCATTTTATGAAAAAGTTTTCCGGTTGAAGAATATTAAAGTAGAAGGACTCGGAACAAACCTGGGATGTATGTACGGAGTTGAACCGACGTATGATAAAATGGTTCAGCTTAATTTGTATAAAATGCTCATTGAAGAAAAGTTTGAAAAAAAGCTTAACCTTGTTTCTGCGGGAAGTTCAATCACTATTCCTCTTGTAATGAAAAATCGTCTGCCTGACGGCATTAATCATTTCAGAATTGGTGAAACAGCATTTCTCGGAGTTTCAATTATTGATAATAAAAAGTTTAAAAATCTCTCGACTAATGCTTTCGATTTTTCTGCAGAGATTCTTGAACTTGAAGAAAAAGAAATGGTACCGGACGGCAACTTAACCGACGCAGGAATCGGAATTACTGCACACGATTTCCAGTCTGATGTGGATGACCAATTAAATAAGAAGACTTACAAAGCCATTGTAGATTTCGGAGAGATCGATGTTGATGCAGCTCATATAATTCCCAAAGATGAAAATGTAAAATTTATAGGAACAACTTCTGATATGACTGTATATGATATCGGTGAAAAAAAAGGAAAATTCTCGGTAGGCAAGCAGCTACACTTTAAACCGAACTATATGGCTGTTGCACGTTTGATGAACACTAAATATGTAACTAAGGAGATTGCTTAATAATGCATTGGATAGACATCACCATCTTTTCAGTTTATATGTTAACAATGCTGGGAATAGGATTTTTTTTCCTTCGTAAAAACCAGGATGCTGAAGATTATTTCGTTGGCGGAAGAAGCATGAGCAGTTTTCATGTTGGACTCTCAGTAGTTGCTACTGATGTAGGCGGAGGTTTCTCAATTGGTCTGGGGGGACTTGGTTTTGTGATGGGAATATCAGGCTCGTGGATGTTGTTTACCGGATTAATTGGTGCCTGGCTGAGTGCAGTATTGCTTATTCCAAAAGTAAATAAAATGGAAAACTTTAAACAGCTTTACACCTTTCCCCAGATATTTGAAAGTTTTTATAACAGAAAAGTTGCTATAATTGCCGGGTTCATTTCCGCTATTGGTTACATTGGTTTTACAAGTTCCCAGATACTTGCCGGGGCTAAACTGGCATCGGCTTCATTTGTTTCACTTAATATGGAAACAGCTCTTTTAATAATGGGAGCGATTGTAGTCATCTATACATTTCTCGGCGGAATAAAAGCTGTTATTTACACTGATACAGTTCAGTGGATAATTCTTATGGTGGGATTAATTTTTATAGGAATCCCTGTTGCATATTTTGCTGTTGGGGGTTATTCTGAAATTACAAAAGCATTACCGCCGGAATTTTTCTCTTTAACAAACTTAACCTGGCAGACACTTGTAAACTGGTTTGTTACAATTGTTCCTATATGGTTTGTAGGTATGACGCTCTACCAGAGAATTTATGCATGCAAATCTGAAAGGGAAGCTAAGAAGGCATGGTTTATTGCAGGATTATTTGAATGGCCGGCAATGGCATTTATGGGAGTTATACTTGGCTTATTTGCAAGGGTTGCGGCTAACGATGGAATGTTCCATTACCTCGGCTACGCAACTGTTGGAAGTATGGATTCTGAAATGGGTCTGCCAATGCTTCTTCGTTCTATACTCCCCGTAGGTTTAATGGGATTGATGATGTCCGCTTATTTTTCAGCTATTATGTCAACAGCAGACAGCTGTCTTATGGCAGCTTCAGGAAATGTTATGACAGATATACTTGACAGATTTTTTAATATAAGTTCAGATCAGAAAAAATTTCTAAGGTACTCACAATTGATTACACTACTTATCGGTGCACTTGCATTGTTTCTTGCTTCCGGAATGCAGAACGTTTTGCAACTGATGCTTTATTCCTATGCCTTCATGGTATCTGGTTTATTTATTCCTGTTATAGGGGCATTCTTCTGGAAGAGAAGTAATTCAAAAGCTGCAATCTGGTCTATGCTTCTCGGTGGTGGAACGACCATTACATTAATTGCATCAGGAATTAATCTTCCTCTCGGACTTGATGCCAACATTTACGGAATTTCAATTTCGGCAGCTACCTTTATACTGATAAGTTATTTGACTTCAACAGAAGAAATTAATTCATCTATTGAATTGAGCGAGGAAACTGATTGAATACTGATTCATTAAATGATCTTATAAAACTTCGTAAGTCGATTCATTCTGAACCTGAACTGGCAGGTGAAGAAAGAAGCACTGCAGAAAAAGTTATAAAATTCATTTCAAAATTCTCTCCTGATGAAATTATCAAAAACATCGGGGGAAACGGAATAGCTTTCATTTTTAAAGGAAAAGAAGAGGGTGCTTCTGTACTTTTCAGAGCTGAACTTGATGCTTTGCCTATTCAGGAAATAAATCAATTCGAGTATAAATCAAAGTTTGAAAACAAAGGGCACAAGTGTGGTCACGACGGACATATGGCTGTGCTTGCCGGACTTGCCGAACAAGTCTCTTCAAGTAAAGATTTTAAAGGAAAAGTAATTCTTCTTTTTCAACCAGCAGAAGAAACCGGGGAAGGTGCCGGAAGAATGATAAATGATCCAAAGCTTTCAAAGATAAAACCTGATTATGTTTTTGCGTTTCATAATCTGCCGGGTTACGAATTGAATACCATTTTAATAAGAAAGGGAAGCTTTGCTTCTGCATCAAAAGGAATGATAATTAAACTAACGGGTAAAACTTCTCATGCTGCAGAACCTGAGAACGGCATTAATCCTTCATTTGCTGTGGCGGAAATAATTAAAAAGCTTTTATTGTTACCGGAAAAATTAAAGAACAAAAATGATTTTGTACTTGTCACAATAATTCACGCAAAGATTGGTGAAAGAGCGTTCGGTACTTCTGCAGGATACGCAGAATTAATGACTACGTTAAGAGCATTCAGAAATGATGATATGCGGTCATTAATTTCAGAATCAGAAGAAATTGTAAATAAGATCGCATCAGATCAAAAATTAAAAGTTGAAATAATTTATACTGAAGAATTTCCTGCAACTGTTAATGATAATGAATGTGTGGAAATAATTAAAAATGCTGCAGAGAAAAAGAATTTTTCAATTAGTGAAATAAAAACACCATTCCGATGGTCCGAAGATTTCGGACATTTCACTGAAAAGTACAAGGGTGCTTTATTCGGAATCGGATCGGGCAAAAATCATCCGCAATTACATAATCCTGATTATGATTTTCCTGATGAAATTATTCCCGTTGGCGTAACTATTTTTCACACAATCATGAATGAAATTTTGAACAGGAAATAAAAATGTTTCATACTTCAGTTTTAGAACTCAGTCAGGAATCCTTAAACACAAATATTGCCTTTCTCAGAAAATTGTTCGGAAGGAAGGTAAGAATTTCTTCCGTAGTAAAAGGAAATGCTTACGGACATGGAATTGAAGTATTTGTTCCGATGGCTGAGAAAGCTGGGATTGATCATTTTTCCGTTTTCAGTACTGAAGAAGCCTATCGCGTAAAATCATCAATCTCAAAACATTCTGAGATTATGATAATGGGAATGATTGATGATTCTGATGTAGAATGGGCAATATATGAAAAAATTCAATTTTGGGTTTTCGATCTTGCAAGGCTTGAATGTGCACTTAAAACTGCTGAACGGATTAATACTCCTGCGCGTATTCATATTGAACTTGAAACAGGATTTAATCGTACTGGATTTCAGGAAAAAGATTTTGAAAAAGTGGTTGAATTGCTGAACAGTAATAAAGGTAATTTTATAATAGAAGGAATGTGTACACATTTTGCCGGAGCCGAGAGTATTGCGAACTATTACAGGATTCACCAGCAAATAAAAAAATTCAATAATTATTACAAATGGTTCGAAGAAAAGGGTGTTCATCCTAACATTAGACACACTGCATGCAGCGCTTCTGCGGTTTCTTATCCGCAGACAAGAATGGAACTGGTGAGAATCGGAATTCTTCAGTACGGTTTCTGGCCTAGCAGGGAAACATTAATTTCATACCTGGGCAAACAGGAAAATAAGACTGATCCGCTTAAAAGAATTATCTCGTGGAAGAGTAAAATAATGAGTGTTAAACCTGTAGCTACAGGGGAGTTTATAGGTTATGGGAATTCATATCTCGCACAGAGAGATATGAAAATAGGTATTGTGCCAGTTGGTTACTCGCAGGGATTCAGCCGTTCAATGAGCAACCACGGCAGAGCACTTGTTAATGGAACAAGAGTTGCAGTAATCGGAATAGTAAATATGAATCATCTGATTATAGATGTAACCGATGTTCCCGGAATTAAAAGGAATGATGAAGTTGTACTTATCGGATGCCAGGGCGATCTTAGTATTTCAGTTTCTTCTTTCAGCGAACTGAGTGATCAATTAAATTATGAATCGCTAAGCAGGTTGCCGAGAAACATACCAAGACTTGTTATCTGAAAGTGAATTTTTCGCTGAATGATTTCCACATCACTTTTCACTTATTGGAAATATTTTAACTTTCATGTATAAAAATTAAAAAATATTCTGGAGCTGAAAAATGATCAAACGCTACTTTGTTTTGATTCTGATAGTTCTGATCGGTACTGGAATAGTGAATGCACAATCAGGGTGGTTTAATCTGAATTCAGGTACAACTCTGAATTTGAATAATGTTTTTTTTGTAGATGAAAATAACGGGTACGTTGTCGGGGAAAATGGAATAATTCTAAAAACCACAGATGGCGGATCCAACTGGGAAATTAAATCTCCAAGTAATACACAGACATTAAACGGTATTTATTTCAATGATGTTAACCATGGTGTAATCGTTGGCAATTTTGGTATTGTTTTAAAAACTACAGATGGGGGAAATTCCTGGAGTACACCTACAACAGGAATTACAGATGATCTTCTGTCAGTATCTTTTAATGGAAATTACGGAATAGCAGGTGGAACATCCCAGACAATAATTTATTCTACAGATGCCGGCGACACTTGGACAATTGCTCAATCAGGTTTTTTTGGCGGAGGATTCTGGGGAGTGCAGATGCTTGATGCTGATAATGCATTTGTTGCGGGTGAAAATTCTATTTTCCAGCCATTATTCGGTAACTCTACAAATAGCGGAGAAAACTGGAACTTCACAGCTTTTTATCTGAACAGTAGTGAAGGAAGACTTTATGATGTTCATTTCTTTGATGTAAATAACGGGATTACCTCAGCATCTGTTTTTACCGGCGAAGGAGCAATTTCAAAAACCTCTGATGGCGGTGCAAACTGGACAACTGCGCCATTTTTTTCAAATGCTCTCTATGCAATTAATTTTCCTGTATCACAAACCGGATATTCTGTAGGCGCGGCCGGAATAATTATAAAAACTTCCAATGGCGGAGCAAGTTGGGAAATACAAAACAGTATGACATCAAATAATCTGCTTGGAGTTTCATTTGCCGATGCATTCACAGGTTATGCTGTCGGTGAGGGAGGAACCATCCTTAAAACAACTTCAGGTGGAGTTGTACCTGTTGAACTATCCGGTTTTAATGCAATACTTGATGAGAGCAATGTGAAACTATCCTGGGAAACAGCAACTGAAACAAATAACAACGGTTTCTTTGTACAGAGGAAAGCCGGGAGTGTATGGGAGAATCTGAATTTTGTACAAGGCTACGGTACTTCAACAGAATCACATAGTTATGATTATACGGATAATCTTGCCGAGTTAAATTACCGCGGAAAAATTTATTACAGACTCAAACAAATTGATTATAATGGTGCGACTGATTATTCATCCCCGGTTGAAGTTACGTATGAACCAAAGCCGAATGATTTTGCACTGGACCAGAATTATCCAAATCCCTTTAATCCGACAACTTCTATAAAATATTCATTGCCCGAAGAAACACACGTTAAGCTTACAATTTATGATCTACTCGGGAATGAAGTGAAAGTTCTGGTTGATGAGAATAAACCTGCCGGAACTTACACGGCAAAGTTTAACGGATCAGAGTTAACTAGCGGAATTTACATTTACAGACTTCAGGCTGGAGATTTCGTTTCTACAAAAAGAATGGCTCTGATAAAGTAAGAATTCATTTTAACAGGCAATTTACTATCTGCAAAAGACCAACCTATTCATCATTTAAATCCATTCTTCTTCAGAAGTGTTTTTCGATGTATGCAATTACATCTACCGGAAAATAAATATCATTTCATTAAAGCATTAAAAACATATTTTGTGTACTGCGTTTGTTCCGATGAGTAAAAATCTTAATATGGTATTGTTAAATGACCTTAGATTTAATAATTCCTTAACATCCTTTACGATTTCGATTTGTATCTTTTGACACAGCAAAATGAAAATAATTTTTATATAATAAATACAACAAATAAGAGTGGATGGCAATATGAAAAGGGAAAATGAAAGTAAGGTTGAGCTTCCGAAAAAAACAGTCTTCAGTGAAAAAGAATTTTTGGATTATCTTGAAGAACGATTCAGAAAACTGAAACTGGAAGAACAGAAATTCAGGGAAGAAGTTTTAGCAGGAAATGTTCTTCTTGAAAAAACTGCTCAGTACACAAAAGCGAACGGATAAAACTTAATATCAGACAGGAGCACTATTTAGTGCTATTATAGTTTTATTTTCATTAAAGTAACCTTTAATAATCAAATCATATATCCCAAACAGCATTTTCCCAAAATATATTGAATCGGGTTTGAAATTATTTGTTGTTTCAAAATCGGATAAGAAAGATTTTAATTGAGCAGTGCTTTTTGCATACCCCCCGAAATGATAATCTGAAAATATTTCCCAATTAACTGAATTATTACCGGTTGCAGTAATCAGATCCTTTACTACATCATTTAAAAAATCTCCACCTCTCAATACTGAAAAACCTAAAACTTTAACTTCCTTTTTTGCTCCTAAAATTAATCCTGCAATTGTTCCTCCCGTTCCGCAGGCAGTACAAATGTAATCGTAATGTAAATTAATTGAGTTATGGATTTCAGAACAACCTTTAACCGCAAGTTGATTTGTTCCACCTTCGGGCAACAAGTAAAAATCGCCATAAGTTTTATAAAGCAAATTTATAAATTCCGGTTCATTCTTTTTCCTGTAAATGGATCTGTTAACATAGTTGATCAGCATTCCCTTACTTTTTGCAAATTCCAGAATCGGATTCAACGGCAGATGTTCTTCACCTCTTATTATTCCAATTGTTTTAAATCCAAATATTTTTCCTGCCGCTGCTGTAGCATAAATATGATTTGAGTAAGCCCCGCCGAATGTAAGCAGAGTTCTTTTGTTTAATCTTCCCGCTTCAATAAGATTGTATTTTAACTTATACCATTTGTTTCCGAAAATAAATGGATGAATCAGGTCTTCACGTTTGATAAAAAGGGAGATTCTTTTCTTAGCTAATAGTGGATCAATTACTTTAATAAGCGGTGCTGGTTTTATTGCGAAGGTTAATACTTTTTCTTCAACAGTCATTTCAGTCAGGGTTTCCTGTCAACAACCTCAGTTTCATTTCCTCTACCGATAATTACTTTATCTGCAAGGTTTAAGAATAAACCTGTTTCTACAACTCCGGTTAACAGTTTTAATTCTTTGTTCAATTTTTCGGGATTCGGTATTTCGGATAAATGAAGATCAATAATATAATTACCCGAATCAGTGATGAAAGGGTTGTTACCTTTAACGCGTAATACAGGATTGTAATTTTTCTCAATAAATAGTTTTAGCACCTGTTGAAAACCAAACTGTATTACCTCAACAGGTAAAGGAAACTTACCCAGTTTTTTTACCTCTTTAGTTGAATCAACAACCCAGATAATGCGTTTTGAATTTTCAGCAACCAGTTTTTCAAACAGCAATGCACCGCCGCCGCCTTTTATCCCGTTAAGATCAGGATCTACTTCGTCCGCTCCGTCAATTGTCAGATCTGTTTTATCAATTTCATTAAACGGAAGAACTTCAATCCCAAGTGATGAAGCAAGCTGAGAAGTTGCCGAGGAAGTTGAAACCGCTTTAAGTTTCATCCCTTGTTTAACCAGTAGACTGATTTTTTTAATTGTATAATAAACAGTTGATCCGGTACCTAAACCGAGCAGCATTCCGTCTTCAATAAATTCAACAGCTTTTCCCCCGGCATTCAGTTTTTCAATATTTTTGTCAGGCATATTTTATTTTAAAATTCTTATCATATGAATAAACTTACGAAAAATGATCTACATCTTTGCTTTTAATTTCCTGTAACAATTGGGTAGTCCTTGATTTTATCCTGAGAAAAAGCGTCCTCATTAATAGGATTTATATTTGAGAGAATATTATAAAACATGTTATTTGCTCCGAACAATACAGATTTTGCATCATATCCTAAAACTCTAAGATAGGCAACGGCAAAAGCGCTTAGCTCTCCGTTTGTAGAATATAAAATAATTTTTCTATGCGGAGGTAAGACTTGTAAAAATTTAGAACTGCTTAGATCTACACCCGGATAAGAATGCAGCAGTACCGAACTTTGAGGATGTTTTAAACCTTCGGCTCTGTCATTATAAAGCAAGCCTGCATCATAGCAGACAATAAAATAATTTCCCGAAGTACTCATTAACGAAACATAGTCTATTGTTGCTGTGTTTTCTCCGTCACCAAGGTTGTCATTATAGTCAATCTGCATCAAATCTTTTATCCTTTGTTTTGCACTCTCGCCGACTGAAGATTGAGAAAGCGATACTTCAGGTAATGTTGAATATTGGGGTAGGGGAACAAAATAATTTGTAAATTCATCAAGAAATTCGTTGTTTTGTTGTAATGCACTTAGCCATTCATTTGAAAATGCATTATTCCAGGCTGCCATACCATAGCTCATTGAATAAGTATTTTCAAATCCATATAATCTCAACAGGCAGGTATAAAAAGCGGATGATTGTCCGTTATTACTTATTAATATAATTTTAGAGTAATTATTATACCCGATGCTATCGAGAAAAGAAATTAATACAGAATGAGATTTGTTTATTGCTCCTGCTATATGTCCGTTAGTAAAATTCTGAGAAGGCCTTATATCGAGTAATAAATAATTTTGTATGTTTAAAAAAACTTCATCAACATCAACCAATGAAGGAGCTTTATCAGAATTAATATAATCGCCGCTATCTTCGAGGTAAAATAATAATTGAGCTGTTTCATTAAGTGAAACTTCCACCGGGGGTGTAATTTTATCTTTTAAACAACCGGTAAGTATAGTTGAACAAAATAGCAACGAAACAATATATAAAATGGGTAAGCGATTCATGGATGCACCGCGTTAGTTTTTGCCATGCCAATAAATAAACCTATAACATTTTTTCCATAAACATTCCAAGCCACAGGACCACCTCCTGAAGTGAATGTGTTGTTGACCGGATCACTGTTTGTCTTTGAAATATAATAGTCTTTATATGCCTTGTCGAAAGAATAAACCTGAATAAAAAATAAATTACTATACGTAGGGTTATTGTAAGGAGAAGGAATATTCGATGTTCGCACGTTTAAATCAGAAGGAAAATGATTTCCCATGACTATGGAATGAAAATCGTTAGCCTCACGTACTGGCTGACCTTCACCGGAAGATATGATCCATGCAGCTCCATACGCCTCTCCGGGTTTTGCAGTTATGTCCGCTACCAGGTAATTATTTCCTGCATTAGTTGTCTGGATTATATCAGGAATTTCCGGAACTAAGGTTTTGCTGTATACAGATTCACCGTTTATTTCAACAAAAAGTTCATATTCTGAACCTGGATTTATAGTTATTTCCCTGTTGGGCTTGTAGAGTCCCTCAGAGAAATAATGAATTGTAACTACCTTTACTCTGTTCTCCAAGATATAACCGACAGCATTTTTTATTTCTGCTTTTCTAATATCATATTCAACACCCAGAGGAAGAGTATGAGTTATTGTAACACCCTGGAAAAGAGTATCAGCTAGAAGTTCAGCATTAACTACTGTAAATTCCTTAAAAGGAAGATCCAGGTTTATATCTGTGCTATTTTCGCAGGATGTAAAAACGAAAGAAGAAATAATGATAGTTATGTAAAGATATTTCAACATATTAAAACTGTAATTTAATTCCAGCCATAGGTATAATAGGGAAAAGGCTGATCTGTTTAATCTTTGGAACACTTCTTCCATCTGCTTTATTTTCAAACGTTACATATTGTGCAAACGCATTATTCCTGTTATATAAATTGTAAATATTCACATATGTTTCCCATTGTAATCCTGCCCAGATAAATTTGTAGGAAGCATTAAGATCAAGCTTATGGTAAGCTGGCAATTTATATCCGTTTCGTTCGGTATAATCGTACTTTACATCCGTAGTTTGATCAAGCCCTACTCCGGTAAAAATATATTGCCCGTTTGGAATTGTAAATCCCTGGCCTGATGCATAAACCCAGGTAGCGCCAATTGTCCAGTTCTTATTCGGCTCGTAAGTCAGGACAATAGAAACCTCATGTCTTCTGTCATAACGGGGATAAAAAATTCTTCCTGCATTTAGTTCATCAAACTGAGCTCTAGTCCATGAAAGTGTATATCCTATCCAACCCGTAAACTCACCCAGTGTTCGATTTATAAAAAATTCTGCTCCATATGCTTCACCCTCACCTTCAGTTAATTGATCATCAATATTGCTGTTCCTGGCATCAAGAGAAGGATTATTTACAAATTCATAAATAGACTTCAATCTTTTATAGTATACTTCTATTGAGAAGAAATAATCGGGAAGTGTATAATCAACACCAAGAACATACTGATTTGATTTTCCCGGTTTAATATTTTTAGTAGAAGGATACCATAGATCAGTAGGTAATGAAATATTTTCTCTTACAATAAGATGGAGGTATTGATGTGCAATAGCAAAAGCGGCATTGATTCTGAAATTCGGAAAGATTGAATAATTTAATGAAACTCTTGGCTCAAAGCTTAAGTATTCCTGCTGGTTAAAATAATAGACTCTACCTCCGATATTTGTAAATAAATCTTTGGTAATATGAGATTCATTCTGAATGAAGAATGAAGCTTCTAAGGAATTTTGTTTAAACCCAGCAAATGGATCTATTTCTATTACAGGATCGTACACATCACTATAAAGTAGATTGTAAATATGTGCAGCGAGATCAAAACCTAATTTAGAAGTATTTGTTTCATTCCAATGCAATTCAACATTCTGCTTTACATTCAAATCTTTTAAATCAGAAGATGAAAAATAACTGGAAAGAGTTCCGGGGTTCAGCGAATCATTTATTTCTGAACGGAATTTATAATCAACGAAACTAACAAGACTATTAGTAAAAATTGAATTTGAATTAATTTGTATCCAGTTCAATCCAAGAGCAAGATTTTTCCAGGTAATATTATAATCAGAATTTTGAGATGCCGGACTGTAAATATTATCCTGATCATACATCCCGCTTATAAATAGAATACTCTGTTCACTGAGAGTGCGGGTTATTTTTCCGCTTAAATCGAAGAAGTTATACCGGGGAACTGTAGAATTTTTATCAAATTTTTGTTGAAATAAATCATAATACATTTTTCTTCCTGATATCATATATGTTGAATTCTCACCCAGGGGACCTTCAAGAGTGGCGTGAGAATTTACAGCTCCCAAACTTATAATCCCTTTATTTTCTTCTTTAGTCCCCGAACGGAGTTTAACATCAAGTACACTTGATAATCTTCCACCATATTCGGCAGGAAAAGCCCCCTTAATTAATTTGACATCTTTAATCGCATCTGAGTTAAAAGTACTTGCAAAGTTACCAAGGTGTGCCGGATTATAAATTATTATACCATCCACCAGTGTAAGGGTCTGATCAGGTGAGCCTCCTCTTACGTAAAGTCCATTTGAAATTTCTGATGCTGTAGTTACACCCGGCAGTAATTGCAATGCATGGAAAAGATCCACTTCGCCGCTCATTGAAGGAAGTTTTTTTAATAGTTCGGGGGAAACATCTATTGTGCTAACAGTAGTGTTTTTTGTTTTTTCACCTTTCACAATTACTTCTTCCAGTCTTATATCTTCCGGATGCATTTCTATGTTAAAATTAAAGACAGGTTTGGTTTTACCGATTAATATTTCACGAATAACAGGTTTATAACCAATATACCTGGCTATCAAAAAATAATGGGAAGGAGGGATATCTGGAATAATATAAAAACCGAATTGATTTGTAGCTGCTCCGCGGAATGGAGGAGAATTAAGATCTAAAGAATCTTTATAGAGTAAGAGGTTGGTCCTAATTAGTGCTTCACCTGTGGATGCATCAGTTATTAATCCTGAAATCTTGGCTAATTTTTGTTGTGGAAACCCCATAGAAAAAAAAGTTGATGCAACCAGTATAATAGCAAATAATTTCACCAAAACCTTTCAGTATACATTCAAAAATAAAAAAGAATTATTAAGTACGCCAACCATCTATTTATTTTAATTATTTCTAATGTAATAAAATCCAAATTTAAAATTAGCAAACGGGCTAATTCTCTCGGCGAAAATTAGCCAACTGTGGTGAATTTCCGCCACAACGAATTATTATCACAGCCGCAATACTTGATAATTACAAACTAAAGGCTGGCATATACTTTGGGTAAAGGAATCGTTATGCAATTTCATATGTGGAGTAAGTACCATGTGTTCTATACTCTGAAATATACTTTTGAGGGAGAGAAAATATTAGAAGCAAATCAGTATGAAGAAAACAATTCGAATAAAAATAAGAGATTTCTCAACTAATCATTTGAGTAAAATATTTTACAGTTGTTCTTCTTTGGAGTCAAATTAATAACAAATAAATTCAGGAGGTTCTATGTCAGAAAGTACAAAAATTTTTGATTCAACTGCTAATCCTGCTCCACTAGGTTTGCTTGGATTTGGTATGACGACTGTTCTACTTAATCTGCACAATGCAGGATTTTTTGCACTAAGCAGTATGGTTCTCGCCATGGGTGTATTTTATGGTGGAATGGCTCAGGTTTTTGCAGGATGGATGGAATGGAAAAAAGGTAATACATTTGGTACAGTTGCCTTCACTTCCTACGGTTTGTTCTGGCTAACATTGGTTTATCTTATTGTAATGCCAAGTTGGGGCGGCGTTACAAAGGCTGATGAGGGCGGAATGATTGCATATTTGTTTTTGTGGGGACTCTTTACTTTTGTTATGTGGATTGCTACTTTGAAACATAACAAAGCTTTGCAGGTTGTTTTCTTTACGTTATTTGTTTTATTCTGGCTTCTTGCTCTTGGTGATGCTACTGGAAATGCAACATTAAAAACATTTACCGGTTGGGAAGGTATCTTTTGTGGTTTATCTGCAATTTATTTGGCGTTTGCACAGATCTTGAATGAAACATATGGTAAAACCGTGCTTCCGATTGGATAAAAAGAAATTTCATTCAATAAAAATACAGGAGTTAAATTAATGGATAAAAGTAAAAATGATGAAGTATCCGAATCCCAGATTGCGGTACATTGGAAAGAGGAAGATTATTTTAATCTGAATGAAAAATTTGCCGAGCAGGCAAATGTCAAAGATAAAAAGATTTTTGATCGATTCAGTATGGATAATTTTCCTGATTGCTTTAAAGAATATGCTGATATGCTTGATTGGTATAAACCTTATAATAAAGTACTTGATTCAAGTAATCCTCCATTCTTTAAATGGTTTACCGGCGGAAAAATAAATGCTTCATATAATTGTATAGACAGAAATTTAGCTGAATATAAAAATAAAACTGCCATACATTTTGTTCCGGAACCAGAAGATGAAGCCATTCAACATATTACTTACCAGGAACTTTATATAAAAGTAAATGAATTTGCGGCATTGCTTCAGGACTTCTGCGGGGTTAAAGCCGGTGATACTGTTACTCTACATATGCCAATGATACCTGAAATTGCTATTGCAATGCTTGCTTGTGCCCGCATTGGAGCAATTCACTCACAAGTATTTTCAGGATTTTCAGGTAAGGCGTGCGGCGAAAGAGTCGCGGATGCAAAAAGTAAAGTGCTGATAACAGCAGATTCATATTACAGGGCAGGAACACTTATCGATCATAAAGAAAAGGCTGATATTGCTTATGACGAAGCTTTAAAAGAAGGAATGAAAATAGAAAAGGTTCTTATATTTGAAAGATATCCCGGCAAATATTCAGCTAAAACACCGCTTGTTGAAGGACGCGACTTTTTAGTTAATGATGTAATTAAAAAATACTATCATAAAAAAGTTGAACCGGTACAACTTAATTCAGAAGATACACTATTTATAATGTACACATCAGGTTCAACAGGTAAACCAAAAGGTGCTCAGCATTCGATAGGTGGATATATGGCATATGTAACCGGCACATCAAAATATATTCAGGACATTCATCCTGAAGATGTTTACTGGTGTATGGCCGATATAGGATGGATCACAGGCCATTCATATATAATATACGGACCACTTGCTCTTGCTGCTTCTTCAGTAATATTTGAAGGAGTTCCAACTCACCCGGATGCTGGCAGACCGTGGCGTGTAGCAGAAGAACTGGATGTAAATATATTCCATACTTCACCAACTGCTATTCGTGCCTTGCGTCGTGTTGGACCAGATGAACCTGCAAAGTATAATTATCATTTCAAACATATGACAACAGTTGGCGAACCAATTGAACCGGAAGTTTGGAGATGGTATTATAATTTTGTTGGAAAAAAAGAAGCAGTTATTGTTGATACCTGGTGGCAAACTGAGACTGGTGGATTCCTTTGTTCAACTCTGCCCGGTGTTCATAAAATGAAACCCGGAAGTGCCGGACCAGGTGTTCCCGGTATTTACCCTATTATTTTTGATGAAGAAGGGAAACCGCTCCCTGCAGGCAGTGGAAAAGCAGGAAACATTTGTATCCAAAATCCATGGCCAGGAAGAATGCTTACTATTTGGGGAGATGATGATAGGTTCGTAAAACAGTATTATCAAAGGTATAATAAAGATCCTAAAAGTAAAAAATGGGAGGATTGGCCTTACTTTGCCGGTGACGGTGCTGTAGAAGCTCCTGACGGTTACTTTAGAATTCTCGGTAGAATTGATGATGTAATAAATGTAGCTGGCCATCGCCTTGGTACAAAAGAACTTGAATCTGCTGCACTAATGTGCCCGGAAGTTGGTGAGGCTGCGGTTGTCCCTGTTGCTGATCCTATTAAAGGAAAAATCCCTCATATATTTGTCTCGTTAAAACCCGGAATTAAAGCAGGTGCTGAAATAGAAAAGAAAATTTCAGATACTCTGGCTAGTGAAATCGGACCTATTGCTAAACCCGGAAGGGTCTGGATTGTTTCTGATATGCCTAAGACAAGATCAGGAAAAATTATGCGACGCATTCTTTCCGCGATTGCAAATAAACAGGATACTGGTGACATTACAACACTTGCTAATCCCCAGGTTGTTGAAGAAATCAAAAACATGTCCCTGATACTTGTTCAAGGATTCATTCGGAGGTTCCTGCTTGGAACCTCCGTTTTTTTTGTATATTATTCTAATTGGTAATAAGCGAAATAATGAACAATGTTCCGTATAATACCAGAAGGACTTTCTTATAAAGAACACGTCTTACTCAAAGACGGCAAGGGGCTTATATTTAAACCCGCTTCACCTGATGATTTCAATAAAGTAGAATCTTTTATGACGCGTGTTTCCCAGGAAAGCCTGAGGATGCGTTTTATGGCTTCTATTTCCCAGGTATCAACAAATGTAATTAAAGAATTATGCAGCAGTGATTTTAAAAGCAGCGGTTGTCTCCTTGCTGTAGATGGTGATGATAAAGACTCGAAAGTTGTCGGACTTGGGAACTATATTACTGCTGGTAACGGACATACAGCGGAAGTTGCATTTCTTATTGAAGATGATTACCAGGGGAAAGGTATAGGGACCTTATTATTAGAACGGCTGGCAGGATTAGCAGCGGCAAACGGGTTTGTTGAATTTGAGGCTGAAGTTCTTCCTGACAACCAGCAAATGATAAACGTTTTTAAAAGTTCGGGTTTTGAAAGACATCAGGTATGGAATTCAGATACTGTGCATATAGAACTTCCTGTCGGAAGTGCTGCAGCATTATGGGAAATTACCGGACTTCGTGAAAGAATTGCAGTGGCAAATTCTCTGATTCCTCTTCTTCGTCCTAAGGTGGTTGCCGTAATCGGTGCTTCACGGGATACTTCTTCCATCGGAAATATTATTTTCAGAAATATCCTTTCGGCGCATTTTACGGGCACCATTTATCCAATAAATCCTCATACAAATTCTGTTAATGGTATTAAAACTTATTCAAGTATAGGTGAGGTTCCGGAAAAAGTAGATCTTTCAGTAATAGCCGTTAATGCAGAAAAAGTTTATGATGTTGCCCTTGAATCAATTAATGCTGGAGTTAAAGGATTAGTAGTAGTTTCAGCAGGTTTTGCAGACGCCGGCGAGGAAGGTTTGAAAAGACAAAAAAAACTGGCCGAATTAGTTCGGGCGCATGGTGTACGATTGCTTGGTCCCAGTTGTCTAGGTGTCATGAACACCGATCCGAAAATCAGATTAAATGCAAGTATGGCTCCTGATATTATGCCTGCTGGTCATACGGGATTCTTCTCGCACTCAGCCGCACTAGGACTTGTTATTCTTGACTACGCTTTGGAAAAAGGAGTTAGTTTTACAACATTCGTTTCAGCAGGCAATAGAGCTGATGTATCAGGTAATGATCTGCTTCAGTACTGGGAAGAGGATTCTAACACTAAAATGGCAATTCTATATCTTGAAACCTTCGGTAACCCAAGACGGTTTGTAAGAATTGCCAGGAGAATGACTAACAAAAAACCTATACTTTGCATTAAGAGTGGTAAAAGTCTTGCAGGAAGAAAAACTACAGAATCAAAAAGCGGTATAATCAGGGCCGGGGAGAAAGAAGTTGAAGCGCTATTTCAGCAAACTGGAATTATCCTCGCTCCAACACTCCAGGATTTATTTGATGTTGCAGTGGTACTGGCACATCAACCATTACCAAAAGGAAACCATGTAAGTATTATTGCAAATTCATCCGGAGTGGCAACTTTATTTGCAGATGCATGCGAGATTAATTATCTGGAAATAAGCGGACCAGGCGTAATAGATTTAGGTGCGTTTACTTCTCCGGATAAATATGAGGATGCCGTTAAGACTGCATTATTAAATGAAGAAGTTGATGCATTACTTGTCGGTTTTGCATGTGTTGGGAAATGTTCAACAAAACCAATTGAAGCCGCAATCAGAAGGGGAGTAAGATTCGCTGAAGAAAAAACAGGAATTCAAAAACCGGTTCTGCTTTGTATCATGGGTGCGGAGGGAACAATATCAATTGAAGATGAGTCGGGAAATGAGAATAGTATGATACAATTTCCTGCGTTTCGTTTTCCTGAATCTGCTGTTAGTGCCCTAGGCAGAATTATGAAATATGTTGAATACAGAAGAAAACCAACTGGAAAACTGGTATGGTATAAGGATGTTAAAGCGGGTGAAGCAAGAAACCTGATTCAGAAAGAACTTGATAAAATTACAATTCCTCAATCAATTTCTAATCTTGATAAAGAAACATCCATTACGCTATTAAAATATTTCGGAATTGAATATGCTGCCACCCAACCCTGGGGGGCACCTGTAATAAGTGTCCGCATCAAACCCGATCCTTTATTTGGACCTATAATTGAGATTAATATTTCAGAAACAAAATCTGTTCTTCGTATAACTCCGCTCACTGATATTGATCTTGACGAAACTATACAGGAATTTAATTTTCAGGAGAAGAAGGGAATCAGTGAAGTAATTGGCAGGCTTTCCCAGATGATTGAAGAGATTCCGTGGTTATGGGAATTTCAAGCTAAAATTGCAGTTACAAGTAATCCATTAATTGTCGGTGAAATTTTATTAAATATTAAATCAGGTGGTGCCGAAAGACCATCTTATTAATTTTTAAAATGATGAAGGAATTAATATGTTAATTCGTGAAGTTATGCATCCTGATCCAATCACAATTGCTTCCGATACCAGCCTATTTGAAGCTTATAAAATAATGGAAGACAATAATATCCGGCATCTTCCTGTTGTGGATAATGAAAAAATTATTGGAATTGTAACAGACAGGGATTTAAGATTAGCCACAAGCAGGCTCACAAAAAATCCGTTTGATGTTGAATCCAAAATTGAAAAAATAATGAGTCATCCTGTACAGACTGCTCATCCATCCGATCCCATAGAAATTGCTACCCGTACAATGCGTGAACTGAAAATTGGTTGTCTGCCGGTTGTTGATGATACTAAGCTTGTGGGTATTGTAACCGGAATGGATTTATTAGACGCTCTGCTTTTACTTACCGGAATTTATCAACCTTCTGGAAGGCTTGATGTACGCCTGCCGGATAGATCTGGCGAACTTGCAAGACTTACTGCTTTATTGGCCGAACGTAAAATAAATATTCATTCAATCCTTACTTACCCCGATAAGAATCATAATATAAGGCTTGTACTGAGGGTCGGTACAATAGAAATGAAAATGCTTGCTGAAGCAATTTGCAATGCTGGTTTCGAAGTAATCTGGCCGGTTCATATCGCATGTGTAAAATAATATATCATCCAAATTACTCTGATTATAATCTTGGAGAAGGTCATCCTTTTGATCCGGTAAGGATTGAATTGGTTCTCGATTTGCTAAGTGAATTAGGATTGATGCATACTGCTGTAAAACCGGATCCGGTTTCACCGGAACAATTATATTCCATCCACGATAGAAATTATGTGGATGCTGTAGAAACCGTAAGCCGAGGCGATAATTCAATTGATATTGAATCTTATGGGCTCGGAAACCTGGATAATCCAGTAGTACCGGGTATGGCAGAAGCAGCTCGCTATCAGGTCGGAGGTACTTTGCTTGGTGCAAAATTATTAATTCAGAATGAGGCGAAAAAGGTTTTACAAATGGGAGGGGGTTTTCATCATGCACATACCTCGCTGGCTTCAGGTTTCTGTATTTATAATGATCTTGCTTTGGCGATAAAAGAAATGACCGATGCAGGCTGGCATGTTGCTTATCTGGATCTCGATGTGCATCACGGTGATGGAGTACAGGAAATATTTTATAATAATGAAAGGGTTATGACAATCTCTTTTCATGAATCAGGTGAATATTTATTTCCCGGAACCGGATGGTTATACGAATTAGGGAAGGGAATGGGTAGATCGTTAAAACTGAATATTCCTCTTGAGCCATTTACGGAAGGTGAATCTTATTTTGAAGTAATGAACAAAGTATTGGTACCTGCACTTTCATGGTTCAAGCCCGATGCATTGGTTGTGCAAGCCGGAGCAGATGCTCACTTCTCTGATCCACTAGCTGATCTTTTACTAACGACCTATGATTATATGAATATTTATAAAAGAGTGATAGAATTGATAAATTCAAAATGTAAAGGCAGGGCTTTGTTTACTTTTGGTGGTGGTTATTCAGTTAATGCTGCATTCAGAATATGGACAATTTTGTATTTGATTTTGTTTGAGCAGAAATTACCTGAAAAATTACCCTATGAATGGAGATTAAAATGGCGGAAAAAAATTGGCAAAGAAATTCCGGAATATCTTCACGATGTTTTACCGGCATATGAACCTATTCCACGGAAAAAAGAAATTGAAAAACATAATATGGAAACAGCAATACGACTGCTTGATGCAGTAGCTGCTGACTGGATTTGAATTTAATTGCTGAATTTTAATAATGTCCAAGTTTTAAAATAATTTCTGAGTTATGAAAAAATATATAGCCTTTTTAAGAGCAATTAATGTTGGCGGGCATAATGTAAAAATGGATTATCTAAAATCCTTGTTTGAAGAAATTGATTTTTCAAATGTTGAAACTTTTATTGCAAGCGGTAATATTATTTTTGAAACAGATAAAAAAGATCGAAAAAAAATAGAAGAGGAAATAGAAAAACACTTATTTAAATCTTTAGGTTATGAAGTAGTCACTTTTATCCGAACATTTGCAGAATTGGAAGAGGTCAATAAATACCAGGCATTTTCTAAATCAAAATATGAAAAAGCAAAAGCAAATTGTGTTGGATTTATAAAGAATCCTTTGAATAAGGATTCATTAAAGATTTTGAAAAATTTTACAACAGAGATCGATGAATTTAATTCTCAAAAAACTGAAGTTTACTGGATTTGTGAAAAAGGGCAGAGTGAATCAACTTTTTCTGGAAATTTATTTGAAAGGAAAATGAAAGTTTCAGTTAGTTTTCGGGGTATGAAAACAATAGAAAAATTATTAATAAATTACCAATCAAAGATTTGATCATTTATCATTATTCTCAATTCTGACTCATCGGTCACAATTGATAATTTTAGAAGCTAAAATCAGACTTAAAAGTTTTTATTTCTGTAAACCCTTCTTTATATTTGAAAATCCAGAAAAAAACAAAGTGCTTTAATAATGGCGAAAAACTACGAAATTGCTATACTTGGCGGTGGCCCGGGAGGTTATGTTGCAGCTATACGTGCCGGTCAATTGGGTTTTAACACAGTTGTAATTGATCATCAGAATCTCGGCGGAATTTGCTTAAACTGGGGTTGTATCCCTACCAAATCTCTTCTTAAAAATGCTGAAATGTACGACCAGATAAAAAATCATGGTGATGATTTTGGAATAAAATATAAAGATTTATCATTCGACTTTAGCAGGATAATTAAAAGAAGCCGTGAAATTTCAGATAGAATTACTAAAAATGTTGAGATGCTCATAAAGAAAAACAAGATTGATAGAATCCGCGGTTATGGAAAATTTGCAAACGACAGACAAATAGATATTTTCGATACTGACGGTAAACAGTTTGATTCGATTACAGCGAACAGAATAATTATTGCCACAGGTGCAAGACCTAGAACAGTTCCTTCAATTCCTGTTGACAGGAAAACAATAATTACAAGTACCGAAGCAATGAGCCTTGATGAATTCCCGAAAGAATTTGTCGTAATTGGTGCGGGTGCGATAGGCATAGAGTTCGCTTATTTCTATAATGCTTTAGGTTCTAAAGTTACGGTTATCGAAATGCTGGATAACATTCTTCCCATTGAAGACAAAGAAGTAAGCCAGACACTTCAGAAAAGTCTAAAGAAAAAAGGAATAGAAATTTTCACTAAGGCTACAGTTGAAAAAGCCGAAGTGAAAGGAAAAAAAGCTGAAGTAATTTTCTCTGTGAATGGTGAAAAGAAAACTGTAAAAGCAGATAAAGTTTTAAATGCAATTGGTGTTACAGGTAATGTTGAAGGATTCGGTTTGGAAGAACTAGGAGTGGAATTATTCAAGAATCATATTAAGGTTGATAAATCAAATTACAGCACTAACATACGCGGCATATATGCAATTGGTGATGTTATTGGTCCGCCTTGGTTAGCTCATGTAGCTTCAGCAGAAGGAATTCATTGCATAGAAAAAATTAAAGGATTAAATCCGCCTGATATTAATTATGAAAATATTCCCGGTTGTACATATTGCCAGCCCCAGGTTGCAAGCGTAGGATTAACGGAAGACAAAGCAAAAGCAGCCGGATATGAAATTAAGATTGGTAAATTTCCTTTTATGGCAAGCGGAAAAGCTTTTGCAATCGGTGAGCGGGAAGGATTTGTTAAATTTATTTTTGATGCAAAATATGGTGAGATACTCGGAGTTCATATTATTGGTTCTGAAGCAACAGAAATGATAGCTGAGGCAACACTTGCAAAATCATTAGAAGCAACAGGTGAATCAATTATAAAAACAGTGCATGCACATCCGACTTTAAGTGAATCAATAATGGAAGCTGCAGCGCAAGCTTACGGAGAAGCAATACACATTTAATTGGCCAATGTTTACAAAAATGAATAAAGAATTATTTTATTGCGATTTAGGATTTATAGATTACAAGCAGGCATGGGATTTACAAAGAGCAACATTCGAACTCAGAGTTAAAAATCAAATTCCGGATGTTCTTTTTTTACTTGAGCATCCCAACACATATACCCTTGGTAAAACGGCGGATCATAATAATCTTATAGGTTCTGAAGAATATCTTTTATCAAACGAAATTTCTGTTTATGATATCGACCGCGGTGGAGATATCACTTATCATGGTCCGGGACAAATTGTAGGTTATCCAATTATCAGTTTAAATAACTGGAAGAAAGATACACACAAATATCTGCGTGCCCTTGAAGAAACAATTATTCAAACCTGTTCGGAATATGGAATAACCGGTAGCAGGGAACCAAAATACACTGGTGTTTGGGTGGAGGATAGAAAAATTGCCGCAATTGGAATTAAGGTGAGCAGATGGATAACAATGCATGGGTTCGCGTTTAATGTAAATACTGATTTGTCCTTCTTCTCAGGAATTATCCCCTGCGGAATTTCTGATAAAGATGTCACTTCGATAAAAAGAGAAATTAAAAACGAAGTTGATATTGATGAAGTAAAATCCAAACTCACGAATAATTTTGCAAAAATATTTGAATATAAGAATGTCAGCCAGGTAACAAGAGAAGAAATATTTTCTGTTAATTTAACTACAGTCAAGTGAAAGGTTCGTAATGGCTAAAAGGATTTCAAATAAAAATAATACCACCACCAACAGCAGACAGAAAAAGGATGATTCCGTAGTGGAAGACCGTTCAAATGGAAAGAATGGAAATGATTTATCTACAAGGTCAGGTAAATCCTTACAACTATCTAAAGAAGAAGCATTTAAAGCCTTAAGATTAATGCTCATTGGAAGATCAATTGATAACAAAGCGATGAATCTACTGCGGCAGGGAAAAACATTTTTTCATATTGCCGGTTCAGGACATGAAGCAATTCAGGTTGCTACAGGTTTGGCACTTAATCCTAAAAAAGACTGGTTTTTTCCTTACTATAGAGACGTTGCACTCGCACAGTCTCTTGGTGTAACACCTTATGATTTTTTCCTTCAGTGTTTTGCCAAAAATGATGATCCTTCAAGCGGTGGAAGACAGCTGCCTTGCCACTGGGGACATCCGGATATAAACCTGCCGGGACAATCAAGTCCAACCGGAACTCAGTTTCTCCAGGCTGTCGGCGCTGCAATTGCGCAAATAAGAAAAGGTGAAAGAAATATAGCTTATGTAAGCAGCGGTGAAGGGACAACAAGCCAGGGTGAATTTCATGAAGCAGTTAACTGGGCAAGTCGTGAAAAACTTCCGGTATTGTTCGTTATCCAAAATAATAAATATGCAATTTCAGTTCCCGTTCATCTGCAAAGTGGTGGAAAAGGAAATTCAGTTGCAGAAATGATGTCTGGTTTTGCAAATCTCCACCGGCTTAGAATAGACGGAACAGATTATTTTGAGTGTGTAGATAAAGTTGCAGAAGCAATTGATTATATCAAAAGCGGTAAAGGTCCCGCACTAATTGAAGCTGAAGTTGTAAGACTTTTATCTCATTCATCGTCTGATGATCAGAAAAAATACCGAAGCCCTGAAGAACTGGAAAAAGATTTACAGAAAGATCCTATTCAGCAGTTTGTGAAAAAGTTAATATCCAAAAAACTTATTTCCGAGGATGAATATCTAAAACTAAAAAAGGAGGTCGAGAAGGAAATAAGCGATGCCGCCGATAAAGCAATTAAAGCTGCGGACCCGAAACCTGAAACTGCAACTCAATTTATTTTTGATGAAAGCGGGTTAAAGAATGAACTCGAATATGAGAAAAATCCTCCCTCCGGAAATAAAGTTGTTATGGTTGATTCCCTTAATCATGCTTTGATGGAAGAGATGGAGAGAGATGATAGGATTTATATGTTTGGTGAAGATATTGCAGATAATAAGGGCGGAGTCTTTACAGTAACGAAAGGTCTTTCAAATAAGTTTGGTGAAGACAGGGTTTTCAATTCACCGCTTGCAGAAGCTAGTATTATGGGAGTTGCAATCGGAATGGCATTAACGGGCTTAAAACCAGTAGTTGAAATTCAGTTTGGTGATTATATCTGGCCGGCTTTTATGCAGATGAAAAATGAACTTGCGACATTCCGTTATCGTACAAAAAATACCTGGCCTTCTCCTGTCGTGGTTCGGGTTGCGGTTGGAGGTTACATTCATGGTGGATTATATCATTCTCAGAATATCGAATCAATCTTTGCACACATTCCGGGAATTTATATAGCATTTCCTTCCAATGCTGCCGATGCAAAAGGATTACTGAAAACAGCAGTAAGGTTAAATGATCCTGTTCTTTTTTGCGAACATAAGGGTTTGTACAGGCAGAGTTCGGCAATGTCGCCAGAACCTGATGCTGATTACCTGGTTCCGTTTGGAAAAGCAAAAGTTGTAAGAGAGGGAACCGATGCAACAGTTATTTCTTACGGAGTTTCTTTGTGGGATTCGGTTCTCGCTGCAAAAAAACTTGAAGATGAAGGTTACTCAGTAGAGGTAATTGATTTAAGAACCATCATTCCTCTTGATGAAGAAACGATTTATAATTCAGTAAAGAAAACAAATAAAGCAATAGTAATTCACGAAGATACTTTCACCGGCGGATTCGGAGCAGAAATTGCTTCAAGGATTGCAGATAATTGTTTCCAATTCCTTGATGGTCCTGTGAAAAGAGTAGCAGCACTCGATTCTCATATTCCGTATTCACCGATACTGGAAAATGAAATTCTGCCGAATAGGAACAGAGTTTATAACGGTATAAAAGAATTATTAGAATTTTAATAAAGTAAACCAGGAGTTTTAAATGAATGTGGTAATGCCTAAAATGGGTGAAAGCGTAAGTGAAGGAACCATTATTAAATGGCATAAAAAAGAAGGCGATAAAGTCGAACGAGATGAAATAATTTTTGAAATAAGCACAGATAAGGTAGATACAGAAATTCCTTCACCGGCGGAAGGAGTGCTTCAGCAGATAAAAGTTCCGGAAGGTGATACTGTTGAAGTAGGGACCGTGGTAGCAATTATAAATGAAAATGGTCAAGGTAATGGAACATCGACGGAAATAAAAGAAGAAAAAACGGGACAGGTTGAAGTAACTGAGAATGAAAACAAATCCGAACAACAGAATGATGAAGAGATAAGAGTAACAGCTGAAAATACAGCACCGGAAGTTCAGTATTCTACAACTTCTCCCGAAGATACAGGAGAAATTATCGAAATCGCCATGCCTAAAATGGGTGAATCTGTTATGGAAGGAACAATTCTGAAATGGCATAAAAAAGTCGGTGAAAAAGTTCAGAAGGATGAAACAATTTTTGAAATCAGTACGGATAAAGTGGACACTGAAGTTCCTTCACCTGCCGAAGGATCAATTGCAGAAATATTAGTTGCTGAACAAGAAACTGTTGAAGTGGGAACAATTGTAGCAAAACTATTGACAGGTAAAGGCACTGCTGTAAAACAACTGAAGCAGGAAGAAAAACCCCAGATTACTAAATCAGAAAAACCTATTATAGAAAAACAGGAAGCTCCTACGCAAATGCATGAAGCATTTTCTGCCGGTACAACTCAAAGAGAAGAATCTGTTGAAGGGGAGAATAATGGTTTTTACTCTCCTCTTGTTCTTAATATTGCAAGAAAAGAAAATGTCAGTTTCGATGAGCTTTCAAAGATTAACGGATCCGGACTCGAAGGGAGATTAACTAAAAAAGATATATTTTCTTATATCGAATCGAGGGGCGAAAAGAAATCTATACCTTCGAAACCTGCAGTTACCCATCAGCAAACTAAAAAAGAAAAAGTTAAACCAGTTGCACAAACTCAGACTTCATTTGCCGGACAGTTTACCGGTGATGTTGAAAGAATTCCTATGGATAACATCCGCCAGAAAATTATGCAGCATATGGTTAACAGTCGTGATACTTCGGTTCATGTTAACACAATGCTCGAAGTTGATATGACAAAGATTCACAATTTTATCCAGAAGAATAAAGAAGAATATATACAGCGGGAAGGTGTGAAGCTAACTTATATGGCGTTCATAGCTAACGCTGCTGTGAAAGCCTTAAAAGAATTTCCTTTAGTTAACTCAACTATTGACGGAACAACTATTCTTCAGAAAAGATTTGTAAATCTTGGAATTGCTGTTGCGGTTGAACCGACCGGACTGATTGTTCCGAATATTAAATCGGCAAATGAAAGAAATATTATAGGACTGGCAAACGCAATAAGTGATGTTGCTATCAGAGCGAGAAATAAAAAACTTACTCCCGATGATATAACCGGAGGAACATTTACAATTACTAATTATGGTATATTCGGAGCTATATTTGGAACCCCGATTATAAATCAACCTGAAGTTGCAATACTGGGTGTTGGTACAGTTGCTAAAAAACCGGTAGTAATTGAAGTTGATGGATCGGATACTATTGCTATCAGACACGTAATGGCATTAGTCCTTGCTCACGACCATAGATTAATTGATGGAATGATTGGCGGAAAATTCCTTAAGTTTGTTAAAGACACACTTGAGAATTTTAATCCGTCGACAATGTAGGAAGGTTGTGTTGGATGAAAATGATCTAGTAGAAATGATCCATGACAAAGATTGTGATGGTTTGGATTTTGACGACACATATCAATATTTCAGTGCTAAGAAATATAATTTAACCATTATCAGTTTTGATAAGGATTTTGACAAAACAGTTATAGGAAGAAAAACCCCGGAACAAATTACTTTAAATAAAATTTTATGAGAACAATAAACGCATATCAAAGATCAGTAAAAGAAAAATTAGAACAGGATAAACAATCACCCGGCAAAAGACCGGATTGGTTAAAAGTTAAACTTCCTACCGGAGAAAATTATACCAACGTAAGAAACCTGATGAGAAAACAGCATCTTCATACAGTATGTGAAGAAGCGCGTTGTCCGAATATGGCGGAATGCTGGAATAATAAAAGCGCAACTTTTATGATTCTTGGGGATACATGTACGCGAAGCTGTGGTTTCTGTAATATAAAAGTCGGTATGCCTGATGAGCTCGATGCGAATGAACCAAGACGTGTAGTTGATTCTGTAAAAGAATTGGATTTAAGGCACGTTGTTATTACTTCGGTTAACAGGGATGAACTGAAAGATGGCGGTGCTGTAATCTTTAAAGAATGCGTAAGATTAATTAATGAAGAAATGTATGATACAACCGTGGAAATTCTGATTCCTGATTTCAGAGGTGTTGTAGAAGCATTTGAAATAATTATGCAGAACCCGCCGGATATATTAAATCATAATCTTGAAACAGTTCCGAGATTATATCCTGTTGTAAGACCCCAGGCAAAATATGAAAGAAGTCTTAACCTGATAAAATGGTTTAAAGCAAAAGGATTAAAAACCAAAAGCGGAATAATGGTTGGAATAGGGGAGAGACCTGAAGAAGTTCTTGAACTGATGAAAAACCTTGTCGCACACGGTTGTGACATCCTTACAATCGGACAGTATCTTCAGCCCACAAAAAATCATTTGCCTGTTGACAGGTTTGTAACTCCTGAAGAATTTCAGATGTACAAAGATGAGGGATTAAAAATGGGATTTAAAATAGTGGAATCTTCTCCACTTGTGAGAAGTTCATATCATGCAGATAAACACGCACGGGCAATCTTTTAGTTCAAATTAAAATTTAGTTTTAATAAAACCAGCCTAAATTTAATTTTAAATTAATATAAAGAACTTAATTTGGTATTTGTTCCTATTATGATTCTGCTTATTTTTGTCTTCGGATTTTTGAAGTACATATAATCCGCAAGATTCTTCTTGTAGTATTTTCCAAATTATTTTATAATAGATGAAATATAAATTACTGTTTGTTTCTACAATTCTGCTTTTCTGTGCCTTCACCTACAACGGGGGAGATGATAAAAAATTTAATAAAAAACTTGACGATGACAACCATCATTATACTGATGTTGGTAACATTGGACTAACCATTACAAATTTTGGTACATATGGACACGGCTTTTCTTTATGGCCGGAACAGCCAAGTTGTGAATATCCGTTGGGAAGTGGAATCGAACATATTTTTGATGGAGGGCTTTGGGTTGGTGGTTATACAAGTAATGATTCTACAGGAAGCAACAGGCAGGGACCTTATGTAACAACAGGTGCTGTGGATGCGTCCTCAGTTTCAGCAAGAGGCGGTGGATTTGAATTTACAAATTCACAAGGCAGCATGATGACTGAGAGATCATCACTATCCGACTCCAGATACTACGATCCGAAGGCTATCTCTCATCAGGATTTTGTTTGCGATTTTACTGATACAAATAAAACTCTTCTAAATGGAGAGGTTATTGAAGGTCACAATCCCGCTAGGTCTAATTGTCCACCAGGAAAGCTACGCCTGGAATTTTCCTTTCGCAGATTTTTTCGTGATTATAAATTATACTATCAAGAATACTACTAACAAATATGTTGATAGTGTTTACATAGGTTTATGGACAGACGCGGTTGTAAGAAATACTAAAATAACTCCGCCCGGAGGTGCAAGCTTTTATAATAAAGGTGGAGACGGATACAACGATTCAATTAAAATTGCATACGAATTTGATGCAACGGGGGATATAGGTTTTACAGATAGTTATGTAGGAGTTCAATTCCTTGGCTCAACCCCTAATTTGGATAGCGCTTTCAACGTGGGTGGAACTATTTTGCCATCTGTGAATTTCGTAAGCTGGCAGTTTAGAAACACTGATGATCCTAATTTCTTTTCACCTCAGGATGACATTCAACGTTATAGAAAAATGCAGGGTTATTTTGGCGGCAATAACAGGTATAACCAGGGAGTAAATCCAGCTACATTAAAAGCACCATCCAACAGGTCAGTTTTAATTACTTCCGGACCTTACAAATATATTGCCCCGGGTGATTCTGTGAACATAGTTTTTGCTATTGTTTGTGCAAATAAATACGGTAGTGATCCTGCTGCATATGATACTGAAGAACAAAAAACTATTCTCTACTCAAATGCGAGTTGGGCGTTAAGAGCATATTATGGTGAGGATAGAAACCGGAATGGCATTCTTGATCCGGGAGAAGATATAGATGGTAATGGTAAGATAACAAGGTACATTCTTCCTGCCCCTCCGATTTATCCTGACGTAAAGGTGGTTCCCGACAATCAAAAAGTAACTATCTACTGGGATAAAAGATCTCAGAATTCGGTTGATCCTATATCAGGTAAAAAAGATTTCGAAGGTTACAGATTGTACAGAACAGAGCCTGGTTTTGATTTAACCGGAAAGCAGGATATTTATAATTCACTGGAGCTTATGGCTGAGTTTGACAGTACCGGCAATTCATATGGATTCAATACCGGATTCTCTGCAGTTGAATTACCAACACCCGTTACATTTCCGGGAGATCCTGTTTCCTACAATTATAAATTTGAAATTGATAACTTGTTAAATGGCTGGCAATACCTGTTTGCAGTTACCGCATTTGATAAAGGTGATCCGCAAAATAATCTTGAAAGTTTAGAATCCGGTCCATTAGCAAATCTTGAAAGAATCATTCCCGGAACACTACCAACCAGTGATGCCAATGTGGAAGTTGGAGTTTATCCAAATCCATATTATGGTAACGCTTACTGGGACGGAAGTTCCGAAAGATTGAGAAAAATTTATTTTTATAATCTTCCGCAATCCTGCGAAATAACTATATATACTCTTGCGGGTGATGTTGTTAAAAGAATAAGTCATGACAGAAACAGTAATGGCTCAGATCTCAGATGGTTCCAGCAGTACTCTGGAGATGGATCTCAGAAACTTTCTGGTGGAGAACAACCATGGGATTTGATAACTGATAATGACCAGGCAATTGCAACGGGTTTATATTTGTTCTCTGTAAAGGACTTATCGAACGGAAACATAAAACTAGGAAAATTTTTAATTGTAAAATAATTGAGGTGTACTATGAAAAAGATGCTACTTTTTTTGCTGGTATGTTTAATTTCTTTGCCCGTTCTGGCTCAGAATTACCCGCACGTTTCGATCAAAGATATCCAGTATATAAATCCGGATTCATTGAGCGGCAGTTGTGAAATACAATCCTCTCTGGCCGGTGATACGGTGAATGTAACCGGTGTTGTAATGGTAGCTCCATATAGGGATGCAAACCCTGATAGCGGCACCACATTGATTGCTGGTGCTCCTGCACTTATACTTCAGGATACAGCTGATGCAGAGTGGGGTGGAATTCTTGTAAGATATCCTAATATGCCGACAGGTAATCCTTTCGGATTGATTGATACCGGCTATGTTGTAAATGTTACAGGAGTTGTTGTCCCTTATTTTAATACGACTGAGCTGGATTTAATAGAGTTTGATGCATCAGGCGTTGTAGGATCTATGCAGAGACCCCAGCCAATACATCTTACCTTAGATTCATTGTCTGAAACCGGCAGCCTTCAAGGATTGTGTAAGGGTGCAAAATGGGAATCTGTATTTGTTGAAGTTGACACCGTTACAGCTACTACAGGAGGTGTTGGTACAGGTTCTTATATAATATACGACCAGAGTAATACCCAGGTTATTATAGGAAATCAATCATCTTATTTTAGAAATGCAACCGTTCCTGTTCCGGGCACTATCCTCGGTAAAGTTGTTGGTTATATTCAGAACCGGGATAATATCCCCAATACATCATATGCAAATCTCATCAGCCCGGCTTACCCGGGGGATGTTACAGTAGCCTCATTTTCTCCCTCTATTTCAAATTTGACTCGTGATCCTGTTATTGTTGGTTTCGGTGATGCCGTTACTATCTCGGCACAAATTGTTGATCCTGATGGTTCAATATCTTCTGCTAAATTATATTACAGGAAAAACTCTGGATCGAATCTTGAATTGACAATGAACAATTCCAGTGGAAATACATGGGAAGCTGTAATACCAGCACAGAGTGACTCATGTGTAATGAGTTATTTTGTCTGGGCAAAAGATAATTCCGGACTTGAAAGTAATTATCCCGCTGATACTGCAAAAAGCAGGTTTTTCTACCTCGTATTAGATAACAGACCGCTGAATATTCGCGACATTCAGTATAGTCCTTTCGGTGGAGGATATAGCAGTTTTTCAGGGTATGATGTAACAGTTACGGGAGTTGTAACAGCAGATACAACAGATATTAATGGAAATGAAACCGGAACACTCACAGGACCACAAGTTTACATTCAGGATGGACAGGGTCCTTGGAGCGGAGTAAGAATTAACGGAACTGAAGTACTCGCTCTTAACAGAGGTGATAATGTTACTGTAACAGGTACAGTCAGTGAAAGCAACGGGCTGACACAGATTGGTGGAATTAATAGCAGTTCCAACATTACTGTTAATTCAACTGGTAATTCTCTACCAGCAGCTGAAAATCTGTCATCATCTGTTATTGATCAGAAAACAAACGGTACAGTTGCTGCAGAACAATGGGAAGGCGTGCTTATAAAATACTCCAATCTCACTGTTACTGATGAAAACGCAGATGGTAACCCAGGTCCTGAGGAAGGTAGTGGCGGAAACAGGAATTTTGGCGATATCCTTGTTGCAGATGGCAGCGGTTCAAATACCCGGGTTGATCTTCAAGATGGAAACCATGATTACAATAACTGGTGGTTCACCGGACAGGATACACTCCCTACATATGTTAGTACGGGATCGACTTTCGAATCTATTACCGGTATTGTGTACTACGCTTTCAGTAATTATAAATTAGTTCCCAGGAAAAACAATGATTTTATGGGTTTTGTAACAGATGTTAAGGATGAAAGTAATTTGCACCCAGCTGCTTATCATCTAAATCAAAACTACCCAAACCCGTTTAATCCGAGTACTGTAATTTCATATTCAATTCCTCAGGCCGGTTTAGTTACAGTTAAGGTTTATAATATGCTTGGTCAGGAGGTACAGACTCTGGTTAATCAATTCCAATCACCTGGAAATCACCAGGTTAATTTCAATGGAAGCTATTTAAGCTCCGGAGTATATTTCTACAGAATAAACTCAGAAAACTTTAATAGCGTCAGAAAGATGATTCTGTTAAAGTAAAGTTTTATTCCGGTTAGTCGTTATAGTAACGACGTATTTCCTTTATTAAATATGTATAGCTTTTAACAACTAACCGGAAGCATTTAATAGTGAAAGTTTGTTTATCCCAGATCCTTTCACTTTTAAAAATAGATACAATTTGATCCGGGTGTTATAATTTTAAATTTTGATTATAATGCATAAAATAATTCTTTTGTTTATCCTAGGAACTTTGTTATTCAGCTGCAACGAATCGCTTGTTGATAGTCCTGTTGGTAACAAACCTCCGGATACTTTTATTTCACTGTTTCCTGATAGTACTATAGCCCAGCAAAGAAGTAGTTTGAAAGTTAGCTGGTGGGGTGATGATCCGGATGGATTGATCGTAGGATATTACTTTAAATGGGAAGGAATTGACTCTGTCTGGACTTTTACCACGAAAACAGACAGTGTGTTTAGCTTACCAATAGGAACCTCAGATACAACATACAATTTCTTAGTGTCTGCTGTTGATAATTCCGGTAATGGTACGTATGACAGTGAGGTGGTTCAGAACAATATTGATTATGGCCATGAACCATTCATTGATAAAAATGGAAACGGCAAATATGACAACGGAGAAAAATATAATGATATAGGTTTAATTGATGCTTCACCAGCTAATTTAAAATTCCCTATTAAGAATTCACCGCCCGAAGTTTCCTGGAATCCATTGACAATTATCCCGGATACATCTTTTCCTGTTATGACATTTGCCTGGAATTCTGATGACCTGGATGGTGCCGAAACCATTGTTAATATTGATATCTCATTAAATGATACAACAAATTTTGTTGCTCTTGATGGAAATGTAAAATTGATAACTCTACGTCCTGTTAATTTAAATACCTCCAGTCCTGAAATGGAAATACTGATAAATGGTTCCGAGTCTAATATCTTTCAAAGCAGACTTCAGGGTATTGTTTTAAATGATACAAACAGAATTTATATTCAGGCAAAAGATTTATCGGGGGCATATTCTAGAATGATTTCATTACCCGATTCAGGTCATTCTTGGTATGTAAAAAAACCAAATGGAAATTTATTAATTGTAGATGATTTCCCGACAATAAATAACCAGATAACTTCCTTCTACAACAATGCTTTCAATATGATAGGAGGGGGAGCTTTAGCTGGTAAATTTGATGTCTATGATTTTCAGAAATCTCCTCTGCCATATCAAAATGTAACCTTTCCACAGACGATCAGGTTGTTTCAATATTTGTATTGGTATTCGAACTCAACTCCGCATCTTTCATTATTAAGTCTTGTTACCAATAATTTTATTGATCCAATTGGACATAATGGGAAGATTATGTTTTCAATGACATTTGCTGATTCCTCCGCCGATTTTGCAGTAGATGCTTCAACTCTAAAATTATTTTTACCCATTGATTCATTGGGACAAAGGAGGAGCATTCCGTTTGTATTCTCTCCGGCAGATATCGTTCCGGTTTCACCACAGAACCAATATCCGGCTCTTCGGACTTCCGAGACGCTGGGAAGTGTAAGAACTTTCTATTCTTCATCAACGACCCAGACTATATATAACATTATAGGGAATGGACCATCAGGTTTACAGGTTAATGGACCCATTTCATTCATAAATAATGATAAGAGATTATTTTTTATCGGTGTTCCCCTTCATCTTGCTAATGGCGGCAATATGAATGTTAATCAATTACTTGAAAAAGTATTTTTTGAAGAATTTGGAATAGTACCATGAGTCGTTTTCTACTTTACGGTAATAAATTTTATTTGATATGTGCTGCTGTCTTATTTTTTAGTGCTACATTTGTTTTTGGACAAGGTAAGGGTAATCTTATAGGAACAATTACCGATGCAAAAACCGGTGAAGAACTGCCTGGTGTTAATATTATCCTCAAGGGAACTTATTATGGCGCTGCAACAGACGTAAATGGTAAATTCCGTATAAATGGTATTTCAGAAGGGGAATATACTATCCAGATTTCCCTGATTGGGTATAAGAAAGTAGAATATACGGGTTACGATATTTCTGCTGATAAAACCAAAGAACTTAATGTTAAACTCGAAGAAACAGTATTAAGTTTGGGACAGGATGTAGTGGTGGTTGGTGATAAACCGCTGATGGATGTTGAAGAAACACAAAGCAAAAAAAGTATTTCAAAAGAAGATATTGAAAAATCCATTGTTGAAAACATCACTGATGTTGTTACGCAGCAGGCAGGAGTTGTAAAAACTGATAATACAATTCATATACGTGGCGGCAGATCTTATGAAAACGCATTTTTACTTGATGGTGTGAATGTGCAGGACCCACTCTCAGGAACTGGGTTTGGATTAGAATTAAGTGCAAATGCAATTGAAGAAGTGGAAGTTATTACAGGCGGATTTAATGCAGAATATGGTCAGGCTACTTCGGGAGTTGTAAATGTGAAGACCAGATCCGGTGGAGATAAATACAGTGGATATTTATCTTATAAGAGAGATAATCTCGGAAATCCTTCTTCGTATCATGTGTTCAATATAGATATCTTTGATGCAAACTTAAGCGGTCCTGAACCGATTACTTCGCAACTGCTTCCGGCATTAGGAATAAAAATACCGGGCGAGCTTACTTTCTTCGGTAGTTTTCATGGAGGAATAAGCGACGGAATAACACAGGGATATTATAAAGCTACCGCCGACCAGTTATATTCTTCTACATTCGGAGGAACACGGTTTGCGCCAAGAGCGGAAAATAGTTGGTTCTGGCTGGGCAAACTTTCTTATAATTATACACCTACTCTAAAGTTCGTTTATTCATTTAATCAGTCAGTGGATATTAACCAGAATTCACAATCACTTCAGACCAATCTTGAATATGTCGAGCCTAGTCCCGGCTATCAATATGAATTTCAGAATATCCTTGACCAGGCAAACACATTTACTCACAACAATGAATATCATTCGTTTACTGTTACACATACACTTAATGCAAAAACATTTTATGAGTTAAAGCTCAGTCATTTTTATACAAACCTCAGGGCTGATGCAAATGGCAAGAACTGGACTAACTATCTGGAACCTCAGGATATAGTTAATTTTCCAATCCAATATTATAATACAAACCATGACACTGTTGGGGTAATTCCGGGGGATGGTTTCTGGGATGTTGGGAATCCTTATACATGGCGTGATCACTTCTTTAGTGAATCTTCTATTAAAGGTGACCTGACCAGTTTCTTTGATGAAAAGAATAAATTTAAAACTGGTTTCAACTTTCAGTTTCAGGATATGCAGGTTGTTGATATATATAAACCCTGGGTTGGTACGCTTGGGTTGAACAATGATATTTATAGAGTTTTTCCTGCTCAGGGATCATTTTATGCTCAGGATAATATTAACTTCAGCGGAATGATACTTAACTTTGGTTTGCGTCTTGATTACTGGTTTCCGGGGAAATACGTAGATGATGCTGTAAAAAATCCCGACGTTGTTACAATACCTGATGCAATAAGGCAACGATACGAAGATGATACTTTCGGATGGTTTGGCGGAAGGAGATTCAAAGCCCGTTTAAGTCCGCGCCTTGGTATTTCGCATCCTGTTTCAGATAACCAGACTTTATTCTTTTCATACGGCCATTTCAGCAAATGGCCAAACCCCCAGTTTGTATATGCAAAACTGAATCCATTAAATGCACAGTCATCATTTCAGAAATTTGGTAATCCGGATCTGAATCCGGAAACAACAGTTGCGTATGAACTTGGTTTAAAAACACAATTCTCAAATGATGATGTTTTAACTGTAACAGCTTACTACAAAGATATCTTTGATTATGTAACAACACGTACAGCTAAAATCAATTCAGCCAGATTTGCCACACAAAGTTTTATCACTTATGTAAACTCTGATTATGCCAGGTCGCGCGGATTAGAACTGGAATACAAAAAAAGAGTGAATAAATGGTTTACCGGCGACGCTTCTGTTTCTTACGCAATTGTAACAGGCAAAAGTTCATCACCCGATGAAGGAGTACTTGTTGCCCAGGGAAATTTAAATGAAACTATTAAAGAAGAATATCTTTCGTGGGACAGACCCCTTACTATAAATTTAACATCTAATTTTTATGTTGAGAAAGATAATGCTTTATTCGGATTTGGGAACGGTATACTTGATGACTATAATGTTTATGTAAGAATGTTTTATGAATCAGGCAAAAGATATACTCCGGCAGTTTTTACCGGAAGTTACAATGCAGATGGAAGACCGGAATATGATTATATCCAGAATGACAGAAACACAAAATTAGGCGATAATTGGTTCTGGGTTGATCTCAACTTCGAAAAGTTTTTTGACATCAGCAGTTTAAAATTTTCTGTTTCTGTTGAAGTTAATAATTTGTTTGATACACAGAACTCTGCAATTATAAATCCTGTTACGGGTAAAGCGTATCAAACGGGAGATGATGTTCCTCTTTCCTGGAATGATCCTCGTTATCCTGATTTGCAGGCACCGATTACACCATACCCTTATAATCCTGCAAGATATCTGACAAGACGAAATGTGAAACTGGGAGTCAGCTTAAGGTTTTAAAATGAAAAAATTAATACTAATATTATTACTACTTACTGGTTTTATCCAAACAAAAGCACAGCTTTTTCCTGTGCTCGGTGGACAAAGAGCTGGGATTTCCACAGCACAATTTTTAAAAATCGGAGTTGGTGGAAGGGCAAGTGCACTTGGGGATGCGTTTGTAGCAATCGCGAACGATGCTTCTGCTCTGTACTGGAATCCCGCAGGCATTTCACAATTCCAGGATAATCAAATATTTTTCTCCCATAATCAATGGATAGTTGATATAAGCCATGACTTTCTCGGAGCAGTATATCATCTTGATCAGACAAATTCATTTGGTGTTGCACTAACTTCTCTTTCAATGAAAGATATGCCTGTCACTACTGAATTTTCACCCTTTGGAACAGGTGAGTATTTCGGATTTGGTGATATTGCAGTTGCAGTAACATATTCAAGAAAGATGACTGATCAATTTAGTTTTGGAGGAACCGTTCGCTATATCGAGGAAACTCTTGACAAACTAAAAATGCGTGGAGTGATGATAGACCTCGGAACTTATTACTGGACGGGTTTGGGAACTACAAGATTTGCTGTAACTGTTTCAAATTTTGGAAATCAACTTGCACCTGACGGAGAGGTTGTGCTTGTAGGAAAAAGGAAGGTTTCTGAATGGCAATCATTTTCTCCCCCGACAATTTTTAGAATAGGATTTGCCTTTGAACCTTTGGAAGATGATGTTAATAAAATTACTACTTCGATTCAGTTGAATCATCCAAACGATAACAGTGAAAACGTTTCTACAGGTATTGAATATTCCTGGAAGCAAATGTTTTTTGTAAGAGGCGGCTATAAGATTAATGTTGATGAACAAAACTACACTTTTGGCGCAGGTTTAAAAATTCCGATATCAATTGCGGAATTTACGTTTGATTATGCATTTTCCAACTTCTCAAGATTAGGCTCTGCACATAGATTTTCAATTATACTCGGCTTATGAAAATGAAAAAAAGTTTAATGATTTTATTTTCCGTATTCCTTTTTTTACAGGGATGCGATAACAAATTTAATGTAGATCAGCTTGTAACTCCAAACTCCGGAGGTGGTAATATAGGAGGGGATACAGTTTATGTTGCTTTAAATCCATCCTGGGAAGGATTTAATAATCCGCAGGATATTATGGTTGGGAAAGAACCATTCATATATATTGCTGATACCGATAATGACCGCGTTGTAATGCTGAACCTTGATGGACAGGTTTTAGGTACAAGAAGTATAAAGAAACCAATTGCACTGGCGCAGGATTACAAATTGAATTTGTTTGTATGTGCGGAATTAGATACAATAGTTTCTGGTCAACTCAAAACACTAAGTGCGGTTTTTAAGCTAAATATGGTTGAAGCAAACAATAATATTGCAAATGCTCCCGTTAAAATAGTTTTACCTCGTTCAAACTCTGATGTTAATAATCCAGATAGGAAATATACCGGCGTTGCGGTGTTCTATAATAATTCATACTATGTAACCAGAACTGGACCCAACAATTCAACACTAATAGATCCTGATAATTCAATTCTTTCTTTTGTAGTAAAAAAATTAGCTGATGGAACCGAAAAAGACTCATTGATAGGCAGAGTAGGTAACATTGACCCTATAGGTGCCGGAGTACTTTCGGCTTACGGTTTAAGTTCAATCTTATCATTTAATAAAACAAATTATGATGTTATTACTACTCTTACTGGCAATACAAATTTCAAAGTTCAATGGTTGCATTTTGTTGAGACAAGGGATTATACAGGATACCAGAATTATATTTCTCCACAAAGTTCTGAAATAATGTATCCAAACAGATTTATAAAGCCTGAAGGAGTGACACTAGATGATGCTCAAAATATCATTGTGGCAGATATTGAAAAAGATAGCGTCTACCGGTTTAATCCATTTGGAGATTTGCTTCAATCATTTGGTGGAAGCGATATATTTAATCAGCCTGCAGGAGTGGCATTCTTCAATAAAACTCTTTATATAGCTGATTCAGGAAATAACAGAATATTAAGATTCATATTATCAACGGATATAAGATGATAACTAAAATTGTTACAACTTTCATTCTTTTACTTTCAACTCTTTCTTATTCACAGGTTTCGCCAATAGCAGATATAAGGGTAAACGATGCTAATGGTGTTCCAATAGATACCGGGCAGGTTGTTACTGTAGCTGGTGTAGTAACTTCTTCAAGCCAGTTTGGTACAAGTGGTGCAGCTTCCATCCAGGATAATACCGCGGGAATGTGCGTTTATGGTCCGGGTTTCCCCACAGGTGTAAATATCGGCGATTCTGTAACGGTTACTGCAGTACTTACCCAGTACAATGGGTTAACGGAAATGAGTTTCAGTCTTCCTGGAGCTTCATTTGAAATAAACTCATCAGGTAACCAGGTTGAACCTGAGGTTATAAGTATTCTTGATGTTCTTAATCAGGAATGGAATGGAGTTGAAGAATTTGAAGGTAAATTAATTCGTTTAAACAATGTAACAATATCCGGGACAGGAAATTTCGCAAGTGGTACAAACTATCCCATATCAGATGCAACCGGAACTTCAGAAATTCGTATAGACAATGATGTAAGTTCTATAATTGGAACACCAATTCCATCGGGTGAAGTAGATATAATCGGGATACTTCAACAATATAAATTTGGACCACCATACAATTCCGGTTATCAGTTATTACCCAGATCAATCACAGATATTGTTGATAACGGTGCCCCGCTAATTTTAAATCCTGTTTTTGCTGCAAATATAGATACCTCTTCTTTTACAGTTTTCTTTAATACAGCCAGAAATGGTAACAGCCAGGTAAAGTATGGTTTAACACCTGCTTTGGAGTTGGACTCGGTAATGATAAATAATGATACTACATATCATGTAGTTCCTATAACGGGTTTGGAGCCAGCTACTCAATATTACTTTAAAGCTATATCTGATAATACTATTGGTAGAAGTGAGAGTTCTTTACAAACTGTTTCAACTGCTTCAGCAAATCCATCCATCGGTGCGATGAATGTATATTTTAATTTTCCCGTGGATACAACTGTCGCTGTGCCCGGAAATTCGGCTGCCGGAAATACGGATTTTAAAGCTCATCTACTGCAAAGAATAAATGAAGCAAATTATTCAATTGATTTAGCACTCTATAGTTTCTTTGGAATGCAGGATGTTGCAAATGCACTTATAATTGCTAAAAACAGAGGCGTAAAAATAAGAGTGGTTTATGACAGTAGGAATACACAGAATAGTATGCAGGCATTGATTGATGCAGGGATATTAATGAGTAAACGTCCGTCTTATCTAAATGGTATAATGCATAATAAATTTTTCATTTTTGATGCACGCGATACTATTGCAACAAATGACTGGCTCTGGACAGGTTCATGGAACGTTACTTCTACTGAATTGAATTGGAAAAATAATGTTGTTGAAATAAATGATCCTACTATTACTGCAGCCTATCAGATTGAATTTGAAGAAATGTGGGGAAGTAATAATGATATACCCGATCCGGCTAATGCGAAGTTTGGGAGCGAAAAGACTGACAACACTCCTCATTATTTTAATATTGGTGGAAGGGAAGTTCAACTTTACTTTAGTCCTTCCGATGGAACCACGGGAAAAATTATAAATACAATTAACACTGCTGATCAAAGTATTTATATGGGTCTGTATGTTTTTACAAAGAAATGATATTGAATCAGCAATTCATTCCAGGTTCAACAGTGGGGTAACTGATATTAAAGGAGTAATTGACCAGATAAATGCATCCGGATCTGAATTCCAGGCTCTTTCAGTATATGCAGATATGTGGGAGAATCCTTCTCCTATTTTGCATCACAAGTATGGAATTGTTGATGCTTCAGCACCGGAAAGTTCTCCCTATGTTATTACAGGTTCGCACAACTGGTCGTCTGCGGCAGAAAATGATAATGATGAGAATACTTTAATTATTCAGGATTTTAAAATTGCAAATCAGTATATGCAGGAGTTTAAGAAAAGATATAATGATGCAGGCGGTACGGGAGAATTTATTGTGCCCACTTCTGTTAAAAATAATAGTATTAAAGAGTTTAATTATACTTTATATCAGAATTATCCTAACCCATTTAATCCCGTTACAACCATAAGATTTCAGTTGCCTGAATCTGAAAAAGTTGAACTGAAAATATATGATATGCTTGGCAGGGAAGTAAAAACTCTGTACAATAAAATAGCTCCTGCTGGAATTGTTGATATCGATTTCAACGCTGATAATCTTGCCAGCGGGGTTTATATTTATAGAATTAAAGCCGGAAATTATATTGCATCTAAAAAACTGATGCTCATTAAATAAATTAAAAACCAACCCATTAAACCCCGTTAATCCGGGGTTTTAATAAAAAAAGCAAACATTTCGCTTTTGCATTTATTTGTAAAAGCTTAACCAAATCCTTAAATTTATAGACTAAAATTCTAAGAATAAGGAAAAATAATGAGTGAAGCTAAAGGCAAAATAATCCAGGTAATAGGGCCTGTTGTTGATATTGAATTTGAAAACGGCCATCTCCCGAAAATTTATAATTCCGTCAGAATTCCTCGAACAACAACAGAAGGAGTTGAAGGAAACCTGATTGTGGAAGTTCAGCAGCATCTTGGGGAGGACAGAGTTCGTTCTGTTGCAATGGATTCAACTGACGGACTCGTTAGAGGTATGGATGCATTTGATACAGGTGAACCAATCTCTGTCCCGGTTGGTCCGGCTACTCTTGGCAGACTCATTAATGTAATAGGCAATGCAATTGATGCAGATGGTCCCATTAAAGCTGAAAAAAGATATCCCATTCATCGTCCCGCTCCGCTATTTAAAAATCTTTCAACGCAACAGGAAATTTTTGAAACCGGAATAAAGGTTATTGACTTAATTGAACCTTATTCTAAAGGTGGTAAAACAGGATTATTTGGTGGTGCAGGTGTTGGTAAAACAGTAATTATCCAGGAATTAATTCATAATATAGCTCAGGAGCACGGAGGATATTCAGTTTTTGCCGGAGTTGGCGAAAGAACCCGTGAAGGTAATGACCTTTGGCTGGAGATGAAAGAATCGGGTGTACTTGAAAAAACTGCACTTGTGTTCGGACAGATGAATGAACCGCCGGGTGCTCGTTTAAGAATTGCGCTAACGGGTCTTACAATAGCAGAATATTTCAGAGAAGAAGAAGGAAGGGATGTACTTTTATTTATAGATAATATTTTCCGTTTTACTCAGGCTGGTTCTGAGGTGTCTGCACTTCTTGGTCGTATGCCTTCCGCGGTTGGTTATCAGCCAAATCTTGCTTCGGAAATGGGTGCTTTGCAGGAAAGAATTACTTCAACTGATAAAGGATCAATTACTTCTGTTCAGGCAATTTATGTTCCGGCAGATGATTTAACAGATCCTGCTCCCGCTGCAGCATTTGCGCATCTTGATGCTACAACAACATTAAGTCGTCAGATTTCAGAGCTTGGTATTTATCCCGCTGTTGATCCTCTTGATTCAACATCCAGGATAATGGAACCGGGAATTCTTGGACAGGAACATTATGATGTTGCAAGATTATGCAAGGAAATTCTTCAGCAATACAAAGATCTTCAGGATATTATTAATATTTTAGGTATGGATGAATTATCTGATGAAGATAAAACTGTTGTAAGAAGAGCAAGGAGAATTCAGAGATTCTTCAGTCAACCTTTCCATGTGGCAGAACAGTTTACCGGCTTCAAAGGTAAATACGTTAAACTTGAAGATACTATAAGAAGCTTTAAAGAAATAATAGATGGTAAGCATGATGAGCTTCCTGAATCAGCATTTATGTATGTCGGAACCATTGAAGAAGCAGTTGAAAAAGCAAAGAAGATGAGTTGAGCATGCCTGGTTTAACTCTTGAAATAATAACTCCTGGTAAAGCAGCATTTAAAGGTGATGTGCAATCTGTAACTATCCCCGGAACAGAAGGGAGTTTCCAGGTATTAAAAAATCACGCACCTTTAATGAGCACATTTGATATTGGTACATTAAAAATCGTTTTACCTGACAACTCTGAAAAAATATACGCGACTGGTGGTGGAACAGTTGAAGTACTTAATAACCGGGTTCTGGTGCTTGCCGATTCACTTGAAGCTTTAGAAGGTATAGATATTGAAAGAGCCAGGAAAGCAAAGGAAAGAGCAGAGAACAGACTGGCTAATAAAACTGAAACAACAGATGTTGCAAAGAGCCGAAGTAGCATTAAAACGTTCTATTAACAGGTTAAAACTGGTGGAAAAACATCTCAGATCTGAAGTTTGAGGAAATAATATTAATTTAAAAAAGGGAAAGTACATTACTTTCCCTTTTTTATTTTAAAGAATTTTAAATTTTAGTTATTGATGTATCCGTCGCTCATAACAATACTGCGGACAGTAGCCGACTGTGAAAATTGTTTTTCAAGATCCACATAATGTTCTATCAGGTAATTTACTCTCTTAGATTCTTCCTGAAATGTAAGCAGAGTTTGCTGCTGTTGTAATGTAAGTCCTGATTTTTCTGCCAGCTTAAATGATTTCAAATTTGTTTCTTCGTAGTTTCTCCAAAACGCTTCTTCAAGCTGAAAGTTAGTCTTCTCAATTATTCTCTCGAATGAATTCTGCAGTTCAAGCAGAAGTGAAGGGGTTACAATAGAAGTTATATCATCATACTCAGTTACCCTTGCAATAAGGTACTTATCAGTGTGGGAATAAACATTATCTATAACAAACCGACCTTTACCGGTAACGGAAATATCTATTTCCCCATTATCAAATTTCTGAAGGATATCTTCTATTACAACATAACTTCCTATTTTTGATAACTCATTATTTATCCTGGTAACAATTCCAAAACCTTTTTTTTCAGCCAGGCATCTGGCAATCATCTTTTTGTATCTTTCTTCAAAAATATGAAGGGGATATTTTGATGAGGGAAATACTACAATATTTAAAGGGAATAATGGAATTTCAGATAACATTCTTTTCACCTTACGAAAAAGGCGGAAATAAATCCGCCTTTTATTAATAAATTATTTGGCTTCTTTAAATCGACGGGTAACTTCTTCCCAGTTAATAAGATTCCACCAGTTTTCAATATACTCAGGTCTCTTGTTCTGGTATTTCAAATAGTAAGCGTGTTCCCAAACATCGAGTCCAAGAATAGGAGTTCCTTTTTCATCTGCCACGTCCATAACAGGATTATCCTGGTTTGGAGTAGAAGTAACTACGAGTTTTCCATCCTTCACAATTAACCAGGCCCAGCCAGATCCAAATCTACCCGCAGCGGCTGCACTAAATTTCTTTTTAAATTCTTCAAAAGAACCAAATGATGAACCAATGGCAGTTTCAAGGTCACCTTTCGGAAAACCACCACCACCTTTTTTCATTATCGTCCAGAATAAAGAATGATTATAATGACCTCCGCCATTATTTCTCACTCCAACGGGATGTTTGGAGACATTCTTCAATATATCTTCAAGTGACTTATTTTCCAATTCAGTTCCGGCAACAGCATCATTCAGTTTAGTAACATAACCATTATGATGTTTAGTGTAATGAATCTCCATTGTTGTTTTATCAATGTATGGTTCAAGTGCATCGTAAGCATAGGGTAATTTAGGCAATTCAAATTTTCCCATTAGTTAACCTCCAATAATTTAATGATGAATAAGATTTATTTTACTAAGAAATTAAACTCCAAATGATTCACCGCATCCGCATGTTTTCGTTGCGTTAGGATTATTAAAAACAAATCCTTTACCATTCAATCCATCGGAAAAATCAAGTTCGGTTCCCATAAGGTAGAAGAGGCTTTTTCCGTCTACAAATAATTTCAAACCTTTTTCTTCGATGACTGTGTCACCTTCTTTTGGTTCCGCATCAAATCCGAGTGTATAAGTTAAGCCGGAACAGCCGCCGCCTTTAACTCCGACTCTTAATCCAAATCCTTCCGGAATATTATTTTCGGATTTGATCTGTACTACTTCTTTTGCTGCTTTTTCTGTAATAGATATATCATTTTCAATTTTTACTTCTGGCATTTCCGAGTTCCTCAAACTAATAATTTGTTATTAATATTATAATGGATCACCGGGGGTAACAGTTACAAATTCAGGATAATTTAATGTCCAGCCCTGGGAGTTCACGGGAATAAAAATTTCCTGCTGTTCAAAAGATGATGCCAATTCTTTTGCAAGTTTATCAGCTTCACTGTACGTAATATCTATTCCTTTAAGCTCCATATATTTCCTTATTCCATATTGGAAATCTCTATAAAAGAAATTTGATTTATGAAACAATGGGTATTTTGCTTTAAGAAAAGTTAAAAATTGCTTGTCTTCATTCTTTAGCAAATTAAAATATTCATTTAGTTTTCCCCGGAGCATATTAATTCCTTTATTTAGTGATTAATAATTTCTTTAGATTCAATTTGAGAATTTTCTCTCAAGTTTTTCACGGTGGTGATTACTTCATTTATAACAAAATTAATTTCTTCTTCTGTATTAAATCTGCCTAATCCAAATCTTATTGATGAACTAGCCAGCTCGCCGGTTAAACCAATTGCTTTTAAAACATGACTTGGTTTTAATGAAGCCGAGGTACAAGCTGAACCCGTAGAGACTGCAATTTTTCTCAAGTTCATAATAAAGTTTTCAGACCGAATACCTTTAAAAATAACATTTAAATTGTTTGGGAGATGGTTATCCAGATCACCATTTACCTGTATTCCATCAAGTTTTTCAGAAAAATTTTTCAGCATTTTGTCCCTGTAAGATGTTATCCGGTTAAAATCAGATTCAAATTCATCTGAAGCAACTTCAATTGCTTTACCGAATCCGGCTATACCCGGTACATTTAAAGTTCCGGAACGTAAACCATTTTCATGACCTCCGCCAAAAATCTGGGGAGATAAATTAATCTTCGGATTTTTATTCCTGATATATAGTGCTCCTATTCCTTTTGGACCGTATATCTTATGAGCTGAGAAGGAAGCTAAATCAACATTTTCAATATTAAATTTTATTTTACCAATCGCCTGGGTAGCATCTGTATGAAAAATAATATTTTTCTCTCTGCAGATTTCACCTATTGAATTTATATCGTAAACATTTCCGATTTCATTATTTGCAGTCATTATTGAAACCAAGAATAGTATCATTACGAATTTCATTTATGAGGGAATCGATATTAATTCTTCCATATTGATCAACAGTAAGTATGCTGATTTTATATCCTCTTTTTTCTAAGGATTTTAATGAATCAAGAACTGCACTATGTTCAACAGAACTTGTAATTATATGTTTTCCTTTCGACCCGTAACTTTCCGCTATGCCAAAATGTGCAAGATTTATTGCCTCAGTTGCTCCGCTTGTAAATATTATTTCCTTTGGATCTGCTCCAATAAATTCTGCTATCTTTCTCCTGGAAATTTTTACAATACTTTCTGCCTCCCAGCCGAAAGAATGATCTTTACTTGCGGCATTTCCAAACTTCGTTGTTAACCAGGGAAGCATTGCTTCCAGCACTGATGGATCAACCGGGGTAGTTGCATGATTATCAAGATATATCGGGAATTTCATACTCAATTATACTTTATAAAATCTGGTTTACATTCATATTTTGAAATACTTTATCTATTTCTCTCTGAACTTTAATCAAGGGGTCTCTTATCATACAGCAATCGAAATGGTTACAATCTTTTTGAGAGCTTTTTTCATCCATACAATTTGTTATCTGATAATTATCTTCTACAGAACTAATTATTTCCATTAGTGAAATTTGTTCAGGAGTTCTGCCTAAAGAATATCCGCCGCGGACACCCTGAAATGAGGATATAACATTTTTTCTCACTAATTGTTGTAAAGCCTTTGAGACTAATTCGAAGGGAATGTCATAATATTCTGATATTTCCTTTGCTGTTGAAAATTTTCCATTGGAATTCATTGCCAGGTACCTGACTGCCATTAGCGCATATTCGCTTTTTTTAGAAAGTTTTAACATATATATAAATAGGACTAAAATAGTCGGATATAAAACTAAGCAAATAAGGAAAAAAAATCAAATCAGTGGATTTATAATCCTACCAGCGAAATGGAATATTTTGCTAATTCGACTAAAGGTGAGAAGTAAATTCCAAGTATAAGTATTGGAGCAAGAAGAATTATCAACATAACAATATTTGCAGGAGAAACAGCAATTGCAGGTTTTTCTATCTCAACTTTAACTAGATACATATTCTTAAGAACTTTAATGTAGTAATAAAGTGATACAACTGAGTTGAGGAGTGCGATAACTGCAACTACAATCATTTTAGCATCTACGAGTGCAATAAAGAGATAAAGCTTTGCAATAAATCCGGCAGTAGGCGGAAGTCCTGTAAGAGAAACAAGAAAAATCGCAATTGAAATTCCAAGCCAGGGGGCTGAATATCCCAGTCCCTTGTAATCATCCAATTCTTCTGTTCCTAGTTTGTTCGCAATTAACATAACGACAAAGAAGGCTCCGAGTGTCATAAAAGTATAAACTCCGAAGTATATCAGTATCGCAGTCATTCCTGCATTTGACAATACAGCTAACCCTAGTAAAAGGTATCCTGCATGAGCGATACTCGAGTAGGCAAGAAGTCGTTTCATATTGCTTTGCCAGAGAGCAGCAAAGTTTCCGAGCGTCATGGTAAGGATTGAGATTACTACAAGAATGGATTTCCAGTCAATCAGGTTAATCAAATGCCAGTATCCATTTTCATCAACCCCGATTACAAAAGTTATCCTGATAAATCTTATTAGAAGAGCAAAACCGGCAGCCTTACTTGCGATAGAAAGATAAGCTGTAATTGTTACAGGTGCTCCTTCATATACATCTGGAGTCCAGAAATGGAAAGGTGCCGCAGAAATTTTAAACCCAATTCCGGTGAAAATTAATAATCCTGACAAAAGCATTGTCAGAGAACTATAATTTCCGTTTTGTAAAATCAGGTTAATTTCGTAAATATTTGTTGAACTGGTCAATCCATAAAGAAGAGAAATGCCGAACAACATAATTCCACTTGCAACGCTGCCATAAATAATATATTTAAGAGAAGCCTCGCTGTTTCTCAAGGAATTTCTTGTGAATCCCGCAAGAACGTAAGATGATAAAGAGACAAGCTCAAGAGAAAGATAGACTAAAATCAAATCTGCGGCAGTAACCATAAAAAACATTCCGAGAATCATACCGAAGATTAAAGCATAGTATTCTCCATGTCTATCCATACTTTGTTTTACTTCCTCAGAATTGACAGAAAAGTAAACGACAAAAAGAGAAGAGAGGATAATAATAAGTTTGAAAAACGCACCAAAGGAATCTACAGCAACCATTCCCATACTATTCTGTGGCTTACTTGCAAATGCACTTAACCCGAACTGATTTATTACATAATAACCTGCGACAAGTAAACCGGCAAGTGAGATGTAAGGGAGAAGTTTTTTATTCTTATCCATTATCAGATCAACAACAACCAGAATAACAATTACCACCGAAATTATTAATTCAGGTTTTAGCAAATAAAAACTTTTAGTTATGTAGCTAAGGTCCATCATTTTTAGATTTCCAATATAAATAACTTAGAATGAAGCAAACTGACTATAAATGGTTTGCGCATGAGCCATAAATTTAACCATAGCATTTACAGATGCATTCATCAGGTTCAGCATTGCAGCCGGGTAAACACCTAGGAAGATTATGATTACACTTAAAGGAACAAGCATTGCATATTCTCTGAACGTAAGATCTTTTAATGATGACCATTTTTCTTTAAGGTTACCAAGATAAACGCGTTGGAATGTCCATAACATATAGCCTGCACCTAGTAAAATTCCTAGTGTTGAAATAATAGTTATAACTCTTATACTTTCGACACCGAAAGCTCCGAGAAATACAAAAGCCTCAGATACAAAACCGCTTAACCCGGGTAAACCAATTGCTGCAAAGAATGCCAGAGTTGTAAATCCGGAATAAATAGGCATTTGATTTGCGAGTCCGCCGAAATCTTCAATACCTCTGGTATGCGCACGGTCGTATATTACTCCAACACTCAAGAAGAGCATCGCAGTAATTGTTCCATGGTTGAACATTTGCAAAATCGCACCTGACAGTCCGATTGTATTTAAGGATGCAAGACCCAGCATTACAAATCCCATGTGTGATACAGAAGAATAGGCAATCAATTTCTTGAAATCCTTTTGTGCCATTGCACAAAGAGCACCATAAATTATATTTATCATTCCGAACAAAGCGATGTACCAGACTAACTGATGCGTGATATCAGGGAAGATTGGAAAACATATTCTGATTATTCCGTATGTACCCATCTTAAGCAGAACACCGGCAAGTATTACACTTATGGCAGTCGGAGCTTCAACGTGTGCATCAGGCAGCCATGTGTGGAACGGGAACATCGGTATCTTTATCGCAAATCCTATAAACAGTGCAATGTAAGCTATAAATCTGAGGTTTGATGGATTCAGCGGAGAGAGTATTCCGGTTGCTGTAAAGTTTCCTGCATCCATCATTGAAAGCATATTAAATGTAAATATTTTAGTTCCATCAGCCATAGTTTCCATAGTACTGAAATACAAACCAATCATAACCAATAGGATGAAAACACTTCCAAGCAAAGTATAAAGAAAGAATTTAATAGCAGCATATTCTCTTCTCGGTCCGCCCCAGATTCCAATCAGGAAGTACATTGGGAGAAGCATTAGTTCCCAGAAAATGTAGAATAAGAAGAAATCGAGTGCAACGAAAACTCCCATCATTCCGGTATCAAGTAAGAGGAATAAAGCAAAATATCCTTTTACAGATTTATCAATTTTCCAGGATGATAATGTAGCTACAAAAGTTATAATTGCAGTCAACAAAACCATTGGTACACTTAATCCATCTATACCAAGGAAATAATCTATTTTAATTTTTCCTATCCAGGAAAATCCGCTTATATCAATCCAGGTGAACCTTTCAATAAACTGGAATGATGAAGCATCATTAATTCCTCCTGCAGCATAATTATAATTCGCCAGTATCAAGACTGCAAGAACCAGCTGCACACTGGTGATTAAAAGTGTTAAACTTTTTATTACCTGTGTTTGTGTTTTAGGAAGGAACATAATAATTAACATTCCTAAAACAGGGAGGAAGGTTATAAGCGAAAGAATAGGGAAGTTTTCCATCATATTACCTGATAAATTTCTGCCTTAAAATGACTTAAATAAAAACAATAAAATTACTAATGAGAATATCACCAACACGATATAAGTCTGGACTTTACCTGTCTGGAAGCGCCTGAATATCAATCCTACAAAACCAGAAAGGTAAGCCATAAAGTTTACCAGTCCATCAACAACGATACTATCAAATTTCCCGCTGAATCGGGAAATTCCTTTTGTAACCGTTGCGGAACCGTTTACAATTCCATCTATAAAGAACAGATCAAACCATGCGAGAAATTTGCTTAACCCAATTGTACCAGCAACAAAAGTCGCATCGTAGAGTTCATCGAAATACCATTTGTTGTAAGAAAGCAGGTACAGTGGTTTAAGTTTTTCTGCAAACTTATCTGCACTTAATTTCTGCCATTGATACATTACAAATGCCAGTAAAATCCCAAATCCGGCAAGAAATAAGGAAAGTATCATTGCGGGAATATGTGCGTGATGCATTGCTTCAGTATAGGATGAAGAGAAAATAACCTCAGGTTCTTTTAATTCAACTTCCGGTGCAACATCAGCTTTAATGTCAGCTTTCATAAAATCATAACGTGCATTTTCCGGAACAACTATTTCCGGCACTTTAACCCATTTAGACATAAACGCTCCCTGTTCGGGATTAAATGGATTAGGAGTGTACCAGATAAAAATTGACAGAATTGAAAGAACTGCAAGTGGCATTGCCATTGCAAACTTTGATTCGTGAGCATGATTGTATTTTTCTTCGTTACGCGGTTTGCCATGGAAAGTGAGAATTAATAATCTGAACATATAAAATGCAGTTAATGCAGCCACAAAGAATCCAACAATGGGGAATAACCAATGTCCTGTTAACGAAGCAAAAGCATACGATCCTGCAAGGATTCCATCTTTACTTAAAAATCCTGATGTTAAAGGGACACCTGAGATAGCAAGTGAAGAAATAAGGAATGATGCATAAGTAATAGGCATTTTCTTCCTTAGTCCACCCATCTGCCTTATATCCTGTTCATGGTGCATTGCGTGGATTACTGATCCGGAATCCAGAAATAAACAAGCTTTAAAAAAGGCATGCGTTATTAAATGGAAGAATGCGAACTGGTAAGCCCCTATTCCGAGTGCCATCACCATATAGCCAAGCTGACTTATAGTTGAATAAGCCAGAACTTTTTTAATATCGTTTTGGGTTAATGCAATTGTAGCTGGAATAAGAGCCGATAACGCTCCTATTATTGCGATAAATAAAAGTGCATCACCGGTAAGCATTGTGAAAATTCTGGTTACAAAAAATACACCTGCTGCAACCATTGTGGCGGCATGGATTAATGCACTAACAGGTGTGGGTCCTTCCATCGCATCGGGTAGCCAAACATGAAGGGGGAATTGAGCAGATTTTCCGATGGCTCCACAGAAAAGTAATATTCCTGTAATTGTTAACCAGAATTCGCTGTTAAAAGGAATTTGTCCATTAGATATTGCAGCAAATATTTTATCAAAAGTAAAAGTATGATAGGTTGTGTAAAGAATCAGAATTCCAGCAAGCATTCCGATATCACCGATCCTGTTAACAAGAAAGGCTTTCTTTGCTGCATCTGAAGCAGTTTTCTTTTCATACCAGAATCCAATAAGCAAATAAGATGAAATCCCGACAAGTTCCCAGAAAATATACATCATGAAGAAATTGTGAGTTAATACTATTCCGCTCATCGAGAAAGTGAACAAACCGAGATAAGAAAAATATCTGCTGTATCTTTTATCTCCTTCCATGTAAAGAATTGAAAAACTATGCACGAGAATACTTATTAGAAATACAACAGCTATCATAATCACTGAGATGTTATCCAGTAAAATTCCCAGGTCAATTTTTAAATCTCCGATTAAAGGAATATTCCCTAAATTAACCCAGGCAAATTCTGCGGTAATATCAGTACCCAGGTGTGAAGAAAGCTTGGACGCTGCGATAATAACAGTAAATATAAATCCGAGAAGCACAGTAAAAATCTCAAACCAGTAAGCAGCTTTAATTTTCTTTCCAAAAAACAAAGCCACCGCAAACCCAAGTAACGGTAGAAATAGAACTGCAACTGCAAGCTGTATTAGTGTTGATTCTGCCATACCATTTAATCTTTCAATCTGTCTATTTCATCAACATTAACGGTTGAGAACGTTTTATAAATATTTAAAACTATTGCCAGGGCAATTGCAGCTTCTGCAGCAGCAAGTACAATTATAAATAATGCCATTACCTGACCGTTGTAACCGAAATTGCCGTACTTAGAAAAAGCAATAAAATTAATATTTGAAGCGTTAAGAATAAGTTCAATACCCATTAAAACCATTACAGCATTTCTCCTGGTTATTATACCAAAAATGCCCATTGAAAAGAGTAGAACACTTATTATTAAAAAATGATTAAGTCCAATATTTTCCATGGTTTACCTGCGAGCTATTGAAGCTGCTCCTAATAAAGCAATTAAAAGAATGATTCCTAAAAGTTCAAAAATAACCACGTATTCAGATAACATTATAGTTCCTATCGTACCGACATTCTGTAAGGGAACAACTGTTGGGATTACTTTCCAATTCGTATTTATAATAATAGACAGTAATAACCCCGAAAATAGTCCTACGCCTATAGCAGCAGGAAGCATTTGCATTGTCCCGGTTTTTATCTGAACATTGGTAATTTTATTTGTAAGCATCACACCAAATATTAATAAAATTAGTATACCACCCACATAAACGATTAGCTGAACTATGGCTACAAAATCTGCTCCCAGTAGAACATAAATTCCTGCGACACCAAAAAAAGTAAACAGCAAGAAGAAAGCAGAGTGAACGATATTTCTTGTTGTTACAACGAAAAATGCAGAAATAAGTGTAACTGCAGCGAACAGATAAAAAATTATATCGTAAATATTCATCTTAAAATATCTTTAATTAATTATCACTTCCGGGTTTATCCGGCGATTTATTTTCTGTTTTGGTTTCAGATTTTGCTGCAGCGGCTTTCTCCTCTGCTGCTTTTGCAGCTGCGGCTGCTTTTTGTGCTGCCTTTTCTGCTTCAAGTTTGGCAAAATTATCTTTCTTTTCTTCGATCTCTTTCGAAGTCAGCGTAACAAAATTGTAAACAAGGCTGTTCCTGTCATATTCTGAAAATTCATAAACATCAGTCATATATATACATTCGGTAGGGCAGGGAAACACGCAGAGCTGACAGTAACAACACTTTGCAATATCAATGTTAAATTTCGTTACCCAAAGGGCTTTCTTTTTACCATTTGAAGTTTTACCAAGGTCTTCAGCCGGTAAACTTTTTACTGTTTCTATTTCAATGCAGTTAACAGGACAAGCCCTTGCACACTGATCGCAGCCAATACAGTCATCCATATTTACATACAAACGATTGCGTTCTCTTTCAGGCAGAACCGGTCTTACATCGGGATACTGTATAGTAACCGCAGGAACAAAAATATGCTTAAATGTTACCTTCATTCCTATAAGAACAGTAACAATTCCTGTCCAAACATTTTCAAAATATTGTTTCATAACTTTATAGTACGGTTATTAAGCCAATAATTAAAAGATTAACAAACGCGATCGGTATTAAATATTTCCAGCATAAAGCCATAAGCTGATCTACGCGTAATCTTGGTAAAGTCCATCTGAGCCACATCTGAACGAAAACGAAGAATATTCCTTTTGCAGTAAACCAGAAGAACTGTTCAAAAGGAACTAACCAGTGAATTCCAAGTGTGTTACCAAGGTATCCAAATGGCGATTGAAACCCGCCGAAAAATATTGCTGATACAATTGCGGAAACTGCAAACATATTTGCATATTCAGCCAGAAAGAACATTGCAAACTTCATCCCTGAATATTCGGTATGATATCCTGCAACTAACTCTGATTCAGCTTCCGGAATATCAAAAGGGGTTCTGTTTACTTCAGCAAGAGTTGAAATATAGATAATTACAAATCCGATAATCATTAATGGAATAAAAATAAATTTACTTATTCCCATATCAGGACCGCCAAAAATTAACCAGTTCCAGAAATAACCGGTTTGCATCTCACTTAAAGTATACAGATTTAATGTTCCGGTGACCATTACTATTGAAAGGACTACCAGCATAGTTGGTATTTCATAACTAATAATCTGGGCTGCAGATCTCATTGCTCCAAGCAGAGAGTATTTATTATTAGATGCCCAACCAGCCATCAGAATCCCTGCAACTACTAAACCTGAAACAGCAACGATGTAGAAAAGTCCTAAATCCAGATTAGCCCCAATAAAAGCACCCGAAAAAGGAATAGCTGCAAACACTGCATAACTCCCTGCAAATACCAGGGCCGGTGCAATATTAAATAAAGCTTTATCAGTATCTGCCGGAACTATATCTTCTTTCTGGACAAGCTTCAAAATGTCTGCAACTGTCTGTAGAATTCCATGGTAACCGACCCTCATTGGACCGAGTCTATCCTGCATGTGTGCAGATACTTTTCTTTCCATTAATACTGCGAAGAGTGCAAATGGTAGAATAAAAACGAAAAGGGGAAGCAAACTCTGAATAAAAGCTGCTAAAGCTTCGCTGCCGGTTAAACTGTAGAGGTAATCGTAAATCATCTGTCGACCTCTCCTAATACAATATCAATACTTCCAAGAATTGCAATAACATCAGCAATCATATGTCCTTTGCAGAGTTCATTCATTACTCCAAGATGCACGAACGATGGACCTTTAACTTTAACCCTGTAAGGATTTACAGTTCCATTGCTAATTATAAAATACCCTAATTCTCCACGGGGATTTTCAACACGTGAATAGACTTGTCCAACCGGAGGCTTTATTCGTTTGGGAATTGCAGAGGAAACATCTCCTTCGGGAATCTGATCGAGTGCCTGCTCAATAATTTTTAAGCTTTGCTCCATTTCCAGAACTCTCATATAATATCTGTCCCAGCAATCACCCACAGTTCCCATCGCTCCTTCACCAATAGGGATATCGAAATCAAATTTATCATATATGGAATATGGATCATCTTTTCTTAAATCCCATTTCATTCCACTTGCCCTTAAGTTAGGACCGGAAATTCCGTAATTAATTGCTGCTTCAAGAGGAAGGACTCCGACATTAGCAGTTCGTTCAATAAAAATTCTGTTGCCTGTTAAAAGATCATTTAATTCCTTAATCTTTGGTCTGAAGTAAGGAATAAATTCTTTAGCAAGCCTGATAAAATCGGGATGTAAATCGTGTGATACTCCGCCTACCCAAATATAATTGTAAAGTAACCTGGCGCCGGAAACTAATTCGAAGAGGCTGAGAATATTTTCACGATCCCTGAAACAAAAAAGAAATGGAGTCATTGCGCCGATATCGGCTCCGTAGGTTCCGAGGGCAACCAGATGAGAAGCTATTCTCTGAAACTCTCCCATTATTACGCGTATATATTCAACTCTTTCAGGAACTTCAATTCCTAAAAGTCTTTCCACTGCTACTGCGTAGCCAAACTCGTTATACATTGAGGCAAGATAATCCATCCTGTCAGTGTAAGGAACAACCTGAGGATAAGTCATTGCTTCGGCGTGTTTTTCAAAACAACGATGAAGATATCCAATATGGGGTCTGCATTCTTTAATTATTTCACCTTCGAGAGTTAATTCTAACCTGAGCACCCCATGCGTTGATGGATGCTGTGGTCCCATATTCAGAACCATCTCTTCGGTTTTTAATGAACCCTTCTTGTTTATTTCTTTTTTATCTTCCACAAGCATCATTATTCAATCCAATAATCAATTTCCAAATAACAGTTTTGATGAAGAATTTTAATTGTTATTTGACTGTCTTCAGACATTTATAAGTTGAAATTCACTTTAATAAGGTACTTTCATCCCCTGATAAAATTCAGGATTTTTATAATCCTTCCTCAATGGATGCCCTGCTTCCCAATCATAAGGCATTAATATTCTTCTTAGATCAGGATGATTAAGGAAATTAAATCCGACAAGATCGAACGCCTCTCTTTCATGCCAGTTTGCACCTCTCCACACATCTGCCACTGATTCAAGGTCAGGTTTTTCTCTTGGAACGGATACTTTAAGAGTAACTTTCTGTTTAAGTGATGTAGATTCCAAATGATAAAACACACTTAAAGTTCCGCCAACAATAGTTGTTGTTCCGTCTTCATTGGTTTTCTTTTCCCCGTTATCATCATCAACGCCAGACAGGTTCATAAGATTATCAAAGAGCAGCTCCTCTGTATCTCTAAGGAAAAAACAAATATTTTTTATTTCTTTCGGTGAAACTGAAAAATAAGATTCAACCGGCTGTCCGGTTACAAGTTCACTTACCGAATCACCAAATTTATTTTTTAGGATTTCAAAAATTTCTTCTGTGGATTTCATGCTGATCTCTTTACAATGGACTCATTACGGATTTTTTCCTGAAGTTTTAGTAAGCCCTCTAATAAGGCTTCAGGTCGGGGAGGACATCCGGGTACATAAACATCAACCGGAATTACTCTATCGACTCCTTTAAGTACATGATAACCGTGTTCCCAATAAGGTCCGCCGCAGTTTGAGCAGCTTCCCATAGATATTACGTATTTAGGATCGGGCATTTGTTCATATAATCTTTTTACACGAAGCGCCATCTTCAATGTCACTGTTCCGGAGATGATTATAACATCTGACTGACGTGGTGACGGACGCGGAATTACTCCAAACCTGTCAAAATCATAATGTGAAGCTGAAGTTGCCATCATTTCGATTGCACAACATGCCAGACCAAATCCAACCTGCCAAACAGAAGAAAGCCTGGCCCAGTTAAGCAGATCTTCAACTTTAGTTATTACTATATTTCCATCGTTTAATTGTTTATCCAGTAATCCCATTTTTGTATAATCTTAAATTGTTAAACAACTTCTTCAGCTACAATTTCTTGTTTTGTTTTATCTTTTTTATTTAAACCAAGCGGGACAGGTTTAGGACGAGCCCATTCAAGATCACCTTTGCGCCACTCATATGCCATTCCCAAACCAAGCAATATTAAGAAGATTGCTCCTACTAAAAACCCTCCCATACCAAACTGTTTATAAACCAGTGACCAGGGTACCAGTAATACTACTTCCACATCGAAAATAAGGAAGATTAAAGCAACAACGTAAAAACGAATATTAAATTTAACCCAGGGTGAACCCTCGATATTTTCGCCACACTCATATGTAAGTAGTTTTTCTTTGGTTGGTCTGGATGGGCGAATTAATTTTGCGGCAAAAACGGCAACGATAACAAAAAGGATCGCAGTAAGTATAAAAACAAATATCTTTCCGAATTCTGTTATCATAAATTTTTATTTTTGGGTCAAAATTAACATTACGGTTAAGTAATGTCAATTAAATCATTTGATAGAAATTTGCTAATTGCGTATAGCAATTATTTTTAATGCGCCACCATTTTCAAGATATATGCCACTTCAAAATAGCATCTTAAAATGTCCAAAAGAATGAATAGGCTCAAAATATTATCAAAATTAAGATGAAAAATTTTTTTTCTTTTCTCAATCGGGAGAATTTTGAAATCAATTGTATTGTTAATTGTTGAGATTCTCACTGAATATTATAATAATTTTTTCCAGTTCTCTATTAATTGATTATAAAATCAATTACCGGTATATTTTTGTTTTAATAATATTTTTATATGTACAATGCAAAGTTTTTCTTCTTTTGCCAAACATTCCAGGAATTAACAGGCAGTAATGGATTTAATTAAACAATATATAATTCAATCTATTTCTAATGCAGCTAACAGCTTAAGGCTGAGTACTCAAAAGATAGAAGTGGTGAGCTTATTGAAAGAGCTGATCACTAAATCAGAGGATCTGGAAGCTGATATCAAAAAGATGAAGAAGATTACACAGTTTTCAACACTGGCTATAAGGTTAAGTGAAATACATAATTTCCTTACTCAATCCCAGGTGGATATGAATAGATTGTCAGAAAAATTTAGAGAGCATAGTCAATTTTTGATAAAAGATTTGAGTAATATGATCGATATGGTTAACGTTGCATCATTTAAAGATGGTTTGAATGTATTATCTGATGAAAGAGAAGATGGCTTGAACAAAGCAATTAATATAGACCTCTCAAAAAGAAAAGGCGAGGATATCTCCTTTGATAATACTGAACGGCAGCAGTTAAAAGAAAAAATAATTATGGATGATGATAAAGAAGAAGACATATTCTTTCAGAATTATGAATCAACAATACTTGAGCCCATCAAACCACTTGATCAAATATTAAAAAATCTTGCAGAAGGTAATACTGACCAAGCAGATTTAAAAGAATTCGCAGATACTTTTTCATATAATCAGGCACTTTCAAACAAGGCAGGTTTTGAGATAATTGCCAATATGCATAAAATTGTGGCAAAAGCAATAAGACTAATTAATAACGGCGACCTCAAACCAAAAAAAGATGTTATAGAATCTATGAGAGCTTGTCTCATAGTTATTGTGGCAGTAGTAAGGGGAAAAGAAGTGGACATAACGAATTATCTGAATAGGGCGGAGGAATTTGGCGAAAGCTTAAACACTTTAATAATTAAGGAAAATACTTAGATATGGATCTATTTGCAGTTATTATGGCTGGTGGTGTCGGTTCAAGGTTCTGGCCAAGAAGTAAAGAAAAAACTCCTAAACAATTACTGAATATTTTTGGTGAAAAGACTATGATCCAGGAAACCGTTGCCAGGTTAAATGGCGTAGTTAAAATTGAGAATATTTTTGTAATCACTAATAAAATTCAGAGAAGTGAAATTATTAATCAGCTTCCTCAGCTTCCGGAAGAAAATGTTTTAGAAGAACCATTCGGAAGAAATACTGCAGCCTGTATTGGTCTTGCTTCTATAATTATCAGAACTAAATCTATAGACGCCGTCACTTTAATTCTTCCGGCTGATCACATCATAAAGGATATTGATGATTACCATAAAATCCTTATCCAGGCAGCAAAATTTGCAGATTCATCTAAAGGACTTATTACAATAGGTATTAAACCTACAAGACCAGAAACCGGTTATGGTTATATCCAGATGGAAGAAAATGAAATAGTTGAGAATGTTCATAAAGTATATACATTTGCAGAAAAACCAAATTACGCAACTGCAGTAAGGTTTCTGGAGAGCGGAGATTTTTACTGGAACAGCGGTATGTTTATTTGGCGGGTTGAGGCTATATTAAATGAAATAGAAAAGTATATGCCTGAACTTTATGAAGGTTTAGAAGAGCTTGTTCCTGCTATAAATACAAATAACTATAATACAACTCTTGCAAATATTTATGGTAAGCTTAGAAATATTTCCATTGATTATGGAATAATGGAAAAATCACAGAATGTTTACCTGATTAAAGGTGACTTTTCGTGGAGTGACGTGGGAAGCTGGGAAGAGGTATATCAACTTTCAGAAAAAGATGGCAACGGTAATGCTGTTATTGGAAATGTATTCACTGAGATGACAGTTGATTCTTACGTTTTTTCTCCGAAGAAATTTACTTCTGTAATTGGTGTTGATAACCTGATAATAATAAATACTGACGATGCATTATTAGTCTGCCGGAGAGATAAGAGCCAGGACGTTAAGAAAATAGTGGAGCACCTTAAAATAAATAAGCTGACTGAATATTTATAAGGTTCACTGTCTACTTCTTCATCTGAAATTTTAATATGAAAAAAGTTTTTACTGAAAAAGATATCGTAAACGCATCTTTGGATGATAAGATTATTCTGATAAGTAAGGATGACATCCTGACACCTTCAGCAAAAGACAAAATAAAAGAACTGGGATTAAAAATTGTTAGTAAGGATGCGGCTGAAAATATTCAAATCAGTGATCAACAACTGGCAAAATCAATCAGACTTAATAAAGTTGTAATAGGCAGTGATCATACCGGATTTAAAATAAAAAACCTTTTAAGTAAACATTTAACGGAAAAAAGTATACAAGTAGTTGATGTTGGAACGTATGATGAAAAATCATGCGATTACCCGGACTTTGCTCTTGCTGTTGCAAAAAAAATTCAGGCAAAAGAAGCTGATTTTGGAATTCTTATTGATGCAACAGGAATCCCGTCTGCAATTACTGCAAACAAATTAGATGGAATAAGAGCGGCTACCTGTTACAATGAGTTTTCTGCCAGGAGTGCAAGAGAACATAATGATGCCAATATCCTTGTACTAGGTGCAAAAACCCTTGGAGAAGAAACCATAAAATCTATTATTGAAGCCTGGTTGAATACACGATTTGGGGGCGGCAGACACCAGAAAAGACTTGATAAAATCTCTGCTATTGAAAAGAACAACAGGTAGCATATTTTTAACTGTCGATTAATTATTAAGTTTTGTTTAAGTTTAATTTGTAATTATTAAAAAGTAAAATCATTACGGCTAAAATCAGCCTGCCATATACTCCATCAGACAGAATTAAATCAACTAACATGGTGGAAATTCAATTAAGGTAATAAATTGTTTGTCATTGACGCTCCTGTTGCAGAAACTATCGAACTTGAAAATCAAATCTTTCTACAAAAAATCTACTGTCCCGAAATAGCTTCTGTAATTCAACCAGGACAATTTCTTAATATTCGTGTTTCAGAGTCTTATTATCCATTACTTCGCCGTCCTTTTAGTGTTTGCGATGTGGATAAAAATCATTTCTTTTTAATGTTTAATATCTATGGAACAGGCACAAGAATACTTGCACTTAAAAAACCGGGCGAAAAAATAGATATACTGGGACCACTCGGAAATGGATTTAGCCTGAATGGAGAATTTGAAAAAGCTATTATAGTTGCCGGCGGTTTGGGAGCAGCACCCTTTCCATATTTTACAAAAATGATTTCTCATCAAAAAAAAATAGTGACGTTAATAGGTGGTAGAACCAGTACTGATATCATCAGGTATGGAATGGTAAATCCTGAATATTCAACAGATGATGGATCTCTGGGATTTAAAGGCACCGTAGTTCAATTGATGGAATCCAAACTCTCTCAGTTAAAAAAAGAAAACATAAAGGTATTTGCCTGCGGACCGAATGCAATGCTAAGATCTCTGAAGGAGTTATGTATTGAGAATGAAATTGATTGTGAAGTTTCAACAGAATGTGCAATGGCATGCGGTTTCGGCATTTGCCAGGGATGCCCGATAGAATCAACCGAACAAAAGGATAAATATTTACTTGTATGTAAAGATGGTCCCGTATTCAATATTAAAGATGTTGTAATATGAGCAAAGTTGATTTAAGTGTAAAAGTAGGTCCGATGACTTTCAGAAATCCAATTCTTCTGGCTTCGGGAACTGTTGGTTATGGAAATGAAATTTCAGAATTTATTGACCTTAATAAAATTGGCGGTATTGTTACAAAATCATTAAGTTTAAAACCTAGAAAAGGAAATCCTCCACAGCGTATTGTTGAAACTCCATCCGGAATGTTAAATGCAATTGGTCTTGCTAATGTTGGAGTTGAAGAGTATATAAAAGAAAAGATTCCTTTTATTGAAAAATATGATGTGCCATTGATATGTAATATTGCAGCAAGCTCAATTGATGAATATGTTGAATGTGTGAGAATACTTACAGAGCATGAAGCGGTTGATGCATTTGAAATAAATGTTTCGTGTCCTAACGTGAAGGAGGGAGGCCTTCAATTCGGGAATGACGTAAAAGCTGTTGCAAAAATTACTGAAAAAGTAAAGTCTGTAACAGACAAGCCGGTAATCATAAAATTATCTCCCAATGTTTCATATATCTCAGATTTTGCAATGGCCGTAAAAGGTTCGGGTGGAGACGCAGTATCGGCAATTAATACTTTGGTTGGTACGGCATTTAACATCTTCACAAAAAAACCTAAGATAAAGAATATAACAGGAGGACTATCAGGTCCTGCCATTAAACCTGTAGCTTTAGCAAAGGTTTTTGAAATAAAACAAAAAGTTAATATCCCAATTATAGGAATTGGTGGAATTATGGATTGGAAAGATGTTATTGAATTTATGATTGCAGGATCATCAGCTATACAAATTGGCACATTAAACTTTATTGATCCAACTGCTCCTATGAAAATAATTGCAGAGCTTGAGGAATATTGTCTTAATTCAGGGCTAAATAAATTATCTGATATTACCGGATCATATATTATATAATATCATGAAAATTGACTCGGCTTTAAATAAACTTTACTCCCTTCATCAGTTTAATATAAAACTGGGACTTGATAATATTACTTCGTTTTTAGAAGTAATTGGCAACCCTCAAAAAAAACTTAAAACGTTTCACATTGCAGGCTCAAATGGAAAAGGAAGTACAGCGGCTTTTACTTCAAGTATACTCCAGGAATTGGGATTTAAAACAGGCTTATATACATCACCACATTTTATAAGGTTTAATGAAAGAATAAAAATAAATGGAATTGAAATTCCTGATACTTACATTGCGGGTTTTATTTCCAATTATGAAAAAGAAATTGATAGACTTCAGTTAACATTTTTTGAGGTAACAACAGCACTTGCCTTTCAATATTTTTCTGATAACGAAGTTGATTATGCGGTAATAGAGACCGGACTTGGAGGAAGATTGGATGCTACTAATGTTTTAAATCCATTAGCTGTTATTATAACTTCTATCAGTCTTGAACATACCCAGATACTTGGAGACAAAATTGAACAAATAGCTTTCGAAAAAGCCGGGATAATAAAAAGGTTTTCAAAAGTATTTGCTGGAAAATTACCTGAAACTGCTACATTTGTGGTCGAGCAGAAATGCAAGGAAACTGATTGCGAACTATTTATGATTGAAGATTACACACTTGAAAAAAATGAAATGTTTGAACTTTATACTGAAGAAATTGAACTTGATGACTGGCGAACTCCACTGAAAGGAAATTATCAGAAATATAATGCCGCACTTGCTGCTCTGTCAGTAGTTAAAAGTTTAGACACTACAGATTATCATTCTATTGATCTTGGGATAAAACATGTAATTTCAAACACAGGTATTCAGGGACGATTTGAATATTATAGAAAAGCACCGGATATCATTTTCGACTCGGCACACAATCCCGAAGGTTTATCAAATTTTATTTCTGAGTTCCAAAAAGATGAAAATAAGTACACCCGAAAAGTATTATTATTCGGAGCAATGAATGATAAAGCGGTAGATGTAATGCTTAACCTTGTTAAAGATCATTTTAATGAAATTCATATCTGCAGAGCGAACTACGAACGGGCTCTTCCGGTAGAAGAAATAATAAAATTAGCTGAAAAACAGAACATTAAAACAATAGTAGAGGTAAATCCATCTCAATTTGTCACGGAATTTGAACGAAGGGAACAATCGGATTGTTTAGTAGTTTTGGGTAGTATGTATCTCCTTGGGGATATAAAATCTGATCTACTTTTAAATAAAAGTGCTTGACATTATTTTTATTTAGCACTAAGTTTCGAAGAAACCTCTTGTTCCTTTCAAAAGACAATTAAACTAAGTAAAAAAATATTACCCCATAACCTATTCCGATAATTGTATCTAAATACACAAATAATAACTAAGACATTTATTTAACTAATCTTTTAAGGTCACACTATGCCAATGGATATTTCCGAACTGAAATCCAAAAAAATCGTTGAATTAAACGAGATAGCCAAAGAACTTAATATTTCCGGCTACTCTGATTTACGCAAACAAGAATTAATATTCAAAATATTAGAAGGACAGACTGCCAAGGATGGACTGACATTCTCGCGCGGTGTGCTTGAAGTGCTTCCGGACGGATATGGATTTTTACGTTCAGCAGATTATAATTATTTGCCATCACCAGATGATATTTATGTATCTCCCTCTCAGATAAAGAAATTTTCATTAAGAACAGGTGATTTTGTAAGTGGACAGGTAAGACCACCTAAAGAGGGTGAAAGATTTTTTGCTCTGCTTAGAGTCGAAGCCGTGAACGGGCAGGATCCTGAAGCAATCAGAGAAAGAACTCTTTTTGATAATCTCACGCCTGTGTACCCCACCAAACGAATGAATCTGGAATCCGCTCCCGGTGAATATTCAATGAGAATTATGGATTTGCTTTCGCCAACAGGAAAAGGACAAAGAGGACTTATTGTTTCTCCTCCTAAAAGCGGTAAGACTATACTTCTTCAGAAAATAGCTAACTCCATTACAAGAAATCATCCTGAAATTAAATTGTTAATCCTCCTGATTGACGAACGTCCCGAAGAAGTTACTGATATGGAACGTTCTGTGAAAGGAGAAGTTATTTCATCAACTTTTGATGAACCCGCAGAAAGACACGTTCAGGTTGCAGATATGGTAATTGAAAAAGCTAAAAGACTTGTAGAAGCAAAAGAAGATGTTGTCATTTTATTGGATAGTATCACAAGGCTTGCGCGTGCACATAATATAGTAGTTCCTCATTCGGGCAGAATTCTTTCAGGTGGTGTTGATTCCAATGCGCTCCATAAACCGAAAAGATTTTTTGGTGCTGCACGAAATACCGAAGATGGCGGAAGTTTAACCATTCTTGCAACAGCATTAATTGATACAGGCAGCAGAATGGATGACGTTATTTTTGAGGAATTTAAAGGTACTGGTAATATGGAAATAGTTCTTAATCGTGATTTGAGCGATAGAAGAATATTTCCTGCCATTGATGTTAACCGTTCAGGAACCAGGAGAGAAGATCTATTAATGAAAGAAGATGAATTGGCGAAAGTCTGGATTTTAAGAAAACTGCTTAGTGATTTCAGTCCTATTGAAGCAATGGAATTTCTGCTTGATAAAATGAGAGGGACTAAAACCAACAAAGATTTCCTGAATAATATGAACAGTTAATTCCGGCAGTTTATTTAAGAATCTTCTTAATTTCGAATTTATAAGAAAATATTCGACTACTCATTATTTCGATGCAAAATTATAGTATTGAAAAGGTGGCATTAGGGTATTAGCTTTCTGAAAAAAGAGATTTTGTGTTTAAAAAAATTTCATCACTTTTACTAATTCTTTTCATTTCCGGGGTGATTTACGCACAACCCGTTGTTTCCAAAATATTGTATTCCGATTTCATTCAACTACCCACTGATTCTTCTGAAACCATTTACTACACTTATAAAATTCCTTTAAATCACCTGGTCTTTGAAAAAGAATCCGATCTGTTTCTTGCTCAATACAGATTGTCGCTTGAAGTATTCGACTCTGTAAATCAAAAATTTATTACCAGAGCTATTAAAGAAAAGAATATTCAGGTTGCCGATTATGAACAGACAAATTCATCCTATATTTTTTCTGAAGGAGTACTTGAGCTGAATTTAAACCCCGGTATTTATTCTGTTACAGAAATTCTTTATGATTACAAATCCAATAAGGAGTTTAAATTACCTTCATACCAGGAGATTGTTGATTCCAACAAGCAAATAATATATCCCATAATTGTTAATACTCAGCAAATGGAATGCAATTCCGCTAAGTCATCAGTTCTTTCTAATTACGGCGGACATCTTCCATTTGATGAAAACGAATATACATTTGTAATCCCTGTTAAAAATCCCAAACCGGATTCATTATTTATTACGATCATCCAGAATAAAGATACGTTGTATTCCGGTACAATGGAAAACCCCGAAGAGGAGAGAATAAAGCTTAATGAATGCGGCGGTAAACTTGTTATTGATGAAATTCCAGGTGTGAGCGACTATAGTATTTTTAAAATAAATGGAGTAAGTAACAAAATAAAAGAAGGTCCGTTTCTAATAAAGGTTTCAATTCATTCTGATGATTCCAATCCAGAAAAGCTGCAACTCAAATGTGATTGGATTGATAAACCACGTTCACTTGCTGATCCTGAAATTGCAATAAAAGCGTTGAAATTTATTGAAAAAGATTCCATCATTAGTTTACTCTTAAGTGCAGACGATGAAAAATATGAACGGGAATTAGCTGCATACTGGAAAAAAATTGATCCGACTCCCAAGACAGAATTCAATCCGCTTATGCAGGAATATTATTTAAGAATAGATTATGCGGTTAAGAATTTTAATACAATTGGCGGATTAAACGGTGCAAACACAGATCGGGGAAAAGTTTATATTAAATTTGGCAAACCGGTTGATATAATCCGTGCATCGGATGATCACGGAAATGTTATTGAGACATGGACTTATAACAATCCGCAACGTAAATTTGTATTTATTGATAAAAAAGGAACCGGAGAATTCTCACTCATAAGCGGATGAAAAACAAATACGTATTTAGTTGTGGTGATATAAATGGTATAGGACCGGAAATTGTTATTAAATCCCTGAACCAACTTTCAAAGAAAAAAGGGAACCAGTTTATTTTCGTTTGTCCTCAGAATGTATTTAATCAGGTATCCTCTTTTATCCAGCCAAAGTTCCAATATAAAGTAGTCAGCAAAATCACAGAAATTGATACCAGTAAAGTAATTTTGTTTGATATAGGCAATTTTAAAATAAATTACTGGAAAAGCCACAAGAACATCCGGCAGGGCTTTATTTCTTGCTCTCCGGAAATCCTGTGAGATACTAAAAAATAATTATGCTGAGGCACTGATTACTGCTCCAATTTCAAAAGAAGCTATGAATAAAGCAGGTTATAATTATCCGGGCCATACAGAATTACTTGCTGAATGGTTTAATACTGAAGACTATGTGATGATGTTTTTATCAAAAAAAAATAAGGCGGCTCTTACCACAATACACAAACCAATTTCAGCCATACCAAAACTTCTGACAGCTAAAAGATTAAGAGCTGTATTGGATGTTGTTATTTCGAGTTTGCAAAAAGACTTCAATATAAATTCACCTAAAATTGGAATCTTAGGATTAAATCCTCATGCCGGCGAGTCTGGGTTAATTGGAACTGAAGAAAAAAATATTATAAAACCTTTTCTCAAAAAATATGATAAAAGAAAGTTTGTAATAGGACCATTTTCCCCTGATGCATATTGGGGAAACTTAACTTATAAAAATTATGACCTTACTCTTGGAATGTATCACGATCAGGTTTTAATTCCTTTCAAGTTATTAAATTTTTCAAAAGGTGTTAATTATACTGCCGGTTTACCAATTGTAAGGACTTCACCCGACCATGGTGTTGCTTATGATATTGCTGGTAAACATATTGCAAATGAGAGCAGTATGCTTGAAGCTTTTCACTTTGCTGAGATTATATTAAATAATAGGAAAAGATGGAATTCCCGGAATTGAAAAATTATGATAAAGTGGCGCTGATATATCCGCACTTGATGAGGAGTATTCAATATGACAAGTGGGCTGAATATATTTATGCGATAGTAAGAAATTCTGTTGGTAGGAATGATAGTGTCCTGGAACTGGCTTCAGGAAATGGGAAAATGGCAGATCAGTTCAAGAAGTATTTTCCACAATTAATTATTTCTGATTTATCTTTTAATATGTTATCACTGTCTGAAAATAAATTAAAAAAAATCTGTTGTGATATGACAGCAATACCATTAAAAACAAATTTCAAATTAATATATTCTGCTTTTGACAGTGTTAATTATATTACGAGCAAAAAGAAACTATTTCAGATGTTTGAAGAAATTAAAAGATTATTGTGTACTAATGGAATTTTTACATTCGATGTTAGTCTTGAAACAAATAGTTTAAACCATCTGAATGAGCCGTTGAGAAGCGGAAGTTATAATGGAATAAACTATATTCAAAAAAGTGAATATTCCCACAGCAAAAGATTGCATAAAAATAAATTTGAAATAAAGATAGATGATGAAATATTCTATGAAGAGCACAAACAAAAAATATTTGCTTTCGAGGAATATTTTCTGTCGATAGAAAAAGCCGGACTATATGTGGAAGAGTGCTACGATGCATTTACTTTTAATGATGGGAATTCTGAATGTGAAAGAGTTCAATTCGTGGTGAGAAACTAATGTTGTCAATTAATAATGTTATTTACAATTATCCTTCACAAACAGTCTTTGAAGATTTAAATCTTGAACTTGCTTCGGGCGAGTTTATATTTTTAATAGGGAAGAGCGGCTCCGGTAAAAGCACACTTCTCCAAATGATTTACATGAATATTTTACCTCAGGCAGGGACAGTTCAGGTTGATAAATATGACAGTAAAACAATCAGACCGAAAATGCTGCCATACCTAAGAAGGAAAGTAGGGGTTGTATTTCAGGACTTCAAATTATTAAGGGACAGAAATATTTATGAAAATCTTTCCTTTGTTCTGGAAGTGACAAACATACATGGCAGGGAAATTAAAAAGCGGGTTAATAATGCTTTGTCAGATGTGGGATTGATTCATAGGCGTTATAGTATGCCCGATGAATTATCAGGAGGGGAAAAACAAAGAATTGCAATAGCGAGGGCAATTATTAATGAACCAATTTTAATTCTTGCCGATGAACCTACAGGTAACCTTGATCCGGAAACATCAGCAGAAATTCTTGACATTTTTGAAAAGATAAATTCCCGTGGTACTGCTGTTATATTTGCAACACACAATTATGAAATTGTAAAGAGATACAACCACAGAATAGTTAAACTTGAAAACGGGAAAGCTTTTAAAGCTGTTATAAAGCAGAAAGAATAATCTTTTTTCCTGCTTTTTCTTCAAGCTTTTTTAATATCTCCCGGGTAACTTCTTCAACCTTTCTCATACCATCAGCACTGATTACTTTATTTCCCTTTTCGTAAAATGCCAAAACGGGTTTAGTATTATCTTCGTAAACACTTAATCTGCGTCTTATTACTTCTTCTTTATCATCATTCCTCTGGTAAAAACTATCCTTGGAACCGCATTTCGGGCAGGTAGATAAGTCTTTAACTTCGCCGTAATTAAAAATATTATTGCACGACTTACAGGCGCGCCGGTTAGTAAGCCTTTTTATTATTTCTTCATTATCTGCGTTAAGATTTATCAAATAAACATTTCCAGTCCTTAACTCTTTAAGTAAAGCTTCCAGAGATTCTGCCTGGGCTACTGTACGGGGAAACCCATCGAGAATAAAACCATGTTTGCAGCGCTGCTGCATAAGTGTATCTTTAATTATTCCCATCATTATATCATCAGAAACGAGTTCACCGGCATTCATAATTTCCTGAGCCTTTATACCTAAAGGAGTTTTATCGTGAACGGCTTGTCTTAAAATATCACCGGTAGAAATATGAGGTATACCTAATTTTGCTGATAAAATTTTCGCCTGTGTTCCTTTTCCTACACCCGGGGCACCAAATAAGATTAAACGCATAATAGTTCTCCCATTTTTTATTTACAATTTAATTTTATTGAACTTTTTAAGCAAGTTCATCTTTACTGTTACGTGTTCTTAACTTATTAAAAAACTGTGTCATTAGTCCCTGACTTTCCTGTGAATAAACCCCGGACACAATATCGATTTTATGATTATATAACCCTTCTTCTGCAAGGTTATACAGAGAACCGCATGCCCCAAACTTCGGATCGAATGCACCGAAGTATAGTCTTTTTATCCTGCATGAAAGAAGAGCGCCCGTGCACATTATACAGGGTTCCAGAGTAACATAAATTTCACTACTATCTAATCGCCAGTTTTCTATATATGCTGATGCGGCAGTTAAAGCAATCATTTCTGCATGCGCGGTTGCATCCTTTAATTTTTCAACCTGGTTGTAGCCACGCCCGATAATTTTATTATCTTTAACAACAACGGCTCCAACAGGAACCTCATCATCGTTTAATGCCTTCTCTGCTTCCTGCAGAGCAGCAAACATATATTTGTATGTTTCTTCTGAAAACATCTGGAGCAAAAATACTAATTATTTATTGAGTTACGTTAAATAAAGCAAATGGGAATGGATGATATTTTTTGTTGTATCCGGCTTGTTGGTAAAATAGGTTTCGTCTTCAAATTCACGGCTATATCTATAAAAATTATTTTTCAGCAATATAGAAACAGTCATATACTAATTTGTTTCGACTAACACATATTAGGAACAAAGAAATTTTGCCACTCTTCAAATAGAAATAAAAAACATTCTTCTGCTAGTTCATAAAATTTTTCGGATAAGTTTTTACGTTCATTCCAAATTTCATTTGTTCTTCCATCCTGCAGGACCAGACAAGTTCACCATTCCAGACGGTTATATCCGGACAACCATCGCACATATTCTGGCGACCATCCTGCAGAAAATCTACCGGTTGGATAATCATTATTGATTGGTAATGCAACTTCCTGAATATGTTCAGGGGATCCTTTAAATATTTAACAGCAGTCTTTTTAAGTTTTTTATCAAATAAACTTAACAGAAGCATTGACCGTCCTTTTGCCGCATCTTTAGGAGCTGCGTAAGCTAAATATCTGTTGTAAAGCATGTGATTAAATGTCTGGATAATTTCAATTCCCTTACTTCCCATATAACCATAGATTTTATTTTTTTGTCCAAGCCTGCCTGTCAACAACCATTTAAATGAATCCGGTTTTTCTGAGCCGTTAAGGTATGCACACGGATCAAAATCCGGATATTCAGTTCTAATCAGTTCAACAATTTCTTCTGCTTTAATATCAGTTCTTTCCGTTAATTCTTCATTATAAACGAGCTGATTCATATCTATTTTTTTAGGACCCAGGTAAAAATCAACTTCGTTATTATTAACTGCACGGTATAAAATGAATACCATAACCTGAACAATATCAATATGTTTTTCCGCCCATTTAACCATTTCAGGAATATACTTCAATGTATCTTCGTAAACGGTAGAGTTAAAAGAACAGGAGATATTTCCTGCTTTTGAAAGCATCTCAGCATAATGCAGCCTTAACTCATTCAGTTCCAGTTCGTTTTTATCTTTCCAACCCGGGCGACCTTGTTTACTATCAATGTGAAATGTGAAGCCAAAGACACCTGCCTCTTTAAGTTTCATAAGAAGATCTTCGGTGAGGGCTAATCCATTAGTGTTTATAATTGGCTTGAGATTTCTTTCTTTTACTTCTTTTACAATTTCAAGAATATCCGGATGCATAAGCGGGTCACCACCGGCAATTGATATCCCATCGCATTTCCTCAGTGAAGTGAATACATTAAGATCCGATTTGATTTGGTTTAAAGATTTGTGACTGTTTTCATTTTTACGATAGCAGCCATCACAATGGAGATTGCATTTTGCAGTGGGTTCCAACCATGAAATTGAATTATCCGTCAGCGTCCATGGCAGGCGGTAATAATCTAAATGATTCAGCTTGAGCATAAGCTCCCCTCCATTTAAATATATTTATTAAAGATGATTGAAACTTAAATTAAGTCAGTAAAATTTTCAATAAGTTGTAATTGACTAATCAATTTTAAGAAAAGCAATTTTAATGCTTGTAATTTCATCATTGGAGTAAGGAGAAATTTTTATTGTTGCATTTAATCGCTTTCCGGGAAGATCGAAATAATACCATTCAGCAGTCCAGTCCTCCGGTTTAAATAAATCAGGATCTCCGTAATCTGCTGTTAAAGTGTGAACTACCTGATAAAAAATTTCTGCAACAGGGCGATTATTATTTTTAACTACGAGGTCAATTTCATTTAACCCTGAATCATTAAAAAAAAAGACCCAGAGATGTAAATCCTGGTCAGAATAATTTCCACCCTGGTAACCAATTGCATCATCTTTTTCGTATCCGGGGAGTAGGTGATATTTTTCTTCCATTATCTGCTTGACCATATCTTTCGAAATTGTCCAGTCAAAAGGACCCATTCCGAAAAGTCGTTTTGCCTGTGGATATGAGCTGGTGCCGAATAAAAGAATTATAAAAACACATAGCCAAAATTTCGTTTTCAAAATTGTCCCTTAAAAGAAATAATGTTAAACCTGAAATAAACAGATTTTAGAGTAAAATTAAGTTTGACTGAATTTTCGTTGCATTAAACTATAATATTTAACTCTGCATTTCAACAATGTTCTGCTTTAGTTTATTTAGTATTTATATTAAATAAGCTGGTGAAGCTATTGATAGTTGGGTATAAATATCTTTTATATCAAACATCTGCGAAAATTATCTCTGAGTTAATAGATTAACAATTGAAGGATTAGACGAAACTGTGAGGGAATTAATAGGAAATTAAATGAATCAGGACATTTCCATCTAAATTTATTGAATTGAAGGAATTGAATAATTGATAAAGTATGCTATTAATCTTGCAGTAATTGAGGTATAGGTCTATAAATATTAATTTATTTTATGCCAGAACTTTTATCAAAAATAAATAAAATAATTTTTAAAGGAATCATTTGTCTTTGTGTTTGATCGGGGAACATTATAATTTTAGCCAGAAGATAAAATCATCAAATATTCTTTAAGTAACGGAAGGAGTATTCAAAAAAAACATTTCATTTCAAAAATAATAATTAATAACTCTTCAATTGCGGAGGTAAATATGAAGTCCTGGTTACATAATGGGTTATTTTTTTTACTCACACTTTTTCTTTTTATTCTGATTGCAGAAAATTCTTACAGTCAAATAAAAATTTTATAGGGACCAAAATTCTCAAAGAGGGAAACAAAACAGCTGTTCAAACTATTCCGGAAAAAAACACATCAATAAATGAATCGTTTAAAAATCGAAGTATATTAAGTAAGAATGCAAAGGGAGATAAATATGTACTTGGTGGTAACGAAATTTGGTCATTTCAGGATCCCGCTGCAATAGCAAACTTTACAGAACTGAATGGAGATGGTACAATCCCGGTAGTAGGTTGGGGGTTGAACAATATGAGAGTATCAAGATACACTCAAACAAACAACACTCCTCAATGGGAATATTCTACCGTACCGAATGATCCTTCGGTAGACGTAGCAAATAATTTCATTGCAGTTTCAAGAGGAACTGAATTCGATATTCTGGATAACCCTACAGGGGATGTTTTATTCCAGTATACAATGCCCGACACTCTGTATGCATCATATGCTGCCATTTCCCGCAACGGAAACCAGGCTGTTTTTCTTGCACAGTCAATCGGTAATGGAACAACTTCTGTTATTTATTCCGTTGATCTGTCAGGAGGCACACCTTCAGTCAACTGGACAATGGACGTTCCGACAAGTGATATAACAAACTGGACTGGAGCTAATTTTTCAGCGCAAGGTTCAACTTTAGTTGTGGACGGTAGATTTCACTTATATGTTCTTAACAGTTCCGATGGATCATTAATCTGGGATCATTTTGTAAGCAACACCGAAGCGCCTGCTGCAATTAGCGGCGATGGAAATATTGTTGCGACAGCAGATAACAGTGGTTTTGTTCAGACGTGGATTTATGACAGTGTAAATAGTCAATATAATCTTCTCTGGCAATACAGGGTTCCGGCTGGTATTTACACAAATTGGGCTTCTTCAGTTGCTATTTCAGCAGATGGAAGTACAATTGCAGCAGGAACTTTGATTTTCATTTCTTCTTCCGCTTATGATGGATCAGTAATTCTTTTTAATACTTATGGTGATGGTACACCCAATTGGGTTTATAATGGTTTAGGGGATATGGTTGATGATATTGCATTATCAGATGATGGTAAAGTAGTGGCTGCTGCTACATGGGGAGATTATTACAACAGCAGTAGACCGGATCTTCTGGTATTTGATGCTGAAACCGGTGATCTGACATACAACGTTGTTACACCCGGTTCATTTTTCTCAGTAGATATTTCTCCTGATGGCAGAAGAGTCTTTGCTGGTGGAAAAGCAGTTCACGCACGTGATTTCGGAAGCGGTGGAATTGTAACTTACGATGAAATTGATCTTGGTGGTGGTTCGGTCAGCGGACATGTTGATCTTACAGATACTGGAGATGACAGTGAAGTGACAGTTAAAGCAGACGGATCAGTTCGCTATGCTACTACAGATGGATCAGGAAATTACACTATCCAAAATATTCCCGCAGGTACATATACTATCAATGCAGAAAAACCCGGTTACGAATTTGGTGATGTAACAGGCGTTGTTGTAACTGATGGAAATAATACTTCAGGAATTGATTTTTCCTTAAATCCTTTTACTATGCAGCCTCCTGTATTAAGTGCATCTACAAATGAAATTGGAGAGATTAATCTGAATTGGATTCTACCTCCGGAGTTTAGAAATCCACAAAAAGAAATGGAAATTGCCAAAGCAGTGGGGGATAATTATTCTCCTGATTTAACATCCGGAAATAACGTAAAATCAGTTAAAGGGAGTAAATCGGATTTTAGCATTAATAGTCATCCGCAAATGTTTGGTTTACTTGCAGATAGTGTGTTTATATATAGAGGACCTGTAGCCGGAGGTCCATATACGAAGTTAGCAAGTGTTGGTATTGGACAAACTACCTTTATTGATTCTGCAGTCGTTCCTTTAAAAGATTACTATTACGTCGTAAACATTGTTACTTCTATTGGTCAAAGTTCTTACTCGAACGAAGCTTTGGGCCGGGTGAATGATTCATTATTTACATTCAATTTCGATACTCCTCAGGGTACTGTTCCGGTAATAGATGGCGTTTTATCCCCAGGTGAATGGAGTGATGCTTTCAAGGTAGATGTTTCGGACGTATTGGGTTATTCCGGCAGTCCGCCTGTTCCGCAGGGTTCAGTTTTTATGTATTTCAAATTTGATGATCAGACAGATATGCTTTATATAGCCGGCGAAGATTTTCTGAATCCAACTCTGGATGATAATGAAGGCTTCGGACTTTATTTTGATGATAACGATAACAAAACATTTGAACCGCAGGGAACGAATCCATTATTTCAGGAAGGAAATTTCTGGGCTTACTGGCATCCCACCGGATCAAATTTAAGATTCAGGCAATTATTTAAAGGCGGTGGAGTCGGAACAGTTGATACATTAACAGATGGTCAGGTTGCATTTAATGATGGTTCCGGGCATCTACAGGGGGAAGTTGCTATCCCGATGGGATTTATGGAAGGTTATCAACTTCAGGTATACGGACCTGATAAATTGGTAGGACTCGGTGCATTCCTTATTGCAAGGAATGCGGGGAATCCATTATTTGATGGCTGGTGGCCGCAAACAATGAATAGTGTATTCGACCCGAATTATTTCGGAGATGAGAAAATTAATGTTTCACTTACCGCTCCTCCGCAGGCACCTGGTAATATTTCGGTAACCAGACAAAATGGTAAATTATTAGTAACGTGGGATGACCCAACATTGGGACTTAATAATGATCCGCTTCCTGTACCACCACTAATTACCATTTATAAGAATGGTCAATTTTTCCAAGATATAGGTCCGGGTGTGCAAAGTATTTTAGACAGTGATGTTGAGTGTGGTCTCTGGTACGAATATAAAATGGAAGCTTCAATTGTAATAGGAAACGATACTCTTATAAGTCCGATGAGTTTACCTGTGGGAACTTTTGCCTGTCAGGATCCTCCTTTGACAGAATTAACCTATGACGATGGGTCGTGGGAAGCATTCTATGTTGTTGACTTTACATATGACAATAACAAATTTGCACTCCGGTTTACGCCAACATATTATCCGGCTAAAGTTGTTAGATTAAAAACTGTTGTAAATAATGGTGGTGCTTTTGATTTCACAATTCAACAGGATAGTTCGGGGTTACCTGGTGCAAGAAAAATCGCCGGACCATATAGAGTTACCTCAGGTATTGCAGGAGCGGTTAATTCAATAACTCTAACACTACCGGGAAATGACCCGCCGGAAATTCAAAGCGGTGACTTTTGGGTTATTATAAATTATCTGCCCGATAGTCCAGGTGATCCGGGAATTGGTGTTGATTCTGATTCTCCGAATTCCGGCAGAGGTAAGTACTATCTTGGTAGCACAGGCTGGCAGGATTTTGCATCCGGAAATTTAATGATAACAGCTTATATTACAGATACAACAACAATTTCTGGTAATGATCAGGTAGTTACAAAAATTCCGAAAACATATAATCTGGAACAAAACTATCCTAATCCATTTAATCCGACAACACAAATAAATTATCAATTGCCGGAATCTCAGATGGTAACTTTGGAAATATATAATTCACTTGGTGAGAAAATCCGTACTCTTGTAAATGAATCACAGAACGCCGGATATCATTCTGTCCAGTGGAACGGACTGAATAATTCAGGCAGAACGGTTGCAAGTGGAATGTATCTATACAGAATTACTGCGGGAAAATATATTTCAGTGAAGAAAATGTTATTACTTCATTAATTTTTCTGAGAATCATTTGAATAATTAAAGCGGCATAATCCTTATGCCGCTTTTTAATTAAGAATATGTTAAGTATCCATTTTGTTATTTAAGTTAACATAAAAGTAAAGCTATATAAAATTTAATGATTTAAAAATGAGGTATGATTTTATAGCAGCCAATCTTAAATAATGAAATACAGAATGAGTATGCGGGGAGGGGAGAAAATCATTTCAATGTTACATATCACAGTTATCTCTCAAAAATGTAAATGTCATTTAAAGCACAAGTAAATATTTCAGAATAAATTAAATTGCCAGTGAAAATTAATCGATCATTATTTTTTTTACAAAACGTTTTTGCAAAATGAATGAATCAAAAATAATCTTGAAATACGTACCTATTTTCTCTGAAATTGATGCACAAATGCTTACAAGAATTGAGGAAGTTGGAATCGTAAGAAACTATAAGAAGGATATGATTATCCTTGATGAGACCAATGAGGGAACAGGTTTATTTATAGTTACAAAAGGTGAGGTGAAAGTAACAAGAAATGATTCCGAGGGCAGAGAAATTATATTAAGTATTCTTGGTGAATATGAATACTTTGGTGAAATGTCGCTTCTTGATGGTAACCATCCTTCGGCAAATGTTGTTGCAATGGGGGACACAGAATTGTTCTACATTGGCAGAGAAGAATTCATACAGCTTATTGAATACAATCCGAAAATTACATACGCATTATTAGAAGGATTGATAAGAAGGCTTAGGGCAGCAGATGATAAAATAAAATCACTTTCACTTTTAAAAGCTGAAGGGAAGATAGTTGCTGCAATAATTCAGATAGCTGAAACATCGGGAACAATGAAACAGGGTTTGGTTGAAGTAGAACTACCTTATCAACATGAAATTGCAAATATAGCGGGGACATCAAGAGAAACCGTTTCACGCATTTTACACTCTCTTGAAAGGAAAGGTATCGTACAGCTTGACGGCTCAAAAATAAGAATACCGGACTATGATTCTTTCAGAAGAACTTTTAGTTGATTTAACGTCTTCGCTGAGCAAATAATTTTCATAATAATGAACGAGCATTTGTTAGGACAAACAAGGCAGGTATCTGTGTTTATAAATTTGTATGCCTGGAAGGATTCTTCCACAGGAATGTCTGAGGCAGAACCTTCAACTTTTGAGCACTAAAAATAAAAATGGCCTCTTATGTGAGACCTATTTTGTACGCCCGGAAGGATTCGAACCCTCAACCTTTTGATCCGTAGTCAAACGCTCTATCCAGTTGAGCTACGGGCGCATCACTTAATTTTTTGTGATGCCAAATATACTTATTGCTGTTTTTATTTACAATCTGATTTTAGCTTTACAAATTAATCACAGTATGAAAATATTCTTACAGTTATTTTAATTCAGATGATATTTGATAAGGTGCGAAAGTTCTTGTCTTACAATTTTTCTTCTGATCAAGTTGAATGATCTATGAATGGTTTGTTTAGGAGGATTTATTATGCAGGAAATTCTCATTTTAGCATGCGGTTTATTTTTATATCTTATTTATAATCTTTTTATTCCCCCGAAATTCAGGAAACACAATATAATGGAAAGAACGGATTTCAGATCTTTATTTAAGAACTGAATCATCTGGTTTTTTCCCAAAATTGAAAGAATCCTAATCAGGAATTCTCATATCTTCCAAATAGATGCTAAATATTTATTTATTTAGTAATATTCAACTCTTTTAAATTCTGGTATATACTTTGTTTACAAGGAAATAGGTTAGTGGCTTTCAAATTTGTCGGGAGGTTTGAGATGAATTGGTTAAAAATTAAAAATTGGTTTATTGAGTACAATACTTTACTATTTATTTTATTTATTGCACTCGGTTGGTTGATATCCTGGGTAGGGGTTATAATTTTTATGGCAATATTCCTGAAATAGTAATTCAGGTTTGGTTTAATCCCATACTAAATACCCTAAAATATAAAATGAATTAAATTCATTTTCTTTCATATTACATTCCCACCGCTTATTTTTATACAAATATTTTTCATCATTTTTTCTTATTAAAAGGATCTAATATGTTTACAGGAACCGGAACTGCGTTAATTACTCCGTTTAATGAAGATATGACTGTTGATTATACTTCCATAAAAAAAATAACAAAGTTTCAGATTGATGGAGGAGTTGATGCATTAATAGTCCTTGGAACAACAGGAGAGTCTCCGGTAATAAATGATGATGAGAGAAGAAAAATTATTGCCACAGTTCAGGAAGAAGTAAATGGAAAAATTCCTGTAATTGTTGGAACAGGAACAAATAATACAATACACGTTGTTGAACTTAATAAAATGGCTGAGGAACTTTCCGTTGACGGATTGCTGATTGTTAATCCATACTATAATAAAGGAACGCAGAAAAGTATAACCGAGCATTATAAGTTTATTTCTGAAAGAACAACACTACCGATCATCTTATATAATGTACCATCGAGGACCGGAATGAATATTCTGCCCGAGACTGCAATTAGAATTTTTGAGGATTGCAAAAATGTTGTAGGAATTAAAGAAGCAAGCGGTAACATCTCTCAGATTGCCGAGCTGATTGCAGCTAAGCCGGCAGCATTCAATGTTTTTTCGGGGAATGATGACCAGACTTTACCAATTATGTCACTTGGCGCAGTCGGAGTTGTTTCTGTTTTTTCTAACCCTTATCCGCATCTGATGAAGAATCTTACTAATGCAATACTTCAAAATAAATTTGATGAAGCAAGAAAATTAAATGATAATTTAATGATATGATGAATAAATTATTTATTGAAGCAAGTCCTTCGCCGGTAAAATATGTTATGAGTAAACTGGGGTATTGTAAAAATATAGTCAGGTTACCATTGTGTGTTTTAACAGATAAAAATGCTCCGGTTCTGGATCAATCAATGATAAATTTAGGTAATTAATTTTATGAAGAATATCAGTTACGGATTAATCGGTTACTCCGGCAGACTCGGAACAGAAGTAAAAAATTTATTTGCTGAGAAAGGTCACAAGCTTGTTTTTACTTCGGATCTCGATGGTGAAAAAGAATATGGAATTCCCGAACTAATTATTGATTGTTCTTTGCCCGATGCCTTCGAAAAAAACATTGAAATAATAAAACGTTATAGCACTCCGTTCATTATTGCATCAACAGGACTTTCAGATAATCAATTGAATAAGTTAAAATCTATCTCAAAAGATGTTCCTGTAGTTCAGAGTTTTAATTTTTCTACGGGTATCCAGGTTTTATTAAATCTGACTGAATTAACACATAAGTTAATTAAGGACTGGGACGTTGAGATTACAGAAACTCACCATAAAATGAAGAAAGATAAACCATCCGGCACAGCAAAAATGATTCAAAATATTTTTAAAGATAAACAAGTAAATGTTTCTTCATTAAGATTAGGCGGAGTTCCCGGAGATCATACTGTGGAATTCGGCGGAATGGGAGAAACCTTAAAAATAACCCATCACGCAATTTCAAGAAGAACATTTGCAGAAGGAATTCTGAAGTCAGCTGAATTTATTTTGAATAAAAAAAATGGTTTTTTCACTTTCACTGATGTGATTATTGGAAAACCATAGTGTAACAATAAAAACTAAATCCGAGGTACAACATTGGATTCATACGAGGTAATAAATTATATATCAAATGCAGTAAAGAAAACGCCTGCCAAAATTTATTTGCAGGGAAATCTTTCCGGTATGGACTTTGACAAACTTGATTTTTATGGCTAATGATAAATCCGGAATACTTTTTTGCGAGTATAAAGAATTCAATGAATTTTATGAAAAGAATAAAAAGAATATTTCCAAGTACAGGGTTGAAACAGATAGAAGAAATTCAGCCATTCAACTTGCCGATCTGACCAAATATAATTGCCGCATTGAACCCGGAGCAATTATCAGGGATCTTGTAGAAATAGGAGATAATTGTGTTATAATGATGGGGGCTGTTTTAAATATCGGAGCTGTTATTGGAAAAAAGACTATGATTGATATGAATGTGGTTATCGGAGGAAGAGCAGTTGTGGGAGATAATTGTCACATCGGTGCTGGTACTGTGCTTGCCGGAGTAATAGAACCACCCAGTGCTGATCCGGTTATAATTGAAGATGATGTATTAATCGGAGCAAATGTTGTTGTGCTTGAAGGAGTGAAAGTTGGTAAAGGGGCAGTTATTGCAGCGGGATCTGTTGTTGTAAAAGATGTAGAATCGCTAACTGTTGTCGCCGGTGTTCCCGCAAAAGTTATTAAAAAAGTTGATGAAAAAACTAAAAGCAAAACTCAATTAATGGAAACACTAAGGAATTTATAATGCCGGTTATAGTTCAGAAATATGGGGGCAGTAGTTTATCTGATATTGATAAGATAAAAAAAATTGCACAGATGATTGCTGCAGTAAAAAAAGAGGGTATTGATGTAGTTGCAGTCGTTTCCGCGATGGGAAAAACTACAAACCAATTAATTGAAATGGCTAAATCTTTGTCTCCGGATCCTGAAAAAAGAGAACTTGACATGCTTTTAAGCACTGGAGAGAGAATTACCATGGCTCTGCTTTGTATTTCTTTAAATGATCTGGGCATTAAAGCAATTTCATTAACAGGATCGCAATCAGGAATAATAACAAACGACCGATACAATGATGCGAGCGTTATTGAAGTAAGACCTTTTCGTGTTCAGGATGAACTTGCAAAGGGACAGGTTGTTGTAATAGGCGGATTCCAGGGTGTAAGCTATAAAAGAGATATTACTACGTTGGGGCGTGGAGGTTCGGATACTTCCGCCGTTGCATTAGCTGCAGCCCTTAATGCAGAAAGATGTGAAATATATTCTGATGTGGATGGAGTTTACACAGCAGATCCTAATCTCATTAAAGAAGCAAAACATCTTCCGGAGCTTTCATTTCAGCAATTGCAGGAAATGTCTGAGGCAGGAGCCAAAGTATTAAATGCACAGGCTGTTCAGTTTGCAAAAGAATCCAGGATAGCTATTTATTCAAGAAGTACTTTTAATCCGGGAAGGGAGACAATTATACGGGAAACCCAGCCCACTGAGAAATTGTCTGTAATTGCAGTTGTTCATGAAACCGATATTAGCAGAATAACTTTTGAAGATAGTAATCATATAGACATTTTTGAATTTCTGGGACAAAGAGATATATCCGTTAAAGAATTAAATTTATTTAATGAAAATGATAACTCCAGGATTTCATTTGTAATCTCAAGAAAGAATATTCACTCCTGGGATAAAGTTGAGACAGAACTCAAAAATACCTTTAAAAATAAAATATCGATAAATAATTCACTTAGTGCAGTTTCCTTAATAGGAGAAGGGTTCAGCAGGGATAGCCAAATAATATCACGGACAATTTCTGTTCTTTCTGAAAATAAAATTGAATTGTTTGGTTTAACAACTACCTCTTTCAGACTTTCAATATTGATAAAGAATGAATTCCTGGAAACAACTGTGGCTATTCTTCACAAGTATTGGATAAATTTATCCTGAAATTCTTCGCATAAAAATTCCAGGAATTTTGCTATTTTTTAATTCTGAATAATTGTTGTCTGTCAATTATTATTAAGCAATCAAAGATTTAAGAAAAAGAAAAAAGATGATTAAAATATTTCCGGTGTTTGCAACTGCATTTTTGTTTTTTTTACTAATCTTAAACAATATAAACGCTCAGGACAGGCAGAGGGGTTATGGACAAAATTCGGGTGGCACTATTTCAGGCACTGTAATAGACTCTGTTTCAAAAGCCGCGATTGAATATGCAAACATCGTCGTACTCTCAATAAAAGATACAAGTGTAATTACCGGAACGGTAACAAATTCACAAGGAAAGTTCGACATTCCAGATATTCCATTTGGAAAACATTTTCTTGATATCAGGTTTATTGGATTTAAAGATCAAAGACGTATTATAACAATTAATCCTCAAAACAGTTCGATTGATATTGGCACAGTTAAATTAAGCTCTGGAACTTACAATCTTGAAAATGTGGTAGTTCAGGGTGTAAGAAATCCTGTAACTTATCAAATTGATAAAAAGGTTATTGATGTATCGCAAATGGAAACCACAATTTCAGGGAACGCGGCAGAAGTACTTGAAAATGTTCCATCTGTTACAGTAGATATAGAAGGAAATGTTAGCCTGAGGGGCAGTACAAATTTTACAGTACTGATTGATGGGAAGCCTTCCGTAATGGATGCACAGGATATTCTACAGCAAATTCCGGCAACATCAATTAAGTCAATTGAGATTATTACCAATCCTTCTGCAAAATATGATCCCGAAGGAACTGCCGGAATAATTAATATTATTATGAAAAAGCAGCAAAACCTCGGATTAAGCGGAGTTGCAAACGCAAATGCGGGAGTTCATGATAAGTATGGCGGAGACTTTCTTTTTGAATATAAAACACCGGATGTTAATTATAATTTCGGACTGGATTATAACAGAAGAATTTTCCCCGGGACAAGAAAGCAGGAAAATATTTACACACTTCCGGGAAATTCAACTTATTTGAATTCAAACGGAACAATGGAATGGGGCAGAACATCTTATGGGCTAAGAGGCGGATTAGATTTAAGTTTAAGTGAAAATGATATACTTAGTTTTGGTGGAAGATACGGGAGCGGTCAGTTTCAGAGAAACTCTAATTTATCATATTTGCAGTGGTCAGATAATTTTCCTCAAAAATATTCATACCTGAGTGATATCCAGAGTAAAAGAGAACGCAAGTATTTTGCATTGAATACGAATTTCCAACATAAATTTGAAAAGGAGGGACATCAGGTATCGGGTGAAATTTTCTATAGCCACAATAACTCAGATGAAAGTTCCATTACTACACAACTTAGCAGTGGATTACAAACCGGAGGGACAAGAGCTACTGAAACAGGACCGGAAAATGAATTTCGTGGGAAACTGGATTATGTGCTTCCACTGGGTGAAAAAAATAAATTCGAAGCCGGTTACCAGGGAGAATCAGAACTTTCAACTGATATAAACGGGTTGTATACTTTTGATTCTACATCCGGCAATTTTACATTTGAACCTTTATTCAGCAATTCAAATAAATATAATAGAACTGAACATGCACTGTATTCAATCTACTCGGACGAGTTTGGTAACCTTGGAATTCAGGGTGGGATTCGATCAGAATATACTTATCAAACCACAAATATTGTAGATAAAAGTGAATTTTTTAAAATTGACCGATGGGACTTCTTCCCAAGTCTGCACAGCTCATATAAATTCGGTAGTGGAACACAGTTGATGGCAAGTTATACAAGGAGAATAGACAGACCGCACGGCTGGAATCTTGAACCATTTATTACCTGGGTGGATGCGAATAATGTTCGCAGGGGAAACCCATCGCTTGAACCTGAATTTATTGATTCCTATGATGCCGGAGTTCAAACATTCGTGGGGAAAATGAATCTCTCAACCGATTTTTATTATCGTGTTACGCAGAATAAAATAGAGGACATCCGCTCTATTTATTCAGATGCGGAAAATGTAACTCTTACTACATTTGAAAATATTGGGAAAGATTTTTCACTCGGTAGTGAATTTATGATTATCTATGATCCATTGGATTTCTGGGATATAAACCTTATGGGGAATCTTTATGATTACCGGGTAAGAGGTGTTCTATATAATGAATCATTTGACAGGCATAGTTTTAACTGGAACATAAGGATGAATAATATGTTTAAAATTTCCAGGTCAACTTCATTCCAATTAAACGGAAGATATAACAGTCCAACGGTGTCATCACAGGGAAAAGAGGAAGGTTATTTTTCAACCGATATTGCCTTGAAGCAGGATTTTATGGATAAGAAACTTTCGCTTACTTTACAGGTTAGAGATCTGTTTGGTACAAGAAAACATGAGTTTACTTCGTCTACACCTGATTTATACTCTTATCAATATTTTAACAGGGAATCGCCGGTAATAATGCTGAATATAAAATTCAATTTTAACAATTATAAACAAGACAAGGAAGATCAGCCAAATAATGGAATGGACCAGCAGCCCGAGGAATTTTAGTTAGACTAATTCCGAATAATTTAAATCATAAAAAATAGTTTTGATGAATAAAATAACTCCTATTGAACTTCGACATCTACTTCATAAAAATCCTGAGATAGCTTTTGAAGAAATCAAAACTACTGAACTTATTGTTGATGCAGTCAATTCCTTACCGGGGTCTGATTTATTGAAGATTCACAGACCATGCAGAACCGGGGTTTTATTTGAGTATACGGTAAATGATAAACCGCATTGCCTGTTCCGTGCTGATATCGATGCACTACCTATAAAAGAACAAAACGAGATTGAATATAAATCATCAAATAATTTTATGCATGCATGCGGGCACGATGTTCACACTTCCATACTCTATTCATTTATTGAAGAAATATTAATAAAAAAACCTGACCAGAATTTGTTGTTTCTTTTTCAGCCGGCAGAAGAGAGTGGAGGGGGGGCAATGAAATTCTATGATACTGGAATATTCGATAATTATAAAATAAAAAATGCATTTGCTCTGCACGTTACAGATGAATATAAATTCGGGACAATAGCATCAACACCCGGTGTATTGTTTGCATCGGCACTTGAAATTGATATTGAATTTATTGGCGAAAGTTCCCATGTTGCTTTTCCGCTGGAAGGTAAGAACGCATTTAATGCTCTGCGGTTATTCCTGGATGCAGTTGATAAATTGCCGGAAAATATAACTGAACCTTTTATTTTTGGAATCGGCAAAATTGAATCAGGGTTTGTACGGAATATCGCACCAGGGAATGCAAAACTTGAAGGTTCGATCAGAGGATTAAGCAAAGACAAAGTTTTGAACTTTACCGATTCATTAAAAAAGATACTTGAAGAGACGAAGTCAATTACAGGTGTTAATTTTAATATTAAATATGGTGCTCATTATCCTGAAGTGCAGGTCGATGAGCATCTATATTACAAAATGGAATTGCTGTTAAAAAAAACTTTTGATTTTATTGATTGCGGTTATAAAATGACCGGAGAAGATTTCGGATTTTTCTCTCAGAAATTTCCATCATTTATGTTCTGGCTTGGTACGTCAGAAGGAGAAAAATTCGGTTTACATAATCCAAGATTCCTACCCCCAGATAAAACTATAGAACTGGGTAAAAATATTTATAAAGAGATATTAAATTCTCTAGTTAATCATTAGAAATATATTCACAGCCCTGCGGTATTTCAGGTTTTACCAGAAGAACATCCTCCTTTAACAGTGCAACTTTTCCCGGTTCCATTCCTTTCTTTTTTGTCACATATTTTTTTAATGTGAAAGAAACGGGAGCAAGTCCGCTTGTTTTGGCTTTACTATGAAAAGCTGCAATGGACGCGGCTTTTTTCAGAACATTTTTGGGAACCGGTTCTTTTGAGCTTTTAACTTTCAATACAACATGAGATCCCGGAACGCTTCGGGCGTGAAACCAATAATCATTTTGTTTGGCAAGTTTCATTGTAAGAAGGTCATTATTTGAACTATCTTTTCCTACAAATACATCATACATGTTTTCAATAATATAATGTTTGAATTTTAATTTTAGATCATCTGCGGGATTCTTTTTTTCTTCTGATTTTATTTTAAGTTCTTTCATTATCTTACTCAGTCCTTCAAGGTCTTCAGTTTTTTCAAATTCTTTTTTGATATTCAGAAGCTTATTATAATTTATTGAAATATTCTTAAACAGCTCATTGGATTTTTTGAACGCAATTTTTTCATTTCCGGCTTTCTTAAAATAAAAATCCGCATTCTGTTGAGGTGTTAATTTCGGATCAAGTTTTACTTTTATGATTTTGGAATTATCATAAATATCTTCTATCTCTACAAAAGTACTTTTGTGTGAAATAATCAACATGTTTATCAGTAACAAATTTCCGATCTTTTTATACTCATCTTCTTTACTGCCTCTTTCAATTCTTTCCGTAAGATCATTCAACTTTGACGCTAACTTTGAAAGTTCCCTTTCAATATATTTTTCGGTTATCTTTCTCTTGCTTGAGTATGCGTCAAGATAAAACTTTTTGCCGATGAAATAATTAAGAGCATCTGTTAAGGATTTGAATTTTTTAAAGTCATTGTAGGGAAATATATGGAACGAATTAACTGCCAGGGACAAATCATTTGAACGTTCTGTTATAAATACTGCAGGTTCTGCCGTTAATATTTCATCCGTTATTTCCGTTATATACTCAGAAGGATTCTTTTTACTTTTGTCAGAGAAACGATATTTTGCTTCTGCAATAATCTCTTTCCCAATAAATGGATATCTTCTCCTGTATTCGTCAAATTCAAGATCGGGAGGATCAAATTTAATCTTGTTTTTTCCTGAAATAAAATTGTGTGCGGTGATTTCTTCTTTAAATTCATTTAAATAGGTCTCATCCTCATTCTTGAATGAAGTAATTAATCCGTTCCTGTCATCCACATAAATATTAGTGTGTTTTCCTCTTATTGCAAAATAAATATTTATCTCAGCACAATTTATTCTGACTAATCGATCATGATCCGAGATTTCGAAGTTTTTTATCTCCAGTGGCAAAAAATCTTCAAAGACGTCAACACTATTTTTCTTTGCACGATGATATTCATTCTTTAGAGTTAAATAAGGTTCTCCGGGATTAACGGATATTTCCAGGAATGATTGTTTTTCATTTACGCATTTTAAAATCAGTTTATCTTTTTCCTGTGAGAATACTTCCACAATTGTACTTCGGTTTAATAATGAGTTTAATTCAAGTACAATTCTGTTCAGTATGAAATAATTTTTATACATATACTTTATAAAAATAATCCCCCGCAATCAAAATAGAAAACGGGGGATTATTTAATGAAACAAAATTAATTTATCAGGTTACGCCATGCATCAGTTTTAAAAGAAATTTGTATATCAGGAACAATATTATCGATGCAACAGCACCCATAATTACAAATATCATAAAGAAATCTGCAAGGTTATTTATAGCAAAACCGAATAAGTAAGTGGTATGTCCCGCCTCAGGATAAAGTGTACTTAATTTTCCGGCAAGAAGATTCGCAGCTGCGTTTGCCAGAAACCATACACCCATAAGCAAAGACGAAAATTTAATTGGTGATAATTTGGTCACCATTGATAGACCAATAGGGGATAAACTCAACTCACCAAAAGTATGAAGAGTATAAGCGCCAACCAGCCACAATGGACTAACTTTCACACCTGTATCTGCTATTCTTGCTCCGATTACCAGCAATATGAAACCCAATGCCAATAGCATTAGCCCGATGGCCATTTTTAATGGAGATGAAGGTTCTTTACCTCTGTCACCAAGTTTTGTCCATACCGCAGCAAATAGAGGAGCAAAAATCATTATTGCCAGCGGGTTTATAGATTGGAAGAAACTGGCGGGGATAACAAAATCATTAAGCCAGGTTATTACCCGGTTTGTTTGTTCTTCTGCAAAAAATGTCAGGGAAACACCAGCTTGTTCAAAAGCTGACCAAAAGAATATTACAAAGAATGAGAGAATATATATTACAGCAATTCGTTGTTTCTCTTTTTTTGTCAGCGATTTATCAATAATAATTAAAGTGGGAACTGCTATCATTGAAGAATAAATAAATGCACTGATTATATCAGCATTAAATCCGAAAAGAATGATAACAAAAAGAGCTATGAACAAAGCGATTGCAAATCCAATCTGACCGGGAGTGAAATCGGGTGTCTCGGCTTTTTTCTCTTCTTTAGTTTTCTTTGCGGGAGGCAATCCTACCTGTTCTCCTTCAGGAGTTACCAGATATTTATTTTTACCCCAGTAAAAAGTAACCAGTCCGATTAACATTCCAATGCCCGCAGATAAAAATCCCCATTTAAAATCAGCAGGATTTCCTGTATCACCTAAACCTCCTGCAACAATTGGGGAAAATAACGCGCCAAGATTTATTCCCATATAAAAAATAGTGAATGCTGAATCTCTCATCCTGACCGAATCTGCCGGATAAAGCTGACCCACCATTGTCGAAATATTGGGCTTAAAAAAGCCATTGCCTATTATTAATAAAGTTAAACCTATAACGAAAATTATTTGTTGCGGATTAAAAACCAGCGCCGAATAGGTAATACTTGGATCGACCGGCGGGTGATATAAAAAACCACTGAATGAAAGTGCAAACTGACCTAATGCCATTACAAAACCACCCCAGATTATAGAGCGTCTGTTCCCCCAGTACCTGTCAGCAACATATCCACCGATCAGGGGAGTTAAGTAAACCAGTCCGGTATAATATCCGTAAATTGAAGAAGTAAAAGCTTTATCGTACATCAGAGCATTGATCATGTAAAGAGAAAGAATAGCTCTCATACCATAATAGCTGAATCTTTCCCACATCTCTGTAAAGAAAAGTACGTATAAACCTTTGGGGTGCTGTTTAAACATTAGTACCTCGTAAGTGTAATTAATGAAATAGCAGAATAAAATTAATGGTAAGTGTATTTACCAATAACTTCAGTGTTTTTCTATTGATAGATTATAACGGGCTAATATATATCATTTTTATTTTTAATCATAGTTAAAAAAAGGGATTCTTTAAACAGAATTTATTTACAAACTGTAAGTTAGTTGTTTGAAATAGACTCATTTGATATATTTGATTTGATGAAAAAATTTCTTCAAAAACCTTTCGTTAGAAAAATACTCTGGACACTCTTCGCATTATTTGCAATAGTTTTGCTGTTAGATAATGTTATTCTTCCATGGTATGTAAGTTCTCCTAAAGAAAAAGTTCCTGACGTTGTTGGAAAAAATGAAACAGAAGCTCTTAAAATTCTAGATAAAATGGATCTTGAAGGTATAATCGGAGATACTACTTATGATGAGAAGTTTCCGGCAGGTTCAATCATATTTCAAAGACCAAGAGCAGGTGAAACAGTAAAAGAGGGAAGAAGAGTTTATCTGTTTGTAAGCGGCGGTGACCCTATTGTTCACGTTCCGCAGTTAACAGGAAAATCTATTAGGGATGCAAAATTTTCACTGGAGAGACTTGGTTTGAAGCTTGGAGATATTGATCAGGAGGCATCTACCTACCCCAAGGATATGATTTACGATCAGCAGTATGCCGAAGGAACTCCTCTTAAAAAAGGAGCGATGGTTAACATTACTGTTAGTTTAGGACAGGTGCAGCAAGGTAGTATAGAAGTTCCGGATCTGATCGGGAAATCTTTATCAGAAGCGGAAAAAGTTCTTGCAGACAGTTCTCTGAAAGTCGGAAAAATAAATTATCAACCTTCATTTTCATTGCTGCCTAATACTATCCTCGATCAGTATCCAAGTAAGGGAAATAAAGTTAATCCCGGTGATGCCATTGATCTTTTTGTAACCAAATCTGCAAATGAAAATCAAATTAAGGAAGAATAAATGGCCCTGATTGCCCCATCAATTTTATCAGCGGATCTTTCACAGCTTGCCCAACAAATCAGACTTGTTGAAATGGGCGGAGCGGACTGGATTCATTGTGATATAATGGATGGTCATTTTGTCCCCAATATTACTTTCGGCCCTGTATTGGTAAAAGCAGTAAGAAAAGTAACAAAGCTTCCTGTTGATGTTCATTTAATGATTGAAAACCCGGATAATTACCTGGAAGATTTTAAGAAGGCCGGAGCTGATCACCTTCTCGTGCATCAGGAGGAGGTTATACATTTAAACAGAACCATAAATAAAATAAAAGAATTAGGAATGAAAGCGGGAGTTGTAATAAACCCGGCTACTCCTGTTTCCACACTTGAAGATATTGCAGAGTACATCGATATTCTTTTAATAATGTCTGTTAATCCCGGATTTGGAGGACAATCATTTATTCCAAATTCTTTGAGGAAAATCAGAGAAGCTGTTCTGTTGAGGGAGAAATATAAATCAGATTTTAAAATTGAAATTGATGGTGGAATTGATTCTGATACAATTCTCTCTGCTTTAAAAGTTGGGGTAGATGTTTTTGTCTCAGGGTCCGCAATATTTAAATCGGATAATATTACAGCAGCAACAACTCAGCTAAAAAATCTTGTTCGGTAAGTTTACTTTTATTAAGAAATATGGTGACCTTTGTGTCACCTTTTTTATTTTAAAGTGAATGATCTTTGTAAAGACTTAAAGAGAGTTTATATTTAGAAATCAATTTTCGAAGAAATTCCAAGTCTAATTTAAAAACTGCTAATCCTAAATGCGTTCAGTACACAAAGATAAAATGAAAGTTTCTCCCAAAGATGATCAAATCCGAAATAATGCTTATATCATTGGCAGCAAAGAATTTTTCTTCTCACATTCATATGTGATGGGAATATTAAATGTTACTCCGGATTCCTTTTCTGATGGCGGGCTTTATTTTAAAAGGGATGATGCTATAAAACATGGTATTGAAATGCTGGACACCGGCGCTGATATTATTGATATCGGGGGAGAATCTACAAGACCGGGAGCAGAAAGTATTTCTGCATTTGAAGAAATTAACAGGATTATACCCGTAATAGAAGGTATATTAAGCAGGAAACCTTCAGCCATTATTTCAGTTGATACAACAAAAAGCAGGGTAGCTGAAGAAGCATTAAAACGAGGAGTACAAATAATTAATGATATCAGCGGCGGTACTTTTAGTCCTGATTTATTAAAAATTGTAAGCGATCATAACGCTGCATTTATAGTTATGCATATTCTCGGTGAACCATCTACAATGCAGCAGAATCCTGTATATCAGGATTTAATTGAAGATGTTTATTCTTTTCTGCAAAAGCAGACAGAAGCAGCAAAAAAACATGGAATAGATAAAATTATTATTGATCCGGGCATTGGCTTTGGGAAAACATTTGAAGACAATTTAAGCTTAATAAAAAAATTAAATAGATTTCAATCTCTAAATTTTCCAATGATGATCGGCGTTTCAAGAAAATCTTTGATACATAAAATTGTAGGTGATTTAACTGATGACAGAGATGCAGCTTCTGCAATTATTAATGCCTTAGCTATAAAGAACGGAGCCACATTCATACGTACTCATAATGTTAATCTTGGAATTCAGACATGCAGAATATTAAACAATCTTAGTTGAGATTAAATGTTCGATATTTTTAAAATAGGTTTTTTAACTGTAACATTTGCTGATGTAATAGATATAGCTATTGTTTCATTTATAATATATAAACTGTATACGTTATTAAAAGGAACGATTGCCGCTCAGATATTTATGGGTCTGATGATAGTGCTTCTGTTATCGTTTGCTTCCCAGGCAGCAAATTTCAGGGCTTTAAGCTGGTTGTTAAAGTTAATCACAGATATCTGGGTGATTGCGTTCCTAATTCTATTTCAACCTGAAATAAGGCGATTATTAGTGATCGTTGCTAGAAACCCTTTCTTCAAAATGTTCGTTAAATCGGAGTCCCCGGAAGCAGCTGAAATAATTGCAGATGCCGCATTCGAACTTTCACAGCATCAGCATGGTGCTTTAATTGTAATTATAAAATCCACCGGTATAAGGGGATACGCTGAAACTGGTGAAATAATTAATGCAAAACTCAGCAGTGCTTTACTAAGATCAATCTTTTTCCCAAGATCGCCCTTGCATGACGGTGCAGTAATAGTAAATAACAATGGGATAGAGGCCGTAAGATGTACTTTACCGCTTTCAACCACCACTCAGGTTAATGGCGAATCTCTTGGTATGAGACATAGAGCAGGATTAGGAATTACTGAACAGGCAGATGTTATCAGTGTAATTGTTTCAGAAGAAACTGGTGGAATTTCAATTGCAGAAGACGGTCAGCTTGTCAGAGGATTATCCAAAGATGCACTAAAAAAGCGTTTGGCAAAAGCCTTTAAATCTCCTGCGACAAAAGGATGGAGAGGAATTCTTGAACACTATTCTAAAAAAACTTAAAATTGCTGCAGTAATTCCGTTTTACAATGAAGAGAAGACTCTCCCACAACTTATTAATCGAACTTTACCATTTGTTGATATTATAATAGCTGTTAATGACGGATCAACTGACAATTTCCTGAAGGATATAACCATAAACGAAAAGGTTGTTTTAATTTCCAGTAAGAAAAATGAGGGTAAGGGTTTTGCCATTAATAGGGGATTAAGAAAAAGTATAGAATTGAGATCTGACGTAACAATTACTCTTGATGCGGATTTACAGCACCCACCTGAATCCATTCCTTCTCTTGTAGATGCGCTCGAGAAAAATGAAATAGCAATTGGAAACAGGCTGAATAATCTGAAAGGGATGCCGGTTCATAGAATAGTTAGCAATAAAATAACATCATTTCTTTTGAGTTTTAAACTCAGACAACTCATTTCCGATAGTCAATGTGGTTTTCGAGCGTACAAAACAGAAATACTGCACGATATACTTCCTTCTGCTAAAGGATACGAAGCTGAAACTGAAATATTAATTAAAGCATCACGAAAAAGATACCGGATAGGCTTTGTAGAAATACCGACCATTTATGACAACGAAAAGAGTAAAATGAATTCTTTTAAAACAATTAAGGGTTTTATTCGTGTCCTTTTCACGTAAATGAAATTATGAATAAAAAAAACTGGCAAATAGAAAATCTTTCCGGCAATCTTGAATTTAAGATGGCGGCAAATATTGTGTTAGAGAACCGTCTTTCGCAGGTTAACAATGATATTAAGAACTATTTCGAATCTGATTCCATTGAAGCTTTGCATAAAATTAGAATTTCATTAAGAAGACTGAGATATTCGATGGAGTTATTTATATCATGCATTGATAAGAAAAAATTTATGATATTATACAAAAGAGTTGAATCATTGCAGGACTATTCAGGTACTGTGAGGGATTTTGACGTGATGCAGGAAAATATGGAAAGATTAAAAAATGATGAAAAGGCTCACATAAGCAAAAGCGTTTTTCAAAAAGTTTATAAGATGCGAACGGAATATCATTCAAATCTGAAATTGGAACTAATGAAGTTTATTCACAGCAAAGCAGTAAAGAATTTTCAGGAACTTTTAAAATGACAACAATAAGGAGACTATTATGAAACTAAAATATTTTTCGCACTCAGCATTCCAGGTAACGACCGATTCGGGAACAAAAATACTTATTGATCCATTCCTTGATGACAACCCCACTTCTCCTGTGAAATCAAAAGATGTTGAAGCAGATTATATAATACTTTCTCACGCCCATGGTGATCATATAGGAGATGCAGTTAAAATTGCAGGAAAAAGCAAAGTAACTTTTATTTGCGTAAATGAGCTTGGAAACTATTTGCTGTCAAAAGGATTCCAAACTCATAATATGCATATCGGCGGTGGTCACGATTTCGATTTCGGCAGAGTTAAATTTACTATTGCTCATCACGGTTCTCAAACTCCCGAAGGAAATTATGCGGGTGAACCTGCCGGGATTATTCTTAAAGCTGATGGAAAGACTCTTTATCACACTGGAGATACGGGTTTGTTTTTTGATATGAAATTAATCAGCGAAATGAACGGACCTATAGATTACATGCTTCTTCCGATTGGTGATAATTTTACGATGAACATAACAGATGCAGTAAGAGCTGCAGAATTAGTAAAACCTAAAACAGCAATACCAATGCACTATAATACTTTCCCCGTAATCAAAGCTGATCCAAATGAATTTAAACAGAAGGTTGAAGCAATCGGAATAAAATCAAGAGTATTGGAATACGGTGAAGAAATTCAGTTATAAAGTTTATTTGGAAAAATTACCACGTAAAGCTATTTTAGATTAAACTTTTAATTAAATTAAATTTTATGGTATTCGTGTTAAATATTGAATGACAAAAGTAATAGCTATAGCTAACCAGAAGGGTGGTGTCGGGAAAACCACAACTGCAATAAATCTATCCTCACTTCTGGCGGCTGCAGAAAAACGCACTCTTCTAATTGATATTGATCCCCAGGCTAATTCTTCATCTGGCTTAAGTGTTACTAATCAGTCGCCTTCGGTTTATGAAGTATTGATAGGTACCAAATTGATTTCTGAAGTGGTTATAAATACGTATATGCCTTTTTTGGATTTGCTTCCTTCAAATATTAACCTTGTTGGAGCGGAAATTGAATTGGTTGATATGGAGGAAAGAGAAAGATTATTAAAGGGTGCGATGAAATCGGTTTTAAATGAGTACGATTATATTATTATTGATTGTCCGCCATCATTAGGACTATTAACCTTAAATGCATTAACTTCTGCGGATTCAGTTTTAATTCCCGTTCAATGTGAGTATTTTGCTCTTGAAGGACTGGGACAGTTACTTAATACTATAAATATTGTTAAACAGCATTTTAATAAAGACTTGACTATTGAAGGTGTGTTGCTTACTATGTTCGATACAAGATTAAGATTATCCCACCAGGTAGCTGAGGAAGTTAAAAAGTATTTTGGTGATAAAGTCTTTGAAACAATAATACACAGGAATGTAAGGATCTCTGAAGCACCGAGTTATGGAAAACCGGTTATTCTGTACGATGCAATTTCATCCGGATCAAAAAATTATATGGCGCTTGCAGCCGAACTAATTAAAAGAAATTCAGGCAACTAAAATTTCAGAACAGCATATGTCAAAACTTAAACCAGGATTAGGAAGAGGGTTGGAAGCTCTGATTAAACCACAGAATCTTCCATTAAAGAAGGAAGAAGCTCCCGATTATACAAATGTTAAAAAAGATGACGGTAGTGAAAACGATATATTAGCGAAAATTCCTGTTGATGTGATTAGTCCGAACCCATACCAGCCTAGAATGACATTCGAACCTGAAGCGCTTGAAGAGTTAAAGAAATCAATTTTATCCAACGGACTCATTCAGCCAATTACAGTGCGCAGAATGACAGGCGGTCAATATCAATTAGTTTCAGGGGAAAGACGATTAAAAGCCTGTATCGGTATAGGTTACCGGGAAATACCCGCATATATTATTCAGGTTGATAAAGAAGAGACAATGCTGGCAATGGCATTGATTGAGAATATTCAGAGGGAAAAGTTAAATCCTTTGGAAATAGGACTGGCGTATAAAAGATTAATGGAAGAGTGTGCCCTGACCCAGGAAGAAATTGCCGATAAAGTCGGGAAAGACAGATCTACTATTGCAAATTCAATCAGACTTTTAAAACTGCCGCAGGATATTAAGGATGCACTTATTAAAGAAGACATAACTTCAGGACATGCGCGTGCGTTAATAAATCTCCCCACAGAATCGCTTCAACTTGAAATGCTGGGAAAAATAAAAAGCAGTAATTTGTCCGTACGAAAAGTTGAACAGCTTGTGAAAAAATATTTAACCGGTGACAGCCGTTCAGAAAAGACGAAGAAAACTATCCACCTTATTTCGCATTCGGCAAATCTAAACGAAGTTGAAGACAGGTTAAGAAAACTTTTTGGAACAAAAGTATTGTGCAGGCAAAAACAGGACGGCTCGGGTGAAATAACTATTGAATTCTATTCTAACGATGAACTCGAAAGGTTGTTTGAATTATTTGAAGTTATCGATAAATCATACAGCTAAAATTTTTACTCTCCTTATTCTTATTTCATTTGCCGGGTATTCCCAGCAAAAATCTATTAATGAACCTCCTGATCAAACTGATTCCACATTTGTTATGTCTAAATCACCCTGGGGTGCAGTACTCAGAAGTGCAATTATTCCCGGCTGGGGACAGTTTTATAATGAATCTTATCTTAAAATTCCTGTTATATGGGGACTTGGATTCTGGTTTGGATACGAATGGAAACAGAATAACGATTTATATACTTATTATCGCGAAAGATATGTGCAAACCGGGATTGAGTTTGACAGGCAAAACCGGACTTTTTACCGTGACCAGAGAGATTTATTTACAATTTATATGGTTATAACTTATCTTGCTAATCTCATTGATGCATATGTTGATGCAAATCTTTTTGATTTTGATGTATCGGAAAATCCATATACCGGAACACCGGCGTTAAATATGAGAGTGAATTTTTAGCATGCAAAATAATATCCAATGTCCAAACTGCGGTACTGAAAATCCATTTTATAAATTAACTTGTCTGAATTGTAAAACATATCTAAGGGATAGAATATTCAACCTTGATTTGTGGCAGATTACAGGATTGCTTATCGAGAGCCCCATAAAAGCATTTAAAAGAATAATTCAATCGGAGCATAAAAATTTTTTAGTTTTAATATTAATCCTGTTTTCATTTAAAGTTTTTATTGATGCAAGATTTATCTCTATCTTTTATTCAGGGTATGCTGCCTTAAGATTTGGTATAATTCCGGTATTATTGATTTCGGTAGCAGCGTCTGTTTTCATTATCTGGATTTTCACTTTAATTTTATATTTTATTAATAAATCTGCAGGACTGAAAACCAGAATAAGAGATAATAATGCAGTCTTGGTCTATTCAATTATTTCCTATCCCTTCGCTTTAATTATATTATTTCCTATAGAATTAATAATATTTGGCGGATATCTTTTCTCAAATAACCCGTCTCCATTCATTTTAAAACCAACTATTGCATATACTTTATTAGGATTCGAAATATTGATAGTACTTTGGAGTATTTTTTTATCTATAATCGGAGTGTATTCAATATCCAGGAATTTGATATATTCGATGATCCTAGGTTTAGTATTTCATCTGTATTTATTTGGTTTTTATTTATTGCTTTCAAAAATTCTTTTCATTTAAAAGAAGATTATTATGGAACGTACATTACTGGAATCTGAAAAAGAATTATTCATACAAACTTATAACCGTCTTCCAATTGAAATATCTCATGGAAGTGGTGTTCATTTATTTGATAAATCAGGGAAAAAATATCTAGATTTCTTTTCAGGGCTTGCTGTTAATGCACTCGGATACGCTCATCCAAAAATAGTTCAGGCAGTTTGTGAACAGATACAGAAATTTGCTCATCTATCAAACAATTATATAACCGAAATTCAGATAGAATTTACTGAACTACTGCTTAAATATTCAGGAATGAGTAAGGCATTTTTAACCAACAGCGGAACGGAATCAGTCGAAGGAACGATTAAATTATTAAGAAAACTTTACGGACCTGAAAAAAAAATATTTTCATTAACCGGATCATTTCATGGTCGTACTTATGGATCTGTAACTCTAACAGGCAAAGAAAAATATACAAGGGGATTTGAACCGCTTTTACCCGGAATTGATCATATTATTTTTAATGATATTGAAGACCTTAAACGTAAAGTACAAAAAAATACAGCTGCAGTCTTTATAGAGTTTATCCAGGGTGAGGGAGGAATTAATGTTGTCTCTGAAGAATTTGCAGATGAATTAATCAAACTTAAAGATGAATTCGGATTTGCCATAGTTTCTGATGAAATACAGAGCGGCATTGGAAGGACCGGGAAACCTTTTGCTTTCAATCATTATAATTTTGAACCTGATATTGTTGTAACTGCAAAGGCAATTGGTGGAGGACTACCATTAGGGGCATTATTAGTAACTTCCAAATTTGAAAATGTATTTACTACAGGAACACATGGGACAACTTTTGGCGGAAATCCTGTTTGCTGTGCGGCGGGAAAAGTGGTTCTCGAAGAAGTATTTGAAAATGGTCTTATAAATCAGATTAATGATCTCGGGAGATATTTATCCAATCAGCTCGATGAATTAAAACAAATGTTTCCGGAAGATATAAAAGAAATACGCGGGAATGGTTTTATGCAGGGAATTGAACTGAAATATCCGGGAAATGATGTAGTTGAAAAAATGAGAGAACGTAACGTATTGACAAATTGTACCAATAATAATGTGCTTCGTTTATTGCCCCCGTTAATTATTACAAAAACTGATATAGATTTCTTTTTATATAATTTTCACGAAGTTTTAAAGAAAAAATAATATGCAAACTGATGTCCTAATAATCGGTAGTGGAATTGCAGGTCTCTTCGCTGCTTTGAAAATATCGGAATATGCCGACGTAATAATCGCGACAAAAAAAAATAAATCAGAATCAAACACAAACTATGCACAGGGCGGAATTGCAAGCGTAATGGATATTCACGATTCCTTTGAGAAGCATATAGAAGATACGTTAATTGCAGGAGCCGGACTTTGCGATAAGAAGGTGGTTGAAATTACTGTTACTGAAGGTCCGGATAGAATTTATGATCTGGTTGACATAGGAACAAAATTCACTAAGAAGCATGGAAAGTTTGATCTTGCAAAAGAAGGTGGACATTCAATAGCCAGAATTCTTCATGCTAAAGATCTCACGGGTAAAGAAATTGAACGTGCATTAATAGATGCAGTAAATGAGAAGAGCAACATCCGGATTCTGGAAAATGCAGTTGCAATAGATCTTATTACTGAACATAATGTGATGCAGTTAAAAAATAAAACATTAAGCAACCGAAATTGTTGGGGAGCTTACATCCTTGATTGTGAAACAAACAGGGTTTTTAAAGTATCTTCTAAAGCTACTGTTATTGCAACAGGCGGTTTGGGACAGGTATATCTGCATACTACCAATCCACATATAGCAACCGGTGATGGTTTTGCAATGGCGTATAGAGCTGGTGCAAATATGGGAAATATGGAATTTGTACAGTTCCATCCCACATCACTTTTTAAGCAAGACTCTCAAAAAGATAATAATACACCTTCATTTTTAATCTCGGAAGCTGTACGAGGATTTGGAGGTAAATTAAGACTGGTGAACGGTGAAACATTTATGGAAAATTATGATTCAAGGTTAGAACTAGCACCAAGAGATATTGTTGCTCGCGCTATAGATAATGAACTAAAGAAAAGCGGATCTGATTTTGTTTACCTGGATATTACAATGAAAAAGAGAGAGGAGATAATTGAACATTTCCCACATATCTATGAAACCTGTTTAAAGTTTGGAATAGACATTACGAGAGAATTTATTCCCGTTGTTCCAGCAGCACATTATGCTTGCGGAGGAATAGTTGTGGACGAATATTCCAGAACTTCTTTACAAGGTTTATATGCCTGCGGTGAGGTTTCAATGACCGGTTTACATGGTGCAAACCGGCTTGCAAGCAATTCTTTATTGGAAGCCGTAGTGTATGCTTATCGTGCAGCAGAAGATTTAAAGGAATTCATTTCAAATTATAACCAAGTCATTCCCGATATCCCCGGCTGGGATGATTCAGGTACTTTAACTACTGATGAAAAAATTCTTATCACACATTCATCGAAAGAGGTTAAGGAGATAATGTGGAATTATGTAGGAATTGTTAGATCTGATTTACGGTTGGAAAGAGCAAAGAAGAGGATTCACACTTTATTTGAAGAGACCGAAACTTTTTATAAAAAGACTAAAATATTTGAAGAAATTCTGGAACTTAGAAATATTATAGCTTGCTCCCATATTATCATTAAATCTGCCAGCATGAGAAAAGAGAGCAGGGGATTGCACTATACATTAAACTATCCTGGCCTTGATAATAAAAAAGCACCATCCAATACGTATATTCAAAATCGTCATTTATAATTTGTTAGTATATACTTTATAATTGCACCAAATCTGATACCTTTAGTGCTAACTATAACTTTATCTATACTGAATAACTCACTTATATATAATAAGATTAAACTTCCACTTAATATTAAATCTTCTCTGTTCTGTAAGATATTAGGATATAAATTTAATAATTCCCCGGGCGAATACTTTGTAAAATAATCACATAAATTCTTAATCTCCGCAACGGTTAATATCGATCCTTCAACATCACCTTCTTTATAAAATTGTAATTCCTTTTGTATACATGCTAGAGTAACCGGTGTCCCTGCAATTGCGACAGTTTTTACAGGAGCAAGTTTAGAAATTGGGAGCAGAGCAAATTTCTGATTTAACATTTCTCTTATTTCAGCTACTTTTTCTTTCCCTGGCAGTTTATAATCTAAATATCTTTCAGATAAAGATACTACTCCAATACTAAAACTCTTTTTGTAAATAATTTTGTTCTGACTTCCATAAATAATTTCGGTGCTTCCACCTCCGATATCAATTACAAGACGATTCTCGTTAAATATGCCATACTCTTTTGTCCCCCAAAATGCATATTCGGCTTCTTCCTTTCCAGTCAGGATATTTAGGTTAACATTAAATTTTGTTTTAATTGTCAAAATAATTTCAATGCTGTTTGAAGCTAATCTGAAGGCGCTTGTTCCGGATACTAAAACTTTTTCACACTTAAATTTATTGATCAGTTCAAAATAATCACTCAGAATTTCTAACATTTGTGTAATCGAGTTTTCACTTATTTTTCCACCTGGAGTTAATCCTTTTGCAATTCGTGGAATCCTTTGTTCGTCTCTCAGAGGCATTATCTCACCCGATTTTAAGTCTACCCTGGCAATTAAAAGTAATATAGTATTTGATCCTATATCAATAGAAGCTATAATCATTATTCAATAAAATTTATTATTTTTAATCTCTTACTATTACAGAATTTAATGAATAAAACAAATAAAATATCGGGATTATTTTTAATAGTTTCTGCATTATCCTGTATATTCTGGATTGGCAGTTATTTACTGAGAATGTTTTTAACCTATCAGCTCTTTAATGAGACAATGACATCGTACAGACCATTTATTAACGATCAGAACATAAAAGCCATTTTATTAGTTCTAAACCCTTCTGTTATCACTACTTTTGTATTATATGTAATCTTTATTATATCAATTATTCTTTTTTTAGTTACAACTAAATTAAAACTGAAGCAAAATGGCTGGCTTTTTATAATTACTATATTAGTATTTATAACCGCACCATTCGAAATTTATCTTATGACTATAGATTATAAGATATTTAATATGGTCAATTCCGGAATATTCACGAGTGGTGAGGTGCTGACCCTGATTGCAGAACGACTCAAAGATTTAAGTAGTTTTCCTCTAATAGAATTATTGTGTTATTGTTCAGTAATATTTCTCGCAATATTTCAGCCAATGACCCGGAATAGTATTAAGAATGAAAATTAAAGAAAAAGAATTCGAAGAAATAATTCAGGATTTGAAATCTCTTGCTTTACAACTTGGCGCAGAAGTTAGATTTGAAAAAGGAGATTTTAAAGGTGGTTATTGTCTCTTGAAGGAAAACAAAGTTATTGTAATAAATAAAATGATGAATATGCAACGAAAAGTGATGATACTTTCGGCAGCATTGAAAGAACTTGGAATTGATCGTATTTATTTAAATCCCAGAATGCGTGAAATTATTGATGAAATGTCGGAGTTAAAGTGAAACTTTGTGTAATCAATGGTCCCAATTTAAATTTATTAGGTAAACGTGATATTCATTTTTACGGTGAATTGACACTTAACCAGATAAATGAAAACCTTTTATCAGAGTTTCCGGAAATAGAATTTGAATTTTTCCAGAGTAATGTCGAAGGAGAAATAATTAATAAAATTCAGTTGCTCCAAAAACTAACAGATGGGTTAATTATAAATCCAGGGGGATATGCACATACATCAATCGCTATTAAGGATGCACTCCAAGAATTAGTTATTCCTAAAATAGAAGTGCATTTATCAAATCTTGCTGCTAGAGAAGAATACAGGAGGAATTTGTTAACTGCTTCAGTTTGTAATGGTTATATTAGTGGGTTTAAAGAGATGAGTTATATTGCTGCTGTGTTCCTTTTAAAAAATATAGTTAAAAAAAAGGAGGGTGAAATTTGATTCGCGCTGTAATTTTTGATTTAGATAATACACTTGTTGATTTTATGAAAATGAAGAGAAGAGCAATTGAAGAAGCAATACCTGCAATGATGGATGCCGGGCTTGAATTATCCGTAGAAGAATCCAATAAAGTGATTGATGAAATTTATAAGGAGCAGGGAATTGAATACCAGCAGGTATTCGATGCATTTTTGCAGCGTGTATTAAAAAAAGTTGATTACAAAATTTTATCAGCAGGAATAGTAGCTTATAGAAGAGCCCGAGAAGCAGCCTTGATTCCATATCCTCATGTATATTCAACATTAAATAAGCTCCTTAAGATGGGAATTAAAATGGGGATAGTTTCTGACGCTCCAGTAAAAGAAGCATGGTTAAGACTTGCTTATCTGAATTTTCATCATATTGTTGATGCAGTTGTAACTTTTGAAGATACAGGCCAAAGAAAGCCACATTCAGCGCCTTTTCTTAAGATATTGGAAATTCTTGGAGTTAATCCTGAAGAAGCTATTATGGTAGGTGATTGGGTGGAACGAGATATTATAGGTGCTGAAAACGTTGGAATGAAAACTGCGTTTGCTAAATATGGAGACACTTTTGATACTAAATCTCATAATGCTGATTATGAATTGAATGACATTAATGAACTTATAGATATCATTATAAAAGAGAACAAATTATAAGGTTCTTCTAAAGTTAATAATTATTTAATTGCTCTGATCTTGCGTCTAAAAATCCAATTATTTATTTTTCTTTAAACCGAGGAAGTAAATAAGATGAAAAACCTTGCTATAAAGAAATTATATTACTCAATCAGTGAAGTGAGTAAGATAACTGAAATTGAACAATACGTTCTAAGATACTGGGAAACTGAATTTGATCAGTTAAAACCACAAAAGAATAGAGCAGGTAACAGGATCTATACAAATAAAGATATTCAACTTATATTACGCATTAAGACATTACTAAGAGAGAAGAAATACACAATTGAAGGTGCAAAGAAAATTCTGGAAGATTATTCCCCGGATCAGGGATCATTTGTGAATGAGAAAGATACGATTGATAAAAATATTAATGAGGACTATACAGAAGCTAAAAAAGAGAAGCCATCTTTGAAAAAAGACCTTGAAGATATAAAAAGTATTTTAGAACTTGTACTTCAGAAATTATAAAAATTCCGGAACGTGGCGCAGCCCGGTAGCGTACCTGAATGGGGTTCAGGTGGTCGCGGGTTCAAATCCCGCCGTTCCGACCAAAAGCAGCTTTAATCGGCTGCTTTTTTTTATTAATGACTTCAATCAAACTTTGTAATTCAGACCTGCAGTATGACTTCTAACTCTACATAGTATAAAGTGTTGTGGGTACTTTAAATAGTACCTTTTTTATTTTTCTGTATCATTCTATTTTTACTGATAAAGTTTAGAATAATTGCTTAAATTTGCACTTCTTTTCAATAAAGTAGGTTAAGAACCTGATGATAATACAATCGGACAAACCGAAATGTTTTTGTGGTGTCATGGGTATTTATGGAACGGAGAAAGCTTCTTTGAATACTTACTACGGTCTTCATGCTTTGCAGCACCGGGGACAGGAGGCATGCGGAATAGTCACTGAATCAATTAATGGAAAAGGTCACTCGATTTTTAATGTTCATAAAGGAGAAGGTCTTGTCTCAGAAGTTTTTGCAGATTCATCAATATTTAACAATACACTTCCCGGCAACAAAGCAATTGGTCATAACCGCTACTCAACAACCGGTTCTTCGAAATCAATAAAAAATATACAGCCTTTTGTAGTTAATTACAGGATGGGAAATCTTGCGGTTGCACATAATGGCAATCTTACAAATGCAAATGAACTAAGAAAAGAACTTGTTGATGAAGGTGCAATTTTTCAAACAACAAGCGATACCGAAGTAATTCTTCATCTTATTGCTAGGAGCAGACTTAATAACCAGGTTGACCAGATAAAAGAAGCATTACAAAAATTAGAAGGTGCTTATTGCCTGACAATTTTAACTGATGACAAATTAATAGCAGCGCGGGATCCATACGGGTTCAGACCATTATCAATTGCTAAACTTAATAATGCATTTGTTGTTGCATCAGAAACATGTGCATTTGATCTGCTTACAGCAAATTTTCTAAGAGAAGTTGAACCGGGTGAATTAATAGTGATTGATGAAGAAGCCTACCAAAATAATGAAATAAAATCCTACCAGATTAAACCTGAGCAATATCCACAAAAGCATTGCATATTTGAATACATTTATTTTTCACGTCCCGATAGTTTTATATTCGGACATAATGTTGATAAAATGAGAAGGAGACTTGGAAAAATTCTTGCAAAAAAATATCCAGTTACAGATAAAGATGGTGAGAAAGTAATTGTAATAAGTGTTCCTGATAGCTCTAACACCACTGCTCTCGGTTATGAGAGAGAACTTGAAAAGCAGGGAATAGATTCAAAACTTGAAATAGGTCTGATCAGGAGCCACTATATTGGCAGAACATTCATACAACCGGGTCAGGAGAAACGTGAGCTCGGAGTAAGATTTAAATTTAATACTGTAAAAGGAGTGCTTGAAGGCAGAACTATTGTAATGGTGGATGATTCAATAGTCAGAGGAACTACTTCAAAACAACTTGTTAATCTCATTAAAGAAGCTAATCCAAAAGAGATACATGTTAGAATTTCATCATCGCCAATTAAACATCCTTGTTTTTATGGAATGGATTTCCCGAGCAGGGAAGAACTAATTGCTAACCAGATGAATGGAGATATAAAGGAAATTCAAAAATATCTTGGAGTAGATAGCCTTGAATATTTAACGATCGATGAAATGCTTGAGGCAGTTTCAGAAGCAAATTCAGAAAACTTTTGTACTGCCTGTTTCTCAGGCGATTATCCCACGAAGGTTGATATTAACTTTAAAAAGGAGATATATGAATTATAAAACGGGGCTATTTTTATTTTTTTCCTTTTTGTTCACTTCACTTCTGTTTCCACAATCAACATATTTTATAAAATATAAAAGCTATATATCCAAACAGGAAATAGAAAGTAAAGTACAAACACAAAAGTTTCTTCCTGCGGGAAAAAATTTCAGTTTTTCAAATCTGTCACCAAAAGTTAACTACCTGGCAAAAGGAATAGTAAAGCAGGATGAAATTCTCGGGAGAATTATCAAAGTAACTTACGATAAAAACATTAATGAATCCTCGTTCCTTGCAATTCAGAATGATGATCCTTCAATTGAATATATAGAAGCATCACATACTTACCAGATGGAATTAACTCCTAACGACAGCTTAATTCAAAACCAATGGGCTTTAACAAAAATTGATGCATTTGATGCGTGGGATATAACAGAAGGTGTCGATTCTGTATTGCTGGCAATAATAGATACCGGAATAGATTATTTACACCCGGACCTTCGTAATAAAATTAAATTAAATCCTGGTGAAATGGGAACCGATGCAAACGGGCACGACAAAAGGTCAAATGGGATTGATGACGATAACAACGGTTTTATTGATGACTACCAGGGCTGGGATTTTACAGATAGAGTTGGTTTTCCATTCGATTCCTCCGGCGGAGATTATTTAACCTGGGACAATGATCCAATGGATGAATATGGTCACGGAACTTATATAGCAGGAATTGCAGCAGCAGAAACAAATAATATTACCGGAATTGCAGGAGCGGCACCTAATATAAAGATTTTAAATTGCCGTGCTTTTGATCCGGGAGGTTATGGTGAAGAAGATGACGTTGCTGCGGCTATTCTTTACGCAGTTCAAATGAATGCTAAAGTAATAAATATGAGTTTCGGAGACAATTCTTTTTCATTCGTTTTAAGGGATGTTATTCAATATGCTTATTCCAAAAATATTGTGCTTGTTGGCTCAGCCGGTAATTCTGGATCAGATGAACCGCATTATCCATCCGGATATTCAGAAGTAATTTGTGTCGGCAATTCAACTCAGGAGGATTATCGTTCATCGAGTTCGAACTACGGTTCTACACTTGATTTAATGGCACCGGGAACCCAGATATTCACTACTGCAATGAACGATAGTTATGCCTATGTTTCAGGGACTTCAGCTTCATCACCTTTTGTTTCCGCGGCAGCCGCTTTGATTCTTTCGAGGAATTCATTCTCAAATGAAGAAGTTAAACAAATCCTCAAAAGTTCATCAGATGACATAGGAACACCTGGCTGGGATATATACACCGGGGCGGGCAGATTAAATTTATTTAATGCCCTAAGTATTGGCGCACCTTCTATAATTAAGTTTGAACATCCTACCCAGGATTTTTCTACCAACAATGATTCAATACAGATAACTGCTACAGTTCTTTCTCCGTATTTTGTTAATTATCAACTTGATTACGGATATGGATTGAACCCGGATACCTGGATTTCTCTTATTCCTGATGGGAGGAATCAGTTTGCGAACCAAAAGATTTTTACGCTCGATGTTTCTCAATTACCAGATTCTGTTTACGGGTTGAGAATTTTGGTCAATTTAAACAATGGAAGAACTCTGGAAGAAAGAGTTAATTTTAATATTATTCGTACTAATCCCCAAACGATTCTTGTAAATCTTGGACCGGCATTCTACGGAGAAAAAACTACAATACTCGCTTCAGTTTATACTAATCAACCTTGTGTAACAAAAATGTTTTACAGGGAAATAGGAAGCAGTGGTGAATTTAATTTTATAACCCTGGATGGTTTTAACACAAATAATCAGTTTGTAAAATATCTTCATTATGGATTTATACCCAAACAATTGGTTGATCAAAATTCAGTTTATGAAGTTTATCTTCAGGCTGAAAATCTTGTAGGCTTAAAAACTACAATTCTTAATAGCTCAGGGCAGGATTCAATCTTTAATATTCACACTGATTATAATGCTGAATTAGCTGCTGAGTATATTCAGCCGTTTAACCTTCCAAAGGGATCAATATTTGAAAACTCCACGAATTTTTTATCGAATGATTTCAACGAGATCTTGGCAAGAAAATTTTATAATTCGGAGGACGTTTATTACTCTTTGTATAAACTGAACAACAACAATTTCGTTTCGGTCGATTCTATAAAAAATAAATTACCGAGAGATGTCGGAGATTTTAATAATAACGGGAAAGTTGATTTACTAAGTTCCAATGTGGGAACAGGATATATTGATGAGCAATTAAATCCCCCTTCATTCAATCTTCAAAATAAATTTACTGATTCATCGGATACTTTCTGGCCGGCTAAAGCAGTGGATCTTGATGGGGATGGTAATTCTGAAATAATTGCCTTTAATCAGAAAACAGATACGAGCATTTATATCTGGAAATTTAATAGTGATTTCACAGTAGCCTCTACAACAAAACTTTCTAATTATACTCCTGAAAGATTCAATGGTAACTACCTGGGAGTTCCTCATGTTGCAATTACAGATTTGAATAATAATGGAAGGAAAGAATTCTGGACAATAGATGAGGACGGTGATATTTTTAGTTATGAATCAGATGGTAGTGGCGGCTACCAGAAATTCTTGCAGGATTCTACTTTCTTTATGTCCTCAGCAGAATTTTTAACTGCCGGTGATTTTGATGGTGATGGTAAGGAGGAAATTGCTGTATTGCTGCACTCAATTGGTGCTTTTGATATTGCTCCGTTCTACCTTTTAAATATCTATAAATATTCGAATAATTCTCTGAATTTAATCTATCAACAATCATTTGTTGATGCTTCTACTGAGTTTGCGGGCGGAGGAACTTTCAGAGATATAGAAAACAGTATTCGCTTTGCAGATATAGATAATGATGGGGTAGATGAACTTATACTTTTCGTTTTCCCCTATTCTTATATTTTTAAAGATGAGCAGGGTGAAGTGAAAATAATTTCTTACAAGGAAAATATTAATTCCAATTCAATCTTTGTTGGAGACTTAAATAAAAATAATGTTCCTGAAATTGCTTTCCCTACTGAAACCGGAATAGAATTTATCGAATTTGCAGTTTCAAATAAAGCAAGCACACCATATAATCTTTCGGGGTACAGCATTGATTCGACTTCGATAAATTTGAGCTGGAGCGGCTCAGGACAATATTATTACGTTTACCGGGGATTAAGTAAAGATTCATTAATACTGATTGATTCTTCTGCTACTAGCAATTATTCTGATTCACCTGTCCAGGCAAGGACAAATTATTTTTATGCAGTTCAGGGATATGATGTAGCCAAACCTGATCCGTTATCCAGTTTAAGTTCTGCAATAAAAGTTTACGCTCATACCCCCGGTAAAATTGTTTCAGTTGTTGGTCGGACAAGAAAAAATATTCAGGTTACTTTTTCTGAACGTGTTAATAATACTATAGAAAACCTCCAGTCATTTAAAGTTGTTGGTGTCGGTTATCCCAATTCTGTATCTCCTGCAAATCAGTATTCATATATATTGTCTTACAATAATAATATTCCTACCGGTCAGAACACTCTGGTAGTAAGTAAACTTAACGATTATTATGGCTCACCGATATCAACAGACACAACGCTATTTAATGTCGATTCTGTTAATACACCGGAAGAATTTTTTGTCAGTTCATTTGAAATTATGGACCCATATAAAATCAAGATTGTGTTTAATAAGACTGTGAATGAAACCGAAGCTAAGAATATAAACAACTATAATTTTGATCCCACGAATAAAGTTACCTCAGTAGATATCGACGCTTCTGATAAAAAAATTGTCTACCTCAATTTAAAGGGTAATCATCCTGTTGGTTCGATAGGGAAGGAGTACAGGCTCCGGATATTAACCCTTGTTTCTTCTGACGGGATAATAATTAATTCGGGTGCGGGCAGTTATATAGTTCTTACAGGATACGCCCAGAATTTATCTGATGTGTATGTTTATCCGAATCCCGCAAAAGTCGCTTCAGGAAAAATGACATTTGCAAATCTTCCTAAGAGAGCAAAAATTATAATTTGGAAGCTAAGCGGAGAAAGAATATTCGAACTATCTGAAACTGATGGTAACGGGGGAGTTGACTATAATATGAAGGATGAATCCGGGAAAGAATTAGGGAGCGGAATATATATTTACCGAATAGTCAGATTGGACGACTCTGACAATGAAGTTGAAGAAAAAATCGGTAAGTTTGCAGTCATCCGATGAAGTTCACAATTGAAGAAATATCGACGCCATCCAACTTATTATCGATGCTTCGGTTAGTGCTTGCAGTTCCACTCTGGTATCTGCTCGGCTATCTTTATAACCCAAATATGAGAATGATAATATTTATCATCTGTGTATTTGCAGCTGTTACAGATATACTTGATGGTTACATTGCCAGAAAATTTAACCAGGTTACTGAATTTGGTAAAATAATTGATCCCCTGGCTGACAAAGTTGCCGTCGGCGCAATAATAATAAAGTTATTTCTAATGGGAGAAATTCCAGGTTATTATTTCCTTATGATCATTGGACGTGATATCTTGATTTTTATTGGTGGAATTTTTGTTGCGAAAAAAATAGGAAGAGTTTTACCTTCAAACGTATTGGGAAAAATCACCGTAATAAATATTGGCATTATTATTTTACTGCTGGTTATTGGGTTGACAAAATCATCGATTGCGTATTTATCATTATATAGTACAAGCATAATACTGATTTTTGTATCATTAATTGCTTATGTGATTCGCGCTATGGAATTTCTAAAAAGGGGAAAATATGAATCTGTTTGATAATATTAATTTTTCAAAACTTAAAAACGGACTATCTAAAACCCGTTCTAAAATAGTTAACACTATAAGTGAGACAGTTACACGTAAAGCAGTCCTCGATGATAAAACTTTGGATGAAATCGAAGAGATACTTATAACATCTGATATAGGATTTGAAACGACCGAAAAAATAATTGAAAGTTCGCGTGAAAGGCTGCATAAAGAAAAAGACAGAAGTAAAATAAACATACTTGAATCTGTTAAAAAAGAATTGATTGAAGTTCTCAAGACAGAAAAAAAAACCGGAATGAATGGTGAAGAAATTTCAAAACATAAACCTTATGTCATACTTGTGGTGGGTATTAACGGAGCAGGGAAGACGACTACAATTGGGAAACTTGCCTATAATTTTAAGAAAGCCGGTTTAAAAGTTATAGTCGCAGCTGCCGATACATTCCGGGCTGCCGCAAATGAACAACTTGATATTTGGGCGGAAAGAGCCGGGGTTGAGATTCTACATAAAGGAAATGGTGCCGATCCGTCCTCTGTCGCTTTTGATACAATTAAAAAAGCTATGAAAGAGAAATTTGATATCGTTTTGATTGATACTGCCGGAAGATTACACAATAAAGCTCATTTAATGGAGGAACTAAACAAGATCAAACGTGTTTCAGGAAAAGTCATTGAGTATGCTCCCAATGAAACTCTTCTGGTCCTGGATGGAACAACCGGTCAAAACGCTTTAATACAGGCGGAACAATTTTCAAAAGTTACTGATATATCCGGATTAGTTATAACAAAACTAGATGGTACTGCCAAAGGCGGTGTGGTTTTTCAAATATGTTCAAAACAACAGATTCCTGTCAAATACATTGGAGTTGGAGAAGGAATTGATGATCTTCAAACTTTTGACCCGGAATTATTTGTTGCAGCCTTGTTTGAGAATTAATTATGGTGTTATATCCATGTTCATGAAAAAACCAAGACACAGAATATTCGATTATACTCCTAGATTTTATGATCCTGAAACAGATCCTTTAGAAAGAAAAAAAAGACAACTGGGTTTCAGAACTCAAAGAAAACATATCTCAAGGAAAAAAAGTCCGGTATTGTGGATAGCTTTAATACTGGTTATAATTTTTATCCTGCTAAAACTTCAAAAATTATTCTGATAGATTTAAAAATTAAGAAGGGAAATGGTTAAAGATTTGAGAGACTTCAGCATATATAATAGTTTACATAATATATATTATCGGACAATATATTGCTATGCTATGAACATTTATAATGAAAGTTCGTTTTCATTCTGCATTATAAATAGTTCATTCTGATATTTTTTCAAAATAGTCTCTTTAGTAACTATTCCAATATATTTCCGATTTTCTTTATCTAATACGGGTAAATAGTCAAGGTCTTCTTTTTCCATCAGCACTAAGGCATCTTCACTGCTTTTGTCTGAGCTAATTGTAGGAATTGATCTGGTCATAAGATCACCGGCAACTAGAAAATTAAGAATATGTCTTGTCTCATCATCAAGCACCGCATTCCGGATATCCTGGAAATCAATCTGCCCAACAATTTTGTCACTACTATTTTTTACCATGATATTTGTGAAGCGAGAATCTTTGATGATATTCAACAACTCTTTAAATGTGAATTCTTCACCAACAATATCTGCGTTATGTTCAACCATATTAAAGATGGATAAATTCTTTAATATTGAAACTCTTCGACCGTATATATCAAGTCCTTTACCTTCACGATCGAATTTGATGGTATAAAGTGAACCTTTAAGAAAGAGTTTTGATAAAGTTGTTGAGATAATAATGGTTAACATCAATGGTAATATAATCTTATAGTTTCCGGTCATTTCAAAAACCATAATTAAAGCTGTTAAAGAAGCGTGAGTTGTTCCGGCAACTACCGCACCCATTCCAACAAGTGCATAAGCTCCCGGAGGTGCACTTATTGCGGGGAAGAAATAATTTACTATCTGTCCGAAACAGCCACCGAGCATTGCTCCCGTAAATAAACTGGGAGCAAAAGTTCCACCATTGCCACCAGATCCGATTGTTAATGCGGTTGCAATAGGTTTGAAAATGACTAATGCAAATAAAATTAGAAATGCTGTTGGATGTTGCAGTGAACTTGCTATAGCGTCATAACTAAATCCATATACACCGGGTAAATAAAGACCGATAATTCCCACACCAAGTCCGCCTAACGCAGGCTTAAGCATACGCGGTACTTTTTTTAATTTATCAAAATAAGAGTCAATCTTTAAGAAGACTTTGATAAAATAAACTGCTGTAAATGCTGATAGAACTCCAAGAATGATATAAAAAAATAATTCCGTGTTGGTCACAAGGTCATAACCCGGAATCTGGAAAGCAGGCTGATTGCCAAGATAACCCCTGGATATGACTGTTCCGAATACAGAAGCAATTATTATTGGGCTGAAAGATTTTGCATTAAACGTATGAAGTATAATCTCCATAGCAAATAACGCTCCGCCGATGGGTGCATTGAAAGCAGCGGATAAACCAGCAGCTGCACCGCATCCAACTAAAATTTTAAGTCTGTCTGATGAGGTTGAAAGATATTGTCCGAATGCTGAGCCAATTGCAGCGCCTATTTGAACAATAGGACCTTCTTTTCCGCCTGCGCCGCCTGTTCCAATACTAAGAGCTGAACCAACTGTTTTAATAATGGCGACATTCCCCTTGATCACTCCTCCTTTGGAAGCAATAGAATCAATTACGCTTGGAATTCCTTCCCCCTTTCTGCCACCTTCAAAGTAGTGTGCAAGAACACCCACCAAAAGTCCGCCAACTGCCGGGATGAGAATGATAATTATTTTAATATACCACTCACCCGAATTGAGTAATGTTTTAAGTCCAAAAAATTTCCCCGGATCATCGAAGAACAATTCTTTAATTAACTTGATAGATTCGTGAAAAATAACCGCACCATAACCGCAAAGAACACCTATAATACCGCCAAGAACAAGCAGGTATGTATCTTGTGTTAAAGCAAACGAAGAAAAAAAATGATTTATCTTATATCTATAAAATCGGGTTGTCCGCTTTATATTCTTGAGAAACTGCAAATATTGTCGGCCTTAATTATATTTAAAAAATCCTTCTCCAGATTTCCTTCCAAACTTTTTAGCTGCAACCATTTTTTTTAACAGCGGACATGGTCTGTATTTTGGATCGTTAAATCCTGTGTATAAAACATCCATTATTGCAAGGCAAACATCAAGACCAATAAAATCTGCAAGTGTCAGAGGTCCCATTGGATGATTCATTCCAAGTTTCATAACTGTGTCAATATCCTCTGCAGAAGCCACACCCTCCATAAGTGAAAAAATAGCTTCGTTTATCATAGGCATTAATATTCTGTTAGAAATGAATCCCGGATAGTCAAAAACTTCCACGGGCACTTTATCAAGTTTCTGTGCCAATGATTTTATAGTTTGATAGGTTTCGTCACTTGTAGAATAACCCCTGATGATTTCAACAAGTTTCATTACAGGAACAGGGTTCATGAAATGCATACCGATAAATTTATCAGGTCTGGTTGCGGATGATAGTTCGGTTATTGAAATAGAAGACGTATTTGAAGCGAATATCGATTCGGGTTTAATTATAGATTGTAATATATTGAAAATATTAAGCTTAACTTCCTTATTCTCATAGATTGCTTCTATAATAAGATCCGAATCCGGCGGTGTATTTTCAACGCCAATTATCTTATGGATATTCTTCAGAGTTGATTGTTTATCCTGCTCTGAAATAGTTTCTTTTTTAACCTGTCGTTCCAGGTTTTTAGTAATAGTTGATAGAGCTTTTTCAGCTAATTCATTATTCATTTCAACCAGATTTACCTGAAATCCCTTTAAAGCAAATACGTGCGTGATTCCGTTCCCCATCGTTCCCCCGCCGATTACTGAGACTTTTTTAATTTCCATTTTTTATCTCCCGTTTTTATGGTTTTTTACTATTAAAGCAGAGGCTTCTCCCCCACCAATACATAATGATGCAAGTCCATATTCAGAATTGCGTTTTTTCATTTCATGAATAAGTGTAACTAAAATTCTTGCTCCGCTTGCTCCAATCGGATGACCAATTGCGATGGCGCCACCATTCACATTAATTTTAGAATTATCTAACCCGAGAATTTTATTAACAGCTAATGAGACTACTGCAAAAGCTTCATTAATTTCAAAAAGATCTATATTGTCTTTTGTAAGGCCGGCTTTTTTTAGTACTTTCTCTATTGCATCAGCAGGCGCAGTTGTAAAATCTATCGGAGCTTTGGCAGCGGAACTTTGCGCAACAATTTCGACCAAGGGGACTAATCCAAGCTCTTTTGCTTTATCTTCGCTCATTACTAATAAAGCTGCTGAACCATCATTAATGCTTGAGGCATTAGCCGCGGTTACGACACCATTTTTATCGAATACAGGTTTTAGTGTTGATATCTTTTCAAATATTACTCTTCCTGGCTCTTCATCATTATCAAAAAAGGTTTCTCCTGATTTTGTCTTCAATCCAACTTTAATAATTTCATCTTTAAATTTACCAGCTTTCTGAGCATCAAGTGCTTTACGATATGAATTCGTTGCAAATTCATCAAGCTCCTCACGTTTAAATGAAAAATCGCGTGCACAAGACTCAGCACAATTACCCATGTGAATATTATTATATACATCCCACAATCCATCTTTAATCATTGAATCAATTATCTCTCCATTGCCCAATCTATAACCTGATCGTGCTTTTGGAAGAAGGTAAGGAGCGTTAGTCATGCTTTCCTGACCACCAGCAATGATAATATCCGCATCACCTAAAGCAATTGCCTGTTGTGCAAGCATAACCGCTTTTAATCCGCTACCGCACATTTTATTTATTGTTAGACATTCAGTTTTTTCTGATAAACCCGCAAATATTGCTGCTTGTCTGCCGGGTGCCTGCCCCTGACCACCGGTTAATACATTACCCATAATAACTTCATCAACAATATTGCTGTCAAGTTTTGTGTCTTCAATAATTCCCTTAATAGCCATGCTTCCAAGCTGGGCAGCACTAAAGGATGAAAGTGCACCGTTAAATGATCCCACCGGTGTTCTTTTTGCTGCAGTTATAACTACTTTTCGCATTTTCTCCTCTTAATTAATTTTTCGATTTAAAAAATAAAAATAATCAAAAATCGTTAAACAATCAGGGGAATCGTTTCCAGGAATGATTTAAAAAATTATCTCTGTGTAAGAAGAGATAATTCGGTTATAATATTTAATGTCAGGGTATTTAGATTAATATTATTTTTTAATAAAGAAGCAAATCTATCCAGAATAAATACAATTTTATTAAGTCCCACATCGGAAAATTTCAGATCGAATTTCTGTAGTGTCTCCTCATAATCCTCAAAAAAATAATTTCCGGCTTGTGATCTGTATTTTTGAAGATCATTCAACCATGAAATTAACATTTGCACTATAACTTTATACGAGTCACTTCCCTGCTCATTTGTAACTGATGCAAATTCCTCAAATGCGGAATTGAATCTTCTTCCAAATGAATACCTTAGTATTAAAATTGTTTTTTCCTTTAATACAGTAAAATCGTACTGCTGCAGATTAATAGCATTGGATATTGATCCGTTCGAAAAAGGAGCCACTAATTTTGCAATTTTCTTTTCAATACCGAAATTGGTAACAAGTATTTTTTCAACATCCTGAGTTTTTAAAGGCAAAAAATTAATTAACCAGCATCGCGATCTGATAGTTTCTCTCAGCTGTTCCGGATATGGAGTCGTAAGAATGAATATTATTCCTCCCGGAGGTTCTTCTAAATTTTTTAATAGTGCATTTTGAGATTCTTCATTCATAAGATGAGCATTTGAAATCAAAACGAACCGGAATTTAACATCGCTGTATTCCATGGAAAGAAATTTCCTGATATCACGTATACTGCTGATCTTTATTTGGGTGGCTTTGGGAATTTTGACTTTGTAGTAGGGGTTCCCGATTTTTTCAAATAATTCAGACTTGATTAGTTCATTTTCTTCCCCGGTTAATTTTTCCATTGGTCCGCTTGATTCGGTTTCATTTTTACCCCTGGGAAGCGGGAAAATATATTTAACATAGGGCTCGTTTAAATTCTGAATGTGCTGATTGATATGCTGTTGTAATTCGGGTTTGGAGTGATTTGTATTTAAAGCCTGAGCAAATCGTATCGCCGTAAATTCTTTACCAACTCCTTCATTTCCTTTAAATAAAAATGCGTGTGGAATTTTATCAGAGTTGACTAATGAACTTAAAATAAGTTTTACAGGTTCTTGTCCGTAAATTCCAGACCAAATGTCTTTATTCATGTCGGCAATAAAAAAGCGCCAGAGCGCTTAATAATCATCTTCATTATAAAAGAAATCCTCATCGGAAGGATAATCCGGCCAGATATCTTCAATTGATTCATAAGGTTCATCGGAATCTTCAAGTTCATGAAGATTCTCAATTACTTCATACGGTGCCCCAATTCGGTCAGCATATTCAATTAATTCATCTTTTGTAGCAGGCCAGGGTGCATCATCAAGAAATGCTGCCAGCTCTACTGTCCATATCATACTTTAATTCTCCACAAAAAGTTTATTCTTTACTTGCAACTGCAAAGAAATTTACGTCATCAAAGAAAAAATCTTCAGGATCCAGTTTCACTCCGTTATGTTCAACTTCGTAATGCAGATGAGGACCAGTTGAAAGTCCTGAAGTACCAGATTTAGCTATTTCAACACCTCTTTTAACCTTCTGCCCTTCTTTAACTTCAATTCGCGACAGATGTCCATAAACAGTTTTATATCCAAACCCATGATCTATTTCAATACAGAGCCCATATCCCCCTTTTCTTCCAACGAAATCAATTTTACCATCGCCGGAAGCATGAACGGGAGTACCTATATTAGTAATTATGTCTACCCCCTCGTGCATTCTTCTTATCTTTAATATTGGATGCATTCTCATTCCAAACTCATTACCTATTTCACCCGTACAGGGTTTAATTGCAGGTAAACATTCAAATAGTTTTTCATTTTGTTTCAGTTTCTTCGATATCTCAACGTACTGATCTTTTTCAAACTCAACTTTTCTACTAACCTCATCAACATAAGACAGAGCTGATTTAAGATCGGCAGCTAAATCAGTATTAATAAAATCTAGATCATTATCGAAATAACCACCACCTACACCAACCTGTCTTTCTTCTTCTGAGACCGGTGGAAGATCGGCTGCTATTCTCAGAGTGTTATTTTCATTTACAAGGCTGTCAAGTTCTGTATCCAGTTTCTTGTAAAGTGAAGCAGTTTCAGTAATTTTGTTTTTAAGGTAGTTGTTCTCTTCTTCAAGGGTGGACAAGCTCTTTCCTGAGCCCGTAACTTCTGAGATAAATCTTAATGTACCATAAACAGTAGCTGTTAAAATTAAAACCGCAGCAAAAAAGTATAAAACAAGCTTTTTCTTAAAGTTTTTTACTTCTAAAAATTGAAGTTTAGAACTGGAGAAGTAGTATAGTTTCTTCATATTAGGTTGCGGAATCTATGAAAATAAGGTGTATTTGTCAAGTGGAACATTTCGTCATATCTATTCAAAATCGTGCTCAAAATAATCAATTCCTCTGTGATCCTCGTCAATTTCTCCATTTAGAATTTTATTTAATCTTTTCTGAAAAACCTTTGCGGCATCATGCCCATAATGTTTGAGTAAATAGTGTAGTGCAATTACTTCGGAAATAACGGTGATATTTTTACCGGGAATAATAGGCAATTTTACGTATGGAATATCATTATTGAGAATTTTTACGAAACTTTCGTCCAATCCGGTTCTTGTATATTCCGCTTTTTCGTCCCAAATTTCCAGTTCTACAATAACCTCTAATCTTTTTTGGTAGCGAATTGCCCGAATTCCAAACATTCTCTCAATATCCAGGATTCCTAATCCCCTTATTTCCATAAAATGTTTAGAAATATTCGTGCCGGCACCCATCAAAATACCTTCACCCTTTTTAGTGAGAATAATAACGTCGTCTCCTACCAATCGATGCCCGCGCTCTATCAAATCCAACGCAACCTCGCTCTTCCCTATTCCAGACTTCCCAACAAATAATATCCCTACTCCATAAACATCCACAAGAGAGCCATGAATGGATACCTGGTGACTAAACTGATCGTCAAGAAAATCACTGATTAAGTAGATTAATTTTGTTGTCGGCTGCACAGAACCGAAAACCGGTATGTGATGAGTATTTGCCAAGTCAAGTAATAACTGCGAGGGATGATTATTATCGGTAAGAATTATGCATGGGATATCAAAATTAAATAGCCTATCCAGAGATTCTGTTTTCTTTTTGTCATTTAGTTGGGCAAGATATTGAATTTCAGTATTTCCAAACACCTGTACCCTGTTATAAGAGAACAGATCAACAAAACCAGCTAAAGCAAGTCCGGGTCTGTGCAGGTTCTGATCATAGACTTTCCTGCTGAACCCGGACTTATCTGAAAATAACTTAAGCTTAAAAAGTTCTTTGCAATTTTTGTAAAGAAACTCTATTGTTATAAATTCTTTTCTTGTAATAGATTTTTGATCTATTTTAATCATTTAACCCTAACGATTTTTTTTGTTTTAATTTTCTTAAGCTGACGTGATATTTTTTCAGTTGCAGCATTTATGGATTTTTTAAAATCATCACTATCTTCTTTTGCTACAATTGTATGACCGGGTATTACTAAGTTTATTTCTGCACTCTTAATGCTATCTTTACTATTCTGAAAACTAAGAATTACTTCTGCGCTAAGTATATCATCATTATATTTGCTGAGAGAGGAAACCTCATCTTTAATAAAATCTTTTAGTGTATCATGTGCCTTAAATCTGCGGGCAGTTATTGTGATGTTCATATTTTCCTCCAAGTTTGTTTAAGATTTAGGATGCGACTTTTTATAAGTACTTTTCAATCGTTCGATGCTGACATGCGTGTAGATCTGCGTAGTTGAGAGATTTTCATGTCCAAGTATTTCCTTAACTGCTCTGAGTTCTGCCCCATTATCAAGCATATGAGTTGCTGCACTGTGCCTGAGAATATGAGGACTTTTCTTTTTTACATCTGAAACAATTGAGAGGTACTTATTAACTATTCTGTGAACATAGCGGGGATAAATTCTTTTTCCGGAATCGGTTAAAATCAGTGGTTGTTTGCCATTAATATTTTCTCTTTTTTGAAGATACTCACGAACTACCTGAACCGATTTATTTCCCACAGGTACAATTCGTGTTTTGTTTCCCTTTCCTAAAACTTTCAAAGTTTTATTCGAAAGATCCAGGTCCTCCATATTTAAACCACATAACTCGGAAACCCTTATTGCACAACCATAAAGAAGCTCAATAATTATCATCACCAGTTCAGGATTATTTGCATTCTTTTTTGCCTCTTCATATGTGGAAAGGATAATATCCGTTGATAATATCTCTGGTAGTTCTCTACAAGTTTTAGGATTATGAATACCAGCGGAAGGAATTGTTTCTATTATATTATTTTGGAAAGAATATTTGAATAAAGATCTGATCGAGGCAAGTTTTCTGGAAATCGAATTCTTGTTCAGTTCATTATTACTGTTAAGTAGAGAGAGATATGATTTAATAAACTTCTCACTAATTGTTTCTATTTCAATATGATTGTGATCGATACAGTAAGAAGTAAAATCTGCCAGATCACTTCTGTAAGATTTGATCGTGTTATCAGAGTAGCGTCTGATATTTTGAAGTTCGCTTAGAAATATATTGGAAACCTTGCGAATTTCCATTTAATCCTTTTCTATCTCTTCTAATATTACCTCTTCCCCACAAACAGGGCATCTAAGATAATTTCCTTTTTTAACTGAATATCTTTTTTCCATATAAGCTGAATCTTTATTTGGACATTCTTCAGGAATAGGTCTATACCAGCTTACAAAATCACAATCAGGAAATCTTGAGCAGCCATAGAATAATTTTCCACGTTTTGATTTCCTTTCTACAACATCGCCTTCCTTGCATTTAGGACAACTTACTCCCAGTGTAATATTTTTTATAAAATCACACTCTGGATAACGTTCACATCCAATAAATCTTCCGAACTTTCCGTTCCTGTAAATTGTTCGTGCGCCGCACTTTTCACAATTTTCTCCGGTGTATTCGGGTTCCTGATTTTGGGCAGCCATCTCTTTTAGTGATTTTATATTCTTGCAATCAGGATAGTTACTGCACGCAAGAAATTTACCAAATCTCCCAACTTTAATCACCATTTCGTGGCCGCATAGATCACAATAAATTTTCTCAACTTTATCTTCAACTTCTTTAAGTGCAAGAGAGAATGGCTTATAAAAATCATTTAATACATTTACGTATTGATTATCTCCCTGGGCTATCTGGTCTAATTCGCTTTCCATTGCCGCTGTAAAATCTTCATTAATAATATTAGGGAAATTCTTCACAAGTATATTGTTTACAGTATTCCCCAGTTCAGTAGGAAATAACTTTCTTTCTGTCTGGTTAACATACTTCCTATCCTGAATTGTGCTGACAATAGAAGAGTAAGTACTCGGTCTCCCGATTCCTTTACTTTCAAGTTCCTTTATCAAAGAACTTTCTGTAAAGCGTGCAGGAGGTCTGGTGAAATGCTGAGTTTTATATAACTCGTTTAAAAGCAGATTATCTCCTTTTTCGATTCCCAAAGGAATCTTTTCGTTTCGATATTCTTCCTTTTCTTCAGCACCATCTTTCTTTTCCGAAATTTCTTCATAAATTTTCTGGTAACCCATAAACTTTACTGCATTACCAAAAGCTTTAAATAGAAATTCATCTGCAGATATTTCAATAACCGTTGTTTCAAATATAGCAGGCTTCATTTGAGATGCAATAAATCTTTTCCAGATTAATTCATAAACCTGAAAGGATTTTTTATCGAGAAATTCTTTTACAGTTTCGGGTGGGAACTCAAGTGAAGTAGGTCTGATTGCTTCGTGTGCATCCTGAACATTATCTTTTTTCTTATCGTACAAGTTAGGTGTATCGGGAAGAAATTCGGATCCAAAATTGTTTTTAATCAGATCCCTTACAACCGGAAGAATTTCTTCACTAATTCTGGTAGAATCTGTACGCATATATGTTATAAGTCCCTGCGTTCCGGCTTTCCCTAATTCAACGCCTTCATATAACCTTTGAGCAATCATCATTGTCTGTTTCGGACGCATCCTAAGTCTTCTCGATACTTCCTGTTGCAGAGTGCTAGTTATAAAAGGTGCCGCAGGATTTCTTTTCGTGTTTCTCTTTGAAATGTTTGTAACATTAAAGTCTTTTTTATTTTCTATTTGCTTAAAATAATTTGAAGAGGTTTTTTCATCGCCTAAGTTAATATACTCCTCAAGAAACTCTACCCATTCTTTTTCATTCATTTCAGGTTTAGGTGGAATCCTGATATCTTTCCCATCAATACTGAAAAGTTTTGCTTTGAATATTTCATTTTTATCTGTTTTAAAAACTGCCCAGATTGACCAATACTCTGTGGTAATAAATTTATCGATTTCCGCTTCTCTGTCGCAAATAAGTTTGAGAGCGACAGATTGAACTCTACCTGCAGATAAAGAGCTGCTCCCGGATAGTTCGATAATTGCTTTCCAGAGAAACGGGCTGATCTGGTAACCTATTATTCTGTCCATTACCCTTCGCGCCCGCTGAGAACTCACAAGATTAATGTTAATTGAACGTGGGTTCTTCATTGCTTTCTGAACCCCGGTTTTAGTTATCTCATTAAATAAAACACGGAAAACATTTGAATCCACATTGCCATTTAAGATATCTGCAATATCCTGCGCTATAGCTTCACCTTCACGATCAGGGTCAGTAGCAATGTAAATGTTTTTACTCTTGGCAGCGAGTGATTTGATTTTTTTTACGGTATCGCCTTTACCACGAATTGTTACAAATTGTGGTTTGAAATCATTTTCCAGATCAACACCAAGCTTGGTTTTTGGGAGATTACGCAGGTGACCAATAGTTGCTTCAACGTGATAATCTTTTCCTAAATATTTATTAATAGTTTTTGCCTTGGCGGGTGACTCTACCAGCACTAAATTCTTACTCATAACTTACCAGTTTCTTCTCAATTAATTGTATCTGATGAATATAACAATAATCTGCTTCCAGGAAGTGTAAGAGTATTTACCTCAAGAAACAAAGATATAATAATTACATTTATAGATTCAGTATTTATTAATTCATGGGGGAACAACTTAAGTTCTTCTATTATTAATTCCAAATCGGTGGTTGTAAGTAATCCTATATTGTTTAAATGAAGAAGATAATTAAAATTATCAGTACCAAATAATGTTTTCTCTTCTTCAGAAAAAATTCTTTTACTGCTTGTGACAAGTTCGCTATATATGGTAACCTCATCTATATCACGAATAGTTTTTTCATAAATCCAGCTGAATGCTGTAGCCAAGATATTTCTATCGTATCTTTCTCTAGTTGAAATCTCATTTATAGCTTTATCCAGGGAACTTGTATGATCCAGGTTTTCAAATATATCTGTTAATAAATTTACTATTTCAGTTACCATAAAAAGCCCGGTTATTGTTTAATATAAATTTATACTTATTTACAAGCCTATTTTCAACTTTCTTCATCACAGATTTCGTTTTTGGCGATTTATCGTCATAATCAAGCAGATGAAGAACACCATGTATTACAAGTCTCATCAATTCTTGTTCCAAGGAGACATTGTATTTTTTCGCATTATTTTCGGCATCTTGTAAAGATATGTATAATTCAGCATCGAACAATAGCCTGTTTTTACTATAATTAAAGGTAATTATATCAGTATAATAGTTATGTTTAAGAAATTCTTTATTGATTTTAAGAAGATAGTCTGAAGAGATGAAATTTATCAGAAATGATTCAAGTTTGAAATTAAATTCTTTCTTTAAAAGGGAAACTAATCGATGAAATAAAAGCTTGTCAATATTTTTGTTTACGGAATTTACTTTCAGGTTTTTAATCAAAATATCGCTTCCTGTTAAACAGAAAAAGTTAAACCTTCTTTTGCAGCAATACAGTTAATATCAGAACCGTTCTCTTTCAGGAACTCCCTGGTCTCTTTAAGTATTGAATCTATCTTTTCATCATTATATTCGGGGTTATAATGAAAGAAGATGAGATTTTTTACTTTTGCCATTATAGCAAATGAAGCCAGTGATTTATTACTTGAGTGTCCCCAACCATATTTTTGTTTCATTAAATTTTCGTCAAACATCATATCGTGTATTAGGTAATCACACCCATAGCAAAATTCAATTAATTTCTTGTTTTTTTCTTCTATCTTTTTCATCAGATTGGAACCATTCTCACCTTCAACATCAAGTTCATTATCAGTCATATAAACTACACAACCCTTATTTTCACTAAGCTTAAAAGTTAGCGTAGGTGATGGATGATAAACGTTGTAAGTATCTACATTTACTCCGTCCAATTTGAAAGATTCAGAGGGCTTAAGTTGTTCAAAATTCAAATTTGCAGCTACATCATCAATTTTAATAGGAAAATAATCTCCCTGCATCTGGGAACTAATCACTTTTTTTATACTTTTTTCAATTCCGGGTAATCCATAAAAAGTTATATTCCTGCCTTCCTGGTATATAGGAACAAAGAATGGTATTCCCTGAATATGGTCCCAATGATAATGGCTTAATAAAATATCAAGAGAATTCTCTGACTTATTCTCAACTATATAATTTCCCAATGCTCTTATCCCCGTTCCTGCATCAAGAATTATTTCATTTCCTGAGGAAGAGCGAATCTCAACACATGGAGTATTTCCCCCATATTTAATCGTATCTTTTCCGGGAACCGGCACTGAGCCTCTTGTTCCCCAGAACTTAACTTCCATTATTTATCTTCAAATTTATTTAATGATTTTCTGGTTAATTCTGTATATTTTTTGTATCTATAAGCAGATTTTTCAATATCATCCAGTTCCACTTTTGTAAGATCTCTTATAATTTTCGCGGGAACACCAGCAGCAAGTTTTCCTGAAGGTATCACGAACCCGGGAGTTACAACGGCTCCTGCTGCTACCAAAGCTTTTTTTTCAACTACTGCGCCATCCAGTATTACGGCTCCCATTCCTATCAGGCAAAGATCCTTCAAAGTGCAGCCATGCAATGTTACTGAATGACCAATTGTTACTTTATTTCCTATAGTTAGAGGAAATTTTCCATTCGTAACATGAAGCATAGAACAATCCTGAATATTTGTCATTTTTCCAATAGAAATATAGTGAACGTCTCCCCTGATTACTGTGTTGTACCAAACACTTGAATCTTTATCAATTTTCACATCACCAATAACTTTTACTCCGGATGCTAAAAAAACACTTTCATGAATTCTTGGGTAAAAATCAAGATATGGAAATATTTTATTTTCAGGAATTATTCTTTGTATTTTGGAGGATCCCATCCGTCTCTTTTCCATGATTTAAGTTCTAGAGTAATATTTCCGATTATAACCCTCATTTTAGCAACAACAGGTATTGCCGCATTATCGTTGCTAAACCATCCTTCAAAATGTCCAGTTAGTCCAAACACACTAATAAAATCTGTTTCCCCATCTAATCTGACACAAGAAATATCGTAGTCAACTGCATCTATGGAGATTCCTTCAACCTCTTTATAAAAATTCATTTTAGTAAAAACTTTTTTTTCTGTTACGAAACAAGGTACATTTTCTTTTTTTTCCTGTCCGGTCTTCATTCTTGCATAATAAAATAAAGAAAGACCATCCTGGTATTTTTTATCTGCAGATGTAGTCGAATCAGTCCAGATTTCAGGCGGATTTACTTTTCCTTTTTTTACCTGAATGATTGATTTTTTGTAATCGAAATTATACTCAGTGTAAGAAGTATAGTCATCACCCTTAATTAGGGCTTTAAAATAATCGGAGTACAAGTTTTCATCAACATAACTTTCATATATCTGATGCAAATCAACAAAGGGGATTCCGGAATATGAATCTATATAAGCATACGTTATATAATAGGTTTTCCCGTTTATTATTTTTTTATCTTTAATTTTTATTCTGATTTCTCCGATTTTCATAACTGAATATTTTACAATATAAGTAAGTTCTTCTCCAACACTTAACTCTCTACCAGTCAGAATATTATTCTCAGACGATTGGTCCGCTTTGTTCGGCTGTGCCTGTCCAATATAAATTACTGTAAATAAGATTAAAAGAATTTTATAGATCATTTTAGATTTGCAAGATTTTTTGCTTCATCAAACAAAGTAATTGCTTTAATCATTTGATTATCTGATTTAAGAAGAACAGAATACCAGCCTTCGTTCTTCCAATAATTTCTGGCTATTTCAGCTTTTAATCTGGTAGCAATATAAATTTGGTCCTTATTAAAATCCTTCTCATTAAACTCAATATTTTTTGAATTGGCAAATTTTATGAATGAACTAATATCTTTAGCTGAAAAATTAAAATCTTTAAGGAAGGATTTAAGGCTACCATTATATTTTGATTGAATTTCTTTGGAGTGGATATCCAAATAATTTAAAGCGAACTGGTAGATTATATTGTTCTTCAATAACTCTGTTGTATAATTTGAGATATCATCTGACTTTACAATATAATCGGGAGTAATTCCTCCTCCTCCGTAAACAATCCTCCCGGCATTAGTTTTATAGAATTGATTACTGGTATCCTTCTCTGCTGAATGGTATAGATTATCGCCTTCCTTTTCGTTTCTTTCGCTTGCTTCGGAATAATACTCCTTCTTATCCTTTAAATTTTTATAATCTCTTTGAATAAGTCTGCCCGAAGGAGTATAATACCTTGAAATGGTCAACCTTATTGCTGAATTGTCAGGAAGATCAAATTGTCTTTGAACGAGTCCCTTGCCAAAAGTTGTTTCACCAACTATGAGTCCCCTATCCCAATCCTGAACTGCCCCGGAAACAATCTCACTTGCAGAAGCACTGCCATTATTCACAAGAATTATTAAGGGAGTATTTTCAAAATCAGATGGTTCGGATGCCAGGTATTCTTCGTCAAATTCACTTCTTCTGCCTTTTGTGTAAACTATTTTTTTCTTACCTGAAATAAAAATATCGGCAACCTTAACAGCCTGATTGAGATATCCGCCGGGATTACCTCTTAAATCCAGAATCAATTGTTTCATCCCTTTGCTTTTCAAATCTTTCAATGCTTCAGTTAATTCATCATATGTTGTTTCAGAGAATCTGGTTACCCCGACGTACCCGGTTTCATTATCAAACATTAAGTGAGCACTCACTGAATACAGAGGAATTTTCTCACGGGTAATTTTATAATCTATAAGCTTGCTCGTTTCAGGACGGTAAATCGTTATTTCAACTTTGGTTCCGGATTTACCCCGTAATTTATTTACAACTTCATCATTTGAAAGCCCTGTTGCATCGGCTCCTTCGATCTTTACTATTCTATCTCCCGAAATTATACCGAGGGCTTCACTAGGTCCGCCAGTTATAGGAGATACAACAGTAATTGTATCATTAACAACCTGAAATTCGATCCCTATTCCATCAAATTCTCCTCGTAAAGATTCTTCAATAATTTCTTTTTGATTTGCCGGTATATAAATTGAGTGAGGATCAAGATTATCGAGCATTCCGTTTATAGCGGATTCAACCAGTTTCTGGGTATCAACTTCCTCAACATAATATTTCTCAGTATATGAAAGTACATCATTAAACTTTATTATACTATCACGGAGGTTATCACCTGAAAACACTTTTTCAATCTGTGTGCCTAACACAATACCGAGAATAAGAATAATAACCAGAGTAGGTATTCTGAACCTTCCGGAATTCATTTGTTCACCGATTAAAATTTTATACTTAAAGTAAATATTGTATCAAATTGTTTATTCTGTAAATTCTGGAGAGACTCATTTAAATAATTCAAATCCAGTGTGAAGAAATATTCATTAACTGGTTCGTATATTATTTTCATATTGTAAATTCTGGAATATTCACGGTAACCATCAAGAAATTTAACCTGCTCAGGATCAAAAACACGATGACCAAGTCTAACATCACCACCAACATTATCCCTGACAGAACCATCCTGGTTTAAGGGGTTAGCCCCGTGAATTTTATAATTAATATTGAATGATAATGCAATCCTGTAATTCAACCTGTAGTCTGCTTCAAATGAAAATATTTCACTGTTTGGGTTTGTGAAAGAACTGAGATTATATCCAAAACTCGTAAAATTGTTTCTAATTAATCTGTGCGTATATACGTATGGATCTATCTTAGTGTACTGAATTTTTATTCCAAGCGGTAAAATATGATAGAGAAGTTCCGAATAAACACCAGCATCAATTATAGTCTGATTTCCCCACCATCCCGTTCCTAATTTATTGAAAGTTATATCATCAATTAATAACGTTGAAAAAAACTTTAAACCTTCAATTGATTTGTTATTGATATCAAAAAACAACATTGCATTATCTCTGTCCCTGTTTGAGTGTTCTACCGATTTATAAAAACTAAATGGATTGAGATAAGTCAGATCGATTGGTCTGTCACCATAAATTATAACTTCACCGGCACCAAAGTTAACATGCCTGGAAATATTAAAACCAATTCTATGGTAAGCCATATATTTGGAAGTAACAACATTTACATTACCAGCAATGGAATCAGAAACGGATGTCTCCTGTCCAAGCAACTGGCCATGAAAAAACGAATAACTGAAAAATTTGTAATTTATATTCAATCCCAGGTAATCAAATATCGGAGCATCATTACCAAGAAGGAATTTGTTCACTCCGTATCCAATATTCATTCTGTCACGACCATACTTGAACTTAATCAGATCGAAATCAGCTGTTAGATAACCTTGTGTATCATCAAAAAAGGTTTCGGAAGGTTTTTCGTTAAACTTGTAATTATACTGAAGTTCTCTTTTCACTAAGGCAGCCGTCTTTTTTCCAAAAACATTTCCATTTGAACCTTTTAGATACATACCAAATTTATCTAAAATTGTTCCGCGTATTTCACCTCCGATAATACCCAAAAATGCAGATGAGTTAGATTTTAATTGAAGATCATTTTTAAATAGTAAATCACCTTCACCCGTTAAATTAATAAAGAGATTTAACTTCCCCGGATCATTATAATAAAAGAGATATTTTTGTTTTTGAGATAAAAAATTGTAGTTATCATTTCCCAGTAAAGAAACTGAATTTACGAGACTTCCTTTTAATTCATACTCAAATTCAATCTCTAAATCAGAAAGAATATTTTTATCAACCTCATCAAGTTTAGAAACAGATGAGATAACACTCTCTATATACTGTGCAATTTCATTTCTTGTTTTTGGAATTTCAAAAGAATTGTATTCCGGAATTATCTGAAGCGCTTCCATCCTTTCCAGAAAATCATAAACTCTGTTATCAACAGGTACATACTCTGTTTGAGCGTACGAAACCGAATAAACAACTAAAATGAAAATAAAGTAATAAGCAAAACGCAATTTATCTTACCTGTTCCCATATTTTTGAAATCGATTTATTTTTTAACCAAACTGAAATACCATTTTTAATCCAATGCCATGTAACTGTAAAGTACCCTATTCTACGAAATCTTCTGGGCGATTCATAAACCCTGATTTTATTTGAAAATAAAATTTCGCCATTATTTCTGATTCTGCGGAAAAGATCAAAGTCTTCACCGGCGGCAAAAGTTTCATTATATCCGCCGAGTTTCTTAAAAATATGACTCCGGATTATATGACATTCTCCCCTGCCCATTCCCACACCAATGTTGTTCAAAAACTGGAAATAATGGTTATAACAATAATGAAAAAGTTTATCCAATAAAACAGCTTCTTCCGGAAAAATTGAAACAAATCCAGTTATAGCGAGATAGTTGTTTCTGGTAAAACTGTCTTCCACGAAACGGAAAAAATTCACCGGTTGATTTATGCGGACATCACCATTAAAGAATACAAATATATCACCAGTTGCAAATTTTGCTCCCTCATTTCTTCCTGAGGCAATGTTCTGCAATTTGTCATTTGTATGAATTGTTATAATGTCGGCGTAATCAATTGCTAGTTGAACAGTTTTATCAATACTACCGCCATCCGAAACTATTAATTCTAAATCAAATTCGTTTTTTAATCTAATATCAGTGAGCTGTTTTAACAGATCAGGCAGAAGTTTTTCTTCATTTAATGTTGGGATTACAATACTATATTTCAAGATGTTCCCAATTAATAAAGAATTCCAAATTTAGAATATTTGTGAAAATTTAATTTTATAAACATTGGAAAATCAACATCAATATTAACACACAATCAATCGGATTTGTCAGCAAATTTAAAGTTACTTACAAATCAGGTATAAAAATTATTTTAGCCTTTTATTTCAGGTTTCATTTGAGGAAAGAAAATTACATCTCTGATTGAAGATTGATTAGTTAAAAGCATCACAAGTCTGTCAATCCCAACTCCTAATCCTGCGGTCGGAGGCATTCCATACTCCAGCGCCCGAATAAAATCTTCATCAATCTGATGTGCTTCTTCATCTCCTTCATCCATCATTTTTTTTTGTCCTTCAAATCTTTTTCTTTGATCAATAGGGTCATTCAATTCTGAAAAGGCATTGGAAATTTCTCTGCCGGCAACATATCCTTCAAATCTTTCGACAACTCCTTCTTTGCTTCTGTGCAGCTTTGCCAGAGGAGAAAGTTCGATAGGATAATCCATTACAAACGTTGGTTGAATTAAACCAGGCTGTACCGCTACACTGAAAATTTCATCAATTAATTTCCCTTTACCTTCAATTGATTTTATATCAATTCCCATATTTTTTGCTGCTTCTTTTAATTCCTCATTAGAAGCGGTAATAACATTGATCCCGGCTTTTTCTTGAATTGAATCAACCATGGATATTCTATTCCATTTACCGGAAAAGTCAATCTGATTACCTTCATAGTTGAAATCAAATTTTCCAAAAACATCATTACAAATAAATTGAATCATGCTTTCCACAAAATCCATCATCCAATTGTAATCCTTGTACGGAACATACAATTCCATCATAGTGAATTCAGGATTATGTGTTCTATCCATTCCCTCATTTCTGAAATCTTTTGAAATCTCATACACACCGTTTAATCCGCCGACAATTAATCGTTTAAGATATAACTCATCTGCAATTCTCAAGTAAAAAGGAATATCAAGTGTATTATGATGAGTGATAAATGGTCTTGCAGCTGCACCGCCGTATAATGGCTGGAGAACAGGTGTTTCCACTTCGAGGAAATCATGTTCATCAAGAAATTTTCTCAGAGCTGTAATAATCTTGCTTCTTTTAATGAACACATCCTTTATGTGGGGATTTACAACCAGATCGATATATCGCTGGCGGTATCTTAATTCTTTATCTGCAAATTGATCATGAATTGTTTTATTTCCCTGTTCATCTGTTGTTTCTTTTGCAATAGGCAGGGGTCTAAGTGTTTTGGAAAGTACTTTCAAAGATTTTGTATGAACGGAGATCTCTCCTGTTTTTGTTTTAAATACAAATCCTTCAATACCGATAATATCCCCGATATCAAGAAGTTTGAAGGCATCATACTCTTCTCCAATCTCATCCTTCTTCAAATAAATTTGAATCCTGCCTGCATGATCCTGAACATGTGCAAAAGAAGCTTTACCCATTCTCCTGATCGCCATTATTCTTCCTGCAATCTTAACATTTTTCACATCACCTTCTAAGTAGTTCTGTTTTATTGAATCTGAATCTGAGTTCACATCATATGAATATGCAAAAGGTTCAATTCCTTTTGTCTTTAATTCTTCAAGCTCTTCATATCGTCTTTGAATCAGAACATTTAAATCCTGCTGGATGTTTTCCACTATCCCTCCTGAGAATCGGTATTAATTATTAACAAGGAATTATGAGTTAATTTATTCAATTAAAAACAGTTTTTATTTTCTTTTAAAATTTGCAAGTCTTATGCATACAAGATCTTGTAAATTATCAACCAATTTATAAGGTACAAGAAAATTATTTGCAATAATACAAAATACTACGGGTTCGTTATCCCCGGTATATGCATATCCTGATAAGCTTCTTACACCATCCAGGTATCCGGTTTTTGCTCTCACTTTATTTGCAGCTTTTGTATTCTTCATCCTTTTACCAAGAGTTCCGTCTACACCTGCGATAGGAAGCGAATTAAAAAATGGAATAAAGTATTTACTTTTGTACATAAAATTTAAGAGAGAAATAATCTGCTTTGGGGTTACAAGATTTAAACGCGACAATCCACTTCCATCAGCAATAACCATATTATCAGGGTTTATTCCCATTTCCTGCAACAGATTTCTCATTGCCTCAATGCCGTCATCAATACTTCCGTAATCCTTTTCTTCAAGACCAATAGTTTTAATTAATTGTTCCGCAAAAAAGTTCTCACTGTTTTTATTTATAACCTTAATTATTTCTTTATAAGATGGAGAATAATAGGTAAATATTTTTTTAATCTGATTAAGAGTTATCGGGACACTTGCAGCATCAATATCAATAGGGTAACCTTTTACCTCAATTCCCTTCTTTCTTAAAATATTCTTTAATATCACCATAGAAAATTGTGTAGGATTATTAACCGTAACATAAGTCTGAACAGAATCTCCAATGTGAATAGTTCCAAATACATTAACGAGATTTGTTCCCCGTTCTCTATAAACATCAATATTGCTCGCGGAATCTCCATCAACCACCTGAACATTATTTGAGATTACCATATAGTTCACATCCGGAAGCATAGAGATTACAGCTTGATTTGAATCAGTTGTTACGTTGATGTTAACTACATTATCGTTAAATGAAATTGGACCCGAGGGAGCTTCGAACCAATAACTTTCAAGATCCCATGGCCAGCCCTTTCCAAACGGTTTATCATCAAAATCATCATCATAGCCGATTATATTTCCGGTGATCTCATCAATGCCCATAGCGGAAATTGAATCTGCCCAGTCTTCGTAAACCTTAAACATATTATTGTTATAGAATCTGCCTGAGATGGTCGGATCCCCGCGACCTTCAATAACAAGATCACCATCCAGGATTGAGCCATCTATATTTCCGTTGATATAAATATTGGTAGAAAATCTGTAATCGGGACCAAGTAAAAACAATCCGGCCGCTGTAGTAAAAAGTTTCAGATCAGAAGCCGGGATGAACAGCTTATTTTCATTTCTCTTATAAAAATATTCTCCTGTTTCCAGAGATTGAATTACTACACCCCATTGTGCATTACTAAAATTCGGATCACTAAAGAGATCATCCATATCTCTCCAGAATTCCGGAATTGTGGAGAAAGAATATTTCGGTAAAGTATCCTGTTTTACCTCCTGGGAGTACTGTTGAGTACAGAAAATACTAACAAACAACAAACAGGAAAATAATCTACCGGCCATATTTATCAACTACCGCCTTAACTTCATCTTTTGTTAAATTTCTATATTCGCCCTTATTAATATCTGCAGTTATACCTGCATAGCTTGTTCTGTTCAGCGAAAGCACCCTGTATCCTAAAGCACCGAACATATTTTTTACAAAATGATTTCGTCCTTCCACAGCCGTTACCTTTACCTGTGAAAAATCATTTTTTTTAGTTGAAATGAGATTTAAAAATTTACCTTTGATTCCTCCCGGGTAAACCCCTTTTAAGAATTTCTCTCTATCTTCAATTGTAACAGGTTTATCCAGTTTTACTTCATATTCACGCGGAACTTTATTTCCAGGATGAGTTAATAGCTGAGAAAAATTACCATCGTTTGTAAGTATTAAAACTCCTGTGGTATCATAATCCAGTCTCCCAACCGGATAAATTCTTTCATTTGTTTTGATTAAATCAACCACAGTTCTGCGGTTCTTTTCATCACTTGTGCTGGTTACAACACCTGCTGGTTTGTTAAGGAGATAATAAAAATGCCTCCTGGCTTTTATCCTTTCGCCGTCAAGAAAAATCTCATCTGAGTCCGGATCAACTTTGAATGATAATTCGGTAATGGTTTTTTTATTAATTGTAACCCTGCCCTGAAGAATTAATTCTTCTGCTTTTCTTCTCGATGTTATTCCGCTTTCAGCAATAAATTTATTCAGTCTCATTATCAGCCTTTTCAATTTCACCAAGTTCTTTCTCAACGTCTTCTTCAAGTATATTCATCATGATTTTTCTTTTCTGCTCAATAAAATCTTCATCCTGCATAATTTCATTCAGCTCTCTTGGTTTAGGCAAATCGCTAATTTTACTGAGAGCGAAATATTTGAGAAATTCATCTGTAGTGCCATACAATAAAGGACGACCTATACTTTCTGCACGCCCGGTAATTGTGATAAGTTTTTTTTCTAGTAAAGTACTTAGAATGTAATCAGAGTTAACGCCCCGGATGGTTTCTAACTCAGGTTTTGTTATAGGCTGTTTGTAGGCAATAATTGAAAGAGTTTCTAAAGCCGCCTGGCTAAGTCTTCTCTTACTTTTTTCAGATGAAAGAAAACCGACATATTTTGCATATTCTTTGTTAGTAGCAAAGAGATACCCGTTCGCTATATTTAGAACTCTGAATGAAAGGTTACTTTCCTCATATTTTTTATTCAGTTCGTTAATGCAATCATCAATATCTGTTTGAGAAATCTGAACTTCATCTCCATCGAGTCCTTTAACGGCTTTAATGATTTCGCCGGATGTGATGGGCTCATCAGAAGAAAATATAAGTGCTTCAATTACTGTATTATAAATTTGTTCCATTTTCCAATTTCATTATAATAAAATCATTGAATTCAGTGGACTCTTTGATCCCGATTGAGCCCATCTTAGTCATTTCAAGCAATGCGACAAATGTAACAACAATTCTTATTTTTTCCATCATACCTTCGACAAGAGATATAAAATGAAGTTCACCAAACTCATTTAATTTATCCAATATGTACTGAATCTGTTGATCGATAGTAACATTGATTTTAATAATTTCGTGTACAGGAACTTCCTTTAATCCTTCAATAACTTTTTTAAATGCTTTTGCCAGGTCAAAAACCGATATATTTTTAAGAAGAATATCGTACTCTGGAGGAGCTTCTTTTTCATCAGCTGAAAAGTTTCCTCTGAAATTTAATTTACGCTGTTCGGATTCAAGAAGGGAAAATTCTTCAGACATTTCTTTATAACGCTTGTATTCCAATAAAGCCTGAACAAGCTCAGCCCGGGGGTCTATCTCTTCTCCCTTCTCATCAATTTCACGCGGTAAGAGCATCCTTACTTTAATATGCATCAGGGTTGATGCCATTAAAATAAAATCTCCCGCTACTTCCAGATCCAGCATTTTTATCAGGTTTACGTATTCAAGAAATTCTCCTGTAATCCGGGAAATCGGGATATCATAAATATTCAATTCATCTCTTTTTATAAAAAAGAGAAGCAGATCAAGCGGTCCTTCAAAATGATCAAGCTTTATCTTATACACTTTATCCCAGTTTCATTTTTTTATGAACTTCTTCCATAGTTTGTTGCGCAATCTCTTTCCCACGTTGTTCACCTTGTCTTAAAATATCTTTTACCTCATCCATATTTTTTTCGTAATACTTTCTCTTATTTCTAACAGGTTCAAAGAATTCCGAAATTTTGGATGAGCAATTCATTTTGCAATCAAAACAACCTAAGGCTCCCGAACGGCATCCGGCATCTATTTCAGGAATCTCATTTGGATTAAATTTTTTGTGATAAGCAAAGACAAGACAAATATCAGGATTCCCGGGATCACCTTTTCTTATTTTCTGCGGATCGGTGACCGCTTTTTTCATCTTAGATTTAATAGTTTCAGGTTCATCAGATAATAAGATTGTATTACCAAGTGATTTACTCATTTTTGTATTTCCGTCAGTTCCCGGAAGTCGGGCAAATTTGGTTAATAATGGTTCAGGCTCAGGAAACACTTCCCCATATTGATTGTTAAACCTCCTGGCAATTTCTCTTGAAATTTCAACATGTGGAACCTGGTCTTCACCCACAGGAACAAAGTTTCCTTTATACAGCAGAATATCAGCTGCTTGCAAAACCGGGTAACCGAGATGTCCGAAAATAACTTTATCAATTTTTAAATCTCTTGCCTGATCTTTAACTGTAGGGTTACGCTCAAGCCTGTTAACGGTTATTAACATTCCAAAGATAAGATTAAGTTCAGTGTGCTCTTTTATTTGAGATTGTCTGAACATCGGACTTTTTTCTGGATCCAATCCGGATGCCAGCCAGTCAATCATCATCTCAATTGAATTTTCATAGATTTTGCTTGTATCAAGATCAGTGGTTAGCACATGATAATCTGCTATCAAATGAAAATTCTGATATTCGTCCTGAAGTTTCACCCAGTTTTCGAGAGCACCCACATAGTGCCCGATATGAAGTTTTCCTGTTGGACGCATACCACTAAGTATTCTTTTTTTTTGCATAATTAAAGGAATTCTCTGGATTTTAGTTCATCAAAAATAATAATAAAGAGGTAAAGAAACCTACAGTTTCTTCAAATTATGAAAGGTAAAGATAAGGTTTCCAGGTTTCATCAAGTTTCCCGACAACGTTTTTAATAAACATTATGTGACTTGGTTTAAATGGTCTGTTAGCTAAGCTCATATTTGCTTCCTCAGGCGTACGATCCCCTTTTTTATTATTGCAAATAGTACAGGCACAAACAAGATTTTCCCAGGAATCCACACCACCTCTTGCTCTGGGAATAACATGATCTATTGTGAGAGGCAGATCCCCTCTTCCGCAGTAAGAACATTTATACAAGTCTCTTCTTAAAATATTTTTCCGTGTTAATACCACTTTTTTATAAGGAACATTAATATATCTGCTCAATCTTATTACACTTGGCCATGGAAATACCTGCGAGACAGTATGCAGGTTTTTACGCTTATCATCAAGAACCAAATCGGCTTTTCCCATATAAATGAGGATAATAGCTTTTTTAATATTACAAATTGTGATTGGTTCATAACTCTGGTTTAATATTAAAACCTTTGCGTTGAGTTTCCCGTTTGTATGTTTGCCAGATTCGAAGACTGCCTCCTATCGATTTTTACGATCCTGTAGAGCAAAGTATATCCTGAAGATTAACCTGATTACAAGAAGAAAAATACTAAAACCAAGAATAAAGAAATACCATTCAGTCGGAACCATTTTAGTCAGCATCAAAATAAGAAGGATAAATACGATACCAATTGCGGCATAACTAAAATATTGAAAATATTTTCTTGTCAATTCATTAACCTAAAAATTGAAATAAATATGACTATAAAATTATAATTAACAATATTATTTATCAATTCAGAAATGATTTATTTTGTAGGTGTCAGGACAGCTGTTTGGAATGTAGTTAAAGATTTTTAAAGATTATCGCAACACATGCTACATAATCCCTTGAATGACTCATAGATATTTTAAGACTTTCACCTTCAGAAAGATAACTATTTAACTCACCATGTAATGAAACTATAGGAAGACCATTCGGTTCATTTGATATCTCAATACTCTGCCAGGTTAAATTCTCGTGGGGACCCGATGCAAGAGCTTTATAAACTGCTTCTTTAGCTGCAAAACGGGCAGCAAGATGTTGATATTTATTACTTTTGCTGAGACAGTATTCAAGTTCTCCATCGGTAAAAACTTTCTTTAAAAAATGATCCCCAAAGTCATCTACACTTTTTTGTATTCTGTCAATTTCAATAATGTCAATACCTATTCCTAATACCATATATTCTTTTTTTCGCTTCTACTTATATTTTAGAAAAGATCAATGTTCGCGTCAACTTTCAACCCATCACCCTTCAATTGTTCATTAATCATTTTAGTCATTTCTTTTACTTCCCGGAGCGTAGTAGTTAAATTATTATAAAGATCTTCATCATATAACAATTTACCAAGATTGTTTTTACGATTAGTTGTTTCATCAGCAAGATTATTTAATTTGAATAAAAGTGAATCCGATCTAACCAAAATACTTTGCAGGTTCGTCAAAGAATTCTGTATAGATTCTTTATTATTCTGCAGTACTTCTTTAGCATCCGAAGTAATTTGAACTGTGTTTGAAGTTATTGTTTTCAAATCACTTTGATTTTCGGCAACGAGTACATCAAGTCTACCAGTTATATCCTTAAGATTCGATAATGAGGATTTGATATTGTCATTAAACTGTTGATCAGTTAAATAGCTATTAAGAGAAGTTAAAGTAATTTGAACCTCTTTAACTATTTTATCTAAATCTCCCTGCATCGAGCCAAGAGTAGCCATAACGCTAGGAATATCGGGTTGAAACTGACCCTGTTGTACTTTATCATAATCAATTTCCTGATTTGAATTTCCAGGTGAAATATTTATTTTTTTCCCTCCCATTAAATCCAGCATAGAAATAGCGAATGAAGCATCTTCCTTTAAGTTGATGTCCGGATCCAGCTTAATTTCAACAATAACATCCTCCGCCTCAATCTTAAAATCAACAACATTCCCCTTTCGAACTCCATTCACTGTGACAGGATCTCCAATTTCAAGTCCTGCAACAGTGGAAAATTTTATATCCAATAATTTTTCATTTGTTGAAAAAGAAAAATTCTTAGCCCAACCGATAACCCATAAAAAAACCAATGCACCAACAATTACCATCAGTCCAACTTTAATCTCGGTTTTGCTCTGGTCTTTCATTTCTTTATTCTAATTTTAATTTCTCAGAAATATCTTCTAATTCACTGTCTGTAATAATACTATCTTTCGAGGCAAGTTTAACCATTTCAACTATTTTATCAAGGGCGGTATCTTCGGGAATATTATCATATTTTAAACTATCAATATAAGCAATCAGGGATTTCTTTAATTCTGATTTTTCAGGAGTATCTTTGACGTAATTTAATTCTGTATCCCAATTATCCATAAACACTTCGGTTAGAATCTTCTTTCCGGGATTAAAGAATAATTCTGATTTATGTTCAATAATATACAGAATAACAGCAACTATTATTGTAAGGAAAATTATCGATTTTAAAAAACATCCCGGTTTCATTTAAAACTATTCAGTAGGTTGATTCTCAACAAGGACTTTCATTATTCTTTTCTTCAGAACTTCTTTCACCGTAAATTTATGATTTTCCAATTCAAATGAATATCCTTCTTTAGGAATGTGTCCGGCATAATTCAAAACAAGTCCCGCGATTGTTTCGTAGTCTTCGTTCTCAGGGAGAATATTTGTATTTAGCAATTCATTCAATTCATCAATTGATAATTTTCCCAGAACTATATAACTCTTTGAATCTATTTTTTGTACCGGATTTTCTTCCTTATCATATTCGTCACGAATCTCTCCAATAATTTCTTCAATAATATCTTCCAGGGTGATAAGTCCGGCAGTACCTCCGTACTCATCAACAACTATAGAGATATGCATTTTCTTTTCCTGCAGTTCCTGCATCAGAGTACTAATTAACTTCGTCCTTGGAATGAACAAAGCTTTTCTTGCTATCTTTTCAAGAGAAAACTGCGATCTTAATTCCTTGTTCTGAATGAAAGGCAGAAGATCTTTTGCATATATAATTCCAATAATATCATCCAGACCATTTCTGTAAAGCGGCAGTCTGCTGTGTCCGGACTGAGATATGATTTCCAATAGTTCATCGAATTCAGTTTCTGTGGAAACAGCTATCATATCAACTCTCGGAGTCATGACTTCATGAACTGCAACTGTTCTGAAACTTACAATGCTGTTTATTAATCCGTGTTCTTCTTGAATAAGAGTTCCTCTTTCGTGACTCAAATTAGCTAACTCAGCCAGTTCTTCCGGAAGTATAACAGATTTTGATTTGTCAAATTTTATATGTGAAACCGCTGATTTTATAACTTCAGTAATGGTTTCTGAAACCGGGTAGATAATTACATTTATCCAATATAATGGTAAGCAGACAAGCCTTGAAAAAGAAAGCGGATTTTTACTGGCCCACACTTTTGGGATAAGTTCACCGAACAGCACAATAAGTATTGTCAGTAAAACAATCTCGACAGTTAAAGACAGATCAGCCGGATAGTTAAACCGACCGGCAAAATCCAATGTAAGAGTAACAGCTATGATGGATGCCGCCACATTAACAATTGTGTTACCTATAAGAATTGTAACAAGTAATCTTCTGGGATATTCAAGAAGAAGAAGTAAGTATCTGCCAATGACAGGATTGCCGGAAATATTGTTCTTTAGCTTTTTTCTATCTAACGAAAATAAAGCTACTTCCGAACCTGAGAAAAAAGCCGAAAACAGGAAAAGAAAAATTAGAATAATAAGCTTAATCTGCCAGTCGATGTCCAAATATTAGATTATCCCTACGATGTTATAAATATAGCTAGAACGGAAGATCACTGTTTTCATCAGTTTCAATTGATGGTTCTGAGCTTGAAATTTCCTCATTTCCATTAGCTCCACCATCACCGGAAGAATCAAGAGGTATAAGTTTTTCAGAAATCACTTCTGAAAAATATCTTTTAATACCCTCTTTATCTGTATAGTCTCTCTTTGAGATTCTGCCCTCTACATAAAATTTCTTTCCTTTTTTCAGGTTCTCTTTCATGTAATCAGAGAGACTAAAACTTACTACATTGTGCCAGGTGGTTTCATTTACCCAATTTCCATCTTTTCCTTTATAGCTGTGAGTAGTAGCCATAGTAAAACTGGTAATTGAGACATTGTTAGTTGTAAACCTGGTTTCACAGTCCTTTCCCAAATTTCCAATCAACATTACTTTATTTAATGAAAACGCCATTTATAATACTCCCATTTTTAGTGAATAATGGTCGAATTTAATAATTGTTTTTTACAAAAACTATTATAATCAAAAAATTAAACCAATAAAATGCATTTGTTTCATATTGAGTCGATATTTTTTTGGTGTAACAGTTACAATTGACGTCGATAATTGAGTAAAAAATATTCTTAATAATAAAAAACATCAAGTTTTAGCTAATAAATTGAGCCATTACTAGTTGCACGATAATTGATATAGAATGGTATTCTCGGTTACACTTTTACCTGATGTTTCTATTGAAATTTAAAATCTAAAATAAACTAAGTAATAAAGAGTATGAATACCGGACAAATGTTACTATCAATTGGAGCAATATTTTTATTGTCTTTCTTAATACTAAGGGTTAATACCACGCAACTCCGAACCGAAGAAGATATGGGCAATACCAAATTCGGAATAATGGCTATATCTGTTGCAACTTCTGTAATAGAAGCAGCCAGTAATAAAGCGTATGATGAAAATTCTTATAATAATTTTGTAAGTAGTTTAACCCAGTTAACAGACCCAACAAAACTAGGTCCTGATAAAGGAGAGGTTTATCCAAATTTTAACGATTTCGATGATTTTAATGGACTGGATCAGGATATCTCAATTCCGGGGGATATAAATTCACTCCATGTTAATTGTACTGTTGTTTATGTAAATCCGATTCAGCCGGACATAAAATCATCTATAAAAACATTCAATAAAAAAATTGAAGTAGCAGTTAGCAGTAAATATATGCAGGATACAATTAAATTAAGTTCAATATTTAGCTATTGGAAAAAACTATAGAGGCATAAATGGGATTTTCAGTATTAATAGATATTCTGGGTTCCACTATTATAGGTGGTATTCTACTAATTTCGATGCTGCACCTTAACGAGAACTCGGTTAAAAATGATAAATTCTGGGGTAACGACAGAATATTGCAGCGTGACCTTTCATCTGTTGCCACATTAATGGAAAATGATTTTCGAAAAATGGGTTATTGTTACAATACAATTTTGGATGATACACTTAAATTAATTTACATTGCAGATACTAGCGACGTTGAGTTTCGCGGAGACCTTAACAGTGATGGAGTGCTTGATGTTGTTCATTATTATATTGGTCCAACCAGTGAACTTTCCGGAACTCCTAACCCGCGCGATAGAATTTTATATAGGAAGATCAACAATCAACCTCCTTTAATGATTTCTACAAATGTTGTTTCTATGCAATTAGTTTATCTTGATGTATTTGATGATACTTTAAGTCAACCTATCGCGGATACAAGAGAAATTGAATCAATGCAGATTGGAATAAGGGTAGAAGATCCGGCTGCATTTAACAACGAATATACAACAGCTTACTGGCAGCAAATACGTTTGATTTCACGAAATTTATATAAAAGATAAGGAGAATAAACTATGTCCGGTAAAGCGGCATTATTTCTAATACTCGGTTTCAGTACCATATTTGCGGTCATGTCCAAAAACCTTTTAGATTATTCAAATGACGCTACTGATAATTATGTCGAATATTACAGCGCTTCAAATGCACATAATATTGCGACCAGCGGTGCTAATATGGCAGTTAGCCAGCTATTCTTTAACAAATATTGGGTTGCAGGATTTAATTATCCAAGCATAATGGGAGGAAGTCTAACTGTTACTGTTGATAGTGTTGGTGCAGAAAACCGAAAAATAACTTCAACAGCTATTTACAAAAAAGATACTGCTCAAACTATTGTAATGCTTACCCCAAAAAACTTTGCCCAATATGGTAATTTTTATAATATCATGGGCAGTGTATGGGCGGCAACCGGAGATACTTTTTCAGGTCCCTTCCACACAAATGATTACTTAAATTGTTATGGCGATCCGGTATTCTTGGGATACACAACTACAAAAAACGGATACAAATTATACGATAAAAATAGTCACCCCAAATTCTTAGGCGGTTATGAGGATGGTGTAGATGTTCCTTTAGAATTTGATACTACGAGTATACGTGTTGCAGCTTATTCTAATGGTAAAATTATAACAGATCCCACTCTCAAGAATAAAGTGATTGATGTTAAACTTACTTTTAATGACGATGGTACATTAACACATTCAGAATCTATTAACGGCGGAACAACCTGGACTACACCTAAGAATGAAAACCTTAAAACGTATGCTCCAAACGGAGTTATTTATGTTGAAAGAGGAAATATTTTTGTTCAGGGAACATTAAGTGGACAGGCGACAATAGTTGCTTCCAAAAAAGGAAGTTCTACAGCAGGAATGATACATATTACCGGTGATGTAAAGTATAAGGATAATCCTTTAATCAATCCGAATTCAACAGATATGTTAGGTATGGTTGCAGAAAAAAATGTTCAATTAGATTTTGATCCAACCAGGGGCGATGTAAATATACAGGCTTCTATGTATTCACAAAATGGTGGATTAGTAGTTGATCAGTATGCAAAATATCCTTCAGCACACAATATGAATATATTAGGTGGGGTAATTGGACAGAACATAGAAGCTACTGCACACTATATTTGGAATGGCAAGCAGTATGTTCCGGACCATGGTTATAGCTATGTTCATAAATTTGATCAAAGATTTTTAACAACTGTTCCCCCATTCTTTCCTAAAACGAAATATTATAAAATACTTTCCTGGTTAGAATAAGAAACAATAAAATCTAAATTTGCACTAAAAAAAGGCTGCCTACAAAGACAGCCTTTTTTGTTATTTATAGATTGTCAAAATCCACGCATCTTTGAATTTTTCATTTCCCCAAAGATTGTTTCTTACCGATTCTGCTTCAGATCTTGAAGTATAATATTCGGAAAGCTGAACCACATACAAATTGTTCTGTTTGCTGAATGAGGTTTTCAAATTGAAAGGTAAAATCTGTTTACTTTCTTTTGCAAACTTCTCAGCTCTGTCTTTAGTAGTAAAAGCTCCTATCTGAACAACGTAGTATGTCATTCCCATATCAGGATATTCCAGGGTTGGTATATTCTCGGCATCTGAATCAGGGATAGAATCAAAGACGTATATGCTATCCTTCCCTGTCGAAGTTTGCTCGGTTTGTTGAGAAGGAGTGCAGCCGATTAAATAAGTCAAAATAAAAGCAACACTTAATGCATAAACCCATTTCATAATTTCCTCAAATCTCATTCAATTAGAATAAGGGATGGTATCCCATCCCTTATCAGTTAAAACAATATATTTTTATACGCCATCGGATCTAAATAAACACCTTTTTCAAATAGATTAAATGATCTCATTTTTGCAAATGATAAACTCCCCGGAATATTTGCTATATCAACTAATTTATAATTTGCACCGAATTTTGAGTTAATGGTTTTTAAAAATTCATTAGCAACAATTGCATAACCTTGTGCAGTCGGGTGAACACCATCCAGACTGAAAAGTCCACCAGTAACAAAAGCAGTGGTAAACATTATTCCGCCGAATTCAGTTCCACCGTTTGCATCTGAAGCTCTGATATTATTAAAGAAAGAATTGATATCTACCAATGCAAACTGAGATGAATGATTGTTTACAGCGGCTGCAATTGAAGCATTGAAAGCACTTGTAGACTGTGCGGCAGTTTGAATTTCTGCTGCATCAAGGATCAATGCATTTGGAATTGGATTTCCAGGATCGGCACCGAAGGGTTTAGTAGTATCAACACCAACTAATGCCGGAGGAATACCATTGTCACTATAGAATTTACCTGATGGTCTTCCAAAATCAGCTAAGTATGATTGTGAAACCAGTGTAAGTAATAATGAATAATTTGCAAGCTGTGAAGGAGCGCCCACTGTAGGCTGATAATTGTGATCCTGATAATAAAATCCCTGAGCACCAGCTGAAGTTAGAAGTTGCGCAAATCCTGGTCCTACAGTTGTAAAAAATGGTATGGCTGTTACATCAGGTATATTTGCAACAACAACCTTTGCACCTGTCGCTGCGAGATTATCGGCAAGTTGGCTGAATAAATATCCAAAAGTAGCACTTGGTGTCGGTTCCGTAGGTCTTACACCCCCACTCGTTGCAAAACCTAATACATCATTATTTCCAATCCATAGTGTTACCATTGTTGGATTCAAAGCCTGAGCCTGCTGAAACTGAGTTCCCTGTCCTCTTAATACAATATCAATAAAAGGACTTTTCGAATATGATGTTGCTGTACTGGTTGAATTCATTACATCAGCAAGAACAATTCCTGGAATTCCGAGATTATTATATGGGGCAGGATAATTCAGATTTATGGGGTTACCTGCCTGCTGCGGTTCCTGAGTTGTAACAAACGGACTGAGTGATACAATTTTAATCTGTCCGCCAATTCCCGGATCAGATATTAATGGTTGTACAAACTCAGTATTTACTTGTTGTGAAATTAGATTTCCAAATGAATACATCTGAGCACTTTCAAACAAAGCACTGGATTCATATCCTGCTGTTAAACTGTTACCGATAGCTACAAATGTTGAGAAATCAGCACTACCACTAACAGGTTGCGGACCGGTTAAATCTGTTCTTTCTTTACAGCCAAAGAACATCATTACCGGCAAAAGGAATATCAGTATAATTCTAGATTTATTTTTCATTTTATATCCTTCTTTAATTAAAAACCTAATGATAAACTTAGAGCTGCAATATTTGCACTTGAATTATAAGTTCCATTAAAATAATCCGTTGAGTTCCTAACTGTTACCTGGCTTGCGAAAATATGCAGGTAAGAAGCACTAACTGTTACATTTTGAATTATATTATAATCGAATCCCAAACTTAAGCCAAATCTGTTTCCTTCAGGAAGTGAAGGACTTATGTACTCTGGTTTTACAGGGTTCTTATCAAAATACAATCCTGCTAATGCCTTGAATTGTTCACAAATTTTAATTTCACTTCCCAGTCTTACAATGTAGGAGTCATCATATAATCTGGGGCTTGCAAGATCAGGGAAATTCGGATCATTAAAATCAACAGCTAAAGTATCATAGCTAGACCATCCGACATACTGAAAATCTGCGCTGACTTTGAATGTTGGAAGAACATCATAAGCAATACCGAAAGCCAGGTTCATAGGTGTTGTTAATTTTGCAGTAATATCTCCACTCGGTAGCTGACCTGCTAACTGAGTTGTGGAGGTTGTGGATTTAGCAGTTCCTTTAAAATCATATTTTATCTGACTGTGGAAAGAAACTCCGAACGAAAGAGTTTCTATCGGTTTGTACATCAAACCAAGATTGTAACCAAAAGCAGAATTATCATCACCTTTTAATTGTACGAATGCATCTCCTTCAAACGGTGCAAGAGAAATTTTCCTGGTTATTTCAACGTTAGCAAAACTATAAACGAAAGCAGCACTAACTGATAGTTCATTAGTTACTTTATAGGCAACTACCGGTGAGATTGTAAATACCATCAAGCTGGTTTTCAAAGCAAGGAATTTCCCAACCCAATTGTCATCCCATTGCGTTCCTAAACCAAATGGAGTTGTAAATCCCAATCCCACTGCAAAGTCTTTATTGATTCTTTGAGAAGCAAAAAAATGAACAGGAAAAAATGTCTGATTCTGAGTTTTATATTCTGTTGTCTGAGGAATGACTCCGCGAAAACTGGACATAGGAGCGATCAGAGTTGATCCTAAAATAAAATTTGTTCCCCACAACTGGGTTAAACCGGCACCATTCCAGTAAATAGCAGAAGGGTCATTTGCAACAGCAGTGAAAGCGCCCCCCATACCCATTGCTCTTGCGCCGTGTTCGTTCAACTGAAATCCACCGGCAAATGCCTGGCTAAGTCCGAAGACGAACATAATTGAAGCGATAACTATTTTTTTCAAGGTTCCACCTATTATAGTTTGTAAGTTATTTGGAAAGTTTAACAATTTCATTCCATTGAGAAAAGTTTTGCTCCTTTTTCAACCGGGCTGTTTTCAACAACTTTAATTTCCTTAATCAAGCCGGAAAAAGGAGATTTTATATCATTTTCCATTTTCATTGCTTCTAAGATAATTATTGAATCTCCTTTTTCCACTATATCGCCAACATTTTTTTTAATTTTTAAAATCATTCCCGGCATTGGAGCTTTAACTTCCATTTTATGATTTCGGTTTGATGACTGCTCAATAAGACCGGATGCTCTTTCCTGCAATGCAGATCTGACTACAGCTTCGATCACTTTACCATTTATTACAAGGCTGTAATTATCGGAATCCTTTTTTTCAGCGGAGATCTCATAAAAATTATTATCTATCCTTAAAAGAAAATCATTGTTACTAAGTTCAATTACCTCGTAGTGAAAATCTTTTCCATTAATATTGACTTCAGAATTATCACTTAATTGTACGGCTTTTTTTTCACCGTTTATTGTTACGATATATTCAGTCATTAAGTTGATTTATCCAGTTATTTTCAGATGATCTGCTATTTTTGTTCCCGTTATTCGAATTTGAGTTTCTGTTTTTAAGAAATGTAGTAAGTACTGAAACTGCATTTAAGAAATGTTCTTCGAATTTCACCCCATTAAAATCAAAATCCTTTTCAAGAAAATTAATATTGAATTCGCCATTTCTGAATTTAGTATGGTCAATAATCTCTTTTAAAAAGGATATGTTAGAAATAACACCGAATATTTTATATTCTCCAAGAGCTCTGATCATCCTCGCAATTGCGCTGTTTCTATCTTCAGCCCAACAAACAAGTTTCGCAATAAGAGGATCATAATATATTGAAATTTCCGAGCCCCTGTCAAAACCTCCGTCCACTCTTATGCCTGGGCCGGATGGAATAGAATATTCCTGAAGTTTTCCCGTAGATGGTAAAAAATTATTATCCGGATCCTCAGCATAGATTCTACATTCCAGTGCATGCCCGTTAATCTTTAATTCATCTTGATTGAATGATAATCGTTTTCCTTCAGCGACTGAGATCTGTTCCTTAACAAGATCAATTCCTGTAATAAATTCAGTAACCGGGTGTTCAACCTGAAGCCTCGTATTCATCTCAAGAAAATAGAATGATTTATTTTTGTCCATAAGGAATTCTACTGTGCCGGCATTATAATAATTACAAGCTTTGGCTGCATTCACTGCGGCTGTTGTAATATGTTTCCTTGTTTCCTCATCAACGAATGATGATGGGGCTTCTTCAATTATTTTCTGGTGTCTTCTTTGTATTGAACATTCCCGTTCAAAAAGGTGTGCATAGTTTCCAAATTTATCCCCGATTATCTGGACTTCAATATGTTTTGGATTTTCAATAAACTTTTCGATATAAATTGAATCATCTCCGAATGCTTTTAAAGCTTCTCTTTGTGTTGATTCAAAAGCGGATTCAAATTCTTCTGCAGAACTTATTTTTCTCATTCCCTTTCCACCGCCTCCTGCAGAAGCTTTAAGAAGTACGGGAAACGTAATTTCGGAGGCAACAGAAATTCCTTCAGTTACATTCTTTATTGCTTCAGTTGTTCCCGGAACGATAGGAACATTGTTTCCTGCCATCAATTTTCTTGCGGCGGTTTTACTACCCATCAAATTTACTGAGGCTGAGGAAGGTCCGATAAAAATTAATCCTGAATCCTCAACCATTTTTATGAATTCTGCATTTTCTGAAAAGAATCCATAACCTGGATGAATCGCATCAGCATTTGCTTCTTTGGCTACCCGGATTATTTTTTCTTTATTAAGATATGATTCAGAAGACTGTGCCGGTCCGATAAGATACGATTCATCGGCGTAACGTGTATGAATGGATGTTTTATCAGCTTCAGAATAAACTGCGACCGATTTAATTGCTAACTCTTTGCAGGCTCTTATTACCCGGACAGCTATTTCTCCCCTGTTAGCAATCAGTATTTTTTTTATCAAAATATTTACCTATTTAAATTCTGCTATGGTTATACCGTCACCGCCGCTTTCTATGGGCGCAAAGTGAAAGGAATTTACTTTATCATAATTTTTAAGTAAACGCTGAACCATTTCTTTTAATGCACCGGTGCCTTTACCATGAAGAATCTCAACCCTGTTTAATCCTGATGAATATGCTCCATCAAGAAATTTTATTACATCAAATTCTGCTGCTTCTGCTCTTTCACCACGAATATCTATTCTAACCTGCTGATCAGAAGTATCGAAAGAATAGGAGTTGAATTTTGTTTCATTTTCCTTTTCCCTTGATGCAGGTATTAACTCAGAAGTGTTTATTTTCATTTTGAGTCTTCCGCTTAATAACGTAGCTTTTTTCTTATCGTGTGAAAATTCAATAATTTCACCAGTCGTATTTGTATTCCGTACACATACAAAATCTCCGGTGACAAATTCAAAATTTTCTACAATATTATCAACATTATCTGCAAATAATTCTCTGTTCTTTTCTTTTAAATTTTTTACAATAGCCTGGGAAGTTTTAATAATATCTTTCCTTGCATTGGATTCTTTAAGTGATTTCACTACATCTTCAATTTTTTTATTTACATCTTTCAGATAATTATCCGCTTCAACCTTTGCCCGTTTAAGAATTTCTTTTTTCTCTTTATTCAATTGATCAATATTGTTTTTGTAAAGATTTGAAAGCCCTGCTAATCTCGCATTTTCTATTTCTGATTTTTTTAATTTCTCTTCAAGGCTGCGCGACTTCGTTTCAATATCAACCAGAAATTTTTCTATGTTGTGTTTTCCGGTATCAAGATTTTCTTTGGCAATATTTAAAAATTTATCATCAAAGCCGATTCGTTTGGCAATTTCGAACGCATAACTTGATCCCGGAATTCCCTGCTTAAAAACATAAGTGGGTCTGAGATTAGCAGTATCAAATTGCATTGCAGCATTTTGAAACTGAGGTATTTCATTAGCAAATAGTTTTAAACTGCCATGATGTGTTGAGGCCAACACAATTGCTCCTTTAGCCATTAATAAAAGCAAAACCGCTGTTGCAAGCGCTGAACCTTCTGCCGGATCTGTTCCTGTTCCAATCTCATCTAGAAGAATTAATGAATCAGATGTGGATTTATTTAATATATCCTTAATGTTTGATAAATGTGAACTAAACGTGGAAAGGTCGTCTTCAATAGATTGTTCATCACCAATATCAACAAGGATATTATCGAAAAGATGAAAATTAGAATCCGGATCAGCCGGGATATGAATTCCAGATAAAACCATTAATGACAGAATACCAATAGTTTTTAATACTACAGTTTTGCCACCTGCGTTTGGTCCGGTAATTATTATTACATTTTGATCATTCACTATAAGGTTAAGCGGAATTGCAGATTCTCTTCCGAGTCGTTTCAAAATAATAGGATGTTTACCCTGCGAAATGGTAAAGGGTTTATTGTTGTCAATCTGTGGAAAAGATCCAATTATTTCTATTGAATATTTCGCTCTTGCAAATATTGAATCCAGCTCTGCTGTTGTTTCCAAAGATGTTTTTAAATTTTCACTTACCGTACCAATTAACTTTGTAAGTTCTTTCAGCAGCCGTTCAATTTCTCTTTTTTCAGCGAATGAAAGTGAGATAATATCATTGTTAAGTTCAAGAGTTTCTTCCGGTTCAATGTAAACAGTTTGTCCTGTTGAGGATTCAGAATGTATAAACCCCTTTATATGTCTTTTATGTTCAACTTTAACCGGAATTACAATTCTTCCGTCACGCAGGGTTAAATAATCTTCCCTGATAATATCATTATCGGAAAGTGATTTAACAAGCCTGTTAACGGATTTAATGAGTTCATCACGTTTACTATTGATATCTTTTTTAATCTCGGATAATTTCGGACTTGCGTTATCTTTTACTTCCCCATTTTCATTAATAATTTTTGTTATGTGATGTTCGAAAACCTTATCAACGAATAAAGATTCGGCAAGAGAAAATAAACCGGGAGCAATATTAGAATGATTCTTTAGAAACTGAAAAACACCTCTTGAAACAGTTGCAAGTCTGAGGATTTCCAGAATCTTTTTGCTATCGAGAATGACTCCTTCAATTTTGCTTTGTGAAATCGATGTTTCCAGATTACTGAGATATTCAATAGGCGGTGAACTTTGTGAAATTAATATTTCTTTGGCCTGGTTTACATATTCTCCTTCAATATTTACAAGGTTAATATTAGGGATGGGTCTTAACTCTGTAACTTTTAACTTCCCCTTTTCTGTAACCGAATAACGTGAGACAAACTGAAGAACTTTTTGGAATTCTAATTTATCTAAAACTTGCTGGTCAATCATCTAAGGAATCTTTATCGTTAATGTAATCTTTTATCTTTTTTTTGGCATCGGGAGTGTAGTCACTTATCATATTTATAGTACCGGGAATTATACCATATACAGGCTTATAAGTTAACGAATTATTTTTAGCCTCTTCCGACGGGACATTGAATACATTTAAAATATAAAGAGAAGCACTTAGAAAAAATAATATCTGAATCATTCCAACAACTCCCCCAACAATCTGATTTACCAGGTTATTAACTTTATCAAATGGATGAATTACTCTTTTTAAATATGCAAAAAGTAAGACAGTGCCTATAAAAATAATTGCCCCGGCAATTAACTCGGAAAGATAATATTCTATTGCAAAAGTTTCCTCGAGATATTTCCCCAGTGCAGAGGCAAAATTAATAGCCAGAACAAATGCCAAAATAAACCCGACAAACCCAACAAGTTTCCTGACAAATCCATCCTTAAATCCCAGTATGAATCCGATTAAAGCTATTACGAAAATTATCAGATCGATTAGATTCAATTATTTCCCCAGGAATTCTTCTACTGCCGAACGAACATCTTTACCATCAGCCCTACCTTTTAACTCTTTCATAACAACCGGCATAAGTTTTGGAAAATCTTCCTTGGTACTTGCACCAACCAGAATGGCCATCCTCTTTACTTCAGATTCTATTTCTTCTTTGGAAAGCTGTTTAGGAAGATATTCCTGAAGGATTTGCAACTCTTTTTCTTCTTTCGAAGCAAGATCTTCCCGTTCAGCATTTCTGAATTGTTCAATAGAATCTTTTCTTTTTTTTGCCGCCCCGGTTAAGAGTTTCATTTCTTCTTCAGGATTCAACTCCTTTCCTGAACCACTTTTTTGAAATTCAAGGATAAGTGCCCTGATTGATCTTATAGTTTCGGTTCTTAATTTGTCGCCCGATTTCATTGAAGATTTAAGGTCTTCATTGATTCTATCTGTTAAATTCATTTTTCCTCTTAAAATTAAAAAAGGCAGATAGTAATAAAACTAACCTGCCTTAAAATTAATCATGATATTCAGAATAATCAGATTTTGATATTTGCCGAATAATTTATCCTTAAACAATATGCCTTCCTCAGCTCCTGTTGAATATCTGTTACGAGACCCATATCAGTTCCCTTATCTATTCTCAGGGAAACTATCACATTAGGAAGTTCCTGTCTTTTAGAATACATAATCGGTTCTACGTCACCCAGCTTAACAATACTATCATTTATCTGAATTCTTCCACTTTTGCCAACCCATATATACGAAATGAGACGTTTATTCTCTATTTTTTCTATGGCTTTTGCCTCAGGTAATTTAAAGTCTACAAGGACATCAACTTCTCTTAAAGTTGTTGTTACCATGAAGAAAAGCAGGAGCATAAAAACTATATCCGGCATTGAAGCTGTTGGAATTTCCTGTTTAGTATTAGCTCTTCTTTTTTCAAATTTCATTATACAAACCTTAGACTTTTATTTTTTAACTGATTCAGGTTCTGCAAGAGAAATAATAATCGGGATCTTATCCTTAACAACATCTTGTTGTTCAGGCACAAGATCATTAAATTTTTTCCCGTATTGCTGATTTGAATATTCATCTCTTACTTCAAAGTAAGCTTGTTTAGTTTGATCAAGAGCCTGAATATAAGTGTTATAATTTGTCTTTCTATCAGTTTTTACAGAAACAATGAGTTTTTTATTGGAAGGAAGCTCAATCTTTGAGATAATCCTTGGCTTCAGGTTATTTTTAATCTGAAATACCGAGATCGGGTTACCATCAAGCAGTACATCACCATTTTCATTTATCAGTATAGCAGCCATTCTGTCTTTGTCTACTTTTACGTTTTGTATTTCCGTTGGAGGCACATACTCAGGTAAGGTAAGACCAATACCGGTATCAACATCAATTACTGTTGCAACCAAAAAGAACAGCAAAAGTAAAAAGGCGATATCAGCCATCGAACTAGTCGGTATTGAAGCTTCAGCTATTTTACGTTTTTTTAACATTGTTAATTACTTTAATCTTGTTATTAATACAATACTTATAAGGATTGAAATAGTTCCTTATACTTTGCCTTTAGCTTTAAGATCGTATAAAGCATCTATAAGTTCGACAGAACTTTCTTCCATATCGCCTACGAGTCTGTCAATCCTGGAAATAAAGTAATTGTAGAAAACCTGTAAAACCATAGCTACAACAAGACCAAATAAAGTCGTTAAAAGGGCAACAGAAATACCTTCTGCAACAATTGCAGGTGAAATCTGTGCAGCTTCTTTAATAGCATCGAAAGCCTGGATCATACCCTGTACAGTTCCGGTAAAACCAAGCATAGGCGCAATTGTAATAAAAGTAGAAATCCAGATCATCCCTCTTTCGAGGAAACTCATTTCGATTCCACCGTAAGCGATAATCGCTTTTTCAGCTGCTTCGAGGCCTTCGTCTGCTCTGAGCAATCCTGCATGAAATACAGATGCAACCGGACCTCTTGTGTTTCCGCAGACTTCCTTAGCCTGTTCAACTCCGCCCTCATCGAGTGCTCTTCTTACTTTTACAATAAAATCCTTTGTATTAACTCTTGCCCTTGAAAGGGTCCAAAATCTTTCTATAGAGAAAGCAAGTCCCAGTATAAGGCAAGCAAGAATTGGATGCATAAAAATACCGCCGGCTTCATATTTCTCAGCCAGCCAGTTTAAAGCACTCTGATTTTGATTAGCCTGCGCAATCACATTAATCATTGCCGAGATAATCCCAATAAAGTCCATATACAGTAACCTCCTAATAAATTAAAAAATGATCCTTGAGGAGAGAAAGGCTCCAATAAATTTTCTTAAAAAAGACTCTGTTACAATAACTATTTCAAAAAACAAAGTCAACAAATATTTGAGCTGTAAATGTAAAGAAAAATATCAATTAAAGCCTATTGCCTAACCACAAATCTTGAAGTTAGTCTTATAATATTTCCAGAAATGAAGTGAAAGTTTTGAAAAATATTATTAATCAATTCTCCAATTTCCTCAGATTTTATCCACTTTGAGTAATCAGCATCCTTCATCCATCCCCTATTTGCCGGAGTATCTATAATATACGGTGCAATTGCATTTGCACTGAGTTTAATAGAATCCCCTTCCATTGCTAATGTTTTTACAAGATGAATTAGTGCACTCTTTGAAGCGCCATAAGATCCTTTTCCCGGTTCGGGTATTAATCCTGTTTCTGCTGCTGTAAAACATATCGAACCACCTGCAGATTCAGCAACCAGTTTCGAAAAATATTTGGCAATTAAGAAATTTGATTTAAGGTTGATATTCATCATTTTATCCCAGGTTTCCTCATCGGTTTCCCAGATTTTTTTCCCTCCGGAAAAACCCCCAACTGTACTATAAAGAAAGAAAGTAGTTTCCCTTGAAGGCTGAATCTTATCGAACAATTCATTTACATTTTTTTCTACAGATAAGTCACTACTTTTTATTTGAAATACCGGTTTTTCTATAGAAATATTTTCTTTATCAATATTAAAATCGAAAAGGTATATCTGATCATAATCTTTCTTAATTAAAACATTAGTGATCCCTTTGCCAAGTGCGCCGTTTGCACCGAAAATCATTAATACTTTTTTCATTTATTCACTCATCTTGAAATAATTAAAAACCTTGCAATTACAGGGAAATGATCGCTATAACCACCCAAATACCTGTTTCCGCCATAAGTTGGGAAAGGAGTTCCTTCATATTTACCAGAATGTGTTACCATAAATTCCGGTTTATAAACTTCAAACGTATTGCAGATATAATTTATTCCTTTTCCTGTTAATAGCTCATCAGATACCATAATCTGGTCAAGCATATTCCAGTCGTCTTTATATTTGTAGGTACCCAATCCCTGATTATATAAACTATAAGATAAATTAAATAAATTATCAGATTTACTTTCCGACATATCAGAGCTCAAGCTATCACAGATAACTGGTTCCGCTTTTAATGTCATCAGTATCGATTTATTCGTAGGCTCATCGTTAAAATCACCCATAATCAAAATCAAAGCATGCGAATTTTTATCTAAAAGTCTCTCAACATTTTTCCTGAGAACCATGGCTGCAGTAACCCTGTTTATTTCGGATTCTTTTTCTCCGCCCCTTCTGCTTGGCCAATGATTTTCAAATACATGAATTGTGTCATTGTTTTTAGTAAGAAAATTTACATTTAGAATTAATCTTGTAGGATAATTATCAGGAAGACTTACTGTATCACCGGAAATTGATAAAACTTTAAACAAATTCTTTTTAAATATTACTCCGTTATCAATTCCCCTGTTATCGGGAGATTCAAGATATGCCGTTGAATAATTCAAATCAGAGAGAAATTTAGCCTCCATACTATCCAGCACTGATTGATGTTCGGTTTCAACAACACCAAGGATATCCGGACCGCGATTGTTGTTCATTGAACGGATTACTCTGGCTAAATTATATAATTTTTTATCTAATCTTTCCTGTGTCCATTCTTTCATTCCTTCCGGCAGAAATTCTTCATCGTCCTTAGCAGGATCATTTACTGCATCAAATAGATTTTCAAGATTCCACGATGCAACAAAAAGTGTATCAGTTTTTTTATTTTGTGCAAAACAGTTTGCGAATACAAAAAACAGAACAAAAAAAGCTACCATAATCCCTTTATATTTCATTTAGAATATCCTTATTTGTCTTTACAATTCAAGCCGGGTTGTAACACCATGGAGTTTATTATACTGAAGTTTATAGAAAGCAACAAAATTAGGAGCAAGTTTTTTTAATGTTGCAAATATTTTCAGCCATACTTTATTTGTTACTATATCTTCCGCACCATAGAATATTACTTTTTCGGTAACACCGTTAGCCTTAAGAAGATGGGGTATATCCATAAATTCCATATAGCCGTTTTCAATTACTATTCCCGCTAAACCGTGAGCAAGGTTTTCCACTTTCTTGAAAGTAGTTCCGTAAGGTGAATCCGTGGTTTGAATGGAAACTAATATGTTTTTTTCATAAATGATATTGCTGCGTATAATACAATGGACTACATAAGGCGGAATGTTATTTAGATCTTTCGTAAAGAAAAGAGCAGTACCATTTATATTATTACCAAGCCGGTATATTTGTTCATAACTTTCTTTAAACACATCAAAAGGAAGAGGACGAAATGAGCGGTACATTGTCTTATGTCCGGATGACCAGAGTTGGATTATGGAAAATGGAATAAGTGCCATAATTATTGACCAATAACCGCCATGCGGCACTTTATTCATAACAGCTACCAGAAATAACAGGTCTACCATAAACACAAGCCCTGCAACAAGCATCTTATACTTTTTACTTTCTAATTTAAAAATCCATATCATAAACATTGCGCTGATAGTCATAGTTGCAGTTACAGCAAGTCCGTAGGCTGCAGCCAGGTTATCAGATTTTTCAAAGAAGAATATCATAGTCAAAACTGCAATCAATAATATCCAGTTAACTACACCAATATAAATCTGTGATTTAAGATGCGTTGAAGTATATTTTACTTTCATTAATGGAAATATTCGTGTAGTAATTCCCTGGTAAACCAAACTCATCACTGCACTAATCATTGCCTGCGAAGCAATTATGGTGGCAAGAAGAGTAAGGATGAGAAATGGAACGTAAAACATTTCGGAAATAGACCTTATCATTCCGAATAATACAAAAGTATTATCCTGGGAGGAAAGTAAATAAGCACCCTGACCGAAGTAATTTATAACCAGAGCAAAGAAAACAAAATACCAGGCATGCCGTATCGGTTCGCTTCCAAGATGACCCATATCAGCATATAAGGCTTCACCTCCTGTTGCACAAAGGATTACTTCACTTAAAACGAAAAAACCGGTCCAGCCATTATGCAGCATAAATTCTATCGCATAATGAGGACTAACAGCCAGCAATATTTCCGGTGCCTGAAACAGAGAATAAATACCAGAAAGTAATAGCGCTGAAAACCAGACAATCATAATTGGTCCGAAAGACGAGGAAACTTTATCAGTTCCACGTGACTGAAATGCGAATAACAGGATTGTTATTCCGGAGGTTATCAATATTATTGTGGAAATACTTATATGACCTATTGACGGAATCAGTTGTAATCCTTCAACAGCTGAAAGTATACTTATTGCAGGTGTAATAGCTCCATCACCCATTAAAAGCGAAACACCAATAAAACCAAGAAATGAAGCAAATGCTGCTCTTCTGCCGGTTTTTACATTCTTGGCAAGTATTTCTTTAAGTACAATAATTCCTCCCTCACCTTTAATACTAAGACTCATTGCAAGCCACGCATACTCTGCAGTAACAAGAATTATTAACGACCAAAAAATAAGGGATAATGCTCCCATAAGATTTGGGTAAGTAGGTTTAGTTAAAGTGAATATTACAGTTAAAGTATAGATAGGACTTGTTCCAATATCGCCAAAGACCAAACCCATTGCCTTAACAATATCTTTAAAGGAGGAGAATTTCAGTTTCTTTTTAATCATTAAAATATTATCACAAGTGTGTCAACAAAAATGAAAATAAAAATAATTCGCAATATTAAATAATTTTCTTCTGCTAATTTCATTTATAATTCAATCCGACCAGTAAATTTTTATCTTTGTGAATTATAAAATGAAAAATAATACCTTAATACTTAAATAAAAATTAAGATCAACAATTGTCACCAGGTATAGTTTTAATTGAATTTGAAGTATCCTTGCTTATTTTTATTTTTGCTTTTAATAGAGATTTTACTTCCCTGGTTCCACTTCAAAACTAATCGATAGGAAAATATGAGTAAGACATTCGTAATTGTAGATGCAATGGCTATGGCATATAAAGCGTACTTTGCATTTATTAACCGTCCCCTGATTAGCAGTAAAGGTGAACCGACCTCTGCAGTTTTCGGGTTTATGAACCAGCTTTTGAAAGTTCTCGAAGACCATAAACCCGATTATATGGCTGTTGCTACTGATTCAAAGGAAAAGACATTCCGACATGAAAGATTTGAAGATTATAAAGCTACACGTGAAGCAATGCCGGAAGATATGATCCCCCAGATAAAGAGAATATACCAGATAATTGAATTGATGAATATCCCTCTTTACATAAAACCAGGTTTTGAAGCGGATGATATCATTGGCACCGCTGTAAAACTGGCAGAAAAAAAAGGAATGGAGTCGTTTGCAATAACTCCGGATAAAGATTATATGCAGCTTGTTACGGAAAAAGTTAAAATTGCCCGACCGGGAAGATCAACTGATGAAGTTACTATTTATGATGTTGCGAAAGTAAAGGAGAAGTACGGATTCGAACCTAAGCAGATGATTGATTACTTAGCACTGGTTGGAGATAGTTCAGATAATATTCCCGGTGTAAAAGGAATTGGCGAAAAAACTGCAACACCTCTAATTCAGGAGTTTGGTTCTATTGAAAATCTTTATAAAAATATAGATAAAATTGAAAAAGCCGGAGTTAGAAAAAAACTGGAAGAAAACAAAAATAATGCGTTTCTCTCCAAGGAACTTGCCACAATTCATTGCAGTGTCCCTATAGAATTTGATTTTAGTAAGGCAAAGTTTGAGAAACCTCAGTTTGATAAACTACGGGATGTATTTATTGAACTTGAATTTAAAAATCTTTTTTCGAGGCTCTTGAAAATTTATGATGATAATAAGATTGACGAAATAAAAGAAGATGAACTTTCGGATTCAGACAGATTCGATAAGAGCAAGAGCAAATATAAACTCATCACTACTATAAAAGATGCAAAAGATCTAGCTGAGAAATTAAAGAAGAAATCTGTATTTGCTTTCGACACTGAAACTGATTCACTTGATCAATTTGACCTGAGGATTGTAGGGGCTTCATTTTCTTCTAAAGCCGGTGAAGGATATTTTATTGCAATCCATCCCGGGCAGAAAAAAACTTTTTCTGATGGAAAAGAAAGACTTCCTGTAGATGATTTTGTTAAGGTATTTAAACCGGTCCTGGAAAACAAAAAAATTAAAAAGGTGTGCCAGAACGGTAAATACGATCTTGCAGTGATGAGAGGAATCGGAATTAAAGTTGAAAATTTTTATTTCGATACCATGGTGGCAAGCTATATTATTGATACCGATGAGAAACATGGAATGGATGACCTTTCCGAAAAATATCTGAAATATAAACCTATATCTTTAAAGGAATTACTGGGACAAAAAATTGATCCCACAAAAATATTTGATGTTGATGCCGAAACCCTATCTGATTATGCAGCAGAAGATGCTGATATAACATTTCAGTTATACGAGATATTTGAAAAAATAATAAATAAAGAAAAACTTAACAGGATAGCATATGAAGTTGACTTCCCTCTTATCCCTGTTCTTGAAGAAATGGAACACGAAGGAATAAAAATAGATAAGAGGGCACTCGATAATTACAGTATTGAATTAGAGAAAATGCTTGATGAATACACTAAAAATATTTACAAATGTGCCGGTGAAGAATTTAACATTGGTTCACCGAAACAGTTGCAGGTAATTCTGTATGAAAAACTTGGATTAACTTCAGGAAGGAAAACCAAAACCGGGTTTTCTACTGACGCCCGTGCACTTGAGAATCTTCGCGGTGCTCATGAAATAGTTGATATGATTCTGGATTACAGACAGGCTGCAAAACTAAAATCTACTTACACAGATTCCCTCCCGAATCTTATTAGCCCTGTAACAGGAAGAATTCATACTGATTTCAACCAGACTGTTGCAGCAACCGGTAGATTATCAAGTTTAAATCCAAATCTGCAAAATATTCCAATCCGAACCGAAATGGGAAAAGAAATTCGCAGAGCTTTTATTCCCAGGGATAAAAATTATGTTTTGTTGAGTTCTGATTATAGTCAGATTGAACTACGTTTACTCGCCGCAATTTGTGATGACCCCGGTTTAGTTAAAGCATTTAAAAGTGATGAAGATATACATAGAAGCACAGCTGCACTGGTTTTCATGGTTAGACCTGAAGACGTTACTCCGGAAATGCGAAGAAAAGCAAAAGAGGTTAATTTCGGAATTCTTTATGGTATTGGTCCGTTCGGATTAAAAACCCGGTTGGGAATTTCTCAAACACACGCAAAGGAAATTATAGATATTTACTTTAAAACATTTAAGAATGTAAAAGATTATATGGAAGATTCTGTCAGAAAGGCACAGGAAAAAGGTTATGCGGAAACCCTGTTGGGTAGAAGAAGATACCTTAGAAATATAAACAGTAATAACCGTGTTGTTCGGCAGTTTGAAGAACGTGTTGCAATCAACATGCCTATACAGGGAACCGCCGCTGATATGATTAAAATTGCAATGATTAATATTCAAAGAGAACTTGATAAAGGTAAATACAAAACCAGGATGGTTCTGCAGGTTCACGATGAATTGCTTTTTGATGTTCACAAAAGTGAAGTTGATGAAATCAGAACAATGGTAAAAACCAAAATGGAAAATGCCATGCCGATGAAAGTACCGATTAAAGTTGAAACAGGAATCGGGGAAAACTGGCTGGATGCTCATTAATAATTTATTTAAAATCGATGCTAATCGACAAAGATAAAATCAGGAAAATATTATGTATTAAACCGCGAGGAATCGGGGACATTATTTTATCCACCATAATACTTGAAAATCTTGCTGCCTACTTCCCTTATGCACAAATCGACTATCTTACAGAGAAATTTGCAAAAACAGCAGTGGAGAATAATCCATTTGTCACCAAGGTTCTTACAATGAATGAAGGCGAATTTCCGCTTCTTGTTGCATTAAGAATTAAAAAAGAGAAATATGATTTGATCCTGGATTTATGGTCTAATCCCCGCACAGCCCAGATAACATTTCTTTCAGGAGTAAAATACCGTGTGGGATTTTCTTACCGCGGTCGTAAATATGCTTATAATATTCATGCAACCAGTGAGCGTGGTAACGTTCATTCAGCGGAGCATAACCTCGAATTACTTCAGCCATTAAATATTCCTGTTATCTCTAAAAATATTCATTTTTATGTTTCTGAATCTGACGATGAGTATGGCAGGAATTTTATTAACAAATATTTCAGGAATAATGCATTGGTTGTTGGAATTATACCTGCCGGCGGATGGGCATCGAAACGTTGTGATGCAGTTAAATGGATTGAAATCTGTTCAGCTATAAATAAAAAATACAAGGTACAATATCTTATTCTCTGGGGACCCGGTGATGAATATGATGCGGATTATATTAAAAATCATTTTCCGGATAAAACGGTTCTTGCTCCGAAAACCACGGTTAGTCAAATGTCGGGATTGATAAAAAACTGTGATTTTATACTTGCCAATGATTCCGGCCCAATGCATATATCTGTAGCACTTAATGTTCCGACACTTGGAATTTTCGGACCGACAGACCCAAAGAAACACGGACCATATTCTGTAATTTCAGATTATGTATTGAAGGAGGATTTATTTTGTATAGTCTGTAATTATCTGGAATGTCCTTATAATCATGAGTGTATGCTTCAACTTTCAAATTATGAGATAATTAAAAAATTTGATTCAATTCTGAAAAGGAATAACGTCAGGGCTGTGCTGAATGAAAAAAATTGAGCTCCTGCTGAAACAGCTTTTATTAAATCTCCTTTTAATTTTTAATAATAGTCAAAGGGATGGAAGCCCTGTCATAATTGATAATAATTCAAAAGTACTTTTCATCCGGCTAAACAGAATAGGAGATGCTTTAGTCACTACTCCCCTTCTCCATCTTGTAAAAACAAAATTAAATTGTAAGATTTATTTACTTGCCGATATAAAGAATTTCTTCGTCTTTAAAAATAATCCTGATGTAGATGATTTAATTATATTTAAAAAAGGATTAAGAGGGTTCAGGGAATTTGTTAGAATTGTAAAATCTGAGAAGATTGATGTGGTAGTTGACCTTCACGATGATGTATCCACGACAGTTAGTTTTCTGGTTGCAATAAATAAGGCTAAGAATAAATTCGGGCTGGAGAAAGAAAATAAAAAAATATATACCCAGACGGTTCCTAAACTGAATCCTGTTAATTCACACGTGGTTAGTCGCGTACTTCAACTTGCTAAATTGTTTCAATTAAAGCCTGAATTATCCGAAGTTTGTATTAAGTATTTCCCAAAAGAAGAATCTATAAAACTAGCAGAAAAATTTATATTGAAAAACTTTACAGTTGGGAAACCTCTTTTGGGTATAAATATTTCAGCCGGCAGTGACGCGAGATTCTGGGGGGTGGAGAGATATAAACAATTAATAAAATCACTATCTTCGTATGATGTTGAAATTCTTGTTCTCGCTGCTCCCAAAGATAAGGAGAAGCTTGAGTTGATCGGGTGCCCAAAATACTTCATATCAGAATCATTTGATGAATTTGCTGCCGTTATTTCAAAGCTGAACTTACTTTTTTCCCCGGATACTGCCGCAATTCATCTTGCTTCTGCTTATAATGTACCTGTATTTGGGCTTTATGTCCACGATACAGAGGAAATGATCTGGTCACCGTTAAATGTTGATTTCAGTTTTGCCGAAACCAGGGAACATAATTTGAGAAATATTAATTTTGAAGAAGTGTGGAAAAAATTTAATCCATTTTTAAAAAGACAATTAAAATGAATTCTGAAGTTCCTTCCTGTAAAAGATTTACTGGTTATAAACCCTGTTACCCAGATCATAATTGCTGGACAGACGGCTGTAAAGATAATCTGCCCGTCGGAATAAAAATATTAATAATTAATTTTGATGCTATGGGAGATGTATTGATGACCACTGCTCAGCTTCCGTCACTCAAACGAAAATTTCCTGAATCAACAATCTACTGGGTTACACTGAAAAATGCCGCCCCTTTATTATCCTATAATGAATATATCGATAAAGTTTTTAGTTATGATGCCGAGTCAATAGCCATTCTGAATGAAATACAGTTTGATTATGTAATGAATGTGGACAAATCTCAGCGATCGTGTGCGTTATTAAACTCTGTTAAAGGAAAATATAAACTTGGATTTGGCTTAAACCATGATGGTAAGATAATACCGATGAATAAGGGAGCTTTTTATAATTATAACTTAGGAATGGACGATCACCTGAAATTTAAAGTTAATAAAAGAACAGGTCAGGATTATCTGGCTGAAACATTTGAACTCGATAATAAGCATGATGAATATATACTAAATCTAAGCGATGAAGAAAAAATATTTATTGCAGAGTACAAAAAGAGAGCAGGAATTACCACTAAGGATTTTGTAATAGGATTTAATACAGGCTGTTCTGAACTTTATCCAAATAAAAAAATGACGATTGATCAGCACGTTTATTTAATTGAGAAACTACTTGAAAAGAATATTGGGAAAATTGTTCTGTTAGGAGGACCGGAAGACGAAGCAAGAAATAATTTAATTTATTCTCACTTTGAACGCAGAATAGTAAATACTCCGACCACAATGGGAGTTAGGAAAGGAATTTGTTTTGAAGCTTTGGCAGATGTTATTGTTACAGGGGACTCTTTTGGAATGCATATTGGAATAGGTCTTAAGAAATACATGATAGTATGGTTTGGTGTAAGTTGCTGGTCCGAAATTGATCTTTATGATAGGGGCATTAAATTATTCTCAGAGGATTTATTTTGCTCTCCCTGCTGGAAAAAAGCGTGTCCTTATAATCTGGAGTGTATTCAGATGATTGATTTAAACAGGATAATTACTGAAATAGAAAAGTATTATCAGAAAAATTTTATAAATAAAGAAAACACTTGAAGTAATGTTCAGGATTAATCCATTTTCGGTTGCCAAACGTATTCATCGTCCACTAATCCTTGACGGGGCAATCGGAAGTCTTCTACAGCAGTCCGGAGTTCCCTCTCATAAAAAAGCCTGGATCACTTTTGCAAATACTGATTACCCGGATAAAGTTCTGCAAATTCATAAAGATTACATCGATGCGGGAGCAGATATAATAACGACCAATACCTTCCGTACAAATCCGGCAGCACTATCTGAATACTCAGATAAAAAACAAACTGAATTGTTGGATGCTGCAGTAAAAATTGCCAAAAATGCTGTCTCTGATTTACCAATCTTTATTGCCGGATCAAATGCCCCAGCAGAAGATTGCTATCAAAAAAGAAGAATATTAACAAAGAATCAACTGCAGAAAAATCATCATAAACATATTAGTTTACTTATAGATAAAGGATGTGATTTCATTCTGAATGAAACACAAAGCCATTTTGACGAAATAAAAATTATTTGTGAATATTGTTCGGGAAACTCTATTCCATTTATAATCAGTATTTATTTTGATGATAATTTAAGTTGTCTCTCCGGCGAATCGGCTAAAGAAATATTCGAATATGTTAAAGATTTCTCTCCCCTGGCAATTGGAATAAACTGTATATCGCCTGCTCAATTCAATGCTACAGAAAAATCATTTGATTTTAATTGGGGTTATTATCTAAACTGCGGAAGCGGAAACCCTGAGGATGCGCTGATACAGTGCGGAGTTAGCCCTGATGCATATCTTGAAACCGTTAAATCATCATTCAAATATTCTCCTTCATTTATAGGTGCATGCTGCGGTTCAAATCCTTCTCACATTAAAAAGATTAAACATTTTTTAGATGGCAAAAAAAGAATATAAAACTCCTGCAAAAATAAACTTGGGTTTGTACGTAACCGAGAAAAGACAGGATGGATATCATAACATAGAAACTATATTTTACCCTATAAATCTGGGTGATAAAATAATTATAGAAGATTCGGATCAGTTTAGCTTTTCCTCAAATAATAAATCTTTACCGAATGACAGTACAAATCTGGTTGTTCAAGCAAAATATCTATTGGAAGAATATGCCGGTGAGAAATTAAATATTAAACTCCATCTTGAAAAAAATATCCCTGTAGGTGCAGGTTTAGGAGGTGGGAGTTCGGACGCTGCTGCAACTCTAAAAATTCTAAATGAATTTGCTGATCTTAAACTTTCCCGGAATGAAATTTTTGACCTGGCGTTAAGGCTTGGTTCCGATGTTCCTTTTTTTCTTGATCCCAGGCCATCATTTGCTTATGGACGCGGTGAAATTCTTGAACCACTTTTAATACACATTGATTTCCCAATTGTAATTGTAAATCCTGATATTCAGATATCAACAGCATGGGCATATAGTTTAATTAAGGTTAACAAAACCACTTTTAATTTGAGAAAGATTGAAACATTGGATTTGTACAATCTTCGATTGTTAGCAGACCAGGTTAAAAATGTTTTTGAAGAACCGGTTTTCAATAAATATCCGGAAATTAAAGAATTAAAAAATATGCATTATAAACTGGGAGCACTTTATTCTTCAATGAGTGGAAGCGGTTCTACGGTATTTGGTATATATTCAGATAATGAAAGTGCTTTGGAGGCAGCCGGGCTAATGACAGAAAAGGGATATTTTGTATTTATACATAACGAAAAACAAGGGAATTAAAATTATCAGGACACAACAGTCTCTGTTATTTCCACAAATTTTCTCGATGCATTCACTCTGATATTTGCTCCAACGGGAACTGTTATGTTATTTTTTAAATGACCATGTCTGAAGTTATAAACAACCGGTTTTTTAAGAGGTTTTAAATATTCTGTAATAACTTCACCAAGAGTCAGTGTTCTTTTATTTGGATCAGGTTCATTACATTCTCTGAATGAACCTATAATGACGCCCCTGATCCCATTAAATAATTTTGATAGTCTGAACTGATTAAACATTCTGTCAATCTTATAAGGAACCTCCCCTGTTTCTTCAATCAGCAATATTTTATCCTTCAGATCCGGTAAAAAATCCGTACCAATCAGCCCGGTAATTACAGATAAATTTCCTCCAACAATCCTTCCGTTTGCCGTTCCGGAATTCAAGCTCAGAATATTTTCATCATCAGGATTATTAATCCTCCCGAATTTTTTTGAAGATGTCACCATCTTCCAGAACATTTCTTCTGTAAATGAACTTACATTTTCAGAAAAATCTACTCCAACCATAGGACCGGCAAAAGTTATTAATCCTGATTTATAAAAAAGTGAAAGATGCAGAGCAGAAATATCACTATAGCCAACAAATATTTTCGGGTGAGATTTTATGAGTTTATAATCGATTTTATCAAGAAGCCGGGCGGAACCGTAACCACCCCGTAAACAAAAGATTGCTTTAATGTTTTTATTTGCAAACATAGAATGAAAATCATCAAGTCTTTCTTTATCACTGCCCGCAAGATATCCATTATATTTTCCCACATTTTTGCCAACTTCCACTTTGTATCCAAGTCCTTCCAGATATTTAACACCGTTTTCTATTTTGGAAGCATCATCAACAGATGAGGCAGGTGAAATTATTCCTATTAAATCCCCCTTTAACAGTTTTTTTGGCTTAATTACTTTCATCTTTGACCGGATAATTATTGTTTTTGGGATTATGAAGATTGAATTTAAGAATTGAATTCCAATCAAACAAATATATAATGGCTTTAACTAATTATAATTAAGTAGTTTATAGGATCAGTGGAGGACAATATTTACATATGCGGCGGAACACCTCAGGTTGAGATTTAGAAAATTATAAAATATATTTTCTCTAAATCATTAAAAAATTTATACTTAGCCGAAATTTTAACATTTATTTGACATCAGGGAAATTATAATTATATATTTTTGATTTTTACATAATAGAAGATTTTATGAACGATAGAAAAATTCTTTTCATCTGCGGTTCACACAATCAGACTACGATGATGCATAAAATATCAAAACATTTCTCAGAAGACGGATGTTATATTACACATTATTTAGATGGTTTTATTAAATCACTCTCAAAAAAACCGCTTGGCAGAATGGCCGCTTTGTCAGATTATAAAGGAGTGGAGGATGGAGGCTGGAAAACTTGGTAATCGATAATAATCTAAGAAAAAATAATATCCATCTTGCTGAAAAGGCAAAAAAAATAAAATTAGTTCTTACCGATAGCGACGGCGTCTTAACGGATACTGGGGTTTACTATACCGCAGAGGGTGAAGTGATGAAAAGATTTTCAATCAGAGATGGAATGGGTGTTGAAAGATTGCGGAATATATTAGGAATAGAAACCGGAATTATAACCGGTGAATTATCCGATTCTGTTTTAAAACGCTCTGAAAAACTTAAAATTATTTACCTGTACAGAGGTGTAAAAGACAAACTAAGTATGCTTCCGGGGATACAAACACAGCTTGACATTTCTGCTGAAAATATAGCATTCATTGGTGATGATATTAATGACCTGGAATTACTTTCTGCTATAGGTTTATCGGCAACTCCTTCTGATGGGACTGATTTTGTAAAAAACATTGTTAATTATGTATGTAATAATAAAGGCGGTAACGGAGCATTCAGAGAGTTCGCCGAATTAATTATTGCTCTGAATGCAGTTGAGTAATTATTAATTTTACATTTAAGACACAACGAATAGATTTAGATTCAGAACGGTTGGTGTCAAAATAATTGTCTATTGATCTAAGGTATTTGTAATTGCGGAAATCGGAATTAATCATACGGGATTTGTTGATTCTGAATTGATTCTTCTAATTTTCCTCTTTGTTTTCAAGAATATATGAATTATAAATAATAAAATATTCCTGCTGCCATTCATTTTCCTTTTCAATGCTTTCTGATGTATTCAAATCTGGTGACGATAAATTTGCCTTATTATAATAGTTTCTTCTTTTAGTTTTACTAAACGATTTTCTACCTACAACTGTAAAGAATGAAGTATTACCACCGCTCATTATTTCCTCATACATAAACTCACCTTTAAATTAACAAATGCTCTAAGTATGTTATTATTATTTATTAAATCTAATTATTTATTGTTAAGAAAATTTAAACTCCAGGTTAAGAAAATATTAAGTTTTGGTTCAGTTGTACATCTGAGATCAGACGGAATTATTCCGAAATATTATTATTGAGGAATCAAGAAGAAGAGTAGAATATTTTTAGTTTACGAAAAGTAATTATTGCTATTTTACATTAGCAACGTATTTTATTATTTCTGCTTTTTCAATTGTAATCAATCCACCACTGTTAGCTTCTTCAAATATCCTATCAAGTGTCGGAAGAAATGCTTCAATCTTATTTACTTCGTCAACAATTTCAATTATCAGCGGAAGATCCTCTGATAACCTTAAGATTTTGGTTGTGTGAATTCTGCTGTTGCCGCCGAACCCCATAATTCCTTTGAAAACTGTTGCTCCGGCCATTCCTGATTTTCTGGCCTCTAGTACAATTTTCTCATAGACCGATACACCCCCTGTTTTATCACTTTCACCTACAAAAATTCTGAGAAGTTTTGCATCACCATTTATGTGCATTTTTTAACTCCAGACTTTTGAAAGAAAATACGCCAAAGTAATACCAGCAAGACAAAGGAACAGATTTAATAAAATATTTAATAAACCGGGAACGAATTGAGAATCTTTTAATAGATTAATCGTTTCAAGAGAAAAAGTGGAAAACGTTGTAAATCCGCCGCAGAATCCTACTGCAAGAAATAAACGCAAACCTGGAGTAATTAATTCTTTATCATCAAATACAAAAATTATTATCCCAAGAATAAAGCTGCCTATAATATTTACTGCAAGAGTTCCATAAGGAAAAGTGCTTGGTAGAAATTTATAAGTTGCATTACTAACCCAGTATCGTAGTCCGCCGCCAAGAGCAGCTCCAAGCGAAACAATGAGATAATTTATCATGATTTATTTTTCAGCCAATCACAAATAAGATCTATAGCTTCAAGGGTACTTCCGCAGTATGTTTCAAGGAATTCACCATTAATATCCTTTTCAGATTTTAACTGCTCTACTGCTGCTATTGCGCTTGTTCCATCAAAATCTACATATGCAATTCTCGTTGTAAGTTCTTCCATAGGTCTACCAAATGCCGAACCAGGAAGCATTGCCACACCGGTTTCTTTTAATATCTTTTCACAAAGCTCTTTACTTGTGTGGATCCCTTCTGATGCTAATCTATCTTTATAATTTGAGAAATCAGGAAACAGATAAAATGCACCATCAGGCTGTGCAATCTGCAGATTAGCTGAACGTAATTTTGTGATAATTTTATCGCAAAGTTTTTCGAGTATCCAGCGGGAATTCCAGAGATAACGTTCTATTTTTAATCCTCCCTGGAAAGCCCTTACAGCCGCATATTGAATCGGGGCACTTGTTGCTGTAAAAGTTTCACTCGCAACAGCAGCCATAGCATCCAGCAACCATTTTAGTGAAGGAGGAAATGTGAAGGTACCTAAACGCCATCCGCCTGCACCGCACCATTTGCTTAATCCCCCACTGATTATTGTTCCTTCGGGATAATATTTTGCTATTGAAGTATGTTTACCTTTAAAATGAAGTTCCCCATATATCTCGTCAGAAAGTAAAATTATTTTATGTTTTTCTGCAACCTTAGCTATTTCTTTCAATTCATCCTTGGTGTAAGATACCCCACTTGGATTTGAAGGATAATTCAGGATTACAATTCTCGGTCGAAGAGGATCTTCAGCACATACTGATTTCAATTCCTCCGGCATTAACTTCCATCCGTTTTCTCCCTGGGTGGGAATCCATCTTACATGTTTGCCAATTATCTGGGCTTGAGGAGCATATGAAACCCAGCTGGGTGTGGGAATAACAAGGTCGCCATAATAAACAAACTGAAGAAGAAACATCAATTCTTTTGAACCAGGTCCGATTAGAACATCTTCTGCAGTGTGACATATATTCTGTTTTCTGCAGTAATATTGGGCAACTGCTTCCCTTAGCTGGTACAATCCTTTAACAGCAAGATAATCTTTTTGAAAAGCATTTGCTTTTAATGCATCTACAACTGACTGTGGAACAGGAAATGGAGACTGGCCCAATCCGAGTTTGTAAATTCTTTTACCGCTTGTTTTAAGGTTATTACTTATTTCATTTATTTCAAGTGTTGCTGACTGGGGGATGCCGCGAACATTTAAATTTAGATTTACTTCAGGGGAATGGTTTTTATTATTTCGCATTAGAACTGTAAAATTTCAAATTATATCGCTATTAAAATTAAATGATTTAAGATAAATATCAATTAATGTGTATCAATAATTTAAAATATTTAATCTTTCATTTTTATTGATAATATAGTTCCCTAAATAAATAAGTTATGTATAATGAATTTACCGGCCTCTTAAAAAGAGTGTAACTTTGAATTTCCTCTTGTTTTGTATATGAAAATGAATTTATATTTGTTTTCATTATGACTTGCAATAAAACAAATAACAAGATTACAGGATGGATCTTTGTATGCACATATCTGTTCCTTATCGGAATAAGTGTTTTACATTACCATCACTATGAGATAAATAGCAGGATAGTTATTTCTGATGAGTCTTCTCAAACTTCCCCCGGAAATGACATCATCCAGGATTATAACGGAAATTGTATTGTTCATCATTTTAGCAGCAATCTGCTTAACTACTTTTTTTCTTCTTCCGAAATATCTGCATTAAAACCTCCTGTTTCAGATTATATCAACAGTTCAAATTATCAATTCTCATCAACAACCGTTTTCTCTTCAATCTCTCTCAGAGCTCCCCCAGTAATTGCCTGACAATTCTTAATAATTCCGGTTTGGTCAATTAGTATTCTATTATTTACGCGGAGTTTATATGAAAGCAATTACTTGCGCTATTATTTTAATTTTTACAACGGTTATTTCTGCTCAATCAAATGTTAATCCCGATATTAGTCTCATCGGCACTTTTAATACTAATATCGATTATTTAAAGAGTGCCCCCGAAAATGGAAAATTAATTTTTTCTTTACCTGAAATGGAATTATTTGTTGATAGCTACCTGAATCCGTACTCAAAGGCCGCCGGTAATATTTCTTATGAAGAAGGTAAATTCTCTGTGGAAGAATTATATGCAGAAATTCTCAGAGGACTTCCCCTGGATATTCAGATTAAAGCCGGTAAATATTTAGCAGGGTTTGGTCAATTAAATATTGTTCACCCGCATGCCTGGGCTTTTGTTGAACGACCTTTATTCCATCAAATTTATTTCGGTCCAGATGGATTTAATGATATCGGGTTTAACTTTAGTTTTATTCTTCCAACCAATACATTTTACTCGAATCTTGATCTTGGAATTCTAAAAGGAGATGCGATTGGTAAAAATGAAGTCCCTAATCCCGATGATTATAACAGCATCTCCGCTTTCCGTGGCAACTCACCTATTTTTCTCGGACGTCTGGGAACTTTCTTTTCATTAACTGAATACAGTGATCTCGGTGTTGGACTAAGCGGTTCTTATGGAATCCATGCAAAAATGGATTTTAATGTTTCCGGAGACTCACTTATACCGCCCGTTAACAAATCACTCAACTACACTTATCTCGGGTTGGATTTCAAATATAAGTACAGACCAGATGATTATACAGCGTTAACAATTCAGAGTGAAGGCATATTAAACCATCGCCAGGTTCTACGTAACGGAATCCCGGGAGTAAATTCATTAATTCAGAATATGCAAAAGATAAATACATACGGCGGATTTATTTATATAGATTATCTCTTTGATAAAATGTACAGCTTTGGAGCAAAGTATGACTACACAAACGGAATTATAGGTGACACTCCATCCTATAATACATTGTCAAATGATGATAAAAATAGTACGCAGGGATTGACCGCGTGGTTCGGGTTTTACCCGGTAGAACACACTCTCGCATTCAGGTTGAATGTTCAACATTTAATTTTTCATTATCAAAATGGTATTTCACAGGATCCTTCAACAAATATAACTTTACAGATGATATTTTCACTTGGTCCGCACAAAGCGCATCCTTTTTAATTAAGATTTTACTAAGAGGTTTAAAAATGAAAAAAATACTTATTCTTATTTTGACGATTGTGAGCACTCTTGCTTTTGCTAATGTAAAAGCTGTTGCAACAACAACAATAATTTATGATCTGGTTAAAAATATAGGACAGGATAAAGTAGGAGTAGATTATCTCTGCAGGGGAAATCAGGATCCGCATTTCCTTGAAGTTATGCCAAGCTATATGCTGAAACTTCGTAGTGCCGATCTTGTTTTTGAAATTGGACTTGATCTGGAAAAGTGGCTTCCTCAACTAATTGACGGATCCAGGAATACAAATCTTCAGGTAATAGATCTTTCAAAAGACATTGAGAAGAAAGAAGTTCCAACGGCAAAAATGGATGCAAGATATGGTGATGTCCATCCTTATGGAAATCCTCATTATTACCTCGATCCGGCTGATGTAAAAATAATGGCCGGTGAAATATATGATGCCCTGATTACTCAGGATCCTGAAAACACTGATTACTATAAAAAAAATTATGATGAGTACATCAAAAAGCTCGATGCGAAAATAGATGAATGGAATAAAAAGATGGCAAAGGTTAAGGGAGAACCAATCGTTTTCTTTCATTCAAGCTGGATTTATTTCGCTGACCAATATGGAATTAAAATAGCTGGTTACGTTGAACCAAAACCGGGAATCCCACCGACCCCATCTCACAATGCTGACGTGATTAACCTTATTAAAAAGGGCAAAATAAAATTGATTGTTATGGAAAATTATTACAGTGATTCAGCACCAAATCAGATATCACAATTAACAGGAGTTAAAGTATTAAAAGTACCTGTTGGTGTATATGGAATGGATGGAATTGACAACTATTTCAAAATGATGGATTATATAGTAAACCAAATTGTAAGTAACAGTTAATAAAACAGCATTTAAATTTAAATAAAGATGATTAATGGAAAAAGAAATAATAAATTTATCAAATGTATCAATTGGTTACGGCAAAAAGGTAATAGTAGAAGGTATAAATCTTTCAATATATGAGAATGATTTTTTAGGAATTGTAGGACCAAATGGTGCCGGTAAAACCACACTGCTGAAAACTCTTTTGGGTAACCTGAAACCTTTACACGGAACTATCAAAAAGGATTCACCCAGGTTTGGATATGTCCCCCAACGGGACACAGTACAACCACTTCTGCCTTATACAGTTCAGGATGTTGTAATGATGGGACGATATTCACTAATGGGAACATTCAGCAAACCTTCCGGAAAAGATTATGAAATTGCTGATGCGAGCCTTGAAAAAGTCGGAATAAAACATCTGAAAGATTTTAATTACAACAGTCTTTCCGGAGGGCAGAGACAAAGAACTCTTATCGCCCGTGCTTTAGCTGTTGAACCGCTTATACTAATTCTGGATGAACCGACAAATGGAATGGATACTCCTTCTCATCATGCTCTCTTAAACTTGATTTCGAATCTGCATGAGGATAAAAAACTAACCATCATTCTTGTCAGCCATCTCTTAAGCGATGTGGCAAACGGAGTAAAGAAACTTGTGCTGATAGAAAGAAACTTTTTTCAATCAGGACCTATTGAAGAAGTTCTTTCCGAGGAAAATCTTAAGAAAACTTATTCCACTGATTTTCATGTAAATAAAATAAATGACGAATATCTGATAACTTCCAAGCTGAGGAATTAATAATTGGAAATAATTAATCAATTACTTCAACTTTTTCCCTATGCAATAATGGGAAGCATTCTTGCAGGAATGATCTGCGGATTCCTTGGTACATTTGTGGTTTCACAAAGAGTTGTTTTTTTAGGAGCAACTCTAACACAAGTAGCAGTTGCGGGTGTAGCGTTTTCTTTTCTCCACTTAGTCAGTTTAGAAGCGATTATATCTTCACTTTTCGGTTCAACTGAGGTGACCTTTGTACATAATTTTGAACCAATATTTTATTCATTACTATTTGCAGTAATTGTTGTGCTTATTTTTTCGCAAACTTATAGGCAAAAGATATTAACTCAAGATGGAATTCTAGGGATAATCTTTGTCGTTGCAGTGGCTCTGAGAATAATGTTCATACAAAAAAGTCCGATTGCAGAAGTCTCTGAGGTAGAATCAATATTAAAAGGCGACATACTTTTCATAGGACAATCACAGTTTTATACGTTACTTGGGATATTCATTTTTACCATGGGGATTTTTTTGATTTTTCAAAAGCAGTTAAAATTTGTTACCTTCGACCCTGAATCTGCGACAGCGCACGGGATAAATTCACGCCTATGGTTACTGATCTTTTATATTGTTGTCGGAATGGGTATTTCGCTTACAACAAGATTTGTCGGCGATGTTTTTACTTTTGCTTATTTAATTATTCCGTCTTCTATTGGAATATTATTAGCCAGGAAAGTCTGGCAGGTTTTTCTAATAGCGGTATTAGTAGGTGCTATTATTCCTCCGGTATCTATTTTTATTGCTTTCAAATATGATTTTTCAAGCGGACCGGCTGCAGTTGTTTGTTCTTTCATACTTTTTATAATTGTTTATTCCGTTAAAAAGTTAAAAGGATAGAAACTATAAAATAATACGAGTTTAATTTGTTGGAGTCATAATCTATTAGAAGTTGAATCAGGTTTATGTTCTCTTAATTATTCTTTTTGTTCCCTTCGTTAATAACACATCAACATATTTTGGTTTTATATCATTTCCGAAATGTAAATACAAACAATCTTCCCGTACACTTCACATTGAATGTTTATAAAATTTCTCAACTAATTCTTTGTTAATTAAAATATTTTTTTACAATTATTACTAACTACGTTCTTAAAAAAATATTGTAGACAGATAATATTGGATTTGTACTGAAGGGCTTTTAAATATAGTTACACTTGTCATGGCAGGAAATTGGCGGGCTCAAAAACTTAATGGATTTCTATTAGGGGAACCTTTTAGTTGCTATTTTCCCATAGTATTGTTGTACATTATACATTGTTCATTTATTTTTTATAAGGAAATAAGATTTGATGCATACTTTCCACATACCGGTTATGGGATTAGCTTTTACGATTGATACCCCCATTAAAGCAGCTCCATACGGTATCTCTTCAGTAATATCAATTGTTGACGACGAATTGATTGAAAAAATGCGTGAGTATTACAGTAATAAAATGGGCGTTCCATACACCTTTATATCTAATAAAACAAAGGATTCAAGAGCTGAACGGATTACGAAATATCTGAATCTTGTTCAGGATATTGTTATGGAAAAATTCGATGAACTAAAGAATACTATACTTGATAAAAGTGAAGAAATACATCGCTTTTTTGAAATGCTGCCGGATTACTCAGAATTGAAGAAGAAATTTTATGAGTTATTAGAAAACAAAGATATAATGAAACAGGAAGTTCTTAACTGGATACAGGAAAATATTCGTGCGGGAAGTATCGATGTTAATATAATGACAAAGGTTGACAGTGAAAATTATAATAACAAAGAAAAATTACCCGTGGAATTTAATGATGCGCATGCAGCTCTTAGGGGGTTTGCAAATAGTAAATTAAATTCATCACTTATACTTTCAGCCGGAATGAATCCAAGATTATATAGTTATATGGAAAAGTTCGAAGACTTCTACCCGGACAAGAATGGAGTTATCCGTAAAAATATTATTTTAAAAGTTAGTGATTACCGCTCAGCCATTATTCAGGGAAAGTTTCTGGCAAAGAAAGGATTATGGGTTTCGGAGTACAGAATTGAATCGGGACTGAATTGCGGTGGACATGCCTTTGCAACAGATGGATTTTTACTGGGGCCTATACTAGAAGAATTTAAAAACAATAAAATGGAACTTGTTCAATCGGTATATGATATATATGTGAATGCTTTAAAAAATAAAAACCGATATTATCCTGAAACACCTGCTAATGTAAAAATAACAGCTCAGGGTGGGGTTGGAACTTCTGATGAGCATAATTTTTTATTGGAATATTATCAGCTTGATTCTGTGGGTTGGGGCACTCCTTTTTTATTAGTTCCTGAAGTTACCAATGTTGATTCTGAAACTTTGGAACAACTACGTAAAGCTAAAGAATCCGATCTTTATCTGAGTAACATATCTCCCTTGGGAGTTCCTTTTAACAGTTTAAGGAATAATTCTCAGGATGTGGAAAAACAGGTTTTGATAGACAAAGGACGACCCGGAAGTTCATGTCCAAAGAAATATTTGACTTTCAATAAAGAGTTTACGTCAAATTCTATTTGCACAGCTTCAAGACAATATCAGCATTTAAAAATAAATGAGCTGGATACTAAAAATTTAGATGCTGAATCTTATGCATCGCAGTTTGGTAAAATTGTGGATAAGGCCTGTATTTGTGTTGGACTTGGAAATACTGCAATGTTAAATAATAATCTTCATATAAAGGGAAATAGCTTGGGTGTATCAGTTTGTCCTGGTCCCAATATGGCATACTTTGATAAAGTGTTATCCCTGAAAGAAATGATTAATCATATATATGGAAAACAAAATTTTGTTGATGTAGAAAATCGTCCGAACATGTTCCTCAAAGAACTATCATTATACATTGCTTATTTGCAAGGGTTAATTACTGAAGCAGGAATAACAATATCTGAAAAACAATTAAAGTACATTGATACATTCTATGATAATTTAAATGAAGGAATTGATTACTACAAAAATTTGTATGAGAATTATAAAGACAAGTACAATCATTTTAAAGATGATTTTCTTCACAAACTTGAAAACCTATCATTTGAATTAAAAAATATTTTTTCGTATTCGGATACTCCTGACTAATTTTTTTCTTCCTTTTTTCAGGAAAATAAATACTAAAATTATTCAAATATCTTGAATACTTAAGTTATTTTCCTTCAAACATTTCAGTTTGGAAAACCAATAGAAACAGCTGATTACCGGAACATTTAAAATGAAAAAGCTCCGGAATTTTCCGAAGCTTTAGTGACCCCAAGGGGATTTGAACCCCTGTTACCGCCGTGAAAGGGCGATGTCCTAACCACTAGACGATGGGGCCTCGTGAAAAATCATCAAAATTAAGATAAGAACATTTTCGGGTGAGCGATGGGAATTGAACCCACGACCCCCAGGGCCACAACCTGGTGCTCTAACCAACTGAGCTACGCTCACCATCTCAGTACGCCCGAGTGACTCTCCCTAAGGGATTCCTTTGGAAGAACTTCCAGCTCTCAGCTTTACTACTTTTTGAAAGCCGGGATCTGGTCTACAAATTTTAACAGAACTGTTGTACGCCCGAGTGGATTCGAACCACTAACCCTCAGCTTAGAAGGCTGATGCTCTATCCATTGAGCTACGGGCGCAGTTCAGTAATCAATTTATTTTTAATGGATGTCAATAAACATTATAAATTCTATAAGTCGGGGCGGCAGGATTCGAACCTGCGACCTCCTGCTCCCAAAGCAGGCGCGATGAACCGGGCTACGCTACGCCCCGAATTACTTATCAAACTTAATCCCGATGAAAATCGGGATAACAAAAGAACTAATTTATCTAGTTGTCTTAAAAAAGAGTATCAAATATATTTCTAATCTTCTAAAAAAACAATGTATTTGCAGGATAATTTTTAAAATCATCTTCAAATACATCTCATTTTCAACTATTCCCTATCTTATTTAAATTGTTATTTAATTATCAAAAGTTATTTTAATGTCATTCCCTTTTTTCGTGTCTAAAAAATTTGTCCTTTCCAAGAAGGGTTCAAAATTTATTACATTTATTTCTTCTATATCTATAGTGGGTATCTCTCTTGGAGTTGCCACACTTATTATTGCTTTAAGTATTTTAAGTGGATTTGCACAAACTCTTACAAACAAAATCATTGATTTTGATTCTCACATTACAATTTCATCTTATCAATCTACACTTCCGGATTATCGTGAAATGGAACCAAAGATTAAAAAGATGATTTCACCCTATGCTGAGGAAGTAAATCCCTTTATTTCAAAGCTTGCAATAATCAGTAGTAAAAAAGTTAAGGAGGGTGTAAACATTAAAGGAATCTCTCTAAATAATAACGCTCTGAAGGTGAGAAACAATATTGTAGCAGGAAATTTCGATCTGGCTGATTCAAATTCTATTGTTATTGGAAGAAAACTTGCTGATAAACTTTATGTTGGACTGGGAGATAAAGTTATAATTTTTGCTTTGAAAAATGATAAAATTCCTCAAGCGGGAAATTTGCCAAACATAGAACAATTTAAGGTGACCGGAATATTTGAAAGCGGAATGGCGGAGTATGATGATTTGTTCGCATATGTCAACCTGAAATCCGCACAAAACCTTTTTTCTCTGGGCGATAATATCAATGGTTACGATATCAGATTAAACAATATTTCTAAGATTGATAGTCTTACAAAATACCTTTCTGAACAACTGCATTATCCACATAAAGTTGCATCAATTTACCAGACACACAGAAATATCTTCACCTGGATCGATTTGCAGAAAAAACCTATCCCCATAGTTTTAGGATTAATAATTATTGTTGCGGTATTTAATATTATCGGCACATCTGTTAATGATTGTTCTTGAGAAAACGCGTGATGTTGGTGTACTAAAATCTCTGGGTGCAACTAAAAGGCAAATAACATCTGTTTTCATATACCAGGGTATATTTCTGGCTATTATTGGAATCATATTAGGCAATGCCCTGGCATTTTCTCTAATGGAAGTACAACTGGAATTTAATATTATTTCACTTCCCTCTTCTGTTTATTTTGTTTCTACTGTTCCCATCCTGCTGAAATGGTATACATTTGCCGGAGTTTCTATATTAACATTTATTTTGTGCATAGTTGCTTCAATTATTCCCAGTTATATTGCGTCAAGAATTCAACCCGTTAATAGTTTGAGATTCGGATAATGAAATTCGAAAACTTTATAGCGCGCAGATACCTTATTTCCAAACATAAAGTAAACTTTATAACAATCATTTCCGTATTATCTATTTGTGGAATTACTATTGGTGTAGCAGCACTTATCGTTGTGCTTTCTGTTTTTAATGGATTCGGAAGCCTGGTTACTTCCTTCCTTGTAAACTTCGATCCTCATATCCGGGTGGAAATAATCAATCCAGATAACGAATCCTCTGCTGCAAGACTGGATTCAGTTCTTCAAAATAATCCGGAAGTGGAAAAATATTCACCATATGTTAGCGGTAAAGTCCTGGTTTACCGTGCAGGTTTATTCCAGATCGTCAATCTGAAAGGAATAGACATTAAAAATGGAGAAAGCATTTACAATATTGAAGAAAGCATGCTTTACGGAAAGTATTCATTAGAAAATATTAACCATATTCCTGAAATGGTTATAGGATTGCATCTTGCTGATAAACTACAGACACTTATAGGTGACACGTTAACTATAGTATCACCCGCAGGAATTGAAAAAGCAATAACTCAGTTTTCTTCACCAAAAAATCATCAATTCATTTTATCGGGAATTTACAGCACCACAAACAATGAATATGATGATTCATATATATTTACATCATTAAAAACAGCTCAAAGTGTTCTCGGTTATAATAATCATATACAAGGATACGATATCCGTCTTAATGATATCGAAGAATCATTTGATGTAAAAGCATTATTGCAGAAACAATTATCCGTTAAGGATTATAGAATTGAAACCTGGTATGATTTTCATCGGGATCTTTATTCAGTTATGCAGATTGAACGATGGACAGCATACATTATTCTTTGTCTTATAATTGCAGTTGCATCCTTTAATATTTTAGGTTCACTTTCGATGTCAGTGATAGAAAAAAAACGGGATATAGGTATTCTCAATTCAATGGGCGCACAACAAAAGTCAATCTTACGAATATTTATGTATGAAGGAATCCTTATTGGCATAGTAGGAACAATTGCCGGTTTATTATTAGGATATTTTATTTGTTTTCTTCAATTAAAGTTCAACATATATCCTTTGGATCCAACTCAATATAAAATAGATTCTCTGCCATTGCAGATAAGAATCAGCGATTTCTTCTTTGTAAGCGGAGCATCACTTTTATTGACTTTTCTTGCTTCTCTTTTTCCGGCAAAAAGAGCTGCAAAAATTAATTTAATTGAAGCTATTAAATGGGAGTGATTTAATCTAATTAACAGCCATAAACCGATTATAATTAAATCAGTTACGGGTTTTACCAAACATTTAATTTAGGATCTAAATTGTTTTTAAAAACTGAAAATATTAATAAAAGTTATCAGAATACAAAAAAAATAAAACTTGATGTTTTACGTTCTGTAAATATTGAAATTGAAAGTAATAAAATTTCAGTTATAGTAGGAGCATCTGGTGCCGGTAAAAGTACCTTGCTCCATATTATGGGAGGATTGGATCGTCCTGATTCCGGCGAGGTTCATTTTAACGATATAAATATATTCACTTTAACCGATGATAAACTGGCAAGGTTTAGAAATAAAAACATTGGTTTTGTTTTTCAGTTTCATCATCTTTTACCGGAATTCACTGCACTTGAAAATGTGTGTATTCCGAAGATGATTATGGGGAATTCTTTGAATTCAGCTTCAAAGCGTGCAAAAGAATTATTGACATCCGTTGGAATGTCTGAAAGGATGAACCATAAACCTGCTGAACTGTCCGGAGGAGAACAACAAAGGGTTGCGGTTGCCAGAGCATTGGCAAATGATCCGGATATTATACTTGCTGATGAACCTACAGGAAATCTAGACTCGGAAAACAGCGAGGCGGTTCATAACATATTGATTGATTTAAGGGATAAATTGGGCAAGACATTTGTAATTGTAACGCATAATCCGGGATTGGTGAGTCTTGCCGACAAAGTATACGAAATGAAGGACGGCAAAATAATATCAAGAAAAAATTAATTTTATAGCTTAAATGATATCCGAGTATAGAATCAATTTATTTTCCTGGATTTGCAAGGAAGTCGAATAATAATCTCACACCAAAGCCTGTCATATATTTCTTAGTATAGTTATTGAAGCTGTTTGCCATCGCCGGACCGGCTATATCCAAATGGGCCCAGGAAATATTCTTATCAACAAATTTTTCCAGAAATTTAGCAGCAGTAATTGCACCACCCCATCTGCCCCCAACATTCTTTACATCCGCGACATCACTCTTAATCAGATCATTATAATCATCCCACATTGGCAGTCTCCACAATCTATCATAAGTATTCAGACCTTTCTGATAAAGCTCGTTCGCAAGTTTTTCATCTTTAGTAAACAATCCGGCAACAAATTCTCCCAATGCAACTACGCAAGCACCAGTCAAAGTAGCAAGATCAATTATTACATCAGGTTTTTGTTTGGATGCATAATCCAATGCATCAGCAAGAATCATTCTCCCTTCTGCATCCGTGTTATCTACTTCTATAGATTTGCCTGAAGCTGTAATAACTATATCACCGGGACGCATTGAAGTTCCTGAGGGCATATTTTCAGCGGAGGGAATGATTCCTAAAATATTAACGGGTAATTTTGCCTTCGCAGCTGCTAAGACAGTTCCGGCAACAACCGCAGCTCCAGACATATCCGCCTTCATCTCCCCCATATTGCTCGCGGGTTTTATTGAAATTCCACCCGAATCAAAAGTAACTCCCTTGCCTACAAGTGCAACAGTTTTTACTTTTTTATTTTTGGCTGCTCCTTTGTATTTCAGTATTATAAATCTTGGAGTATTGGAACTGCCACTTCCTACTGCAAGCAATCCTCCCATCTTTCTTTTCTTAATTTCTTTCTCATTAAGTACCGTAACTGATACCCCATAGGTTGGCAGAACTTTATTTACACGTTTGGCTAAAATATTCGGCGTTAGGACTGAACCGGGTTCATTCTGCAATTCTTTAGTAAAATTAACCCCTTCCATTATTATCATCGCAGTTGAGATTGCCTGGTTTAATTTTTTCTGATTATCAGCGTAGAAGTGCACTGAAAGATTTTTCGGTTCTTTTTTATCTTCTTTATACTTATCAAAGGTATAATTACCTAGTAAAATCCCTTCAACAAATGTTTGATAAAAATATTCCTCTTTCATAAAGTGTTTCTTGAATATTTCATATTTGGGAAGGAAAATATGGAGATTCTTTACCTGTTCAGATTCGAGTGAAGGGAGAAAACCTGCAAGATGATTCCTGAAGTAATCCACTGAAAATGAATCATCTATTTTGACTTTAGAAATAATTACAGCATCAGGTTTACCATCTTTTTGCGATACTCTTATATTATTCCCTTCTACGGAAAGGAAATTTTTCTTTTGAAGCTGTGAAAGCTTAATATTAAAAATCCTTTCAAGGTTTAAAAGACTGGCTTCAAGTTTTTTCTCATCAACCATATATTTGAGACTGATTGATAAAGGCTTGTACGATATTTTTTTTCCGCCTGATTTTATACTAAGATTAAACATTTTTTCACTCAAATTGTTTTACGTAATCGACTGCTCTTTTAAAATTTTTGGAATGAAGTCATCCAATTTTCCATCTCGTATTCTTAACCCTGCAGCATTAATATGTCCGCCGCCTCCAAATTCTGCAGATAAACGGTTAACAGGAATTATTCCTTTTGACCTAAAACTTACTTTAAATCCTTCTTTTAATTCCAGAAACAGAAGTCCAAGTTTAACATTTTCCACTGATAGAGTTACATTCACAAATCCGTCAGTATCTGATTCAAGCGCTTCTGTGGCAGAGAAATCTTTCCTAGTAAGGTGCATATAACCAATTTCGTTTTTTTCACCGAAAAGATTCATCGAGTTAACAGCAATTCCAAGAAGCTTTATTTTACTGAATTTACTTTGATCATAAATCTGATCGTAAACGCTCCCTGGATTAACACCGGTTTCTAATAGTTCTGCAGCAATTCGATGTATTTCAGGAGAAGTTCGTTCAAATCTAAATGAACCTGTATCAGTCATGATTGCAGCATAAATCGGTTCAGCAATTTCATAAGTTAAATTCACTATGCCTGTTTGTTTTATCAAATCAAAAATAATTTGTCCTGTAGCGCTGTACGTCTGTATCATCATAAATAAAATTAAATATACTCTCAGGATCCTGATGATGATCAATGCATATTTTCAATTTCTGCGAACTTATAATCCCCTTTTCCATTCGGACTGTTCTTCCAATCCTGTTAAAGTCTATTGCGACAATAACATCAATTTCTGAAAATATGTTTTTATGTGTTTCTTCTGAAAAATGTTCAATCACTTTTTCTTTATCAAGAAAGAGAAGATTATAGGGAGTTATACTATGATTTACAATCCGAACTTCTTTTCCTTTTTCTTTTAATATTTTATACAATGCTATTTCAGAACCAATTGCATCAGCATCAGGATTAACATGAGTTGTTAGTAAGAAAGAATTATTTTCTAACAGAATATTTTTTAACTGATTAAAATCTATCATATACCTTCAATTAAAATAATAGGGCTTGAATTATTCAAGCCCATATGATTTAATCAACAAAAATATGAAAATTATGCGTGATATCAATAAATCCTGAATTCAAGAAGTCCCTTAAATATCATAGAAGTCATTCGACTTCTCTTATGCTATGACAGGTTTTTAGCAATGCATTGTTATTAAGATTTAACAACAGGCTAATTCGTATCCCACATATTTCCGCTGAAGAGTATTTTCTTAAGATCTCCATTCCCTTTAGATTTCCTGACACTTTCCAGCTGATTATGCAGAGCTTGATCGTAAGTTTCTTTTAATTCCTGTCGGAATATTCCAACCGGAGTAGGCATGCCTTCCATTTCAGTTAACTGAGAAAGAATATGGGCTCTTGTTGTTCCTTTGTCAAATTCATCGTGTACCCAAACATCATTTACAGAATTTGAACCTTCATTAATTTTAATGACTTCAGGAGTTAATCCATTAAGTTTTATACCTTTGTCATTTTCTTTTCCAAAGATCATAGGTTTGTCCTGCTCAAGGAAAAGAACATTATCAGCTTTCGTTTCTTTTTCAGTCAGCAAGAAATATGCACCATCATTAAAGATGTTGCAGTTCTGGTAGACTTCTATAAAAGCTGTTCCTTTATGTTCGCCGGCTCTTTTAAGCATTTCTTTTAAATGCTTAGGATCTCTATCCAAACTTCGGGCAATAAAAGTTGCTTCTGCACCAACAGCAAGACTTATTGGATTAAAAGGATAATCGATACTTCCGAAAGGAGAACTTTTTGTTTTCTTCCCTCTTTCCGAGGTCGGAGAATACTGCCCTTTTGTTAGTCCATAAATTCTGTTATTAAATAGAAGTATTTTTATATCAATATTTTTTCTGCAGGCGTGTACAAAATGGTTGCCGCCTATACTTAACAGATCACCATCGCCCGAGGCAACCCAGACAGATAATTCCGGCTTATTAATTTTTACGCCGGTTGCAATAGCAGCAGCTCTGCCATGAATTCCATGAATTCCGTAGGTATCCATATAATATGGAAATCTTGCTGCGCAACCAATTCCTGAAACCCAAACAATATTTTCTTTTTTAATATTAAGATCTGGAGAAATCCTCTGCATCTGAGCCAATATTGAGTAATCACCACAGCCGGGACACCATCTGACATCCTGACCGCTGGAGAAATCCTTTGCAGTATATTTTACATCCTGTTTTACTTCTTTATTTTCCATTATCGGCTCCTCCTAAAATAGATTCAATCTTTGATTCAATCTCGAATGATTTAAATGGTAGTCCCTGAATTTTATTGAATGATTCCACATCAATAAGAAATTCTTCTCTAAGCAGCTTAGATAGCTGACCCATATTTATTTCAGGGCAGACTATGTGCTTATATTTTCTCAAAACATCTTTCGTATTTTTTGGCATTGGGTTAAGATATCGGAAGTGTGCGTGAGCAACTTTTAATCCTTTCGCTCTCACTTTATCCAGTGCTTCTCTGATTGAACCGTAAGTACTTCCCCAACCAACGATTAAAAGATCGGCATCTTTATCTCCTTCCACTTTCAAATCAGGAATATCGTTTTCGATATTCTTAACTTTTTGTGCACGAAGTCTTATCATGAATTCGTGATTTTCAGGATCATAACTTACATCACCTGTTATGTTTGCTTTTTCCAATCCACCGATTCTGTGTTCAAGTCCCGGTGTTCCGGGAATCGCCCACGGTCTTGAAAGATTTTCATCTCTTGAATATGGGTGGAAATTTGCTGGATCAGTTCTGAATTGCACTTTTATCTCAGGGATTTTATCAGGATCAGGAATCTTCCACGGTTCCGATCCATTTGCAAGGTATCCATCAGATAGATACATAACTGGAACCATGTATTGAGTAGCAATTCTCGATGCCTCAAGAGCCATATCGAAGCATTCTGCAGGAGTAGATGGAGCAATAACTACAACCGGAGCTTCACTGTTTCGTCCATACATCGCCTGGAGCAAATCTGCCTGTTCTGTTTTTGTTGGTAAACCAGTACTCGGTCCGCCACGCTGAATATCTACAATAACAATCGGAAGCTCTGTCATTACAGCTAACCCGATTGCTTCGGTCTTTAGTGCAACACCTGGACCGCTTGTTGTTGTAATGCCGAGTGCACCAGTAAAAGAAGCTCCTATAGTAGCACTGATGGCAGCGATTTCATCTTCTGCCTGAAATGTTCTTACTCCGAAATTTTTATGTTTACTTAATTCGTGTAAAATATCAGATGCAGGTGTGATAGGATATGAGCCGAGAAACAGTGGCAATCCGGACTTAACCGAAGCAGTTACAAATCCAAGAGCGAGTGCTTCATTCCCTGAAATATTTCTGTATTTACCTTTTACTAATTTAGCAGGCTGAACAGTGTAACGTGTTGTAAACAGCTCTGTATTTTCACCAAAGTAATATCCGGATTTTAAGGCTTTCTCATTTGCAGCCGCGATATCTTCGCGGGATTTGAATTTTGATTTGATCCAATCGATAGTTGGTTCTATTGGTCTGCTATAAAGCCAGTACATCATTCCAAGTGCAAAAAAGTTTTTGCATCTGTCTATCTCTTTTGCTGAAAGTCCGCTGTCTTCCAAAGCTGTTTTTGTTAACTGGCTGATAGGGACCTGGACAACATTATATCCATTAAGAGATTCATCTTCAAGTGGATTTGAATCATATCCGGCAAGTTTAAAATTCCGCTGATCGAATGCGCTGACATTTATTATTACTGTGCCGCCAGGTTTTAAATCATTAATATTAGTTTTTAATGCTGCAGGATTCATAGCAACGAGAATATCGGGGGAATCACCCGGAGTATGTATATCAGCACTACTGAAGTGAAGCTGGAATCCGCTAACTCCGTATGTAGTTCCGGCTGGTGCGCGGATTTCTGCAGGGTAGTCCGGCAGTGTACTTAAATCATTTCCAACCAAAGCAGTAGTGTCAGTAAACTGGTTTCCTGTTAATTGCATTCCGTCCCCCGAATCTCCGGCAAATCTGACAGTAACGTCAGAGAGATCTAATATGCCTTTTTGCATCTTGTTCTCAAAGTTGTGATTAAAATTTATTTAAATTCGATTGTATCTGTAATAAAAATAATAAAATCTATGATAAAGTATAATGATTAACACAGGGTAATTATTCAGAAATATAAATTTTTATTCCGGATGCAGTATGTTATATCCCAGAAATTAAAAATAAAAGTCAGAAAATTTGTTTTGGGTTAAATAAGGGGAATAGATTTGTAGAAATTCAAATATTCACATTATAAATTCTAATTAATAATCGATTGAATTTAAAATAAAAAACGGATTCACTTTTCTGTGAATCCGCTTATTCTGAAGATATATGCTAATAGAAAGTTAACGGAGGTCTTTAATCAATTAACTTCCCACGTATTTCCATTAAACAGCATTTTATCCAGATCGCCTTCACCTTTCATCTTTATAATATTATTAATCTGGTTTTCAATACCGAAATCATATGTTTCCTTTTTGATCTGCCGGAAAACACCCACCGGCGTTGGAAATCCTTCGTAGTCCGTCAGATGAGCCAGGAAGATTGCCCGTAATGGACTTTCATCAAACTCATCATGAACCAATACATCATTTATACTATTTCCATTCTGTTTAAGATCTACAATGGCTGGTTTATAACCATCCATTTTTATCCCTTTATCTTTCTCTTTCCCGAACAGCATTGGTTTACCATGTTCAAGAACTAAAACATTATCATCTTTAGTATCTTTTTTAGAAAATGTATCAAATGCACCATCATTATATATAACGCAGTTCTGGAATATTTCGATAAATGCAAGCCCTTTATGATCAGCGGCACGTTTAATCATTGCCTGTAGATGTTTTGCATCTCTGTCCATTGCCCGTGCAACAAATGTTGCGTCCGATCCAACAGCAAGCGAAATAGGATTGAAAGGATAATCAACGCTACCGAAAGGAGTAGTTTTTGTTACTTTACCTTTTTCGGATGTTGGTGAATACTGCCCTTTAGTTAATCCATAAATTCTGTTATTAAACAATAACATTTTCAGATCAATATTTTTTCTGCAGGCGTGGATGAAATGATTTCCACCAATACTCAGCAAATCGCCATCACCTGTTGCAATCCAAACAGAAAGATCTGGATTTGCAATTTTTACACCGGTAGCAATTGCCGGCGCTCTGCCGTGAATTCCATGCATTCCATAAGTTTCCATATAATATGGAAAACGAGAAGAACATCCAATTCCTGAAATCCACACCACATTTTCTTTGTTACTTCCAATAATTTCAGGAAAAGATCTTTGAACCTGTGCAAGTATTGAATAATCACCGCAACCCGGACACCATCTGACATCCTGACCACTGGAAAAATCTTTTGCAGTTAATTTTATTTCTTTGGTTTCAATTGTATCAGCCATTATTCTTTTCCTCCGAGTATCTCAATTATTTTTTCTTCTATATCAGAAGTTCTGAAAGGCAATCCTCTTACAACATTGAACTGGATAACCGGCAGCAGATATTCGCTTCGGATGATTTTAGCAAGTTGTCCCAGATTAATTTCCGGGAGCAGGATATTTTCAAAACTGTTTAGAACTTCACCCGTATTTTTGGGGAATGGGTGAATATATTTCAAATGAGCCTGTGAAACTTTATATCCTTTCTTTCTTGCTTTAATAACTGCTTCTGTTATTGCTCCATAAGTTCCACCCCATCCTAATACAAGCAGATCACCACTCTTGTCTCCGTCCACTACTAAATCAGGAATATCGTTTGCCATATTTTTTATCTTCTGATCACGAAGTTTAACCATCCTGTCGTGATTGTCCGGATCATAACTTACGTTTCCGGAAATGTTTGCTTTTTCTAATCCACCAATTCTGTGTTCAAGTCCCGGAGTACCCGGTTTTGCCCATGGTCTTGAAAGATTTGAATCTCTCAGATATGGGGCAAATCCTTCTTTTTCAGTTCTGAACTTTACTTCGAATGAAGGAAGTTCACTTGATTTAGGAACTCTCCACGGTTCTGTTCCGTTCGCAATGTAACCATCTGTTAAAAGTATAACTGGAGTCATATATTTTAATGCAAGTCTTGATGCTTCAACTGCCATATAAAAACAATCGCTTGGGCTTTGAGCTGCAAAAACTGCAACAGGAGCTTCACCATTTCTTCCATAAACTGCCTGGAGAAGATCGGCCTGCTCTGTTTTTGTTGGAAGGCCGGTACTTGGTCCACCTCGCTGAACATCTACAATTACTAATGGAAGTTCAGTTATAATCGCAAGACCAATAGCTTCTGTTTTTAATGCTAAACCCGGACCGCTTGTAGTTGTAAGTGCAAGAGATCCTGCAAATGAAGCACCGATGGCAGAAGTAATTCCTGCAATTTCATCTTCAGCCTGGAAAGTTTTAACTCCGAAATTTTTATAAGTGCTTAAATATTGCAAAATTTCTGAAGCAGGAGTAATAGGATAAGAACCGAGAAATAAAGGTAATTTACTTTTCACTGATGCTGCAAGAAAACCAAGAGCCGTTGCTTCATTACCCGAAATACTTCTGTAAATTCCTTTAGGAAGTTTAGCGGGTTCAACTGAATATCTGGTCGTAAATATTTCAGTAATTTCCCCGAAATTATAACCAGCTTTTAGTGCTATTTCATTGGCTTCAACAAATTCAGGAGATTTCTTAAACTTAACTTTTATCCAGTCAACTGTCTGATCAATCGGTCTGTTATAAAGCCAGTACATTAATCCTAAAGCAAAAAAGTTTTTGCACCTTGCAATCTCTTTTTGAGTTAATGATGTACCTTCAAGGGCTTTTGAAGTTAGAGAAGCGATGGGTACTGGATGAACCTGGTATCCTTTCAGACTTCCATCTTCAAGCGGGTTAGTTTCATATTTTGCAAGCTGAAGATTTTTTTTATCAAAAGAATCAGTATTTGCAATAATAATTCCACCAGGTTTTAATTCTTCTAAGTTTTTCTTTATAGCAGCCGGGTTCATCGCAACCAGAATATCAGGCATGTCACCGGGAGTATAAATATCTGTGCTTCCAAAATGGAGTTGAAAACCACTCACACCATAAACAGTTCCCTGAGGCGCACGAATCTCTGCAGGGTAATCCGGAAGAGTACTTAAATCGTTACCTACAATTGCTGTAGTATCACTGAACTGGCTTCCGGTTAACTGCATTCCATCACCGGAATCACCGGCAAACCTGACAGTTACCTCAGTCAGACTCTGAACTTCTTTTTCTTTTAACATCGCTACATCTTAAATTTTTAATGATTAGGAATTAGTTTTTAATGTTTATGCTTATCCATAATCCGTGCCATTTAAAATTGATTAAAATAGATATGCAATCCTTTAATTTTGAATAAATAGACATTGTGGAGATAAGTAGTAACTTGGAATGAATTTAAAAATCTATATTTATAATTCTCAATAATGGAAATGATTTTTTAGATATAGGAATGATTTTAAGCGAATTTTCAAAGGAAATATACAATAGAGGTTACCCCCCGTTCCTTTCGGGAGATAACCTCAACAAGTTAATTCCTGGATGTTTGTTAATCAACACTCTGTATAATTTTCAGAAACTCATTGGAATTAACAAACCCCGTAATTCTCTGCACTTCCTTCCCTTTTGAATTTATAATAAGAACAGTCGGAACACCAACAATATTATATTTATTCCTCAACGTTGATACTTCATCCGAAAGAGATTTAGTCATATCTGCTTTATATGCACTGAACTTTTTAGCTTCTTCAATAACCTTCGGATCCGAAAAAGTCATTGCATCAAGTTCTTTACAAGGGATACACCAATCTGCATAAAAATCTATTATCATCGCTTTCTGTGTACCTGAAACAGTAGATTCTGTATAAGGCTGCCATTCTATGGACTTTTTTTCCGAAGGATAAAATGAGTATGCTGCAACAGCAATTAAGATAACTGAAAAGACGATCTTAAATATCCTGAATCCCTTAACACTATTTGCATTCTTATCAAAGAATAAAAGATAAATTGCGGCAATAACCATGAATCCCGGCAGAAGAAAAGGAGTAATAGATTTTGGCAATAGTGGAAGAAGGAAATAAATAGCCATACCAATTAATATTTAATCCGAAGATATGCTTAACTGCTTCCATCCATTCGCCGGCCCGAGGTAGTTGTTTAATCTTCCCGGAAAAGATTGCAAGGAATAAATAAGGTGTACCAAGCCCGACGGCAAGAACAAAGAATAATAGAAATCCGAAAAAGGGATCTCCTTTTGCAGCAGTATAAGTAACTAAACCCAAAACAAAAGGACCGATGCAAGGTGCGGCAACTATTCCCATTGTTAATCCCATAAAAAATGCTCCGTACATTCCGCCCTTTGCACCCCCGGCTTTTGCTACCCACGAATCCGGAAGTTTGAACTCATAAACTCCGAACATACTTAGGGAAAGAACTATAAAAATAAGAGCAATTAAAATTATCACAATCGGGTTTTGCAGAAGTGTTCCAAACATTGAACCGGTTAACGCAGTTACAACCCCAATTACTGAATAAGTAACCGACATTCCAACTACAAATAATAAACCCATTCCCACTAACCTGCTTGTTTTCCCTTCACTCTGCCCACCGAAATATCCTATTGTAATTGGTATTAATGGATAAACACAAGGAGTTAAATTAAGTGCCAGGCCACCAATGAAAACAAATAATAAGCCTATGAGTATTCCATTGCTCTCAATCATTGAGGAGATTGTACTACCGGAATCTGAATTCACAGCAGTTTGGGTAGAAGATTCTAAATTGATTTTATTAAATATCTCCGTATTTACCTGGTTAACAACCGCCTGCTTATCTGCAATTTCAATTTCAATCGTATCTGTTACAGTATTCGGCGGCATACACGTCATATTATTGCAAGCCTGGTAATCTATATGAACAGGAAGTAAATATTTTCCCGGGGCAATATTATCAGGCGCTTTTATTAGTGCACCAATAAAAACTTCACTTTCCCAAACTGATAATGGAGTTTCAGAGATTTCAAGTTTCAGATCATGAGCTTTTGGATAAGCAATTTTAGTTATTTTAAAAACCGACGTATCAATTGAAATCTGTGATGGTATAAGGAAATCCTCATTTGGTTTATCAGAATTAATATGCCATCCGCTATCTACATTTACTTTAACAGCAATTTTAAATTCTGATCCGGGAGAAACTTTATCAAAGGATTGATAGAGTTGAATATGAACAGGTTTTATGTTCCCTCCCAATTGTGCGAAAGCTGATGAATTACTCAATACAAAAATGAGTAAAAATACTGCCAGGAAACTGATACTTCTTTTCATTGATATTTTCCGTACTGGTTTAAGAATAAATTATTTTCTCCACCCCTGAACAATCGGGTATCTTCTACCATAACCGAAAGCTTTTTTTGAAACTCTAAGAACCGGTGCCGATTGTTTTCTTTTAAATTCGTTATGATCTACCATTTTCAAAACCTTCATCACTGTTTCTTCATTTCCTATTACACCGCTTATTTCATTATACTCTTTATTTTCCTCAAGATACATTCTTAAAATTTTATCAAGCAGATCATAAGGCGGTAGTGAATCCTGATCTGTCTGGTTTTCTTTTAATTCAGCTGATGGTGGTTTATTAATAATTTCAGAAGGAATAATTTCTTCCTTTCTGTTAATATAATTAGCAATTTTGTAGACCTCGGTTTTATATAAATCTCCTATCACCGCTAGTCCGCCTGCCATATCGCCATAAAGAGTAGCATACCCAACCGCTATTTCGGATTTATTTCCCGTTGTTAATACCATATTTCCAAATTTGTTTGAATAAGCCATCAAATACAATCCCCGGATTCTTGCCTGAAGATTTTCCTCGGTAACTCCGGCAAGATCTGTTTGAAATGCGTGAGTTAACTTTTCTTCAATCTTACTCATAACAGAATGTATTGTAATTTTTGTTGTTGAAATATCAAGTCTTTTAGCAAGTTTCCTTGAATCCCTAATGCTTCCTGTTGATGAATATTTTGAGGGCATTAAAAGAGCATGTACATTATCTTTTCCTAAAGCTTTAACGGCAATATAAGCTACCAGTGCCGAATCAATTCCTCCGCTTAAACCCAAAACAACTTTTTTAATTCCCAGCTTGCTGCAATATTCTCTTAATCCAAAAATCAGTGCGTCCTGAATTTCTTCTTCAAAACTTTTTTCGGCGTTGTGGATAGGAACAAAACCATCTTCGGTTTCATAAATAAAATAATCTTCACCAAAAGTTTCACCGAGAAGAACAAGATTTCCGTTTTTATCTATACACATACTTGCACCATCAAAAATCAGTTCTGTCTGTGCACCTACAAAACATGCATAAACCAGCGGAATATTGTTCTGCTTTGTTAAAACTGAAAGCATTTTTCTTCTGTCTTCTCTTTTTCCATAAGAATAGGGACTTGCAGAAATATTCAAAAGAATTGTTGCACCCTCTTTTATAAGATTATCAACTGGATCAAAATTATATCTTCTAATATGCCAGTAATCGGCATCGTTCCAGATATCCTCACAAATAGAAATGCCGAGTTTTTCACCTTTGAATTTATATATGTGATTTTCTTTAGCCGCATCAAAGTATCTCATCTCATCAAAAACATCATAATTAGGAATAAGAGATTTATGCTGAACAAATTGAATATTACCATCGTGACACAGAACCGCAGAATTATGAATATCTGTTCCTATATTATCATCGTCTTCAGTTATTGATCCGAAAAGTAATCCGGTTTTACCAGTAGAAGATGCAATTTCAGTTGTTGCTTTTAGAACTGACTGTCTGAATTCTCTTTTTTCAACAAGATCAAGAGGCGGATAGCCGGTAAGCGCTAATTCAGGAAAAACTACCAGATCTGCACCGTCATCTACTCCTCTTTTATAACCGGATAATATCCTGTATTTGTTCCCGTCGATATCACCAATAATATTATTTGTCTGGCAGATTGCGATTTTCATAATTTAAGCATAAATAAAAGTAAAAATAAAAAAGACAGTATTATTAAACAATGAAGAATAAAATGGTTTAGCTGTTCAAAGAAAATAAGAAAAACTATTACTCACTTTTCTTTAGGTGGTATAACAATTTAACCGATACTAACGAAATAACACCGCTGGTAACATACTTCAATTTTTGACGTTTATTTTAACTATTATTTCACTGGTTAATAAAACAGATTTTCCGGGAGGTTAAAATGGATAAGAAATTATACAGATCAAACAGAGATAAAAAACTTGGAGGTGTAGCGGGCGGACTGGCTGAGTATTTTTCTGTTGATCCCACGCTAGTAAGAATTATTTTTGTAGTTAGTATTTTTCTACATCTAATCGGTGCAATTGCCTACATTATTCTTTGGATTGTTGTTCCTGAGGAACCGTTTGTATTTGCGACAGCCAGTTCCAGTACAGAAGCAAAAACTGATGAGCAAGGCAGTGCAACCTCTGAGGAAACAAATCAACAAAATAAGCAACAGTATTACCAGGCTGTCTCAGAACAAAAGAATAAACGTTCATCCACTCTCGGTGTAATACTCGTTGTAATAGGATCTCTTTTCCTGATGGATAATTTTATACCAAGAATTCATTTTGGTGATTTCTGGCCGTTGATTCTTGTTGCCGCAGGTGTTGGTTTATTATTAAATGCCAGGAAATAATTAAGAGGAATTTAAATGAAAGCAAAACATATATTCTGGGGATTATTATTTGTATCGCTCGGAGTTCTGATTTTAATCAACAATTTTTCCGGGCTGAACTGGGATTGGATCGGTTTGTGGAAACTCTGGCCCCTGATTTTTATTCTATGGGGTATTGGAATAATGATTAAAAACAATTCGGTTAAAATCATAATCGCAGGACTTGCCGGAATTACCCTCGCAGTAACATTATTTTCTTCATTCAAAAGCGTTGTACAACTGACAACAGGAGATTTTAATGTTGTCTTTGATGACGATGCTCAAGACTATAAGTATGATTTTACAGATTATTCGGAACCTTATTCAAAAGATATTGAGTCTGCGGAATTTCATTTTAAAGCAGGTGCGGGGACTTTTTACAGCATTAATGATACGACAACCAGGCTTTTCTATGCACATGCTGAAGGTGTAAAGGATAATTACGATCTTACAAGCATTGTTAGTAGCAAAAATGCAGTAATTAAAATGAAGATGGAGGGGAGTCATTTCCGTATTGGAAACTATAATACAAGAAACCGTGTTGGAATGAATTTTAATCCTTCACCTGAATGGGATTTAAATTTTGAAGTTGGTGCTTCTTCCGTGAATCTTGATTTGACTACCATTAAAGTGAAAACTTTAAAAGTAGGTATGGGCGCAGCATCGCTAAAAGTTAAACTAGGCGGAATCCTGGATCGTTCAGATGTAAATATCGAAGCAGGTGCTTCCAAAGTAGTTATAAATGTTCCGGAAAATATTGGATGTGAAATCAGAATGGATGGAGCATTAAATTCAAAAGAATTTGATGGGTTTAAAAAATTAAAATCAGACTTGTATCAGACCGCAAACTTTGATTCAACAACGAAGAAAATTTATATCAAGATTGATTCAGGAGTTTCATCTTTGGATATAAACCGATATAGTGGTGACTGGTAATTCCAGATCAAATTTCATTTATTGATATGTAGTAAGATTTAGTAGCTTCAAACCTAAGCGCAGTTGCTAAAAACTATTTTTTCCTTCCAGGTATCCACAAATACTTTTCAAGTATTACGCAACCATCATCATCAAATTCAATCCCCTCTGATCTCAAAAGGTCCTCCATAATTTCGGGATCGCCAAAATGCATTTTGCCGGTTAAGGCACCAAATCTGTTTACAACTCTATGGCAGGGCAGTCCGTTTTCTTTTGCTCCATTTATTGCCCATCCTACAGTTCTTGCGGCTGATCTAATTCCGCAGGCTTCTGCAATATGTCCGTACGTTGTTACTTTTCCATAGGGAATTGTTTTAACAACAGAATAAACTCTGTCAAAAAAATCTTTTTTTGGTTTATTTTTATTAGTTAGCTTTTTATTCAATTTAAATCAACCCGGGCATGGTAACGAAATTAACAAATTAATATTTAGAAAATTCATTTTTTCATATACTTCCAATTTCTGGATTTTCCTTCTGTCATCCATTCAATTGCGGTGTTTATCCTTTTTAATCTGGTAGCATCTGTTTTTGCGTCAGTAATCCACTCCACGTATTCCTTTTTGTGTGAATATGGAAATCCGTTAAAAGTTATTTCTGCCTGTTTATTTCTCTTTAATGCCTTAATAAAATAATCAGGAATTTCTAATTCCTTTTTTGATATTTTTGTTTTCGAAGGTGATTTTATTCCGTCATCGTTTAACTTTTTCGCTTGTTTTATAAAACCTATAATTACATTATCAGGAGGTAAATCTTTAAGACCGGTTATTCTTCCCAGGTTACCCATAGCATCCCCACCTTTATTCGAATTATCCTGCAAATAACCTTTTGGATCTTTAATTAATTTATATTTCCAGAAACCGAATGTTGCATGTTTTTTAAAGCTTGCAAAGTTGCAAAGCGGTCCTTTGTATTCGAAAAAAGGCATTCCCCATTTAATTGTTTCTTTTGTTTCCGGGTTACCTTTATGAATCAATTCTCTGAGTTTTTTCAAAACAGGTTTTGCAAAAGGTTCTGCATTATCAATGTATACATCAATTCTTTTATCTTTTTCAGACATTAGCCTAGTAAGGAATTATTGATAAATAATTTTAAGATGAAATTAAGAATTCTTCTTTTTTAAGGAAAGAATAAATGAAAAAATATTTTTCATCGGATTTGAATGTTTGGATGGACAATACTTAGTGAACTAAATGCCTGGGTGGTAAAGATTTTCCATTCCAGTGAATCAAATTAAAATTAACCGGTGAGACACAAAGAGTCCCTGGGATAACTAAGTATCTCTATTAACAGAACAATTATTTAACATTCAAAAAAGACTATTTAAATAAATATGATAAACTTCCGTATCCTTCTTTTTCCAAGTCTTCCTTTGGTATAAATTTCATTGCCGCAGAATCCATACAATATCTTAGTTTAGTCGGTTCAGGACCATCATCAAAAACATGTCCTAGATGAGAACCAGCACCCTGACTTAATACTTCAACTCTTTCCATGCCTAAAGTGTTATCAACTTTTTTGTGAAGAAATCTTGGATCGATTGGTTTTACAAAACTTGGCCACCCTGTTCCTGATTTAAATTTATCATTTGAACTGAACAGCGGTTCACCCGAAACTATATCAACGTATATTCCTTCTTTATGATTATCCCAATAAGGATTATTAAATGGCTGCTCTGTGGCGCCATTCTGAGTAACATTATACTGAAGTGATGATAATTCTTTCTTCAATTTTTCATCAGAAGGTTTTGTGAAGTGTTTAGTAAAAAGAGTTCCCCAGGTTTTTTCAATAAAAGTGTCTCTTCCCGAAGCTTCACGATAACTGTAATACCTGTCAGGATTCTTTTTATAAAAATGCTGTTCAGAGGCTTGAACAGGAATAAATTTATCAAACTTTATAATTTTAGTTACTATTGGCTTGTCAAATATTCCGGAATTTTGGATAGACTTCCTTGATTTTTCTGCAAGAATCTTCTGTTCATTATTCAGATAATAAATATATGACTTATACTCATCTCCCCTGTCATGAAACGATCCGCCATCATCGGTTGGATCAAACTGTTTCCAGTAGTAATCCAGCAATTCAGAATAGCTGATAACTTCCGGATCGAAAATAACTTTTATAGCTTCAACTTCACCAGTTTTAAAGTTTCCGGAATTGCCGATTGCGTGACCGGAAATTACATCTTCAAGTCCATCAAGTTTTTCAAAAGACGCATCCATACACCAATAGCATCCTCCTGAAAACACTGCAGTATTTGCTGCATTTTCATTATTGGTGGAAATACTTTTCATTCCCTGCGAATCTGCTTTTTCACAACCTGAAATTAATGCAACACAAATAAACATTAAAAAGATTAGATTTCTCATTTTTCCTGCCTGAATTTTAATAATTATTATCTCAGCACAATCATAATCTTTAATTATCATAATACTATCACGAAAGAATAAAAAAGACAAGGATAATAAAGAGCAGTTTCATGCGGATCACATCGAAACAAAATTTTATGAGTTAAAGAAACAGCTTCAACAGTAATCTCACAGATTTTTGAGAGCTTCACAAAGCGAAGCAAGTAATCACAGAAGAAAATCTATTTCAATTTTTGAAATTTGATAATCTCACTTGGGAAAGTATTTTGAGATACGGTTTCTTTAGTAGTTATCTGAAATTTTGAATTATCTATATATTCTACTAGTTGAACAGGCCTGCAGTTTGTCAATAGAGATGGAAAATATTTAGCCGTCAAATACCAGATTTTATTATACCATTTGATTCCCATTGCCATTGTAATAATGATACCTGTTCCTCCAGGTTTCATAACCCGTTGAAATTCAGAAAGAATATTTTTAAAACTATTTTCTGGTAGTAAATCAAACATGTAACTGCTGAATATAAAATCAAACTGCTCATCCTTATATGGAAGTTTAAAAGCATTACCGGAAATAAGAATTAAATTTGCCTGCTGTGCCTTTAATTTATCCGAAGCTTTTTTAATCATACTAAACGATAGATCAATTCCAGAATTAATTCCATCCGGGTTTAACCGGATGATCTTTTCAAATAGTTGTCCCGTACCTACCCCTACATCAAGTACTTTTATTTTGTTTGATAATCCGGACAATGAGATGGCGGACTCAAGAGCTTTTTTTTCAGTAAACTTACCCCAAAAATCATAAAACCAAACAACCTTTAAAAAATTATTCTGCGTTTTAGTGATAGAAAAAGTACGGTTCAACATTGTATGTGCCTAGAATATTTTTATCAATTTAACTTTTTTAAAAGAATAGTTAAAGTTATTTAGGATAAACCCACTATAACTATTTTATTAGACATTTATTTTCTGGTTAATAAAAGGGTTGGATCAAAATAATTTAAAATCCGTTTTCTCATTTAACAATTTCGTTCGGTAAGGTTCTCATTTTCCATGGTTTTGTAATACCAAACCTGTAGCAGATATTAACTACTTATAAATAATCTTTTCAATAATTTGTTTTAAAAATAAAAACCCGGCTGAATATTAGTAATAAGCCGGGTCTTTAATTCACTGCTTTGTTATAAGCAAACTGCTTATCCCCTTCCCCATTAGCAGTCAATATTTTTAACAATAATTACTTTTGCAAAATCCTAAAAGCTTTTGCCAACACTTGCTGAAAGTCCAAATAAGGAAACGGAAGTAACTTTCGATCCATTCGAATTTGGAACAGACATCAATTGCGAAGCCGGCTTTTGCAGAAATATTAAAGTGCTATTATTACCATAGCTAATTTCAGCAAAAACCTGTTGGTAAACCTTATTGTATGCTGAAGAAGTAATAACGATGCTACGTTCTGAGGATTTCCATTCATCTACTTTTAAATAATTAAATTCCTGAAATTCCGAGTACAGATTACCAACAACTTATATGCTATTTGTTAGCCCGTAGATTGTAATGTTTAGTATTTTACTACCTGGTGTTACAGGTACAGTTATGTTAGTGCCATCTTGTATATCAAGATAAACCATTTCTTTATTTCCATTCGTGGTTATCGGTCCCGGTGCATTAGAATATTCAACTATGACAAAAGCAACAGTTTTAGGTAGTGGGTTAATGAGTCGTACAATTACCTGATTAAATTTACCTGCAGATATCTATCCATTATTCGCATAAGATTTAAATGAGGTAAATAATGGGAAAGGATATACAGGTCCTTCCTGATTCAAAGTTGCACTGATAGTTTTGCTTAGATTCGGTCCGACCGGCGAAATGTCGCTCTCTGTTTGTGCGCAAGATGCCAATAAAACGGCAAGTACGAGAACCGACAGAATGGTGAAGTATTTCATTTGTTTCTCCCTGATTTAGTTGTGAGTTAATAAGTTGTAACTATTTTGCTATTTGTATTTTTGATAGCCACCTTGAAATTGTTTTTTCCCATGTCCGCAAAACAGTGACAACAATTGTACTATTTCTGTCTACCTTTTTGAAACCTTATTTATAAATTGTAAATACATTTTAAAAATCTTTTTCTCTGATTATTTTTTCTGCGAGGTAAATTTTTCATGCAGATTTTACATTTTTTTTGTAAAAATTATTTTGATTCGGGTTCATAAAATTTATTCAATTTACTTTTTGATAAGTCATGATTTAAAAATATTTTTTATTTTAAACCATTATGACGTCAAATATGTCACTTCATTTTAAAGAATAATTTTTATTTATTTCATCTGAATCTCATTTTTATAGCGAGTGGTTTTAATATGTGTGGGCTGTTCCGGCTTGCTTAACTAATCTGCAGGAAAAATGATTAAAATAATCTTAATTTAAAATAATCAATAAAAGTTATTTTTGTAGTTATACAAATTCAGGAAATTCTGAATACTTTAAAATGAAAAAACCCCAAATACAATCAATATTTGAGGTTTTTAGTGTGGGCCCAGATGGACTTGAACCACCGACCCTCTGATACTTAATTTAGTTGGTTTTGATGAGAAAATTTCATTCGTAATAATTCTATTCAAATTATCCGTTAAATGTATCAAGTAAAAAAATGAGATTTAGTCACTTATTAAAGAGTAGAAAGAGAATGAAAAATGTGAAAATTTATGTCAAGAAAATTTAATCCTTCAAAATAAAACCTGGTAAAATTTTCCACAATTCCAGACTTGATCCTGAATCTTTTTATAGCCTCCATCACTCTTTTCTTAGTCTTCTCATTATTTTTAAAATACTTTAATTTTACCTCTTTTTTTAGTTGCTAGCCGTTTTGTTTATCAAATAAACGTTTTTCATAAAATGTTTAAAATAATAAACGTTTTTCATAGACTTTAAACGTTTTTCATATATATTTGTATAAATATTTTTCAGAGGATACTATGAATAATAAACGTTTTTCACAAATAATAAACGTTTTTCACGATAGAGAAACCCCAGAGCCGGGAAGTTTGGTTGGATATGGTGCTATTATAGATGCACTAAACTTAAAGGTACCGATTCCAAACCAACTCTCCTTGATAAGTAAGAAACATAAAAAATATTCAGTTGATGGCTGGAATGTTTATACGATAAAACATGAACCACAGGATACTCTCTATAATCATTTGGTTTTCGCCCTAAAATATGAAGGTATAAATCTTTTATTCTTTAAAATATTATTTAAAAATTTAGACCAAGCCCAAATTGAAGATTGGATAAAAAAAGAGCCTTTGAGCATATATTCCAGAAAGATTTGGTTTTTATATGAGTGGTTAATGCAGAAAATATTATCAGTTACTGATTTAAAGGAAGGTAATTATGTTTCGTTGGTAGATGAGAAAATTCAATATGCGTCTCTGGTGAGTACAAATTCTTCCAGACATCGTATCAAAAATAATTTACCCGGTACAGTCAATTTCTGTCCGCTTATTTTTAAAACAGCTAAACTTGATAAGTACATAAAGGATAATTTGACTGAAAAAACAAATGCGGCAATCAAAGAAGTTCATAAGGATATATTACTTCGGACTTCAGCCTTCCTTTTATTAAAAGACTCAAAAGCTTCTTTTACGATTGAGGGCGAAAGTCCGAGTCATAGCCGTGCAATCCGTTGGGGTCAAGCAATTGGTAGAGCTGGTAGTAAGCCATTAAGTAAAGAAGAACTTCTACGTCTTCAACATATTGTTATTGGTGATAGTCGTTTTATTAACATGGGTTACCGAAGCGAAGGTGGTTTCATTGGTGAACATGATCGCAAAACCGGCGAACCCATTCCAGAGCATGTTTCAGCCAAGTGGCAAGACCTGGATATTTTAATGAAAGGGTTACTCGATACTGCAAAAATATTAGAGTCGAATAATTTTCATCCTGTTCTAACTGCCACAAAAATTGCATTCGGTTTTGTCTTTATTCATCCATTTGAAGATGGCAATGGTAGAATACATCGTTATCTAATTCATCATCTACTTTCAGTAATGAATTACACACCTCAGGGAATGATATTTCCTGTTTCTGCCGCTATTTTAGCGAAGATTGAAGAATATAGAAATGTACTCCAAATCTATTCTCATCCATTACTTGATTTTATCGATTGGAAAAAGACAACAGACAATAATGTTGAAGTTTTAAATGAAACCATTGATTATTACAGTTATTTTGATGCAACTCTCCAATCTGAATTTCTATTTGATTGTGTTGACTACACAACTCAACGAATCATTCCAGATGAAGTATCCTATCTTCAAAAGTATGATGCAATGAAAACTTGGCTAGAAGATAATTTTCAAATGCCCGATAAAACAGTTGCTTTATTAATTCGATTTCTTGAACAAAACAACAGTACTTTATCTAAAAGAGCCCGTGAGAAAGAATTCAGGTTATTAAAGGAAGATGAAATAAAAGATATAGAAGAAACTTACAAAGAAATAATGTTGGAAGAATAGGTTTTTGTTCTATTCGTACTCTTAAATAAACCAGCATTAATTGACAAAACGGATAAGGCTAATTGCTTTGATCAAATACACCATCTAAACAGTTAAGTTTTAGATCAAGAAATCAAAATTCCCAAATGTCCAACAAATTTTTACGAATTACATCTTAGAAACTTAACAAATCTTTTATCTTAAAAGGATTAAAACGAATCACACTCCTAACGGCAATCCACCATGTAGAATTAGCTCTGATTATGAGTCAGCAGGATTCTTAACCATATCACTTCTAAGTAAGGGATTTCACCTACTCCCTACTCACTCCCTACCGGTAAGGAGGTCTCCAAATGTTTTTAACTTCACCATCAAAAAAATCACCTTATTATCAAATTACTTATGAGGTAAATGGTAAAAGAACCACAGTATCAACGAGAACAAAGGATAAAAAGAAAGCAGAAGCATTCCTCAGAAACTTCGTTCCGTCAGTTCAAAAAACAAGACTTGAACGCAATGAAGAAATAAAAATTGATTTCACTCTTTCAGCATTTAAAAATGAATATATCAATTATAAAAAATCAACATCCTCTATAAGTTATATTGAAAGATCAATTGAACCTGCATTCAAAAAGTTTCAGGAAGTATTAGGAAATATTAAACTTAACTCTGTTACTGTAAGAGAGATTGATAAATTTCTTTCGGTTACTTCTGCAAAATCCAAAAGTGCTGCCGCTTTATATTACCGTACATTGAAAGCTGCATTTAGTAAATCAGAATCCTGGGGTTACATTGATTCTAATCCTTTCAGGAAACTTAAATCTCCTAAAGTTGTAAAGAAATATCCTGTGTTTATTTCCCAATCAGAATTCGAATCAATTCTCAAGAACACCAAAAATGATTTTCTCAAAAATATATTTATCACTGGTTTCTATACTGGTATGCGGCTCAGCGAAATCTTAAATATGCGTTGGGATTGGATTGATTTTAATCAATTAACTATAACAATTAAGAACTCCGAGACTTTCACAACCAAAAGCGGTAAAGAAAGAATTATTCCGATCAATCAAAGATTACATTCTACTTTAAAGAGTATAATACCTAAAATTGTTTCTTTGAATAAATCAGGATTAGTATTTTATAAGATAGATGGGATAAGGCTAAATAATAATTTTGTAAGCAAGCAATTTAAAAAAGCAGTCCGTGAAGCTGATCTAAATGACGATATTCATTTTCATTCCCTACGTCATTCTTTCGCTTCTCTATTGGTTCAGAAAGGCGTTTCGCTATATGTCGTTAAGGAATTGCTTGGGCATCAGGATTTAGCTACAACTCAAATATATTCTCATCTTCAGGCTGAAAATCTTTCTCAGGCTGTTAATATGTTATAAAAAGGGCTCTTTCGAGCCCTCTCTTTTAACCTTAAGGTTTTTATTATTTGAGTAGTATCATTTTCTTTGTGTCGATGAATGAGCCTGCTTGGATACGATAGAAATAAATACCGCTTGGAAGATTAGCTGCATTCCAGGTTAATTCATAAGTGCCTGTCGGTTTTTCTTCGTTAATAAGAATCTTTATTACGTTGCCAAGAATGTCAAAGACTTTAATTTGAACTTGAGATGATTGAGGAACTGAGTATTTTATTTGTGTGGTCGGGTTAAAAGGATTAGGATAATTCTGTCTTAAAGAAAACTGTAATGGAACATTCACCTCAACTTTAATTTCATTTGAAAATTTAAAACTTCCATCAAAATCAACCTGTCTTAACCTGTAGCTGTAGTTACCCTGTGCAACATTATTATCTGTATATGAATATGAATGCTGTTCTGTCGATGTTCCGTTACCTTGTACAAATCCTATGGTCTGAAATTCACTTCCATTACTCTTCTGAACTTCAAATCCTTTGTTGTTTGTTTCAGTTGCTGTTTGCCAGTTGAGTACTACTTTACCATCATCAAAGATTGCATTAAAACCGGTTAATTCAACCGGAGTGACAACGGTATAATAAATTCCCAGGTATGGAGGATTTGTCTGTGACCATCCATCAAAATTAATATAATAGGTTGTTGAAGTATCACGATCAATAAATCCAATAGAAAACCAGCCTTGATGCGAGGTTAGAGCATTTTGAATATCTGTCAATGCATTATTTCCTAAAAGATAACTATGCCACCCAGCAGGATAGGTTGATGTTTCATTTGAATAAATATATGCTGTACCTTGAGCAGCGTTGTTCTGTATTTGATTATTAATTGTGACAGCGTCATCATTTACAGGATTTACTGATCCCATAGGAGTAGCACTCCAATAAGGCCAATTGGTTGAATTTACATAACCGTAAAACTTTATTGAATCAATTACGAAAGTTGGGTCAGTAGGAAATGAACTGATATCAAAAACAGCCCAGCCTACATTTGGAAATACAGTGTTTATTTCCCCGTCTGTTTTTGTAGTCCCTTCGGTGTTACCCGTCCACATAGCTGCACTTTGTGGGTAGACTTTAATACTATCCGTAACGAAAAGAGGATTTTGCATTGTCTTAAAGTGCCAGGTAGAGCTAAAGAAGGTTCCAGCGCTATCGGTTTCATCTACTCTCCAGTAATATGTTGTATAATAGTCTAAAGTTCCAGGATCCCAGTTGGTTATCGGTAAACCATTATAGACCGAAGCCATTGAACCGGGAGAAGTACCCCAAAAAACCTGTACCGAAGTAGCGCCAGCACAATTATTCCAGGAGATCTGAACATTGTTACTTACGCCAGTTGCCCCGTTCGTTGGGTCAGGGTTTGTTGCAACACACGGAGGTCCACAACATTCAGTATTGATTGCAAAAGGCGCTATCTGAAGTAATCCCCAATCAGCAAGTAATGTAGTTGCTCCTGTAACAGGATCCATTGTTCTCAATTGACCTGTAAATGTAGTATTGTTAAAAGCGCTAAGGTAGATTGTTCCTGTTGCCTGATCAATATCCATTCCCTGACCGTAATTAGCATCAAATCCTAATGGCCCCAAAAGAGTGGTAGTTCCGGTTACAGGATCAAATGTCCAAGCATCATCTGTAATTAAATCATAACCATAACCGATGCCTGAAAACCAATTGATAGCAATATCAATCATAGCTCCGGTCGGATTCGGGAAGCTTCCAACTAAAGTGGCTGTTAGTGTCGACATATTAAAGGAATACAAATTATTTGTTATTCCAAAAACACCACCGCACAAATAATATGTAGAGTTAACTGCATCATAAGTGATACCGTTAACCGTAGCTCCAGATTCCATCCCGGTAATAGCACCGACCAAAGTAACTGAGCCTGTATTTGGTTCAAATTTGTATATCTGAGATGGCGGACCGACATCTACAAAATAGTAATTGATATCTCCTCCTCTGACACCACTGGAAGCAAATACCGGTGGATACCAGGTGCCAATATTGGTAATTGGAGTTCCTGCAGGAAGGGGTAATGAAAGTGTATTTGTCTGATCAGAACCATATGCCATATCTTGGGTTAAATCTGTATTTGTAGGAATTTGGATAAAAGGTATATGAGATTGTTTCACTGCTGGTATCTTACCATTGCTGATAGAGGAATTTTGTGCCGGGGTTAAAGCAGTAAACCCAAACAGAAGCAATAAAACCAGAAAAGGTTTGTGTAAATGGTTCATATATGATCCCTCCATAATGAATTTGAAGAGAGAATGTTAATAAAGAATTAGAACAATTAATTAAACGGATAAAACCATTGCTTATTTGAACTAACACTAAAATAGATATGAACAAGTAACTGAATATTCTAAAATTTATTTCAGAAGTAACATCTTTTTAATTGATTTGAAATCACCAGCATTCAATCTGTAAATGTAAACACCGCTTGATAACTCGCTCCCATTAAAATTGAGTTCATAACTACCTGCTGATTTTTCTTCATTTACTAGGGTAGCAATTTCTTCTCCAAGTGTACTATAAATTTTTATAGATACGTGACTGTTAACAGGTAATTGATATTTGATAATCGTAACCGGATTAAATGGATTTGGATAGTTTTGCGATAAAGAAAAATCTTTAGGAAATCCTGCATCGATTTCTACTACAGGTGTGTAGGAATAACTTCCATCAAAGTCTACTTGCTTAAGTCTGTATTTATATTTACCAAATTGAATTTTTGAATCAATAAAAGAATAATACTGCTTTTCTGTAGTAGTTCCTTTTCCTTCAACAAAACCAGCTGTCTCCCATATTGATTCCTGATCTCTGACCTCAGATCTCTGAACTTCAAATCCTTTATTATTTGTCTCCGTTGCTGTTGACCACGCCAGCCTTACCCGGTTCTCTATAACATTTGCAGTAAATGAAATTAACTCAACGGGAATGGTTGATTCCACACTTCGGAAAACGCCTCTGCCATATGTCCCTGCAAAAATATATCCATCAGAATTGATAGCAAAAGAGAGAGGATCAGAACTCAAACCGCTGTTGAGGGCTGTCCAGCTGTTCCCATTATCTGTTGATCGATATGCCCCGCCGCTCTGAAAAGTTCCGGCGAAAATATCTCCGGCAATATTGATTGCAAGAGCCTGAACATTAACTCCCGTTAAGGTGGTTTGTACCCAGTTGTTACCATTATCGGTTGAACGAAAAACTTCACCATATGTACCTGCAAAGATATCTCCACTTTGGTTAATAGCAAGACACTCGACGTGGGGATTAGTTAAACCATTATTAACTTGTGTCCAGGTATTTCCATTATCGGTGGAAATATATACCCCATGATCAGGTCCGTCATAATCCCCTGCAAAAATATAGCCGCTATCATTTATAGCCAGGCAGCTGACCCTTACATCTATTAAACCTGTTAATGACCAACTCTCCCCGTTATCAGATGAATAAAAAACTCCGCCATAAGTACCAACAAAGATATCACCCATTGCATTAATGGCAACAGTTCTAACATAATCAAACAAACCGTTACCGATATTTACCCAGGTATCCCCATTATCGGTTGAACGGTAAATTCCGGCACCATAAGACCCTGCAAATATATCTCCGCTCAAATTTATAGCAAGAGATCTCACTGGAACATTGGGTAAACTGGTTCTTGTCCAGTTATCCCCATTATCGGTTGAACGAAAAACCCCTAGGGAATTTACCCCGGCAAAGATATCGTTGCTGGTGTTGCAAACGAGAGAGCGGATATGAATATTTGTCAATCCATAATTGCTGGCGGCCCAGGTATCGCCGTTATCAGTAGAACGAAAAACGCCGCCGTTAGTACCAGCAAAGATTACTCCGTAGTTAAAATCAAGAGAGTTGACTAAATAATATGTAAAATCACTATTGATATTAGTCCAGCTTATACCATTATCAGTTGACCGGAAAAGACCAGTCGTGGTTTCGACAAAGAAATTCCCGCCGGCATCAATATCAATAAAATAAATATTCATACTTGTCAAACCATTATTGATGGCTATCCAGTTATCACCATGATCGGTTGATCGAAAAACCCCGCCGCCATAGGTTGAAACAAGGAGATCTTCATTATAATTAATAGCAAGAGCGGAAATATCAGTATTTGTCAAACCGTTATTGACAGCTGTCCAGGTTGAACCATAATCGGTTGAGCGATAAACGCCTTCATAAATCCAACCTCCATAGATCCCGGCAAAGATTTCCCCCCCCCAGTTTTTAATTACAATAGAAGTTATTGAAGTATTTTCAAATCCAATTTGTGTCCATGTATCGCCGTCATCGTATGAAAAATAAATACCATTATCAGTGCCGACAAAAATATCCTGAAAATAGATAGCCATAGAGATAACATAAGCATTTGCAAATCCGGTTTGTATCCAGCTCTCGCCGTTATCAGTTGAACGAAATACCCTGCCATAATCTGTCCCTGCAAAGATAACCCCGCTGAAATTTTCAGCAAAGCAATTCACAGGGTCATTTATAACACCGGTTCCTGACCAGCTATCCCCGTTATCGGTAGAATGAAAAACACCATTTATAGTTGAAATAAAAATAGTTCCGTTGTAAGCAACAAAAAGTGAATAGATATCTCCTCCTCCGGGTCCGTTGGTGTGCTCCCAGAAATTTTCCTGGGCGTAATGAATTTGAGCTGCAAGAAAAAAGAAAACTAAAATTCTCAAAAATATTTTCATAAATCCCCCGTTGAAATATTATATTTATTACAGCAGTCTGCTTCGGGAGAGTAATCTTGATGTTATTTTCGGTGAGTATCAGTAATTAGACTCTTTAACTATTGCTCCCACAAAGTAGAGAAAATTACTAGCTTTAATTTGCAATAAATAATTGATGGAAGCAACTAATAATTTAATTGTAAGATAAAAAACCCTCTAACGTATTTTACCTTAAGCCTTAACTTTTACCTGC
>CAWFHZ010000008.1:0-235279 GCA_963815785.1 uncultured Ignavibacteria bacterium
ACTGCTGCGTGAAAAAATTCCCGGTTACTATTGGGAAGTTGAATGGACAAACCCGGGCAAGAATGTTGTTATAAGCAGTGATGATAATAAAAAAGAAGATATCTCAAAAGGGGATATTATTGTTGATCTTGATACCAAAGGAAACCTTCTCAGTTTTAGAAGTGAGATGTCAGACTCGATTAAAATTCCTGCCATCAAACCGGATGAAGCGAGAGAACTTGCGATAAATTTTATTAATAAATATTCTCCGGTTAAGGTTAGCGATTCAACAAACAGCAGTAACCGTTTTGCAGTTAAAGGATCATTTAAAGAAAGTAATGTACAGGAAACTGTTAAACAGGGCAGAACTGATTATAAATTCAGCTGGAGAGGGAAGTCCGCTGTAATTAATAAAGACATTATCGTAAGCACCGTGGTATCAGGAAATACAGTTTCCGATTTCAATGTAGAATTTGAGATTCCTGGTGAAGTGGTAACAGATGTCAGCAGCACATTTTCACTTTCTACTGTTATCCCTTTTTATATAGTAGTTTTTATACTGATTATAGTTACCGGCTATAAAAGAATAAGAGCTTATGAGATAAGTTTCAGGCTTGCAGTTATAATGGGACTGCTGGTAGCTCTGACATTTGGAATAAATTTATATTCACAGATTTCAGGTTCAACAGGGTGGGAATTATGGATGCCGGTTATTTTCTCTACAATATTTATAAGCGGGGGTGTGTTCATTACGTGGGCTGTAAGTGAAACAATTGCGAGGGAAGCATCAAAAGAAAAATTTATTTCTCTTGATCTACTGACAAAAGGCTATTTGTTCCATTCTAAGGTAGGTAAGGCGGGAATCAACGGTTTTACAGCAGGCTTTTTAATATATCTTGCCTGGATGATACTTCTCCTTGTTTCAGAAAATATACTCCACATTTCATTTGTTACAAAACAGAATTCATCCCTGATCTCACACTTTTCATCTTTAAGTCCCTCCCTTAATATTGCAGATAAAAGTATTTATCCCCAGGTATTTTATACCGCAATTTTCTTTCTCTTTATTTTTACCGGATTAAAAAGAAGGTTTGCTTCACTTTATATTCTTGTCTCTATTGCCGTTGTATTGTGGGCAGTGATGAACTATAATGATATACTTCCCCTTTACTGGGGAATACTTACAGGAATAGTAATCGGAGTATTATTCTTTTTATTCTACAATTATTCCGATGTACTTTCAGTATTGATAGCACTTTCTGTTTATTCAGTTATTGATACAGCGGTGTCACTTTTTACAAACGGTAACCATACTTACCTGGTATCGGGATATTCACTTGTGATATTTTTTGTGCTGGTATCAGCGTACTTTATAACAGGAATTTTTACAAAAGATAAAATAACTGATTATAATTCTATTACACCCGCGTTTGTGAAAAACATTACCGAAAGACAAAGGATGCAGAGAGAACTGGAAATTGCAAGAGATGTTCAGATGAGTTTTCTTCCTGCAAAAAATCCTCAGTTCAAAGGACTTGATATTGCTGCAAAGTGTATTCCCGCTCTGGAAGTGGGCGGAGATTATTACGACTTTGTTAACCTGGATGAAAACAGGATGGGAATTATAATAGGTGATGTATCGGGTAAAGGAACCCAGGCTGCATTTTATATGACGCTTGCAAAAGGATTTGTTAAGGCATTATCAAAAACTGTCAGTTCACCCTCTGAGTTTCTTGTTAAAATTAACGAACTGTTTTATGAGAATGTGGAACGCGGAACTTTTATAAGTATGATATACGGAATTTTTGATGTAGAGAAAAAAACATTAACCTTTTCAAGAGCCGGGCACAACCCGGTAATTGCAAAACATTCCGGTAAAAATGAAATAGAATTGCTTAACCCTGTCGGACTTGCACTGGGACTTGAAAAGGGGACAATATTTAACAAGACTATTAAAGAAATAAAAATTGATATACATCCGGGAGATACATTTGTCTTTTACACCGACGGATTTACCGAAGCAATGAATAAGTTTAAACTGGAATTCACTGAACAAAGACTTACTGAAACGATTTCACAGAATATTGAGCTTACTGCAAATGAACTTCTTGAAAAAACCATAGCGGATGTAAAAACATTTACGGGGAAAACCCTACAGCACGATGATATGACAATGGTAGTGGTCAAAGTTCTATGACCTAACCGAATCAGGAAAGTTTTCAATATCGCAAAAATTCTCACTTTTTTCTTTAACCTGCATCTATCACTTTTGATGATCTTTTAATATTTTTGTTGCGTATTTGTAACCAATAATTTATATTAGTACAATCATTATATCATCGTTGGTACAAAAAAGTACTTAAGCGCAACAAACGCAACAAATATTAGGAAAGATCAATGGGTGTTAAACTAAGAAAAAGACCTAGAAAGAATGGCTACAGTTTATTCCTGGATATTTATGATCAGGGACAAAGGAAATTTGAATATCTCAACTTAACGCTGGTTAACGATAAGAAGCAGGACAAAGCCACATTAAAACTAGCAGAGGATGTCAGAGCTAAAAGACAATTAGAGCTTAAGAGTGCTTCATTTGGCTTTGTAAGCGAAACCAGGAGGAAAGATGACTTCGTTGGGTATTTCAAGAAATTAGTTGATGAGAGACCTCCTGACAGAAGCAGCTGGAATTGTACATATTTAAAGTTAAAGACATTTTCAAAAGGACAAATTGCTTTTCAGAATGTTACTCCGGAATGGTTGAATAATCTAAAGAAATTTATTTTAAGTGAAGTATCACAAGTTACCGCCTGGCATTATTACGCCAATATTAAATATGCCTTAAACAAAGCAGTCAAAGAAAAAATAATTCCTTCAAATCCTTCGGCACTGGTGGAGAATATTAAAAAACCTGAATCCAAAAGAGAATACTTAACCCTGGATGAAATAAAAAAATTAAATAAAACCTATTGTATCGGAACAGTTAAGAGTGCTTTTCTTTTTTCCTGCTTTACTGGACTTAGATATTCTGATGTAAGAAATCTAAAATGGGAGAATGTCAGAGAAGATAGGATAGAGTTCAAACAACAAAAAACACAATCACAAGAGTATTTACCATTATCAAAAACAGCTTTGGTAATCCTCGACGAGAAAAGAAAAATTGTAACTGATTCTGAATATGTATTTAGTTTGCCGCATAAAACTGTTATTTTACAGCACATAAAAAAATGGGTAGAGAAAGCAGAGATCAATAAAAGAGTTTCGTTCCATACTGCAAGGCATACATTCGCTACTCTCTCATTAACCCAGGGAATTGATCTTTATACTGTAAGCAAGTTATTAGGGCATAAAGATATTACTACAACCCAGGTTTATGCTAAAATAATTGATCAAAAAAATGTTGAATGCCGTTAATAAATTACCAGTTCTTTATTAATAAGATCACATTATGAGGAATCAGAAAGAAGGCAATAGATAGTGCTAAAATTATAGATGAAATAATATTAACTTATCAGTTTGAAAGTTTGATTGGAGAAGATAGGACAATGGGTTTATGAACTATTTGAGTTGTTTATTGATAACCAAATGAATGAATTATTTGCAAAAAATTAGAATGAAATTTAACAATGATCAGGATGGGGCAACCAAAAAGGCATTTAGATTTTCTTAAGTGTACTCTAAATATTATTTGAGATTTAGAAAGATATTTGATAAGAGGATGCTATTTTAAATGTTAATATGCACGAAGCTAAAAAATATATAGTAGGTAATAATTATAGTTAACAATCCAATTACCTCTTAAATAGAAAACAACGTCAAATAAGTATCAAGAGAAATTATATAGAAGATGATTAATCGCAATTATTTATCAAAAAAAATTTTTATAATCATTAGCTCGATATCAATTTTTAAAAAGGATAAATCTTGATCATTCCAAGACAATAATTTTTAAAAAAGATTTATTAAATTATTAAAATATGTATTGATCAGGGAAGTGATTAAAAAATAAGTCAGGAAAATATAAACCAAATAGGGTTAATAAAATTTACGAAGATGTTTGAAGTAATTTAGCAATCAGTTAAGAAAAGAGAATCAGTAAAAGTCTAGCTGAAGAATGGAAGCTCACTGTAATAAAATAATTTTAGCAGAAGATATTAATTCAAAAAAGTGAAGATATAGTTAAAAGTTTAATCTGTTATAATATCATTATCAGAAAATATTCGAGAAAAGTCAAATTGTTGCAGTAATCTTCCATATTAATCGAATTTCTCAATATTTCCGTTCAATCCATATTCAAATACTTTTGTTGCCTCAGAAATCAATTTCAAAAAACTATGAAAGGTAAATGATGCAATAACAAATTCAAAAGCAGTTAAACAAAATCGAGAAACTGCTGGTGTCCATAAACCAGAAAGACGCTGAGTATATGGACATAGACGAAGCTTCTAAATTCCTGAAGCTTAAAAAATCCACTATTTATCAATTCGTATTTAGACGGCAAATACCGTTCTATAAGAACACTAAGAAATTGCTGTTTAAAAAATCTGACCTGATAGAGTGGGTAGAGAAAGATCGGATTCTTACGATCGAGGAATTACAACAAACATTAAATCAAACAATCAATTAGAAAGGAATATCAATATGAAAAACCCAAAATTATTTCAGTACCAAAGCTCAAGATCCAGAGTCATAAATCTGACTATAACAATCACCAAACTTTTCAGATTGGTTGATGCCTCACAATATCTGAATATGAGTGAGAACGATATTCGAAATTTAGTTTTAGCTGACAAAATCAGGTATGTGGAAAAAGACGGAAAATATTTTTTTCATAAAAGAGATTTAGTCGAATGGATGTTTAATCAAAATCCCAGGCTAAGTGAGCCATTGAAAATAAGCTATAATTTTTCCAGAAACTAAGGAGAACAATGTATGAAATTTTATACCCTTGAACAGCTATTGATTGATGAATCCGTTCCACCAAAAGCTATAATAGGTGACGGTATTTTATTGCCACAGACTTTAATGTTAATTACAGGATTACCAAAAGCAAAAAAATCAATGCTTGCCGCTAACCTTACAATAGCATTAGCTTCAGGCAAATCATTTTCATTCTTTAAAATTGATAAACCTCATAAAGTCTTAGTCCTGTCAGCCGAAGGGGGATATTTTCCGAATCGTGATAGATTTAAAGCAATGTGTGCTGAAATTGATTTTAAGGGTAGTGAAAATGTTAAACTATGTTTTGATACCCGGATTAAACTCGAAGAAGAAGAAGACTTTGAAGAATTAGAGGATATCATTAGCGAATTCAATCCTGATGTATTGCTAATTGATCCCTTCGTTAAATTCCATCATAAAGATGAAAACTCAGCAAAGGAAATGGGGATGATACTTGAGAAGCTCAGAAATCTGATTGAAGACCATAGCTTGTCTATTATCCTTATACATCATCTTGGGAAGGCTCCGCAAAACGGAGCCAGGGGTAGCTCTGCAATCCTGGGTGAGTATGACTCTTGTCTTACCTTGAATAAAACGAAAGATGAGGACAAGCTTAGAGTAGACTTTGATCTCAGGCACGCTGCAAATCCCGCAACATCAATAATCCGATTCGATCAAACGACTTTTTGGTTTGCTCTGGATGAAAATAAGTTCGTCAAAATCCTTAAAGATTCGGGCCCGCTTTCTAAAAAAGATTGGGTTGCCAAGAGTTTAGAGCTTGGTATATACCTGAATGATTCAGGAGCATACAAGCGAATCGACAAAGAGCTGGAGCGTGGTAATGTAAGTCTCGATGGCGAATCATATTACATAAACTAATCTTAGCCCACCTATTTTATAAGTTCTCCAATTCTCCATTATTTATATAATGAGATTGGAGAACTTTCTTTTTAATGAATCTACACATAAATCTTTCTTCTCTTTAACTTGATGATTTAATGAGGCTTATTTGTTATTTTTATACAAATGAGAAATTTATATTATCAAGGGTCGAATTCACCTCAAATCAATTAAATCAAAATAGTATGGCAATAAAAAAATCAGAATTATACAGATCGTTATGGGCAAGTTGTGACGAGCTAAGGGGAAGTATGGATGCAAGCCAATATAAAGACTATGTATTGGTATTGTTGTTTATGAAATATGTTTCTGATAAAGGTGGGGCTTTAGTAACGATTCCAGACGGTTGCAGCTTTAAGGACTTTTCAAAGTTAAAAGGAAAGTCAAATATTGGTGAACAACTTAGAATGAAAATAGGAGATTTTGCTAAGGCAAATGACCTATTCGGAATAATTACTCAAGCTGATTTTGATGACGATGAAAAACTTGGTAAAGGAAAAGCTAAGATTGAAAGGTTGAGTAATCTTATAGCAATCTTTGAGAGGCCAGAACTCGATTTTAGTGGGAATACTGCTGAGGGAGATGATTTACTTGGTGATGCATATGAATTTCTAATGAGACACTTCGCAACTGAAAGTGGTAAGAGCAAAGGACAATTCTATACTCCAGCCGAAGTATCCAGAATAATGGCGCAGGTGATTGGGATTAATGAAAACACAAAGCGATCCGATACAGTTTACGATCCAACTTGTGGATCTGGGTCATTGTTACTTAAAGTAGCAGCAGAATCTCCTGAAGGTATTACGATTTATGGTCAAGAAATGGATAATCCAACACGAGGTTTAGCTGTTATGAATATGTGGTTACACGGAAATCCAACTGCAGAAATTGTTCAGGGCAATACACTGGCATCTCCTGAATTCACTAATAAAAAAACTGGGGCTTTAGAATCATTTGACTTTGTCGTCGCTAATCCAAAATTCTCTGATAAAACTTGGACTACTGGATTAGACCCACACAATGATGTATTTGAACGATTTAAAGGCTATGATAGTATTCCTCCTAAAAAGAATGGGGACTATGCTTACTTACTACATTTTATCAAATCTATGAAAAATGAAAAAGGTAAGGGTGCTATTGTATTACCTCTTGGAGTCCTTTTTAGAGGAAATGCTGAAGCTGATATCAGAAAGAAAATTATCAAAAAAAAATATATAAAAGGTATAATAGGTTTACCGGCAAATTTGTTTTATGGAACTGGTATAGCTGCTTGTATAGTTGTTCTAGATAAAGAGGATGCACAGCATCGTAACGGCATCTTTATGATTGATGGTAGTAAAGGATACATTAAAGATGGCAACAAAAATAGATTGCGTGAACGTGATATCCATAAAATTGTTGACACTTTCAATAACAGAATACCAATTGATAAATATTCTCGAATGATTCCTCTATCTGAGATAGCTGATCCAAAAAATGATTATAATTTAAATATTCCCCGCTATATCGATAGCCAGGAGCCAGAAGATTTGCAAGATATAGAAGCACATCTAGTGGGTGATATTCCAACTCGGGATATCGATGAACTAAGTAAATACTGGGATGTATATCCCTCATTAAAAAACATTTTGTTTATTCCAAGCAATAGAAAGAATTATCTCTCATTGGATATAGTTAAAACTGAAATTAAAAATACAATCTTCAATTATTCTGAGTTTGTTGATTTTAGTAAGAAGATGGACGATTTGTTTAGTGAATGGGAATCTAAAACAGCATCCTATATGAAGGATTTAAAGAAGGGAATACAACCTAAAAGAGAAATTAAAAAAATTTCAGAAAGCCTATTAAAACATTATTCTAATAAGCCGCTTGTTGATGAATATTCAATCTTTCAACACTTAATGGATTATTGGGCTGAAACGATGCAGGATGATTTGTATGAATTAGCGGCTGATGGTTGGGAAGCTGGTAATGAAGTAAAACGATTGACTAGAAAAACCAAAAAAGGTGATGAAGAAATTGAAAAAGAGATAACAGGTATTGCAGGTTTAGAAGGTCGACTTATTCCACCTTCATTAATCATTCAAGAATATTTTGCATCTGAACAAGCTGCAATTGATGATTTACAAAATAAACTAGATATTGTTATTCAAGAAAAAGGTGATCTAATTGAAGAGTATGATACAGATGAGGGGCCATTAAAGGATGTTTCAAGTAGAACAGATGCACTCAAAGCTTTAGATGAATGCACAATTCAAGCTTGTAGTGAATATTTGAATGAGTCATTTATTGAATACTCAAATCTTAATAAAGTTTTCTCATTAAATCAGAAGAGTTTGATTGAACTGTCATATAATTCTTTGATAAATAGTCTTAAAAATAATAAAGGTAAAATCACTCAGAAATCAATAAAAGAAAAATTAATAGAAGATATTCAAGATTCAGATAAGGAAATATTAAAAGAATATATATCAGTATCAAAAGAGTTATCATCTGGCTTGAATAAGATTAACTCTGTGCTTAGTGAGGTTTTAATAGAATTAAAGAAAATGATAGACAACGATTCTGAGGCTGAATATTTAAAGGAATTATCTATCGTATTAAAATATATCGCTCTGTTCGATGCTGAATCTAAACTTAAATCCCAGATTAAAGTTCTATTAGCTGAATTAGAAGTGAAAATCATTGAAAAATATCCTAGTCTTAGTGTTGATGAAATCAAAATTATAGTTGTTGATAAAAAATGGATTAATTGTATTGAAATCAAGATAAAAGCTGAGATGGATAATATTAGTCAGATACTCGCTTTGCGGATTAAAGAATTAGCTGAACGATATGAAACTCCACTTCCAAAACTTAAACAATCCTATACAGATCTATTTGAAAAAGTTGAAGATCATTTAAAAAAAATGAATTTTGTATGGTAAATGAAGGCAGAATATTAGAGGGCTATCGAAAGACTGAGATTGGTCTTTTACCTAATGATTGGGATGTTGATGAAATCCAAAATCAGTCAGATATATCTACTGGTTCCAAAAATACTCAAGATAGTATTCCAGATGGGGCGTATCCTTTTTTTGTCCGTTCACAGACAGTTGAGCGAATAAATTCTTATTCATTTGATGGTGAGGCAGTATTAACTGCTGGTGACGGAGTAAAAACTGGAAAAGTATTTCATTATATAAATGGGAAATTTGATTTTCATCAACGTGTATATAAAGTGAGCAACTTTAGTGATAGACTGGATGGATACTTCTTTTTTCTTTATTTCAGTAAAAATTTTTATAATAGAATAATACAATTAACTGCTAAATCATCAGTGGATTCTGTTCGTAGAGATATGATAGCAAAGATGCTAGTGCCTCTACCACCGAAACCTGAGCAGGATATTATAGCTTCTTATCTAAAAGATATAAACAATTTAATTACAGAATTAGAAAATCTTATTGCTAAAAAGAAAATGATTAAACTTGGTGCAATTCAGATATTGTTTGAACCAAAAAACGAGTGGGAAGTAAAGAGAATTGACGAAATTTTTGATGTTAGCGCAGGTGGCGATTATAAAAAAGCATTTTCTTCTAATGTTAAAAGTAATAAGTATCCATATCCCATTTATTCAAATTCATTAGAGAATAATGGGTTATATGGATATAGTTCCTATTTTACTAATCAAGAAAATTGTATAACTGTTACTGCTAGGGGGACAATTGGCAAGGCTTATTATAGGGGCCATAAGTTTACAGCTATTGGAAGATTACTTGTATTAAAGCCGAAAATTGATGTTAACTGTTTTTATATTTCAGAATATATTAATAATAATATTAATTTTGTTCTTGAAGTGACTGGTGTCCCTCAATTAACAGTTCCTAAAATCTCCGAATACGATATATTATTACCTAAGATAAAGTTAGAGCAAGACCATATAGCAGAAGTATTGTTAGATATGGACGTTGAAATAGAATTACTTAAAGTAAAACTCGATAAATTCAAAATGATCCAACAAGGAATGATGCAAAATTTATTAACTGGAAAAATCAGGCTAGTTTAAAATGTTAGATTCCAATTTCGAATATTTTGAAGACATTAAAGATTTAGAAATAACTTGTCCACCTGAAAATGCCTTAATACCTGATGGTACTAAAGAGTTTTATAGAGTAGTTAAACACAATCCAGCAACATCAAATTGTTTTTTGCCTAGGAAGGTATTATTTACTGATATGGACAATTTCGATCAATGTATACTTAAATCATTATCTACATTTGACAACATTGATGGTTTAGTTAATGCATTCTTTAAAACACCAGCTCATAAGAAAAAAAGAAAATTGATTGCTGCTTGTATTCTTCAGGAAAATGATGGTAAGATTCAGCAAACATTTTCTCCTGGTCATTATTCTTGGTGGAGATCCAAATTGTTTGATCCTTCCTCTGCCAAAATACAGGAGGTTGAAGTATGAAATTAAAGTTATTAAAAAGCCTCTACTACTATGAAGTCCCAACATTATTTCTTGCAGAAGATAAATGGGCCAACAATTACTTATTTGTTTTGTTAAATGATGATAAGAAGGAATATATAGGTAAAAAACTCAGTGCTGAAGGAATAATTACATTTCTAACAGGTGAAGTAGATTTAAAAATATTATTTGAAAAAAGCGAGACCAATTATTATTTAGCAACTTTTCAGTCTTCTGAAGAAATAGAAGCTAATATTTATAAAGGCATCATAAGTGATGATATGTTGCCTGAAGCGGGTTTAGATTTAATTCCACCTGACCTGCAAACATCATACACCATCAAAAAAAATGTTCTGAAAAAAATTCAGCAAGGTTCGCAAAAGTCGGAAGTTGGTCAGCTTGAAAGAATAACACAGGATCGTGTTATTAAGCTATTTGAAAATGTATTAGAATATAATAATTGGGGCAACTGGGAAGAAAGATCTGATAATAGCAACATTGAAAATGAATATTTAGAAAAGTGGTTAATAAAACAGGGACATACTTCATTAATAATTGAAAGAGTAATAAAAGCACTTAAGGATACAGCGGAAGATCAGAGTAAAAAGCTTTACTATGTAAATCAAGATATATATTCATTGCTTCGTTATGGTGTTAACGTATTATCGGAGGACAATAGACATAAAGTAACTATCCAAATAATAGACTGGCAGAACCCACTAAATAATAATTTTGCAATTGCAGAAGAAGTAACAATAAAGGGGACACATAATAAACGACCTGACATTGTGTTGTATGTAAATGGAATTGCTTTAGGTGTTCTGGAATTGAAACGAAGCACTGTATCAGTATCAGAAGGTATACGTCAAAATTTAGATAATCAAAAACCTGAGTTTATTCAATCCTTTTTTGCAACTGTTCAATATATAATGGCTGGAAATAACCTAGAGGGTATTGCTTATGGTGCGATAGGTGCAAAAGAAAAATATTTCTGGAAATGGAAAGAGGTTAATGAAGAAATAAATAAAAATGATGAGTACTTACTCAATATTACCGCCTCCATTAGAGAAAAAGCTTCAAGAGTAGAATATCCTCTCGATAAAAATATTGTTGAATTGTTAAATAAGAAGAGGTTTTTAGAATTCCTGCACGACTTTATTGTTTACGATAGAGGACAGAAAAAATTATCAAGGCATAATCAATACTTCGGTGTTAAAGCAGCACGGGATTATATTAAGAGAAGAGAAGGTGGGATTGTATGGCATACTCAAGGAAGCGGAAAAAGTTTAACGATGGTTTGGCTTACTAAATGGATAAGAGAGAATGTGGATGATTCAAGAGTTCTTATAATCACTGATCGCGATGAATTAGATAAACAAATAGAAAAAGTCTATAAAGGCGTCTCAGAAGAAATTTATAGAACAAAAAGTGGGAAAGATTTATTAAACAAACTTAATAATACTTCTCCCTGGTTAATCTGTTCACTTGTGCAGAAGTTCAAAGGTAAAGAAGAAGGAGATGTTGATTCATACATTGAAGAATTAAGAAGTAGCCTACCAACCGATTTTATACCAAAGGGTGATATTTTCATATTCGTTGATGAATGCCATAGAACTCAATCAGGGAAGCTACACGACGCAATGAAAAGTCTATTGCCGAATGCTTTGTTTTTTGGATTTACTGGGACACCGCTTCTCAAAAAAGATAAACAAACTAGTATGGAAGTATTTGGTAAATTTATTCACACATATAAGTTCGATGAAGCTGTTGCAGATAAAGTTGTCCTGGATTTGCGCTATGAAGCAAGGGATATAGAACAAAATATTACATCTCAAGAGAGAATAGATGAATGGTTCGATCTAAAGACTCGTGGATTAACTGACTTTGCTAAGACAGAATTAAAACAAAAATGGGGGACACTTAAAAAAGTATTTAGCTCTAAATCAAGACTCGAAAAAATTGTCATTGATATGATGATGGATATGGAAAAGAAGGAACGATTTAAGAATGGAAGAGGTAATGCATTGTTGGTTTCAGATAGTATCTATAATGCTTGTCGTTATTATGAACTTTTTCAAAATGCGGGCTTAAAGAATTGTGCTATTGTTACTTCATTTGTTCCAAGTTACGCTGATATAAAGGGTGAAGAAACGGGTGAGGGTTATACAGAGAGATTACAACGGTATGAGATATATCAAAAAATGCTTGCAGATTATTTTAATGAAGACTCTGAAGAAGCTTTAAAAAAGATTGAGCAATTTGAAACTGATGTAAAGGATAAATTTGTTAATGAACCGGCACAAATGAAATTGCTTATTGTCGTAAACAAATTGCTCACTGGCTTTGATGCTCCTCCTGCAACATACTTATATATAGATAAAAAGCTTCACGATCACGGTTTATTCCAGGCAGTCTGTCGCGTAAATAGGTTAGATACTGAGGATAAAGATTACGGGTACATAATAGACTATATGGATTTATTTGAAAGTCTTAGAAGGGCTTTTAAGGACTATACTTCAGGAGCTTTTGATGCTTATGAAAAAGCTGATGTTGAAGGATTGTTAAAAGACAGACTCAAAAGTGGTAAAGAACGTTTAGAAGAAGCTCTGGAAGCTATTAAAACATTATGCGAGGAGGTAGAACCTCCCAAGGATACAATGGCTCATATTAGATTTTTCTGTGGTAAGAATATTGAAAATCCTAATGAATGGAATGATACTGAATCGAAACGAGTTGCATTATATAAATTAACTATTTCATTAATTCGTGCTTATGCAAATATAGCTGATGATATGAGGGATGCTGGTTATACAGAAAAAGATATTATTCGAATAAAAGATGACTTAAAACATTTTGAAAACTTAAGGAAGGAGATTCAATTAGCTAGTGGTGATTATGTTGATTTAAAACAATACGAGCCCGCAATGCGCTATTTAATTGACAGTTATATAGGAGCGGAAGAGAGTAGAGTCCTTTCAAAATTTGATGATCTTAGTTTAGTTGAATTACTTGTAAAAAAAGGTAAAGATGCATTAAAAGATTTACCAAGGAATATCCAAAATGATCAGGATGCAGTTTCAGAAACAATAGAAAACAATTTGCGCAAAGTGATTATTGAAGAAAGCCCTACAAATCCGATGTATTATGAAAAAATGAGTGTGCTGTTAGATGAACTAATTCGTATGCGAAAAGAAAAGATAATAGAATATGAAAAGTATTTACAAAAAATTGTTGAACTCACAAGGAAAGTAAAAAAAGAAGATCCTGCTAATGATTATCCCATTTCATTAAATACACTTGCTAAACGTAATTTGTATGATAATTTGGGGAAAAACGAAACTTTAGCCAGTGAACTGGACAAGACGGTTCTCTCTACAAAGCGTGATCGATGGAGAGATACGAAAATTAAAACTAAAGAAGTAGAATTAGCTGTTACGGATGTACTAAAACAAAATGGAATTACCGATGAAAGCGAGATTCTGCGAATAATTGAAGTTGTTAAAAATCAAAAAGAATATTAATATGCCACAAATTGTTATAAGTGATATAACCATCGATATTGTTAGGAAGGATATTAAAAATATTCACTTAGCTGTTTATCCTCCTAATGGTAGGGTTCGCATTTCCGTCCCACGTTTTACAAAAGAGGATACCATTAAGTCTTTTGCTACTACTAAATTAAGTTGGATAAGAAAGCAACAAAGAAAATTTAAAGATCAAGTTCGCCAAACACCCAGAGAATTTAGAGATAATGAAAGTCATTATTATCAAGGCAGAAAATATATATTACAAGTGAAAGAACAGAATCAATCTCCTAAAGTAAATTTCATTAGTCCTAATGTTATTGAGTTATCAGTTCGACCTGGTTCTTCATTAAATAAAAGGAGAGAAGTAATAAATAAATGGTATCGTGAGAATTTAAAGGAACAAATACCAACTTTGATACATAAATGGGAGAAAATACTAAACGTTAAAGTGAATGAATTTGGTATTAAGCAAATGAAAACAAGATGGGGTACTTGTAACATCAAAGTTAAAAGAATTTGGTTAAACCTAGAATTAGCTAAAAAACCTTTGCATTGTCTTGAGTATATAGTTGTTCACGAAATGGTGCATCTCATAGAGCGAAAACACAATGCACGATTTAAGAATATTGTGAGTGAAATAATGCCAAATTGGAAAAGCTATAGGAATGAACTAAATCGGTTCCCGATTAGTCATCCTGGATGGGATTATTAATAATTCATTCAAAAATTAAAAGGCATACAAATGTATGGCATACCCAAAGATATTGCTTTAAATCGCACCTATGTGCGCCTGAGATGCTATCTAGGGTCTTTCTTATCGATCAGCATATACCGGAAAAGCCTAATGCGGGGTTATTTTGGGGATTATGAGAAGGTTAGGAAATGAAAGTTAAGAAGAGTAAGAAATTAGATTTTATCCAGTCGTTTTACTATTCTTTTAAGACATCTATCCAGAAGGGGGATATAACTGAAGGAGACTTTCTAAAAATTATTCAAACGAATAAAAATCTATTCCAAATAACTGAATACGAATTGCGTGGTGGAGATGACGAGGTTATCGATTTTATAAGTAAAAACAATTTGTTAGTCAGTCCAATTGAAATATATGATTATACAGAATCTTATGAGGATTATATATATAGTTTTGACAGGCTAAATCTTCATTTAACTTTTTCAGAGATTGCTTTTTTTACTTTGAATTATGTAGCTGAATCAAATTTTGAATCTGTACTTGAGGATTTCAATTTATCCGAAGATAGTGATTTATATGATTGGGAAGTATTCGAAAATAAACTAAATCTCACTAGGGGAGAAATAATATTCGAACAAGCATTAATCTCTTTGCTAACGATATTTGAAACTTATATATCAAATATTTTGCAATGGATATTCCAAAAGGATGAAGTAGCTAGGAATAAGATAAGGGTGAATATAAACTATGAAGAAGTACTTTCTAATATTGGGGAAATCATTGAGTTTTTAATAGTTAAACGTGTAGAACAAATAAGAAGTTGGGATGATAGAATTGAGACTATTAACGCAAAACCAATATCGATTAAAGTCAAGAATAAGCCAGAATATAAATTGATTAAGGATGCAATAGCAAAGAGAAATGTTTTAATTCATAACAAAGGTGAAGTAAATAATATTTTTATAAAAGAAATTCTAAAGAATGATGTTTCAGCATTTAATGTAGACAATAATTATTCTTTAAATGATAAAGTAAAAATAGATAGGTCTTATTATTATAAGATCCAGAATGCGGTTAAACAATTGGTTAAATTTATTGATGCAAAAGTGAAAGACAAATATGTTGCCATTGGTAATAAATAAAATATAACCTGGGAATAATTATGATCAGAATTTCGAGGGGAAATAGAAGCGGTATCTTGATTGTCGGAGATTCACTTCCTCCAAATCCTAAAACAACAAAAAACATCAAAGAAGTATTAGACCCTATCCATCCCGTTTACAATTCCTTATTAGTTCCAATTAAATATTATCTAAATAGCTATCTTAATTCCCAGGGCTTCCAATTACCTTTAGAGAAAAAAAGTGAAGATTTTTTCTATTATATAAATGCAATTGATGATCCCAAAACTAAAAACAATCCTGATTTGTCAAAACTTAAGACGGAAGTAGGACGAGCAGATCATAAAATAATTTTAAGTATGGGTAGCTTTGCATTCTGGGCAGTAGAGTCAGTATTTGGTAGGGAGGCAAAAAGGAATTTAGGAATTAAAGAACTTGGTCAAATCTTTTATGATAGGTTATCAAAAATAGAAGCCAATAGAATTTTGAATTTGCCAATATTGCATAATTCAGCTAATCGTAAGTTTGAAGAAGCTAAATCATTTATAGCTCAAGAACCGGAAAATTATATTTCCTATTTTCATTATGTCGGTGTACAATTAGGTAAATTATTGATTAAAAATAAGGAAAGCTTTAAAGAACTTCTTAGATAATTTATTAGCTAAATGAAAATAGAGTGTATACTATATTTAGAATTTTTTAATCGCTTTCATTAATAAATATGCCTATCTCTGATTTCCATATGGATTCTAACCTCTTACTCTGTTTTAAGAAGTAATCAAGTTTGTCTTTTTGAGAAATCAAGATAAATAAAACGTTAGATGTTAAGTAGAAGATTACTAATTCTGTTTTAAGTATGTCTTTAATCTTATTTAGAAATGTTCTTAATAAAAATCTCTCTTTTGATCCTTGGGAAATGTTGATATATTAGCAGTGATTGACCTACACCATAAAATTGCAATAAGTTCTCTCCAGTAAACGAACTTGTTAGAATCCTTTGTACCATAGGATTTAGATTTTACTTCAATTCCATTATCGGGATCAAAAAATATCAAATCACAATCCCTCTATTTTTTCTAAATTCTTCAAAATATAAATTTCGTTCAGAACTTGAATCTCCCAGAATATTCTTGAAGTAATAGGAATTATCAATCAAGTGCAGTTTTCAGCTAAACCAACATTTCTATTTTTCAGAGATTTTAGGGCATAGGATAACGAGTCAAATAGGGCTGGATCAAACTTTCTCCATTTATTCGGTTTATCAATATAGCTTATAAATTTCCCCTCATTTTTATCGTTATCAGGTGTAAGCATCCAGCATACCCCAATCTTAATTTTACCTCCATCGGATAAAGCTCTGAGTATCCCATATTTCTTAAAGTCATTAATATCTCCGAAATACTGATTCTTCATCTATCCATTCTATTGTTATACAAATATGTAAAGGAATGCCTCTGATTAATATAGTATAATATTAAAGGAACAGTACAAAAAAGGTTTCAAAAATTTCAGCGCAAATGTAGAAGGTCAATTAGTATATATATGATAAGCTGATAAATAAGGTACCCCCCTCCCTTTTTTTTATGGTATAGGAAATAATTAGGTGATGAAGTGTGGCGGGAGGTCATATGTATTTAGTATATAGATAAACCGGACAGTACTAACCTTTAACATCCTATCTATCCATTGCTTAATGATTTGCTTCACTCGCTTTTAGGCTCGTTCCGCAAACAATAAGCTGATCATTCACCACCATTTATTAGCTGGATTTTAATTTGCTCATTTCGACATTTCAGGGATGTCTACATTAGCAAAATAAAATAATCACATTATCATTCTATCAAAAATAATTGCTCCTTCATTCCGTGTACCGTAAAACGGAATACTCATTCAGTCGCAAATATTTTTAGTCCGTGGTAGAAATGTCTTAGTATTGGTAAGTCTTTAATTTGCTCATTCGTTCCCTTAAGTCGCTCACTCGCAAAATAAAGAGGAAAGGGGAGAGCCACTTTACATTTGACGGAGGTTAAACATTACATTGTCAGCCAGTATTACATAAAGAACATTATGCAACCAGGTAATCATCTTTACTAAAATTCTCTTTCTGTCGAAGTTCGCATAATGTTGCATTATGTAAACTCGGCACGGAATTTGTTTTACCAAGTCGTAATATTTTTTTAAAAAGGGTTAATTATGGTAGAAGAACATCCGGATTTTGCTTTTTATAGCAGGGATTTATTCAATAAAAGTTTTATCCCATCCCAATATGTTAAGGGTTCAAATTCTGAACTTGTAATAATACATCTCGATGAATCAATTATAGAAATATCTAGAACTTCTCGTTTTTCAGATCCACTTGTAGTCAGGCTCAATGGTGAAGCCATAGATATAGTTGAACATAATGAAAAAAAAGAAATCTCTTTCCAGAATTCAACAGGTAATCATTTAGTATCGGTTTGGAATGCCAGGGCTAAAAATTTTGTGTTCTCAAATTTCATTTCTAAAAAAGGTCTTGCTATAACTATTGATAATGTCCCGGTTCAGAATACTATGGCTGATCCTATAAAAAATTTAGATGAGGGTAAAATAGCAATATGGGGTTTAGTAGGTTTGATTTCTTTAAAGATTATCATCTCTTTTGTATTAAATTCTTTAGCTGAGTCTTCACCAATAGCATTTATAGTGGTATTACCTTATCTACCTGTATTAATCCTTTTATTATATTCTGGGTTTGTTTATGCTAAGAATCCACGAAGGGCAGTTTTATTTGGGTTAGTATTAGGCGGGTTAGAAACCATTGATTTTATTGCAGGGATAGTCTTAAATCATAGCGTAGGCGGGACGGTATTATTTTTTCTGTTACTTAGAACCAGTTGCTTGTTTGCGCTCTTTAGAACCTTGAAAACAATAAATAAATTATTAGCTCCAAAGGAAGCACTTGAAAAAGTACCAGCCTTGCATCAGGAGTTATTTCAAAATCCACTAAGAGATCAAGTTCCACTGCAAGACCAGGAAATACTAGAAGAGCCAAAAAAAATAAAGGCTAAGAAAGAAAAAAAATATTTATATAGTTTTATTAATGCTATACTAAAAAGAAAAAGAGTCATTAAATATTCATTAATTACACTGATGGGAATAATCTTTCTAGCTGTTGGCAGCTATCTCTTAATCCAATATATCTCTAGGCCGAATCTTGAACGTGATTCTTCAATAGCTTTTCGTTCTGATTTAAAACTACCTGATCTCATACCATATAGAAAAGGTGATAAGTGGGGTTATTGTGATAAGAATAAAAACATTGTTATTACCCCTCAATATAAACAAGTACAATTTGTTTATCATAAAACAGACCGATTAGTTGTTAATTCAAACGGATTGAAAGGCGCCATTGATTTAAATGGGAATAAGCTAATACCCTTCATATATGACAACCTTAGTTATTATTCTGAACATAATATTTATATAGCTAGGAGAGGACTTTATGGCGTTATCAATGATCATAATGAGATTATTATTCCGTTTAACTATGATTATTTAATATGTTCTAATGATTGTATTTCTGCTAGTTATTCACCTGGTGATTTACATTATGAAGGTTTATTTAATTATGATGGTACTGTGCGGTTTCCATTTATTTTTGACGATTTAAATATCCTAAAAAATGGAAATTATTTAGTTAGCTATTCAAAAACAGACTATTTGCAAAGTGGATATAAATTACATCATGTTATATATGGAATTATTGATAAGTCAAGGAATGAAATTCTTCCTATGAAATATGATTTATTGCCATTCGTAAAATCTAATTTATTAAGGATTCGAGCTATAGATTTAAATTACGCATATTTGACTGATTATAAATTCGGGGTTGCCGATCTTTCGGGAAAATTATTGATCCCCTTTTTATATGACGATATAAATTTATTCGAATCAGATAGTTGTTATTTTTTAGTTAAGCTGAATAATAAATGTGGAATTGTAGATAAACATAATGCAACAATAGTTCCTTTTAATAATTATAGCCAGCTTAGAATACATCGAATTCGATACTTCATATTTATTTTCAGCTACTCTAAATGATAAAACAGCTTTACTTAATGAATTAGGAGAAATAATAATCCCATTTGAATATGAGTCATTACTTCCTTTAAGTGAGAAACTTATTACTGTACGTAAAGATGACAAATAGGGCGTCATCGATTATAGCAGTAAGATAATTATACCTTGTAAATATGATTAATTATATAACTTTCTCAGATGGATATGCTCAGGTAAAAGAAATTAATGAAGATGAAAAAAAAGAAATAATATTATCAGAAAATATTTGTGATTCTAATGCGGTAAGTGATTTATTAGAAATACTCAGGACGGAAGATGATAATTTTAGAGGTGATTATTCCAATTTGAAGAGTAGATTATTAACTCCCGAAAAGAGAAAAAATTTCTTTTATTCTCATAAGCAGTATTTAAATGTTTATTCAGATTATGAAGATTTTGCTCTAAGAATTGTTATAGGTTACTCAAGATATTCCAGGTAAATGGGGATATTATAATGAAAAAGGTCAGCAAAAAATAGATTTAATTTATGATGAAGCAAATAAATTTAAAAATGGATTTGCTGAAGTTAAATATGGAGATAAATGGGGTCTTATTGATAAGAATAATAGAGTTATTCTTCCATTTAAATATGAAGGAATTTATTCGTAAATACGATTATGATTTATTTGAAGTCGAATTGAATGGTAAAAAGGGTTATGTCGATTTAAATGGTACAGAATATTTTGAAGATGAAGCAAATCAAAGTAAGTAAAAACAAATAAAAAAAAATATTGTTGCGTGTTTGTAATAATATATTTTTTCGTTTACTCTAAATCTATTTTATAAAATAACTTATCTAATTTTTCCAAGGCTCATATGACAATGGTAGTGGTGAAGGTGGTTAGTGTGTAGTATGAAGCCGGAAAACGGAGATCGGAAATCAGAGGTCGGAGATCGGAAGTTGGAAAAGGGGAATGATGGAAGAATGGAATTTTGGAAATGTACTGACAAACAGGCAGACAAAACAAGGAGAAGGGAAATGAATAGGAGATTAGTATGAGATGAACGGCTCTGCAACGGCTCAGATACCTGAGATAAAAAATTACAAAATTAAACCGGAATCGGCATTTCTTACTTTTCGCCTTTTAACCAATATGACAATCATGCATACAGAAAATTATATATAAAGATATGTTATCTAAAATCAGGGGGTATTCGTAACTTGTATTAATTATTTATAATAAATTTCAATCATTAATTATCTCTGTGAAGAAAAGCAGGAATAAAATAGTTTGATTACTGTTTCTTTAGATGAGACCAGCACTAATATCTATCCAACAATCAAGAAGCACATCCTGCTTTACCTTTACATTTTAAGTCTATAGATTTCTACAATAACTAATCCATGAAATAAATTATATTTTGGTTTATGATATTTAAATCCCAAAAAAACAAATATTTATCCGCAATCATTTTCGGAGTGATTGCTTTTTTAACAGGATTAATGTTTATTATCCTCTTTATAATTAATGCGATCGTTGAAAGAATCGGTGAAGCGGATCAATCGCTTTTATTCTGGTATCTGCCGGTTCTTATTATTGGAATCGTTGCCAGTAATACTCGGTGCAGGGTTTTTTATATGGGGATTTATAAATCTGCGAAGAAAAGAAAAAACTTTCGGGAAGGGAATCAACTCTTAAAATTTGCGGGAGTTACCAACTCTTTACAAAAATTCATTTCATTACAACCCGGTTAAAAAAAACAGCATACCTTAAATGATTTTGTTAATTAAGATTTAACCAGCATGAATGACGACTGGATATTAAAAATTATTTATTATCTGAACTTTCATCATTACAAAATATCTTTTACATTTATAAAGTTGTTCCAGCTCTAATAAGATATGCTGATGAAAAGAATATTACTTGTAATTATTGTATTGTTAATACCCGTTGTTAAAGCGCAGGTTACTTATAACGGACCTGCTCAGGGTTCCATACCTGGTGGAGAAACTGTGAACACATCCGACTTCAACAATTTAAAATCGTATCCACCTCAGGGTATTAACATTATAAATCATTTTGAACCGGTGGTTTCTCCAATGTATATTGAATCCGGCAATATAACCGTAAAGAGAAAGGAGTTCTTTCTTTTAAATGATAATGTTTCTGCTGGTGATTCAGTAATAATTTTTAAAAACTTTGAAGGAATACCTGAAACATCATCATTCCCGCCGGACCCATATATTGCGGCTGGACCGGGGCATCTTGTACAGGTAGTTAACAGGAGATTCAGAATAACCGATAAAGATGGCAATACTTTAAAGGAAATAGTAGCGGAAGACTGGTTCTCCGGTTTAATTCCGGGTTTGAATCCATTTGATCCTAAAGTTATTTACGATCATTTTAATAAAAGGTGGATAATGGTATGGCTTTCGCATAATAACACTCTTCATAATGCATATTATCTTATTTCAGTTTCTGATGATGACGACCCACTCGGTACTTGGTTTAACTGGGCTTTACCAGCTGATCAGAATGGAAACCAGAACTCGAATAACTGGTCGGATTATGAGGGTGTGGGTTTTGATAAAAACGCTATTTATTTTACTTCTTCACAGTTCAGTTTTGACGATACTTATCAATACGACAGAATAAGAATAATTGATAATAATTATCTTTATACCAATAACTTACCTGACACGGTAAAATGGATTGATTTATGGGGATTCACTTACCCGCATAACTCAAATAATATGTACAGTATAAGGCCTGTAAGAATGCAAAACCAGGCTGATAAATATTACTTTGTTCACGTTCCGGCCAACGGCGCAAATTTTATTACATTACTTAAACTGACTAACTCCGTAACCAATCCTGAATTAACCGGGGATAATATTATTTTTGATTATTACTATCTTCCTCAAAATGCGTTGCAAAAAGGCGGACCCGAAAGGATTGAAGGAGGAGGATGCTTCTTAAGAAATGAACCAGTTTTTAAAGATGGTCGTATCCATTTTATTCATTCAATAAGAAATTCTATAGATGAAGAACTTTCGAGTCTTCAATATTTATGTATTGATCCCGTAACAAATGAAGTTATAAAAAATATAGAAATGGGAGATCGTGAACATTTCTATTTTTATCCTTCGCTAGCCATAAATGCAGAAGATAATTTGTTATTTACTTTCAGCAGATCTTCATCTAATGAATTTGCCGGTGCATTTTTTACTATTCTGCCTGATGTAAACAGTGCCCCGCTTCCCGCACAGATTTTACAGGAAGGTCTGGATTATTATGTAAAAGACGGGGGAGGCGGAAGGAACCGTTGGGGAGATTACAGCGGTGCCTGGCTTGATCCGGAGGATTCATCAGGTTTCTGGATAATGACTGAATTTGTAAAGGCAGAAAACACCTGGGGAACAAAAGTCGGAGGAATCAGATACGAACAGCAGGTTCCTGTAGAATTGGTTTCGTTCGACATCACATCAGAGAATAATACTGTTTTGCTTCAATGGAAAACGGCTACTGAAATAAATAATAAAGGATTTGAAGTGCAGAGATCCGAAGGCGGAGGTCAGAGGTCGGAGATGGGAGATCAGAATGGATGGAAGAAAATAGGGTTTGTTGAAGGGTATGGAACATCAACCGAAGAAAAGAATTATTCTTTTACAAATGCGGACTTAACTACTGGAGATTTTTTTTACAGGTTGAAGCAGATAGATTTTAATGGTTCATACACATACTCGAATATTGTAGAGGTTAAAATAAATCAGCCAGATAAATTTTCGCTTTCTCAGAATTATCCAAATCCTTTTAACCCGACAACAACAATAAATTATACAATTCCAAATGTCATTTCGAGCCCGGCTGGTCGGGAGAGAAATCTTTTCGTAACCTTAAAAGTTTATAATGTACTTGGCAAAGAAGTTGAAACATTAGTTAATGAAGAAAAACTGCCCGGAGTTTATTCTGTTGAGTTCAATAGTTATTTTGACAAATCCGCCGGAAGGGGACAGAATCTCTCAAGTGGAATATATTTTTATCAATTAACTGTCGTGCCTAACGGCAGGCAAGCCGGAAGTTTCAGCAGTACAAAGAAAATGATTTTGCTGAAATAGTTATTTTGAATTAATTAGTAAACAAAAGTGAGTTTTATCCAGCGGGTTCCTATTCACTAAAGCAAAATAACAATCCAAAATTAAAAGAGGGATTCTGAAGCTGGACCTCTTTAATATTTCTCTGCCAGATAATAAATAAAAATTTTAAGCTACTCCGATGCATATAATGAATTATAAAAATTATTTAAATAAAAACACTTGAACGTAAACTTTTCAATTCATAATTTAATTACGGGATTGGGATTCGGTACCAGCTAATTTATCAGGTACTTAATCCTGATAAAATTTGTTAAGTATTAAGGAGGTACAAAATGAAAAATCATTTACGGTTGATTTGTTTTGTATTAGTACTGATGAACTTTTCAACTGCCAACCTCGCTCAGGATAATTCTAATCTTGCAGGCAAAGCGCCATTATCAAATAATAACACTACTATTCAAAAGATAAAAATACCCGATGGTCCTGGTAGTCAATGCCGATACGTGTACTATTATAATGTGAACACCTCAATGATAGGAAGACTTTCCTGGGACGGCGGCTGTGCCGGAGGAGATCTTGCATCCTGGACACCGCCCGTTTTTGCTTCCGGCGGAATAGAGGGAGGCAATGGCAATTTTTATATTCTTGATGGAACATCAAGCAAGTTATGTCAGTTTGATACCAGCAACGGTAACGTTACTATCCTGGGACAGATAACAGGCACAGGCAGCGTCCCAACAAATGGCATAGCTTATAATCCTGTTAATGATACGTACTATTTATGCGGCTTTTCCGGAACAGAAAACTACTTATATACTCTTGATATAAACACACTTACCGCTTCTGTTGTTTCTTCTATGAGCTCATCAAGTCCTATGATTGCTATTGCGATTAATTCCAGTGGTGTTGGTTATGGTTATGAAACCACCCCTGACAACAAAGCATACTCATTTGATCCTGTTACGGGAGCATTCACTTTATTAGGTCCCATAGGTTTTAATGCACAGTATGGACAGGATATGGATATCGATATTGAAACTGAAATAATTTATATTGCTGCTTACAACCTGGATACAGGAGCAGGTGAATTAAGGGAAATGGATCCTTATACAGGAATGACATCTATCTTGTATGCCTTCGGAGACCAGATTTCTGTATTTGAATTTGATAATTTGTATGGTGTCACTCCGGTTGAATTAACTTCATTCACCGGCAAAGTTGATAATGGAATTGTGATACTTCATTGGACAACCTCAACGGAAACAAACAATGATGGATTCGGAGTACAGAGGTCAGAGACCGGAGATCAGAATGGATGGGAGAATATTGGTTTTGTTAAAGGGAATGGGACGACGACAGTACAAAAAAATTATTCATTCGAAGATAAAAATCTTAGTGAAGGAAATTACAAGTACAGGCTGAAGCAAGTAGATTACGATGGTAGTTATAAATATTCAAATGAGATCGAAGTTAAAATAAGTTTGCCGGAAGAATTTTCACTCTCACAAAACTATCCGAATCCATTTAATCCAACCACAACAATAAATTATACCATTCCGGAAGTCATTTCGAACCCGGCTGGTCGGGAGAGAAATCTTTTTGTAACCTTAAAAGTCTATAATGTGCTTGGGAAAGAAGTTGCAACTTTAGTTAATGAAGAAAAGCAGCCCGGAGTTTATTCTGTTGAGTTCAATAGTCATTCTGACGAAGGTCAGAATCTCTCAAGCGGAGTTTATTTTTATCGTCTGAAAGCAGGAAATTACAGTAGCACAAAGAAATTAATACTCATGAAGTAAATAGGTAATATAAATTAGAAAAGGCAGCCCGTTTCCCGACTGCCTTTAAGCACTAAATAAATTTATACATTACCGGATATTTGATTACGCCAAATCAAAACGGTCAAGATTCATTACCTTGTTCCATACCGCTGCAAAGTCCTTTACGAACTTTTCTTTCGAATCCTCAGATCCGTAAACTTCTGCAAGTGCACGAAGTTCAGAATTTGAACCGAAGATAAGATCTACACGTGTGCCTGTCCACTTTACTTTACCGGTTGCACGGTCACTGCCTTCAAATACTTCTTCGGATTCCGAAACTGGTTTCCACGCTGTATCCAAGTTCAAAAGATTGACAAAAAAGTCGTTCGTAAGTGTTCCCGGATGTTTAGTGAAGACGCCGTGCTTTGAACCATCGTAGTTTGTATTAAGTACACGCATACCGCCAATGAGAACAGTCATTTCTGGCGGAGTAAGTGTTAACAGTTGTGCACGGTCAATCAGTATTTCCTCTGCCGATGCACTGTAACCTTTTTTCTTCCTCAAATAATTGCGGAAGCCGTCTCCAACCGGTTCGAGTACACCGAAAGAATCTACATCAGTTTGGTCTTGTGAAGCATCCTCACGTCCCGGTGTGAAAGGTACTTTTATATCATATCCGCCATCCTTCGCTGCCTTCTCAACTGCTGCGCATCCTCCCAGAACGATCAGGTCGGCCAGAGAAACTTTCTTACTGCCCGATTGAGCGTTGTTGAACTCTTTCTGAATGTTCTTAAGCTTCTTCAGCACCTTAGCCAGTTGCGCCGGGTTGTTAACCTCCCAATCCTTCTGAGGTGCCAGCCTTATACGTGCACCATTGGCACCGCCGCGTTTATCCGAACCGCGGAATGTTGATGCAGAAGCCCATGCAGTTGAAACCAAATGGGATACGGACAAACCTGAAGCAAGTATTTTCTTTTTGAGCTCAGTTATATCTTTATTGCTGACCAGTTTATGGTTAACAGCCGGAATCGGATCCTGCCAGATCAATTCTTCTGATGGAACTTCAGGACCAAGATAACGCGCCCGCGGACCCATGTCGCGATGCGTAAGTTTGAACCAGGCGCGGGCAAACGCATCTGCGAACTCATCAGGATTTTCATAAAACCTTCTTGAAATTTTTTCATAAGCAGGATCGAACCTCAAAGAGAGATCAGTTGTAAGCATTGTCGGCAGGTGTTTTTTTGACTGATCGGCGGCATCCGGAACTGTATTAGGTCCATTTATTGCAACCCATTGCTGCGCTCCTGCAGGACTCTTTGTCAATTCCCATTCGTAGCTGAAAAGATTTTCAAAAAAGTTGTTGCTCCACTTTGTGGGTGTCGTAGTCCATGTAACTTCAGGACCGCCTCCGATGGTATCACCGCCTTTACCTGTTCCAAAAGTGCTTTTCCAGCCGAGTCCCTGTTCTGCAATGCCTGCAGATGCAGGTTCCGGTCCGACATACTTGTTTGGATCCGCAGCGCCGTGAGCTTTTCCGAATGTATGTCCGCCTGCAATAAGTGCTACGGTTTCTTCATCATTCATTGCCATACGACCAAAAGTTTCGCGAATATCTTTAGCTGCCGCAAGAGGATCAGGATTTCCGTTCGGACCTTCAGGGTTTACATAAATCAGCCCCATCTGAACAGCTGCCAGCGGATTTTCAAGCTCCCGGTCACCTTCATAACGCTTATCTTCAAGCCATTCACCTTCTGATCCCCAATAAATATCTTCCGGGGACTCCCATATATCCTCACGTCCACCGCCGAAACCAAAAGTCTTGAATCCCATCGACTCGAGTGCACAATTACCTGCAAGGATTATAAGGTCGGCCCAGGAAATTTTCTTTCCATATTTCTGTTTGACAGGCCAGAGCAACCTGCGGGCTTTGTCGAGGTTTACATTATCAGGCCAGCTGTTAAGAGGTTCAAAACGCTGGGCACCGGTTCCACCTCCGCCGCGTCCGTCTGAGATACGGTATGTACCAGCGCTGTGCCATGCCATACGGATGAAGAATGGTCCGTAATGACCAAAATCTGCCGGCCACCATTCCTTTGAATCTGTCATCAGCTTGTAAATATCTTTTTTAACTGCATCAAGATTTAATTTTTTGAATTGCTTAGCGTAATTGAACTTATCTCCCATCGGGTTGGATTTTGAAGAATGCTGACGAAGAATGTTCAGATTTAATTTATTCGGCCACCAGTCACGGGTTGTTGTTCCGCCGCCGGCTACGTGTTTAAGAGCTCCGTTTGTAAACGGGCATTTGCTTTCATCATTATTATTTCCGTTTTCCATATTTAATTCCTTTTTTGTTGAAAAATCACTGCTTAAAAATTTTTGTTGTTATAAATGTATTATTTATTTTATAATCAATCAAATTGATGTTTTCTATAAACTTATAAATAAAATCTATAATATGAATTTACAGCAGCTGGAGTACCTGATAGCAGTTGATTCACACCGTCATTTTGTAAAAGCAGCGGAAGCGTGCTGTATCTCACAACCAACTTTGAGTATGATGATTCAGAAACTTGAAGATGAACTGGGTGTAAAAATATTCGATAGGAGTAAGCAGCCTGTAATTCCAACTGAAGCGGGTAAAGAAATTATTCAGCAGGCAAAAATAATCTTAAAAGAATCGAATGCATTAAAAGAAATCGCACTTTCATTAAAAGGAGAATTGAAAGGGGAACTGAGAATCGGGATTATTCCAACTGTAGCTCCATTCCTTTTACCGATCTTCTTAAAGCAATTTTTAAAAAAATATCCTGAAATAAAAGTAAAAATCTGGGAGTTTACGACTGAGTATATCATCGAAAAGCTTGAGAAAAATATTCTGGACGTCGGAATACTTGCAACACCTCTTAATAATTCTTCAATTTTGGAACAGCCGTTATACAAAGAAGAATTTTTTGTTTATGCTTCAAAAGGTGAAACAGTGCTGAATAAAAAATATCTGCTTGCAGAGGATATTAATCTTAATCACTTGTGGCTCCTGGAAGAAGGACATTGTCTCCGTTCGCAAATTGTTAACCTCTGCGAACTGAAAAAGAAAGAAGTTACCAACAGCAATCTTGAATATGAAGCCGGCAGTATTGATTCGCTAATTAAAATGGTCGATCAATATGAGGGAATAACAATTCTTCCGGAATTAGCAGTTAAACATTTAAGCATGAAGCAAAAAAATAATATCAGGGAATTCAAACCACCGGTACCTGTTCGTGAAATCAGTCTTGTTACATACAGGCATTTTGTAAAAACCAGGATGCTTGAAACTTTGAAACAGGAAATTATCGATAACGTATTTGAACATTTATCACAGAAGAAAAAACAGAAAGTGATTGAGATATAACCGGGAACTTTTAGGGTAAGCAGGAAATAAAACGATATGAATAATTGAAGGCATGAAATGATTATACTACTATTGAACAAAGAGTCCGCCATTCCTTCGGGGAAGACATTCTGAAAATACCATCTTTAAGGAACCCACTCTTTCAGTATTTAACCATATTCTGCTTAAATTAGATTTTTTTACCGTCTGTATTAACCGGCGATTGGATGAGGTTGGATAATAAAAAATTCAATTAATATTCTGATTTACTTTCATCAATGGTTTATTTAATTTAAATAAAATTTTCAGTATACATCCGGAATTATTTTTAAGTGTTAAAGGAGGGTGAAATGAAAAAATTGTTCCTGATTATTTTGGGGTATATTTTATTTTTATCATTCTTAACTGCCAATGCTCAGGTAGTTGACGACTTCCTCCCTGTGAATGAACTTTACGCAACAGGTTATTTAGATTCAAGCGGAAAACACGACGGAGATATAAATCTAACTTACCCGAATGTAGGCTGGGCTGTATTTGATATTAGTTCTCTTCCTACAGGTGTTTTAATTCAATCGATAAAGTTCTCTGGTTATATGATTAACTCCAACTTCCCGAAATGGAGCGCAACACCAATGGGAATTGTAAACCCGCTGGTAGATCCGGGAACAGATATTTACAACCAGATATTAACCGGTTATAACCAGAACACAGCATATATTTATCAGGACGATTGGTCAACATTCACATTTGGATGGTACAACTATGATATGGGTAATGATGCGGTACCTGATTTCCAGGCTGCAGTAAATTCATCTCAGGGATGGTTTGCTATTGGATTCATTGTCCGGGATTTTATTGCAGGTAATTCTTTGATCTTCGCCGGTCATAACGGTCCAAATCCACCCTATCTGGAAGTGACATACCAGGCGGTACCTGTGGAACTCACTTCATTCACTGCCGATGTGCATGGAAAACAAATCACTTTAAGCTGGCAAACAGGTACAGAAACTAATAATAAAGGATTTGAAATTCAGAGAAGTGTCCGCAAGGACTCCTTCGGAGAAGACGGAGGTCAGAAGCCGGATGTCGGAAATCAGGATGGATGGGAGGATATTGGATTTGTCGAAGGGAATGGTACCTCGGCGGAAACTCACACATATTCTTTTACGGATAAGAATGTAATCCCCGGGAAATATTATTACCGTCTGAATCAAATTGATTTTGATGGTACTTCAGAATACTCAAAAGCAGTTCAAGTTGAAGTCACTGCACCTGATATGTTTTCACTCCGACAGAATTATCCCAACCCCTTCAACCCGACAACCACAATTAAATATTCGATTCCTTCAGATCAAGAAGTCCGGTTGAATATTTATAATCTGTTGGGAGAAAAAGTGACAGCGCTTGTTGACGGATTGCAGAAAGCCGGACAACACGAAGTAAGGTTCAATGCGTCGAAATATACAAGCGGTGTTTATATGTACAAACTTGAAGCAGGTTCACAATCAACAATCAGGAAGATGATTTTGATGAAATGATTCGGATTAAAAAACACGTTTTTATTATTGTGAAACAGCGATTAACTGCATTACATTGTCATTTCGATGTCCCTTTCTGATTAATATATATACTGAAAATTATGGACACATCTAAGAAACGTGAGGTGCTTTATGAAATCTTTGTCATTGATTTGCTTGTGCATCTTATTCAGTCTTCCTGTTAGAGCACAATGGTATGAACAGACATCCCCCACTACAGAAACACTTTATTCTATCTCGGTAGTTGATAATTCAATTGCCTGGGCTTGCGGACGGGCGGGAACCATCATCAGAACAACGAACGGCGGCGCTGAATGGACTATAATCTCGCCGGGATATTTTCAGGATTATCAGCATTTCTGGTCGATTTTTGCACTGGATGCCCAGACTGCACTTGCATCATATTCGCAGCTTGGGGGCATCGGTGATATTACGGAAGTTTTCAAAACTACTGACGGCGGTACATCCTGGACACTGGTTTTTGAGCAAACAGGCGGCTGGGTAATGGATATGGAGATGTTCACACCGGATGATGGATTTCTTTATACTTCGCCGCTTAACGGGTACTGGCGGTTCTTTAATACTACCGACGGCGGATCAAGCTGGCAGTTAATCACTGAATATCAGCAAGCTATAATTAATGAGAATGGTCATTTTAATTCATCGTTCTTCTCGGGAACCGATATATGGTTCGGCTCTAATTCAACTAATGTTTATCATTCAACGGATAACGGGTATACCTGGGCTCATGTACCGGTAACTACGCAGAATATATACTCCGTCTGGTTTAACACAGCAAATTGGGGATTGCTTGCCGGGGATAACCACCTGGAAAGAACCACTGATGGTGGAAATACCTGGGGACAGACAACCGGTCAGCCTTCAATTGATTCGTCAAGTTCAATCTTCGGCACTGATACCCGCTGGTGGGTGGGAAACCAGAACCATATTTATTATTCGGACGATAATGTGATATTCTGGAATACACAGTACTCTGCTCCTTCCGGCAGATACATGGAGATTTCGGGAGCAAGGAACGGCAATCTCATTATCGGCGTCCGGAACAACGGCGGTATTTCGGCTTATTTGTATCCTGTGCCGGTGGAGCTCTCATCTTTTACAGCAAAGGCTGATAATGATAATGTAATACTGAAATGGAAAACAGCAACCGAGACAAATAATATGGGTTTTGCTATTCAGAGATCGAAGGTTGATCTGACAGAGTTTCAAAAATCTGAGTGGAAAGAGATCGGGTTCGTTGAAGGTAAGGGGACAACAACAGATGAAAATTATTACATTTATAATGACAGAAACATGGGCGCAGGAATATATTCCTACCGGCTGATCCAGGTTGATTTTGACGGCACAAGAAATAAAATAGGGGAGGTTAATGTAAAAGTAACACCGCGCGTCAAGTCATATTCGCTTGAACAGAATTATCCAAATCCGTTCAACCCGGCAACGAAAATAGAATATTCGATTCCAGAGGATGGATTTGTAACGCTTAAAGTATATAATGCGGAAGGTAAAGAGGTGAAAAGACTTGTAAATGAAAATAAAGCTGCGGGAAGTTATGAGGTCAGGTTCGATGCATTGAAACTCCCAAGCGGGATATATTTTTACCGTCTGGAAACCGGCAGCTATACATCTGTTAAAAAGATGATATTAATGAAATAAATTTTGAAATTAATTCTTTGATTCCCTTTGTAATCAATGCTTTTTATTTTAAAGGAGTTCATTATGAAAAAAAATTTACCGCTGACCTTAACGAATCTTTTTATTGTTTGCATACTGCACAATTTATGCGCAGCAGGCAACTCTTTCTACCGGTAAAGCCCCGTACAATAAAGCACGCAATCATATAAGTTATGGAATTTCACCCCTGGCAAGTGTGGCGTATGCATACGATAATTATACCAGTGAAAATATTTCTATTCCGATTCCTAATGGTACTCCATTTACAACTCTTGGAAATTTCTATACATCCAATTTTGCATCTTCAATGTGTAAAGGCGGTGACGGCAATTATTATTTAACCGATGAAACACCGGCCCTGTATCTATTCGATCCGGAAACTGGTACATGTACCTTGATTGGTAATATAACTATGCCGGGAGATACTCCTATTGGGATTTCCTATAATCCTTCAAATGATACTTATTACATGGTAGGTCTTTACGGATTCTATTCATTTGATATAAATAATTTAACCGCAACATTGATAGGAACTTTCCAGTTGGAATACAGTTATATAATAGATTTGTGTTTTGATGAAAACGGTGTTTGTTATGCTTATGAAATAAATGTTATTCCAGGCGCTGCCCAGGCTTATATCATTGACATAACCGACGGTTCACTTACACCTCTCGGTTATGTGGGTTTTACTCCCAATAACGGCCAGGGAATGAGTTATGATTTTGACACGGGTACAATATATCTTTCTGCATACAATGAGGACATTCACCACGGTCAGCTGAGAACAATGAATAAAATAACCGGTTATACTACTCTGGTTTACGATTGGTTTGACCAGATTGCTCCTTTTGCAATTAATACACAATACTTTTCTCCCTGCGTAGTTCCAACAGCAAGCAATCCAAATCCTCCAACAGGTTCAATGGATGTCAATGTTGACGGCACAACTTTAAGCTGGGAAAATGGTGCAGGGACAAGTAATGTGGAAGTTTGGTTTGGAACAGCAGGAAATGTTACACAGGTTTATAGCGGTACCCCAATTACTTCCTGGCCTACAGGCACATTAAATTATTTTACAAACTATTACTGGCGTATAGTTGATGGAAATGATACTTGCGGAACCTCGAGTCCTGGCTGGACATTTAAAACTGAACAGAATGCAGGTTTCCATGATGAAAATTTCTTTCCGATGAATGCAGAATACTGGACAGGAAATACCAACGGAAATACAAAAACAGACGGCGAAATAAATACGGTATATCCTTATGTGGGATGGGCTGTTTATGATATAAGCGGAATCCCTCAAAACTCACAAATTCAGGATATAACATTTTATGGGTATGTGAATGCAACTAACTGGCCTTTTTGGAGTGCGACTCCAATGGGAAATGTAAACCCGGTGTCAGATAATGCGTCAACAATCAACGATCAGATATTGGCGTCGTATGATGAAAGTGTTGCATATATATTTCAAAATAAGAGTTCTACATTTTCAACAGGCTGGCATAATTACCCGTTGGGAAATGGAGGATTGTCTGATCTGCAGGAGGCTGTTAATTCCGGTCAGGGCTGGTTTGCAATGGGATTTGTAGATCGCGATTTCAATACTTCATTCTATATTAATTTTGATGGCTGGTCACAACCGAATCCGCCGTATCTTGAAATAGCTTATGTTTCTCCAACACCGGTTGAGTTAACATCATTTACTGTTGCTGCAGATGAAGGAAATGTTTTGTTAAGCTGGCAGACAGCTACTGAAACAAATAACAAGGGTTTTGAAGTTCAGAGATTAAATCGCAGAGATCAGAGGTCGGAGATCGGAGATCGGAGTGGATGGGAGGATATTGGTTTTGTTAACGGGAATGGAACGACAACAGAAATGAAATCATATTCATTTACCGATAAAAATGTTTCATCGGGGACATATAAATACAGGTTAAAACAAATTGATTTTGACGGTACATCAGAATATTCAAAAGAAGTAGAAGTAAACGTAATTAGACCTGCAGCTTTTAATCTTCAGCAGAATTATCCTAACCCATTTAACCCGTCGACTATAATTCAGTATTCAATACCTGATGATCAGCGCGTTGTATTGAACGTTTATAACGTGCTTGGGCAGAAAGTAATAACACTTGTTGATGGATTGCAGAAAGCAGGAAAACACGAAGTAAACTTTAATGCATTTTCCGGCAGTCGTGTTCTTTCAAGCGGCGTTTATTTCTATAAATTGCAAGCAGGGAATCAGTCGCAAATTAAAAAAATGATTCTGCAGAAGTAAAATAGCTTTAACTGAAATTCAGGTTCGGAATTAATAATTTAATAAGTCCTGTAACGCTTTTTTCAAGAGAAGGAGGAGGCAAATATGATAAGAATTTTATCGATTATTCTTATGTCAATTTTACTGCAGGATGGTTCTTCTGCTCAATGGGTAATGGTACCGAATTCACCCGCAGGTTATATAAGTAATATAACCGTATCAAACGGAGTTATCTATATATGCATCAATGGAGTATACAAATCGACGGATGATGGGATAAGCTGGCAGCAGATAAGTACAGGATTATACCCAAATACCTATGAGCTGTTGGATTATAACGGGGATTTATATGCAGCAACAGAAGGAGGTATTTATAAAACAACAAATGGAGGAAGCAGCTGGGTTAAGAAAAGTAATGGAATTACAATCGGACCTGGTGCGACTTCAGAATTCTGTTTCTCAATCTACGAATACAACGGAAATTTATTTACGGGCACATGGAATGGTTTATACCGCTCAACTGACAATGCAGAAAGCTGGGTTAACACTAATGTGAGCGGTGTAGGAATTAAGGCAAAAAATTTCACATTGCACGATGGTATTCTGTTTGCAGCACGGGAAAGCATTAATGATCCAAACGGCTATATGTCGACTGATGGTGGATTAACGTGGACTTCTTTAAATGGGTTATCATTTAATACAATAACTTTTTTATCGGATGGAAATAAATTATGGGTGGGGCTAGCAGGAATTGGTATATCGTTTTCAACAGATGATGGAAACAGCTGGATCTGGAGAGGTAATGCTTTAGGCGATTCTTATATTTCAACTATAATCAGTGTTAATAATGTTTTACTGATAGGGGAGGAAATCACTGAGGGAATCCTTAAAACTACCGATGATGGAATAACCTGGCAGGATTTCAGTGAAGGACTTTCAACATATCATAGTAGACAGATTCAAAAAATGATTGTTTATAATGATAGAATATATGCAGCTACTAGTGAAGGCTTATACCAGAGATATCTTTCTGAACTGCCGGTTGAACTGTCATCTTTTACCGCTGATGCTAATGAAGGAATAGTCTCATTGAAATGGCGGACAGCTACCGAAACCAACAATAAAGGATTTGAAATTCAGAGATCAAAAAGCAGAGTTCAGAAGACAGAGATCGGTGATCGGGTTGGATGGGAGGATATTGGTTTTGTTAACGGGAATGGAACAACAGCAGAAATGAAATCATATTCATTTACTGATAATAATATTTATCGGGGAACATATAAATACAGGCTGAAACAAATCGATTTTGATGGTAAGTATAAATATTCTGAAGAAGTTGAAGTGAGTGTAAATGCACCTGCAACATTTGCTCTGCAGCAGAATTATCCCAACCCTTTTAACCCGACTACAAATATTGAATATCGAATACTGAATAAAGAATATGTAACACTAAAAGTATACGATATTCTGGGTAATGAAGTGGCAACACTGGTAAATGAAGAAAAACCAGCAGGTGCATATACAGTCAGGTTCAATAGTCATTCTGACGAAGGTCAGAATCTATCAAGCGGAGTTTACTTTTACAGGCTGCAGGCAGGTGAGTACAGCAGTACGAAGAAATTAATTCTGATGAAGTAACAGTTTACTTAAATCAAATTGTAAGCTCAGCAGACAGGCAATGCATTTTTAGCTGTTGATTTTCGGATTGCCAATTGAATTCGACAATTCGCTAATTTATAATTAGCTCAATCCGCAATTCCGCCTGATTATCAAATTCCTTATTGCCTATTTATATTATTTAATTTAAGTTTCCAAAGATAAATACTAAACGGTGTAATGAATTCACGGGGAATTGATGATGATGTTTTTTAGTAAGGGTCCCGCGGATGTTTAATATATTCAGTTTTGTTTTAAATCTTAATCAATTGGGTTCTTAGTTTCATAGAGTGAAAAATGGAAATAAGAAAGCTGTTCCTGTTCGTTTTATCGTCACTAATTTTACATTCCTGTACGCTTATTACTGAGCCAGGCAGAATATATAATCAAAACGCGCACCCGCCTGAAATAGTTATTTATAATTTTGATAATATCCCTCCCGGAAAACATATCAACGGGACCATTGTTATTAATTTTGATCCTTTCGATATAACCTCAAACGTAAAAACAGTAAAAGTATTTGTTGATACTATACCAATAGTGACTGCAAATAATCTCCCGTACCAATTTTATTTTGATACAAATAATTTACCGGAAGGAACTCACAATCTTTCTTTTTACGTTTATCTGGAAGACGATTCAACAGGGCTCCTGAGTCTCGCAGGTGCTCCGAGCCGGATTTATGTAGTTTCAATATTTATAGATCGTACTCCGCCTGATAGTGTTACAATTACGGATCCCGTAATTGAAAATGATAGAATTCAAATCAGCTGGACTGAAAGTGTAAATGATAATTTCTTAGCTTACATTTTTTTCAAATCGGTTGGTGATGATGATTTTGTTCCTGTTGATACTATCTATGAAAAAACCGAAACAAGTTATTCAGATACTTCCATTGCAGATATTGCCGGGTTGAAATATCAATACAAGGTAAACGTTACAACTGACCCGGAGTTTGCTAACCAGGCTTCCAGCAATGTTGTAACCTGTTATTCCGGAAATCCATTCAAGTTTAATTTTAGTTCGTTCCAGGAGGGACCTATTGTAAGCGGTATAAAAGAACGTGTTTATTTTATTGCCGATAACAAACTTTTAAGTTTTTCTGCAAATGATGAAAGCTTCATAAGTTCTGCCGATATAAGCGGTTTGTACGATCAGCAGCATGATCCTGTGGTTTGTAATTTTAATAAAGATGAATCAAGAATGTATTTTTATAACATGTTCGCTAATATTCTATGCATTATGAACTCTGTTAACCTCAATATGATAAAAATATTTCATCCTCTTGAAGGGAATTCGGATATGCTGATACCCGATGACAACCGGATTATTTTTAATGATTATACAGGTCTGAAGCTGATTGATATCGAAACAAATACTTTATTAAAATTTCTGCCATTATCCCACTCAGAACTATATCCTGCGGCTTTGAATGAAGACCATTCAAAGTTAATCAGAGAGCACAGCCTCAGCAAGTTTTATATTATAGATGTAACCGGCAATGATCTTAATATTGTTGATTCAGTGGCGTTCAATACATATTCTATACAGTTAAAATCTACCGGCACTTTACTCTGTAGTGATGGCGAATGGCTGTATAATTCGAACACTTATGATTTAATTGGTTACCTGGGGGGAAACAACAATTATTTTTCAGTTTCAGCTGATCGTGTTTTAACAATTGATCCTGAAAGTTATAGTATTCCCGGTTTCGCAGATGTACCTGCTTATAAAATTTCACTTTACAATGAAGGTGCACAGCATATCAAAGATAAATTCTTTGTAAGTGATTATTTGTTTCCCCGGGCTGCAGCATTTCATGACAAGGTATATGCTTCCGATATAAATACCCCGGTGCAAAACGTTCTGTGTTATGTGTTGGATTTCGGAGAATGAATTGAAAAGATTTATCATTATTTGTTTTATAATTATTGCAACTAATTCAACTTATTCTCAACAGGATTATTATAACTTTAAACATTTTTTCGGAATACAGGCGAATGCGGGATTCACTATCTTTCAACTTGATAACCTCAAGGACGGTTTTAGCAATTATATTACCCTGCTGAAACAGCAATATAATCTGCCTCTTGAAGCACAGCATCTTTTCCCTGCAAATATTTGCTGGAGTGCTTACCTGTTCTGGTATTTCTCACCCTCAAACAGTTTGATAATCGGTCCCGAATATACGAGCACTAAAGCTGTTTCCGGTTACGAGGATTATGCAGGAAGCCTGGATCTGAAAGCCGAAATAAAAGAAATATATTTAAGTATTGGTTTCAGGCAGTATCTTAATCAATCAAGAAGCTTACAGCCTCTGCTGGGTTTTAACGTTGGTCTTACTCATTTCACTTACTCCGAAGAAGAAACACTGAATATTAAAAGTGAAAATATATATCAGTCCAATAACAGTGAAGTTACAGATTATGGATATACACTTGAGGCCCTGGCAGGAATTACGACTGATATAGATTTTGCAATTTTAGAAGTCATTATATCTTACAGGTATGTAAGTCTTGAAACCATGCTTATCCAACCTGATAATATTAATATACGTTTTGGAATCAAAAAGGGAATTTTTAAATAAGATTGAATTAATTCTTTCCTGTTTACTTTAACTGCTTTGAAGCTGACCAAAGACAAACGACACTTTAATCTTCACGAGTTTCAATTAATGATTTTCATTTTAATCTTTAAAATAGGGCGTGATTTATTTTATAATTGAATTATAAATTTACGAATTACCGAACTGAATCCGCTAAATTCTTAATCCGGAAATTCGCAAATTCATTAAGCATTTGCTTAGTCCGTCTCCTTATTAAACTATTCGGACAATTGATTCTTCTCTTAAATACACACATCACTTTTGTTTCAGGCAGTTGAATATCATAATCAGGTTCTGCAGCCAAAAAAATATAGTTCAGTTTGTTTTATAAAATATTTTATATAACTTTTTAAAAATTATCATTAACCCCTATTTTTAATAACAATCACTGGTTTTACAGTAATGAAAAAACTATTCATACTTTTATTACCTGTTCTATTTCTTGTTTCCTGCGCACAAAAAGAGCCGGAAAATGCATACAAAGTAGAGGTAAAAACAGCTGACTTTGCTTTTTTAGCTCCTGTAAATATTCCTTCGGGATGGATTACTTTTGTTTTAAATAATGTAAATGCCAAACATGTACATGAACTAATGGAAAAAGCAGGAGGACGGCTCATGGAAATGTGCCCTGGAATGTTCTGTCCCTGGTCCGCAGCCTCAATAATTAATTACGTTTTTCATTATTCGAAAACTAATTAAAGGAAAAATTATGAAACAGCGTCTTATGTCATCCGGTATGATTTCATTCTTCGCATTTATTTTATTTTTCAGTGCAGGTTCAGCTGAAGGACAACAGAATGATGAGGCGGATGCCGGTAATCTTGTGAAGGCACACGCTAATGCCTGGAACATGCATAATATAGATACAATAGATGATCTTTTTAATGATGATGGAATTTATGAGGATGTAGCTGCCGGTGAATCATGGCATGGCCGGAATGAAATAAAAAATCTGGTTAAGTCGACTTTAAAAGCAATTCCGGATTTTAATGTTAAAATCACAAGCTGGTTCTCAGCGAAAGATAAAGTCTCCTGCGAATGGGTTATGTCAGGTACTCAGACGGGAGATTTTCCTGATCTCCCCGCAAGTGGTAAATCATTTTCTGTCCGGGGATCTTCAGTTGTTTTAATTGAAAATGGAAAGATTAAGCATTGGACTGACTATTATGATATGTACTCATTTCTTCGTCAACTCGGTGCATTGCCAGGATCTGAACCAGAAACTAATGGAGGAAAAGGTGAATAATAAAAACAAATCATTTTTAATTTCCCGGATCGCAGATGAAATGTGGAACAAAGGTTTAATTGATGTCGGGGATGAAATAATGGAGTCAGATGCAAAGTACCATGGACCGCATATGCCGAATGGTGTTGGCTCGCGTGAAGACTGGAAAAATGCTGTAAGAATGTACCTTTCTGCTTTTCCTGATTCTCATGTCAGTTATGAAGAACTGATTGAAACCGGAGATATTGTTGTTGGCAGATGGAGCGCTGCAGCCACCAACACCGGACCAATAGCTGGTAAACCGCCGACAGGAAAACCTATTTCTATTTCAGGAATTACGATTTATAAATTTAGTGGAGATAAAGTTTCCGAAGCCTGGGAACAACTCGATATGCTTGGTATGTGGACGCAGCTTGGCATAATAAAACTTCCAGGTGCTCACTAAGTAAAATGACTTATGAACCAATTCAAGCTGATTGAGTTTTTACAGATAAAGAAAGGTTGAAGAATGAGGGCAAAACTTTGCGAGGTATCAGTCTTGATAAAAAATGTGTGCGTAAAGACTTTAGCTCTAATAACAATTATCTTCTTTACTCCGGGATTCACAGGTACGTCTTCAGCTCAGACTGTTGATGATTCTTCTGCATTTTATGAACTGGTTGGATCATATCAGCAGACATTTAACACCCGGAATGCGGCTGCACTTTCAAGATTCTTTACTGAAGATGCAGATGTAGTGGTAGGCAACCTGCTTGAAGCAAAAGGAAGACAGGACATCCAAAAATGGTGGAACTCTTATTTTGCAAAGTATGAACCGGGACGAAGAGGTACTTTCACAGTAAATTCTTTAAGAAAGATAACTGACGATGTTGGGTTAATTAACCTTCTATCGGTGACTGCTGGTCGGGATTCTTTGGGAGCAGAACTTAGGACAAGAAAAGCCCGTGGAACATGGGTGGTGCATCGACTTAGCGGTGAATGGCTAATAAGCTCTCTATTTATGATGCCTGCTGAGACTGACAGCATTTTTCTGGGAGCTTCTGTTAAAACTGCAGAGTCTCTGCGGCCGCACATACGTGCGTTTGTAAAAGCATATGAAGATGCCTACGATAGTCACGATCCATCTATGGTTACTACTTTTTTCCGAAACGATGCGGATATCATTGTGCGTAATAAACCGTTGGTACACGGTAAACAGGCAATTCAGGAGTGGTGGAGTTCCTATTTTTCCACCCCAAGAAATTTTAAAGTCATTATGGTTATAGACCAAATAAGAACTATAACCAATGACGTCGTTCAGGTAAATCTCACTGTTACTGGCGCAATCCCTGGTACAGAAAATAAACTACAACCTCTCCGGCAAACCAGTGCGAATTGGATTCTTGTTCGCGGGACTGATGGGTGGCGCATTGCTGCTCTGCGTGTATTGCCGGGTAAAGAGGATCGGGTTATCCGGAGATGAAGGAATTTCAATCTGCTACCAAAAGGTGCAGAACTTTCACGGGTATATTTATTGAATGTTTTTGTTTGTCTCCAAAAAATGTCAATTATTGTTTACCTGGTTTAACATTATTCTGGATAATGCTTACTGTTCGCTTTAAAAATAAAAGTAAACATATTGCGGAAATTTAATTCTTTTTGTATTTCTTATTGCTTATCTTAAATCAACCATAATTCAAACGATTGAAAGCGACAAACTGAAATTATTTTTTTAGAAGAAAAATTATCTTTATTAAAAAAAATATAAATATTTTATCCTCTAAACTATTGAATAAAAACAAATTATATAGTTTGTGTATTTCAATTCTATTTGTACTGTCCATCTATTCCTGCTCAGATAAAAATGATTCAACTGCCTCCAGGGAAGAATTAAAATTTAACATCGATCAGAATTTAATTGCCGATAAAATTGATTTAGATGAATATAATATTTCATTTAGTCCCCCGGTTAACTGGGGAGCAATATCGGGAAGTTTATTTGATTCATTGAGTTATTTGATGAAGGATCAGCCGATCTCTGAAGAAATAAAAATTATTCCGTTAGAAGTATTTTTCAGACAGCAGCAGTAGAAGTATACTTAATGTTACTGCAATAAAAGTCAAATGCGGATACCCTAGAATAATATCATCAATAATCTTGAAAAAGAGTTGCTGAAAAAATATGGTAAGACCGGCTTGAAGAGAGCAGACTATTTAAAAGACGATATTCCTGTCACCCAGTTTTTAATTACCGACAATGAAGTAATAACATTTAAGATTTTAATTATTAATGATGTGAACCAGATAATTGAATTTGATTATTCCACTCTTAAAAACAGCTATCCAAATGAAGTAAAATCTATTGAATCATCTATTGGTTCAATTAAACTAACTAATCATAAACTATAGAAAGGTTGTACACATGAAGAAAAAAATTCTTACCCTATTAATCCTGGGGATGTTTGCCTTCTCTTCTGCCGTTTGTTTCACCCAAAAATTTATTGTTGGCAATGGAGCGCAAAACAATACAGAAATGAGTGCAAAACAGTGGTATATTTTGTGGGGTCTGGTTCACTTTCAACTGTAGATGCAAAGGCAATGGCTGGAGGAGCAGATAATTATACTATTGTAACCCAGCATAGCTTTGTTAATTTTGTTATTGGAATAGTTACCGGAATTGTTACAGTATATCCTAAACTGTCACTGTAACAAAATAGTTTAAGTTCATCAAGCATGAGTCTGTGTCATAAATTTTCATATATAAGACAAGGTTACTTTTTATAGAAACTATTCTTTGAGGCATTCTCATACTTTTTAATTCAGTTAGAATCTCTTTGCCTTAACAAATTAATTGAATTATTTTTAGTAGCAGACTGTTACCAACAGCGTGAAACGCTTTCACGAGGAATATTGATAATGTATTTCTAAGGGTTCCTCAAAAAATCCTGTAAAATCCCTTTTATATCTTATTCGGATAAAGATAATTTAAGGAGGTCATATGCAACCGTTATATAGTAAGGTTGTTACTTTTTTTGTACTGCTGTATTTACTTTCCTCGCTCAGTTTCACTTACTCACAGAAAAAAGAAGAAGAACCAGCCAATGAAGATTTCTTTTGGGGTACTCTGGGTACCGGAATAGGAGCAAAGACAGATGACAACAGTCTGCCTCTCGCTTTCAATCTCAATTTTACATACCGGCACAATCTTAATCTTTTTTCTTTCAGGCTGACTTCAGTCGGAGTTTTGTTTGACAGGACACTTAATGATTACGGGCTGCTGTACGGATACACTTTAACTTCCTCTGCATTGTTTACATCAATCGGAGCAGGACTTGCGGTGATGTCGGGAACTAAGTATGCAGGATTGTTCAGTAATGAAAAAAATAAAAGTATTGGTCCTACAATAGGATTACCACTGGAAGCAGAATTATTCTGGCATCCTGTAAACCCGCTCGGGCTCGGTTTGTATTTATTTGCAGATATAAATCCTGAAAAAACATTTGAGGGAGTTACTCTAAGTATTCAGATCGGTAAACTGAGATAACATTTAAATGAAATCTATCCTGTTAATTAAGTAATCAAATTACTTTACGTTACTACTGAACCTGAGTTTTTAAGCAATAGACTTTAACATATTAGAAGGAGAACAATCTTTGAAAAACTGTCTACTAATTTTCATTATTCTTTTTGTGCAGGCAATGCAATGCCGGGCGCAGAATGAAACCCGCAATGATAACCTTGATATTTATATAAGGGAAACAGTATTTAAAGTAAATCCTGCCGATACAAGCCGATGGGAAAAGGCTGTTAAATCGTTAACCGAAATTTATAAAACCTCACACCAGGATAATTTTTTCTGGCTCCTTTACCGTGAAGATTCATTTAATTACTGGCTGATACTTTTTGCAGATAGTTTATCAGGCATTCCGGATGAATCAGAATTTTATAATTTATTGAATCAAACAAAATTCGAACAATCTTATAAGGAGGCAATAAACCTTCTGCTGGAAACTGATTTTGAGATTGTGAGAGATATGGTTTTACAGCAGGATAATTTTTTAGGCTCCGTGAAAACTATGAATACCACCACCAATCCAAAGGCATTGGTTACAGATTATACCATTAAACCGGCGTATGAAAAGAATTTTAATACTTTACAAAAAAAATACATAGCACTTCTGAAAGAGATAAATTATCCTTATCCAATCGAAGGTTTTCAGCCAAGAATCGGGGCACCGCGTGTTATACAAATTGTAATATTTCCGGATAGCTGGGAATCATTTTACGGCAGTTATGATATGATGCGGTTTGCAGAGAATTCCCTTAAATACACTGAGATAAAAGATATACTAAAACAACAGGCAGCAATGTTACTGAAAAAAGAAGAACATCGGATTGATTTTGTAAGTGATCTGAGCAACCCATAAGTTATTGATTTGCAATCTCATCAATCCAGCTTCCTAATTCCTTTATTACTTTTGAATTTTCTTATTGCCTGTTTACTTTATTTGGAGTATTTTAGCCTGTGATTGAAATTATGATGAGTAACCTCTCTGGGTTGCTGCCTAAGCGCTTTCACGGGGTATTTTTGTTGATGTGCTTACTCAAGGGTCCCGCGAAATGAAAAAACAAAGTTATTTAACATTAAATTTTTGAAAGTAATATCACTATGTTGTCATGAATGATGAATTAAAAAAGGGATTTATAAAAGTTCCTTTTACGCCCTATGATATTTTTGGCTATTTAATTCCAGGGGCATCATTTTTTATAGGGGCCTATTTATTTGATTTTTTAATTAGCGAATCAATAAAAAATTCAGACTTCTTGCCTATCTATACAATTTTTCATAAATCAGTCTTGAATCTAGGGAATAATTTTGTGGTAGGGACAATTTATATAATTATGTTAATCATTTCGGCTTATGTACTAGGACATATTATTGCAAGCGTTAGTAGCCATTTTCTAGATCGACTACTAATTGAAAAAGGTCATGGATATCCTCTTCAACAACTATTAAAACTTAATCAAGAAACAATAAGAAAAGGCAGAATCAGTGCCTTCATACGTGGAGCATTCTTTTGGGTTAATGTTTATTTAGTTATTCAATATTTAGGATTCGTGTTCAATATAAAACTTTTTACCGTTCTAGCAGACTTTATCATAAATATTTTTATTATCTATTCCTCTATTAGTCTTGTTTTCTTAATTATTTATAAATGGAATCCAGAAGTCGATCCGAACAGAGTGAATTGGAATTTTCTAAATTTCATTAAAATAATGTATAATTATTCATTAAAATATTTTTTTGCAGGACCATACGATCTATTTTCTTACTTGTATTCAATTTTGATAAGAACAAGAGAAACATTTGATGATATATTTATCGACAAGTATAAAAATTATTTTAATGCTAATTTTAATTATGATGCCGAAGAAGCCGGAACAAATAATTATTGGCTTTCTTTTCTTTTTGTCTCTGAAAAATCAGCTCTTTCAAGTAGTTTAATTAACAACTGGTTATTTTTGTATTCTTTTGCGAGGAATATATCAACTAGCTTATTAATGTTATTTATTTATGCATTTATTTCGTTGATTTCACAAATTGATTTAACAAGTATGCATGGATATATTTTTTTACTTCCTCTATTCTATTTTGCAGCGTATTTGATTATGCTTACTAGGTATTATTATTTATTCAAAAACTATTACACAAAATTTATAATTAGAAGTTTTGTTTTTCTAAATGAAATTCGAAATGGCTAGCTCATCTAGTTAATTACAATTTGTCTTTTTATCCATATCAACTTTAAGCTAATAAATAATAGATGTGTGAACTTCAAATATCTTCAAGTACTTTATACTATTGCTTTAGTACGATTGCTCAGGTACTTGCAGCAACTTCTGCTTTATCAGCTATTTTTATTCAGGTAAAAATTAATGAGATTAAAAAATTTTTGATTGGGACTGGTAAGGTAATGTTAAATCGAATAGATTTCGGTGAGGAGGTTTATAGAGAATTAGATCCAACCAACAAACTACGATTAAGAGATTATTTTGATAAAGAAGATATCATCGGAATAGAAGAAATATTAAAGATATTTGTTGACAAAGAAAAAACGAAAGGTATTAGACAGGAAGATCATCCTACTGGATTTCAAGGGGTTCATGAAAAATTTACCAAGCAAAAAAAAATAATTAGCACTTTAAAAAACTTGATGAAGGTAGCTATCATATTTTCATTAATGACAATTATCTATAGTATTCTTGTCCTTGGGTTAACTGATTTTATTCAAAAATATTTGTATCTAAACTTAATAATTATATTTGTTGGTTTGGTTTTGCTTATTATTTCATTATTGAAAACATATAAAGCGATAAAAAAGGCGCTTGAATGAATATTGCTAAATAAAGAATATTCTCCTTCACCCCTTAATCTTTTATACGCCGCAATTTTTGTTTAAAAGGTTTGCTGTCTTTTGGAAAAGACGTTTGTTTATTTGTACCGGTATAAAGACTTTTTTAATATAAATAATTACGTTAATATTATTACCAGAGAATTCAACCTGGCAGATGAATACAAAGACATATACAGCTTTATTAAATAATAAAAAGTAAAAGAGATATGAGTATCCCGGTTATGATAAAGAAACCCAGTGCTTTTCTTCCTGTAGCAATGTCGCTTGCTGCTTTGGCAGTTATTTTTATTCACATAGTTCTAAATGGTACTGCACCGCAGGCAGACGAAGGCGCTGCTGCTCATCTATGGCAGTTGCTAATGGCTCTGCAAATTCCGTTTATTGTATATTTCGCAATCCGTTGGATACCGCAGTCACCCAAACACTCTGTTGCAATACTTGCACTGCAGGTATTAGCCGTGCTGGCAGCTCTTGCTCCTGTCTACTTACTACATTGGTAATTATATACAATTATAGTGGTATTGTCTTTTCAAACTGCTTACCCCAACTCATCATTTTTTTATAATATTACAACTATTCTTTTGTGAACAAACAGCAAGTGCGCTAAAGCATATACCGGTAAAAAATTGATAACTTATAAAAATAATCATTGGTGAATAGTTGCAGAGTAACAAACGTTTTACTATTTTTTTCTCCGTTATACAAACAATTCCATAATAAACTTTCAATAATAATTGCTCCGTAATTTTTAGGAGGATATATGCCGCGGTTTACTCTGGTGCTATTTGTGCTTTTGCTCTGCAGTCCGTTAGTGTTCAAATTGTCCGCACAGGATATGACAGGTAAAGCGGACAGCAGCCCGTCATATTCATTAGTTAAATTAGTTTCTGATGATCTGAAGGAGACATTCGATAAAGTTATTCAGCTTGCTGATGCTATGCCTTCAGAAGATTACAGCTGGAGACCTGAAGAGGGAGTCAGGTCAGTCAGTGAAGTTTATGTTCATCTTGCAATGAGTAATTATTTTTTTCTTTCTTACCTGGGCTTGCCTATGCCGAAACAATTAATACCCGGTACTGAAAACCAGGACCTTGAAAAAACAATGACAGATAAAGCGGAAATAATGACCTTTTTGAAAAAATCTTATGCCGATGCCGCAAATTTTCTTTCAAACTACACCGCCACCGACTTCGATACATCAGTAGAGCTGCCGTTCGGAAAATTTACAAAAGCACAAATATTAATGCTTACGGCAACTCATCCGCACGAGCACCTTGGTCAGTCCATTGCTTATGCAAGGACAAACCACATTGTACCGCCGTGGTCTAAAAAAAATTAGTGTTTATTAATCGTCGCGGTAACAAATTTTATAATGTCGGGATTGGATATAACTTAGTAAACGGCGTGGTATCATCACGTTTAATTAATGTATAAATATATGAAAGGTTAAGAAATGGTTACAGTAATTGTTCAGCACGAAGTTAAAAACTTTAAAGAATGGAAAAAGGTCTTTGACACAGATGAGCCCAACCGTGCAAAAGCAGGAGTTAAACTTAACGGGCTTTACACATCGCTTAAAAATCCTAATGATGTAACAATGATCTTTGAAGCTCCCGGTCCGGAAGTATTTGATAAAATGATGAACGATCCCGCAAGGCAGGCAGATATTCAGAAAGCCGGTGTAATCAGTGCGCCGGTTGCAACTATTCTGAACAAGGTTTAATAAAAGCGTATAAGTCAAAACCGACAGATCTCAGTGCAGCCGGGGATGTGAACCCGCGCTGCACTGCTGAAAGAGAATCTCATCTTTACATCCAAACTATTATCCCGCCGTTCATCATTTTATACTCCGCAATTTTTATTTGACCCATTGGCTAAGATAGTACATCCGGATTTTTAGTAAATTAGTTTAAATATTAAAAACAGTGTTGCAGCATTTAAACCTGCTTATAAAACAGGGAAAACAATAGTCTTAACAAATGCAAAATGAAATGCAGAACATTAGTCAACTAAGTCAGCAGCTCGGGGAAATTATCTTCGGCACATTCTTTTTACTGGTCGGACTGGTATCTGTTTCTATTGCATTGCTGCGACGCGGGAGAGACATCAGGATATTAATATGGCTTGCAGCGTGGAGCGGGGCTTACGGGTTAAGGTTATTAATTGAATCGGAAGCAGTTAATATATTCTTTCCCCAGTTCATTCAAAGCATTATTCCAGCAGCAGATGTAATAATAAGTTATATGATACTGGTTTTTGCTTTGCTCACGTGGGTGTATTTAACCAGGGAAAAAGTCCGCACAATAATTATAGTTATGATCATTGCTGCATTGGTCATCGCTGTTCTGGGTATCGCCTGGTTTTTTATTACAGGTAATTCACAAGCTTTTATACTTCCCAATAGTCTTTTGGCAGCAGCAACCCTGATATTTCTAGTAGGTGTTCTTTCGGTAAAATCATTAGCGGATAAGTACCTTGTTCTTCCCAACCGCGGTGTGCTGGCTGTTGGTACAATTATTTTTATAGTTGAAGCACTGTACACAAATTTATCAGGACTCGTTGGTTACGAGACTTATCCATTTACCGGCTGGTTTGGTTTTGCGGTTTTACTTTTAGCGCTGGCTTACACTGCAGCAAACATAATCTTTACTAATGAACGAAAACTGATTACAATTGAAAATGAAATGGAGACCGCCCGGCAGATACAGACTTCAATTCTTCCCGCTAATGTACCTGAGATAAAAGGATTAAATATAGCTGCTGCTTATTACCCGATGACTTCAGTGGCAGGTGATTTTTATGATTTTATTGAGATCAGTCCACACGAAGCCGGTTTTCTTATTGCTGATGTTTCGGGTCATGGGGTTCCTGCAGCTTTAATTGCCTCGATGATAAAAATTGCAATGCAGTCGGTTATAGATGCTGCAAAATATCCGGGTGAAGTACTGAGTCAGCTTGGTAAAATACTTGGCAGCCAGCTTCACGGACAGTTTGTAACTGCCGCTTATCTTTATATTGATTCAGAAAAATATTTAGCCAGATATGCAGCAGCAGGTCATCCGCCATTACTTTACTGGAATTCTTCTGCTGGAAAGCTTGAGTCGGTCGAAAGCAATGGTTTGCTTTTTGGAGTTTCAACAGAGACAGAATATCCTGTGCGTGGGTTTACATTCAACAAGAATGACCGCTTCCTGCTTTATACAGATGGTCTTACTGAAACCAGGAATGCTGCAGGAGATGAATTTGGAAATAAACGTTTAGATGAGTTAATTAGTAGTAACAAAAATCTTGCTGCAGATGAGTTAGGGAAAGTATTTTTGAGTGAATTAAAATTATGGCAGGATAAAAAAACTCCGCAGCAGGATGATATCACTTTTGTAATTGTGGACAGCAGGTAAGCAACATTTGAATTAAATAATAGTCATGGCAAATGGAGATCAAGTTTCTTTTTACTTAAAATATTTTATTACCGTTCATCATTTTATACTCCGCAATTTTTAATCAATAATTTTATATTTGTAAGCCAATAGATATTGGAATGACAATGTTCGGAAGATCCTGAAACGAGCCTGCCTGCGGCAGGCAGGTTCAGGATGACAATACAATATTTTTCATTCGCTCATAAACACCGGGAGTTAATGATGTTAAAACCATTAGCCTTTTTCACTGTTCTTATTTTATTTTCTTCAATCGCATTTCCGCAGAACCAGCCTCTGCTTCTGTATCCTTCAATTAATAATGACGGCTCAAAGATTGCTTTTTCATACCAGGGAGATATATGGACTGTTTCATCTTCCGGCGGCAAAGCAGACAGGATAACCGAGCACGAAGGAATAGAAACTAATAGTGTGTGGAGCCCGGACGGAAATAAAATTGCTTTTAACAGTGACAGGTTCGGCAACTCAGATATTTATGTTGCGGATGCTGCCGGCGGAGTTCCTTTAAGACTTACTTACCACTCAACCGGCGATGACATTGCAAGCTGGAGCAGAAGCGGGAAAATATATTTTACTACACGGAGAAATTATAACTCGGTAGAATGGTCTCCTGAAATTTATACGGCATCACCAAACGGCGGAACTCCAGAAAGAGCGCTCGATGCACTCGGCTACGATCCTGCAGAATCTCCCGACGGAAGATTTATTGCATTCACAAAAGGAGACTGCCGTATTCCCCGCGAAGAATACCGCGGCTCTGCAAACAGGGATATCTGGCTGTACGACACACAAGACAAAAAATATATTCAGCTTACAGATTTTGCCGGCAACGATTACTCACCCGAATGGGGAGGCGAACGTACTCTTTACTACATCAGCTCTTCAAGCGGAAAATACAATGTTCATAAAATATCTCTCGGTGCCAACGGTGAGAAATTAACCGAAAGCGCGGTAACCACTTTTACAGATGACGGCGTGCGTAATTTCAGTGTAAGCAGCAATGGAAACAGGCTTGTTCTTGAAAAAGATATGAACCTCTACACAGTTAACTCAGACGGAACAAACTTAAACAAGCTTTCAATTGATGTTGCATCCGATTACAAACTCGATCCTTATGAATGGAAAACTCTCACTTCAAAAGCATCGGAGTTTTCACTTTCACCAAACGGAAAATATATTGCTCTTGCAGTGCGCGGAGATATTTTTGTAACAGAAAATGATAAAGATAAAAGTCTTACTGTTAACCTTACCAAAAGTCCTGCGAGAGAGGAAAACCCGCAATGGGTAAATGATTCCGTTATTGTTTTTACTTCTGATGAAGCAGGCGAGTTTGATATTTATGCTGTTTCTTCTTCCGATAAAAAAGAAACGAACATATTTAAAAGCTTAAAACATAAAATTGATAGAATTACAAACACAGATAAAGATGAATCGGAATTAGCAATTTCGCCCGACGGAAAGATGATAGCTTACCTTCGCGGCAACGGTCAGCTTATTACAACAATGATTGATAAAGACGGAAAGCTTTCCGATGAAAAAATATTATCCGATGACTGGGCCGGTCCGGTGGATTTAGCCTGGAGTCCCGATTCAAAATGGCTTGCCTATTCAAAGTCCGATCTTTATTTCAATGATGAAATTTTTATACAGGCTGCAGATAACTCGCACGAAGCAGTAAATGTAAGTATGCATCCAAGGCACGACGGGCAGCCTTTCTGGAGTCCTGATGGTTCGAAACTTGGATTTATTTCAGACAGGAATAATAACAGTGCGGATGTGTGGTTTGTTTGGCTGAAGAAAGCCGATTGGGAAAAAACTCAGCAGGACTGGGACGAGTTTGAAAAACCGAAAGAAGAGAAAAAGGATAAGAAAAAAGATAAAGACTCAGCCAAAGTAAAAGAAGTTGAAATAGATTTCCCTGATATTTATAAAAGATTAGTCCAGGTTACTTCAATGCCCGGCGATGAAAGAAATGTAATTATCTCTGCAGATGGTGAAACATTTTACTTTACTGCTCCTTATTCATCGGGTAAAGGAAAGAAACTTGATTATTCACTTTACAGCATTAAGTGGGACGGAAAAGATTTTGAATCAATTATAAAAGGAAGCGATGCATATTCTTCTTTGCTCCCGGATAAGAATGTAAAAAATATATATTTGTTTAAAGGTGAAGGTAAACTTTCAAAAGTTGATCTCGATAAAAAGAAAGAGGAAGGTCTTTCTTATGCAGCAAAGATGCAGATAGATTTTTCAAAAGAAAAAGAACAGATCTTTGAGGAATCGTGGAGAATGATAAGAGACGGTTTTTATGATCCCGGTTTTAATGGTCACGACTGGAATGCAATTAAAGCGAAGTACAAACCCTGGGTAATGGCTGCTTCAACAAGCCGCGACTTCAGGTATATGTTCAACTTTATGCTGGGGCAGATAAACGCAAGCCATATGGGAATGTACGGAAGCGACCGTGAGGAAACACAGAAAGAAGTTACAGGCTTACTGGGTATAGAAATAGGAAATGCAGCAGACGGCGGAATTCTTGTTGAACGTGTTATTCCCGAAAGTCCTGCAGATAAAACAGAAAGCAAACTTGAAGCCGGTGATGTTATTACACAAGTAAATGGGGAAGATGTCGGCGGAAATATTAATTTCTATTCAAAATTTGTAAACACAGCAGATGAAAGAGTTCTGCTTGAGGTTAAATCAAAAGAAGGTAAAACAAGAGAAGTAATAATACGTCCGGTAAAAGATATAAAAGATCTTCTGTACAATGAGTGGGTGCAGGACAGGAAAAAATTAACAGATGAATATTCAAAAGGAAGGATCGGCTATATTCATATAAGAGCAATGGGCTGGGAAAGTTTTGAGGAATTTGAAAGAGAACTACAGGCAACGGGTAACGGCAAAGATGCAATTGTTGTTGATGTACGCTACAACGGCGGCGGCTGGACAACGGATTATCTTATGCTTGTCCTTAATTACAAACAGCACGCGTACACAATACCGAGAGGTGCTGCAGACAACCTCGCAAAAGATCATCTTAAGTTTTCAGGTTATTATCCGCTCGGTGAAAGGCTTCCTTACACAGCGTGGATAAAACCAAGTATTGCTATGTGCAATGAGAACAGTTATTCAAATGCAGAAATTTTCTCTCACGCTTACCAGACATTGGGAATCGGGAAACTCGTTGGTAAACCAACTTTCGGTGCTGTTATATCCACAGGCGGAAGAAGTATGGTTGATGGTACATTTGTTCGGCTGCCCGGCAGAGGCTGGTATATAAAGAAGACAAATAACGATATGGAAGACGAAGCCGCTACTCCTGATTTTGTGGTTGAGAATGCTCCGGACTACCGTGCAAAAGGTACTGATGCACAGCTTAAGAAAGCTGTTGATGAGCTGATGAAACAGATAGGGCAATAGAACACTGACGACACAGATAAAAATGATCAACGCAGCTATGTTTTATCACTAAGACACGAGGACACTGAGAAGCACTAAAAGAAGTTACCTGGAAATGTTGAGAATACCGTGATACCAAAGGCGTTATACGAAACTAAGATCTTGACAGCTATTTTAGTAAAATCATTTTCTGTGTTTTTATATAAGTTCCTGCATGCATTCTGTAGAAATAAATCCCGCTCGGAAGGTTTGCCGCATTAAATGTTACTAAATGACTTCCCGCTTTTTCAATTCCGCCCACAAGAGTTGCAACCAGTTTTCCAAGAGCATTGTATACTTTCAGACTTATAGGCTCTGTTTCAGGAATATCATAGCTGATCTTTGTTGAGGGGTTAAAAGGATTCGGATAGTTCTGAAATAATGTGCATTCCTTCGGGTTGTAATCTACTTCGACTTTGTCTGAATAACTGAAGCCGCCGTCATTATCGATTTGCTTGAGCCTGTAAATAAATTTATTGCCGCCAACGGGAACTCTTTCTGCAAATTTATATACCTTGGGGGAATTGCTGTTGCCTGCTCCTTTTACAAATCCGTCAATTTTCCAACGCTTCGTATTTTGTTTGTAAAGTTCAACTTCAAATCCGTAGTCATTCACTTCCGTTGCTGTTTTCCAACTAAGCATCACTCTCATCACAGATAGATCTATTTGCGCGGTGAAAGAAGAGAGAGTTATGGGAAGTAAGCCATCTGAGAACACTCTTGATGCATAAATATCAATATTCCCATTACGATTATCTTCCCAGGTAATAATTGCACCCCCTGCACCATCACTCGTGAGGGTGGGATAATTTTGTGTACCCCCAACCGTACAGACAGCAGTACCGTCTGTAGTCCACTGCACGGCCCCTGCGCTGTTGATGTCCTGGGCATAGATGTCATAATTATTGGTGTTACGGTCATCATCCCACGTGATAATTGCACCTCCTGCACCATTACTCACAAGGGTGGGAATAAGTTGATTGTTAGCTGCCGAACAAATAGCAGTACCGTCAGTTCCCCAAGATACAGTGCCAAAAATATCGATATGTTGGGCGTAGGTTTTATAATTAGTGCTATTACGAATATCTTCCCACGTAATAATAGCGCCTCCTGAACCATCACTCACGAGGGTGGGATAAAGTTGATTGTTTGCTGCCGAACAGATCGCAGTGCCGTCGGCTCCCCAATACACATTGCCTAACACATCGATATGCTGGGCGTAGATGTTATAATCAGTACTGTTACGCAAATCTTCCCAGGTAATAATGGCACCCCCTAAATCGTCTCTCACTATGTTGGGATAAAGTTGATTTTGTGCTGCTGAACAGACCGCAACGCCGTTTGTAGTCATATGTACTATGCCCGTATTTTCAATATATTGGGCGTAGATATCATAATTATTGTTACGTCTATCCTCCCAGGTAATTATGGCACCGCCTGCACCATCACCCGCTATTTTAGGATTACTTTGATTATCGGTAACTACACAAATGGGAACTCCTCCGACTACGGACCATTGGGTGACACCAGAGCTGTTAATGCGTTGTGCGTAGATATCATAATCATTACCGTTGCGCAAATCCGCCCATGTAATAATTGCACCTCCCGAACCATCACTCACAATTTGGGGACGAATCTGATTGTGTGAAAATGTACAGATGGGAACGCCGTTTGCATCCCACTGTACGACGCCATTGCTGCCAATGCGCTGTGCATAGATATCAGACTCACTACTCGAGCCGCTGCGGTAGTCTTCCCATGTAATAATTGCACCTCCCGCACCATCACTCGCGATAGTGGGATATGTGGGCGATGGCTGAACGTTATTAGCTGAACAAATAATAACGCCATCAGCAGTCCACTGTACAACCCCTGCGCTGCTAATACGCTGTGCATAGATATCGTAGCTAAGAGGAGGATAGCTACGCAAATCATACCATGTAATAATCGCACCACCTGCACCGTCGTTTACGATCTGGGGTGAGGACTGATCGTTTGCAGCTGTACAAATGGCGTTGTTAACATTAGGGTCGTTTGACCATTGTGCTTTTAAAGGAATAACAGACAAGATCAGCACAAACAAAACAGTAAAAAGTATCATAACTAACTCCCATTAGGTTAGTGAAAAATTCGCCTTTGAATATTAATTTAATTGCCTGCTGGGCAAAATTTAAAAAAGAAATTAAAATATGTTTTTAGTTTGCCTGTTGAACAGGTTTATTTTGTCGAGATATTTTTGGAGAATAATTTATCAAGCTATACGTCAATTATTTTTATTTTGTCTATCAGTGTTTAAGTTTGTTCATCTTAATTAGGCCAACAGTTCTGAAATATTTCTAAAAAGTTAAGCCAGCTTTGAACGGCAATTCTTCTAATTGCAACCTGAAACTGTGTTGAACCCCAATTAATTAGTCGCGCAACAGGATCGGCATCCTACCATTGATTAATTGTAAACTAAAAAAGAATGGAACTTTTGTCAAGTAAATTTTGAACTGTGCAAGCAATGATCAGCATAATTTTATCAAAAATCGATATTAAAAAAGGGGATCACTTTTTAAGATATTATTAGTAAGGATTTCCCTTTTCGAATTGTTTTCTAACTGCCGTTGAAAGTCTTATATGAAATAATAAAATTTATTTCCATAGACCTGAATAATTATTTTTAGTGGTTTCAGGAATTGATTGATGAAATGTGTGGCAGCCCGGAGTAAATTTTTATAGATAAGAAAATGGGACAGGGGAGACTTAGAGAGATGGTGTCGGTATTTAAAGATCAGCTAGCAATTAGTTAATGCTCTAAATTAAAACCGAATTAAAAAATATTAAACAGCCGTGGCAATCATATAAACGCCACCGAGTATTACCAGTACACCGCAGACTTTTTTAATTATCGAAATTGTTTTTGATCCCTCGGACCAGTCAAGATACTTTTGCACTTTACCGGTTAATGTACCTGCTCCTACAATAACAGAACAATGCCCGGTTCCGAAGGCTAAAAGAAATATTACAGCCAACAAATAATTTGTTTGTGCGGTTTGAAAAACTATTCCCAGGACAGGTGCCATATACGCAAAAGTGCACGGACCTAAAGCTAATCCAAATAATAGTCCCAGTATTAATGCAGCTAATAAGCCTTTAGTCCTTGTTTGTTTCAATCCAATGCTGTTCCAGTCAATTTTAATAATATCCAGCAAATACAAACCCACAATAAAAAAGATAATGGCTACCAGGTAATTTCCATAAACACCAATGTCTCCCATTAATCTTCCGAGGGATGCAGTAATTATTCCGATAGCTGCGATAGTTATAAGAATACCTAATGAGAACAGGAGGGAAATATTAAATGTTCGTTTAACTGTTATTTTTCCCTGCGAACTGATAAATCCGACAACAAGGGGAATACTGGAAAGATGACACGGGGAGAGCAGAATACTTAAAACACCCCAGCCGAAAGAAGCCGCAACAGCCAGCCATACTGTGCCCGTCATTGCCTCATATAGTGCTGTAAAAATTCCTTCAAACATATCAGCCTTCTTTGTTAACCGGGGACAACCCTTTTGTCTTAAGAAGCTTATCTATTTCTGCTTCAGGATAGAAACCTTCGTGCCTGAAAAATTCTTTACCATTTTTATCAAGGAAAACCTGTGTAGGAATCAGCTTAATTCCATATTGGTGTGCATATTTTTTCTGGTCTGTTTTCCATACATCGTAAAAAATAACTTTTACCTGAGTTCCGTATTTCTCCTCAACAGATTTCATAACAGGCTGCATCATTTTGCAAGGAATGCAATTAACAGAACCCAGTTCAATGAATGTTACCTCGGGTTTAGCGTCTGTTTTCTTTTGAGGGTAAGATGTAAGCGATACAGCAAGAACAAGAAACAATAATAAAAGATAAATACTTTTCATTTTTTACCCTCTTAACCAGTTAAGTAATTGATCGTCTTTAGGTATTACTCCAAAACTCTTAATCTCTTCATTTATAACTAAACCCGGCGTCATCATTATACCGTATCGCACCATTTCATTTATATCCGTAACCTTTTCAACATTGGCATCAATATTATTTAAGGCAATCAGAGCCCTCACTTTAGCTTCGAGTGTCTGACATTTTTTACAACCGGTTCCAAGAATTTTTACTATCATTTTATTTTTCTCCCGCTTAATTATTTGCTGTTAAAAAATCTGTTAAATTATTTATCATCTTTTCATCGTATTCAATTTTGTGAATTATTTCGTTATTACTGTTAAGTACAAGAACTGAAGGGGCAAAGAAAGTATCATATTTTATTTGAAGATCATTATTCCAGTAGGAATCGATAACCCAGAAATCATATTTATCACCATTATCTCTTCTGAATTTCAGAATATCAACTAACTGGTTTTTACACATCTCAAGCGTGCAGGGGCACGAAACCGAAGCACTGAAGAAAATAATTTTAGTTTTAGGTGAAGAGAAGATTTTATCCTTAAAGTAATTGTAAAAAGTAGCACTGAAATGCAGGTAAAATTGGTTAAATAAAACAAGAGAGGAATCTCTGGAAATATTATTCAACTGTGCTTCCATTCCTGCCAGTTGTTCTTTCAGACTATCGAATGATGCTTTTGTGGCTAAGTATTTATTTTGCAGATCATTCTCATTCGCAGGCGTATTGAGAATTGAATCAAGCAAATCAAATTCTGATCCGGATAAGGTATTATCCTGTGAAAGTGAAATGATAATACCAGAAGCAGTCTTTTCAATCTGCTGTGGAACCTGTGCCGACACAAAGGCTGAAAAACAGAATAAACTGATAACTGCAACCACCGTTTTTATGTTCATAAATTTTCTTTCTTAAAAAATTGATCCGTACATCAACCCGCTTACTGTAGCCATAACCACTACAAGACTAACGTAAACAAGTGTCTTTTGGGTTCCGATTACACTGCGGATAACAAGCATATTGGGAAGTGATAACGCAGGTCCTGCAAGAAGTAATGCAAGTGCCGGACCTTTACCCATTCCGCTGTGTATCAGTCCCTGTAGAATAGGAATTTCAGTTAAAGTTGCGAAATACATAAATGCACCGGTTATCGATGCAAAGAAATTTGAGAAAACTGAATTACCGCCGACGAGTGCCGATATCCATTCATTTGGTATTATTCCGCCGTTACCATTATTAGAACCAAGTAAAAATCCTGCAACCAGAACACCTGCACCGAGTAAAGGCATAATCTGTTTTGTAAATCCCCACGTCTCACCGAGCCATTGATTTGGTTCATCTTTTGAAAAGGTTAGTGCAAGTGTAGTAGCAACTACTGCAATGACAAAAGGAATAACAGGATTATTATAAAAAATAACTGCCGCAATGATTACTGCTATTGTCCCGCTCAGTACGAAAATTTTCTTTACCTTGATGATGTAAACCATAGAAAGCGCAAAACCTATTCCGAAGACTGAAGTTATAAACCACTTGTTTGCAAAAAGCAGAAACCAGAAACCTTCAGAGGTATCCGGCTTTCCCCAATTCACAAAAACAAGAATCGCAACAAGAATAAAAAAGTGAAGTGCCGTCTGCCAAAGGGGACGGGTTTCTTCAACTTCGGGCAAAGCTAATTGGTTATTAGCTTTTTCCTTTTCTTCTTTCCTGTAAATGAATGCCATTATCAGTCCGATAATAACGCTGAATGATACCGCCCCGATGACTCTTGCAATACCAAGCTCAATTCCCAGTACGCGTGCTGTTAAAATAATTGCAAGTATATTTATTGCGGGACCGGAATAAAGGAAAGCAATACCGGGTCCTAAACCCGCGCCGCGTTTGTGAATTGATGAGAAGAGAGGAAGTACAGTACAGGAACAAACAGCAAGTATAGTTCCTGAAACTGAAGCAACAAGATATGCTTTCCATTTTACAGCATTTGCTCCAAAATATTTTATTACCGCTGCCTGGCTGATAAAAACCGCAATAACTCCCGCGATAAAAAAAGCAGGCACAAGGCAGAGAAGAACGTGTTCCTGAGCGTACCATTTTGCAAGAGCAAAAGCTTCAACTATTGATTTATTAAATGATTCATTTCCTATCGGCATATAGTATGCAAAGAGAAAGAATCCGGCGATCCATAAAAACGGTTTATATTGTTCTTTCCAGTTCATAAATGTGTGTTCCGGTTTAATTGGATTGATGCTGTTTCAGAATATCCTGAATCTGTTCAACTGTGGGAACTTTCCCCTGAACTACAATTTTATCATCCACTATCAGACCCGGAGTAAGCATAATACCATAGGATGTGATTTGCTGCATGTCAGTTACTTTTTCAATTTCAGCTTCAACATTCATATTCTTTACTGCTGCTTTTGTTCTTTTTTCAAGAGTCTGGCAGTTCATGCAGCCCGGTCCAAGTACTTTAATCTTCATTTTATTTCTCCCATCTTATTTTAGACTTTATCAAGAATTTTAATTCTTTTTTGTGCTTCTTTACGTGCAACACTACCTGCAGTGTTTATTATGTCAATTATTCTATCATCGGTTATCTTATAATTAACGCGCAGACCATCCTTCCAGGACATGACAATACCTTCCTGTACAAGAATCTTCATATGTCTTGAGAGATTTGACTGCTCAAGTTCTAACACAGGTGCAATCTCACAATTGCATTTAACTCCGTTCTTTAAAAATTCGATGATGCGAATCCTGTTAGGGTGGGCAAGTGCGCTTAAAATATTTGCTTTTAATTCTTCCTGTGTCTTTTGCATCTTTAACTCCAATCGTATGAGTAATTGACTATATGAGTAACTACTCATATAGTATGCCATTATTTTTATTTTGTAATTACCATTTATTTAATGAATTGGCCTGGGTGTTTCCCTGTTTATAGAGGACAAAAGCTTTTTAGTTTTCATAATTGATAAAACTACTGTTGATTTATTCAATACTTTTAAAATCGACAAACTTTAACAACTAATACAGTTTGAACGTAAAGGGTAGTTTGCAATAATTCTCGTAGTTCTGACAAGGAATATCCTCAATGCGATGGATATTAAGAACTGTGAACCCGCCTTATATTTCTTTTGATCATTAACACAATACTCAAAATGTTTTGCTTATAATTTTAAAATTATAAATAAATCACATGTAGTAAACCGGAATTATTGATTAATAAATAACCGGTATAATCAAATCTTCGTGATTGTATTTGAAGAATATATGAGATAATAATTTTAAGAGGGAGGCTTAACTGAAATGAAAAATACTGTTCAGGACAATTTCCAATCAAAAAATATCGATGAAGTATTAAAAGAATTAAAGACAAATAAAGAAAAAGGGTTAAGCGATTCTGAAGTAATTGAAAGAATAAAAAAATACGGACTGAATGAAATTCCTGAAAAGGAAGAAACATTTTTACACAGAGTATTAAGAAGATTCTGGGGACCAATTCCCTGGATGATTGAAATTGCCGCCATCTTATCTGCGGCAGTTCAGAAGTGGGAAGACTTTGGAATTATTACCACTCTTCTTTTTGTTAATGCAATTATCGATCTCTGGCAGGAGAGTAAAGCCCTCAGCGCTTTAAGTGTATTAAAACAGAAACTTGCTAAGAAGGCTACTGTTCTCAGGAACGGAACATTTAAATCAGTTGATGCAAAGGAACTTGTCCCGGGTGATATTATAAAAATTAAAATAGGTGAAATTCTTCCTGCTGATTTAAAATTGATTGAGGGTGAGTATATACAAATTGATCAATCGGCGTTAACTGGTGAATCTCTGCCTGTAACAAAACACAGCAACGATATTGCTTATGCAAACTCAGTAGCCAAACAGGGGGAAATGCTTTCTGTAGTTACACTGACCGGATTAAATACTTATTTCGGAAAAACAGTATCCCTTGTCGTAAAAGCCGAGAAAGAACAGAAGAGTCACTTCCAGAAGATGGTAATCAAAGTCGGCAATTATCTTATTTTCACAACCCTCGCCATGGTTGTATTGATTATCTTAACTGCATTGTACCGGCACGAAGATATGATAAACATTTTAAGATTTACTCTTGTTCTTACCGTGGCTGCAATCCCGGTTGCATTACCCGCTGTATTAACCGTTACAATGGCTGTCGGTGCAATAAATCTTTCAAAGAAACAGGCAATTGTCAGCCGGCTTGCATCGATAGAAGAACTTGCAGGAATAGATATACTATGTTCTGATAAAACAGGAACGCTTACTAAGAACCAGATGACGGTTGCTGATCCGGTTACTTATCCGGGATTTCAAATTAAGGATTTAATGATATATGCAGCATTGGCATCAAAAGAAGAAAATAATGATCCCATCGAATTGCCAATCTTCGATTATATTAAAAAGAATGATATGTATGAAGAATTAGCTAATTATAAAATCGAAAAGTTTACCCCGTTTGATCCGGTTAATAAAAGAACGGAAGCAGTTGCGGTCAGGGACGGTAAGAAGATAACAATTACAAAGGGTGCACCGCAGGTTATATTAAAACTGGCATCAAAAAACAGTGATAGTGAAACCATCTCCAAAACTGTTAATGAATTTGCAGATAAAGGTTACCGAACTCTCGGAACTGCTGTCAGGATGGAGGAAAATGATAATTATACATTCGTCGGCATTATACCCCTGTACGATCCGCCTCGTGATGATGCGAAGGAAACAATTGCAGAAGCTAATAAACTTGGGTTAAACGTAAAAATGGTTACGGGTGATAATGTAGCAATTGCAAAACAGATATCAACCCAGCTTGGTTTAAACCCAAATGTACTGGAAGCTGATGAATTAAAAAACGGAAGCAATGCAGAATTTATTAAACTAACTGAAATACTTGCAAGAACAATTCATCAGCAGATAAATCCTGAATTACCTGAAAGCAAAATTAAAGAGCTTGCAAAAGAAGTTAGCAAAGAATTTGAAAATGCCGTTCAAAATGAAAATCCCGGAAAAGAAAAGAGTAAAAAGCATGATTCAGAGTTGATAAAAATTATTGAAGGAGCCGGAGGATTTGCCCAGGTTTTCCCTGAAGATAAATATACAATTGTGGAGCAGCTTCAGAAAGGAAATCATATTGTCGGAATGACGGGGGACGGAGTGAACGATGCCCCGGCTTTAAAAAAAGCAGATGCGGGTATAGCAGTTGCAGGTGCAACAGATGCTGCCAGGGCAGCAGCTGATCTTGTTTTAATGGCCCCGGGAATTTCAGTAATTATTGATGCTATTAAACAGGCACGTGTAATTTTTGAAAGAATGAACAGTTATGCTGTTTACAGGATTGCTGAAACGATAAGGGTTATATTTTTTATGACTCTCTCGATATTAATTTTTAATTTTTACCCTGTTACCCCTATTATGATTATTATACTGGCATTGTTAAATGATATTCCTATAATAACAATAGCATATGATAACACTAAAATTGATCCTTTCCCGGTTAAGTGGAACAACAGGGAATTATTTGGTCTTTCTACTCTGTTAGGAGTTGCGGGAGTAATTTCCTCATTCTTAATATTTTTTCTGCTCGAAACTTATTCCGGTTTATCTCAGTCATTAATTCAGTCAGCTATTTTTACCAAGCTGATAATTGCCGGGCATGCAACAATTTTTAATACAAGAACAAACGACTGGTTTTTTAAAAAACCGTTTCCTTCAAAATCACTTTTACTTGCATCATTGTCTACGGCATTGTTTGGTTTACTCGTTGGGGTGTATGGAATTTTTGTACCGGCTGTCGGATGGAAATGGGGACTGATTGTAACCGGTTATGCATTAGCCTGGTTTGTTTTTAACGATGTGGTGAAAGTATTTTTCTACAGAAATTTTATTAAAAATAATAAAATATTTCACCGGTATTTCAGCCAGGCAGGTTAATTCTTATATTTGAATCAACCAGACTACTAAATCATTTGCCATCTTCGAATCAGTTATAATTATTTATTTCAGGAATAATTTAAGTACAGATATAAATAATGGTAATGTAATCACAGATCAAAAAACTGAATTGAAAATTGATTTAATTTATTGATAATAGCAGGAGGTATTTATGTCTATCCGACCGGTAAAAAAAATATTAAAAGCCCAGCCTACTGTTGAAGGTGCCGGTGTTAATCTTCGCAGGGCAATTGGTTTTGGAGATCCGTCTGAAGTTGATCCGTTCCTTCTCCTCGATGATTTCCGGAATGAAAATCCGGAAGACTACCTGGCAGGATTTCCCTGGCACCCCCACCGCGGTATTGAAACTATTACTTATGTTCTTGCCGGGAGTGTTGAACATGGAGACAGCATGGGAAATAAAGGAGTTATATCATCTGGGGATATTCAGTGGATGACAGCAGGAAGCGGAATTATTCACCAGGAAATGCCAAAAGGAGATCCGAAAGGGAGGATGCATGGATTTCAACTCTGGGCAAATCTTACCTTCAGCACTAAAGATGACAGCCTCCCCGTTACCAGGGAATAGATTCCAAGGATATACCCGAAGTGACAGATGATGACGGAACACATGTAAGGCTTATTTGCGGAGATTTCTGGGGGAAGAAAGGTCCTGTTGATGGGATTGCGGCTAACCCTGTTTATATAGATGTTTCTGTTCCTGCGGGTAAACGAAAATCACTAAAGATTGATACGAGGAATAATGCTTTTGCATATGTCTTTGCAGGATCAGGAAAATTCTGTAATGCCTCCGGTCCTTTAAGTGTACCGACAGAAAGTGTCGGGTGGCTTGATACAAATCCCCCGGTAGAAGCAAACAACCGGTCGCTGATTTTATTCGATAACGGAGATGAAGTTTCAGTTCAGGCAGGAGAAGAAGGAATCCGTTTCCTTTTAATTTCCGGTAAACCATTAAAGGAACCGGTTGCCTGGTACGGACCGATTGTGATGAATACGCAGGCGGAACTAAGAAAAGCATTTGAAGAATTACAGGATGGAACATTTATTAAAACAAAACAAAAATATTAATATCCATAACTTAATACGTAGAATAACCTGAGTATACAAGGCAGGATTTAACTTCCATTAACCGACGGAGTTAATTAAGGAAAAGTTGAATAAATTAACTACATTCCTAAAATTATCCCGGTATAAGATTTCCGGAAATAAAATACTGCCTCACATTTATTAAAGCTTTATTTATATACGGCTATGTAATGACCATTATTTAAGATAAACTCTAAAAACCCTGCAGCATATAATTTACCACCTGAATAGACCAGACTGTTTATTCCGGAATATGCATCCAATCCAAGATCACTCCAGCTGCCTCCGTTCCATTTAGCAACGTAAAATTTGTTATTGCTATTATAGAAGCTACCTCCCGCATATAAGTTACCCGCGTCATCCCGGCAGATAGTTTTAACTTTATCATTTGCATTCAGACCCATATCAGACCAGCCGCTTCCGTTCCATTTAACAACAAATCCACTTGTAAAATCAAACCCGCCTCCGGCGTAAAGATTTCCACTAGCATCGGTGCAGAGTGTATACACTTCTTCAAAATTATTTAAATCTCCCATCTGGTCCCAGTCGCTGCCATTCCATTTTGCCACATATCCTCCGTTTGGTGCAGTTGAGAGACCGCCGCCGCCTGCATAAATGCTGCCGGCTGCGTCTACGAAAATGGTATTGATGTAAGTATGCAGGAAACTGCCCATTCTTGACCAACCAGTTCCATTCCATTTAATGACACTCGCATTACCGAAGATAGTCCCGTCAAAATTTAGTCCGAGTGCGGCCATATATATACTGCCGCCTGCATCCGGCACGAGTGATTGTATATAACCACTTGAAGGTGCGCTGCCTATATCGATCCAGCTGCTTCCGTTCCATTTGAGAACGTATGTATTTCCGTTGTTATTAGTGAATGCTCCCCCGATATAAAGATTCCCATTAGGATCGCCACAAATTGTGAAGACATTCCCATTAATATTTAATGTACCTACCTCACTCCAGTTAGAGCCATCCCATTTTGCGATGTAGCGCTTTCCGCTGCTGTTGGTAAAAGCACCTGCGGCAAATAGATTTTCATTCTTATCTATATAAATAGCATAAACATTGGGGATATCAAGATTTCCTAAAACAGACCAGCCCGTGCCCGGTTCAGGGTTTATATCTGCAGGATTTGTATTAGTTTCATTTTTGTTACAGCTGTTTAATGTAAACAGTAAAATACCAAGAATAATTACAGGGTAACTAAAAAAAATGTTTTTCTTTTTCATCTTATTTTTTCTTTTTAAAGTGAATGGATCATTAGTTTTTATGAAATATTCGTTCAATTAAATTTAAAGTGAATAAATTCTTTCTCGCTGTGAGAACAACACGCCGGCCAATCCACTTATTTTCAGCATAAAACGATTTGAAAGAGTTATTGATAAGTGATGGTTCAACATTAATGTCCCGGAAGATTTCTGTATTAAATAAGGGATAGGATAGTCCGGTGAGGATATCTTTTTAAATAGATGAGAAAAATAATAGCTAAGTAAATTCTTAATGGTTAAAGAATAAACAGTTGAATCCGAATTAAACATCTCCCCACAAACTTATAAATTCGAAAAAGTATTCGGCTAAAGATAAGCATAAACTATACCATCGGAATAATGGAGTATTTAAGGATTTTATTATGTGTTAGCCGCAACTATCTTGTAATAATTGGAGAAACACACAGTTTTAACTTGTATAATCGGGCGGGTTAGGTAAAATTATTTGAGAAGACAAATACAGAAGGTCGTAGGTTTCTATTCAATTTTCCATGAGCAGTTCAGGCCAAATTAAATCTGTCACCTTTTTCATCTCAGTCGATAAATAATTTATCTATGTAACACCACTTCCAGTTTTCACCCGGTTCAAAAGATTTTATGACACCATGATTTGTTTCATGGAAATGCCTGGTTGCGTGTTTGTTTTTAGAATTATTACAGCATCCAACATGTCCACAGATAAGGCATAATCTTAAATGAACCCAATCGTCACCTGATTTTAAACATTCCTCACAGCCTTCAGGAGTATTTGGCTCAGGTTCGGTTTTTATTTTTTTGATATGTTCACACGTGTTTTGCATTTGGTCACCGATTAAATAATATTCAAATAATCAGGTCTATCTTTCTTTAGTTAAATCGGCATCAAAGGTTTCAGATTGAATGTCCTTGATTATTTTTTTTAAGTCGAGAGACCTTACAGAATCAACAGCGTATTCAATCCGTCCGTCTTCGCATAATCCTTTTATTCCTGCTTCCTCATAAGCACGGATAAACTCTTTTACACATTCCTCACGAATTAATTCTGTGAGTGTACCTGTTTTTTCATTCATATTTTCGTCCTGTAGTCATTAATCGAATTTTATAAAGAGATTTAAATAAAAGGACAACTTCTTTTATAAATCTTTAATTGAAAAACTGTAAAATTCATGCAGGTGTTCTGCAACAATAGACCGATGGCAGGCGAGAGGATTCTTTTCAACACAAAACAAAACTATTCGCGCAGAACCTGCTGATTTAAACTGATTAATAAAATTGCTGAAGTCGAATTTACTTACAATTACTTTAGTATATGCGTCTATAAATTCCCTTGATAGTATCTCACGTTTTCTTTGCCCGGTATTTTGTTTTTTGTCAGCTTCATATTGAATTTTCTTTATTGCATCAGGTGTGGCAAGTTCTGTTATGTGAATATATTTTATATTAAGCTCTGCTAATCTATCCTGCAAGCGTTTACTGTTTACAAATGAATATTCAGCTCCTCTTACTCCGCGACGCTGGCGGATATCGCAGAAGGTATCGATATTATTTTCGGTAAGTTTCTTAAAGAATGAATCTGCAGTGGAACCATAGACCCCGATCGTAAAAAATTCCATCTGTTCCATAATTAAATTTTTCCTGTAAAATTATTTCCCGGTATTAACATAAAATAATAATTGATAAATAGTAATAATAAGGGCGAAAGGGAATTGCCTGATGAATTATATTCTACTATTCGCCAGTAATATCGCGTATTCTGTACTAAAGAATTTAGTGAAACTTCACTATTTACATTTGAAGGATAACCATTATGAATTCTTGCGGCAGAATCCAGGTTGGCAACTAATACCGAATCAGAACTAAAATAGCATTCATTATATTGAACACCAGAAGGATTAACCCAGAAAAGAGTATGCAGATAATCCCAGTCAATACCTATTGCCCCGGGAGCAGTCATAGGATTGAATGCAGGATCAGGATTTTGTGCAAATAAAACAGCAGAGGAAAATAAGAAGGTAAGTAATAATATTTTCATCTCTTCACCCTGGCTTTTTGCTTAACATAATAAAATATTTTGTTAAAATAATCCTCTCCACCCGGATAAAATATCATTTCAATTTTTGCCTATTACATTAATTCTGACAACAATTTTTGAGTCTTAAAATTTTGAAAGGTATTTATCGTGAATACAAATGTTTGCAGTAAAACTTAAGTCAGATCTATCAATAATTAAATAAAGCAATGAAATTTATGAACGGTCGAAATCAATGATCACTTACTTTTAATATTTCCGGTAAAGAAATATTTTAATCGGGAAATAAATCAAGGTAATTCAAAAATGAAAATATTATCTGCAGTTCTACTCGCAGTGTTTATGTCATCTTTAAGTTCTCCTCAATCAGTAGAGAATTATATGTTCAGAGGAAATGCTACACACACAGGAGTCTATGATTCCGGATATAAAGGCAGCCCGAAGGAATTTGCGTGGTCGTTCAGGACTGATGGTGCGGTAAGATCAACTCCGCTCTATTACAAGGGCGAAGTTTTTATTGGAAGTACAGATAATAATTTATACGCGTTGAATTCTAAAACTGGTGAACTGAACTGGAAATTTAAAACCGGTGGTCCTGTAAATTCCTCACCGGCAATTGATGATAAGGGAAATGTATTCTTCCTTAGTGCAGATAATTACCTTTATTCTGTGAATGCTGTCAGCGGTATTTTAAACTGGAAATTTAAAACAGGAACGGATCTGCCTTACAAGTGGTCATTCGATTACCTGTTATCATCGCCGGCAGTTTCAGACAATGAAATTTATTTTGGCAGCGGGGACGGAAACTTATATTCGATAGATAAAAATAATGGTTCGCTTAATTGGAAATATTTTACCGGCAGTAGAGTGAGATCTTCTCCTGCAGTCTATAAGAATTCAGTTTTATTCGGTGATGTGAACGGTCATTTTTATTCACTTAATTCAGAAAATGGATCCCTGGTTTGGGAGTATGATACCAAAGGTGGAGTAACTCAAAACAATATGGGTGAGGAATCTTTTGACAGGTCTGCAGTAATCTCATCACCTGCAGTTGAAGATGATATCGTTTGCTTTGGAGGTAGGGATGGCTTTCTCTATGCACTGAATGCTGAAACAGGGAGAGAGTTGTGGACATTTGATCATAAAGTTTCGTGGGTAATTTCGACTCCGGCAATATTGAACGGAATAGTTTACACAGGTTCGTCAGATGGTCATTTTGTTCAGGCTATTGATCTTTATACCGGGAAAGAAATCTGGAGGTATAATACCAGCAGCCTTGTATGGGGTTCTCCCGCAATTTCAGGAAATCAACTTTATTTTGGTGATGGTGTTGGTAAGCTGTATCAGCTCGATCTTAAAACAGGAGAAGAAAACTGGTCGTTCAAATTTAGAAAATGGATACTTTCATCCCCCGTTCTGTTTGATGATGTACTATGCTTTGGCTGCGATGATGGTTATATATATGCTTTAAACGGAAACGGGGGACCGATTAACAATGGATTATTGAAGGCTGTTTTCTGGGAAGATACGTCGGGGTACAAGTGGTTTAAAAATGGAATTGATGTAACAATAAAAAATTATTTTGTATCACAGGGATATGAATTGCTGGGAAGCAAAGAACTTGCTGAATATTTTAACGAAAGAATAAAAGATAAAAAACCAAGTGTAGTAATATTTGCAAGTAATAAAATTCCAAACTCTGTTGTTCCAGATTCATCAAACCAGAATTTGTTCAGGAAATATTTATCCTCAGGCGGAAAGGCTTTAGTATTAGGTACAAACCCCCTGGGTTATATAAGAGATCCTAAAACAGATAAATTGGTCTCAATCGATTATACGGTGGCTTCAAAAATTCTGGATGTTCACTATAAAGGGACTGTAACTGATGCACTGCGCGGATTATACAGCAGCTTTCCAACGACTGATGGAAAAAAGCTCGGACTAAACCACTGGTGGACAGGATTCGGTGGAGTAGATCCCGAAGAAGTAACGACAGTATTAGCTTTGAATGAAATTGGGGAAGCAACTGCGTGGATTAAAAATTACGGAGGTCCTGCCGGTACAGGACTTATTCAATTAAGGATAGACAATGCCGTACCGGAAGATCTGACTTTTATTCAGCAAATAGCCGAGTTTACACAATAACCGGAAAATGAGGATGATTTTATCCGGTAAATAATAAATACTTTCCCTAAGATTCAGCATTCCACTCTATTAATAAATTGGATTAGAGATAAACAATAATTATCTTCATTCCATCGTCTGAACTTTTCCACAAAAAAATATTTAATAATCATAATAAATCTGTAGGAGTTTTATGCGTATTTATTTCTTAACGATAATTGTAATGTTTCTTTTTGCTGAGATTAGCAGTGCACAGAATTTCAGCACTCCAAGGCCAAGTCCGGATGCTACGGTAAGCCAGGTAGTAGGGATTACAAAAATTACAATAGATTATAGTTGTCCGGGTGTTAAAGGACGAACAATCTGGGGTGAACTTGTTCCTTATGGTAAAATATGGAGAACCGGTGCTAATGAGGTTACTTCAATAACATTCAGTACAAATGTGAAAATAAATGGAAATGAACTTGCTGCAGGAACTTACGGCATTACACACAATTCCCGGTAAAGAGGAATGGGAAATTATTTTCAGTAAAGATACTAAAGTTGATGATCCGATGACCTATGATGATTCTAAAGATGCTCTGAGAATTAAAGTAAAACCTGAAGAGAATCCTTTTACAGAAAGAATGGCGTTTACAATTACTGATATGGATGAGAACAGTGCAAATGTAAACCTGAGTTGGGAGAAACTGAAAATTTCATTTCACGTAGAAGTTGAGACACAAAATCTTGTTATTGAAAGTGCCAGAAATTTAAATAGCTGGGCGGATCTTAATTCTGCTTCAACTTATTGTCTTCAGAATAATATAAACCTGGAGGAAGGTTTCAGATGGATCCAGGCTTCTGAACTGATAAATGAAAATTACTGGAACCAGAGAATTAAAGCACAGTATCTTGCAAAGATGAACATGCAGAATGAAGCAATAGCCACAATGGAGAAAGCAATTGAATATGGTTCCAAGCTGGAAAATCAACCGTTTGATTTTGATAATATGACGAATATGCTAAAGGAATGGAAGGATAAGAAATAAGTTAACCCTAAATGTTGATTCAGTCACAATTGCAGAAATAGTTTTTGATTAAAATAAAAATTCAATCAAAAAATAATAACTGACATGGAAAACTCTTGGGCAAATCATCGACGGGGGATGGAAAGATTGGATATTTATCTGTAACAGCTATAGGAATCGGGGGAATGGTTGGGGGCGGAATTTTTGCAGTCCTAGGATTAGCTGTAAAATTAGCTCATGGGGGAACACCTGTCGCATTCTTTTTAGCAGGAATTATCGCTTTAATAACTTCATATTCTTATACTAAATTGTCTTTAACTTTCCCCAGCCAGGGAGGTACTGTTGAGTTTTTAAACCAGGCATTCGGTGGAGGTTTATTTACAGGGGGAATGAATGTTCTTTTGTGGTTAAGCTACATTGTTATGCTTTCACTTTATTCATTTGCCTTCGGCAGTTACGGGGCAAGTTTAATTCCGGGCGGAAATAAAATCTGGAAGCATATACTAATAAGCGCATCAATTATTTTATTCACTTGTCTGAATGTAATCGGGGCTAAGTTTGTTGGTGAAGCAGAAGAATATATTGTTGCTGTTAAACTGCTGATACTTTTTTTATTTGTAGCAATAGGATTTAATTCGATTGATACACAAAATTTAAACCCGGTAAACTGGAGCAGTTCATTTGAATTGTTAGCAGGGGGAATGATTATCTTCCTTGCATACGAAGGCTTCGAGCTTATTGCCAATACCGCGGGCAACGTTAAAAACCCAAAGAAGACTTTGCCAAGAGCTTATTATTCAGCGGTTGTGTTTGTTATAATACTTTATGTGCTTATTGCTATTGTTACCATTGGAAATCTTGCTGTACCAAAAATTATTGATGCTAAAGATTACGCTCTAGCCGAAGCTGCAAAACCTTTTATGGGAAATTTTGGTTTTACATTAATTGCTATTGCTGCAGTTCTTTCAACAGGCTCAGCAATAAATGCAACTTTATATGGTGCCGCAAGAGTCAGTTTTGTTATTGCAAAAGACGGCGAACTTCCTGCACGACTGGAAAATAAAATATGGAATAAACCCGTAGAAGGATTGCTGATTACGGCGGTGTTAACATTGCTTGTAGCAAATCTTTTCGATCTCAGCGGAATCTCTACGATGGGTAGTGCAGGTTTCCTCCTGATATTTGCAGCAGTTAATGCTGCGAATTATAGAATGCGCAAAAAAACCATTTCAAACTGGTGGATTCCGCTTACAGGAATCATTTTTTGTTTAATTGCATTAGGATTTTTAATCTTTCAGACTATAAAAACATCACCCCAAAATATGTGGGTGCTGGTTGTTATGTTCGGATTGTCATTTCTAATTGAATTTATTTACAGGGAATTCAGGACGAACCGTAAGATTAAACCGGATATTAAAGATTCCAAAACAGGTACAAGCTAAAATAATATTTTTTGCTTGAGTTTTATTTTTAATTAAGATGAAAATATGAATTGAAATTATTATCTAATATTAATATTGCTTTGAGAGGAATAATGGAATTCGGAATTGTTGCCGCATTTGCTTACTGGGGGATAACAGCCGGGAAAAATCTCACTGCAAAAATTATATTAGGAGTCAGTGCCCCTCTCTTATTATTCGGCATCTGGGGAATTGTTGACTTCAGGAATGCCGGAACTATTTCTGAATATTTACGTTTGGCTGAAGAAATTATTATTTCAGGATTGGCGGCATATGCCTTATTTTCTGTTGGTCAGATGTTTTTGTGCTGGGCGTTGGTTTCAATATCAGTTGTTCATCATGCTTTAGTTTATTTACTCGGGCAAAAATTATTGAAATAAATTACTTTTTGAAACTTATCGGATTTTCAATCATCTTAACAATTAAATCCGAGGTTAATTAAATTTCCACAAATTGGTACTTAATAAATAAAAAATAAGCACGAATAAATAAATTATGAGAATAAACTTAGAAGTATTTAAATTTTTTGCATTCATCGTCCTGCTAACTCTTTCCTTTTCAATTTCTCCAACTTATGCTGATTATGATTCGGCAGAAATAGTACATCACCTGGGCAGGAAAATTCCTTTAAACTTAGTTTTTACAAACTCCGATGGTAAAAAAGTATTTTTAAAAGATCTGGTTAACAAACCAACTGTGCTTGATTTCTGTTATTACCAGTGTGCAGGAATTTGTACTCCCCTGATGCTGGAAATTTCGGATGTTATTGGCAAGGTTAAGTATGAACCCGGAAAAGATTACAATATTATTAGTATTAGTATTGATCAGAATGAAACTCCTGAAATGGCTGCGGGAAAAAAACGGGCAATGATAGGAATGGCAGATCGAAAGATTCCCGATTCATCCTGGGTTTTTCTTACGGGTGACAGTACCAGTATTTATGCTCTGACTGATGCTGCAGGGTTTGAATTTAAAAGGAGCTATGGAGGTTTTTTACACAAGGGTGTTCTGATATTTTTAGATAGATCAGGAAAGATAGTTCAATACCTCGATCCGGGATATGAGAAGAGCGGCAATTTTCAAATACTTCCCTCTAATTTTGAACTTGCAATAAAAAAGGCAGGTAAAGGTGAAGTGACTTCCACGATAGAAAAAGTTTTGCAGACTTGCTACAGCTTTATTCCTAAGGGAAATGATTTGCTTGTACTAATGCTTGTGCTGGCATCCGGACTTCTTTCAATTGCAGTAGTTTTCATAGTGATAAAAAAAGCAAAGCTTAAGACTTAGAATAGCTGACAGGATAATTCGATATTAATTTTCCATACTGTGATGGTAATCAAGAATAACTTTTAAAGTATTGGAAATAATTGAACTTAGAAATATTTTTATCGGCAATAATTAAGAAAGCAACGTTTATAGAAATTTGTTAGAAGCCCGTTGTTGTGTGAGGAAAATCCGGGCTGATAGCAATTATTTCAAAGGTTGCTTTTTTTATTTTAAATAACTTGTGGAGAAAAAATGAAGATCCCTTTATGTTTTTGTTCTCTTCTATTTTATCAGCCGGATACAAAAAGCTTTCTAAATACTCCTATGAAATCGTTTGTCATAATTATTATTTTCTTTTCAGCCTCAACCTTTTTACCTGCTCAATCACTGGCTTTCAGGAATGATTTAGTCAGGAGATCTTCGGACGTAACAGAATCTTTAATTCCTCAAAACGATTTTGATTCTACCGAATCTGTATTTGGGAACGTAGATTCATTAATGGCTGAAACAGAACCAAAACTACTGCCTGAAAATATAAGTTTCATGGAAAATTTTCTTTGGGGAGAAAATGGTTTAACAAGAAAGATAGGTTTAGTTAATCCGCTTTCCCCGCAAGAAAGGGAATACGAACTGAAAATCCGGCGTACAATGTTAACAACTCACCAGATTGGAGGCTTCGCAACACTGGCGTTGATGCTCACCGCTGATTATTTCGGTCAGCGCGTAATTGATGGAAACAGGAGGATGGGGGACATCCACCAATCATTAGTAGCAGCGACAATCGTTTCTTACTCATTAACCGGGCTGTTGGCAATTCTCTCACCGCCTCCATTAATAAGACGTGAAGAAAGCAGCACCACTACACTGCATAAAACACTTGCATGGATTCATGTTGCAGGCATGATACTAACACCGATACTTGGCTCAATGATAGGTGGACGAAGACATTTCAATATTGATAAAGCGCATTATCACCAGATAGCCGGGTACATAACAACGGCAGTATTTGCATCGGCAATGATTGTAGTAACATTTTAATAAGGCGTACAAAATGAAACTTTACATAGTATTTTTAATCTTAAGTCTATTAATACCCGCTTCGGTTATATCTGCTCAACCTCAGAAATATGAAGCCGTAAAAGATGAATCTTTTATAACCTATAAATTAACGCATCCGCTTCACGAAGTTGAAGGAGTAAGTAGAGAATCTCTTTGTTTAATTTATGCGGACCCCAAAACCAGGGAGATTAAGAATGTTCTGGTTAAAGTGGCAGTAGCATCATTCAATTCAGGTAATTCTAACAGGGACTCACACGCCATGGAGGTAATTGATGCTATCTCAGATCCGAATGCAACTTTTCTAAGTACGGGAGTGGAGTCAAACGGGGATAGTCTTAAAGTATATGGGAAGCTTACTTTTCATGGTGTTACAAAAGATATTCTTATTAATGCAGCCGCTGATTGGTCAGGCAATAAATTAATCATTAACGGATCTTTTAATATTAGTCTGACTGAATTTAAAGTTGACCGACCTTCGCTTCTATTAATTCCTGTAAATGATACCCTCAGGTTTACTCTTAAACAGGTATTTAATATCTGATAAAATCACATTGCAATATTTTTATTTTTTCTGAACAGGTTTTTGAATTGTTATTAAGATTATGTCCTGAAGTTTAAATAAAGGAGGAAGATTAGACTTAGTTTGAAATTATTTGAACATAATAAAGATGACTGCTCCAAGAATCGCGAAGAAGATAATTATAACATTTCCTGAGGCAATTTCATTATATAAAATTACGGGAGAGATAGCATCAAGAAAGTAATCTGTTTTGGAAGAGACTAAAGATTTTACCAAATAACCAACAACAGATCCTACATAAGCTGAAAATAAAAGTTTGATTAAGTACCATGATACTGACTTAAAGCTCATAAAAATATCTTTATTAAGTTGTTCACAACTTACTAAAATAAAATTCAATTAGTGGTAAGGGATTATCGAAAATAAAAGTGGGTAATTATACTATTTTCACACCAGGGAGTTTTAGATTGTCTAAAAAACTTAAATAATAGAAGATGATTGATTCTCAATAATTATTCTTACGACAAACGAAACAACATAAATTTATTATCAAATAATTAATCATTCTGCTTTCTTGTAATTAATCTTACACCTCTTCTGCCTGTAATATAATACCAGATCCATTCCGCCATAACTCTAATTCTGTTTCTGAATGTGATCAGAAAAAAGATGTGGATGAAAGACCAGAGAAACCACGCAATAAATCCGGTAAATTCCAATTTCCTTATTCTTGCAATGGCTTTGGCTTTACCTATCGTTGCCATCATTCCTTTATCAAAATAGTGAAAAGGTTTTCTTCTTTCCTGTGGAATATTATTGTTGATCAGGTTTGAAACGTACTTTGCCTGCTGCATTGCAACCGGAGCTATTCCCGGTAACAGTTCATCATGTTCATCTTTAACCTGTGCTGCATCTCCGATTACAAATATTTCGGGATGATTTTTTATACTTAAATCTTTTTCAACAACAACTCTTCCTGTCTTGTCAAAATCTGTATAAAGAGATTTTAGAAGGGGAGAAGCTTCATTTCCGGCAGCCCAGATTATATTTTCTGTCTCAATAAATTCATCTTTAAGCTGAACACCTTTATCAATTATGTTTGTGACGAGTTTATCAGTAATCACTTTAACACCAAGTTCTATAAGCGCTTGTTTAGCACTTTCCGATAATTTTTCTGAATACGCTGTCAAAACTCTCGGTGCTCCTTCAACCAAAATAACCTTTGCCTCTTCGGGATGAATATTTTTGAAATTTCGCAGCATAGTTTTTTTTGCTATTTCTGCAATCGCACCTGCCATTTCAACTCCGGTTGGTCCGCCTCCAACTATTACAAATGTCAGGTACTTAACCCTGCCTTCAGGGTCGGAAATCATTTCGGCTTTTTCAAAAGAAATTAAAATTCTTTCCCTGATTGATAATGCGTCGCTTAAAGTTTTTAATCCGGGTGCAAATTTCTCCCATTCATTCTTTCCGAAGTATGAATGACTTGAACCAGGCGCAACTATTAAATAATCGAATTCAATATGTCTATCTTTTAACTGAATATGTTTTTTCCCCTTATCAATAGAAATAACTTCTGACATTATTACTTCTGTATTTTCCTTTTTGCTTAATACTGCACGAATAGGAACGGCAATATCACCAGGAGAAAGGGCTGCCGTTGCAACCTGGTACAACAGAGGCTGAAATAAATGATAGTTAGTTCTGTCAATTAAAGTAACTTGAAGATCAGTAGTATTTAAATGACGGGCGGCAGTAAGTCCACCAAAGCCGCCGCCGATTATTACGACTCTTTTTGGATTCATAAAAATAAATTATTACTTAATGGATATATAAATATAAAATTAAAACAGAATAACTGAATTGATTCAAAAAACAAAATTAGATTTTGTGTCCCACTACAGTTCATTAAAGTTAATTTGTATCCGCAGAATCTATTTAGGATTTCATCGTAATAAATCATTAATATTTATTTTTTGTGGACTCTAAACGGAATCATTTCTTATAATCGATAAAATATTTTATTTAATAATTATTAAATAAAAATTGTAAATAAAACTTAGTTCTTCTATATTGCATTACAAAAAAAATATATGGCTTCAAGAAACAAGGTTAAGTTTATTTTTGTAACAGGCGGAGTTGTTTCATCTCTCGGAAAAGGTATCACTGCCTCCTCACTTGGTCTTCTACTAAAGCAACGCGGATATAAAGTTACCATTCAAAAATTTGATCCCTACATAAATGTTGACCCCGGAACAATGAATCCTTTTCAGCATGGTGAAGTATATGTTACCGATGATGGTGCTGAAACTGATCTGGATCTTGGACATTACGAAAGATTTCTTGATGTGAACATGACGCAGGCTAACAATACCACAACAGGACAAGTTTATTATGAGGTTTTAACTAAGGAACGACGCGGCGATTATTTGGGGGCAACTGTTCAGGTTATTCCACACATAACGGACGAAATTAAACATAGAATGGTAAAGCTTGCTGAACTTGGTGAATATGATATTATTATTACCGAAATCGGCGGAACTGTAGGTGATATAGAGAGTCTTCCATTTATGGAAGCTATGCGCCAGTTGATGATGCAGTACGGCAGAAAAAATACAATGAGCATTCATGTTACTCTTGTTCCTTATATAGCTTCTGCAGGCGAAGTTAAAACCAAACCCACACAACACAGTGTTAAAAATCTTCTTGAGCTTGGAATTCAACCTGACCTTCTCATATGCCGTTCTGAAAAGAAACTTGCAAAAGAAATAAGGGACAAAATATCTTTATTCTGCAATGTAGATTCTAAATCTGTTATCTCAGCTTACGATTGCACTTCTATTTATGAAGTTCCACTTGTATTCTACAAAGAAAAAATGGATCAAATAGTTTTAAAAAGATTACACCTTCCGGATAAAAAAATAAAACTGGATGAATGGGAAGAATTAGTAAGTAATGTGAAAAATCCGCAGAAGACTGTTGAGATAGCACTATGCGGAAAATATGTTGAACATCTTGACGCTTATAAAAGTATTATGGAGTCTTTTATACATGCCGGTGCAGAAAATAACGCAAAGGTTATTGTAAGATCTATAAGCGCAGAAAGATTTGATAATGAAGATCCGGAAAAACTCCTTGATGGCGTGAACGGACTCCTGGTCCCGGGCGGATTCGGGGAAAGAGGTATTGAAGGAAAAATAAAAGCAATAAAATATGCCCGTGAAAATAATATTCCTTTCTTTGGAATTTGTCTTGGAATGCAATGCGCTGTAATTGAATTCGCAAGAAATGTCTGTGGAATCTCCACCGCAAACAGCTCAGAGTTCAAAAAAAATAAATATAGTGTGATTGATTTAATGCCTGAGCAGAAGAATGTTAAAAATATGGGTGCAACAATGAGACTTGGATCCTACCCCTGTAATCTCTTGTCCGGCTCCAAGGTAATGAAAGCTTACAAATTATCATTTATTTCAGAAAGACACAGACATCGTTACGAAGTGAATAATAAATTCAGGACGAAACTTTCAGAGAATGGATTAATATTCAGCGGTCTCTCTCCCGACAGAGAACTGGTTGAGATGATCGAGTTAGCTGATCATCCTTGGTTTGTTGGCTGCCAGTTCCATCCAGAATTAAAATCAAGAGCGACAAAAGCGCATCCTTTATTCAGAGAATTTGTTAAAGCCGCACTGATTTTTTCTGAAAACAAATCAATTACATCTGAAAATACTTAACTCTCATCCATACAGAAAAAATCGATAAATGTCTTCAATGAAATTTATACTAGTCGCGTTAACCATATTTTTATTATCTAACTCATTTCTCTTTAGTCAGCAGGAGATTGAAAAACAAATTTTAAAAGGACTTGATGCCTGTTATAATTTCGATTGGGACCAGGCCGATCAAACATTTAAAAAAATAATTGAAAAATACCCCGATGATCCGCGTGGATATCACTTCGAATCGAGTATTTATTTGTGGTATTACCTTGGAGGCAATAATAAAGATGATCTTGACTCATTTGAAAAATATTCTGATCTCACACTGGAAAAAGGAGATGCTCTTCTGGATAAAAACGAAAAGAATGAAATGGCTCTTTATTTTCTCGGTGCAAATTATAACTACAGGGCAATTGCATTTGGTAAAGCCGGAAATTTTCTTGATGCTGCCTGGGCTACGAAAAAATCTGAAACTTATTTGACTCAATCTCTTGAAATAAATCCTGCCAGAACAGATGCATATCTTGGACTTGGACTTTACAATTTTGCGATTGCACAAATTCCGGCTTCTTTCAAATGGGCTTTAAATCTAGTTGGTATAAGCGGTGACAAAGATCTCGGAGTTAAGTACCTTGAAACTGTGGCGGAGGGAGGAAAGTATGCAAAAGTTGAAGCGAAATATTATCTTGCCCAGATTGATATGGATTTTCTCATTGATTATGAATCCGCTGCAGCTATTCTGAAAAAACTTATTAGAAAATATCCTGAGAATCTTCTCTTCAATTACTCTTATGCAGTTCTGCTGATGAAACAGAGAAAGTTAACAGAAGCTAATAAATTGCTGGTGAAGGTTATTAAAGTTGGAGACAAGCAATTCAATCAAATCACTTCTTTCTCATATTTTTTGAAAGGAGATATTAACTTTCGTAACAATCAGCTGGATTCTGCTAAAACATATTATCTTCATTTTCTTAGTCTGGTTAACAATAATGACTACAGCGGAATTGCAAGTTACCGGCTCGCAATATGCTATGAAGCTTCCGGGGACAGAGAGGAAGCAGTAAAGTATTTTGAAAAAGCACAGAATGGTAATATGGATCTTGATGATGACATATATGCAAAACGAAAAGGTGAGATGTATGCAAAAAGAACTTTATCATCTGCAGAACTTAATTTAATATTCGATTATAACATGATTGAAGCCGGAAAATATAAAGCAGCTTATGATTCCCTCCAGTCCATTCTTCCTCAGATACAATCTGAGAAAATAAAAGCCGAAGCATTTCTGTATAAAAGTGAAGCCGCGTTTTATATGGGTAATTACCAGGAATCAATTGATCTTGCTAACCAGGCGCTTGGACTGAATTCATCAAATGAAAAATGGGTTATACCTTTTTCTTATTATTATTTAGCAAGAGCATATAAAAAGCTTGGTAACACTGAGGAAGTAAAATCGTTTGCTGAAAAATCAGATGAAGAAAATAATTACGATTATCAGAACAAATTGAAAAATTTACTTTATGTTTTTCAAGCGGATAGTACAAAAAATTGATTATTATACACTATTAACCTTAAAGTCCATTCTAATTTATATTGATTGACAATCTTTCACTATTTAGCTAATTTTCACCAATATTAATTAAGAATATGATTTGAATTTAGCTGTTTTTGTTTCGGGAAGAGGATCAAATCTTCTGTCAATATTACAGTCCCGGGAATTAGCAGACCTGATCGAAATAAAAGCTGTAATAAGCGATAAGTCTGAGTGTGGCGCCTTCGCAATTGCAAAAAAATATTCCGTCCCTACTTTTACTCTTGGTGAAAAGGACGGTTTTATAAATTATAAGGACCTCTCCAATTTATTATCTCAGCTTAAAGTCGATCTTATTGTTCTTGCTGGTTTTCTAAAACTAATTCCTGAAAATGTAATTAAAGATTTTAAAGGACGGATTATTAATATTCATCCGGCTTTACTTCCGGCATTCGGAGGAAAAGGAATGTACGGGATGAATGTTCATCGTGCAGTCCACAAGTCCTCAGCAAAAGTTTCCGGTGTAACGGTTCATTTTGTTGATGAATCCTATGATACGGGTACAATAATTGCTCAGAGATGTGTAGATATTGGAGATGTTAAAACTCCTGAAGAAATAGCTGAAAGAGTGTTGAAAATTGAACATCAGATTTTACCATCGGTAATAAAGAGCATTGCAGAGAAAAAAGTACATATAATTAATAATCGAGTAGAAATTTCTGAATAAAAACCCATGAGTAATTTGAAAAAGTCCGCTTTATTAAGTGTGTCGGATAAAACAGGTATTATAGAATTTGCCAGGGAACTGGTGGACCTTGGATATGAGATTCTTGCAACTGGCAATACTGCCAGGAAACTTTCAGCAGAAAAAATAAAAGTTACAGAAATAAGTGAAATTACAGGATTTCCTGAAATATTTGATGGCAGGGTAAAAACTCTTCATCCAAAAATATTCGGCGGAATATTAATGCGCAGAGATAATGAGGAAGATAGTAAACAGGCTGAAAAGAATGACATCCATCCGATCGATATCGTTTGTGTAAATCTTTATCCATTTGTTAAGACTGCTGCAAATCCTGATGCTACTCTTGAAGATATAATTGAAAATATCGATATCGGTGGACCAAGTCTTATAAGAGCTGCTGCAAAGAATTATCAGTTTGTTTCTGTTCTTACAAATCCGGCTCAGTACGATTCTTTCCTTGGCGAAATAAAAAAGGGTGAAGTATCCAATGGTACAAAAATCAAACTTGCTGTCGAGGCGTTTTCGCATACTGCTAATTATGATACCCATATTTCAAATTATCTCGAAGAAAGATTTTCTTTACCTCCATCTTACATCAGGGTAAATTATGAAAAAGAAAAGGATTTACGATACGGGGAGAATCCTCATCAGCAGGCTGCGTTATATGGTAATTTTCATTCTTACTTTGATGTTTTCCATGGCAAAGAACTTTCGTATAATAATATTCTCGATCTGCTTGCCGCAGTTGAACTTGCTGAAGAACTTGGGGATAAAACCTGCGTAATTATAAAACATCAGAATCCTGCAGGAGCAGCTAAAGGCAAAGATGTATTAGAGGCATATATAAAAGCGTTAAGGTGTGATCCGGTTTCTGCATTTGGCGGTATTGTTGTTTTTACAGAAGAGGTTGATTCTACACTTGCTGAAAAATTAAATGAGATTTTTCTTGAGATCATCTGTGCTCCTTCTTATACTGAGGAAGCAATTCAGATTCTCAAGAAGAAAAGAGATAGAAGATTATTGAAACAGTTAAAATCCGTCAGGGTTGATAAATTTAATTATAAGAATATACCTGGTGGTGTAATCGTTCAGAATTCAGATAGGGAGACTCTGAATGAAGACAAACTTGAAATTGTCACAGAGAAAAAGCCGGATAACAAAGAATTGAACGACCTTAAATTTGCATGGATAGTCTCAAAGCATACAAAATCAAATGCAATAGTGTTTGTAAAAAATAATGCTACACTTGGCGTTGGAGCCGGCCAGATGTCCAGACTTGATTCGGCAAAGATCGCTTCATTAAAAGCAGAAGAACACGGACTTGATTTAACAGGTACAGTTGCTGCATCTGATGCATTTTTTCCTTTTTCAGATACACTTCTTGAAATAATAAAATACGGAGCTACTTCAGTTATTCAACCCGGTGGTTCAATACGGGATAGCGAAGTAATAGAAGCAGCAAATCAAAATAATATTTCCATGGTATTTACCGGAATAAGACATTTTAAACATTAAGAGGAACAATGGGTTTATTTGATTTTTTCTCAGCAGACATTGCAATAGATTTAGGTACTGCCAACACACTTATTTATGTAAAGAATAAGGGTATTGTTCTTAATGAACCATCTATTGTAGCTTTCGATAAAAATACAAAAAGAATAATTGCCCTTGGAAATAAAGCGAAGGAAATGCAGGGAAGAGAACACAAAGAAATCCGTGTGACCCGACCGATGCGAGATGGTGTGATTGCCGATTTTGAAATTGCTGAAGGTATGATCAGGGCTTTTATAAAAAGGGTTAGGGCAGGTGCTTTTTCTGCCAGAAGAGTTGTGGTTGCTGTTCCAAGCGGAGTTACTGAAGTTGAAAAAAGAGCAGTAAGAGACAGTGCGGAACATGCCGGTGCAAAGGAAGTTCATCTGATTGCCGAACCTATGGCAGCTGCAATAGGAATAGGGATTGATGTTGAGGCTCCCGTTGGAAATATGATTATAGATATTGGAGGCGGCACAACTGAAATAGCAGTTATCGCTTTATCAGGAATTGTGAATGAAGAATCAATCCGGATAGCAGGCGATGAAATGAATTATGCAATTATGCAGTACTTCAAAAAAAATCATAACATTCTGATTGGTGAAAGAACCGCAGAAGCAATTAAGTGTGAAGTTGGATCAGCTGTACCTTTGAAAGAAGAAATTACAATTCAGGTTAAAGGCAGAGACCTAGTAGGAGGAATTCCAAAAACTACAGAAGTTAGTTCAGTTGAAATAAGAGAAGCGCTGAATGAAGCAGTTGTTCAAATAGTTGATGCTGTAAGGCAATCACTTGAACGAACTCCTCCTGAATTATCTGCTGATATTCTGGATCGCGGAGTTATGATAACCGGCGGTGGTGCATTATTAAAAGGACTTGATGAACGCATAAGGATGGAAACAAATCTTCCTGTACATATAGCGGAGGATCCTTTAACCGCAGTTGTTCGTGGTGCCGGCAAGGTAATAGATAATTTAAATCATTATTCAAAAGTATTAATTCGTAACCGCAGATATTAATGTTTAGATTTTTTTCTAATTTATGGGAAAATTTTAAAGAATACATTGTCCTTGTTATACTTCTTGTTATTAGTTTATTCATCCTTTCTCAAAATCAAAATCCAAAAGTACGACAAGCCAGAGCTGTTGCATTCGGCAGTTTTGCTGTTGTTACTTCCGTTGTAAGCGATATCATTAATATTTCCAATTATAAAGATGAAAATGCCAGGTTAAGAAAAGTTAATGCAGATCTTATGCTTCAGGTAAACCTGCTCAGGCAATATGGAATAGTTAATCATGAACTGAAAGATCTGCTGGCACTTAAAGACTCGGTAAAGTATCCTTTGATTCCTGCATCTGTAGTTTCCAAGCTATCAACTAAATCTCAGGGCAGCATCACCATAAATGCGGGTATTAAAGATAGTGTTAAACCCGGAATGCCGGTTATAAATGATAAAGGATTAATCGGTATAATTATATCAGTTTCACAGGACTACGCCATTGCCAGAACCCTGCAAAATATAGATCTAAAAATTACTGTAAAAGATGAACGAAGCAGAATTGATGGGGTGATGAAATGGAACGGTAAAGATCTTGTGATAGTAGATGTACCCAAAACTTACGATATTGAAGCGGGGGACAGAATTGTAACTTCAGAAATCAGTTCAATTATTCCCGTTCCTATTCAGGTTGGAGTTATTACAGGTCTTAGTAAAGTTGAAACTGGTATTTTTAATGAAGCAAAAGTAAAACCTTTCGTTGATTTCGGCAGTGTAGAAAATGTTTTTGTTGTTGGAATTGTTGAAAGCAAACAGAAAAATAATCTGGAACTAAATTTTTATAATCGGAATTAAATGCGTTCTCAATATATATTTTCAATTCTTTTGTTTTTCCCTATACTCGTAATCCAGACTACGGTAATACCACTTGTTGCAATTAATGGAGTGATACCGGACTTAATTTTAATTCTGCTGGTTTTTTATTCGGTGAGACACGGTCAGATATTTGGAACTATCCTTGGATTTGTTTATGGTTTTCTTTTTGATATGATTACCGGTAGTTTGCTTGGCAGTGCAGTACTTTCTAAAACTGTAGTTGGATTTATTGCCGGTTATTTTTCAAACGAAAACAAAAGAGAAGTCTATCTTAAATCATATATATTTTCACTTATAGTTCTTCTCTGTACTCTTGTTGATTCAATAGTTTATTCGTTTTTCTCAACAATTGATCTTAGTAAAAGTATCTTTGTTTTATTTTTTGAACAGGCTTTACTTCCGGCACTTTACACAGCCGTAATAAGTATAATCGTTTCTATTTTTTATCCTAAGAGGAGTTTGGGTTAGTTGAGATCTTCAAATTTCGGATCGGTCCAAAGAAAGTCTGTCATCTTCTTCACTATTGCTGCCTGTTTTGCTCTTCTTGTTTTTAGATTGTTCCAGATGCAGATTGTTAATCATGAAGAATATGATGAGAAATCTGCAAGCAATAGTATAAAAGCCATTGAACAGGTACCTTTGAGAGGCGTTTTTCTCGATCGGAATGGTGAGATAGTTGTAAGCAATCTTCCTGCCTATACACTACGAATTACTCCTGCAGATTACAATACTAAACTGAACAAAATTCTTGAAAATGTTCTTGACGTTGATTCCGGTTATATTAATAAAATTCTCTTTAACAACAGAACATACTCTAAATATATCCCGATCAGAATAAAGAGAGGGATAGATTTTAAAACTGTTTCATGGCTTGAAGAGAATTCGGAATTTTTGCCGGGTGTTGATTATGTAGTAGAAATGCAGAGAGGTTATCCCGCCGGAATTATGGGTTCACACATGTTTGGATACACAAAAGAAATTTCACCGGATCAGTTACAAAAAGATAATGATTATTATGATCCGGGTGATTATGTGGGCAGCAATGGACTTGAAAAAACCTATGAAAAATATCTGAGAGGAGAAAAGGGATATAACTACATCCTTGTTGATTCGCGCAGAAAGGAAATCGGCAGGTTTAAAAACGGAAGTGCTGATCTGCCCTCTATTAAAGGAAATGATCTTGTACTATCTATTGATGCAGATGTTCAAAAAGCTGGTGAAGAGGCATTCAAAGGGATGCGCGGAGCCTTTGTAGCAATTGAACCAAAGACAGGTGAAGTGCTGGCACTCGGAAGTTTCCCGGATTATGATCTTAACCGGTTTTCATATGTTACCTCAAGGGAATATTTGAATAATCTTTATTCTGATAAGGAAAAACCTCTTTTTAACAGGGCAACTATGTCAGTTAAACCCCCGGGATCCACATTTAAAATTATGGAGGCAATTGCAGCACTTGATTTGGGTTTAATTACTACCAGTACTACTTTTTATTGCGGCGGTGGATTTACTTTTGGAAGATTTTTTAAATGTCACGGTGTACACGGTAATATAAACGTTGTTCATGCTATCGAAAAATCCTGCAATACTTTTTTTTATAACCTTATTTATAAAATTGGTCTTGATAACTGGTACGATTATGCTTCCAGGTTCGGGTTTGCTAAAAGGACAGGAATAGATATTGGCGATGAAGCAAAAGGATTCATACCTGATTCAAAATATTATGAAAAAATATACGGTCCGAACTGGCCAAGAAGTATTATGGCCAGCCTTGGAATAGGGCAGGGTGAAGTTAGTGTTACGCCTGTTCAACTCGCTCAGTATACCGCATTAATTGCAAATAATGGCGTAACATATGCACCTCATCTGGTAAAAGGATACCTGGATAATAAAACAAAAGATTTTATTCCTTTTAAATTTAAAAAGATAGACCTTGGTATCGATAAAAAAGTATTTGATATTGTTAAAGAAGGGATGTTCCTGGTTGTAAATGGTGCCGGAACTGCTACTCATATAAAAATGGATAATATTAAAATTGCCGGAAAAACCGGAACTGCTCAGAATCCGCATGGGAAAGATCATGCTTTATTTATTGCATTCGCACCTTTCGATAATCCGCAGATAGCAGTAGCTGTCATTGTAGAAAATGTCGGATTCGGTGCAACTTACGCTGCCCCTATTGCAAAGAAAATGATTGAAGCATTTCTTTTAAAAGACAAGACCAAACAGGATGAGATGAAAAAGTATGAACAGAAGCTGCATCAGAATATTATAGGCGCATCCTTTGAGAATTGATTACAAACTTCAGGATAAATTTGATTTCGGAATTTTTATTCCGTGTTTGCTTTTATTTGGAATTGGTCTTGCGGCAATTTATAGTTCAACGGTTCATCATCCAACGGCTTCAGGTAATTTTGATAAACAATTAATTTGGGGAGTTGGAGCCTTTATTGTCTTTTTTGTTACTTACTCTGTCCCGATAAATTCGTTTAAGCTTATATCAATCCCTTTGTATTTATTATCCCTTGCATTATTAGCAGCTGTACTGGTTATGGGCAGGCAAATATCAGGAGCCAAAAGCTGGCTTGATTTGGGCAGCGTTGGTTTTCAGCCATCCGAAATGGCAAAGATAGGAACCATACTTGTATTGGCTTCATTTCTCAGCCGGAATAATACTGATATTGAATCATTTAAGGATATTGTAATTACACTTATTATCGGTTTTATACCTGTTGGTCTTATACTGCTGGAGCCGGATATGGGAACTGCCCTTGTATTCATTGGAATAATCTTAACTATGATTTTCTGGAAAGGAATAAGTCTGTTCGGATTATTCATCGTATTAAGCCCGGGATTTGTTGCGTTGTCATCATTGTTCGGAATATACTATTTTATTGCCGCTTTAATACTTGTAACAGTTGCGTTACTGGTTTTTAAAAAGGATATTTTCTTTAGCGGATCTATTTTTGCATTAAATCTTGGAGCGGGATTTTTTGCAGATTATGTTTATAATGTTTTAAGTCCTCATCAGCAAAACAGAATAAGATCATTTATAGATCCAATGGCTGATCCGCTGGGTGCGGGTTATAATGCTATCCAGGCAAGAGTTGCTATCGGATCCGGAGGCTTTTGGGGAAAAGGATTTCTTGCCGGAAATCAGACACAGCTTCAGTTTATTCCGGAACAGTGGACAGATTTTATTTATTGTGTAATTGGGGAAGAGCTGGGATTCATTGGCAGCTTTATTACACTTATGTTGTTCCTGGTTATATTTATAAAAATTCTCAAGATAGCATCATTAGCTAAGGATGAATTCCTGAGCCTTGTTTCAATTGGAATACTTGCTGTCTATTTTGTTCATTTAATGGTAAATATCGGGATGACAGTAGGAATTATGCCTGTTATAGGAATACCGCTGCCATTTGTCAGTTACGGTGGCAGTTCACTGATGGTTAACATGTTTATGCTGGGTATTGTAGCCAATATTTATCGTACAAGAAAAAATTATACCTAAAATAATTGGAGCTTGATTGATACTTTCCGATAAACAAATCCTGCACGAAATTAATAATAAGAATATTGTAATAGAACCTTTCAGCAGAGAAAATCTTGGTAGCAACAGTTACGATGTTCATCTGGGTAAGTGGCTTGCTGTTTATAATAGTGATATACTTGATGCGAAACTGCACAATAAAATAAGCCGATTTGAAATACCGGATGAAGGTTTCCTGCTGCTTCCATCAAAACTTTACCTTGGAGTTACAGAAGAGTATACCGAAACATACAATTATGTTCCTTTTGTTGAAGGGAAGTCCAGTGTCGGCAGACTTGGAATTGATATCCATTCCACCGCTGGTAAAGGAGATGCCGGTTTTTGTAATACATGGACTTTGGAAATTTCCGTTAAACAGCCTGTTAGAATTTATGCGGGAATGCCTGTTGGCCAGATAATTTATTTTCAAATGAAAGGGGAAGTGGAAATTCCATATAATAAAAAGAAAAATGCAAAGTATAATGAACGAACAGAATTTCCTGTTGAATCAATGATGTTTAAAAACTTTAAATGATAATGAAAGCCACTGAAAAACTCACCAGAAAAAATTCCGAAGGAAAATTTATTTGTGTCGGACTGGATACAGATATAAATAAAATTCCTGCTCACTTAAAATCATCTCCAAATCAGATCATTGAGTTTAATAAACTGATTATTGAAAAGACTTACAAAACTGCAGCAGCATATAAATTAAATTTTGCATTCTATGAAAATTCAGGGGCACGTGGATTTGAAATATTAAAACAAACAATTGATGTAATCCCTGAGGATATTCTTATTATTGGTGATGCTAAAAGGGGCGATATTGGGAATACAGCTAAAATGTACGCGGATTCTATTTTTAATTATTTTGGTTGCGATGCTTCCACAGTTAATCCTTATATGGGCGAAGACTCACTGAAACCATTCATAGAATTCAAAAACAAATTAAATTTTATTCTTACTCTTACATCCAATCCTGGTGCTGAAAACTTTGAAAAATTAAAACTTGAAAATGGGAATTATTTATACCAGGAAGTCATAGGAAAAATTAAATCTTGGAATACAGATAATAATTGCGGGATTGTTTTCGGGGCAACTCAAATAGAAGAGCTTAAAAATAATATGAAGCTTATAGAAGACTTGCCGGTTCTTTTACCCGGTGTTGGTGCACAAGGCGGAAGTTTGGAAGATGTAATAAACTCATTCAGAGAAGCAGGACGATTAAATTTTATTATTAATGTAAGCAGGGGAATCATATATAAAAGTAGTGAAAGAAACTTTGCTGACATTGCTGCTGAAGAATTAAACACTTTAAATCAAAAAATTAATAAAGAATTGAATATGTGAAGAAATTCCTTTTCATAATTTTACTATTAATTTTAATATTAGTAAGTTTTCTTAACATTAAACAATCCTCTTGGATAAAAGAGGGAAAAATGCAGGAATCTGCTGTGAAAGAACCTCCGGAAGACTACATTGGGGAGTCCGGGAAACAAGATTATCAAACTCCCGAGATCTATGAGCTCAACTCGTTAAAAGTTGATTCAAAGCTTCCAGAACTCACGATAATTTCCGGTTACGATACAGTTTTTACCACTTCAGCCGTAATAGCCTTGTCAGTTGAGCTTCCCAAAAAAATTTCCGGTGCAGATATTTTTCTTTTTAATAATGGGAGAAAGAAAGATATGTACAGCCAGGTCAATGCAGGGGAATATAATTTCCGCAATATTTTCCTTGATGATTCGGTTAATAACATTATCTTTTTTTACCGCCTGGGCAGCAGAAGATCCCAATCAGAAAAAATAGTGGTGATCAGACAATCTAACAGGTAGATCATGAAACAGAATAAAATTCTGGAAAAGTTTCTTTATGAAATCTGGAAAAAACAGGACTTTGTAAGTGAGCTTACCACAACAGATGATCAATTTGTAAAAATAATTGATACAGGGACAGAAAATAAGGAAACTGGGGGACCCGATTTTAAGCATGCCAGAATACAGATTGGTAACCTTACGTATACTGGCGATGTTGAAATAGACGGAACACATTCAGATTGGAAATCCCACGGTCATCATCTAAATAAAAAATACAACAGTGTAATTCTGCATGTTGTCTTCAGTAATTCCCGAAGAGATTCATTTGTATACACACAGGAGGGAAGAAAAGTTCAGTCATTCTCTCTTGAGTCTTTTTTAAATCAAAATATCCGTGAAAAAATTAACGAAGCAATTCTCTCAGAAAGAAGCGGCAGAATAAATAAGATGCCATGTGCAGAGGTAAATTCCGAAATGAGCGAAAAGGAAAAACTCGATTTTATTTATGAGCTGGGAATTGAAAGATTTAAACAGAAATGCGATAAAGCACTTGATAGATTAAAGGAATTGGTTTACCTGAAAGAAATAAACTTAAAAGAACCTGTTGTTAACTATGAACCGGACGATAATTTTTATAAGAGAGAATTCACCGCTAATGATTTTTCAGATCCTGAAATCTGGGAACAACTGATTTATGAATCAATGTTCGAAGCATTGGGCTTCTCGAAGAACAAAGATATTATGCATAGGCTTGCTTCAAGTGTAGAGATAGGTTTACTTAAAAAGTTTAATCGGGATGAATCATTTTTACAGATTCTTGAATCAATATTTTTTAACATAAGTGGCTTACTGCCATCGCCCCATGAAATACCGGATGAAGAAACTTCTGCGTATGTGCGTAAACTTGTAGAACTCTGGTCAATAGAAAAAAATAATTATGACGGAAAAGTATTCCACAAAACTCAATGGAATTTTGGAAAATTACGTCCATATAATTTCCCGACTGTTCGGATAGCAGGCGGAGTAAGAATACTTTGTCAAATTATCAGGGGAAAACTTATTCATTCCATAATAAAAGACTTTGAAAATTATAGCAGTAACAGGCAAATTATCAATTCACTAAGAAATAAACTGATTGTAAAAGGTGACGGGTTTTGGCACAATCATTATACTTTTGATCAGCAGGCAAATATAAATATTAATTATTTTGTCGGTGTTTCAAGAGCAGATGAAATAATTATTAATGTCATTCTTCCGGCTTTTTCAGTTTATTTTGATTTGTTTAATATGAAAGATTTGTCGCGAAAAGTACTTTCAGTTTATCTGAACTATTATCAGCAGAGTGAAAACAGCCTGGTTAATGAAGTTTCGGAAACACTAAATCTTAATGATGCATGGAAAAGAAGCGTTCTTTACCAGGGATTGATTGATCTTTTCCGTAATTACTGCAGCAAAGATAACTGTGCTGAATGCAAAATAGGGAAAAAGGTTTTTGGTTAACGGGGAAACGATTTTAAACTTAGAAAATTAATTATTTCCAGTCAGCTTCTGAATATCATCTCTTATTTTTGCCGCCCTTTCATACTCTTCGGTTTCAATAGCTTTTCGAAGTTTATCCTGTAAAGCTGCTAGCCTGGCTTCCTTGGTTTTCGGAACATCCTGCTGTTCGGTTTGCTCAGGTTGGGCTTCCTCTCCTTCAGTCTCCTCTGATGGTATAAATGCTGCGGCCTCCATTACTGATTCGGCTACATAAATTGGTGAACGTGCGCGAACAGCGAGAGCAATCGCATCACTCGGTCTGGCGTCTACTTCATTTGTTAATCCTGATACTTCTATGAGTATTTTTGCGTAAAAAGTATTTTCTCTTAATTCATCTACTATTATTTCTATTATGGTTGCCCCGAGATTATCAATCATTTGCTTTAGGAGATCATGAGTTAAAGGTCTTGGCGGTTTTATGCCTTCAATTTCTAAAGCTATAGCCTGTGCTTCAAAGGCCCCGATTATAATTGGAAGTCTTCTGTTTGCTCCTGTTTCCTTTAACAAGATTGCATAGGCTCCGCCTGTGGACGGACTGGACGATAATCCCAATATTTCACATTGTACCTTTTGCACTTTTTCCTCGTTCCTATGATTTTATTTTTTTTATCTCTTCGGTTAAAGCGGGTAATATCTCAAAAACATCACCTGCAATTCCATAATCCGCAACACTAAATATCGGAGCTTCCTTATCTTTATTAATTGCTACAATATATTTTGAAGAACTCATTCCTGCAAGGTGCTGAATTGCACCGGAAATTCCACAGGCGATATAAAGAGATGGGGATACTGTTTTACCTGTTTGTCCAACCTGTTCACGATGATCTCTCCATCCAGCATCAACAACAGCTCTAGATGCTCCTACCGCGGCACCGAGTGTATCTGCTAATTCCTCAACCAGATGAAAATTTTCAGGCGCTTTTAATCCTCTGCCACCAGAAACAATAATATCGGCTTCTGCAACATCAATCTTACCTTCAGATTTTTTTATCTCTGTAACCCTTGTTTTAAGATCAGGATTTTCAATATTTTTTGTTTCAACTTCTATATTTGCTGAGTCATCTTTAACTTCAGTTTTAAAAACATTTGGTCTCAATACAAATATTTTAATTTCACTTTTAAGTTTTACATCAATCAATGCTTTGCCTGCATATACAGGTCGTGTTGCAACAACTTCTCCGGATGATGAATTGAGATTAATACAGTCCATCAGGCAGCCAGCCTGCAGGCGGGCGCTTAAATGAGGTGCAAGATCTTTACCTAAAGATGTTCCTGATAAGATGAGAAAACTTACTCCGGATTCCTTTGCATAATCACAAATAATTTGTGTATAGGCAGAAGTTGAATAATTCTTAAGGTTTTCATTTTTAAAATGAATTACTTTTTTAATTCCGTACTTTGCAATATCAGAAATATTTTCTATTTCATCTCCAACAACAACAGCTTCAGCCTCTAGTTTCAATTCTCCTGCTAGTTTTGCCGATACGCTTACAGCTTCAAATGATGATCTTTTTAATTTATTTTCTCTTTGTTCAAGAATTGCTAAAATTTTATTTGCCATTTTTTTGTTAAACTCCTATATAACTTTTGCTTCTTCTCTAAGTAATTTTACTAATTCCGGTACAGCAGATGCATCGGTACCAAGGATTCTTCCTGCTTTCTTTTCAGGAGGCTTATTCATTTTAATTACCTCCGCAAGTTGTTCAACCTGTGCTGCCGGTTTTTCCTCAATAGTTTTTTTCTTCGCTCCCATTATTCCTTTCAGAGAAGCATATCTTGGCTCATTGAGACCTTTCTGAGCTCCGATAACTACCGGTAGTTCCGTTTCAACAACTTCCCGCCCCCCCTCAATTTCTCTTTCGGCAGTAACTTTGTTTCCATCAATATTCAGTGAGACAACTACTGTGATGCATGAATATGATAAAAATTCTGCAGTTAACTGTGGTACTGCGGAATTGTCATAATCAACAGATTGCTTACCACAAAATACTAACTCGCAACCGAGTGATTTAATCTCTTCCGCGAGTGCTTTTGCAATTCCGAATGAATCTCTTGGATTTTCATCTTTTAATAAAATTCCTTTATCCACTCCCATTGCAAGAGCTTTTCTTATTGTTTCTTTATTGGAATCTCCGCCGACACTAATTGCTGTTACTTCAGAGTCCCCGCCAAATTTTTCCTTCATTTTAAGCGCTTCTTCAATAGCAATCTCATCATATGGATTTACAACGTAGGTAACTCCCGAGGGATCAATTGTTTTTTCATCTGCCCCGACTTTTACTTTAGTAGCAGTGTCCGGTACATGGCTTACACATACTGCTATTTTCATCTATCCTCCGTTATTTATGTTAATTTAGAACAAAAAATAAACATACCCTCCTATAAAATCAAACCTATGGTGCGTTCGATATCAACAGATACACAAATTCAACTTTTGTTATTTACTTCATTTAATTTCAATTTATTATTTAATATTTTTGCAGCATGGAATTAAAACCATTCAAAAGAATCGCGTTTAGATATATTAGAAAAAGAAGATGTTAAAGTTAGTCTTTCCTGTAAAGTAATTCTTTACAATGATGACTGGCATACATTTGATGAAGTGATATTTCAATTGATAAAAGCGCTTGGCTGTACTTATGAAAAAGCAAGAGCATGTGCTTTTGAGGTTCATGTTAAAGGTAGTTGTGTTGTGTTTAATGGTGATATGAAAGAATGTCTTAAAGTTTCCTCAGTACTTGAAGAAATTGCGCTTAATACACAAATTATTACGTGAGATTATCCCTTAGTGTAAAGCAATATTCATTGTAAAAACCTCCACTTATCTATATATTTCATTTCTATTTATAAAAAGAAAGAATTCGATGACCAGTCGTATAGATGACTTACGGAATATAGCTATTATTGCCCATGTCGATCACGGTAAGACCACTCTTGTAGATCACCTGTTAAAACAAACAGGAGCTTTCAGATTAAACCAGCAGGTTGAGAAACGAATAATGGATTCAAATGCTCTGGAAAAGGAAAGAGGAATTACAATCCTAGCAAAAAACCTGAGCATACACTATAAAAATTGTAAGATTAACATAATTGATACACCGGGTCATGCTGATTTTGGTGGTGAAGTAGAGAGAACCCTTAGAATGGTAGACGGCGTTTTGTTGCTTGTTGATGCAGCCGAAGGACCATTACCACAAACAAAGTTTGTTTTGAAAAAGTCACTCGATCTGGGATTAAAACCTATCGTGGTGATTAATAAAATTGACAGAAAAGATGCCAGACCAAATGAGGTACTGAATGAAGTGTTCGACTTATTTGTTAGTCTTGGCGCCTCCGATGATCAGCTTGATTTTCCTTACATTTACACCATTGCCAAACAGGGAATTGCCAGGCTCAATCTAGAAGATGAAAGTGATAATCTTTTGCCGCTGCTTGATGTCATAATCGAAAAAGTTCCCAAACCATTTGTTGATCTTGAGTCACCTTTCCAGATGCTTATTTCTGCAATTGATTATAATGATTACCTTGGCAGGATAGGAATTGGAAGAATCCATAAAGGTGTTCTTCGAAACGGTGATAACATGATCCTGATAACAAAAGAAGGGAAGAGAATTGAAGCAAAAATTACAAAACTTTATTCCTTTGAAAGTATAAAACGCGTTGAAGCTGATGAGTTATCTTCCGGTGACATCGGAGGAATAGCTGGTCTTGAAGATGTAGATATTGGTGACACCATTACCAGTCCGAAAAATGCAGAACCGCTTCCGTTTGTAGCTATAGATGAGCCCACGATTACTATGAATTTCATGGTTAATAATTCACCGTTTGCAGGATTGGATGGGAAATACGTTACAACAAGAAACATCAGTGAAAGATTATCCAGGGAATTAAAATCGAACGTAAGCTTAAGGGTTGAGATGACTGATTCTCCTGATATATTTAAAGTTAGCGGAAGGGGAGAACTCCATTTATCAATTCTGATAGAAAATATGAGAAGAGAAGGATATGAACTTCAGGTTACGCGACCAGAAGTGATTATGAAAAAAATTGATGATGTATTATGCGAGCCGATGGAACATGTTATTATAGATGTACCGGAAGAATTTGTTGGAATTGTAATTGAAAAACTTGGTAAGCGCAAAGCTGAAATGAAGAATATGCTTACCTTTAACGAAAACACAAGGATAGAATTTATTATTCCATCGAGAGGATTAATAGGTTACAGGTCAGAATTTATGACTGATACTAAAGGTACGGGAATTCTTCACCATAATTTTCATGGACATGAACCTTATAAAGGTGAAATAGTTCATAGACAGCGGGGAGCCCTTGCAGCAATGGAAGCCGGTACAGCATCAGCATATGCAATGTTTAAATTGCAGGAAAGATCTGTTTTCTTTATTGAACCGGGAACTAAAGTCTATGAGGGAATGGTAGTTGGAGAAAACTCGCGTAATAATGATATGTATGTTAATGTCACTAAAACCAAACAATTATCAAATATGCGCTCTTCCGGAGCAGATGAGGCAATCAGGCTGGAACCGCCAACAATCCATACCCTCGAACAGGCGATTGAATGGATTACAGATGATGAATTTGTGGAAGTAACACCTCATAGCATTCGGGTCAGAAAAAGATATCTGACTGAGATGGATAGGAAGAATGCAAGGCTTGCAGAGAAACAAAAAGCAGCTGAAGTAGCAGTTTGAGAGAATTATAGAAGACGCCTGATCGGGCGTCTTTTTTATTGAACGAATGTTATAAAGTTAAACCAAATAAGGAGATTATTTATGGCAGAAACAGCGATTAAAAATCTGAAACCCGAATTAATTTGGAAAAGATTCTACGAAATTACTCAGGTTCCCCGTCCTTCCAAAAAGGAAGAGAAAATAAGGGAACATCTGCGTTCATTCCTGAAAGAACAGAATGTTTCATTTAAAGAAGATAAAGTTGGAAATATTGTTGCCAAAGTTCCGGCAACTAAAGGATTGGAAAAATCCCCTACGATTATCTTACAGGGTCACGTTGATATGGTGTGTGAAAAGAATAAAGGAACCAATCATGATTTTGAAAATGATCCCATAAAAATAAAAAGAGAAGACGGGTGGATAACAGCTGAAGGGACAACACTTGGAAGCGATAATGGAATCGGGGTTGCTGCTGCTTTAGCTGTAATTAATGATACAGAAACTGTGCACGGTCCTATCGAGATTCTTCTTACTGTAGATGAGGAAACCGGAATGACAGGTGCCAATTACCTTGAGCCGGGCATGATTACAGGTAGCATAATGTTGAACATGGATTCAGAAGAAGATGGAGCATTTTATGTCGGATGTTCCGGCGGAGTTGATACTGTGTCTTCCTTTGAATTAAAAACAATGGATGCCCCCTCTGGTTATACAGCATATGAAATAATGATTACCGGTTTAAAAGGAGGACACTCGGGACTGGATATTAATTTAGGAAGAGCTAATGCCATAAAGTTATTAGGGCGTACTCTGAGTAGAATTCCAGGTGCAGATATTTTTATCGGTTCACTTTCCGGTGGAAGTTTAAGAAATGCTATTCCCAGGGAAGCAGAAGCACTTGTGATGATAAAAAATGGAGAAGAATCAAAAATCGAGAAGTCAGTTGTCGGATTCCAACAGAATCTTCTCAATGAATTTAAAAAATCAGATAGCGGGTTAAAGATCATTTTCAAAAAATCTGATAAAAATCCTTCTAAAGTCTTCACTTCAGAATTCCAGACTAATATTATTAATCTTTTACTGGCTCTCCCTCATGGAGTAATAGCTATGAGTCAGGATATTCCGGATCTGGTAGAGACCTCAACAAATTTTGCAACTATTTCAACAGAGACTGGAAAGTTGAGTATCAGTACAAGTCAAAGAAGCTCTATTGATAGTGCTAAAGATTATATTGCATCAAACGTGAAAGCAATTCTGGAACTGGCTGATGGAAAAGTTTCTGTGGGTGATGGTTACCCCGGATGGAAACCTGATATGGATTCGGCTATTCTTAAAACTTCAAAGGAAGTTTTTAAAAACTTTTTAATAAAGAACCTGAAATAAAAGCTATCCACGCCGGACTTGAGTGTGGAATTCTGGGAGCTAAAAAACCAGGTTTGGATATGATCTCATTCGGTCCCACTATTCAAGGGGCGCATTCTCCGGATGAAAAAGTTAATATTGAAACTGTTGAAAAGTTTTACGATTTGTTAAAGGGAATTCTTAAAAGAGTTGCTGAGCAGAAATAAAAAAGTGTGCGTTAAAACTAAGGCTATCTGTAAACTCAGATAGCCTGTTTTATTTCAAATTCTTTCTCAGAATAATTTACACATATCTCACACTGACAAAGATCATAGATTTCTTCATAACCGTAATCAATGGTCAACTCCTCATCCGGTTCAATATCGCGATCTGCTACGAGAAATAAAGTTTCATCATCTCGGTCGTATATATCACAATTGTAACTACAGTTATGATTAATAAATTTAATCTTCCCGGTTTTTTCTGTATCAATATAGGTTTCGCCATTCCAGAAAATATAAACGTTTCCAAATTCTTCTCTTCGTTCACATTCATCACCTGAAATTACGTCTCCCTTAATGATCATAATTTTTTCGCCGGCAGAAATTTTCACAGAGGTAAATAATCCAGCTCCGTGTATTCCAGAGTCGTTAACATAAAGATACTTTTCAAAAAATAAGGTTTCTCCGTTCAAGCTATGTTTAATCCTTTCTTATTAATAATTCATCGTGCTTTGATCAGCATCATAAAGAAAAACTGAAATTATTTTCTACAAACAATAAATTTACAAAAATTGAACTGATTATAAAAAAATGATTTGTAATTTTGATATATGTAATATGTTATCGTGGTATATCTTCTTATTATACGATTAAACGAATTAAATTATATCTGAAAAAATGATCAAAGAGAAGTTAAAAGTTATCTGGGAATTCACTAAGGATGTGTTTAATAAATTCATAGACGACAAATGTCCAAAACTGGGAGCAGCACTTTCTTTTTATACAATATTTTCTCTTGCCCCGATAATTGTTATTTCCATCTCAGTTGCAGGATTAATTTTCGGTAAAGAAGCAGCAAGAGGTGAAATAATTGTGCAGATTCAAGATCTTGTTGGTTATGAGGGAGCAAAGGTAATTCAAACTGCTTTGAAGAACGCACAGTACTCCAGTCAAGGTGTAATTGCAATTACTATAAGTTTTGTAGCACTTGTAATCGGTTCCACTATTGTATTTGTAGAGCTTCAGGATTCGTTAAATATTATTTGGAAAGTTAAACCAAAACCGGGGAACAGCGTTATTAAAGGTTTATTAAAAGACAGAGTGCAGTCATTTGTGATGGTAATTGCTACGGGTTTCCTGCTTCTAGTCTCGTTGGTTATCAGTGCAGTGATTTCCGGACTGAACAATTTTATCAGCTCAGGTTTCTTTAATATCCCAAATTCTATTCTTGATTTCTCGGATATTGTTATTTCTCTATTTATCACTTTCCTTCTTTTCATGATGATATTTCGTTTTTTGCCTGATGTTAATATAGGGTGGAGACATGTCTGGGTTGGAGCGTTGGTGACTTCGGTGTTCTTTGTGCTTGGAAAATATCTGATTAGTCTCTACCTCGGAACAAGTACTCTTGGTTCTACATATGGTGCTGCAGGTTCTTTGGTTATTTTTCTTTTGTGGGTTTATTATTCAGCACAAATTTTATTCCTTGGAGCAGAGTTCACTCAGGTTTATGCAAATAAATATGGTGAAGGAATAAAACCCGCGTCAAAATTTATGAAATATGTCGAAGAAGGAATTTTCAGTATAGAAACCGGAAATAAAAAATCTTCAGGATAATTTGTACTGCATACCTGCAACCTTAACATCATTACGGTAAACTTCTTCTGATTTTACTCTACCGTATTCAGTATAGACGGTCCATTTTCCATTTTTCTTCCCATCAATATAGTAACCTGTAGTCTTTAATTTACCATCAGGATAATACCAAGACCATTTATCATTTGTTAAATCATCCTTAAAGTATCCATTGGACTCAAGTTGACCATCAGGATAAAAATACTGCCATAACCCCTCATTTTTATTGTCCTTAATCTGTCCGTTAATGAGTGTTTTTCCATTCGGAGAGAAAATTGTGAATTCTCCATTCTTCAATCCCTTTACTACATCATATTCCATTATTTGAGTATCTATAACATCGTGAACTTTTCCTGTAAAGGGTTTTCCATCGTCAATGGTACATATCAATCCATTCTTCAATACAATATAATTGGTTTCCGTGGCAACAGTTGATTTGAGAGTATTCGTATTGAGGGAATAGAAAATAAAGATTAAAAGTAGGCAGGAATAAACAAGCAGACCCGCTCTGCACCAGAGTAGATGTAATTTTTGCATAGTATTAAAATAGTTAATGACACAAATAATTTGGCTGCTACTCCACTCCAACCAGAATCAAGTAATTGATATTACAAAATAATTCTTTAAACCGAAATAGTATTTAACACATTTTTTTCAAGAATCTGCTTCTCTTTAAAGAGAAGATGAATTATTCAATTCTCATTATTGAAAATCCAAAGAGTGAAAATTGCCTGAAACCCTGCCAACTATTTTGGTTTGCTTTTTGTTGATGCGCAAATGAATATTTCAATTAGTTTATATTAACTTATAACTAAAATTCTCTCAAATATATTGGCAAATGAATAATTTTGTTAATATTTTAAACGAAATCATTTTAATGTGGGAGTATATATGTTTAAATCATTAGTTATTATTGCCCTCTTTTCAACACTTGTTTTATGTCAGGAAGATACAACACCAAAGCATGGATTTGTTGGTGCTGCAACTTGTGGTATGTGCCATAAGACTGAAAAACAGGGAGATCAGCTTGGTATTTGGGAAAAATCTCCTCATGCACAGGCATATAAAACACTTCAAACTGCAGAAGCAGATAAAATTGCTAAAGAAAAAGGATTTACTACTGCTGCTGCAAAAACACCTGAATGTCTGAAATGTCACGTTTCTGGATATAATGTTGATGCATCCTTACTCGGAAAAAAATTCAATATGGAAGATGGCGTACAATGTGAAACCTGCCACGGACCAGGGGAAGATTATAAAAGTATTAAAGTTATGAAGGATAAAGAACAGGCAGTTGCAAACGGATTAATAATACCATCTGATATTAACACTTTCTGTGTAAAGTGTCATAATTCCGAAAGCCCGACTTTCGATAAAAATATGGATCTGGCTAAGATGTGGGATAAAATTAAACATCCAATACCTGGTAAATAATAATTTAGTTTTACTTGATCCAGAATAACAAAACAGACTTATGAAAAAAATAATTTTTTACAGTATCTCCTTATTTTTTATTGTAACATCTGGATATAGTCAGAATTTAAATGGCAGATTTTCTTCTGCCATTTATTCTTTTGAGAGGTTCGATTCTGTTGATGCCTCGCAGACTTATTTTCATGCCTATGAGATGTTGGCTTTAAATTTAAATAAGGATAATTATTCTTTAAGAACTTACCTGAACTTTGAGAGTGACCTTTCAAAAGATCTTAAAGATTATCCCAGGCTCAGATTTTATAACCTTTATTTTGAAGCAAGAAAAGTTCTGGACGCATTAACTCTGAAATTGGGAAGGCAGCCAATTATCAACTCAGTTGCTGGCGGTCTTTTCGATGGAATTAATGTTGATTTCAAAAAAGGGGATTACAAAGTGACGGGTTATTACGGAGGTAACGTTCCCGCTTACCAAAAACTTGAACTTACTGACAAATGGAGTGATGATTTTATTGCCGGGGGTAAATTTGTCACAACTGTATTGCAGGATTTCCGTATTGGATTGAGTTACATCAACAAAAATTTTAAAGCTCAGGAATATATGGCTACCAGGCTGGATGCCGATCTTAACCCAATCCAGGTATTAATTGAAAACAAATCTAATCAGTACCAGTTTGCTTCAGCTGAAGTTTCTTATGAAATGCCAAAAACTTTTACGGTTGATACAAGATATGATTATGATTTGAATTTTATGCAGACTTCAAAATTTGAAGTTTATGGGACCTATGATAAACTGGAAAAGATTGATTTTAATCTTTACTACAACTACCGGTGCCCTAAGATAAGGTACAATTCAATTTTTTCTGTTTTTGATTATGGAAACACTCAGGAAATAGAAGCTGGTGCTAACTATAAGTTAAATCAGATTTTTACTTTTACAGGCAAGGTTGCAAATGTAACTTACACCGATGAAAATTCTCAGCGAATAACCGTTGGTGCTATTACAAATTACGGCAGCTTAACCTATAGAAAAAATCTTGGTTATGCAGGTGAAATGGATGCAGTATCCCTTTATTCTGCTTATACTTTTCTGGAGGGATTATTAACTCCTTCTCTTGGACTTTCTTTTACCAATTATAAATTGTCAGATGATGCTGAAACTGATAACTTAACCACATTTCTGGCAGGTGTGAATATAAGACCTTACAGAACTTTATCACTTGATCTTCAGGGCCAGTATTTAAATAATAAAATATACAAAGATGATCTCCGTTTATTTGCAAAATTAAATTACTGGTTTAATACAAATTTTTAGCAGATGCTTTATGAAATTAAAATTCTTCTATTTAATATTAGCTATAGGACTGATTACAATAGTAATCCTTTCCGCATTTTCATCTGCTCCGGAAACCGGGCAAAATGGAAATGATAAAATCATTAAGTTTTCGCATAAGTTTCATAGTGATATCACTGACTGCGCTTCTTGTCATACTGCCGTTTCTAAAAGCACAAGCTTAAAAGATAAATTACTCCCTACAATGGATGATTGTGCACAATGTCATGATGTTCAGGACGAAAAAAATTGTACAATGTGTCATTACGATGATGTTTATGAACCTCTGCAGCAGAAACAATCGGGATTAATTTTTAATCATAGTTTTCATGTCGGAGACAAGAAAGTTGAATGTTCAGTCTGTCATAAAGGGATTAATGATGTTGATTATGCATTCAAAGCTGAGCAGCCATATCCACAGATGAATGACTGTTGGTCATGCCATGGTACCACAAAGGTTGCAGCAAATGCATGTGAAGCCTGCCATATTTCTACTGCCGGACTTTTACCACAATCCCATAAGAGTGCTGATTTTATTCACTCACATAAATTTGCAGCTCGAGAATTTGACGCTAATTGTATTATGTGTCATGACAACCATAGTTGTGAAGAATGCCACGACGGCACCACAATGTTGACGGAAAAGAATACAGCAGATGATTTTTATCAGCCGTACGTTCCTAATAATTCAGTTGATGGCCCGAAACAGCAACAGATAACAAGGGTTCATCAATTAGATTACAGGTTTACTCACGGAATTGATGCGAAGGGAAAAACTGCTGAATGCCAGACATGCCATAACGTTGAAACATTTTGCACAACCTGTCATCAGGCTGACAATAATGATTTTGAATTAGGAGGGGTTGCACCTGCTTCTCACTTAAAACCTGGTTTCTTCACAATTGGAGTCGGCACAGGTGGTGGAGAACATGCTATTCTTGCTAGAAGAGATATTGAATCCTGTATTGCATGTCATGATGTTCAGGGTGCTGATCCTACATGTATTACTTGTCATGTTGATAATGATGGAATTAAAGGAACAAATCCTAAAACCCATCCGTCAGGATTTATGCGGGATACTCACGGTGATTGGCATGATAATTCAGGTTCTGTATGTTTCAATTGCCATTTAGGTGCATCTCCACAAACACCTGCAGGCGTTGGGTTCTGTGGATATTGCCATGACTCTAATCCACATTGATTAAAACGGAAAAAGTTATGAAGTATAAATTTATCTATATAGTTTTAACGATTGTTGCTGGTATCTTTTGGGCTGGTTGTAGTGAACTTCAATCTGATCTTCCGCAGGCACCTTCAACACATTTTCATGGTGAAGGATCATTAAACTCTCAATCGTCACAATTTCATGGTAAACTTGTTGCAGACAATCCGGAAGGATTGGATGAATGCCGGCAATGTCATGGAGTTGATTTTTCCGGTGGAATAACGAAAGTTAGCTGTAAAACTTCAAACTGCCATCCTACAATAGACGTGCATCAAGCAGGGATAGTTGATACAACGTCACCAAATTTTCATGGAAAATATATGGCAGGTATAAACTGGGATATTCTTAAATGTGCAAGTTGTCATAATACAGATTTCTCAGGAGGCATTGCTTCACCATCCTGTTTATCTTGTCATACTCAGGAAAACGGGCCTGAAGCCTGCAATACCTGTCACGGCGATCCCGTTGATGGAGGTCATATTTTCCCGCCGCAGGACCTTGAAGGTAATACTGCAACTACTGCTCCGGGAGTTGGTGCACATGTTGCACATTTGGTTACAAATAATTTAATGGGTGATATAAGATGTTCTAACTGTCATAAATTCCCTACAAGTTTTGATGCACCCGGCCATATAGATTCTCAGCTCCCTGCAGAAATAACCTTTGGTAGAAATGCAGTATTCAATCATGGCATAAATTCAACTTACGATTATGCTAATCATTCCTGTGCAAATACTTACTGCCATGGAAATTTTGTATCTAAAAGAGATACTTCTCAGTATCAGTTTATTTATGAAGATAGTACAGGTGCACCAACAGACTCAATGTACGGAAATAATGTAACAGTGATATGGAACCAGGTGGATGGTACACAGGCCAAATGCGGTTCATGTCATGGATTGCCTCCGTTGGGACACAGGTATCAGACATGGCCTACAAGCTGTGTAATTTGTCATACAGGAGTTATTGATGCAGAAGGGAATATAGTTGATTCGACAAAGCATATAAACGGACATATTGATGTATTTGGAGAATAAAGAATTTATTTTATTAATTCCTCAAAGCCGGTTTTTTAACCGGCTTTTTTATTGCTCTGATTTATTTATAGAATGATATGATATCGATTTATAGTAAAGCTTGGCGGTTTTTTTTATATTTGCATTCTCGTTCGGAAAGGTGCAGGAGTGGTTTTCAGCCAAAGGCTGATCCGCCTAAGGCGGAAACTGGCTTAAGGATAAAAATATGTACTATGTTTATGTGTTGTGGAGTGCAAAAATAAAAAAGAGATATGTTGGCTCCAAGGAGGATGTTGAGAAGAGACTGAAAGAGCATAATCGAGGTAGTAATAAATTTACAAAGGGTGGAATTCCTTGGATAAAATTATATCAAGAGGAATATCCAACGAAAACAGAAGCAATAAAAAGGGAAAAGTTTTTGAAATCTGGAGTTGGAAGATCGTGGCTAGATAATATGTTAGAAATTCCTCGGAAAGGTGCAGGAGTGGTATTCAGCCAAAGGCTAATCCGCCTAAGGCGGAAACTGGCTTAAGGATAAAAAATATGTACTATGTTTATGTGTTGTGGAGTGCAAAAATAAAAAAGAGATATGTTGGCTCCACGGAGGATGTTGAGAATAGACTGAAAGAGCATAATCGAGGTAGTAATAAATTTACAAAGGGTGGAATTCCTTGGATAAAATTATATCAAGAGGAATATCCAACGAAAACAGAAGCAATAAAAAGGGAAAAGTTTTTGAAATCTGGAGTTGGAAGATCATGGCTAGATAATATGTTAGAAATTCCTCGGAAAGGTGCAGGAGTGGTTTAACTGGCACGCCTGGAAAGCGTGTGTGCGGGCAACCGTACCGAGGGTTCGAATCCCTCCCTTTCCGCAAAATGTATTTAGCTTATATTTTAAGAAGTCAGAAAGATGGTACTTATTATTATGGTTCTACTTCAGATATCATTAGGCGATTAGAATATCATAATAAAGGAAAAGTTAAATACACAAAAGGTCACAGACCATATGTTCTTCATTATACTGAAACGTTTGAAAGCAGAAGTGAAGCGGTAAAACGGGAGAAATATTTCAAAAGTATAGAAGGTTACAGGTGGTTAAAAAAGAATAATATCATCTGAACTGTACCGAGGGTTCTCCCAAAGGAACTCCTTCGGAGGAATCCCTCCCTTTCCGCAAAATGTATTAATTGGACTTAATCAATGGAGAGATGCCGGAGTGGTTGAACGGGGCGGTCTCGAAAACCGTTGTGGGACGTTTGTTCTACCCAGGGTTCGAATCCCTGTCTCTCCGCTGAGTTCTCGCGAAGCGACTCATTTGCAGGAATTTCTCTCTCTCCGTATAGTATGACTTCATTTCAGGGTTCTGGCAAAGCCATTCTTTCGGAAGAATCCCTGTCTCTCCGCATCTTTATAAGAAATCATTAGTTGCTTTTCTTGAATCCTCATTGTGATATTTTAATCTCTCCGGATGCTTTTATGTATCTACTTACTTTAATAAATTTATCATTATTAATAAAATCGTTTTGAATTATGAAAACTTTATTCATTCTTTTAATTGCTTTAACTCAATTGACTGCTCAATCAATTAATTTTAAGGATTATTTCATCGATCAGACAATGCGGGTGGATTACTCTCACACAGGAGATGCAAAATCAGAGCTTGTCACACTGGATCATATTTACAAATATGGTATTTGGGCTGGAAGTCTGAATAATTTAATTGATGATTTTAACAACGGTGCCTATTACTACAAAATTTATGATGAATCTACGGGTAAGCTCATCTATTCAAAAGGTTTCGACAGTTACTTTAAGGAATACCAGACAAGTGATGATGCAATCAATGGAATAAAAAAAGCATTCCAGGAGAGTGCAATAGTTCCGTTTCCGCAAAAGAAAATTAAATTCGCTCTTGAAAAAAGGGACAGCCTGAATAACCTGAACGAAATATACTCAACCATTATTGATCCCAATGATATTTATATAACTGATGAAACTGTCAATAGTAATGGGGTAAATGTATACAAACAATTTTACTCAGGTGACCCGCACAAAAAAGTTGATGTTGTAATAATAGGGGAAGGGTACACTAAGGATGAGAAATCTAAGTTTGAAAAAGACCTGAAACATTTTACAGATCTGTTTATTAACCAGGAGCCTTATAAATCTTTAAAAGATAATTTTAACATTTACGGAATATTTAAAGCTTCCATCGATAGTGGATGTGATAATCCCGGGGCAGGTATTTATAAAAATACTTTGTTGAGTACAACTTATTATTCTCTAGGGTCAGAAAGATATATTCTAACCGAGGATAATAAAGCACTTCGGGATGTTGCGGCAAATGTTCCTTACGATGCTATATACATTATGATTAACGAATCCCGTTACGGTGGTGGGGGCATTTACAATTTTTATTGTACATTTATTACAGATAACCAGTTTAGTGATTATATCTTTTTACACGAATTCGGGCATTCATTTTCCGGGTTAGCTGATGAATATTACACTTCAGATGTAGCTTATAATGATTTTTATCCTAAAGGTGTTGAGCCCGTTGAACCGAATATAACCCGGCTTCTGGATAAAAATAATTTAAAATGGAAGAACCTGATAACACCAGGGATCGAAATTCCAACTCCATGGGAAAAAGCTGATTTTGATAAGTTTGATCTTGCCTGGCAGAAACAGAGAAGAGAGTTAAACCAGGAGATTGCAAATGCGCAGCGCAGTATGGCTCCGCAATCAAGGGTTAATGAACTCAAAGATAAATATAACACGCTTGATAAAGAACATAGTGATGCGATTGATAATATGCTTCACAAAAGCAGGTATTGGGGAAAAGTAGGTGCATTTGAAGGTGCTGGCTATTCATCCAAAGGTATTTACCGACCGATGATCGATTGTATTATGTTTTCCAAAGGAGCAAAACCGTTCTGCAAGGTCTGTGAAGAAAGTATTAAAAAAGTTATTAAACATTATACCGATTAGTAGTATAGTATTAATCTCCGGTAAATATTTAGTAAGGCGGGTTGGGTTATGAAATATTTTTACATATTCATTTTGTTTATAAGTGTTTCCTACGCACAATATATACCCCAATCTCCTTATCTTCAGAATCCTTCCATGGCAATTCCTTATGTTGACAGCTGCGCCCAATTCTGGACACAGGTGTATGATTCAATTGACGGAGGGTTTTACACGAATGTTGACAGGTACGGAAATGTTATAGCAAGCTGGGGAACCAATAAAGATCTCATTACTCAGTCAAGGGATGCTTACGGTTTTGTCAGAGCTTATATGCTTACAGGCAATGAGAACTTTCTTTTAATGGCAAGACACGCCCTCGATTTTATGTATGCTCACGCATGGGATACTGCCAATGACGGATGGTTCCACAGTATTGATAGATATGGGAATCCTATAAATCCGACTGATAATAAAAGTGCCTTCGATCAGCATTATGCTTTACTTGGAATTGCAGCCTATTTTGAAGCCACAAGAGACACAGTTGACTGGAACTGGTTGATGAATGGATATTCAAGCAGTGAAAATCATCTTTGGGATACCGATGCCCAGGCATTCGGGTATTTTGATAATGGAAGTTATGATTGGTCTTCTGTCTCCGGTAAAAGTTTTAATGCCACTGTTGACGCAATTACTACTAATGTTCTAGAACTTTATTTACTTACAGAGGACAATAGTTATAAAGACAGACTTCTTCAGTTAGCCGATAATATTTTAAATCATCTTTATGCAAGTATGCCGCAGCAGGCAATTGGTTTTGTAGAAGAATATTATTCGGATTGGTCCTGGAACAATAATGAAACGATGACAATAATGGGGCATGTTCTGAAATCAGGATGGTGTCTCGGAAGAATTAACCAGCTTTTCCCTGATACATCATATGTAAGTGCTGCAAAAGATTTAATTCAAAACGTATGGGATAATGGATATGATCACGAATTAGGCGGACCTTATAAAGATTTTAACCGGCAGACAGGAGAAATGCTGATGTGGGGACAGGTAGATACCGCAAAGGCATGGTGGCAGATGGAACAGGCAATAACAGCCGGTTTGATGATGTACGAAATTACAGGTGAATCTCAGTACCTTCAGATGGCTGATGAAACAATAAAATTTTTTATGACATATTTTGTGGATCATCAATACGGTGAAGTTTATTCGGACAGAACAAGATACGGTGCCCAGATTTGGGGAGATGAAAAAGGAAGCAGTTCAAAGGCAGGATACCATTCAATTGAACTCGGTTACTACACTTACTTATATGGAAATCTTTTTTATAAAGGGCAGCCTGTAACTTTATATTATAAATTTTCTCCGCTGAATTATGACAGGCAATTACTCATGAATCCGCTGGCATTTTCAACTGATAAGTACAGAATTAAGGAAGTTGAAAAAGATGGCACTGCTTATAATGATTATTCAGCAGACACAAGAATACTGAATCTGCCTTCCGGTATTGGAGGACATTTTAAAGTAACTTATGAATTAACAAATCCGGTTTATGTTGCTAACCAAAACGCAGCACCGGTTCATTTTAAATTAAATCAGAATTATCCGAATCCTTTCAATCCGACAACAACAATAAGTTATTCAATTGCCAAGAGTGGAAAAGTAAGCCTGAAAGTTTATGATCTTCTCGGGAGAGAAGTGACAACCTTAGTAAATGAAGACCAGGCGGCTGGTGATTACCGGGTAACATTTAATGCAGGAAATCTTTCCAGCGGAGTTTATTTTTACATAATGCAGTCTGGTAACTTTAGTGAGTCAAGAAAACTTTTATTACTCAAATAAACTTTAATCTAATTCATATAAAAGTATAATCAATACAGCCACTCGGTTAGTATTTTCATTCCTGATCCTCAACATCTTCCTTTCATCCCAAATCAGTATACATCACCTGAAATTACAATTACCTTTGCCACTGAAAGATAAAGTTAATTAATCTAATGAGGAGGTCTTAATGAAAGTGTTAGTTAGTATATGTATGATGTTGTTCCTGATGAATTCATTTACGCCAGCGTACGGAATTAATAGGTCTACTTTAGAATCTTCCGAGACCAGGTCTGCTGCGATCAAAAATCTTTTAATCGGTTTAAATTCTGATAATTTTGGCTTAAGAACCAGTTCAGCATATGTGCTGGGTGAAATTGAAGCTGAAGAAGCAGTGATACCTTTGATGAAAATGCTGAGAACTGAAGAAAGCGAGAATGCGAGAATTGTTGCAGCACTTGCTTTGTACAAGATCAATACTGATAAGGGTCTTTTTGCAGTTAAACAGGCAACCAGGTTTGATGAAAGTGAAAGAGTCCGGAAAATGTGTACCAATTTTTACAACGAGACTTTAAGAGAAAAATACGGTACAATCGAATTTTTATCAGACAATAGTGAAGTAGCTTTGAAGTAAAATTTTCTTCTTACTTAGATCCTCCTCCTGCCGGGGCGTAATGTCCCGGCTTTTTTATTCTATTCCCAAATACCAAAGCAAATTATTTATATTGATGTATCTTAATTAAAAAGTTATGCAGCTTGATAAAACGGAAATAAAAAAAACGTTGTTGCTAGCATATCCTGTTATTATCGGGCAGCTTGGATTTATAATGATGGGAGTGGTGGACAGCATTATGGTTGGCAGCACTGGTGCTGTTCCTCTTGCAGGTGCATCCGTCGGCAACAGTCTTTTTATACTCATCTTTATTGTGGGACTTGGTTTATCAATGGCTGTTACTCCGCTTGTTGCTATTGCAGTTGGCGGAAACCGGTATGAAGAATGTGGAATACTATTCCGGCAGTCGCTGCTTGTTAATATGATCGCCGGACTGGTAATTGCTCTCATTATCGTAATTTGTTCTGATCTTCTTATATATATTGATCAGCCTGGTGCGGTTGTAGCACAGGCGCAATCCTACTCAAAAATTCTCGGCTTGTCTGTAATTCCATCTATGCTTTTTGCTACTTATAAACAATTCATTGAAGGCTTTTCTATTATGAGACCCGCAATGGTTGTTGTGCTTCTGGCTAACCTTGTTAATATCCTTTTTAACTGGGTGCTTATATTCGGTAAACTGGGTTTTCCCGCATTAGGACTTGATGGTGCAGGCTGGGCAACTTTCGCATCCAGAGTTTTTATGGCTTTGCTGCTGATGTTTTATGTGATGCGGACAAAACTGTTTAAAGATTATGATGTCACATTCCATTTTAAAAGTATTAACAAAAAAATTATCAGGAAGATTCTTGCACTCGGACTGCCAAGCGGAATGCAGTATTTCTTTGAAGTTGGGGCATTCTCATTCGCTGTAATAATGGTGGGCTGGCTCGGCACTTACCAGCTTGCGGCGCACCAGATAGCTATAAATCTTGCTTCAATATCTTTTATGTGTGCTATCGGGGTTTCTGCCGCAGGGAGTATAAGAGTAGGGAATGCAGTAGGGAGGAAGGATATTTCCGAAACAAGACGGGCGGGCTTTACTGCAATAATAGTTTCTGCTTCCATTATGGGAACGTTCGGAATTTTATTTATTCTGCTCAGAAATATTTTACCGGCATTTTACATCGATAACACAACGGTTATTTCCTATGCTTCATCAATCCTGGTTATAGCGGCATTGTTCCAGGTCTCCGATGGAGTTCAGGCAGTTGGTATTGGTGTTCTCCGCGGTTTAACGGATGTAAAAGGACCAACCATTATAACTTTTATTGCTTACTGGATTCTTGCTTTACCAATTGGCTACCTTTTAGGATTTGTTTTTGAGTATGGAATTGTTGGTGTCTGGATCGGACTTTTCCTCGGCTTAACTGCCTCTGCAATTATGCTTACACTTCGTTTTAATAAAAAGAGCAGGCAGATTGTTGAAGCGTGAAAAATATCCGAAAGTCACCAGGGATTTTCAAAATCTAAAGTATCTTTTTCGCAAACTATTGATTTAATAAAGCAGAAAAAGTAAGTTGTTACAATAGAAATAACCGAGGGTTATCCAGGGAATGCAAACCGGCGAAAATTATACAGATAGCTCAACCAGAGGTTATATGCATATCATATGTTTAAATTTTTTGAATATAGAATAAATTGATAGAAACCGGAACGTTTTTCTGCAGTATCTTTCTTTAAGTCAATTAATCGTGCAGTATAAGTTATAATTATACAGTAAATAACAAATTATAATTATGAAAGTTTTTATTTCAATATTCATTCTTTTAATAAGCATTAGTAATGTTTTAGAAGCGAGTCATAAAAAAGAATATGTTTATTGGGAAAGATTGAATACATCAGAGAAAATTAATTTTATGTCCAGTCATAATATCAATAGTCTTGTTCTGGATTATTATAAGGGTGATCTTAAAATTACAGACAATGAAAATACATTTGAGCTTTTAGAAGTATTAGTTTCTGCAGATTCAGAATTATTTCCTCTGTATTACTATTTATTCAATAAAATATGTTCTGAATCTGATGGCGCTATATCGGAGATTCTTGGAAAATATTGTTTGCAAATTATACTAAACGATCCAAATTATGTTATAAATTATTTTACTTTTGAAATAGAAAACTTAAAAAAGAATAAATACTGCTATCAACTTTTTGGTGAGTTTTTAGGTGAGGAAATGTATTTCAAAGAAAAAGGCACTTCAGATATAGATTATAATTTTAAAGAATTTAAAAAATATTTAAACGCTCATTTGCAACTAATTTCCCAGCAGAATAAAAATACATTGTCTTTATTTTATTATTGTATATCTGAATCAATTAATAAAATATCAGAGTAAAGTTTACCGAATAACCTCTTTAATCAGCCAAAGGCTGGCAGGTAAGTAAAAAGTCATTAGAAAATATTTATCTCAAATATTTAACATTATTCAGTTATAACCTTAGTTATCAAACTATTCTCTATCTCTTCAAAATAATAGTTATAAATCTTAAGTCTTTTATTTTTGTACTTCCAAACTTCTGTCGGGTTATACTGTTCTGGAATAAAAGATTCCTTGTCTGAAAATTTATCTTTAGTGGTAATTACATAAAATGGTTTAGCTGAAATGATTGCAGAGAATTGCCGCAGTTTTGCTCCCGGATTTATTTATAACGTTACCGTTTTTCAGTACAGAATCAGCACCTATTAATATTGCATCAGCAAGTGGAATAAATCTGGCTAACTCAGCTTCTGTAATAAATTCAATTTCTATCTTATCCTTTAGAAGATTCTTTGCAAGAATTCTCCCTTCATTCACTGGTCTGGATTCCGAGATTATTACCTTTAACTTTTTATTCTTATTATGAAGAAATTTTAATACTTCATAAATAGTCCAGCTGTTGGACATAGTAAGAAGCGTGTTATATCCTTTCAGTTCTGAATAAACATTATCAAGCAAGTTCCTCTTTTTGTTTTCGGCCTCCTCCATGAATGAATCTGTAAAATCTTTTAGTATTTTAAAATCAAATTCTTTTAGAAGGGGAGTGAGTTTAGCCAGGTAATTGTTTATTGCGGAAAAATCTTTGAATCGTTTTTTTGCAGAAGTGATTATCTTTTTAACATCATCCGGATTTTTAGTGTTTGCCCTGATCAATTTATTAAGCTTGTCAAGAAGTTCGGTTGAGCCGGATTTGTTATCCTTTATTAAGGATTTTAATTGTTGTTGTTTCTTTTTCAATTAAATTCTTCGTTAAACTAAGATTAATCGTATTCATCTATAATCGTCATTTCGAAGGAGTAAAACGACCTGCCTAGCGGCAAGGCAGGCTGAGAAATTTTATACATTGATAAAGATTTCTCACCTCTATAAATAGGGGTTCGAAATGACATTATTATCTAATCACCGAACTTACATGCTTTCCTGGTTCATAAACTCTTTTATATCGTAATAAACTTCCGGTGAAGGAGCACTTCTGAAATTATTTGAGGAAATATTTCTGTAAAGTTCTTCTTTATTATTGTATTCTTTCAGGTAAAATACCCTGATACTGTTCCTGTTTTTGATAAGCCAGTTAAGTGTGATTTTCATCTTCTCCAGATCTTCTTCACAAGGCATTTCTGAAAGATTAATCGTCTGATTGAAATAATCCTCAAGTGCTTCATCAAAATGATCTGCTCCTTTTACAGCATATTTTTTAATGTAGATTTTCCCTGAGAGAAGAAGCAGATAATCATTTTCAAAACTTCCGCGGATTTCAAACAACACGTTAGCTTTATTTACCGGTTCCGCAAGCACAGAAGATTTGTAAGTCTGGTTCAGAATCATGTCCACAACTTCTTTTACCTCGGCGGCTTTCTCATATTTCTGCTTTTCTGAATAATCTTTCATTTTGTTGAGAAGTCGTGTCAGTGCAAACTGGTTTTTACCGTAAAGGAATTCATATACTTTTTCTAGCTCTGCTGTATAATCGGTCTTAACATTTTTTACACAGGGAGCGAGACAGCGTTCAATATCTGCAAGAAAACATATTTTCTTTTTAGCGAACTCAACATCATTACACTCACGCAAAGTAAATGTTTTGTTAATCATTTCAAGTAAAGCGGCGGCTTTCTTTTTTGTAATAAACAAACCGAAATAATCTTTGCCGTCAAAATCAAAATAATTGCAGATTTCAAGTCCCGGGTATTTACTCGCTGAATCAATTCTTAAAAAGTATTTATTACCGTATTCTTTTAACTGCGAATTATGTTTTGGATTAGCAAGCTTTATTGATTCGGCTTCCATCAGCAGGGCGGTAAGCTCGGTGTTGGTAATTTCAATTTTAATTCGTACAGCCTGTTTTACTATTTTTTTTGCTTTTCTCGGGGCGGTAGGGGAGAAGTAAGATTTTATTCTGTCCCTTAATGATTTTGCTTTACCTATATAAATAATTTCGTTTTTGGAATTCAGGAAATAGTAAATCCCCGGAGTTTGCGGTAATGACGAAACATCTTCCCGCAATGATTCTTTAATGCGTCCTGTTTTTTCTTTTGGCACACTTATTTTATTGAAGTTAAGCAGATCTTCAACTGTAGAGATTCCTTCTTTCTTCTTCAGTTCTTTTATCATTTTTATTAAAAGCTGGGCGGTAACTTTTGCATCAGAAAGTGCACGGTGCGAATCTTCATTATGCAGATTAAAATGTTTACACATGTTTGATAACGATTTGCTCTTAAGTTCGGGATACATCCTTCTTGCAAGTTTAAGTGTACAAACATCTTTATTGTATAATAAGTCTCTTCCTGCATAAAGAAATTCTTTCCTTAAAAAGCTCTTATCAAAAGAAAAATTATGTCCCCCGATTATATCATCTGAAATAAAATTTAGTATATCACCTGCAGCATCCTCGAAAAATGGAGCTTCATAAACATCATCATTACTTATTCCGGTAAACTGCGTAATAAAATAGGGAATTGGTTTTCCGGGGTTTATCATTGAATGGAATGAATCGATAATTTTAAGACCGGTAACTTTAACGATACCTATCTCAATAATACTATTAGAACGGGGGGATAGTCCTGTAGTCTCAACATCTATTATTGAGAATGAAGCCTGCTCAAGAGGTATTTCGAGTGTGTCTTTTTGCATTGATCAAATTCGTTTTACAAAGATAGTATTTTCTTAAATATGTTTTGATGTAAATAAAAAATTGGTTTTGTTATTATTTCAATTACAGATTAACTTTTTTATTCTCTCACGATTTCGATATATTTATAAATTATTTTATGGAGATTATGAATCATCTGAATATTCTTTTTATCGGGGACATTGTGGGGAAACCCGGAATGGATATGGTTCAAACCTGGCTCCCTGGATTAATTCAAAAGTATAAACCTGATTTGGTAATTGCTAATGGTGAGAATTCATCAGACGGCAAAGGATGCACCAATAAAGAAGGTGAAATACTTTTTAATCTTGGAGTACACGTTATTACCGGTGGAAATCATACCTGGGATAAACATCAGTCACAGGAATATCTTAAAACTGAACCGCGTGCTATAAGACCTATGAATTACCCGAAAGGAACTTATGGAAACGGGTACTATATTGCCGAAACAAAGAAAGGAAAAGTGGCTGTTCTTAATTTACAGGGCAGAACTTTTATGGCAACAATAGATGATCCCTTCCGCACAGCGGATTGGATAATTCCAAAAATTAAAGAGGAAGCAAAGATTATTTTTGTTGATTTTCATGCAGAAGCTACAGCAGAAAAACTTGCATTAGTAAATTATCTGGATGGAAAGATTAGTGCGCTGGTTGGAACTCACACTCATATTCAGACAAATGACGAAAGAATTTTTCCGATGGGGACCGGTTATATTACTGATGTCGGAATGACAGGTCCTTACGATTCTGTAATAGGAATGAAAACTGTAGCCGCAATAAACAGATTTCTTTACCAGACTCCGCAGAAATATGAAACTGCGCAGAACGATGTACATATCTGCGGCATATTATTTAAGATAAATACGGAAACGGGTAAAACTGAGGAAATAGAAAAAATTCTCTTCCCTGAGTTTGCAAAAACAGCCGGTTAAACAGAATGCTTAATTTTCCTTTACCACGGATTGATCTTGATGATAAATTAAGAAATTTACTTCTGCCTTATTCGCGATTTAAACCCGGCGATACCTGGAATGATCCAAAAAATAAACATAAGATTGCCTGCCTCGATTGTTCTGATCGGAATCAAATAAAAAAAATTAAAGATAAACAAAAAGCTGTTCTGGCTATTCACGATCCGCCATATAATTTTGTTGCATTCAAAGAAAGTGATATAGAAGAGTTTATTACGTGGAGTAAACTGTGGATAAAAAATACGGAAGATTTATTATCTGATAACTCTTCACTTTACATCTGGCTCGGTGCTGATCAGAATGATCATTTTCAGCCATTAGCAGATTTTATGATAATGATGAGATCTTCAGGATTCAAATCACGCAGTTTTATAACAATGCGGAACCAGCGCGGCTACGGAACGCAGAAAAACTGGATGTCCGTAAGACAGGAACTCCTTTATTATATAAAAGGAAAACCTGTTTTTAACCCTGAAGCTGAGTATACTGATATTCCTAAAATTCTGAATGGTTATTACAAAAAAGTAAATGGAAAGGAAACGAAAAACTTTGAAAGAAGTAAATCGGGGTTTATCCGTGCAGGAAACGTTTGGGTTGATATACAACAGATATTTTACAGGATGAATGAGAATATAAACGGATGTTATGCTCAGAAACCTATGAAGGCAATTCGGAGAATAATCAATTCAGGCAGCGTACCGGGAGACCTTGTTCTTGATTTCTTTTCACATTCCGGAACAACTCTGCTTGCTTCTGAAATAGAACAGCGGAAATGTTATACAGTAGATATTGACCCGATCTTTTGTGAAATAACATTAAGAAGACTTGAACATTACCGCGAGACCGGGTTTACAGGCTGGCAAAATTCCAACCCGTTTTCAGCGGAAATACTTGCGGATAATAAATTGAAGAAATATCTTGTGAAAAATTATAATTTTGATTTTACCGAACTTAATTCATTTAAAGAATAAAACTGATAGAGAAAGTATTGAATGACAATAATTGATGGAAAAAAAACCGCATCTGAGATAAGAGAAGAATTAAAACAGAAGATTGATAAACTGAAATTCGATGGAAAAAATGTTCCCGGGCTTGTTACAATTTTAGTTGGAGAAAACCCCGCTTCACAAGTATATGTAAGAAGTAAAATAAAGGATTGTGAAGAAATAGGGATGAGAACAAAAGCTGAACATCATCCCGAAACAATATCCGAAAAAGATCTTCTGGCTCTTGTTGAAAAATATAATGCAGATTCGGATTATCACGGTATACTTGTTCAGCTACCGCTCCCAAAACATATAGATGAAAATAAAATTATTGAAACCATTTCTCCTGAAAAGGATGTTGACGGTTTTAGTCCAACGAGTATTGGAAATCTGGTTATAGGCAAGGACACATTTGCTTCCTGTACTCCTGCGGGAATCCAGGAATTGCTGATAAGGTATAACATAGAAACAAAAGGAAAGCACGTAGTTGTACTGGGCAGAAGCAATATTGTAGGCAAACCTATCGCAAATATTATGCTTCAGAAAAAAGAACACGCAAATTCCGTTGTAACTATATGTCATTCTGCGGCAAAGAATTTACAGGATTACACAAAACAGGCAGATATATTAATTGCTGCAATCGGAAGTGCTGAATTCGTAAAAGCTGATATGGTAAAAGAAGGAGTTGTTGTTATTGATGTCGGAATTAACCGGGTTGATGATTCTACCAAACCGAAAGGATACCGGCTGGTTGGAGATGTGGATTTTGAAAATGTTTCAAAAAAAAGTTCATATATTACTCCTGTACCGGGAGGAGTTGGTCCGATGACCCGTGCAATGCTACTGCAGAACACTTTTAAAGCTTATCAAAAATATGGTGAATAATATGAAACCTGAGATATCGACAGAAGAAGTTTCACAGGAATTCCTTGAAAAAACGTTGAGAGATTTCTATTGCCAGACCGAATCCTGTAAAGGATGGGAAACTAATGTTGTTACTCAGCCAAAAGCAGTAAATAATATTGTAAATGTCGGGGCTGAAAGAATTTCTGCAGGAATAGGAATCGGGCATGTGCTTCCTGATAAAAATATTGCCGGAATGATTGACCATACTGTGTTAAAACCTGAAGCGACATCAGATGAGATAACCAGGCTTTGTGAAGAGGCAAAAAAATTCAATTTTGCTTCCGTATGTGTTAATCCTTCTTTTGTTCCACTCTGTTATGATCTTTTAAAAGATACCGGTGTTAAAGTATGTACTGTAATAGGATTTCCGCTCGGTGCAACTACAACTGAAGTAAAAAAGTTTGAAGCAGAACAGGCAATAGACAATGGTGCAAAGGAAGTCGACATGGTTATAAACGTAGGACGACTTAAAGCCGGTGATTTTGACTACGTATATAATGATATTTTCCAGGTTGCACAAACAGCTAAAAAGAAAAGAGCTATTTCGAAAGTAATCCTGGAAACTGCTTTACTTACAGATGAAGAAAAAATTAAAGCTTGTCTGCTTGTTAAAAAAGCAGGAGCTGATTTTGTTAAAACTTCTACAGGATTTTCCAAGGGCGGTGCAACAGTCGGAGACGTTGCACTTATGAAATATGTTGTCGGGGCAGGGATTGGTGTTAAAGCTTCAGGCGGAATAAGATCCCGTGAAGATGCTGAAGCAATGGTAGCAAGCGGTGCTGATAGAATTGGTGCGAGTGCAAGTGTTAAAATAGTTCTTGGTGAAAAAAGCGAATCTAATTATTAATTAACTATTATTAACATATTCCCGGGGGAATAATGAAAAAGCTGGGCGTTTTATTCTTATTATTTTTTGTTTCTTTATCTTATGCTCAATCTGACGAACTCAAATTAAAAAAAGAAGAGAATCCTTATTCCGGAAAGGTTGTGCTTATAAAACAAAATGTTGTACAGTTCAGAATGGATTCTACTGAATTTCTGTTTGAATTTAACAAACAGGATATTGAATATATTAAAGCTTCAAATGGTAAAATTGTAAGGTTTGATGTAAACTCAGATGTAAAACCAGTTCAGGATACAATTAAAACTGATCCTGTTAAGAATATTGATAATCAGGTTGAGAACGCGGATCTGGATTCATTTGCCTCTGAAAAAATAGGATTTACTGTTCATTTTATTTATCAACTTTCCGGTACTCACGAGGTAAGTATGCCCGGGGCTTCAGGAAGTCTTGATGTTAATTCCGCGGTAGCCATAGGCTGCGAATATGATGCTGTTACTATCCTTCATTTTCTGAAAATAGGAGGTGGTTTTAATTACCAGTTTCCAAGAGCACAGGTAAATGTTGATGGCAGTTTTCATTTTATACCGGTTTATGCATTTGTAAAATTTGGAGGATTTAAAAAGAAAAAGACAAATATCTATTTTACTCCTGAGTTTGGATATAGTTATTTTCTGGGTGATGAAAAATATGCCGGTCCCCTTGATTTAAATGGCGATACTTTTTTTGGTTTGGGATTTGGACTTATCATTAATAATAGAATGGATATAAGAGCGATGTACAACCGGTTCAATGGAAGTGCTGAACTCTCGGGATATAGTGGTAAAATTAAAGTGGCTTATACTTGTTTCTCTTTATATGCGGGATATTATTTTTAATAAATGATTTTAGACATTATAGTGCATAAAACTGATGATGGATTTACAGCGGAAATTCCTGGTTTAAAAGGTTGTGAATCCTGGGCTCACGATGAAGATACTGTGTTGGAAAAAATAATAGATCTTGCTGCTTATTATCTTAAGATCGATTCTAAAGAAAAATTTAAGATTGATAAAGCCCGAACGGGTAAAAATAAAACAGTTTATAAATTAGTTTTCAATAAAAGCTATTAGTGAAATACAGCCGGACAGAAAAAAGAGTTGCAAAGGTAAACAAGGTTTTAAAATCCCGTCAGGATTCTCTGACGGTCATTCTGGAAAACATTCACGATTCACATAACGTAAGCGCAATTTTCAGAACCTGCGATGCTGTCGGCGTTTCAAAAATATCTCTTGTTTATGACGTTGAAAAATTTCCGAAAATAGGAAAAAAATCTTCAGCTTCGGCCTTTAAGTGGGTCGAAAAAGAAAAGTATGATTCTATCAAAAAATGCTATTCTGATTTTCATTCAAGAGGATTCAAAATTTATGCATCCGCATTAAATGATAAATCTAAAAATCTGTTTGATCTGGATCTTTCTGGAAAGGTTGCTATTGTTTTAGGAAACGAACATCGAGGTGTATCGGAAGAAGCAGCAGAATTGGCTGACGAAACTTTTATGATTCCGATGCATGGAATGGTTCAGAGTCTTAACGTTTCAGTTGCAGCTGCTGTTATTCTTTATGAAGCTTCGCGGCAGAGAATGCTAAAGGGAATGTACAATAAACAGGATATTAGTGAAGATCAATTTGCGGACTTATCGGAGGCCTGGTTAAAGAAATGAGTATGACTCAGAAATTCAATTTTATTCATAAAATAAAGGGCGAACTTAAATTACCTGGTGATAAATCCATTTCTCACCGTGCCGTTATGTTTTCTTCACTTGCAAAGGGAAAATCTTCCATTCAAAATCTTGCAAAAGGTGAAGATGTAAAATCCACCATAAATTGTTTCAGGCAACTGGGAATTTCGATTGAGCAAAATGAGAATGGTCATCAAATAATTGGGGGTGGTTTTAAAGGATTGAAATTCAGCAATACTCCACTTGATGCAGGTAATTCCGGTACGCTTACAAGATTGATATCAGGAATCTCTATGCAGCCAGAATTTTGAATCAAGTATTGTCGGAGATAAATCACTTTCTTCAAGACCAATGAAAAGAATTATTGTTCCTTTAGCAACAATGGGAGCAAAAATTACTGCAACTCCCGACTCAACACTTCCACTGAAAATATTTCCTTCTGAAAAGATAACTCCAGTTACGTATGAACTTCCCGTAGCAAGTGCACAGGTTAAAGGTGCTGTTTTATTAGCCGGACTTCATCTGGGTGATACTACGACGGTAATTGAAAATTCGCCATCAAGAAATCATACTGAAAGAATGCTCGGATTAAAAACCGAAGTAATAAATGGAAAATATTTTTCCTATGTATCCAAAGAAAATTATCCCGTTCCAAAAGATTATGTTATTCCTGGGGATATTTCAACAGCGGTTTATTTTATTGTAATTACTCTGTTAACAAAAAATTCTGAGCTAGTGATAAAGGATGTCTCATTAAATACCTCAAGAACGGGGATCCTTGAAATATTATCTAAAATGGGAGCAGATATTCAACTATTAAATAAAAGAGAAAATGCCGGTGAATTGTACGGGGACATTCTTGTAAGAAGCAGCGAACTTAAGAATATTAATCTTGACAATTATGCCATAGTAAATTTCATTGATGAAATACCGGTACTTGCTGTTGCGGGAATATTTGCTGAAGGTGATTTTGAAATTAAAACCGCAAAAGAACTTCGGTTTAAGGAGAGTGATAGAATAAAAGCTGTTTGTGAGAACCTTAGAATTACAGGGCTGCAGGTAGATGAATACGAGGATGGTTTTAAATTATCCGGCGAAATAAAAAATAAAAATCTTCAATTTAATAGTTTTGGTGATCACCGGATTGCAATGGCATTTGGAATACTTTGTTCTTTATTGGAAGATGGCGGCGATGTTACTAATTTTGATTCGGTAAACATCTCAAACCCGGATTTTCTTATTCAATTAAAACAGGTATTCAATGGCTGAAGTAATTCTTAAAAATGTAACAAAGATATACGATGGCGGACAGGTTGCTGCCAAAGATGTAAATATTGAAGTGCACGATAAAGAGTTTGTTGTATTGGTAGGTCCTTCGGGTTGTGGCAAATCTACAACTCTCCGGATGATCGCCGGACTTGAAGAAATAACAGAAGGTGAATTATTTATAGACGGCAAAAAAGTAAATGGTGTTTCGCCGAAAGACAGGGACATAGCAATGGTTTTCCAAAACTATGCTTTGTATCCTCATATGACTGTATATGAGAATATGGCATTCGGGTTAAAACTAAGAAAATTTAATAAGGGGGAAATTAAAACCAGGGTGGATGAAGCAGCAAAAATTCTTGGACTTGAAGAATATCTAACTAGAAAACCAAAAGCATTATCAGGAGGACAAAGACAGCGTGTAGCTGTTGGAAGAGCAATTGTACGGAAACCCAAAGTATTTTTATTTGATGAACCATTAAGCAACCTTGACGCAAAGCTCAGAGTGCAGATGCGGACTGAAATTTCGAAGCTGCATCAGGCATTAGGCGCAACCATGATTTATGTTACTCATGATCAGACTGAAGCAATGACGATGGGGGATAAGATAGTAATTATGAAGGACGGACTAGTAAACCAGGTGGATTCTCCGCTTAATCTTTACAATCACCCTTTAAATAAATTTGTTGCCGGTTTTATCGGAAGCCCGTCAATGAATTTCATTAAGGGAAAAATAACCGGATCAGGAAATCTAAAATTTCTAAGTTCAGGCGGGGATCTATCAATTGAATTGCTAAGTGAAAGAAACGCAAAGCTAATTAACTATGTAAATAGGGAAGTCTGGCTTGGTATAAGACCTGAAGACATATATGATTCAAAAACAACTGCAGAGAGAGAGGGATTTGCTAAAAAAGAAGTTATGCTTGAAGTAATTGAACCAATGGGAAATGAAATATTCCTGTACTTCCAGCTGGATAACAATCAATTTGTTGCAAGAATTCCCGCAAGAGAAGAACCTGCTAAAGGATCAAAAAGAGCATTAATGTTTGATAGAAATAAACTTCACTTTTTTGATACCGAAACTGAATTAGCCATCACTTAAATATTTATTACCTGATGTTCAAATTTATTAATTGATAGTTCATCAAATATTTTATTCAATAGTTCGATTCCGTACCTGTTTGTGAAATAGATAAAGTTTAATTCTCTTTCCTGCAGATTCATTTTAGGGAAGAGCGCTGAACTTATTTTATCAATCTGCCGTAAAGTTACCTCGTGTTTTTTCTTTTGTGCATCTAGAGCTTTTCCTTTTAATTCCTCCAGGTAATGGACAGTCTTTTGTCTGTATTTTGTACTTGAATCTGCCACGGTTTTGTCGAATTCAAATAGTCTTTCTTTAAGTTTATCATATGTAAGCTCGATTTCGTTTGCAGTCTGGTTAAAAATATCATCTAAAGAATTGGGAGAAATTGTTTCAATCACTTTATTTTTAAGCTGTTCAAGGTCAATCAGAATATCTGATAGTTTCAGGTTATATTTTTCCAGAAGCGATGAAATATTTTTTTCAATTAGTGTGGCAGAAGATCTTGGATAAATAAACGGAGGTTCTACCCCGTAAAGGTTATAAAGCGGTATAGCCTGTGCAAAGTAGGAAACCTCACTTGGTCCGCCAATATAAAATGCCGTAGGTAATAGAAAATCCTGACAGATTGGTCTCAGCAGAACATTGGGAGAAAATCTTTCGGGAGAATTCTCTATTAGAGTCATTAACTCATCATATGTAAACTTCTTGCGTTTTCTTCTTAGCCGGAACTCATTTTCTACTGGTTCAATTAAATATCTTCCTCCGTCGGTACTGTAAAAAAGATTTATCGGTCTTACTTTGACCTGAGCATGATATTCTTCTTCAAGTTTTGCACTTATGTGTACAAGTTTTTCCGAATGGTTCCTGAAGTCGGTTATTTCTTTTCTGAAAACCGGTTTCAAAAGTTTTTTTACTTCTGTATCCTGCGGATCAAAAATAACCAAACCATAGTCATCAAATAACCAGAAGATAAGATCGCGGAAAGCTTCTTTGAAAGTTCTTCCCTCAGAATAAAATGATTTTAATTTTGTGAGAGTGACATCTTTAAATTCTGTATCCCGTAGTTCTTTACTTAAATCATCAAAAAACCGTTTTATATCCGGGTTAAGTTTTAAAAATCCTACACTGCCTTTATTATCTTCTTCGGGTGTTTCATCTTCATATGAAATATTAACTGGATTATTGTTATCATCTATAATATTTAACGAACGCACTTCTTCAAAATCATGATCATCACCTTCAAGCCAGAATACAGGGACAAATGAATAATCGTCATATCTCTCATTTAAACTATTTGAGAGTTTTATTGCTGTAATTATTTTGTAAAATGTATAGAGTGGTCCTCCAAGAATTCCAAGCTGCTGACCGGTAACAACTGCCATTGTATTTTTATCTGCCAATAGGGAAATATTCTTGGATGTCTGGTTTGAGCTTTCCTTATCTGCATACTGATTGCTGATAATTTCCGAAATTAGTTTGTGTTTATCGTCGTGTAATTCAGATCTTTTTTTGAAGAGTTTTATATACTCTTCCTTATCCCTGAAGTTATATCTGTAATATTTTTTTACCTTATCAAAGCTGTACAGGTAATCAATAAAAAGCCGGTGCTGATCAGGCAGATCACCAAAATTAATGAACATTCTTGCTCCACTCTTTTTGATTTTGACAGGAAAAGTAAGAAAAACTGGTTTGCTTAACAAATCCGAATTTTATTACTAAAGGAAAAGTTTTGTGTAACTTCACTTAATTAATTATTTTCTGGTTTTAATATGGCGTTAAGTGGAAATCAATCTGCTGAAATATTTTACTTTTAAGAGATTCTTTAATATTCTCAAAATATTAACCTCATTTACTTTATCGCGGGTAATAAGAAAACCAATAGTATGGGGAATGCCGCTTTCATTTTCAATTGAACCCACCAATCATTGCAACCTGAAGTGTCCGGAATGTCCTTCGGGTTTAGGAAGTTTAACACGTCCGCTAGGATTGATAAAAACCGAATTTTACAACCAATTAATTGATGAAATAAGTTCAACCGGTTTTTATGTTCAGTTGTTTTTCCAGGGAGAACCCTATATAAATAAGAATTTACCGCAAATGATAAAATATGCACAGCAAAAAAAGATGTATGTTTCAATAAGCACGAACGGACATTTTATTAACGAAGGAAATGTGGATAAAATACTTGATTCTGCACCGGATAAATTAATTTACTCCGTCGATGGATTGGATGAAGATTCTTATCAGAATTACAGGGTGGGGGGAACATTTAAGCAGGCAGACGAGGGATTAAGAATTTTAACAAAAAGAAAGAAAGAACAGAATCTTTCCAGACCATTCATTGAGCTCCAGTTTATAGTAATGAAACAGAACGAACATTTACTTGATTCTGTAATTAAATATGGAAAAGAAACTGGAGTTGATAAAGTAGTATTTAAAACAATGCAGATTTCCTCATATGAAAATGCCAAACATTTTCTTCCGGAGAATAAGAAGTTTAGAAGATATGATTTAACGAACAATGAATTAAAGATAAAAGGAAAACTTGAAAATCATTGTTTTGCATTATGGAGAACCTCTGTTATAACCTGGGATGGAAGAGTAGTTCCTTGTTGTTTTGATAAAGATGCGCATTTTGAATTCGGTAAAATTAATGGGAGACCCTTTCAAAGTATATGGAAATCAAATGAATATTCTTCATTCAGGCAAAATGTTTTAAATGATCGGAAGGGGATAAGTATGTGTTCAAATTGTACTGAGGGTATGAAAATAAATATTCTGGAAGTTGAACAATAATGACTGAATCAGTTCTGGCTTTAAAAAATATTTATATAAAGAACAAAAATTATTTTTTGTTTTCTCTGAAAATTCTTATTGCTTTAGGTCTTCTTTTATTTATTATTTACACTGTTAATGTCCAGAAAATAATCAATGCTTTTAATCAAGCTGATAAGTTCATACTTTTTTTGGCTTCATTATTAGCCATTCTGAATGTTTATTTTCAATACTTAAAGTGGAAACTTGTTTGTAATAATCTATTAAATGAAAGAGATAAAAAGAAAATTATCCTTTCGCTTTTTTACGGGTTTTCAGCAGGTTCATTTACTCCAGCCAGAATCGGAGAATATTTCGGAAGAGCAATTTTATTTTCAGAGAGACCATTAATACAAATTACAGCAGCAACAGTAATCGATAAGCTTTTTACATTAATTGTCGTAATTGTTATTGGCTCAATTTTCATGTTATTCTATTTAAAGTTTCCATTCTTGATTATAATTCTTGCAGTAATATTATCGGGAATTATTATTGCCCTGATTATGAAAAAAAGTTCTACGATTTCAGAAAATCGTTTTTTCAAAAAACTCTTAAGATTTAAATTAATTTCTTCTCTTTATACTAAACTTTCATTTATGCGAAATGTCGATAAAAGTTTCAGTTTAAAATTATTCTTTCTGTCAATATTGTTTTATGTATGTTTCATTGCTCAGTTTGCCCTTCTGGTTAGTGCGTTTTCACTTCATGCTAATTTCATAAATTACATTTGGGCTGGCAGCCTGGTTATGTTTGTGAAATCAGTAATTCCACCCATCTCATTGGGAGAGTTAGGTATAAGAGAAGGAGTCTCGGTATATTTTGTTAAGCAACTAGGAGAGAATGCCGCAGTTGGATTTAACGCATCTATTTCATTATTTCTAATTAATATACTTTTACCGGCACTGATAGGATTAATTTTACTGCTTAAAAGAAAATGACAGATATTCTTTTAATAATTTTCATCTCTTTGTCCGCATACTATTTCTATTTTCTATTTAGAATCTTAAGTGGTCTTAATAATCTGAATGAGCCTAAGGATACCTCATTGAGACCAGAGTTTATTTCCATAATCATCCCATTTCGGAATGAATCTCATAATATTTTACAAAATCTTGAAAGTATCGAAAATCTGGATTATCCTGAAAACTTGTTTGAAGTTATATATATTGATGATAATTCAACAGATAATTCCTTTAATCTTATTAAAGAGAAACTCATTAAGGAAAACATTAAGGTTCTTAAATTACCTGGCGAATTATCGACCGGGAATAAAAAAAGAGCAGTTAATTATGGAATTGATAGTTCTAAAGGTGAAATAATTGTTACTACGGATGCTGACTGCGTGTATCATAGAAACTGGCTTAAACTTCTTTTACAATATATTGATGCCGAAACAGCCTTTGTTTCAGGACCTGTTTCTTTTAAAGATGGAAAATCTATATTTTCAAAAATTCAGAAACTTGAGTTTGAGGGTTTAATTCTTACTGGTGCCGGATTAATTGGTTCAGGTAAACCGGTAATTTGTAATGGAGCAAATATTGCATACAAACGGGAAGCGTTCCGCGAAGTGGGAGGATTTAAAGATAATATAAATCTTGCTTCCGGCGACGATGAACTTCTGATGCAGAAATTATCCAGGGAAACAGATTACAAAATTAAATTTTGTGCCAATAGGGAGGCTGTTGTATTCACTGAATCTAATGAGAGCATAGGTGGTTTTTTCAACCAGAGAAAAAGATGGGCAAGTAAAAGCCTGCGTTATCAAGATGGACGACTAATTTCAGAATTGATATTAATCTTTCTGTTTTATCTTGGTCTGATCTTCCAACCTCTTTTAATACTTGATGGATTTTATCCTTTGACTATCACTTTCGTTATAAGTATTGCTGTAAAATTATTATTAGAATTTTTAATCATTAAAAAGGGTGAAAAATTTCTTTTCAATAAAAACAGCCGGATAATATTTTTACTTAGTGAATTATTCCAGGTGCCCTACATTATTATTTCTTCAATCAGCGGATTATTCGGAAATTTTATTTGGAAGGATAGAAGAATTAAACGTTAATTAGCTTTGTCTAAACTATGATTTCATGTGTATATAATAGTATACATCCCCCACCTAAGTACCTCCATTTTTAACTATAATATAACTTTTACCGGTGGTACGATCATTGGATATTTACAACTGTTCTATAATAAGCGAGGTCTAAAATGAAAAAGTTATTTTTAATTGCAGCACTAATAATCACAGGGTTTATTTTTCAAATAAAAGCTCAGGATTATTACGATAGAGGTTACGATAATAGTTATAATTCCGGTGGTTACGATAATGACGGGTTCGGATATTTTTATTCTTCATTATCACCTTACGGCTCCTGGGTCGAATTCGGAGATGGTGTATACGGCTGGCGACCTGTTCATATGAGAAATACATGGGCTCCCTATGCTGAAGGAAGATGGATCTGGACGTCAGATGGATGGTACTGGGATTCTTATGAACCATTTGGATATATAGTTTACCATTATGGAAGATGGTACAATGATAGTTACTATGGATGGGTTTGGATTCCTGATTATCAATGGGCTCCTGCCTGGGTTGAATGGAGATATGATAATGACTATGTAGGCTGGGCTCCATTACCGCCTTACGCAGTCTTTTCAATCTCAATCGGAATTCATTTTACCAATACATATTATACTCCATACGCGCAATGGCACTTTGTTAAATATCATTACTTCTGTGATCCTTATGTAGTTAATTATTATGTGGCTCCACAGTATAAGTACAGAATTTACTCGAACACAAAATACAGAAATGATTATGGATACAGGAATGGAAGAGTGGTCAATCGTGGAATAGATGTTTCTATAATAAGAGAAAGGGGAAAAGTTGATATCCGTGAACGTAAAATCAGAACTGTATCAAACATACGTGATATTAACGATAGAAACAGAATTACTAATGATGAGATAAGAACCTTTATTCCTGAAAAGAAGAATTTCACAGGAGCAAAGGTAAGAGATGTGAAGATTGAAAGAACGGATAGGAAAACTTCTCTGGAAACTTCCAAACTTGAATTTGGGAGAATGAGAACTGAGAGCAAAACTCCGGTTACAAGAAAAGTTGAAACGAAAAATGACAGAGTAATTCAAAAAGATGCAAATAAAGATGTAAGAATTCAGAGAAATACAACGAAGGAAAATGTCAATCAAAGTAAAAGAACTGAAGAGAAAAAAGTAGTTCCTGATACAAGAATAAAAACTGAACAAAGAAAAGAAGTTAAAACTCCTGTGACAAAAGAACCGGTTAGAAAAGAAACGCGAACAAATACTTCTGTAAGAAATAATTCCGTACAGAACACTGATAAGAAGAGTAATGATCAGAGAATTATAAAACAGAATGAACCGCGTAAAGATACAAGAACTTTTACTCCGCCGACACAAAAAAGAACTGAGGTAAAAGTTAACAGAAACCAGGTGCCAAATCGCAGTACAGGAAATAATTCGAATATACAAAGGCAGGGTGATACCAGAAGCAAAACAGAAGTGAAAAGAGAAACAAATAACAATGGGCACAGATAATTACATAGTTGATTAGTTCCTCTTTCTCAAGGTACCGGTTACTAATAGCTGGTACCTTTTTTTATTTATGAAGCATCATATAATTTTTCAACAATGATATATCAGTTTTGTGAAAGTAATTATCACTAGTGAGAAATTAGTAACTATTTCCAGTTTTTAATTGCAGTTATGGCCTCTTTTTCAATAATTTTACCAAGCAATAGTTAGCATTATTGGCACATTTTGTGGGTATTTAATACGTTTGTAATGAATTTTAAAATTTAATAGGTAATGGAGAATACTTAAAATGAAGATAAGTAAAGAAGAAGCTCTTGAGTATCACAGTAAAGACAGACGTGGTAAGATAGAAGTTATTGCCACTAAGCCATGTCTCACTTCAAGGGATTTGTCGTTAGCCTACACTCCCGGCGTTGCAGAACCATGCAGAGAAATTGCACAGAACGATGATGACGTATATAAGTATACAGCTAAAGGCAACTTAGTTGCGGTAATTTCTAATGGAACGGCGGTCCTTGGTCTGGGAGATATTGGTCCGCATGCGGGTAAACCTGTCATGGAGGGTAAAGGAGTATTATTTAAAAGATTTGCTGACATAGACGTATTTGATCTTGAACTTAAAAGTAAGGATCCGAAGGAAATAATTCGTGCTGTTCAATTACTGGAACCCACTTTCGGTGGAATAAACCTTGAAGATATAAAAGCACCAGAATGTTTTGAAATAGAAGAAACTTTAAAAGAAACTATGAACATTCCTGTTTTCCATGATGATCAACATGGTACAGCAATTATTTCGTGTGCAGCTCTGATTAATGCAGCAGAGCTCTCGGGTAAGAATCTGGCTGATTTAAAGATAGTTGTAAATGGTGCCGGTGCCGCTGCAATCTCTTGCTGTAATCTTTATATTCTGGCCGGTGCAAGAAGAGAAAATATACATATGTACGATTCAAAAGGGTTAATTCATAAAGGAAGGAAAGACCTAAATAAATACAAAGTTGCATATGCTCAGGAAAAAGAAGGCGGATCTTTAGTTGATGGAATGGTTGGTGCAGATGTATTTGTTGGATTATCCATCGGTGGTGTTGTATCAAAAGAAATGGTAAAATCGATGGCAAAAAATGCTATAGTTTTTGCAATGGCCAATCCTGATCCGGAAATAAGTTATGAAGACGCAACTGAAGTTCGCGATGATATTATTATGGCAACCGGAAGAAGTGATTATCCTAACCAGGTAAATAACGTGCTTGGATTTCCATTTATTTTCAGGGGAGCACTGGATGTAAGAGCATCCGCTATAAATGAAGAAATGAAAATGGCTGCTACAAAAGCTCTTGCAGAACTCGCTAAGAAAAAAGTTCCGGAAATGGTAATGAATGCTTATGGTGGATCTGATTTTGAATTTGGTCGTAATTATATAATTCCAAAGCCCTTTGATCCAAGAGTATTATGGCATGTTGCTCCCGCTGTGGCAAGAGCGGCTATGGAATCGGGCGTTGCACGTCAACCCATTGAAGATTGGACTACATACGAAGAAGAGCTAAAAGAACGACTTGGCTTATCTAAGGAAGTTATACGGGTGATGATTCATAAAGCTAAAGAAGATCCCAGGAAAGTAGTTTTCCCTGAAGGTGAAGAAGAAAAAATTATTCGTGCAGCACACGCTGTCTCTTCCGATAATATTGCTTTTCCTATCCTTTTAGGAGATGAATATATTATCAGGAAAAAAATTGATGATCTGGGTTTTGATCAGAGCGAATTTAAAATTCTCGATCCGGCATCAAGTACAAAGGCTGAGGTTTTTGCAACTTCATTTCACAAGAAACGCCAAAGAAAAGGAGCTACATTAAAAGAAGCTAAAGACCTGATGAAAGATGTTAATTATTTCGGTTCTATGATGGTTGAAATGGGAGATGCTGATGCTTTGATAAGCGGATTAACTTCACACTATCCGGCAACTATAAAACCTGCACTTCAGTGTGTTGGGGTTAAAGAAGGTATAAAAGTTGTCTCCGGTTTATACATTGTTATTACTACTAAACGTGCTTATTTCTTTGCAGATACAACTGTTAATGTAAACCCGACTTCTGAACAGTTAGCAGAAATTGCAATTACGGCTGCTGATACTGTTAAAGAATTTGATCTTGAACCAAGAGTTGCATTGCTGTCATTCAGTAATTTCGGAAGTTCCAAATATCCCGAATCATTAAAAGTTAAGAAAGCAGTTGAAATAGTTAAAAATCTGCGGCCTGATTTAAATGTTGATGGTGAAATGCAGGCTGATACTGCATTAGTTCATCAGATAATTGAAACGGATTTTCCATTCAGTTCTCTTAAAGGCGGAGCAAACGTTTTAATTTTCCCGGATTTGAATTCGGGTAACATTGCTTATAAACTCATGGCAAGAATCGGTGGAGCTACCGTAATTGGTCCGATACTGCGTGGAATGAAAAAACCAATTCACGTTTTGCAGAGAGGTGCTACAGTGGATGATATAATTAATATGACTGCCATTGCAGTAGTAGATTCAATTCATCTTGTGAAACCAGTAAGAAAAACTACTGAAGCAGCTTTAGTTTAAATCCTATTTGTAATATTTAAGGCAGGCTGAAGGTAAGTGATCAATTTGCCAGCCTGCTTTTTAATTTTAAAAATTATTATTGGGGTGATTAAAAATTTGTTATATCGGGGAATGTTTTTTTAATAGAAAAACCTGTAAAAAAAGGCTGCACTTTTAAATTGTACAGCCTCTTTTCAAGTTTGGAAAACCTTATTGAACTTTTACTGATGCGTTAGACAATAAAACGGGATAAGAGTATCCTGCTCCGAAATCCTGGTTAATTTCAACTGTGCCTTCAACAATTACAGTATCTCCGGGTTTTACCGAATCAGCACTTGTAACCATTAAGTCAAAATTATCTTTGTCCCCGGTTCCATCCTGTATATGAATCCAGTTTCTTCCCATAATATGTGGATTATACTTTACAACTTTTCCTTTAACTTTTACAGATTGTCCATTTAAATTCTCTTTATTGTCATATATCTGAGCCACGGTTTTCCCATCTTTCAATGGTTCTACTTTTACATCCTGTTTCGATTGATTAAAAACCTGCGGATGTTTTACCTGTGTTTGCGGGGTTAGAGTTTGGGAGATATCCTGCACAAATAAAACTGATTCAAAAGTTCTGTTCAAAGCATCACTTTTAAAATTCTTCATTTCCATACTCTTGGAAAAATAAAGTGTTTCTCCTTTTTTGGGTTCCATTCTAGGAACAGCAATCCAGAATTCATTACCGTTTTCGGATGCCTGGATATAAGTATAATTAGGGGTTTGAATAAAATCAGCAACCTCTATTTTATGAGTTCCTGCAGGAAGGTTTTCATTCGCTTCTTCATTTTTATTTTCACAAGCAGTGAACGTTACAATTATCATTATCAATAAGAGCAAGAAGACTTTTTTCATATTATTTCCTTTATCCTTAATAAATAAATTGATTTTCGAATTGATCTGGTAATATACATAAACAATTATATATAGATAAATTAAAAAATCTGGTACTGTTTATATCCACGTTTATTTTAGTATCACAGCAGGATTGTATTGGGAATGTGTTCAATTCATTTTTTACCAGTTTAAGTTGATACAAATTTAGAATAATTTAGTATAGTCAATTTTTCAGTAATGTTCCGGTTTCCGTTGTAATGATTTTTAAATACAAAAAACTTTTCCGCCAATGGAAAAGAAGGAAACAAAAATGGAAATTAAAATTGAAAGTCATTCTTTTAAGAACGGGGAAACGATCCCGCCAAAATACACCTGTGAGGGTGAAAATATTTCCCCACATCTTACGTGGAAGTGTAAAGCTGAGGGAATAAAAACATATATGGTTATTGTTGAGGATCCTGATGCCCCCAATGGAAATTTTACTCATTGGATAGTATATAACATTCCGTCAAGAATTAATATACTTATGGAAAATTCCACCCCAACTAAAAATGTTCCTGATGAAGTGCTGATGGGAACGAATGATTTGGGAAGAATAGGGTACAGTGGTCCATGCCCGCCTTCAGGTGTCCATCGGTATTATTTCAGGATATACGGACTTGACACGGCAGTTCACCACGATTCAGGTGCAACAAAAAAAGAAGTACTGAATAAAATGGAAGGACATATAATTGCCCGCGGCGAATTAATGGGTAAATATCAAAAGCACAAATCATTCTAAGTCTTAATTTTCAGACCGGTTGGGGACTGTTGCTTACCTCTTCAATAGTCGGGGTGCTTTTAATATATTGTACCAGCTGATTAATGACAAATTCCTTTTCATCAATTACGGCTTTTACCACGTCACCAATTGAAATTAAACCCGTGAGCTTTTCATTTTCAAACACAGGAAGATGACGTATTCTTTTTTCAATCATTAAAGCCATACATTCTTCAACTAGTTGATCAATATTAATATAAATTACTTTTTGTGACATAATTTCCTTCACTTTAGAATCCCTGGAGGATTTGCCCTCAAGCACGACTTTTCTTGCATAATCTCTTTCCGACATGATTCCAACTATCTCTTCATTATCTATTACAAGAAGGGCACCAATCTTTTGGTCAGCCATCAGTTTTAAAGCATTAAAAATTGTGTCATCAGGAGAAATGGAGTGAATGCTCTTTCCTTTGTTCAAAAGAATTTCTCTTACGGTTTTCATATTGCTGTCCTTTCTCGTTTATAAATGACGGGAAGTTTAATTGATAATAGAAAAAATTCTTTAAAGAAGCACTAACTATTTAGTATTTAAATTTTGTTTTTATTTATGGGTTGACTTGACTATAATATCAGTAAACCACACTCTGAACTTATTCCCCGGACCATTGTGATCTGTAGAAATTGTAATACCATTAAAATTTTTATTCCCTTCCCAGGTTGACGGTCTACCTTTTTCTTCATTTCCTCCCGGTCTGTATATCCACTCCTTAATCATATTGTTTTTGTCAAGAAAGAGGACAAAAGCATCATTCGGTGTATATCCAACATTATTCTGATACTGCACTATTAGCGATCTGGCTTTAGTGTGACTAATAGGACAGTCTTTCATTCCTTGATCTTTTATACTAACATTATCATCCCAAATAAGATGAAATGGAAATAAAAGCCAATATGAATCATTGATGAATCTTTTATCAACAAAGGTTAAAAATTTATCATTTGAATCCATTTTATTTCTGTTGTAACTGATAGTCGTATCTTTTCCATTTTGATCAGGTCCGTTATATTCCACCAATCCTGTTTTCGTTTCCCATCTCCAGTTTCTTTTGGTATTCATTTTTTCATTTTTCACATTAAATGTAAAGCTAATAGAGGTAATGCCGGAAAAAGCATTGACTCCATAATTCGAAGCAATAATTTTAGTAAGGGAAGCTGTATCTTTAGAATCCTGAGGAATTGAAGTGGAAGAAAATGAAAATATTAAAATAATAATGCCAATTATATATTTCATAAAAATTAACCTGATGGTTGATAGTGAGTAAATATTAATCGTTTCAGAAGTTATCTAACATAGATTTTGAAAATAACTAATGGTTTATCCGGCATCACATTGTAATAATGGTTTAGCAATCCTTATTTTTACTGAGTTAATAAAATTTATTATATACAATTTTTGAGAAATTATCTAATTAATCCGAACTAAAAATGTTTAAAAAATTATTTTTAATATTGATTATGATATCATCATTGAAACTAACTTTTGGCGGTTTTCAATTTGCTGGAGATGTTCTGTCATATCAAAAATTTGACGATAGGATAGAATTCAAACTCAGCAATGCATTATTCAATCTCTATCCGGTTGATGAGAACATTATGCGGTTTAGATTTACAAACCAGGATGAATTTTCAAAAGCTCCCTCATATGCTGTTGTTTATAATTCAGCAGTTCCTTATTCATTTTTTGATAATCCCGATTACTACCAGATTTCAACTAAAGAATTAATTGTTAGAGTTTCCAAGTCCCCATGCCGTTTGAGTATTTATGATAAAAACATGAACCTCTTAAATGAGGATGAAAAAAATTTTGGAGTAAGTTTTGATGCGGATGAAGTCAGGTGTTTTAAAACTCTCATTAAAGATGAACTTTTTTACGGACTCGGGGAAAAAACTAAAAACCTGAAAAAGAATGGGGAACAGTGGACAATGTGGAACTCAGATACACCCGCTTATAATGAAAAAACGGATCCGCTTTATCAATCAATTCCATTTTTTATCGGAGTGAGAAATCATAAAGCTTACGGAATTTTCTTTGATAACACGTATAAATCATATTTTAATATGGGGGCAAGCAACGATAGGTTTTACTGGTTTGGTGCTGATAAAGGAGAACTTGATTATTATTTTATAAACGGACCTGAAATAAAAAAGGTAATAAATCTTTACACACTTCTTACCGGAAGAATGGAACTTCCCCCGTTGTGGAGTCTTGGTTACCAGCAAAGTAAATGGAGTTATTACCCTGAATCAGCGGTAAGAACTTTGGCTGAAACATTCCGTAACAAAGAAATTCCCTGTGATGTAATTTATCTTGATATTCATTACATGAATGGATACAGAGTTTTTACATGGGACAAAGACAGGTTCCCTCAACCTGGAAAAATGTTGTCTGATTTGGCTGTTGATGGATTTAAAGTAGTAACTATTGTTGATCCCGGAGTAAAAGCAGATACAGAAAGTTACAATGTTGCAAAAGAAGGATTGGAACAAAATTTATTTGTTATGTATCCAGATGGGATTGTATATCAGGGTGAAGTATGGCCGGGATGGGCTTACTTTCCGGATTTTTCAAAGAAGGAATCACGGGATTGGTGGGGAAAGAAAAATGCTTTATTGTTAAATCAGGGAGTTGCAGGAATATGGAATGATATGAATGAACCTTCAGCGTGGGGACAGGCAATTCCGGATATTCTTCAATTCGATGATAATGGATATGGATCAAATTATAAAAAGATACATAACGTTTATGCACTTGAAATGGCAAAGGCTACTTTTGAAGGAATAAAAAATCAAACTAATACTCGTCCTTTTATCTTAACAAGAGCAGGATTTTCAGGTATCCAAAGATATGCCGCAGTGTGGACCGGAGATAATGTTGCAAATGAAGAACATCTTAAACTTGCCTGCACAATGGTGCAGGGTTTAAGTTTAAGCGGAGTACCATTTTGCGGAAGTGATGTAGGTGGCTTCTTTGATTCTCCTTCACAAAGACTTTATACAAGATGGATGCAGTTTGGAGCATTTACTCCTTTTTTCAGAGGACATACAATTATTAATACAAGAGATCAGGAACCTTGGGCTTTTGGTGAAGAAGTTGAAAATAATGTAAAAAAAATAATGAGTCTGCGATATGAATTACTTCCTTTTTTTTACAATGAGTTTTATAACGCATCTCAAACAGGTGTTCCTATTATACGCTCTATGTTTTTAAATTACCAGGAAGATAATGAATGTTATACTAACAATGCGCAGTATCAGTTTATGATAGGGGATAATTTATTAGTGGCACCTGTTCTCTCTGAAAATGAAAATTCTAAAAAACTTTATTTACCGGTAGGTAAGTGGCTTGACTGGTGGAGTAATAGAGTTTACGATGGAAATCAATGGATCTTTGTCGAAGCACCGATTAATAAAATTCCTTTATTCATTAAAGAAGGTGCGGTAATCCCGATGCAGGAAACTCAGAATTTTGTAGGAGAAAAAAGAATAGAGGAACTAACATTCATAATATTTCCTGCTGAACATTCTGTGTATAGTTTTTATGAAGATGATGGTAAAACTCTTGATTACAAAAATGGTGAATTTCTGCGAAAAGAATTTACTATAGATAATAATTCCGGATTGAAAATATCGATTGTTAATAAAGAAGGAAATTATAATCCGGGAATTAAAACTTATGTATTAAATATATTCAGAGAGAATTTGGTTAAGAATATTACTGTAAACGGGAAAAACTTAAATACGATTAAAAGTGCCGAAGATTTTCAAAAAGCTTCTTCTGGATATTACTTCAATGAAATGAATAAATCACTTTATGTGAAATTTAATACTAAAGCTTCACTCGAAATAGATGTTAAATAACACATAATCAAAAAGCCCCCGCTATAATGAGCAGGGGCTTTATTTTTTATAATCTCACAGAGAATTAATTTTCATTGAAGGAGACGCTTTTAACAAAAATCTGCGTGGAAATATTTCACATAATTCAAATAAAATGTTCTCGTGATAAAACATTTTATAAATACAAACCTGATTTTTAGACATTTAAAAATATATCAAAGTTCAGAGGAGATAAGGTTAAAATTCTTTTCACTTATTAAAGCAGAATTATAGTAGACTTTGCATTTATAATTCCCAGGGATTCGTTTTTATGGTGTAATAAAAATGGAACTTGAAATTGTATTGGAAATATTTTTTGAACTATACTTAAATGTTTTCTTATAAAAAGACTTGTTATCAGGTCCAATCCATTCAATTTTTATTTTTGAAGACTTATCTTTTTTAGTTTTTGTATCAACAAAATCTATTACTGCATAAACTTTAGCTTTATTTTTTATGGTAAAACTATCTGAAATACCTTTGGCTTCCTTCGTAGCTTTCTTAAACTTTTTACAAAAAAGTATTTTTGCCGAAATACCTTTAACAGGTTCTATTTTAATTTTTCTTATCCTCCGGAGATTTCAATAAAAATGATCTCCCGCCAACAAGATTACCATATATATAAACTTTCAATTTATATTTCCCGGGTTTTCTATATTTCGGATCAATTGAGACTGAACTATTCAAAACCGGAATGGAATCGTATTGAGTAAGAACAATTTGTTTAGTGTAAAACACTGAATCGTGAGGATCAGACCAGGTAAGTTCAGATTCAATCTCGGTTTTTGGGAAAAGATTTCTATTAACCAGATCTACGGATGCGTAAATTCTCCCTTTATTTTTAAGATAGAATACATCTCCAGTGTCAATTGACATCCTTTTATCTTTATTGTACTTGTCGGCAATAGTTATATCGGCAGAAAGTCTATATGAAAAATTATTTGAAAATAATTTGAGTGAATCAATATTATATAAAGAAAGGAGAAAATTCTTTTCGGCAATCAGTTCACGAAACAAATAAATTTTGACACTGTAATTTCCCGAATCTCTTTTCCCCGGTTCAATAGATATAGCACTTTTAATTTCATAAGTTGAATCAGTTTTTGAAATATCAACCCGTTTTTTATAGAATGAATTACCTTCAGGATCAATCCAGTCAATGTGCAGCATCAAATCCTTATTCTGGTTCGGATAATGTTTTACAAGTTCCACATAAGCATAAACTTTCGAATTCTTCCCAATGGTAAATGCATTTGAAGTTAGCGGTAGTTTGGTTTTTGAATCAATTCCTTTAAATAAAATAATTGAAGCTTCAATTCCATTGCTATTCTTGGGCGGATAATTTGCTGAAAGTTCAGCAATATTGATTACCGGAGTTTCAATCCGGCTTGAACAGTTACTTAATAAAATCACTAACAAAAAAACCGGGAATATTTTTAATAATCGCCTGTGCATTTCATCAGATCATTTTAATTATGAAATTTGAACTTTTCTGTTTCACTTTCCAGAACCACATCGAGAGGAATAACATTACAGTCAAAAGAATTGCAGCACCGGTTAAGGTCTCGGGTAATTCACCAATGCGGTAAAATAAATCGAGGCGTTTGGAGAAGACTCCCAGCAAAGCAATATGCATACAATAAAAGAAAAGCGGAACTTTACCCACGATTCCCATAACATCTAAAACTTTTGAAATATATTTATTTAAAATGATCAGAAGACCCACACCGGTAACGACACTGGCAAAAAACCAGATGTTGAAATAAAGACTTGGCGGATATTTCTGATCGAGAAAAAAAGAATATGAACCAAACTCAGAAAAGGGGAATATGTTTCCATATCCTCTGGCAAGCCTTATTGCAATAGCAATAGAGAAGGCAAATACTGCTACTCCAAAACTCATCAATACTTTTTGTTTATCGGTTTGCCAGGCTTTTAGCCATCCATTTGCCATTACGGATCCAAGGATAGCTACAGCAAACCATGGTATAACCGGATATTTGTTAAATTCGCCCGCGTCAACAAAAGTCTGCATAATAGCCATTTGCCAGGAATTATTCGGATCGTAGTGTATTTGAAGAAGGAGTGGATGAAGCAGTAAAATGATAACAGCAATGATTAATCTATACTCCCATTTAAGATGAATAATAAAAGACAACAGAATCATCGACATTCCAATGGTAGATATTATTCCAAGATGTAAAGGATCGAATCGTGCGAATCCACTCCACGAAGAATTAACCCATGTCATTTGAAGAAGAATAAGAAATAAACTTCGTTTTATAAAGTACCATCTTATCTCACTATTAGATGATCCTTTTTCTTTTCTCTTACCGAATGAATACCAGACCATTGCTCCATTCATCATCAGGAATCCCGGCGCACACAAATAACTGGAGTACCTTAATATAAATTGTCCCCAGGATGAGAATAAAGGATCAGCAGGGTCAAGATATTTCCATATTGAATTAAGGTAATAGGAGCTATGATCGAGAAGCATAAGTATTACAATAAATCCACGGAACTGATCAATGAATTCAAATCGTTTTGGTTTTGAAGTAGTTTTTATCAAAATATGATTACCCGAAATTATTTATGCCTACTAATCTCATAACATATTGCTAAGGAATTGAAATGATAATTAATCCTTCATCTTCATCTGCCACATAGATATATTTATCATCAGCGGTAACTCCCTTTGCATATTTGGTTTGAACAGTTCCGATTCGTACAGGATTAGTTGGATTTGAAACATCAATTATCTGTAACCCTCTTTGTTCAGTTGTTATATATATCTTATTGTTTTGATAATAAACTTCTTTTGCATAACCCCCTGTATCGAAGCTTCCTACAAGCTTTATGTTTGAAGAGTCGGAGTAATCAACTATTGCAAGTCCCCCTGTGCCCGAAGCAACATAAGCTGTTTTCATTTCAGGATTGATTGTAACATTTTCAGCATAGCCGGCTATATCAACAAGCTTAACCATTGGGTATTCACCATTCCCGTTCTGCAGTTCAGATATATCAAAGAATGCAAGTCCTGTTTGTCCGCAAGCCACAATTGCATAAGAACTATCAGGTGTTGCCGCGATTCCCTGAGCATAACCAGGAGTAAGCATAACTCCTCTTATATCCGGTTCGAGAGGATAACTGATTTCCGCAATCCTTACACCCTCTTCACTGATAGCTATAAATAAAAAATTGTTGAAGAAACCAAAATCTTTTACAGGGCTGATACTGCGGTTATTAACTTCAAAAACCGGGTTATATGGATCAGCCACACTTACTGATGTGATTCCGAAACCGCCTGTTGCCAGATAAATTATGCTGTCACGCATAGCAAGTTTATAGGAGTAACCTCTGATTCCGATGCTAAGTGCAGTAATAGCTTGAGGGTGTGAAGGATCAGATGCATTCAAGCACCATTAGTCCGCCTTCCCCCTGCGCTATGTATACAATAGAATCTTTTATTATCACATCCTGTGCAAAAGCTGTAACGGCGCATTTACCAAGAATTTTATAACCACCATCTCCTCCCAGAATCGATTCCGGATCATTCGGTGTGCCGCATCCTGCCAGGAACCCCACTATTGTTAAAAGTAAAATTATATATATTTTTTTCATTTTATTTTTCCTCAAATTTAAAATTCTAATTTATAATTGATTTTTATTCCTGCCCGGTATTGTTCGTAACTTTTTTCATCAGAAATATATTCTGCGTTAGCTTCAACAGGTGTTCCGGTTTTTCTTCCCATTAAAGAATAGAAAATATCCAATTCTATATTAGCTGGCAGATTTAAATTATAAGTAACGGATACATCGTAATTTTTATCAAATCTTCCTGCATGAATCGGATCAATTTCATAAAAATGATTTGTTGTATAAAAGCCTCTATCGTACTCTGCATCTAAACTAATGCTGTTTTTAATCCTGAGTATATCAGGAAGCTTATAGTTGATTCCTGCAGAAATAATATGTCCGTAGTTATCGGCATCAACATCATCAGAGGTTTGTTTGGTTTCACCGGGTTCATCATATCCTTTAGCGGTTGACGTTGTATACATATAACCTACATTAACATTTAATTTTTTTGATAACTGCTGATAAATTTTTAAACCATATAAAAAATCATCACTGTCATACTCGGTATTATGCTTATCAAGAAAATATTTTGAAAACGAGAAGTAAGCCCTGACCCTGGTTTTGCTGAAAACATAATGCTGAATCCAGAATGATAGATCATTCTTTGAAAATTCATACGGTTGAAATGTAATTGGTGTATAACCGTAGACAGCAATCCAGTCTTCATCCCTGAAATGTCTTACATAAAAGTGTGGGATGAAAGAATAGGAGAGCATAAAACTGGACTTAGGCAGAAAATATTGTCTCCATCCTAAACTATATCTTTGCCAGTTCTTAATTGTATTGAATGAATATTTGCTATAATAAAAATCAAATGACAGATAAGTCTTTAACTTCTTTATAAAATTATTTGAGTATGATATTCCAGCAGAATATTGAACCACAAGATCGTCGTACCTATTAATATGAAATCGTCCTTCATCTTCTCTGTTAAGAAACCTTTCAATGTATTTATCGGAGTATTTCAGGATATTACTATCATAATAGGGACTAATTGATAACTCAGTTTCCCAATGCTTTATTTTCTTTTTGGGATTCTCGCTGGCTGAAATAATTGATAATGGCAGAAATGCAAGCAAAATCCAGAGGACAATACATTTTTTGCAGAAGCATATTTTGAGAGGATTCATAAGATTTACTCTTCAAGTTTAACATCTTTTTTGGGGAACAAGACTCTTGCAAGAATTGTATTTTTATCTTTATCCATCGTTATGATTGTATAAGTATGATTTCCACCGGGAACTTCTATAAAAAATTCTTTCGCTTTCCCCGGCATCTTATCATCTTCATTTTTATAGGTTGTCACATCAGAAAAGACACTGTTTAAAAGATAGGTATGAATTATCTTTCCATTTTCCCGCAACTGCAGTCTGTAATTAATTCTGCCTTTCATACTAAAATGATTTTCAAAGCGTGTTAATATTCTGATAGAAGTAGGTCCGTTAATTTTTATTTTTAGTGGCTTTTTTTGTGAAAAGCGGAAGTAATGAACTACATTCTCGTGGGTAACAAGATCAACAGGATCATTAGGAGGAACAGGCGAGAGCATAACCCATTTAACTTTTTTTTCTTTAACCTTTTTAAATTCATACCTTACAGCAACTCCAACCTTGCTATTCCCTGTATGGAATTCCAGTGTATGTTCACCCGGGCTCAATTCAATTGATAAATATTTCTTTAAACCCGGAATACCATTTTTACTTTCCCGGAATTTATCCTTTTTTGAAACTCCTGTATTAGTAAACCTGATTGCTGTTTCTTTTCCGCCATCAATATTATAGAGAATATTATACTCAGTACTTGCAGAAATTTCTTTTAATAGAGCCCTGGTTGTAAGTCTTAATTTTCCAGGACCTTTTATCAAAAGAACGGATTTAACATCATGATTTAATAAATAGTATTTTTTTTGTTTTTCTTTTTCAATTACTATTATTTTGTCCCTCGTATCCAATGGTCTTAAAACTCTTGATTGTGACAGTGACATATCGGGTTTAAAACTGATAATAACTAAAAGAATTATTGTAAAATATTTTGTCATAGTTGATACTTAAAGTTCCGTTAATTCATGATGTTGGTATTTTGTTGTCTCCATTTTTGTATTAGCTGTTACAAGCTCGGTTCCAAGACGGTGTCTTCTTCTTTCAAGCATCAGTATTGCAGAAATAAAAGCCAGGAGTATGATTGTAATAATTATTGTGAGAGTAACATTATACTGTTTCTGGATAAATATTTCACCCTCGCCGGGTTGGGGCAGTGGTGAAGGACTGACGGGCAGTCCGTATTTATTTGCAAGCTGAGTTATATTCAGAAGATGAATAAACGGGATATTCTCTTCAGACATTCTAACAAGTACACCTTTAATCGGAAAATTCATTATTCTCAGAGGCGGTGAGAATCCGCTAGGAATAAACTGGTAATTTTCTGTTGAACCGATGCTTGCAATTCCTCCTCCAACATTTATAAACAACTTAATCGGTTTTTTAGAATGCTTTCTGTAAATGTTTAATCGTTTTTCAATACTGTTTTCAAGATATTCTTCATTTATAAATTCAATTTTATTTCTTTCGACGGCTGCATGGATAAGTTCCCTGCCTTCAGGACTTAATCCGCGTCCACGATCGAGACCGCCCCCTGTTGATGCCGCTACAGATTTATACTTAAATAATTTTGCTTCATACAGGTTTCTTTCCATATCAAGCCAGGTGAAATAAGGATCGTTTGCACCCCAGTTTGATGCTCCTACCGAAGTTATTATAACGGGTTTTATTTTTAGAGCCTGCAATGCCGAATGCACAGCTATATTTAATCCGGGAAAAGATCCTGTAAATGAAACAGCCACGACATCATTTTGTTTAATATCAGCTTCTTTTAACATATCTACTACTACAGCTGCAAAATTAGGATTTAACGAAGTCAGCTTCGCTTCAATATAACCGCGGTCTGTAGTAATAGGCGTAATATCCTGTCCGATTAAGGCTGTTCTGTTAGGATCATTAACAGCGTCTATGAAAACACCTTTATCCAACCTTTGTTCCTTTAAGAATTTACAGGCTTTCATCGCCAGTGTTGAAGCCTCGAGTTTTTCTTCATACCATTTTCGTTTAACATCAACTTTATAAAATTCAACTGCAAGCAACCCCAGCAAAGCCATCAACGTTAGAAAGCTTAAAACCCAAATTGAAGCCGCATGAAAATTTTTCAAACTAATACTCTCAACTGTTTAAGATTATGCTGGAAATAAATCCCCGTTAAAAATTATTATAACAATTAATCTCACAAGAACAGAAGTAATAAACAGAACGCTCAGTGTTTTAAAAATTCCCTGTTTGCCGAACCAGTGAGCAATTAAACCGGGTACAACCCACCCGACTGCCTGAAGCTGAACCATATTTCCAGCCAGGTCAAAAGTTAAAAACTGTCTTGAGAGATTAGCCAAAAGACATCCAACTAAAAGGCATAGTACCATTTGTCTCCGACCATAGAGAAAGGTATAATTTCCAATCATTTTAATTATCAGGTAAGTGCTAAAGCTTACCAGCACGATTCCAACAAGTCTGTCGGGCTGAGACAATTGTAGTGCTATGTAACCGGGTACAACAATACCTCCTGCTGCAAGTCCGAATACCTCGTAAGAAAGCAGGCTGAATATTAAGCCAATTGTAATTGCAAGTTCAATCATGAACTAAACTCCTGTGTTCAAATAATTCAACTACTGCAGCCCCCATCCCACCCATATTTCCTATTGCCACAACAGTAGATTCAATTTCAGTGCAGGCAAGAATTGAATCAAAAACATTTTCTGGTTCAGTCATACCTAAATTCAGAATTTTGTTTCGCTTTACTCCATTAGCAACAGAAAGATTTTCCACAAAATCAGTTGGCTGACCCATTAGTACTAGGTAATCAAGAAATCCGCTAAAATATTTCCCTGTCATTTCAGATAATTGTTTCGCTCTGTCAAGCCTGTCCTGCCTGCTGTTAAAGAGAATAATCTTTGTTCCACTAAATCTGTTTTCTTCTTTCATCCTGTTAAGAATCATTATTGTTGATTGCGGATCATTGGCTGCAAATGCATTATAAAAATTTATCTTCTTTCCTGAATATTCCAGTTGCAGGGAGTTAAGTGCTCCGGCATCAGGAATAGCTTTGTACATTCCATTTAAAGCTGTTTCTCTATCGATACCCAAATGTTCACAGACTGAAAGAACAAGTGCAACGTTTTCTTTGTGTTCGATATAATTGAACCTGCTCATTTCTTCAGCGGTTACTGTTTCTGAAACTGCCTGGTGTATACTAGTTCTTTTCTTTTCAGCAGAAGCTTTAAGCAGGGGAAACATTATTTCTTCAGATGTGAAAAGATGTTGTTCAGCAGGAATGGTTTTACTGAGTGCTGAGGCTATTTCAGGAAGTGAGTATCCCATCACTTCAATATGATCCAGGCGCACATTTGTTATTACCCCAATTGTTGCATGAATCATTTTTGTTTCTGTTATTTCCTGGTATTGGGGCTGCAACGCCATACATTCTAAAACAATTGCCTGTGCCTTTCTTTCTGCCGCTAATTTTACAACGGATAATTGTTCAATTATGTTTGCTCCGGCTTTTCTGAATATTTCAACTTCATTACCATCATCCAGAATTATTCTTGGAAATGTTCCGGTAACTTTAGTAACAGTTTTAATTCCGGATTCTGATAGGGCAGAACCAAGCAGACGTGTAACACTCGATTTTCCCCGTGTGCCGTTTATATGAATTCTGATTGGAATAGAATAAATTCTTTTCTGATGAAGAAAATATTCAGTAACTCCAAATATTGTGGCGAGAACAAATAAAATTAATAAGACTGTAAAAACGTACATTCTACTATAGCCTCACTAATTTCAGATAGATTTCAATTCCAAATCTATCCTGCATTTTCTCCCCGGTACTTTCTCCCCGCATATTTAATGTCAGCTCCTATTTTAGAAAAATCATTTTTCTAACCTGTGAAAATTTATCTGTACTTAATCTATAAAAATAAACTCCTGAACTTACCATAGTTCCGTGATCATTTCTTCCGTTCCAGACTTTTTCATATCTACCGGCTAACTGGTAATTCTCATACAATGTTTTTATAAGTTGTCCGTCAAGTCTGTAAATTTTTATTGATACATATCCTGCTTCCGGTAAATTATATCTTATGTGAGTTTCCGGGTTAAAAGGATTAGGGTAGTTCTGTTCAAGAGAATATTTATCAGGGATCAAGTTTTTATCTTTATTATCCTCTTTCACAGAAACAACAAGAGCACTGTCGGTTGTAAATTTAATGGCAAATCCATCCAGAATTTCCGAGGCAGTAATATCATAATTCTCATTATAAAGATATGTTAACCCAACATCCTGTGAATTATTTTCAATACCTACCGTACAACTACCTGATTCTTCAACAGTTTTGTATTGAATAATAATTTCACCGTCACCCGTATTTGTTGAATAAAACTGTGGGTCCATCAAAATTATCTGAAATGTTTCTTTGTTATCGTTATTTAAAGCATGACCTACCTGGTCCCAGGTAATTATAAATCTATGATTAGCTGCATCCGAATAATAGAGTAACTTTCCTATTTCACCCCCGGTAGTTGAGAACAGATCATCCCAGAAAGCAGCCACCATATTACTAACCTCATCAAAATAGGGTAGAGGATAATTAATATGTATTGTCTGGGTTCCACCGCCAAATGCTATCCATCCATCGCTGCTAATACGGAGCTGGTTAAAATCATTTCCATAGTATTTAAATGTGAAAGGAAGATTTACTGTCTGTGTAAAATCACTGGAACCAGTTGGTTGTGTTATTTGTGTTCCAATCGTAGTGATATCCGCCCAGTTGTAAGTAGGAGCCTGCCGCCACAATGTATCGTCTGATGAGTAGGCATAATAACCATATTGATCAGGTCCTGTGGGATCAAAATGTGATGGCTTTGCTACCGGAATATTAAATGTCTGATGTGTCGAATAAGGATACAATCCGTTTTGGGTAAGGAGATTTACTGAATAAACTGCTTCATATTGAGCAGGGCAATCATCACTTACTTTTACTACAAAGTAATCCGATGTATTCTCCAGGGTACTGTCAGGCAGTATCGTTCCAAAAGTTCCGATTGAATCTAATATTGTGATGTACTGGTCCGTACAATTCAGAACACCCTTAACATCAGGAGCTAAATCGTCTCCGGTGTTAGTTATTTTCATAATCAGGTTAACAGTTTCCCCGGGGTCCATTCTGAAATTACGGAGAATATTTCCTGAATCATCCACCCAATAATCAAGATATTTTATTTCACAGCCATGTACTTTCTGTATTGAGTAGTAATCCCATGCTCCGGTGCTAGTAGTAACATGTAATTTAAAGGGAATCTCAAATCCAACCGGGCAATCAGAATGAATAAAAAACTGGAAAGGAGGACCCTGAACAGAATCACCTACTGCAATGTTTCCAAAGCTAACGGGATCTGCAGATAGCACCTCAACATTCGAAATAGAATCAGGCAGAGAAAGAGTTGCAGTAACATTATTGGAGGTTGTATTCCCCCAATTCTTAAGAGTAAAAGTAATAGTACAATTCTCATTTGGATTAATCAGATTGTCGTTATTTCCATCCAGATCAGTAACGGTAGGATTTGGTAATGGAGCAATATTTTCTACAGCCGGTATTGCTACTATGGTTCCTTCAAATGGATAAACTGATTCACCGCAAACAGTAATGTTAAGTGTATCTTCTGAAGAAACGTTTACCTCCAGCAGGGCATTGCCGCTGAGATCTGTATATGCAACAGTATTAACATTTTCTCCGGATATACAAACACGTGCTAAAGGAATCGGCATTCCGGATGTTGAAGTAACATTAACCTGGAATTGACTGTAGCCTGAAGGTATTGTTGAAGGATAATCTACATTTACCTGCCTTGGTACATTTTTCCAGATATGAATACTCGGGTCTCCAAGAGCGCAATAAATTTTGTAATGATATTCAACTCTGTAAATATCTCCGAAAACTTCATACATATAAAGCTTTCCACGTAATAATGCTTCTCCGGGAGAATCCATTCCTTCCTGAAACATCCCCATATAAATTCCCTTATCGATTTGATTATTATAAGTTGTATGTGTATTGGAAGTCGGACCTAAAAAAGCACATGCTCCACGTGGTGCGGTCGGCGTTCCCAATTGCACCCATTCTTCACCGAAACATTGCCCGCCGTTAAACATTGCAACCCCGCAACCTATACTGGTAACAAAGGTTAACTTTGATCCGTTATTAAGTCCGGTTACATCAGAGGTACTAAAGTAATAACAGTTTGCATGCCAACCGTCACTCCAGCCTTCTCCTCTGTAATTAAGGAAACTTCTTCCTTCATTAATAGCTGATGTAATATCAGCCAAATCAACTGTGCATCCGCTCCCGGACCAGTTTCCATCGCTCATTAAAGTATCAACTGATGTAAAGTTTCCATTATCTAATAATATGTTAGCGGCAAACCTTTTTGTTTCTACTTGTGAGGCATACTCATTGTTTGAACAAACAGTTGCTTTCTTAAACCAGCTTTCATCCTCAACATAAGGGAAACGTTCGTAATTCATAAACTTGTTAATCATTACCTGAAGCCTGTAGTCCGTTTGATTTGTAAATCTTCCAATCATAAGCTCCGGAAAGTAATCGTTTCCGGTTAGTTCAACAAAATAGTCTTCATTAACAAAAGTCCAGTCATAATTAACAAATTTAACAGGTGCTGTACCCTCATCTCCAACTAATAAGACATGCGTGGGAGGAACTGCCCAATTTGTATATGCACTTAAAATAAAATTTTTAATAATATCAGGATTAGTCGAATTAGCTCCAATGTCACTGAATTTGGTTATATGGATCATTGTTCCGCTTTTCTGTTTCCAGTCCGCATAAGTTTGGAATGTATTAACGAAAGCATCGGGCATGATACAAAGCATCAGTTCCTGCCCATCTTCTCTTCCATTATAATCTCTTTGCAGAACTTCAGGATAGTTAAAAATAAAACCACGGTAAAGTTTACCAAAGGTTGGTGCTATAGCACGACGTTGTGTTGTTTTTGGATTTAAACCCGGACCGGGATTATATTTTACTTTTATTGTAATAGAAGAGATTGCTTCAATCTCGTGTTTCTGAGGGGAATACCTGATTGGATAAACTGAAATACGGGCAATTCTGAAATCCCTGAACACCGCTGGATCTTCAACCCGTACCATGGAGGCAGGATAAATCTGGTTGGAACTATAGCAGCCTGCGTTTTCAACATAAGGAGTTTCTGGTTTGCCCTCAATCCAGCTATCTCTTACCGGTGGAATATTAATTCCGCCTATCTTTTGCACAGGAGAAGTTTCAAGAACCTCAACTGATACCGTTCCATTATCCGGGATCGCAAGAACCTTCGCAAGACCTGGTATGTCAGGATAACCTGTTTCTGAAGATAATCCTTCTCCATCTATACTTATACTCTGGTAGATTTTCCCGTCAGCAGATAATTCCTTAACAAGGAAACCCGGGAGATTTATTTTTATGATTGTTTCAGATGGACTATCACTGATAAGCTGAAAATCCGGAGACGAACCGGGAGAAGATATTTTATCTAATGCCACCCACTGTGCATTAATAATATTTTGCAAACCAGAAGGATTGCGAGAATAACAAAGTGAAACCATTTACACATTTTTTTCCTCCCCAGAAAAAACTGGATTTAATTGGCAGGTAGTAAACTAACTAATGCTTAACTCATTTATAGTTGTAAAGAACTTATGAAAAATAAATTAAATCTATGCTACTAACAACAATAAAATGCCACAAATTTCAATCCTATAAAATATATTTACTGATTGACATTTTGTTTAAGGTAATGAAATAATACTGTCGCTATTCAGTGGTGGAGTGCTGATCTGATTATGGGTGAATTGTTACTATCCCTGTTCCTAGATTTTTTAAATTTACAATTACATTAATGTACGGAAGGGAAGTGATATTTTACAAATTTATTGGCGGAGAGGGCGGGATTCGAACCCGCGATACCAGTTTCCCAGTATGACGGTTTAGCAAACCGTTGGTTTCAGCCACTCACCCACCTCTCCGGAGCTGAAAATAATTATAAATTTTGAGTTTCAAAGATAATATTTTAATCATTAAGTAAAAATTAAAATACCTTTATTTGCTGTTTAATAAATCTTAAAGAATTATGAATCATCTTTACTGTTAGATTTATTTCTCGCTAAGATTCTGATTATTCTTTGTACAAAGTGTAAATCACAAAAGTTTGCTTGTCTTGCGTATATGGCTTAATTTTAATGATTAAATTTGATCCAGTAATTGAGGAATAAATGGCAAGATTTGTTGGTGTGGATTACTATAATATAAAATCTCTTTTGTCTGAAGAAGAGATTATGATAAGAGATACTGTGAGAGAATTTGTATCTGATGAAGTGATTCCAATAATTGAAGAGTATAATCGTAAGTCCGAATTCCCGATGCATCTGATTTCTAAAATGGGTGAGCTGGGATTATTTGGATCTACCCTGCCTCAGGAATATGGCTGTGCTGAAATGAACAATGTTGCTTATGGCCTGGTAATGCAGGAACTTGAAAGGGGAGATAGTGGACTAAGGAGTTTCGTTTCAGTTCAAAGCGCACTTGTAATGTATCCGATTTATACTTTTGGAAGTGATGAACAAAAAAACTATTGGCTGCCACTGTTAGCTAAAGGGGAAAAAGTAGGTTGCTTTGGATTAACCGAACCTGATTTCGGTTCGAATCCCGGCGGTATGGTGACTAAAGCTGAAAAGGTTGCAGATGGATATATCTTAAACGGTGCTAAAATGTGGATAACAAATGGAACCATTGCTGATGTAGCTGTTGTGTGGGCAAAACTTGATGGAGTAGTAAGAGGATTTCTTGTAGAAAAATCATTTAAAGGATTCAGTGCTCCCGAAATGAAAGGAAAACATTCACTAAGAGCCTCAGTAACTTCAGAATTAATTTTTGATAATGTATTCATTCCAAATAAAAATATTCTTCCCAAAACTGATGGATTAAAGAATGCACTAATGTGTCTCAACCAGGCCAGGTACGGAATTGCCTGGGGTGTTGTCGGATCAATGATGGCTTGTTATGATGCCGCGTTAAATTATGCTATGACACGTGTTCAGTTCAGTAAGCCAATTGCAGGTTACCAGATTACTCAGGAAAAACTTGTTTATATCTTAACTGAAATAACCAAAGCGCAATTGTTAAATCTCCAATTGGGAAGAATGAAGGATAATAGAACAATGAAGCATACTCAGGTCTCGATGGCGAAAAGAAATAACTGCGAAAAAGCACTTGAGATTGCAAGAATTTCCAGGGAGATATTTGGAGCTAACGGGATTCTTGATGAATACCCGGTTATGAGGCATTCAGCAAATCTTGAATCAGTCAAAACATATGAAGGCACTCATGAAATGCATACTCTTATTATTGGTGAAGATATAACCGGTTTACCTGCTTTTGATTAATTAAAATTAAGAAAGTCAATATGAAGCAAACAGAAAAAATTATCAGAGAAGGATTAACATTTGATGATGTATTGTTAATTCCAGGAAAGTCCTCTGTACTACCGAGAGAAGTTGAACTTTCAACTTTATTAACTCCGGATATAAAATTAAATATTCCGATAATATCAGCAGCCATGGATACGGTAACGGAATCAGCACTGGCAATTGCACTTGCGAGAGAAGGTGGAATAGGTATTCTTCATAAAAATATGTCAATTGAAGAACAGAGTACTGAAGTTGACAGGGTTAAAAGGTCTGAAAGCGGAATGATTCAGAATCCGGTTACATTAAGACCCGAAAAAACTATAGGCGAAGCGCTTGATATAATGAAAAAGTTCAGAATCTCGGGAATACCAATTGTTGATAGTGCAGGAAGACTGGTGGGAATACTTACTAACCGGGATTTAAGATTTGAACCAAATAGAAAAATTATAGTTAAAGATATTATGACTGTTGATGGATTGATTACAGCACCTGTTGGAACAACCCTTGAAAAGGCTGAAAAGATTCTTCAGAAATATAAAATTGAAAAACTTCCTGTTGTAAATAAGGAAGGTATCCTCAAAGGTTTAATTACATTCAAAGATATTCAGAAAAAGAAAAAACATCCGAATGCCTGTAAAGACGAACATGGGAGATTAAGAGTGGGAGCAGCAGTGGGCATTACTTCAGATACAATTGAAAGAATTGAAGCACTATTAAATGCTGGCGCAGATGCTATAGTAATTGATACAGCACATGGACATTCCACAGGCGTTATAAAAACCATAGTTGAAGTTAGGAAAAAATTTAAATATGCTCAGTTAATAGCTGGTAATATAGGAACTTATGAAGCTGCAGTTGATTTATTAAATTGCAAAGTAGATGCCGTTAAAGTAGGAATTGGACCTGGATCAATTTGCACAACAAGAGTAGTAGCTGGAGTAGGGATTCCCCAAATAACCGCGATTCAGGATGTCGGACGTGCTACCAAACCAAAAGGAATCCCTTTAATTGCTGACGGCGGGATCAAGCAAACCGGGGATATTCCGAAAGCACTTGCAGCGGGAGCAGACTCTGTAATGATTGGAGGTTTATTTGCGGGAGTAGAGGAAAGCCCGGGTGAAACTATTCTTTTTGAAGGAAGAAGTTTTAAACATTACAGGGGAATGGGTTCATTAGCCGCAATGAAAAGGGGAAGTAAAGATCGTTATTTTCAGGATACGGAAGAAGACATTGCTAAATTAGTACCTGAAGGAGTTGAAGGAAGAGTTCCTTACAAAGGATCATTAGCTGAAACAATTTTACAGCTTACCGGCGGGTTGAGAGCAGCAATGGGTTATTGCGGAGTAAAAAATATACAGCAGTTGAAAACAAAAACCAGCTTTATTAAAATTACTCTTGCGGGATTGAAAGAAAGTCATCCGCACGATGTAATTATTACAAAAGAAGCTCCAAATTATCATTCGTGAGTTTGATATACAAAAATAAAATTCAGGTGTGTTATATAGAGGGAAAAATATGTTTAAAGTTCTGGTGATAGCCTATTACTTTCCACCGATGGGTCTGAGCGGAGTTCAAAGAACTCTAAAATTTACCAAATATATGAAAAATTATAACTGGGAACCGACAGTTTTAACTGCGGGTTCAGTTGCTTATTATGCCCATGATGAATCTCTGTTAAATGAAGCAAAAGCAAACGGAATAAGAATATTTAGGGTTGAGGGTAATGACATAAACTCAAAGTTGAACAAAAAAGGCACAATAAAATTACCCCCGGAATGGATTAGAAAAATTTTAAGCAGGCTCAGCGCAACTTTTTTTATTCCTGATAATAAAAAAAGATGGGCATCAGAAGCACTAACTGTCGCCAGAAAAATTCTAAAGGAAGAAGAGTTTGATTTAATTTTTGTAAGCGCACCTCCTTTTTCTACAACAAACATGGCGGTTAAGTTAAAGAAGGAGTTTAATCTGCCTTTAGTTATAGATTACAGAGATTTATGGTATGACAATCATTTTCATTTTTACCCAACTCCATTACACAGTTATTTACATAAAAAAATGGAATACCAGGTATTAAGAGCTGCGGACAGGATAATTGTAATAAATCGGCGTATGAAAGAAAAAATTATGAACCGCTACAGGTTCATAACTTTTGAGGATATTTATATCATTCCGCAGGGTTATGATCCTCAGGATATTGAAGGGCTAGTACCTGAGAATAAAAATAATAGTAAAATGAGACTTACATACTCCGGGCTATTTTATGAATTTATCACTCCTAAATATTTTCTTAAAGCTTTCAAAAAATTATCATTAGAAAGACCAGATATTGCAGCCAATATTGAACTTCACTTTAGTGGATTTCTAAGAAAAGAAAATAAAAGATTAATCAGGAAATTCGATCTGCAGGATTTTGTAAAAGAATACGGTTATCTTGAACATGGTGCTTCAATACTTAAAATTATTAGCAGCGATGTTTTATGGGTTATGGTTGGGAATAGAAAAAATGCAGACACGGTATCTACCGGAAAATCCTTTGAGTATTTTGGAACACGGAAACCTATAATTGCCTCCGTTCCAGAGGGAGCTTTAAAATCTGCTATGGAAGAATACGGAGCTGCTTTTATTACACCTCCGGATAACATCGATGCAATAAAAAATACAATCAAAGAAGTTTATGAACTTTATTTAAATGATAAACTTCCTGTTCCAAATGAAGAATTTGTTCAGAAGCACAGGAGAGATGTTCTAACTGAACAATTAACAAAGCAATTTCAATTTTTAATTAAAGCAGAAATATAAATGAATGTATTGATTATTGGATCCGGGGGGAGAGAACACGCGCTTGCCAAATCATTTCACAAAGTAAAAACCTAAATAAACTGTATACCAGTCCCGGAAACCCGGGCACTGCAGAAATAAGTACTAATGTTAATGCTGGTAATAACCAAGAACAAATATTAAAATTTTGTACAGAATATAAAATTGATCTGGTAGTTATTGGCCCGGAGCAGCCTCTTGTTGATGGACTTGCAGATTACCTGAGAGTGAATGGAATATTTGTATTTGGTCCCGATAAAGAAGCCGCAGAAATTGAAGGTCATAAATCATTTGCAAAACATTTAATGGTTAAATATGGAATACCCACAGCAGGGTACAAGGAATTTGAATCGAATCAAATTAAATCTGCATTAACATTTTTAAAAAATTCTTCCTATCCGGTTGTAATTAAAGCAGATGGATTAGCTGCCGGAAAAGGCGTAATAATTTGTAATAATTACGGTGAGTCCGAAAAATCTTTGAATGAAATTTTTGTTGATAATATTTTTGGTGAGTCTGGTAATAAAGTAATAATTGAAGAATTTCTTGAAGGAGAAGAAGCTTCAATCCTTGCGATTACGGATGGTGATGATTTTGTGCTGCTTCCCTCTTCGCAGGATCATAAAAAAATAGGAGAAAATGACACCGGTAAAAATACGGGTGGGATGGGGGCATATTCTCCCGCGCCGGTAATGACTGATAAGTTATTAAGACAGGTAGAAGAAAGTATTATTAAACCAATATTGGCAGGATTGAAATCGGAGGGGAAAAAATTTTCCGGCTGTCTTTATGCAGGGTTGATGATTACTAATGATGGACCGAAGGTGGTTGAGTTTAATTGCCGTTTCGGTGATCCGGAAACTCAGGTGGTACTTCCATTGCTAAAAGGAGATTTTCTGAAATTACTTTATTCTTCTGCATCCGGGAGGATAGATAAAAATGCGGTAAAATATTCAGGTGGAACAGCAGTTTGTGTAGTTGCTGTATCGGAAGGTTACCCGGACAAATATAAAAAAGGCTTTGAGATTACAGGACTACAAAGAATTGATTCTCAACAAATAATAGTTTTTCATGCCGGTACAGAAGAGAGGAACGGTAAAATTTTAACAGCAGGGGGGAGAGTACTTGGGGTTACATCTGTAATTGAAGAAAACGATTTACAAAAGGCACGCTTACTAGCATACGAAGCACTGGATAAAATAAAGTATGAGGGAATTTCTTTCCGAAGAGATATAGGATTGAAAGCTTTAAAGCACATTTCGTAGTTGAATTATTTCACGCTTCTTATTTACATTTCAATAAATCAATTTTTAAAAATGTCTCAGGATTATGATTCCTTTACACGTCCATTCAAACTATTCACTTCTTCAGGGAACCTGCAGGGTCGAAGAACTAATCCAGGAGGCTGTTAAGAATAACCTGCCCTCATTAGCTTTAACGGATACGAATGGAATGTACGGACTTGTTCAATTTGCAAAGAGAGCAAAGGAAAATGGAATCAAACCAATTCTTGGGTGTTTGATTAATCAACCGGATGATGAAACCATTTATGCGATACTGCTTGCAAGGAATAATTCCGGATACAAAACTATTTGTAAAATCATTACTTCAAGGAAACTTAACGAAGATTTTAATCTTTTTGAAATTTTGAGTAAGCCTCTGGATGATTTGTATGTTATTACGCCTTCAATCAATCTGCTCGGAAAAATAGGCCCAATGGAAAATGTCTATGCAGAGTTAATTGTTACAGATACAAATAAAATAAATGCAAGGAAACTTTACAGATATGCTGAAGAAAACAAGATAAAATATGTTGCAACCAACCCCGTATATTTTTTAACTCCCGAAGACTTTATTTTACAGAAAGCAGTAACGGCGATCAGGTTAAATAAAAACATTAACAACCTGAATAGTTCTGAAACTGTTGATGAAGAATTTTATTTCAAAAATAATACTGACCTTGAAAAAATTTACCATAAAATTCCGGAAGCCATTTCAAATACAAAATATATTGCTGAAAACTGCAACGTAGATCTCAGGTTGAATGAATACAAGTTTCCAATTTTCGCATCACAAGATGGAAAAGATTCAAACTCGTTATTGTGGGAAAAATGTTTTAATGGATTACAGGAAAGGTACTTGCCTGTTACACAAACTGCGATTGATCGACTTAAAAGGGAATTGCAGGTAATCAGGGAGATGAACTTTACTGATTATTTTCTCGTAGTGTGGGATATTGTAAATGAAGCAAAGAAAAGGGGAATGGTAACAATTGGCAGAGGTTCGGCAGCTAACAGTCTAGTCTCATATTGTCTCAAACTAACTGAGATAGATCCGATTGCCCAAAATTTATATTTTGAAAGATTTCTGAACAAAGGACGAAGCAGCCCACCTGATGTTGATATTGATTTTTCATGGAAAGAGAGAGATGAAATAGTAAAGTACGTCTTTGAAAAATACGGTTATGAAAATGTAGCTATGATTTCAACTACTGTTACATTTCGGGCTAGATCGGCTTTCAGGGAAGTTGCAAAAGCTTTCGGATTTTCAAATGATGAAATTTCTAAATACAGTAAGTTTATCCCCTGGACAGATGCAAGAAATTTATCCAATCTTCCTGAAATGTTTCCGGAATCCAGATCGTTAAATTTTAAAATTGATCCATGGAAATCCATAGTTTCAATCGCCTCAAAATTAGCCGGCTTTCCAAGGCATCTGAGTATTCATCCCGGTGGAATTATAATAACTCCGGAGCCTATAATAAACTACACAGCCCTGGAGTACGCCAAAAATAAAGGATTAGGATTGATAATAACGCAACCTGATATGTATTCGGTAGAAGAACTGGGTTTAATAAAAATTGATCTTCTTAGTCAGCGTTCTTTAGGGGTCTTGAGAGATACAATGGATACGATTTCAAGAAATGACTAGTGGAAATTTTTATGAATATAATTATATTTTCCTGTGATCAGTTATTGACAGGAATTGAGAACCAAAAACAGAAAGCAGAACACACCCTGTCAATATAAAAAAGTTCTCAATTATTTTAATCAAACCCACCCTGGTTCCGTCTGAAGTTCCGAAACAGCCGCATTCAATATCTAATCCTCTTGCAATCGCTGTAATAATTACAACGATAAAAACAATCATCATTATATCTGCAACTAAAGCAGTCTCTTTTACAAATATCCCTAAAAGAAGAAATGCCCCTACAATCAGTTCAACTGCCGGAATTAACAAAGCGAAAATATTCACGAATTCAGGCGGCACAAGTTTATAATTATCTAAAGATTTTACAAAGTAACCAGTGTCATCAATTTTAATAATGCCTGAATAAATAAACAAAAGTCCGAGCAAGAGGCGAACCGCAAATAAAAAATACCTGTTTGATAAAATATTTTTCATTTAGTTTAGATTTAATTCAGTTTGGGATGTAACCACTGGATAATCAGCTTTTTGCCACTCTTCCCAGCCGCCAAAAAATACAAATACTTTTTTATATCCCTTTGCAAATAATTCATTTCCTAATCTTATACTCATATCACAGTCTGCACCTTCACAATATGTTACAATCGGTTCAGATTTATCTATCGAGGCAATATTTGTAAGGTGTTCATCAATCGAAAAATACGGAAGATTTATTGCGCCCGCTATATGTCCTTCTTCAAATTCCTCGGGATTCCTTGCATCCAGGAAAATTACCTTGTCCCTGTATAATTCATATGCTTGAGCAATCGAAATAAGTCTTGGCTGATTAAATACATCTTTAGTAAGGTTGCTTAATAAAATATTATCATCATTTAAAGGGTCATCTGCATTAATAACAATGTCATTTCCGGTTTTGCCACTATCCTTGGAATAATTATAAGAAGGAAGTAAATCTTCATCAATCTTCAGGTTTTTCTTTTCAACGGAAATTTTATTGTGGTCAACACTTAAACTATCAGATACAGAATCTTCGTTAGGATTTATTTGGGGAGTATTAAAATTATGCTCTGCAGAAGAAGTAGCACTTTGATTTTGATTAAATAAGGGTAAGGAATCGGGTTTTAAATAATAGATTATTAAAGCCAGGGTAATTGCAAAGACAATTATCAACAGAATTTTGGTGATTGAAAAATGCATAAATGACTCACAATAAATAAAAATTAAATAACTATACCCTTTAAGATGATTAAAAAAAGCAGGCTGGCAAATAGAAAATAGTAAAACATAAACCGGACTTCATGGAAGTTAATTATAATCATTTTTAATTCAAACAAAAATTCATGGTACAAATTAAATCCCGCTCTGATAACTGAATCTTGCTTCAATTAATAAGTAATTATTTTGATTTGATTCCTGATTATAATTTCCCAAAAAATAATTTAAAACTTTAGAGTCCGCTTCCATTTCTACTTTCTCTATTTTAAGCTTCTTTACTGCGTCTAGGAAGGACAAATTATCCACCATCAAGATAATATTTAGGGCTGAATAGGCTCTCAATATCCCGCACTGATAATTAAGAATTAGTTAAACAACACGAGGATTACAGAACTCTATCGTACGTTGCTTTTTTTCAGCTATCTAATATTTTTCGATTGGTGGGGAATTTATATATGAATAAAAAAGAAAATATCGGATTCTTTCCAATCTTAATAAATCTTAAAAGATTTCCATGTCTCGTTGTGGGTGGCGGCAAGGTTGCTTATAGAAAAGTTTTATCACTTCTTGAATTTAATGCTGATATTACCGTTATCTCCCCAAAATTTTGTATCGCGTTAGTAGATTTATACAAGCAACAAAAAATAAAAATCATAAAAAAATCATACTCTAAAGAATATATTCGTGATTATAAAATCGTCTTTAGTGCAACTGATAATCCGGAAACAAATACAGTTGTGCGGCAGGATTGTTCTAAAAATGGGATACTTTTAAATGTTGCCGATAACCCTCCATTATGCGATTTTATTTTGCCTGCAAATGTAAAACGTGGCAATTTAACTATTTCAGTTTCTTCCCAGGGTAAAGCACCATTCTATACAAAGGAAATAAAGAAAAAACTCGATAATTTCATTTCACCTGTGCATACAAGAATTATTGATCTCGCAGGTGAATTCAGGGATACACTTCTGAGCAACAGAAAAAATAATTCCCATACAGTGAAATCCAGGGCTTTTAAAAGTTTCTTTCTACTGATTGGGAATCAATTCTTGCAAACGAACGCAACGGTTCAGCAAAGAAATATATCAAAGATATTTTAAAAGGTATTAAAGATGTCTGAATCTATGACAAATGTAGAAAAGGCAAATTCTCAAAAGACTTTAAGGAAAAAAATAATTTTCTCTTTCGTAATAATGGTTCTTCTGATTTTGACCAGCGGAATATTAGGTTGGAAATTAACTAAACAGGTTGAAAAAAGTGAAAGTATTATAGAAACAGTTCACCTTTTCAAAGAAGCTGAGTTACAACTAAGAAGAGAAGAAAAGAACCTGATAATAAGGGGATATTCTGAAGAAAGGCTTGTGAGATGGCAAAATGCCAAGGATAATTTTAACCAGAGTTTCGGGCAACTGGTCGGATTGGATGCGTTAAACCAGGATGAAATTAATCAAATAAAAAGTACGATTACCCAGATGTCTGATTCTTATAATAAATTTTTCCATGATATTCAGGATCATAATTTGAGTGGTGATGAAATTTCGCAGTATGATGCTCAATTTAAAAAGATTGGCAGAGGATCTCTTGTAATAATCGATGAGATACTCCAGAGGGAAATGGCAAGTTCAATCAGTTCTAATAGTCAAACAAATGTACTAATTGTGATATTTTCTGTCATATTCATTTTAATTGCGATTTTTTTAGTCACAAATGTATTGAAACATCTTTAATAAAAATTAATTCAATGAGCGATATTCAAAAATCTGGTAAAGTATATATTGTTGGCGCGGGTCCGGGTGATTGCGGACTATTAACCTGTATAGGATTTGAAAGATTAAAGGAAGCTGATGTTGTTGTTTACGACAGATTAATCAATTATGAGTTGCTTTCCTGTTGTAAGGACGAATGTGAAAAAATATTTGTCGGGAAAGAATCCGGTCATCATTTAATTGAACAGGAATTAATTACCAGCATACTATTAGAAAAATCAAAAGCGGGATTAAATGTTGTAAGATTGAAAGGGGGAAATCCTTTCATATTTGGAAGAGGTTCTGAAGAGGCAATTGAAATAAAAAAAGCAGGCATTGATTACGAAATTATTCCTGGTGTTACTTCGGGATTAGCGGCGCCGATATACAGCGGTATTCCGGTTACTCATAGAGGTATGGTTACACAGTGTGTTTTTATTACTGCACATGAATGTCCGGATAAACCCGGAAGCCAGGTAGAATGGGAAAAATTAGCGCGGTTAAAAAACACTTCTCTGATTATTTACATGGGTGCTTCAAGAATTGAGGATATCTGCCTGAAATTAATAAAAAGCGGAATGGATCCTGGAATGCCCGCTGCAGCCATAGAAAATGGTACACTCCCTAAGCAAAGAACACTAACGGCAAGTCTTCAAAACCTGTCAGAAGAATTCGGCAAACAAAAATTTCATGCTCCTGTAATTATTATGATCAGCCCTGCAATTATACTCAGGGATAAAATATCCTGGTTTGAAAACAAAAAATTATTTAACAAGAGAATAATTATTTCAAGCGAGGCTAGTGAAAATCATAAGTTAAAAATGAAACTGAATGAACTTGGGGCTGATGTTATCATTCTCCCGCAATTGCATAACACAACAAAATATCCGGAACCTTTAATTAAAGATTTATTTCTGAAAAATAATTTTAAATGGATATTGTTTTCCGGAACCAATGAAGTTGAAAGCTTTTTTGAATTGATGAGAAGGGAAAAAGCTGATATTAGAATATTTGCCGATAAAAAAATTGCAGTTACTGGCAGGAATACAAAAGAAGCCCTGGAGAGAAATGGATTCTTTCCTGATTATTACCAGCCGGAATCGTGTTTATATCCATCAGAAAATTTAATTAAAAATTTTCATTTGAATGGTTATAATCTTCTATGGATAAAAAGCGAACAACAAAAAGATGTGATTAAGACTGATTTAAAATACGTTTCAGATAAAATTAAAACACTTGAAGTTTGCAAATTACATTCTTCAAAACCAGAATCAATAATGATTGAAGACATTAAAACCAATGGAGGGGATGTCTTTGTTTTCCCCTCTCTCGCCTCACTCAATAATTTTGTTAATTTATTTGGAACAAAAACCTCAGCGAAAATTTTAAATCATAGTCGTATAATTGCTCAGGATTCTACTACCGCAAGATATCTATCAGACAAATACACTTCTGAAATATTGGTAGCAGAAGATAAAACAGATGATAACATTTTTAGTACGATTTGCCAATTGTTCAATATTGAAGGGAATTGAATTATGCTCAAGGCTTTTTAGCCATGGACTAAAATTAATACAGGATCAAGTTCCCAAGGCATTGTAAAAATAGTTTTACAGATATATCCGGAAATAATGGAAATATTTAACATATACTTACCTGTAGCCGGGATAGAATTCAATGTTCTTTTATTAATACTCATTGGATTTTGCGTAGGTGTTCTGGGTGGTTTTTTCGGAGTCGGCGGAGGCTGGCTTGTTACTCCGGCGTTAAACATTTTCGGATTCCACATGGCTTTCGCAATCGGGACTGATCTTTCCAATATTTTTGGACAGACAATTGGTGCGGTAAAAAAACATCAGAAAATGGGTAATATAGATTGGAAGTTAGGTCTCATTTCAATAATAACTTCAATTATTGGTTTAGAGATTGGATCTCAACTTATACTATTATTAGAAAAAGTTGGAGAAGCGGGAATTATTGTTCGATGGTGCTATATAGTATTTCTTTTTGGTCTTGGCATTTTCATGTTTTATGATTACTTCATACTTCATCCGAAACAACTTAAAAAAAATACCGGTCAATCAGATGGATCAAACTCTGCTGATTATGAAATTGAAAGAAGTAAATTAGCAGAAAAATTATATACTCTTCGCATACCTCCGATGATTTCATTTCCTGCCTCAAAAATTGATGGTGTTTCTCTTTGGATTATCTTGCTGATATTTCTATTTACGGGATTTCTGTCAGGATTTTTGGGTGTAGGTGGTGGATTCATTATTATGCCCGCTTTAGTATATCTGATTGGTCTTCCTACTGTTGTTGCAGTTGGCACAAGTTTAATAACCGTCCTTTTTTGCGGAGCATATGGTTGTTTTACTTATGCAATGAAAGGAAGAGTTGAACTGGTTGCCGCTTCTTTAATGCTGCTCGGCGCTTCTATAGGCGCACAGATTGGCGCCACCGCAGTTAAGTATATAAGAGGTTATGGGATACGATTGTTGTTTGCTATTATGATAGTCTTTGCCGGGATATCCATCGTAACAGAACAATTTTACAAACTAACAAATATGGCTTTGTTTCAGACCTTTGCAGGCATTGTCCTAATGGGAACTGCATTAACTATGTCAATTATTGTGATTGGTAAACTTATCATCGAATCCAGAAAAGAAAAGAGTACAAAAGTAAAAATTAAAACAACTTAATTATAATTTTTCAAGCAATGGACCTATATGGATATTTTTGAAATCTATTTACCAGTTGCCGGAATTGAATTCAATGTTTTATTACTAATCTTAATTGGTTTTTGCGTGGGGGTTCTTGGCGGATTTTTCGGAGTCGGAGGTGGATGGATTGTTACTCCGGCTTTGAACATCTTTGGTTTCCATATGGCTTATGCCATCGGAACAGATCTATCAAATATATTCGGACAATCCATAGGGGCTACAAAAAAACATCATAAAATGGGGAACATCGACTGGAAACTGGGCTTGATTTCAATTGTTGCTTCCATAGTTGGATTAGAATTAGGTTCACAGGTTATCCTCAGACTTGAAAAATCCGGAGAGGCAGGTATAATTGTGCGATGGTGTTACCTCGTCCTGATGTTCGGACTCAGTTCATTTATGCTTTATGATTACTTTGTTTTAAATCCGCGCCAGAATAAACAAAAACCAGCTGAAAAAATTTCTCAAAATTCCGGGAGTAAACTTGCCGAAAAACTACATAGAATTAATCTACCACCCATGATTTCACTGCCGGCTTCGGGAATCAAATCAGTTTCGTTGTGGATAGTTCTTTTGGTTTTTTTTGTAACGGGATTTCTCTCGGGATTTCTAGGTGTAGGTGGGGGCTTTATCAGGATGCCTGCCCTGGTATATCTTATCGGGGTTCCTACAGTAATAGCAGTTGGAACTGATCTTATGAGTGTGCTTTTTGCCGGAGCCTATGGTTGTTTTACTTATGCTCTAAAAGGTCGTGTAGAATTTATTGCTGCTTTCTTTATGTTGATCGGTGCATCTATTGGAGCCCAGATTGGTGCAACAGCTGTAAAATATATTAAAGGATATGGAATTCGTTTACTGTTTGCGATAATGATTGTGTTTGCCGGTTGTTCAGTAGCTCTCGAACAGATTTATAAAATGTCAAATATTGTATTTTATCAAACAACCGCGGGAATCGTTTTGATGGGTACAGCTGTATTTATGACTCTAATTATAATCACAAGGCTTATTATAGAATCACGAAAGGAGAGAGCGGGAAAAAACAAATTAGCTTGACCCATTTTCTAAATTAATGAATGGAACGGGATATGGATATTTTTAACATTTATTTACCTGTTGCGGGAATTGAATTCAATGTATTATTATTAGTTGTCATTGGATTCTGCGTTGGAGTACTTGGGGGATTTTTTGGGGTAGGGGGAGCGTGGATTGTAACTCCCGCTCTAAATATTTTTGGATTTCATATGTCTTATGCAATAGGTACAGACCTCGCACATATTTTCGGAAAATCAATTGTCGCAACAAAAAAGCACAGTAAGATGGGAAATGTAGATTGGAAACTGGGTTTGATTTCAATTGGAGCCTCGGTTCTGGGAGTAGAAGGTGGATCACAAGTTATAATGATTTTAGAGAAAGTTGGCAATGTCGGCTCAATTGTCAGGTGGAGTTATATTATTCTGTTGATCGGGTTGTCTATATTTATGATGTATGATTATTTTATTGTTCGTCCAACAAGGTCAGGCTCTCCCACGGATACATCAACAAAAAAGGTTAAGACAAAAAAGAAAAAGATTCCTTTATCACAAAAATTATATAAGATAAAAATTCCACCAATGATATCTTTTCCGACTTCAGGTATTGAATCAGTATCACTATGGATTGTACTTTTAATATTTTTTGTTACCGGTTTTCTATCAGGATTTATGGGCGTCGGCGGAGGTTTTATCAGGATGCCGGCTTTGGTTTATTTAATTGGTTGTCCAACCGCAATTGCAGTAGGCACAGATCTGATGAGTGTTCTTTTCAGCGGGGCTTACGGATGTTTAACTTATGCTCTTAAGGGAAGAGTTGAAATTATTGCCGCATTCTTTATGCTGCTTGGTGCATCAATAGGAGCACAATTAGGAGTAACTGCGGTAAAATATATTCGTGGATACGGCATTAGACTTTTGTTTGCCATTATGATTGCTTTTGCAGGAATTTCAGTTGTTATTGAACAGGTTTATAAAATGACAAACATTCCAATTTATTCATCTATTGCAGGTGTACTTGTTATTGGGGCTTCAATTATGATGACGCTTGTCATTTGTGCAAAATTGTTTTTTGAAGTACGTAAAGAAAAACATTTATCAGTTGAAAAATCATAGAGGAAGGTAATGCTAATAAAAAAAATAGCTGTGCTGCTTATTTTATTTTTCGTCCTTACAACTCTGCTTCCCACCGGTAGTTATATTTCAAATAATACTTTTGCCGGTGAGATGGGCGGTAAAGAAGAACCAGAACTTAATGTTAAAATTGATACTAAAGATCTTTCGGGAGTAAATCTGTGGATTGTAGATTTATATAATAACGATAGAGTTCTTTATGCTATTGTTGTAACTTTGGTCATGGCAACGTTAGGTTCGGTAATGGCGTTCGGTACAGATCTTATTCTGAAATACTTTGGTATGAGTGTAACTAAAATATCTCACCAGGAGTAATTGTTTATATTGTTAAATCAGCCTGTTAAGATAATTGGAAATTTATTTTTGATTAATTATGCTAATTAACATTGAAACTTCCTTCTAAAATAAAGTATTTAAGTATATCTTCACGTATTTCCATTCTGCTTGGGATAATAATTATTCTTACAATGGGAACGTTCTCATTCTTTAGCCTACTTAAACAAAAAAAGGATGCAATAACCTCTATTAGTAATACTACCGAACAACTCAGCCAGACGATAGAAAAAATTTTAAGATTTAGTATGCTGAAGAACAGGCGGGATGAAATATCATTGGCTGTTAATAATATTATCGGGACTGAAGGAATTAAATCAGCAAGAATTTTAAATCATGAAGGTATTATTATATATTCTTCTCGCACATCAGAACTAAATAAAAATATCTCACAGAATAATCCGCTTTGTATAAGCTGTCACAATCAAAATGAAAAAAAGTCTGAAATTGATATTAATAAATTCAATCACTACAGGATTGATGTAAATAATAACCTGATTTTCAATTCATTACCTATCTATAACGCTCCAAGTTGCAGCCAGGGAATTTGTCACTCTACCAGCGACCAACCCCTCAAAATTAACGGTGAAAACATAGAAGCCAATTTAACCGGCGCTGTAATTCATAATCCATCAAAAAAGATTCTTGGCTTTATTGAAATAGAAGTATCTATAAAAAAAATAACAACAAATCTTGATAACACGAGATTACAATTAATAATTTTGACAGTTTTGTTTTCGTTGTTAGCTGCGGTTATTACTTACTTTTCAATAAGAAGAGTTGTAGGAAAACCCGTAAAGAATCTTGTTGATGGCACTAAGCGGGTTGCCGAAGGAGATTTTAATCATGAGATACCGCCGGGTACAGCGGAGTTGGGATTACTGGCAGATTCATTCAATAAAATGCAGAAGCAGCTTCTGTATACCCAAACCCAATTAATAGAATCTGAAAAACTCGCATCTGTTGGTAAACTTGCTGATGAAATCGCGAATGAAATTAATAATCCTTTGACCGGAATAATTATATACAGTGAAAACCTGATTGAAGGGCTTGCAGATGAGAAATTCAAAAATGATTCTGAAGTAATTCGTAGAGAAGCATTAAAAATAAGGGAGAGCATTAGAAATATTTTATCTCTTTCAAGGCGTGAAAAACCAGAGTTTAAAATATCAGATATAAAAGAGATTATATCTAATGCTATATCTGTTGTTAAAAAGTTTTCAAGTTTCAGGAATATAAAAATTATTAACTCAATTTCAGACCGGCTACCTGCGTTAAGATTAGATTCAGGATTAATGGAGCAGGTGTTTTTAAATTTGCTTTTAATTTCCTCCGAAACGATGTTAACTGGCGGGATACTGAATATCTCAGCCAGACACTTTGAAGATAAAAAAGAAATTGAGATTAAATTCAACGATACAGGAAAAGGTATTCCTGAAATCGTTTTGAAAAAAGTATTCGAGCAAAATCAATCTTATGATCTAAAGGATTTTGAAAAAACCGGAATTAGTCTTGCAGTCTGTAAAGATATAATTGAAATGCACAGAGGAAGAATTAATATAGTCTCAGCACTGAACGGTAATGATGTAACAATTTCATTGCCGGTTTAATTGTATGAAGAAGTCAATAAAAATCCTATCCATAGATGGAGAGGAAATAATTCTTAAATCAATAGGAAAAGCACTAAGAACTGATTCTGCTGTTGAATATGTGCTTACGACTTGTAAAACTGCAGTGGATGGTTTAAAATTAATAAGAAATAATCCTTTTGACCTGGTCTTGATTGATCTTGTTTTACCGGGTATGGATGGATTTGAGGTTTTAAGAAGAATTAAAAATATAGATGCTTCTATTCCTGTAATTATTATGACAGGATTTTCACCGGTGAATATTCATTCTGAGTCAACGCAGGCAAATGAAACACGGGATGAAGCAATTAAAAGCGCTGCCGGGTTTTTGTTAAAACCTTTTACAACACGGGAGATAATATCTTTAATTCATCGTATTGTAAAATAAAATGTTAATTAAGAATAATTATGAATAACTGGTAAAATGGGAAATGTCATTCTTTAAAAAAACGAAAAACCAGCCGAAGGAAATAACGGTTTCGTTTAAGGAAAAGCTGTTGCATTTTCAGGAACTCCTGAATTCCAATGATGAAGCATTAAAGCAAATGGCAAGCCTGAGTGAATTTCTCGGTTCAGGGAGACCATTTTCCAGGGGAGATATTCTCACCGCATTTTCTGATACTCTCAGGAGTACAAGGGAGGTAACCGAACACCTTTCGTCCATGTGTAACGGGAAATATAAGTCGCTTATTAACCAGGTTAATAAAATTGAATCAAAATGTACGGAGATAATTGCACCGGGAGCTTACTGCATAAACAGGAGAGACTGCGAAAAGGCTGATTGTATTGAATGTGAAGATAATGTCAGTTTATCAGCCAACAGAGCCTATTCTTATAGGGTTGACGAAATTACTATTGGTCATACAAGGGAAGTCGGCGGAAAGATGAGCCGGCTTTGTGAAATCCATAATAAATTGTTAATACCTATTCCGGACGGGTTTAGTATTACATCAAGATTTTTTGAAGATTTTCTCTCTCAAGGAGATTTAGCATTACAAATTGATAAGGCAATTTCTTCAATAGATTTTAACGACAATGCACAGATTCAGCAGGTAAGCCAGGTAATCCAGGCTTTAATTATATCTTCCACTATTCCCCAGTTAACTGAAAAAATAATTCTTAACAACTATGAATTTTTATCGAGCAAATACGGAGATTTATTAATCTCGGTCAGATCAAGTGCTGTGGGAGAAGATGATCTTCATTATTCATTTGCCGGCTTGCATTACACTGCTCTTAATGTTAGTAAAACAAACCTGATTGATGCATGTTTTGAAGTGCTGATTTCGAAATACCTGCCTCAATCACTTGTTTATCGTTATTTAACAGGACTACGTGATGTTGATATGCCGATGAGTATCGGATGTTTACAAATGATCGATTCAAAGGTTAGCGGTGTTTTATTCACTAAGGATCCGTTGGGAAGGAAGGAAGGAATCATCATTCATGCAGTAAGGGGATTAGGAACTAAAGTTGTAGATGGCAGTGTAGCTCCGCAGGAATTTATTGTTGATCCGGAAACCTTCAAAATATTAAAATATTCTCCCGGAAATCAAATATACAAAACTGTCGCAAGAGAAACAGATGGACTTCAGGAAGAGAAAATACCGGAGAAGTTACTTAATAAACCCTGCCTGGATGATGATCAATTAAAAACTATTATTGAGTACGCACTGAGAATTGAAAACTATTTCAGCACACCACAGGATATTGAGTGGACAATAGATAATAGCGGTAAGGTCTATATTTTGCAGTGCAGACCTTTAGCTGTGTCTGAGCCTGCTAAAGATGAAATCGGAGAAAAAGTTTCTGTCGAAAAACATGGGAATAATTACCACGTATTATTAAATCGGGGTGCCTGCGCAAGTGCGGGAATAAGTTCAGGACAGGTGTTTATTCTTAACAGGTTTAAAGACCTTGTAAACTTTCCTTCGGGCGGAATTCTTGTAATTAAAAAAACTTCACCTGAATTAACGAGGGTTCTTCACAAAGCATCAGGACTTATAGCAGATATCGGCAACACAACCGGGCACCTTGCAATTATAGCACGTGAATTAGGTATACCGGTTATTGTAAATACAAATAATGCAACTGAGGTTTTATCAAATGGTATGACGGTAACTATTGATGCAGGAGAAAACAAAGTTTATGAAGGAGTAGCAAAAGAAATAATTGATAATTATAAATCTGAATCAGGCACTAAAAATATTTTTATGAAGAGTCCGATGCATAGAATCTGGCAAAATATTTCGAAGCTTGTTATACCCTTAAATTTAACAGATCCGGGTGCTTCAGACTTTACACCTGAAAATACAAAGACCTTACACGACGTAACAAGGTTTGCGCACGAAACTGCGATGAAAGAAATGTTTTCTTTGTATGAATCTGCTCAATTCGAAGATTCACATGCATATCCATTAAAGTTTTCAGTCCCTCTGGATATACATGTTATTGATCTTGGAAACGGTCTGAAAAATGTTGAAAAGAAAAAAAGCATCACTCCTGATGATATAATTTCAAAACCATTTCTTTCTTTAATCAAGGGAATGACGTCTCCCGGTATTCGCTGGGCTGGTCCTCTCCCTATAGATTTCAAAGGATTGACAAATCTGCTGATGTCTAATATAGTTGATTCAAGCAGGAGCGACAGGGATATCGGAAGCAGAAGTTATGCAATAGTCTCTGATTGTTATCTTAATTTCTTTTCAAGATTGGGTTATCACTTTTCCAGGCTAGATGCATATGCAAGTGATGAATTAAATAATAACTACATTAATTTTAATTTCAGGGGCGGCGCTGCTGATCCTATTCGAAGAATGAGGAGAGCTCAAGTTATCACTAAGGTACTAGAGACATTGAACTTTTCTGTCTCTCATCACGGAGATCATGTGATGGCAACAATAAGAAAAATACCATCATCGTCAATTATGGTATTACTGGCGGAAATAGGAAGATTAATGGGAGCCGTAAGAAATGTTGATGTTACATTAACCAATGATGAAAATATACAGCAATTTGTTGATGCTTTTCTTAAAGGAGATTCAGCCCCTGCTTTAAGATTTGCTGAAGATGAATAAAAAGTAAAATCTTTTCGGTTAAAAATCCTTTTTCGTAATAATAATTAATTCATTTGTAAATTATTCTGTGCTGGACTAAATATCTTTTCCTTTTCTTTCCTTTCATTCATTGATAAATATACCAGGGCTACAGTTCTATAAAACATATGCGCCAGTTTGGTATAAGGTGCATACCACAGCAGAAAGAAAATCAGTACCAAATGAACATAGTAAATATTATAAGCTATAAAAGGTGTTGAAGTTAATCTCATCGCCTCTGTTAACAGACCCGTCAGGGCTACTCCAAAAATGAAAAGAATTAATAACCAATCATTGTAGGAATTGCTTCCTATGTTACTCTTAACCCTTAATCTTCTGATAATAACCATTGAACTTCCGGTAAACATTGCAAGTCCGCTAAGGTTACCAAGAATTTTTATTGGATGAAGAAGAGGAATGGGTGCCTGAAGACCGTAAAAAATATCTGCACCCAAAGCTAAACCCGCTGTTGCCATAGCACCTGCAAAGCCGTAAAATATAAGTAAGTGACCCCAATATCTGGTTGAATTAGTAGCACAGGGACTGAATTTTTTATGAGAAAGAATTCCAAATACAGTAGTGAAAAATACTAACAGAAAGCTTTTCTGATTGGCAGATAAAGAATGTGCAGAAAGGAAAACCCAGTACCTGTATAAACCTACCCCGGCAAACATAAATATTAATACATTGCCACCAATAAAAAACATTTCCAGGATTCCGTGTGGAAAAAATCTTGCAAAGATTATTTCCCCTTCGTTTAATTGAGAAAAATCTCCGTTAAGATTAACGTACAAAATATCGAAGAGTACAATGAAAGGAAGAAGAAGAAGTGGTATAAGATATTTTGGTTCTTTCAGAGCTATTCCCATAAACTTTGGAAAAGCAAAATGCTGAACAACATACGAACGTACGGCAGCCAATACTTCTGAAGGTTTTGCACCGCGCGGGCAATACGTGCTGCAATCCGTACAGCCGTGGCATAACCAGATATCAGGATCAGCAAGTAAATTTTCTTTCTGTCCCCAGCCGGCAGATATCATCTCCTTTCGGGGAAAGGGTTTCTCCTGCGGTGAAAGTGAGCAGACAACTGAACAGGTGGCGCATTGAAAACATTTCTTAACAGATTCGCCGCCGTTTTTCTTAATGTAGTTAATGAATTCAACATCCGGTTGAATAAGGGTTCTTTCGCTCACAGCAAATCTCCTTAAGCTTCTTTAGTACTACTATTTACTTTCATAGTCTTCTCACCGAAAAGACAGTATTTTAACCATTCAATTCCGAATCTTAGAAGTTCTTCATCATCTTCTTTGATTTTATTTACTGTTTCTTCGGCAACTGTAAATCTTTTAAAAAAGTACTCTCAAAAATAAATTCTCTGAATTTATCAATGTTATAGCAAACAGTATAAAACATTTCAAGTTGTGGCGGGGTTAATTTTTTCTTTTTTGTAAAAAATTCATGAAGTGAAACTTCTTTGAATAATTTTCCCATCTCGTCATATTTTTCAACTCCCTGATCTTTCATCCATTCACCAACCGTCCAGTTCTTTTCTTCGAAGTAACCTTTACAAACAGGTTCTTCAATAATAAAATAAAAGTCTTCTTCTGTACTCCCATTTATTTCTCCGGGAGAAGCTACTCCTAACGGAAACATTCTACACGACCATGGTCTGTCTTCATAGACTGTACAACCTTCTTCACCAACAAACTGGCATGATTTTACCTCATCCTGATTTAGTCTTAACATCACAACAGGATGATTTTGATTTTCATCTATGGGAAGGAAGGTGTACCTGTCAAGGAATTCCTGTGAAGATATTTTAAGCCTGTTTTTAAGCCGGATAATATCATAGGGCGTAAGGAAAATGTTAACATCGCTGCAGCATTTGTTGAAGCAGCTGATATTTCTGAAACAACTGAATTTAAATTCGCTGTCCTTTGTTAATCTTGGATATTCTTTTAATATCGTTTCCTTTAATCGTTCTATTTCATTCATATTGTTCTCCCTTGTTTTTGTGCTGCCCGGAATTCATCCGGGTGTTTTGTTATTCAATTATGGAATCTTTTAATGCATCTTTTGACCAAACCGGAATTGGTCCTGATTCATTGTTAAAAGGATTATACCGGTAACGGTATGAAACATTCTGATTGTATTTTTCTTTCATCCATTCCCATCCTCCTAAAAAATAAGTACAATCGTCATTAAAACAGACGAATTGATATTCAACTCCCCAGGAGGATTCAGGCGGACAAATCCATTTTTTCATTTCCTGATTACAATGGGGACAAACCGGAATATTTTTTTCATTTTTCATTTTAAAGCCTAAGCAATTAATGGTGCAATAACCAAAGAAATTACAGCCATTAATTTAATCAAAATATTCAATGAAGGACCAGATGTATCTTTAAAAGGATCTCCTACAGTATCGCCAACAACTGCAGCTTTGTGTGTATCAGATCCTTTACCGCCATAAGCTCCTGCTTCAATATATTTTTTAGCATTATCCCATGCACCACCCGCATTTGCCATAAAGATAGCCATTAAAACTCCAACAACAGTAACGCCGGCTAATAATCCGCCAAGAGCTTCTTTGCTTATGAATCCGAAAACAACAGGTGTAATAACTGCAATAAGTCCCGGTGCTATCATCTTCTTTATAGCAGCAGCAGTAGCAATATCCACACACTTGGCATAATCTGCTTTTGCCTTTCCTTCCATTAATCCTGGTATTTCTTTAAACTGTCGCCTGACTTCTTTTATCATATCAAAAGCGGCATCACCTACGGCACTCATTGCTAATGAACTGAAAAGGAAGGGGAGTATACCGCCTATGAATAAACCCGCCATTACGTAAGGATTAGTTACATCAATCATTGCAATGTGTGCTTGCGATTGGAATGCACTGAACAATGCCAGAGCGGTTAAAGCTGCGGAACCAATTGCAAAGCCTTTTCCGATTGCAGCGGTTGTGTTTCCAACGGCATCCAGTTTGTCTGTTCTTTGTCTTACTTCAGGGGGAAGTCCACTCATTTCTGCAATTCCTCCCGCGTTATCAGCAACCGGACCATAGGCATCTACTGCTAACTGAATACCTGTAGTAGAGAGCATACCAACTGCAGCAATTGCAATTCCATATAAACCAGCAAAATAGTAAGAAAATACAATTCCAAGGGCAATGTATATAACAGGCAATGAAGTAGATCTCATTCCAAGTGCCAGTCCTGCAATAATATTTGTGGCCGGACCTGTCTGAGATTTAGCAGCAATATTTCGTGCCGGTTTTCTTGATTCTGCTGTGTAATACTCTGTAGTAAGACCTATAGCAATTCCTGCTACCAGACCAATAATGGTTACGATAAAAATATTTTCTGCGGTTAAATTTATTAATAACCCGGTTACATTGGTCTCTGGTGCAGCAGTTTCAGGCAGGAAATATTTTGATACCGGATAAGTGAGAATAATCATTAATATCCCGGCTCCAAATGTCCCCAGGTTTAACGCCGTCTGTGGGTTTCCCCCTTCTTTTGTGCGAACAGCAAAGGTTCCGATAATGGAACAGATAATTCCCAGTCCTGCAAGGAACAGCGGGAGTATTATTAGATTAAAATTATTGTAAACTATTCCAAGAACCATTGTGCCAACAATTGAACCGACAAAACTTTCAAAAAGATCTGCACCCATTCCTGCAACATCACCAACATTATCCCCAACGTTATCAGCAATGGTAGCTGGGTTCCTCGGATCATCTTCGGGAATTCCTGCTTCAACCTTACCAACTAAATCGGCACCAACATCAGCAGCTTTGGTATAAATGCCTCCTCCAACCCTGGCAAACAGAGCAATGGAAGATGCACCAAAAGAAAAACCGGTAATAACATTTATAACTATTACGAAATTTATTGATCCGTCCGGATGCTGAAATATTTCCGAGTAGATAGGTAGAAGTATTCCTATTCCGAGAACTCCAAGTCCGACCACACACATTCCCATCACAGTACCCCCGGAAAAAGCAACCTGTAAAGCCCGGTTTAAACTTTCTCTTGCTGCATTTGTTGTTCTCACGTTTGCAGCAGTTGCAACACGCATTCCAAAAAAACCAGCTAGTGCTGAACAAAAAGCACCAAGCACAAATGAAATTGCAATTGCCGGACTGCTGTCCGGTGAGTTCCAGTTTGCAAATGCAAGTAATGCAGCAACAACAATTACAAAAACTGATAGTACGCTATATTCTCTTCTTAGGAACGCCATCGCGCCTTCCCGTACGTGACCGGCAATTTCAATCATCTTCTCGGTTCCGGGATCCTGACGGTTAACCCAGTTTGCTTTGATATATGCAAAGATGAGAGCGATTATTCCTAACAGAGGGATTAAAAATATCCAGGTAGGCATAGATTATCTCCATAGTGAGGATTTATTGTGAACGATCTTACAATTCCGAACATATTTCCGGCTATAATAAATGGAAATAGTATATGAAATCAGGTTCTTAATTTTTTCAACTTTCTCTTCCCCTTCTCTTCTTTAAGAGAAGGGGAGAGAGAAATATTTTCAAAAGTTCCCAATAAGATTAAATCAGGGAACTAACCAACCAATTCAGGCTTTTTATCTTCTTTAAATACTCTTAGTATGGGTCGTTTTATCATTTCCCATTTCTTAGCTGTCGGATCGTATTTACAATTAGCAAACACATCCCAGTTTTCATGATCCATTGAAGGTTTGTCAGCCCTGAAATAGTATCCCGGCCATCTTGTTTCTTCACGGAACAGCAATGTACGAACGTGTGCTTCTGCCTGCCACATACGATGAACATTTTCCCAGCATCTCATAAGATCGTGCAGATCTGCAGCACCCAGTTTAGCAGCATCTTCTTTAAGGAATGCAAGTAAATCAAGACCCTTCTCTAATAGTTTTTCGCTGGTTGTAAATCCTGTAGAAACACCACCGGCATATTCATCCATTATTTTCTGCAATCTGAACATGAACATTTTAGGAATTATGTAATCAGGGTTTACATCCTGGGTAACAGTTTTTTTGCTGAACTCAGCATAGGTATCAAGAGGCTGTAGAATTTCTTTTTTCATTTCTTCCAGAAGCTTTGCATCGTATTTGATACCATCCTTATGATCAACAATAAATCTGATTGCGGCTTTTGCTGCGATACGACCTTCAGCGTGTGAACCTGATGAAAACTTATGGCTGGAAGCGCCGGAAGCGTCTCCTGCACAGAATAATCCATCAACCGTTGACATACAATCGTAACCCCAGAAATATTCTTTTGGAGCTACGTCTTCAGGACCGCTTATCCATGCGCCTGAAGCACCGGAGTGTGAACCGATAAAGTAAGGTTCTGCAGCTGCAATTTCAGAAGCTTTCTCTTCAGGGGCCGTATTTGTAGCTGCCCAGAGTATAGCCTGGGAAATTGTCATATCGAGGAAATCTTCCCATGCTTCTGATTCAAGTTCTTTAAGTTTTTTCTTTGCAGCTTTCTCATCACCTTCTGCTGCAGCAATTTTTCCTATTGCTTCTTCTGTACGCATTGATATAGGCCCTTTACCTTCCTGAACATCCAGCATCATCAGCCAGTTACGAAGATTTGCGGGAACAGGTTTTACTTTACCGTACGGCTCCCATTTATCCAATTCGGATCTACGGGTTTCCATATAGTTCTCACCCATTCCATTTGTTGCACGGGATTTAAATAATAAAAACCATGCACCAACAGGACCATAAGCATCTTTGAAACGAACAGGAATAAACCGTACCTCCTGACAGGTCATTTCAGCACCGGCTTTTAAAGTAAAGTAAGCACTTGAACCGGAATTCCAGGGTGGATACCAGGCGCGACCAAGTCCTTCACCTGAAGAACGTGGTTTAAATACGTGAACTGCTCCGCCCATGGCAACCAAAACTGCTTTGGCTTTAAAGATGTAAAATTTTTCTTCGCGAACACTAAAACCTACTGCCCCTATACAACGATTTCCGTCCATGATAGGACCAACTATAAATACTCTTTCATAAATATTTTCGGTACCTAGTGCATTTTTTGCAGCTTCAGCTACAATAACTTTATAAGATTCACCATTGATCATTAACTGCCATCTGCCTTCGTGAACGTAAGCACCTTTTTCATCTTTCCAGATTGGAAGTCCCCACTTTTCGAACAAATGAACTGTTGAATCCACGTGACGTGCGATGTTATAAACCAGGTCTTCACGTGTAACACCCATTAAATCATTACGTACATAATCAACATAATCCTTCATTGTGTTTTGACCATCGCGCAAACCAACATATTGATTAATTGCGGATAATCCCATTGCTACGGCACCACTGCGGTCAACTGCGGCTTTATCAACAAGAGTTACTTTTAATCCGTTTTTCTTAGCCCAATACGCGGCTTCTACAGCTGCACCACAAGCGGCCATACCACCACCAACAATGAGAAGGTCAGTGGTGACTTCTACGGTTTCGAAATTAGCCATTATAAAATTCTCCTTATTATTGGTTTACTTAGTTTAAGCTGGCAACTTTATCAAGACCCAAAGATTCCGGTTCAGTATAAAGAGCAGGACTCTTAAGATCTTCGTGAGCTGGAAAACCACCATCCGGTTCTACTTTACCTTCAGGCGTTGTACGAATTGGGAATTTGAATCTTTTCAGACTTCCATTCCTGAATTTAACTGTCCAGAGTATACTGTCGGTACTGCGCATCGGGGTAACTGTTGCGCCTAACGGAACAAAATCTGCATAACCACGTACTTCAACTGCCTGTGTAGGACAAATTTTAACGCAGTTGTAGCATTCCCAACACATTTCCGGTTCGCGGTTATATGCTTTCATTTTGGTTTTGTCCAATACCATCAAGTCATTTGGACAAATGTATTGACAGGCTGTTTTATCAAGAGCTTTACAGCCATCACATTTATCATTTAATACATAACTTGGCATTAGATTATCTCCTTATAATTTATTTAGTTGACTACTATTTGTTGAGTGAATAAAATCATTTTTATCCTGATTATTTTTTTTCCATATCACCGGTTGCAAACTGGTGCATTTTAATTTCTACTTTTTCATCCAATGTTGCGTAATACTCTCTTAGTATTGCGAGTACTTCAGGACGGCTAAATTCAGCAGGAACATCACCATTTTCTGATAATGATTTTCTTAGTGCCGTTCCGCTGAGGAACAACCTGTCTTCTTTCTTGTGTGGACAAGTTTTCATTGATGCCATTCCGCCGCATTTGTAGCACCAGAAAGTCCAGTCAATCGGGAGCATTTTACATTCTAAAGCTCCGTCCCACAATTTGAAATAAGATTCCTGAGCATCGAAAGGTCCATAATAATTTCCAACTCCGGCATGATCACGACCAATAATCATATGTGTACATCCGAAATTCTGGCGAAATACTCCGTGTAACAAACCTTCTCTTGGTCCGGCATACCTCATATCAAGCGGATATCCACCGGCAACTACTCTATCTTTTACAAAATAATTTTCAACAAGAGTATTAATACACTTTACTCTTACGTCTGCAGGAATATCACCTGGTTTAAGATTACCTACTAACTGATGAATATAGAGACCGTCGGAGACTTCAATAGCAATCTTTGCAAGATATTCGTGTGATCGATGCATCGGATTTCTTAATTGCAGAGCTGCAATAGTTCTCCAGCCTTTGTCTTCAAAGATTTTTCTGCTTTCAGCAGGACGCTGGTAAATACCCTTGAATTCAGTAGGGAAGTAACTTTCAGATAACACTTTCAACGGCCCGGCAATATTCCAATCCAATTGATCCATCACCATTTTAACACCGGGATGTTCAGGATCAGTTGTGGTATAAACATTTTTACATTCAAGGAATTTATCAATTTTGTATTTCTCAGTAACCTTCATTGTAGCCATAATTTCTTTAGTCTCATCACTTATAATTGTCACCTCTTCATTAATCTTAAGTGATTTAGCTACTTCTTCAGATACGGAGAATGTAATTGGAATAGGCCAGAACAAACCGTTAGTCATCTTCATTTCTGTGCAGACACCTTTCCAGTCATCGTACCCCATAAACCCTTCCAGGGGAGTAAAGCCTCCAATTCCTAACATTATCAAATCACCAGTTTCACGGCTTGTTGCAGGAATTTTTTTTAACTTATCTGCTTTTTTTAATTCCTCGGCTTTCTCTTTTCCACTAAGTAGAAGAATCTTTAGCTCGTCGCTTCCATGAGGTCTTATTAAATTTGATTTAGGCATAAAAGTCCCTTCCATTTAAATTATGTAATAGGCATTTATTTCATTCAGATCAGTAACTGGCCACACCCGCTCTTCAATTAAATCGAGAGATTTAAAAAATATTTTTTGAATTTTCCGAAACTTCTCCCCAATAACAGCAGGCAATTTAATCTCCCTTTTTTAGATTTTGTACATTATTTTTTTATCTAAAAAGTTTATTTTCTAACAAAAAAACTATTGTTATGTATGTGTAAAAGCAACGTCAATGAAGATTATGTATTCATTATGTTGCCATTAAATCACTACATTCCTTTATATGGATTAAATCCGATTTCCCTTATCTCTTCAACAAAATCATTAAATATTCCCGGCACTTTCCCGTACTCATCAATGGACAAAGTGATAAGCTTTACTCTTTCCGGTTCAAGAACCAGCTGCTTTAATTTTTCCTGAACATTTTCCATCCTTTTGCTAGCCAGTTCACTTCCTTTAATATAGTGGCACTGGTAGTCATCACCATATTTACATCCAATCATCAGAACTCCATCAAATCCACGTGATAATGCATCTGCAATCCAGACAACATTAACAGAGCCAAGACAGCGTACAGGAATTACCCGAACATTTGGATCATATTGAAGTCTGTACTTTCCCGCAAAATCGAGTGAAGGGTAAGCATCATTCTCACAGAGGAAAGCAAGAATTCTCGGTTTTTCTTCGAACTCATCCGGTATTTCAACAGCTTTAATCATAGAAGAAATCATTTGAATTGAATAATCTTTGAACGAGATAATTCTTTCAGGGCAAGCACCCAGACAGATACCGCATCTTCTGCATCTTGTGAGATTAGGGAGAGGTGTTCCTTTGGTATCTTCATCCAGAGTTCCAAACGGACATTCTTCTGTGCATCGCTTGCATTGAGTGCAACGTTGAAGGAAAAAGTCCGGATAGGATTGATCACCTGATCTGGGGTGCACAGCTTTTCCTTCTTTTGAGGTATGCATCACTTGTATGGCTTTTAACGTTGCCCCGTAAGCATCATCTTTACAGGATGAGAAATCCATCGGTGATCTTACAGAACCAGCAGCATATATTCCTGTTCTTCTGGTCTCATAAGGAAAACAGATATAATGAGAATCAGGGAATCCATATTTTAAAGTCGGCAAATCAGTTCCTTGTCTGTAGGTAAGATTTAATATTTTACTTCCAACTTCAGCGGAAGCTGCGGCTTTTTTACCATCAAGAGTCTGACCGGCGGCTGAAGTTTCCTCTAATTCAGTTTCCGGTTCGCCAACAAGAGTGGAAGGAACCATTCCGGTTGCTAAAACTACAATATCTGATTCTATCTGAATTTTATCACCGAGCAAAGTTTTATCAATATCAATAAGGATAGAACCATTCTCTGATTGGCTGACATTAACAACATCACCTTTTGTGAAGAAGACATTTTCCTCGTTCTGAACACGTTTATAAAATAATTCCTGGTGAGCCGGTGTCCTTATATCCCTGTATATTATATAAATCAGTGCATCCGGATATTTCTCGCGGACATATAAAGCCTGCTTTAAAGATGTTGTACAACATATGGATGAACAGTATGGAAGGTGCTTCTCATCTCTCGAGCCTGCGCATTGAATAAAGGTTATACTTTTAACCGGTTGCCCATCTAATAATTTTTTCCCGTTAGTAAAATATTCTTCGAATTGAACACCGGTAAAGACATTATTAGATTTACCGTAACCAAGTTCTCCGAGTTTTTCAGGATTGTAAGGTTTAGCTCCTGTTGCCTGTATTATTGTTCCGGTTGTTAAGGTTTCAATTTGTGATTTATTTATGGTTAATGAGACGGTAAAGTTTCCGGGTTCACCAGATATTTTGTTTATAAGGCATGATTTAAATACTTTTATTTTGTCGTTAGTTTCCACTTCTGAAATTAATTTATCTGTCTCAGGAAATTCCGGATCAGTATAAGGTGCATGGGACGGTTCGGTTTTATAAATTTTTCCTGCCCATCCGCCAAGACAATTTTCTTTTTCAGTTAGTACTACCGAATATCCAGCTTTAGCAGCAGCAAGTGCAGCTGTCATGCCCGTAATGCCGCCTCCAACAACCAATATTGTTTCATTAATTTCTCTTTTAAAAGGTTCAGGCAATTCACAATTTCTTACTTTTGCTATACCCATACGGAGATAATCATTCGCAAGCATTTGAGTATCATCATCATTAGGTTTATGAGACCATGCTACATTTTCTCTTAAATTCACACGGTCTACAAAAACATCAGGACCAAAAGTGAATTGATCAGAGAGAAATCTTTGTGAACATGCTCCTATAACCACGCGATTGAGTTTTTCGGTTTCCACATCTTTCTTTATCATCTCGACATTTTCATGATTGCACAACCATGGACTTACTTTACAAACCGGAACCTTGTGCTCTTCCAATGCAACCTTCGTTAACTGATCAAAATTTATTGATTCATTTAATCCACAACCGGAGCATAAATAAACTCCTACTTTAGTTTCTAAAGCCATGATATTAATTCCTTCTGATTGTTTGAATAGCTTTTAACACTGAACCTGTTGCTTCCTGCACAGTTGAAGCAACATCTTTTGGTTTAGTGATTACACCGCATCCGGTCATTCCATTGCCATTTAGTTTCAAGAATCCATTTTCATCAATCAAAGATTTATCAACAGGTAAATTATTTGTATTGGGTTTCATTCCTGTAGCCAGCACAACTAGTTCAACCTGGTTTTGCATCAGTTTACCGGTGAGAGAATCTTCGGCTTCAATAATTAAATTGCCGGTTGAATCATCGCGAAACACCTTTGCAACTTTACCCCTGTGAAAATGAATTTTATCATCTTTTTGTACTGTGGTATAAAAATCTTCAAGCAATCCGTTCGATCTTACATCAATGTAATGGACATGAATTTCAGTATCCGGGTACTGATCCCTGATATACCTGGTTTGTTTCAGAGAAGCCATACAGCATACCGAAGAGCAATACTCAAGATGATTTTCATCTCTCGAACCAGCACACTGGACAAAAGCAACGCTATTAATTTTTTCATTTGTCGATGGTCTGAGAATCTGTCCTTTTGTAGGTCCGTCTGCTGCAGAAAGTCTTTCCATCATTAAATTTGTTATCACATCGGGATATTTGCCAAAACCCAGCAGATCCAGATTTGCCGCGTTGTACGGTTCCCAGCCTGTTGCCCAGATAACGGAGTCAACTTCTACAGAAATAAGATTTTCCTTCTCATTCAGATCAATTGCTTTGTATTTGCAAACATCAACGCATTCGTTGCAGCTATCACCCAGACAGGTTGATTTGTCAATAATATATTTTTGTGGATAAGCATTTTCGTAAGGGATGTATATGGAAGTATTTTCATCCATATTATAATTAAAATCATTTTTGCGGAGCTGTGGACAGGCATTTGCACAGTCTCCACAGGCGGTACATTGATTGTTAACATATCTTGGATTCTGCTTTAAAGTTGCGTTATATTTTCCATCAGTTTTTAGTACTCCGGTAACGTCCGTAAGTGTAAAAAGTTTTATTAAGGGATTGGTTCGCAGCCGCCTGATATTGATTTCAAGCCCGCAGGAAGGGGGACACAATTTTGGAAAATATTTATTGAACTGAGCTACCTTACCACCGATATATGAATTCTTTTCAACCAGAATTACGCTCAATCCCGTTTCTGCAGCTTCAACAGCAGCAGTAATTCCAGCAATACCTGCACCAACAATTAAAACGTTAGATGAAATTGAATTTTCAGACATATTATTATCCCGTTTATTATTCGTAATAACCTATAATTGATTTAATAACCTCTATGTTTTTTACGCCTTCAACTTTTGATAAGACATTAGTAATATCATTTTCCCACATTCTTGATCCGACTTTGGGAGTACTTCCTCTAATTATTAATGAACCTGATTCGGCATCTGCTTCTATTTCCAACTCGCTGCCCCTGGTTCTTGGTGACTGCTGCAGATATACTTTTGCTTTTGATGCCAGATGAAGATTTTTGAGAACCTTCATGGTTTTGTTATTTGATCCGAATTCTTTTGCTGAAACAATATTTGAGATAAGGTTTGCTGCAAGATCGAAATTAATCTTCTCCAGGTTGCATACAATATCATAATGTGCGGGATCTTTCCAGTCAACTCCATATAAATAATGAGACCATTTTTCCCTTCGTTCATCAATAAGGTGAATGTATGATAAAACTTCCTCTCTTGTTTTACCGCCTTCTTTCATTAAAGTTTTAATTCTAAATTCTGCAGGAGCAGTGAGCAGTACGCGAAGTACAAAAGGAATTTCCCCTAAAAGAAACTGGGCAAGATGACCATGATAAATAATGCTTCCTTTCAAAGTAAAATCCAGCAGTGCGGTTTGAAAACAAGCTAAGTAATGTTTGCGTCTGTCGCCTAATTTATCCCAGATAGTGGGAGATTTTTCGATGAAAGACAGATCACCCAATCCTGTCTCTTTTATCCCATATTTTTCTGCGGCATTAATTACATCTTCTCTTGTAACAACAGGGCAATTAAGTTTTTCCTTTAATTTCTGTGCGATCATTTCAGTTGCATTCAAAGAACCTCTGGAAATTGTTATTATATTCATAAGCCCTCCGGGCAGAGTATCATTCTTTATTGATTAAATTATTTTCCTGATTCATTTTTAATGATTGCGTGATTACTGTTTTCATTCGGTGAATTAGAGAATGTGAAAACTTATCCAGTTGATCGAACTCTTCTTCGGTGATTCGCAGTTTTTGTTCATTTAATAATTGAAGACGGATTGTTTCAATTTTTTCTTCGAGAAAACTTATAGTTTCATCTTTTTGAGCTTCATTCCATGCCCCGAATATTTCAACTTCATCGGAAATAATTTTTTCTGCTTCAGGCATATCCAGAGCTATTTCCTCTTCCTCATCGTCAAGATATTTTTTTAACCCTTCCATATCTATAATTTCAATTCCGGTTCTTATTCCTCTAGAATCAATATCACGCGGAACTGCCATATCAATTAATAATGTCGGAAGTTTCATCCTGTTGTAAATTTGATTTATCAAAGCAGAATTGATGATAAAACCGGGAGCTCCTGTAGAGCTTAGTACGCATTTAGAATTGACCATTGCATCTTCCAGGAAATCAAGACTGAATGCATGTCCTTTGTATTTTTCGGCTAATTCTTCCGCTTTATAAAAAGTTCTGTTAACAAAAATGAGGTGATTAAATCCTTCATCTGATAGTCGTTCGGCTATGATTTTTGTATTCTGATTAACTCCGACGATTGTTATAATATCTTTTCGATCCAACTTTTTCTTGATTATGTTGAATGCTATACCACTTACTGAATGTTTGCCATTCCCGATTTTGGTTTCTGAACGAACTGCTTTACCTGTTCGGAAAGCGGCGTGAAATAGTTTATGCAGAATTTTATCCGCAGTTTTCTCTGAACAAGCAATGCTGTAAGAATCTTTAATTTGTCCCTGGATTTGATATTCCCCGGTAACCATAGAATCTAATCCGGTGATTACTTTAAAGAGATGCCGGGCAACATCAATTCCTTTATGCACATAAAAAAGTTCTTTTTTTATTGGAGCTTTTAAAATATTTTTTTTGCAATAGAAATCAGTAATAATTTGATAGGGATCTGTTCCTTTTATTACAGTTAAATAAAATTCAAGACGATTGCAGGTTGAAATGATTACAATTCCTTCAACCTCATGTAAAGATTTCAGGTAGTTTACAGCCTCAGGAATCTTTTTCCGATTAATTTGAAATATCTCTCTTTCAGAGATATCGGAAGTTTTATGACTTATTCCGATAACAACCAGATTAAGTTCTTCGGAATTCATAATAATATTTCCTCGAATTTTGGAAGCTTTTTCAGTTCACCGAATAATAAACTGCCGCCTCCAAGGTAAGCCACATTCTTAAAACCGTGATTCGAAAACAATCTGGTAGCTTCATAAGACCTTGATCCTTTTGTACAAACAAATATTATCTCCTGGTCTAAATCGAAATCATTTATTCTTGAGCGGATACCGGAAAAAGGTATGTTAATTGAATTTTCCGGAAATGGCTTTGATTCAGCTTCATTTTTCTCTCTTACATCTATGAATATTCCGTTAAAGGATGAAAGCAAACGCGGACTGAAATTAATTATTCCATCTTTTTCCTGGTTTATAGCAATGTATCCAAGATAATTTAACGGCGAAAAAGGGGAGGAGAGTGCAGGAATAAATGCATGTTCAAGACAAAGCAATGAATAAATTGTTTTTCTATCCTTTAATAATTCTGTGAACGGATCGATATACCGTATGACTTCTCCTTCACCAATTAATTGCAAGCCAAGTAATTTTAAACCCGGTTTGGCATAGACCAGTTTTCCGACAATATTCTTTACTTCAGGATGATATTCAGCTCTGTCAGACCAAATTCCGAGTACACTACCGGTAGAATATCCTAACTCCGCAGCATTCTTTTCAGTAAGTCCTGCTGAACAGATGACATTGTCAAATAACTTTAATGATATAGGTTCCGCACTCCCTTTGAATGATATTTTTCTACCATTGATTGAATCAGCTGCGGCTCTTCCCATTTTACCTGCAAGTGAACCCGATGGAAAATAACCGGTTGAAGCTGTAATTAAATTTTTATCTCTACACAGTCTCCTGCAGCCCAGATATTAGGAATGTTGGTTCGCATCTTTTCATCAACATTTATCCCGCCGCAATCACCGATATTAATATTTATCTTCCTGGCAAGTTCAACCTCAGGTTGTACTCCAACTGAAATAAACACATGATCAGAAATAATTTTTTGCCCGTTATCTAAAATGACAACCGGTAAACCGTTTATATCTGATTCTATTTGTTCTACTTTATTTGAAAGTAACTGTAGTATATTATCGGATTGAATAGAGTATTCAATGTGTTTAGAAATTTCGGGATCTAAATAACTGTTTAATAAAGAATTTTCTTTCTCAATAAGGATCGTTTCAACACCCCACAATGAAACTAATGCCTCAGCTGTTTCACAACCTGCTAAACCTGCCCCGATTATAACTGCTTTTTTTATTTTCCCACTCTGTAAAGCAGCTCTAATTTTTATTGAATAGGAAGGAAGATAGACCGATGAAATCCGTTCCGATTCCGGATAAGTAAAAGTGGGTTTTATAGCTCGCGAACCAGTTGCAACAAGTAATGCATCATAAGTGAGTTTAATATTTTTGTTGCTATCCAAATCATGACAAAATATTTCCTGTTTAGAAGGATCAATCTCATATACTTCTGTCTTTGTAAGTACATTTATCCCTTCAAAATCCTTAAAGAAATTTTCATCCCTTAACACACCATAAGGAGTTTTTGAAAGTTGTGAGATATCGTTTAATTCGCCGGATATAAAGAAAGGAAGACCACATTTACTTAGTGAAATGAATGGGGATTTTTCAATTATGGTTATCTGATAATTTGATGACAGCCTGCTTAATCTGGAGGCTGCTTTACAGCCGGCTGCCATTCCACCTATAATTATTACGTTATACACTTTAACATATTACGTTTCTAAGACTCTTCTCACCGAGAGAGTGATTTTATAAAAGATTGTGATCAGGAAAATTCCAACAGCCCAGATTGAAAGAGAGATTAATGCTTCGGGAACTGTCGGCCAGTATTGAACCACTTTGCCGAAAGGTGTGGGAATAAATCCCGTAATTATCAAACCTAATCCTTTATCAATCCAGATTGATAAAAAAACCATTATACATGTAAATATTAAAATTTTGTTATTCTTGCGTAAGTTCGGTACAAGCAGAAAAACTAATGAAGCAATTGAAAGTACAGCCGATGTCCACATCCATGGAACTAATCTGGTTTTGCCATCAAGACCGAAATAAAGATATTGAAAATGGGAAACGTGTTCAGGAATTGCACTGTATAAAGCAGTAAAAAATTCCATTAAGATGAAGAAAACATTTACGCACATTGCATAAGTGATTATCAGACCTAATTTTCTTATTGCCTGCTCACCCGGATCAAACTTTGTCAACTTTTTTATTATCAGGCAGAAAATAACCAGTAATGCCGGTCCCGCTGAAAATGCAGATGCCAAAAATCTTGGTGCAAGAATGGCTGTTAACCAAAAAGGTCTTCCAGCTAAACCTGAAAGCAAAAATGCAGTAACAGTATGAATGCTGATAGCCCATGGAATTGAAAGAATGATAACAGGTCTTATCCATCTTGGAGGAGGTATGGATTTCAATTCTGAATTTAGTGTAACCCTTGTTATAATAACATTAATGATAAGATAACCACTGAGTGCTACTACATCCCAGAACATGAGGGAATGAAATGTCGGATACAGAAATATGTTTAGCAACCTGGAAGGTTGTCCTAAATCAACAAAGACAAAAAGAATGCACATAATAACTGAAGCGATAGCAAGAAATTCTCCGAGGATTGTAATTTTTCCGAAAGCTTTATAATCGTGCAGATAATATGGAAGAACAACCATAACCGCCGACGCTGCAACACCAACAATAAAAGTGAATTGTGCAATATAAAGTCCCCAGCTGATGTTCCTGCTCATCCCGGTTATTCCAAGGCCGTAACTTAATTGATGCATATAAAAATAAAAGCCCGCAAGAATTATTATGGCAAGGAAGAAAATCCAGCTCCAATATTTTTTATTTCCTTTTAGTGCATACTCTAACATTTTTAAACCTATACGAGATAATAAATTTCAGGATTAGTACCCAGACCGGGTTTTCTCCGTATTGAAAACTTTTCTTTTAATAATTGTCTTACTTCAGATTTTGGATCATTCAGATTTCCGAACACCAGCGCTTTTTCCGAACAAGCTTCAACGCAGGCAGGCGGAAGTCCTTCTGCTAATCTTTCATCACAAAACTGGCATTTCTCAACTACTCCTTTTGTACGTGTTGGAAACTCTGCATTTATATCTTTAATGAAAGGTCGGGGATCTCTCCAGTTAAAACTTCTTGAACCGTACGGACATGCAGCCATACAGTATCTGCAACCGATGCACCTGTGCCAGTCCATCATCACTATTCCATCTTCACGTTTCCATGTTGCCTGGGTGGGACAAACATTTACGCACGGCGGGTTATCGCAATTATTACAGAAAACAGGAACCATTTTATCATTATATTTTTCCGTCATATAAAAATTTTCCTGATCAACAAAAGTATTCTCATAAGGTTCTTTCCAGATCCATTTTATTTCATCCTTTGATTCATGAAAATCGGGAATGTTATGTATTTTGTTGCAGGCATCAATACATTTTGTACATCCTTTTTCTGATAAGCATTTACGCAGATCCACAACCATCGCGAGTCGTTCCTGCTGAATAGTTTTAGAGGTCGTCTTTTTAACAGGAAAATCATCAGTTGAAGTTATCAGATCGACGGCTTTACTTTGTGCACGGAGGTTTAATAAACTATCGGATGCTATTCCGATTGCTGTTATCCCTGCAATTTTCAGAAATTTTCTCCGATCACTTTTCATGATTGCTTCTCCAATTTTTTTGGTTCATTATGGCAATCCCAGCAATAAGCAGAAACACCTACATAATTATGACATTGATCGCAGAATTTTGATTTATCAGAATGACAGTTTAAGCAGGTATTTGTAAGGCTCATTTTGTAGTGCTTACCGTCAGCGGCGGTGAAATTTCTGTCACCCTCTCTTACTACTTTGTATCTCCACTCATTTAAGAGAACCATGTGATTAGTAATCATATATTCGGTACTTTCAACACATTCCTTCTGATTGGTTTTATCGGGCAATACCAGGTTCGGTTTTTCGAGTGCCTTACTACTTGAAAGGTTATACCATATTGGTGAAGTAAATAATCCGATAAATAGAATTAATCCTGTAATAATTTTTCCTGCATCATACATTGTTGCTCCTTAAAACATCAATCTATTAAAATTTTATTCGGCTGATAAAGGGTCTCCACGAAGATCCGTTTCTCTTTTCTTTTCACCTTTCATGATTAAAGCATTGCCAACTAGTTCGTGTAAACCGCCTACTTCCACACCTCCAACCCAATAATCCATAAGAGGAGGGAGAGTGGCTTTATCAATTGCACAAATACAGCCGAGAAAATTCACACCGTGTTTTTCTTTTACATACTTTACAGCATTCGCTCTCGGCAGTCCGCCTCTTAATCTCATTTCGAGGTTTTCATCAGTGCCAAGACCTGCACCGCTGCCGCAACAAAACGTTTGCTCTTTAATTGTGTTATCCGGCATTTCGAAGAAATTGTTGCAGGTATTTTTAATTATATAACGCGGTTCTTCAATTAATCCCATTGCACGTGCAGGGTTACACGAATCGTGAAAAGTCACCCGCCAATGATTATTGCGGTTTTTATCTAACTTAATTTTATCATTCTTAATAAGGTCCGATGTAAATTCACAAATGTGAACCATTTTTGTTGATGTTGTATTTTCAAACTTCGTTCCGGTTATTGGTGAAACCGGTTCTTCCAGAAAATCAGCTGGTCCGTTTAGTGTATCCATATATTGATGAAGCACTCTCCACATATGTCCGCATTCGCCACCGAGAATCCATTTAACTCCCAGCCTTTTTGCTTCAGCATAAATTTTTGCGTTAAGACTCTTCATAAGATCGTGAGAGATGAATGAACCAAAGTTTCCACCCTCAGAAGCATATGAGCTCCACGTGTAATCCAGTCCAATCTCATGAAACAAAGCAAGATACCCGAGTAGTGTGAAATAATGGGGAGTTCCGAAATAATCGGCTGAGGGAGCAACAAATAAAATCTCAGCACCTTTTTTATTTATAGGTGCATCTACTTTAATTCCCGTTATGGATTCAAATTCATCTACTGCAAAATCAATACTATCCTTAAAACCATGAGGCTGAATACCCAGATGATTACCTGTTCTGAAACTATTGGCTACAGGTGTTATTATCCAATCAATATTAATACCGATAAGATTAAGGAGTTCTCTAACGAGAATTGTTATTTCTGCTGTATCAATTCCGTAGGGGCAGAACACTGAACAACGACGGCATTGTGTACATTGAAAGAAATAGTAAAACCATTCTTTTATTACATCAATATTTAATTCTCTTGCACCTGCAAGTTTTCCAAGAATTTTTCCGCCAAGTGTAAAATCATTCCTATAAACCGATCTTAGAAGTTCTGCCCGGAGAACAGGCATATTCTTGGGATCACCGGAACCAATAAAGAAATGACATTTGTCCGCACAAGCGCCGCACCTTACACAAATATCCATGAAAATTTTAAGTGAACGGAATCTGTTTAACCTGTCTCTCAATCCTTCCAGAATTATTTCTTTCCAGTTTTCGGGCAATTGCCAGTCCGGATCTGTTGGCTGCCATTTTCTTGCATTCGGCAATTCCAGGTACTCAACATTTTTAGGAATACCGCTGTAATTAAAAACTCCGTGTTTGAATTCAACTGATGGATTTAACCAATCCTTATGATCTGGTTTGTAATCAATCTTCTCAGCTAATTCTTCAGGTTTTAATTTTAATTCGGACATCTTTATTCCTTCTCTAATGGTAATCCGGCAGCTTTCATTTTATCCCTGAACTCATCTTCATATTCCTCATAAGTATGAACTCTGACCGGATGATCCCAGGGATTTATATGTCTTTTCATTCTGCTGTTATTAGCAAGATTCCTTGTTGGCGATAGGAAAATTCCGGGCATATGCAATAGTTTACTGAAAGGCATATATGAAATTAATGTGCAGACAAGAAACAGGTGGATAAAAAACATAACTCCGATTCCATTGGGAACCACAGGTTGAAAAGTGAAGAGACTGATAGCTAGTTCTTTAACTTTTATAAGATCTACTTTATCGAAATACCGCATAAGTATTCCTGTTACAGCTATACTAAGTAAAAGGAATAGGGGAAAATAATCTGATGCTAAAGAAATAAATCTAAGTTTCAAATCCAGGATTCTTCGAAAAATAAGGTATAACAATGCTACGGTAATTAATATATCTGTTATAAATAAAACGGGAAGTCCCACCTGCAGAAAACCATCCACATTTTGAAGTGCTATTGTAAAAGAGGGGAGTGGTTCCATGAAAAATCTGAAATGTCTAAGGAAAATAATTAATAATGACCAATGAAAAATTATAGCCCCAAGCCATAAATACTTACTACTGCCATATACTAATTTAGGTCCGTTTTTTAATTCTGTTTTTGTATTTCTGAACAAAGATCTGAACAACAGAATTTCAAGAGCCATTCTACCAATAACACCAAGAGATGAACTTGGACTTTCCAGTTTACTATTTTTGATCCAGGGTAATGATTTTTGTTGACCTGTTACTGTAGTGATATGAAAAGGCACAGGAATTTTTGCCCAAATAATAACCTTAAGGACTATACCTAAAATGAAGGTCAATATTGCGGCATAAGGCAGGATAACTCCAAATAAAAATTCCAATTTAATTGTGTCGACTCCCACTATTACAGCAACTATCAGAATGGTAATTGCAAAAAGCGAAAACAGAATTTTCATTTATTTTTCCTTTTAACAAATTTTCCCTGGATTTTCATTCTCCCACATTTTCATTTATTTTAGATACACACTATTTTTTATCTCGTTTACGCGTATTTGAAAAACTTTTTCTCTTGCTTCCATATACAAGTCGAATACAATAAGTGCTACCATATCTATCTTCGTTTCAAACTCAAGTAATTCAGTTGATAAATCTTCGTTTTTAAATTCCTGCTTCAGTACTTCACGAATAGCCTTCTTCAAAGAAAAAACAAATCCAACAGCCTGTGACGGTGAGAAGTTTTGTACAGCTCTGATTCTTATGAGGTCAACTATCAATAATTTTATTTCCACAATTTGACTATCATCTAAAATCGCATCGAATATTTTTTCAGCTGTATCTGAAATTATATAACCAACCGGGTTACTAAATTGGTTTTTCTGATGCTTTAAAAAGTCAGAACTCTCCGAAGGATATGTTTCAAGAATTGATTGAATCCATGTATCTAAAACCAGGTCTTTATTTTGCCGCAATAAATTTTTAATCATCTTAATTGATCTTTTAAAGTGAACTCGGAAATCTAATCCGAATTTCATTTTCCCTACTCGTTAAAGAGCCAAATAAATTTTTCATTTACTTCAATAACAAGCAGGGAAAAATCAACTGCAATTATTCAATGTCTTTAAACACATCCGGTTGGTTTGGTTAAACCAGCTACCTTGCAGGCACCTTTTGCCGGACCGCTAGGGAACAATTCATAAATTTCTTTCAGAGAAAATCCAGTTTCCTTGCAGAGTTTCCGTATCATTGGCGCAATACCGAATTTTTTGTAATAGTCACGCAGGTAGTTAACTATTTTCCAATGAGCTTCTGTCATAACCTGCACATCTTCAGTAGAAGCTAAGGCTTTTGCAACTTCTTCATTCCATTCTTCTGGCTTTTGTATGAAGCCGTCTTCATCAACGTCAATTTTCAGTTCCTGATATTCGAAGGTTGGCATAATTTTATCCTTTAAATGTTAATGATATGTATTTAGTATTTCCTTCTTTGCATAATTTCTATAACAGATAATCATAAATGATTTTGTAGTTATTTCATTTCTATATATCCGCAGGGACAATTCTCTGCACATTTTTTACATCCGTTACAAAAATCCAGTTTGAATTTATATGCCTGGTGTTTAATCACAGGTTTAACAATAGCCTGATCCTGGCAATAACTCCAGCAGGATCCGCAATCAAAACAGGAACCGCAACTCATACATCTTTTTGCTTCATCTAAAACCTGTTCTTCAGTCAGGGTGGATGTTATCTCCAGGTTCAAATCACTTAATCTTTTTTCTGGGGATAATATGAATGGTTCATTTCTTATCTTGCTTTCATAATAGCTTAACATAATTTTATCGTGTGTAACAACTGGTGGTTTAGATGCAGGTTCCGGCTGAATATTCTGAAACCTATTGTGTATTGCCTCAGCAGCTTTTCGACCGTTAAATATTGCAATTGTGACCAAACCAAGTTCAAGGGCATCACCACCTGCAAAAGTGTTTGGAATATTTGTCTCTCCGTTTTCATTTGTTTTAATCCAGTCTTTACCTTCATGCAGATTATCAAGTCCATCGAATTCAGGTTCCTGACTTATAGCAGCAATAACTGTAGTTGCTTCAAGAGAAAAATAGGAATCAGGAATAGGTACTGGTCTTCTTCTCCCGGATTCGTCGGGTTCACCAAGTTCCATTTTCTGACATTTCATCTTCGTAATTCTGTCACCGTCTTTCTCAAAATCAACAGGGGCAGCAAGAAACTCTAATACAATTCCTTCTTCTTCGGCTCCGACAATTTCTTCTTCAATAGCAGGCATTTCATTTCTGGTTCTTCTGTATACAATAGTAACATCGGCACCTAACCTTCTTGATATTCGGGCCGCATCGATTGCTGTATCACCTCCGCCGACTACCAAAACTTTTTTACCGACTTCAATTGTATCACCTGAATTAATTTTATTAAGAAACTCAGTTCCGGTAAAAACGTTAGAAGCCTCCTCATTTGGAATCCCAAGCATCTTTCCTTTATGAGCACCTATTCCGACAAATATTGCATCATAGTCTTTTTGCAGATTTTCATACGGAACGTCTTTGCCGATTATCTGATTACATTTAATTTCAACTCCGAGGTTTTCAATTCTCTTTATTTCTTTATCAAGAACATTTTGAGGAAGTCTGTAATCAGGAATCCCGTATCTTAACATTCCGCCCGGTTTGCTGAATGCCTCAAATACTGTGACTTTATAACCTTTTCTTGCTAACTGATAGGCACAGGATAATCCGGCAGGACCGGCTCCGATTATGGCAATTTTTTGTGGGTAATCTTCTTCAACAGTTCTTTTAAATTGAAATCCATTTTCTAAAGCATAATCACCGACAAACCTTTCGAGATTATTAATGCTTACTGAACTATCTTTATGCGTTCTGTTGCAATTGCTTTCACAGGGATGGGGGCATACTCTTCCACAGGTAGAAGGGAAGGGGTTCTTTTCAGTTAAAATATTCCATGCTTTTTCAAACGATTCTCCACGACTACTCCCATTATCTTCGGACCAGCTTATTGTAGTAAGGAATTCTCTGATATTAGTTTCATTAGGACAACCATCCGAACAGGGAGGTGTTTTGGGAACCTGGACCGGACGAAGAGAGGATGTCTCAACGGATGAACTGCCTGACGAATGAGACCGTAAACCACCAAGTGGTTTTTTAGCCTTCTTAACTATCTTTGCCATTTTTAAACTCCATTTTAAGCATAGGGATATATGCCTGATTTAATGTCTTCCATTTGCTGTAAGATGCTGTTGTGTTTTTGTTCATCAGTCATTAAATATCCAAGCAGATACCTGACCACAAAATTATTAGTGTTCTTTCTTGACTCTTCAGCCAGCCTTATTGTTTCTTTCTCAAGTTCAATATGTTTTTCAACAAGGTTCCAAACGTCTGCCAGTTCTTCAGGAGTTAAACTGAAAGCTTCCTTCTCAAAATTATCTATCAATAACTGTTGAACTTTTTTATGCATTGCAGAATCTTGTCTTATGATTTCCATTATTTGTTTAACTACAGGATTTTTAGTTTTGGAAATTATTTCTGAAGTTGATCTTACTGATTCATCCTCAACAACCTGCCAGGTTCTCAATGTATCAATCAGCTTTTCGTTTAGTTCTTTCTGTTTAGCCATTTTTTATCCTTCAATTAAGATTTGAGTTTTTTTTAATTCTTTATATTTTCTGGCACATTTTATCATTCCGGAAACCCATTCCGGTGTTGCCAGAGCATGTACATGAATGTAGCTTGCGAATACATTTTTATATATCAAACCATCTCTTTTATTAATACTTCCGGTGCCGCGGATGACAGAAAGTGCACTTTTAAGGTTTGAGTCACATTCGTAAATTTCTGAATAATGAAACTCATGACCTTTAATAACAGTACCTTCATTAAAAAACGGATTATTAATATCTGAAACTGCTTCAATGTAACCATGGCCTTGCGGTTTATCATGCATTTGAATATTTAAAGGCAGTATTCCTGAAAGTTGATACTCTTTATCCTTCCACAAAATTTTATCAGCAAGGTAGATCAATCCACCGCATTCAGCATAAATTGGGAGTCCTTCTTCTGCTAAAGATTTTACTACAGATGAGAATAACGTGTTTGAAGCCAGTTCGGCCAGGTTAACTTCCGGGAAGCCCCCGCCTATATATAGCGCATCTATATTATTAAATTTTTCGTTTGTTAAAGATTCAGTAGTGATTTGAGATGGGGAAAGAGGAAGTAATTCTGCGCCGGCTTTCTCAAGCATTTCCAGATTTTCAGGATAGTAAAATGAAAATGATCTGTCCTTGAAATAACCAATCACTACCTTTTCCGGTAGTGTTGTACTCTGAGAGTTTTCGGAATTGTGGAAATTATTTTCTATTACAGAAGTTTGATTATCATCGATAGGCAAAACATTATTAGAAATTTTTAGAATAGCAGGTATATCAACTGAATTCTCAATAACATTTTTTAATTCTGAAATTAGAATTGATTTTTCTTCAAGTTCACCCGGCATGACCAACCCAAGATGTCTTGATGGAAGCATACATCTTTCCGAAAGCTTTGGAATCATTCCAAGAACCGGGACTCCTGTTTCACCTTCAATAGCTTCTTTAACTATATTGCCGTGTCTTTCACCTGCTACTCTGTTTAAAATCACTCCTTTTATGTTCAGGTTCGGATCAAGTTTCAGGCAACCGAGAATTGAAGCAGACGCAGTTCGTGTAACTTTTGAAACATCCTGAACGATTAACACGGGCGACTGTAAATGTTTTGCAAGTTCTGCTGTACTATGTGTACCTTTACTATCAAGTCCATCAAAAAGACCCCTGTTTCCTTCAATAATATTTATTCCGGTTTTGCAAGCATTCTTTATAAAAGATTTTTTAATAGCGGGAAATCCCATCATAAAGCTGTCAAGATTTCTTGCGGGTTTACCCGAGGCCAAACTTAGCCATGCTGCATCAATATAATCCGGACCTTTCTTAAAAGCATATATATTTAAACCGCTATTCCGGAACAAAGCCAGAAGTCCGCAGGAGACAATGGTTTTGCCGGAGTCTCCTGCCAATCCGCTTATAACAATTCTCGGATAATAATCGTAATACATATTTTTTCACGGCAAAAATGATAAACTAATTTTCAGCACCTTCTTTGTGCGGAATTTCAATGAAGCTGCCGCCAAAATATGTGTATACACACTTTCCGCTTTCTACTAAATCTCTGATAGCAGTTTTGGCTAATGACTTGTCGCATCTTTCACCGAATAATTCTACGACTGCTTTTGTCAAATCAGTAGCCTTCCATTTTTTCTGTCCCATACTATCTTTAATTAATTTGTACATTGCATCAGATACTTCTTCAACTTTAGCCTGCTCAGCCATAATAACCTCCTCTTAATAAGTAAGATGTGTTGAACGTTTAAACGTCAGGCCGGCATGTTTGAAATCATCAATATGTTCTTTCTGGAACGGAATTCCAGTAAGCCTGAAAAATCTGGGCCATCCAATACGATTGATCCATTCTCCCATTCTTTCATGTGGTTTAGCGTCTTTAGCCCAAACTTCAACCAGGTTTCTGACTGCGTCAACAACTTCTGGCCAACGTGGAGGATTATTGGGAATAAATGGAATTGCGAGTTTAGAGAACATAGGTTCACTTCTGGCATTTGAAACTTTTCCGCCAACCCAGATTGATACACCATCATTTAATGGATCGTTCAACGGCATTGCAGGACAGACAGTATAACAGTTTGCGCAGAACATACATCTTTCCTCAATCACTTCAACTGATGACTTGCCATCAATTGTTACCGGTTTAATAGCGGCAGTGGGACAAGCAGAAACAACAGAAGGAATTTCGCACATAGCTTTAAGATTATCGCGATTAACCTTAGGTGGTCTTCTGTGGATTCCCAGTATTGCTATGTCAGAACAGTGAACGGCACCGCACATATTCAAGCAACAGGCAAGAGCAATACGAAGTTTAGCCGGTAGTTTCATTTCTGTGAAATACTCAATTAAATCATCCATTACTGATTTTACAATACCGGATGCATCAGTTGCTGCCGAGTGACAGTGCACCCATCCCTGTGTATGTACAATACTTGATATAGAATTCGCCATTCCGCCAACGGGATGACCTAATCCCTGAAGTTCATTTATTAATGGATCAATTTTACCCTGGTCTGTAAGTAAGAATTCTACATTATGACGGCTTGTAAATCTCAAATAACCATCACAATATTTATCTGCGAGGTCAGCATATTTCCGTATTTTTTCTATACCAAGAAGCCTGGGTGAGCCTGCACGAACAGTAAATAATTTAGCATCGGTTTCCGATACATGGACCATCACTCCCGGTTTTAAATATTCATGATATTTCCATTTACCATAATTTTCTTTAATAACCGGCGGTAAAAACTTTTCGTAATGTGGTGGACCAATATCAGTAAGTCTTTTTGGTTTCTCTTCGGCCATTTTATTATTCCTTTGAATGTAATTTCATTTATTAAAATTAAATGCTTAACAAGTTTATTTTTCTTCGGCTAAAGCCGTTTCCTCTTCTTCCTCAGTCTCATCTTCAAAATATTCTTCATAAAATACATAAGGGTTTTCCCGTGGATGAGCAACCATCTCGGGTATTGGCTCAACACCTATTGCTTCAAGGAAATTACCTAAACCGACTCTTTGAATAAATTCACCGACTCTTTCACGATTCTTTCCTTCTTCTGACCATAATTCGTGAATTTTATCTACCAGTTCAATTAATTCTGTATATGGAGGTTCGAGTTTTATAAACGGTACTATAACTGAAGAAAGTAATGCACCTTCAACAATCGGCGCCTTAGAACCAATAAGAAGACATGCACCGCGGTCTTTACCCGGAGAAAGGGCTTTAGGCATTGTATTTATGCAATGCATACACTTACGGCAGGCTTTATTATCAATTGTTATTTGCTTTCCATCCCAGTCCATGCATTTAGCCGGACAGTTATTAACGACATCTTCCTGTATATTCATACCTGTTTTGGCATATTCCGTAACTGCATTTTTATCGATTTGAATATCATCTCTCCAGATTCCGATAATGGACATATCGGAACGGGCAATTGAAGCAACACAATCGTTCGGGCAACCGGACATTTTAAATTTCCATTTATACGGAAATGGCGGTCTGTGAAGTTCATCCTGATAATGCATGGTTAAAAAGTAAGTCAGAGCCATGGTATCGTAACAAGCCCATTCACATCGGGCTTTGCCACAGCAGCAGCTTGGTGTTCTTACATCTGATCCTGAACCGCCGAGATCAAATCCTAATTCAGTTAATTCTTTAAATACAGGTTCCAGTTCTTCTGTCCTGGTTCCAAGAAAAATTATATCACCGGTGGAACCATGCATATTTGTTAAACCTGATCCATGTTTTTCCCAGATGTCACATAATTTTCTTAATACATCTGAAGTATAAAACCAACCAGCCGGCTGATTTATACGCAAAGTATGAAAGTGAGATACATTAGGAAAATCTTCAGGCAGATCTGAATATCTTCCTATAACCCCGCCTCCGTAGCCAAGAACTCCAACTATACCTCCGTGTTTCCAGTGACCGATTCTCTCCTCGTATGAGCGTTCAAGCTGACCCAGCAGATCGTTAGCCATTGGATTATTCTCGGCTGCTGATTTAATTTCTTTGACGAAACTTGGCCAGGCACCTTTTTCCAGTTCATCAAGTTTTGGTGTCTTGCGTTTTTTCTCAGCCATTGTGTCTCCTATTAATTTTTATTTTACAAGTATCCGTTTTGTTAACTCAATTGATTAGTGTTATTGTATGCAACTAATGTAACCTCCCCGAAATTCTTCTCGTAAAAATTCCGAATAAAACTTATCGAAGCAGTGAGGTAATTACAATATCAAATTAGGTTTTGTAATCTATGTGTTGTATTTAGGAGAAGATGGAAAGGATATAATTATAAACTATTATTTTACAGGAATGTGAAGTGATCTGACAGCGAGCTCAACAATAAATGTTCTCATTTCAGCGCTGTCAAGAGAGAGGTTTAATGGAACCGGAAGTGATCCACAGTTAAAATTTGCAAAACTTGTTTTAGCAGGTTGTTGAAGGTACAAAGAAAGTCTTGAAAACCCGATGGGCAGTGGAACCAGCATCCACCAGGCGATCCATCCGTTAATTATCGGGACAGGATCATATTTAATCATATGAAATTTTTCGAATCTTTTTTGAAAAGCCCTTAGAAGTCCTTCAAAACGAATTATAGGTTTTTCGCTTATCCTTTCCTGCAAACGACTTATAAAATATGATCTTGAATTCAGAACGATTTCTTTCATTCTTTTATCTTTAAAAATAACCAGGTAATTCTGCAGTTGACATGACTGATTGGTTTTATAAGCGTTGATTGCCTCAAGTATTAATTTTTTAAGATCCGGTTGAAAGTATAACTCATTTTTTAACTGCTTATCATAGCAGGCTCTAGTGTAATGATTATACGTTGTAGCATATGGGAAAACAATTTTTAATGCATCTTCAACAGATTTAAATCCATATGACATAAATGTTGGACATACAAATCCTCTGCAATTCATCCTGTCAAGCAGCCTTATCCAGACATCCTGAGATTCTCCTTTTCCCAATTCAAAACCAAGTACAACTGTTGATAAAGCATCAATTGCCAAAGCGAGATACATACAATGTTCTTTATTGCTGCTACCATTGCATTTGAATTTTTTACCTACAAGATGTATTAACCTGGCTTCGTGCTTTTGCGTACAGACATCCAGGTAATCTTCCCATGATGGGCAACCTTCAAGATAATGTCTAATTTTTTGATTTATTCTGATAGGTGAGTTGTGATATATTGAACATAAGTCGCGATAGGAGTATCCGCTTAAATAAGCTTCAGTAAGCTTGCCATAATCAGGAATTTCTTTTGTTAATTTATTTTCTACCCAGGTCTTATGACAGAATCTGCATCTGTATCTCTGAATATTTGCAGATGTTTTTCCGTGCTTAATTATTCGGGAACTCTTACAAAAAGGACAATGAATACCTTCATTAGTTTCAATTTCCCGGGTGATAATCTTTGGAGCAGAAACTTGTGTGTACAAAATCCTTTCCTTTTCTATAATCAAAGAATTTACTTTTTAATACAGAAATTTGATTATCGAGTCTTGAACAGATAAATAGTAACTTTCAATTACTTAATCTGAAATTTTTATATTACTTCCTGATTACTGTCTTAATTATTTCATTCCTGTTCAGTTTTCCAATCTTTGTGCCAACAACATTTTGTTTACAAAGGTTAGCTATTAGCATTTTAAATTATTAGACTGTTCAAATATTAAACAGCCAGAAACAGGATTATTCTCTGAAATGAGGTTTTTTATTTTTGGATTGTCATGGTTATTAATGATTTATCATAGCAACTAGCCCTCGCAGGTATATTTTTGCGGTACGATACTGTATATTTATTAATTTGTCGTTATTGGATAGGAATCTTGATCTGCTTTAACTAATAGTTCATTTATCTCAACTATTCTTTTTTTAGTTCTTCAGGATTTACATCCGGAAGAACTACCTGGTTAAAATGTGGTGATGAAATTTCCCATTTGATGCTTGCTTCTAATTTCTTTGTGAAACCTGTTTTGTGACAGGTTGAACATTGTGCAAGATTTGGTTTACCCTTCATTTCTTTTGATTTAATGATATGACAGGATACACAAAGCTTATGCATTGCATCAGTATAGGATAAAGCATAGTATTTTTTGTCATTTAAATTCTGAAACATCGAAATATCATATTGTGGATGACAGTCCACACAATTTTTAGCGGTTGCAGCAGTCCGGTTCATCCCTGGAGTATGGCAAACATCGCATTTGATATTTGCATTGGAATTTAAAGTATGTTGATCGTGACGGAAGAAAGCCGTGGCTTTGTACATGCTGGTATGACATTCCCAGCAACTATTTTCCTGGTACCCCGGAAGGGTAAGATGATGACACGTTTTACAATTATCTTCACCAATTCTTTTAATGTGATCCTTATGAGGAAATTCCACAAAGTAGTTATCTCTGTTGCCGTTTATGAGAAGTGTATCTTTACCGCTTGCACGATATACTTTTATATCATTAATTCCTTTTCCTAAAATCTTCTGTTCCGGCATTAGAGCCATGCCTACTGCAAAACTAAATACAAAGGCGAGTGAATATTTTGTTAATGATGCAGTTTCAGGATTTCCAAGCCAAACTCTTGATGCATAATCAAAAGAAGGTGGAGTCTCTGGTAATGATTCCGGATCTTTCGGTTGAATTTCCCACACATGAAAGTGTTCAATCACAAACAAAAATACCAGGGCAGCAACTGATATTACTCCGAGAGTAATAGTGATTTCCATCCACGATGGGAAATAAGAATCACCTGTTTTACCAAGCATAGTTAAACCACCAACATCAATTCGGTTCAAAACCATTCCCATCACAACCATAGATGAGCCAAGCCACTGAAATCCGTTTTTATGACGTAAACGGGGAACTGCAAAAATAATTATGGGAATAATTGTAGAAATTAATATTTCAATAATAAACAAATTGCTTTCCCAGATACCGGAAAAAATCAGTCCTAACTTTCCGTTAATTCCAAGATCTACCATTTTAACAATAAGATAGATTCCTAATACCCAGCTAACCGCTATTCCTAGTTTTGCTACCAGATTATTTTCGGGAGTTCTGCGATACAACCAATGAGAAACCAGGCTTTCAAATGCAACCATCATTAATCCCAGTGCGACTGCGGAAATGAAAAACTGGATTGGAAGTATACTCGAGTACCATAAAGGGTAAATTTTAAACGGCATTATCAGGAACAAGGAACCAAGAGATGACTGGTGTAGAGTGGAAAGCATTATTCCAAGCAGTACAAAAACAAAACGAAACTTCATTAGAAAGTTTCTGATTTTTGCATACCTGCTGAATTTTTCCAGAGGCACCGGACTAAACTCAAGAAGCAGCACCGTTGTATAAAGCATTACGCACCAGCCAACTTCAAACAGGGGTGAATGCGGATTCCAGTAAATTATCATATGCCAGATATTCCATGGCAGACCAAGATCAAACATTAACCCAAGAATTACAGCTAGGTAACCAAGAAATGCTGTAAGCACAGCAGGTTTAACAAGAGGATGAAACTCTTCACGTTTCATTATGTAAAAAATAGCCGTAATTACAAAACCACCACCAGCAAGGGCAACACCTCCCATAACATCAACGCCAATCCATAATCCCCAGGGAGTTGCATCATTGAGGTTAGTTGTAGCACCCAACCCAAACACAAATCTGTTTAACGCAACTGCTGCTGCTAATCCTGTAATTAACCATAATACAAGTTTTGTATTCTGTACTCTATTCATCCTTTAATTTCCCCTCATCTCCATTTCCCTTATTAAGTTCCATTCTTCTTCGGATTATCCAGTTGAGTCCCAGCATAAATCCTCCCATTCCAACAAATGCAAATGGCACAGATTCCATTGCAGGAGCTGTCGTTTCAGGAAGTGGTTTTGTTCCGAGATTAGTACTATATGATAGAAAACTCAAATCCACATCAGAGAGGTACAAAACCGACGTTCCTCCAACTTCGTGTTCACCCCACACTTTTTTTATGTACTTACCGGGGTTTTCATTTATTCTCTTGTGCGCAATTTTTAGTAGATCATTTCTTTCTCCGAATATCGTGGCATTTACCGGACAAACTTCTGTGCAGGCAGGTTGTTCTCCCTTTTTTAATCTGGTATTATAGCAAAGAATGCATTTGCGAACATATGGAACCGCGCTATCCCAATCATAACGTGGAATGCCGTAAGGACAGGCCATCATGCAGTAGCGGCATCCCAAACATTTGTTGCTATCATATACTACGGCACCCGAGCTAGTTTTATGAAGTGCCCCAACCGGGCAGACTGACGCACATGCCGGTTCAAGACAGTGACGACATTGTTTTCGTATATAGTGACTGTCTGGTTTCTGAATTATGGATGTCCAGTTCTCTGCCGAGAGACCATCATTTTTTTGCCATGCTCTTGGTACATCCATTTCGAGATTGTTAATTTCTTTGCAAGCTGAAACACACTTTAAACAGCCAATACATTTTGTTATATCTGTTAAAATAGCTTTACTCAAACAGGAACTCCTTTTTTATTCAGTGTAGTACTTATTGCATCATCAGTGTCCGGCGGAAATTTCCAGGCAAGTGTGCAAATGATTTGTGACAATGGCATAAGAACACAGTGAGCTATTTTAGTAAATGGAATCAGAACAAATATGAGATCTCCTGCAAGAACGTGGATTAACATGTATGTTTGATAGGTTTGAGGATTAACATTCAAATGAGCGCAAACAAAACCAGTTAGAAATGGAATAAGCAATAACAAAGGCCAGAAATAATCCTGCTTACGACTAATAAAACTAGCTGATTTACTAAATAGTCTTCCAAGAAATAAGGAAAGTGCAAAAACTATTGTGCTTAAAGTAAGCCAGTAAGCTACCTGGTAGGGGAGTGTAAACCATCCAAAACCTATCGATTCTTTCCAGAGTTGAACGTGAGCAAATAAAAATATCGGAACTATTAATAATCCTAGATGAAAAAGTATTGATAAAATTGAATAAACAGGTCGATTGTGTGCGATCCGTTTTACAGGGAATATCCACTCCATTCCCCGGCTAATTATTAATTTCCATGGCATTCTTTTATCACCGGCTTTGCGATACGCTTTGTAAGCACCCCAAATGTCCAAATAAAAAATTCTTGCTAATCCTAAAATCATTACTGCAAAACATAAGCGGAACAGAGGTCCACGTGCAAAATTCAGAAATGATTCCATCTTATCTTAGTTCTCCTTTGATACCGGGCTGGGCTCACTATTTTGTTCAACAATCAGGGATTTATCAAAAATTATTGCTTTATATATGAGATCATGAAAACCGACCACCTGGCAGTCTATCTTCTGATCCTCAACTAACTCTCTTAACTGTTTTTTACAATTAGCACATGGTGCAACAAGAATGCTACAGCCAGATTTCCTTATCTGATCAGCTTTTAATTTACCACCAACAGTAGTTCTATAAGGTCTAATTTCATCTATTGATACTGTTCCGCCGCCGCCGCCGCAGCAAATATTATCTTCTCCCGAAGGTGTCATTTCAACATAATTTTTACAAAACGATTTTAATACTTCCCGGGGTTGGTTAATAATCCATCTTTGCCTTGCAAGGTTACAAGGATCATGGTAAGCTACTTTTTCAGTAATAATGTCCGGGTTTAGTTTAAGCTTTCCTTCTTTCCAGACATTATAAGTATACTCCAAAATATTTACTACCGGGTATGCATCCTCTCCACCGCAATAGGTCGGTAAAAAATATTTTGCAGAACGAGAAGCGTGACCGCATTCTCCTATCAGTACGTTTTTTCCTTTAAGACGATCAGTCTCTCCATCAATCTTCTTCACAACTCTTTCAAGAATTCTGTCGCTATAAAATAATCCGTAATTAATGCCATCATAATATTTTGTTCCGATTGTCCAGGAATCACCAGTAGCTGTAAATACCGCAGCAATTCCCATAAGTGATTCAGCTTCCATTAAGTAGTCACTTACAGCAGGAAAGAAAACATAATCAGCATTCTCAATATCCAATGGGAATTTTATATGGACTGATTTTTCCTCAAACATATCATCTTCAAGAAACTCAAGAGTATCTTTCAATGCCGGTAAAGGAACTGCCGATGTATTACCGGTAACACCTTCAAGCTGTTCCCGGGTACTAACAACAAGAGCTCGCGGGGTCAAGCCAATTTCACTCAGGATGTACCGACCAAGATGTGTTATAAGTCCGTGATCAATTCCTGCAGGACATTCCAGGGTACAGCGTCTGCAAGCCGTACAATTCCAAAAACTCTCAGCCATTTCCTGAATTTTTTCATCTGTAAGATATCCGCTACCAAGTAGCCTCCCTTTTAACATTCCACCAAGTGTGAAATGTCTCCGATAAACACTTAATAAAAGTTCGGTTCGGTAACACGGAATATCTTTATAATCGCCTGTCGCCTGAAAAACCTGGCAGCTAACAGCACAGCGGGAACATTTGGCACTCATCCTTATGAAATGATCCAAAGCCATTTTATAATTTGAATGCTTCAGAATTGCAGCAAAAGCTTCAAGAAAACGTTTTGGGCGATCGTTAGGATCGAAATCTTCAATATGATACCTGACAGCCAGTTTTTGTTTTTCGTTTACTTCTTTTTTTCTTATTGAAGTAAAAGCTTTTTTCCTTTCTTCATCCGTTATTCTTGTTGTTTTCATTCGGTGCCCATAATGTCAGAATTTATTAGCTGGTAACATGTTATCATTAATTAACTCCCCAAAAGAAATTACAAAAGCAATCCACAAGGGAATAAAATATTCAAATGGAATATTGCTGATTAAAAAATATTTGCATGAAGAGGCAAAATCAAAAGCATTAATATTATTGTATCCATTTTGTGGTTAGGCAGATGGAGGGAAATTTTAGATCGACTTTAGTGTATACAGGTATATTAAACAAATATCAAGGGTTATTAAATGCTGAGTAAGGAGGAGGATGATATTAAAAAAAACAAGATCTGAGTTTAATAATTATGGTATATATTGGATAGGAATAAATGATAATAGTACCGAAGGCCGGACTCGAACCGGCACCTGGGGTAAGCCAGACTGGATTTTGAGTCCAGCGCGTCTACCAATTTCGCCACTTCGGCATAAAAAAAAGAACAATTCTTAAACTTATTTTTTATTATACTGGATTTTAAGTCCAGTGCGTCTATCAACCTGCCTGCCGGTAGGCGGGTTTCGCCACTTCGGCATAAATAATATTTCAATTAACAAATTCAAATATTAAAGTATTTACTTTTAGTTTCAACAAAATAGCAATTACTTTTTTTCTCTCTTTTCAATTTTTGCCCAGGTATCTCTTAATGTTACTGTTCTGTTAAAAACAAGATTCCCAGGTTCTGAATCTTTCGAATCTACACAAAAATAACCGAGTCTTTCAAATTGAAATCTATCACCCGGCAGCGAATCCTTTAATCCGGGTTCAAGTTTGGCTGTCTTAATAATTTCGAGTGAATCCGGATTTATGAATTCCTTGAAATCTTTTTCCGGATCAGATTCCGGATCCTCTGCGACAAAAAGTCTATCGTACAATCTGACTTCTGAATTAATAGCATGGTTAGCAGAGACCCAATGAATTGTTCCTTTAACTTTTCTTTGACTCGATGATCCACTTTTTGTCTCAGGATCAAAACTACATTTCAGCTCAATCACATTGCCGTTTTCATCTTTTACTACCTCTTCGCATTTAATTATATAAGCATACCGTAATCTGACTTCATTACCGGGAGAAAGGCGGAAAAATTTCTTCGGGGGATTTTCCATAAAATCATCCAGTTCAATATAAATCTCATTTGAGAAAGGAATTTTTCGGGTACCCATTGATTCATCTTCAGGATTATTTACAGCATCTAATTCTTCAATTTTATTTGCAGGGAAGTTTATTAATGTAACTTTAAGCGGCCTAAGTACAGCCATTACACGCTTTGCTCTTTTATTCAGGTCTTCCCGTATGCTATGTTCAAGCAGAGCAACATCAATAGTATTATCCCGTTTTGCTACTCCAACTCTTTCAGAAAAATGACGGATAGCTTCAGGTGTATATCCTCTTCGTCTGAATGCAGAAATGGTGGGCATTCTTGGATCGTCCCATCCTCTTACAATTTTATCATTTACAAGAGTCAGTAGTTTTCTTTTACTCATTATTGTATAGCTAAGATTTAATCTTGCAAACTCAATTTGCTGGGGTTTAAATATTTCCAGTTCATTGATAAACCAGTCATATAAAGGACGATGAATTTCGAATTCAAGTGTACAGATTGAATGAGTTATTTTTTCGATGGAATCAGATTGACCATGAGCCCAATCGTACATAGGATAAATGCACCATTTGTCACCAGTACGATGATGTGAAACTTTTCTGATTCTGTATAAAATGGGATCACGCATCAGCATATTTGGAGATGACATATCTATCTTCGCTCTCAATACCTGGGTGCCTTCTTCAAATTCACCATTTTTCATTCTTTCAAAAAGGTCCAGGTTTTCTTCGATCGATCGATTCCGGTATGGACTTTCTTTTCCCGCTTGTGTTGGTGTACCGCGGGAATATTTTATTTCATCGGGATTTGAGCTATCAACATATGCTTTCCCTTTTTTAATAAGTTTAACAGCATATTCGTAGAGCTGATCGAAATAATCAGATGCATAATAAAGACGAGTGTCCCAATCAAATCCAAGCCATTTTATATCTTCAATAATCGAATCGACATACTCAACTTCTTCCTTGGAAGGATTGGTATCATCAAATCTAAGGTTACACAAACCTCCATATTCTTTTGCGAGACCGAAGTTCAGGCAAATAGATTTAGCATGACCAATGTGAAGATATCCATTTGGTTCGGGAGGGAAACGTGTGTGTACTTCTTTATATTTTCCATTTTTTAAATGTTCATTAATAATTTCTTTTATAAAATTTGTAGCAGAGGGGGAATTGTTTTTATCTGTAATATTCTCTTTTGAACTCATTTTTTCTTCAGACATTTTTATCTCTATTGATAGTAGTAATTAACCCAATGTTTCTATGGCATTATTCAATCGGGTTAAGGTTTTTTGCTTTCCGATAATGAAAAGGATATCAAAAACTCCCGGTCCTCCGCCGACACCTGAAACAGCAAGCCTTACAGGATGAATAAGTTTTCCTGTCCCGATTTCAAGTTTTTCTGCCGTTTCTCTAAGTGTTATTTCAAAATCTTCTTTCGAAGGATTTGATAGTTTTGAAAATTCTTCCGCGAGCTTTTTTAAATTTGCTGCCGAGTCCGGTTTCCATCTTTTCCTCACAACGTCTTCATCATACTTATCGGGTTCTTCGAAGAAGTAAAATCCTTTTTCTGGAATTTCTTTTATAAATGATACTCTTTCTTTCATAGCTTCAATTACGTTTCCCAGAAATTCATCTGAGAATTCCTGTGAACTATACTTTGTCTGTTTTAATTCTATTCGTAATAAGGAAATAAGATCTTCAAGAGATTTCTTCCTGAGATGTTCGGCATTCAGCCAGTTAAGTTTTTCAATATTAAAAACCGCTCCTGCTTTATTAACTCCCTCAAGTGAAAATCTTTCAATTAATTCTTCCATTTCATAAAATTCTTTATCATCAGCAAAATTCCATCCAAGCAATGCAACAAAATTTAATAATGCTTCTTTTAAATATCCCTTACTTCTATAATCTTCAACGGCAACATCTCCCTGTCTTTTACTTAATTTGGATTTGTCAGCATTGAGAAGGAGAGGGAGGTGCGCGAATACAGGTTTTTCCCAATCAAAATAATCGTAAAGTAAAATATGTTTAGGAGTTGAAGGGAGCCATTCTTCACCGCGGATTACATGTGTGATTTCCATAAGATGATCATCTACAACATTCGCAAGATGGTATGTAGGATATCCGTCGCTCTTAATCAATATCTGATCATCCACTATACTGCTGTTAAAGTCTACTTCACCACGAATAACATCATTCAATATTATATGCTGTTCGGGCACAACATTTAGTCTCACAACATAGGAAATCCCTGAGGTTATTTTCTGATTAATTTCACTTTCAGAAAGATTCAGACAATGTTTATCATACATCGGCTGTTTTCCCTCTTTCTGAAAATTTTCCCTGACTTCTTTAAGGCGTTCCTGAGTGCAAAAACAATAGTAAGCTTTTCTTTCAGAAATTAATTTATCACTATACTCTTTGTAAATATTTAGTCGATCGGATTGTTTATAAGGACCATATTCACCACCTTTAAATGGACCCTCATCATAATCTAAACCTACCCAGTTTAAAGTGTCTATCAGGCTTTCAACAGCACCTTCAACAAAACGATTCCTGTCAGTATCTTCAATTCTAAGAATAAACTTTCCGCTATTGTGTTTAGCAAGAAGGTAATTATACAATGCAGTGCGTAGTCCCCCGATGTGCAAGTATCCTGTTGGACTCGGGGCAAATCTGACTCTCATTTTCTCACTTATCATAACGATTAATAACTCTCACCAAAATTTTTTAGATACATTAGGAATAATAATGGAGTGATCAATTTTAAAAGCAACAATTATGAATGGGCATGTATTTTTGCTTCAGTATAATGTTTAACCTTCTCAATAAATTCCTGGCTGTCAATAGGTTTAGGAATATAATCTGTAGCACCTGCTTCCAGGCATTTTTCTCTATCACCCTTCATTGCAAAAGCCGTTAAAGCAATTATCGGGGTATCTTTATATTCAGGTATCTGCCTGATCTTTTCAGTGGCTTCAAATCCATTCATAACAGGCATCTGCATGTCCATAAGTATCAGGTGGAAATTTTGTTTCTTCACCTGCTCAAGAGCCTCGGCACCATTTTCCACAACAACGATTGATTCAAAACTATTTTTCTTTAACAATCTTGTAACTATAATCTGAGAATGTTTGTAATCTTCAACAAGCAAAATTTTAACAGTATCTTTTTCTGCAGCTATTTCTTCAGGCTTAGAAGGTTCTTCATACCGGTTTATCATCGCAGAAATAGTCTCGGAAAGTTCTTCGATGTTTACACTGCTTTTATGAAGAAGCTCCTCAAACATTCCATCAATATTTTTCAGTTCATCTTTATAATTTTCTTTACCAGTGTATATAATGATTGGCAAACGTCTGAATTTTGAATCGGACTTAATTTGCTTAATCAATTCATAACCACTTACTTCGGGCATTTCAAGATCTATAATGGCAAGGTCCAGATCAATGCTTTTAATCATATCAGGGACTTTTGAAGAATGTGCTTCGGCAATTGCATTAAATCCCAATTGTTCAACTGCTTCTTTTAAAAGATTAAGTGTAGGCACATCATCATCAACTATTAAAATGTTAGAGTCTCTTTTTAACTTATAACTTTGAAGTACTTCAACAAGAAATTTATAGTTAATCGGCTTTACAAAATACTCCACCGCTCCCATAAGAAATGCTTTTTGTTGTTCAGCCTCAACAGAACAAACGATTACAGGAGTATTTTTTGTAGCTTTATTTTCTCTTAATGTTTTTAATAGTTCAAACCCGTTCGAATCAGGAAGTTCAATATCCATAAGTATGGAAAGGAAACTTTCCTTTTCAATTATCTTCAATGTTTGTTCTGCAGAATTCACAATTACCGGAACATAACCCCATTTAGTAAGATAATTACTTAATAATTTCGATGTAGCATAGTCATCTTCAACTACGAGGACGTGATTATTTTTTCCCGGCTTGGGAAGTGAAATAATTTGCTTTTCAATAGTGGAAGATGGAATTTGAGAAAAATCTTCAACAGCAATTGAAAATTCATAATTGGTTCCTTTACCAACGCTACTTGTTACGTGAATGTTGCCATCGAGGAGATCAATATATTTTTTTGAAATCGCTAATCCAAGACCCGAGACATTCCCAAATTTAGAATTCTCCAGCGATTCCAGTGAAAATGGTTTAAATAAATTCTTTAATTTTTCGGACTGAATACCGGGGCTGGTATCAGAAATTCTCAAACTTAATTTATTTTTAGAAGTCACTGAAACTGTTACAGATATTTTACCTTTCTCAGTTAACCTGACAGACTGAGTAAGAATATTAACGAGAATGTAACGAAACTTCTGCGTGTCTATTTTTAATTTTGAGGGAACTCCATCTTCTATCTTGATCAGGAATTCAATTTTATTCTTTTCAATCTTGGATGAAAAAAGTTTAACTATTTCATCTAAAAAATCAGGCAGATTGACAGTGGTAAGATTATTTTTAATTATTTTCTGATCAATTTTTGCCAGTTCTATTAAATCATTTATCAGTGTTAAAAGGTTGAACGCATTTTCCTTTAAAGTGGAAACGTACTCAGCCTGGGAATTAGTAAGGTTATCTTCATTTAGAAGAGAAGCAAAACCAAGAATACTGTTTGTCGGCGTCCTTAATTCATGGGCTATATCTGTTACAACCTGCCCCAGAGAAAGTTCACTTTCAACTAAATTTGTTTGCCAAATAATTAATAGTTCCTTTAACGATTTACCAAGTGTTTCAATAACCTCTTTATCTGTTTTAGAAAATGGAGTATGTTTCGCTATTTTTAAAAGTACTCTGTTTTTTTCATTCAAATTAATAAACAAGCATCCTTCATAAATTACCTCGTCGGAAGCTTGAATTTCACATTCAGCAATATTATTAAAGACAATACTGTCACTATTTGAATTAATAGATCTGCAGTTTCCGCACTGAAATGCTGTATTATTACTGAAGGACTCTTTTGCCGATCCGGCTTTCCCGCGGACAATAAAATTATCGCGATCATCAAGGATGAAAAATACAACAGCTTTATAATCGAGTTGAGTAATCAGATATTCACAAATTCTTGATGGTAAGTCGTTAGGATTTGTAATTGTTGTTTTTACCAGGTCAGTAAAATGAGTAAGAAGATCAGTAGTAATCAAATTTTGCATCAAGTGCTTTATTCTTTATTAATATCTAAGTTCTAATAATTTAACTATTAAAGATAAAAAAGAACATTATTATTTGAAAGATAAGAATTAAGATCAATTTAGCAAGCAATTGCCCACCATTATTTGTATCTCTACCATAATTAATCGGTAAAAGTTCAATATTGTCTGAAAAGACTTTTTTAATTACATTAAATACGATTCTAATACTTTAAAATCAATAAGACAATTATAATCGTGGCCCCAAAAATACTTATAGCTGAAGATGAAACCATTATTGCAAAAGATATAGAGCGAACACTTATAAAGCTGGGGTATGAAGTAGTAGGTTCCGTTAGATCCGGTAAGATTTTACTGGATCAATATAGTTCCATTAATCCCGACCTTATTTTAATGGACATCAATCTTGAGGGAGAACTTTCAGGTATTGATGTTTCAAGAGAAATACAAAAGATAAGTGAAATTCCCGTAATATATCTTACTGCATTTGCTGATAATCAAACATTAAATGAAGCTAAAATAACAGAACCTTTTGGATACATAATTAAACCTTTTGATGAAGATACGCTCAGAACTTCCATTGAAATGGGACTTTATAAGCATGAGGTATCTCGTAAACTTCAGGAACGAACCAGAGAACTGGAACAAGAAAAAATTAAATCTGAACGACTTTTAAATGACATACTTCCATCAGAAATTGTTGATGAATTTAAAAAATATGGTAAAGTAATTCCCCGGCTATATAAATCGGTTACAATTATCTTTACAGATTTTGAAAATTTTACAACTATAGCGGCTCAAATGGAACCCGGAGAATTAGTAACTGAAATTAATGAGATATTTATGAATTTCGATATGGTTATCGATAAGTATGGACTGGAGAAACTTAAAACAATCGGTGATTCATATATGATAGCCAGCGGTGTTCCAAAAGAAAAAGCGGATCACGCTGAAAAAGCTGTTGATGCTGCTTTCGATATGCTTCAGTATTTATCTAACAGGAATAAATATTCTTCAAGAAAATGGAAAATGAGAATTGGAATACATTCGGGTGAAGTAATAGCCGGAGTTGTTGGGAAATTAAAATACACTTACGATGTGTGGGGACAAACGGTATCAGTTGCAAGTTATCTTGAAAGAATCGGTATACCGGGAAAAGTAAATATCTCACAAACTGTCAGAGAACTTCTGAATAATAATTACTCTTTTGATGATGGAAAAGAATTTAAACTGGGAAACAAAAGATTAAAAAGTTATTTCGTTTCAAGAAATTCTATAAAAGTCATCTCCTAGCAATAAATTTATGTCAGGAATAGCAAATATATTAATAGCAGAAAATGAAAAGATTATCGCTTTAGATTTGAAAAAAACACTGATTAAACTTGGATATAATGTTTTAGGGATTGCCTCAAGAGGGAAAGAAATAATCGAGCTCATAATAAAAAAAAGCCCTCAACTGGTAATGATGGATATAATGCTGGATGGTGAAATGTCGGGTATAGAAGCTGCCAAAATAATTTCTACAAAATTCGACTTACCGGTACTTTTTCTTACAGCTCTGACAGATGAGAAGACACTTCAAAAAGCTAAAGAATCAAATCCTTTTGGTTATATTCTGAAGCCTTATGATGATAAGACTCTGCATTCTTCTATTGAGATGGCATTATATAAACATAAAGTTGAGCGGGAACTCAGATTAAAAACAAAAGAACTTGAAAAAGAAAAGCTTAGAACTGATTCCTTATTAAAAAACATATTGCCTGAGGAAATAGTAAAAGAAATAAAAAGTAATGGAAATGTTGTTCCTAGATTTTATGATCAGGTGTCAATTCTTTTTACCGAGCTTTTGGGATTTGATTTAGTAACTACTGAATTCGAACCCGACGTTCTACTATCTGAATTAAATGAGATATTTGAAAATTTTGATGGTATAGTCCTGAAGTATAAACTGGAAAAGTTAAAGACCATAGGAGCTTCATATATGATAGCTGCTGGTTTGCCAAAGGAAATGAATGACCATGCAAAAAATATTTTAATGGCTGCAATTGAAATGCAGGAATACATCAATAAACGGAATGAATCCAACCTTATCAAATTTGAAATGGGTATCGGAATTCACTCAGGACCGGTTGTAGCAGGCATCGTAGGAATGAGAAAGTTCACTTATGATATTTGGGGAGACGCAGTTAATATTGCCAGCAGGATAGCAAGTGGCTGCGAACCGCGTAAAATTAATATTTCGGGGGAAACCTATCATTTAATAAAAGACTACTTCAATTGTATTTATCGGGGTAAACTTAATGCAAAGGGTAAAGGTGAAATCGATATGTTTTATGTTGAATCTTTAATGTCATCTAAAAATTAAGATCTAACTGCAAACCAAATCTATTATCTAAATTTCCATCAATCTCAGAATAACCAGAACCCAAAGTTTTCTCTTTTGGTTTATAGGTTTCAGAATATTTAAATGATAGAGAGATTTCTCTTATAATATTATATCTTAAAATAAAATAATACCTTATGCCTTCCCCGTATAAACCTATATTCCCAAGTATTCCTGTAAGATCATTTTCATATTCGTAAATTGCTGAATTAAATGAATTTGTTTTAAAGAAGATTACTCTTCCATAAATCAGAAGCTCTTTTAAAAGTTGAGTTCTGATATCTTCGAAAACGAGGTAACCTTCTTCAGACAAACCAGCATCTTTTATAAGGAATTTTGAGTATTCTATCCTGGTTTTAAATCGTAATACATTCGAAGGATTAAAAATGATTTCAACTCTTAATGATTGCTTTATCCTTCTAACAATTTCAGTTTCCGAATTAATAGTTTCAGAAACCTCCTTGTTTTCAAATTTAAACCGGGTAACGGTTTCCAACCTTTTAACAGGTTTAGTAGAAAAGTGTAACATAAATTCATTTCCCTCAGAAGGAAGAGGGTTTTCGAATGTAGCATATGGGAATTTAAACTGATCGAAATAAAAATTAAATATTCCTGCCGGGGATCTCCATCTTAGTCCATTGTATATTCCAAATTCATTCTGTGTTGCTCCCGACCGTTCACCAAATCCGAATCCATGAAGGTTAATATAATTTCTGGGGTAATTTCGGATAGAGAAAATATAAGTTATCAGTGGAGAGGGAGAAAAGTTTAATCCGTTATATGAAACAACGGAAGTTCCGTTATAGGCCACTTCTCCAAAAATGTTAATGTTTGTTGTATAAAAATCATAGTAAGTGGAATAATAGTTAAAGTTAGACCCTTTTATATCAAATATGTTAGATGGTAAAAATGAATGGTCAATCCGGGAATTATAGTAAAGAAAACCCAAGCGAAAAGGTTCCATAATTTCGTATTCGAGACTGACTCCATAGCTGGTTTCAGCTGCCGTTTTTCTCTTCAATAGTTCATTTACCGTTCTGTGATATCCATCCAGAGGCGTAGAAATGATTAACCCTGAAACTGAGTCTACATTTGCATCAAATAAATTTTTCGAATAGAATCCGGTAAGAGTAGCTTGCTCCCATTTATATTCAGCCGCTGCTCCCCTAAAAAAATTATTTTCTGTGGAACTGGTGTATGCTTTAACATGATTCGGCTTTTTCTTAACCGGGTAAATAGCATCTGAGCCTTTTGAGAAACCGAAGGGGCTCCACAATGTAAGTCCCTGACCAAATTCTATAAGATAATCTCCCAGTATTATATTGTTAAAATTTCCCCAGTTTGATAAATTAAAATAACCTGATGAAAAATCATAAATAGATTTTTCACCTGGATCTTTATCGGTTAATAACCCTAAACGAAAAGTATTTTTATATTTTATTTTTACCCGGTTGTAAATATGAAAAGAATTTCCTTCGAATTTATTATCCCTAAATCCTGCTTTTTGTTGAAGATCATTTAGAATTCTGTTCCGCGTCTGCAAGGACATTTCATTAATAAAATTTGGTTCAGGTTGTGATTTATCCTGATATTCTTTCGTTACACTAATGAATGGGAGTATTTTTTTTATCACCTCAGGTGGAATTAGAGAAATGGAATAAAGTTCATTTGAAGAGAAAAAATTTCCATATTTTTTCCTGTGAGCGATAATAATTTTTGCCATAGATATGTCTAAATAGGGTAGCGCACTCAATTCTTCCATTGAAGCAGTGTTTAAATTTACCGGATGATCCATGTAGTATTCAATCTGATTATACAAATCAGAATTATCAGTTTCTTCTCCCGGTTCTTCGAGGAGATCTTCTATTGTTTGTTCAGTTTGAGTTTGCGAAGAATCGGATTGAGCATAGCTGTAAATCATTAATGATAAAAATATGAAAGCAGTTAAACCGAATTTCATCCCTTTTAATTTATTCCCATATTTGTTCGTATTTCTTCTTCTCTTGGTTCGTTTAAATCAAAGCTTAGTATTAGTCCTGCCTGATGTGTTAGACCGAGATCCGGATGAGTGAACACTGCATAATCGAGATTTAAAAAAGAATAATGAAGACCAATTCCGGCTGTATATCTGGATGGTTCATTTGAAAACCCTGTTCGCAGAGAAAGATATTTGATAATTCTGTAATCAAGTCCCACACAAATACTTGCATTATAGCGGATATCTTTTTCAACCGAAGTGTTCAGTGATAAATTATTAATTACATCAATACTTAGTCCGGTATTTAAAATTACCGGGATCTGGTCTTCATAATTTCCAAATGTAGAGTGATTTATATTGTGTACTGAAAATCCCCAGCGGATGTAATCTGTAAAATAAATAAGAGCACCCAGGTCTAAATAGAATGTACTTGTACTGCCATATTTCTTTATGGAAACATTATGGTAATTAATTCCAACTCCAACGAGGAATTTATTTTCGTAATTGTAAGAAAATGCGGCTATAAATTTTGACTCCCGATATAGCTCAAATCCGTAAGTCATTGCTCCTATCCCAACCGATCCAAATGAAAATGGTTCATTATAGGCAATAAATCCGTTAGCAAGTTCTGAAAATCCGAATGGAGCAGGGGAATAATATAATCCAACTTCCCTCCAGTTCAGTTGTGATAGTCCTGCGGGATTTGTGAAAACCGCAAAAACATCATTAGCTAACGCAACATCTGAATTTGCCAAAGCAATTTGTTTAGCCCCGGGGTTATATTGAGGAAAAGCTGCAAAACAAAGTGTAAATAATAGAAAAAATATGAGTAAAAGTTTTAGCATCCCTGTAATTCGATGTTTATTGTTTGATTATATTGAAATTCATATATTAAATCAACACTTTTTTAAAAGAATTTTGGGTAGTAATGAAATTTTTAATAACTCTTCTTTTTGCGATATCTTCATTACTTTATTCGCAGGAACTCAATTGTACTGTAACTGTAAATTCCGAGAGTCTTCCTGTTGAAAGCAGAGATCTGCTAGCAGATTTTTCCAATTCTATTGAAACTTATATAAACCAGACAAGGTTCACTGACCAGAATTGGGATTTTCCAAAAATCAATTGTGCATTTAGTATTTTTGTTACATCTGCATCCGATGAAACTCATTACCAGGCTCAGATAGTTGTTACGAGTCAGAGAGAAATCTATAAGTCGAATAATAAATCTCTTATGCTTAGTATAAATGATGGCCAATGGAGTTTTGAATATGTTAAAGGACAACCTCTGTACAGCCGGCAATCTGTTTTTGAACCTATCACCGGCCTGCTGAATTATTACGCTTATGTGATCATTGGTTTTGACGCTGACAGTTGGAATGAACTGGGTGGTACACCGTATTTTTCTAAAGCTTATGATATAGTTAATCTTGGTGCAAACAGCAGTTTTAAAACCGGATGGGATAGGAACAGCAGTTCATACAGCCGTAGAGGATTAGTTGAAGATTTGTTAAATGAAAAATATCGACCTTTCAGGGAAGCGATTTATGATTATTATTACGGTATTGATGTCTATGAGAAAAATAAAGCGGAAGGACAGAAAGAAATTGTAAAACTTGTAAACACGCTGGTTAATCTAAAGAATAAAGTTGATCTCACCGGCGTATTTGTTAAGGTATTTTTTGACGCAAAATATGGTGAACTTATTGATAGGTTGAAAACCTATCCCGATAAATCTGTATTTGAAAATCTAAAAAAGATTGATCCTGCACATCTTGCAAAATATGATGAAGCACTGTCTAACGGATAAGATTTACTTTCAGGATTTTATCATCCTGAGTTAATTTTTCAACAACATCAAGTCCGTTAAGAACTTCTGCAAATACTGTATACCTACCATTTAAATGAGGATAATCACCTGTAGTTACAAACCATTGAGAACCTTCTGTGTCTTTTCCTGCGCTAGCCATGCCTACAGTTCCTTCATTGTAATCCATTGGCGAAAATTCAGAAATGATTTCATAACCCGGACCACCCCAGCCTGTCCCGGTAGGGTCTCCACCCTGAACTACAAATCCTGGCACTACCCTGTGAAATATAATTCCATTAAAGAGACCTTTTACTGCAAGAGAACAAAAACTACCAACAGTTACTGGTGCATATTCCGGAAGGAATGAAATTTTAAATGATCCTTTTTGCGTCACAATTTCAGCTTGTTGGTATTTGAAAGCATTATCCCAGTAAATATTAAATTCATCAATATTCTTTGAGATTGATTTGATTGAAATTCCACTTTGAGTTGCTTCAAATTTTCTTATTGAATATAGTTCTGATTTAGCAAGTGTTTCTAATACACTCTCTTTATAAGAAGTAGAAATTTTTCCGGATAAGTTTTCCAGAGACATTATCGATTCTATAAATTCCGGATTATTTAAGTTTCCTGTGATTTGTCTATTAACTAAAGTAATAAGTGTATCTTTGTTTAGATTTATAAATGATGTATCAATTCCCTCAGAAGTAATTGATAACAAAGCTGGATCATTAGACCCAAGGGCAGAGAGCAAAATAAATTTTACTTCGGGCTTGGTTTGATTAAAGTTAAGGATTGATTCAAGAATAGAAATCTTTTCAGGCAAATTTACGCTAAAATATTTTTCTGCAAGAATTTTGAGAGCTTCCCCGGATCCGGGAAATAATCCGCAGATTTTATAAAGATAATCCGGTGAAATTTTATCATCTATAGTTTCAATGAACACATCATTAAAATCATGTGGAAATAATGATAAATAACTCATGAACAACTCACCCTGGGTATATTTCTCTGTGTTTTCAATTTTATGTAATCTCTCGCTTAATTTTAAATAGAGATAATCTTTTAGCTCGGTCGTAAGGCGTAAATTCTTCAAAGATGTCGCAGCTTCTCTTGATATATTTTTATTACTATCATCCAGGTATTCAAGATAATTATCTAATTCAGTTTCTGATTTAAAATTATAAAACGAAAAAGATTTTACCGCTTCGATCTTAATCTGAAAATTATTTAAAGATTCTAATTGTTTGAATAAAGAGAAATCATCCGGGAAATATTGTAGTTTACGAAGACAGCTGACGAGATAGGGGACAGGTTTCAAAGTAACAGGACTTACCAACTTCCCTTTTATTATTTTTTTAATTGTCTTTACTATTAAGTCTTTTTCATTTACTGCAGGACCAATCCTGTAAAGACTAAATGCTGCTTCAAATTGTCGCGACGATGAAGAATATAATTCGTTCTCCAGCACAGGTCTTGCCAATTCTGAAGAAATGTTTCCGTTAGTAAACAGATAATAAAGTGCAAATGAAATTCCGTTAAAATTAGATTTGCTATCTGCTGAATTATATTCTGTTACAATTTTTCGGGCAAAAGAAGAATCTGCAATTTTTCCGAGGGCAACAAGTGAGTAATATTTTGTTAATGGATCATCAGTCTCCTGATAATAAATCTTTTCAAGATAGTTAACCGATTTACTACAATAACCAATTTGTCCAAGTGCAAAACAAATTTCTCTGGCGAATTGTTGCACAGGAAGTGAAATAATTGTTGGGACAAATGCTGTATCTTCTGAATGACTGACGCTCAAGAGCCCGGCAATTACTTTCTTCTCATCGTTTGATTTCAGGTATTCCGTACAGGTAACTTTATCAAAATTCCTGGTAAAAGTAGTTGCGGCAAGTTTCTTATCATTTGGCGTGTACTGTGCAGATAGCTGAATTGAAAAAGAAATAAATATTAATAAAAAAAGTTTCATCGTTTATCTTCGCGTTAAGTTGAAAAAATCTGCTTAAACGGGCATATCATAAATTCTGTATTTCTTATAAAGTTCACCATTCATTACGTTGGCTCCACGGTTCATCATTTCATTATCTTCCAGGACCCAGCTTGCTTCACCGAGTAATATTCCAATTGCTTCTGCCCGTTTCACAATTTCGTAATAAAAGGTGGCGTCCAATCCCTTTTTCTGATATTCGGGAATAATTCCAAGCGTGATAATTCTACTCCAGGTAATTTTTTTCTTTTGAGTGTAGAGTTTAAGGAATCCAAAAGGAAATAATTTTCCATTCATACTTTTAAAAATCTGGTTATAATCAAGCATTACAAGTGCAAAACCAATTACTTTTCCTTTAACTTCACCAAACAGAACCAGCGAAGGTTCAACAAGTGGTTTTAAATCCTTTGCCATCGCATCAATTTCTTCATCAGTCATTGGAATAAATCCCCAGTTAGGTGCCCATGCTTTGTTGTAAACATCTTTAACTTTTTCAAGTTCTTTATCAAATTCTTTCATATTTAACTGACTAATTGTAACTCCTGCCCTTTGCCTCGCTATATCTGCAACTCTTTTCAATTTTTCAGAACTTAAAACCTTCTTGTTTTCAAGTTTATACGCATAAAGATCTTTGGCTTTTTTCAACCCGTAATTTTCGCAGAGATCAAGATAATATTTGGGGTTGTATGTCATTAATAATCTGGGCTCATCATCAAATCCTTCCAGAAGCATTCCGTATTCGTCATTACTTGATGGATTTGCAGGTCCACGCATTTCTGTCATCCCACGGTCTTTCAACCATTTTCTTGCAGTATTAAATAATTCATTTGCTACAGATTGATCATTTATACATTCAAAAAATCCGAAGAAACCCACTTTGTCATTATGATATTTATTATGTAGATCATTTTTTATTGCTCCTATTCTCCCGACTAACTCATTATTTCTTTCAGCTAAAAAGAAATCTGCCTCGGCGTGCTGATAAAAAGGATTCTTCTCTTTGTTTAATAGTTTTTTTCTGTCCATAATTAAAGGGGGAACCCAGTTGTTATCTCCTTTATAAATTTTCCAGGGAAACTTTATAAATCTCATCAAATCTTTTTGATTTTCGACTTTGATGATTTTAATATCACTCATGGCATTAATCCGAATTATTTAAAAAAATAAAAGCATACCATTTCGGGTATGCTTTGTAATTATCGTTACAATTTATGAAAAAATATAGCTCTCAACTGATCAAGCCTAATTTTTTCCCGGTGTCTTCAAAAACATCAAGAATTTTATCCAGATGTTCATCTTTGTGTGTTGCCATATAACTAGTTCGCATCATCTGCCTTCCGGGAGGTACGCCGGGAGATATGAATACATTTACGAAAACACCTGCATCATATAACATTTTCCACATCTGGAATGCCAGTTGATCATCTCCAACAATAACGGGAACAATAGCAGTTCTTCCTTCCAATACATTAAAGCCCAGACTTTTTAATCCATTTCTCATTTTTGCAGCATTACGGATTAAATTGGTCACTCTTTCGGGTTCAGCTTCCAGGATTTCGAGAGCTGCAAGCGCTGCAGCAACAGAAGCCGGCGTAGGTGATGCACTGAAAATCAGCGCAGGAGAGTGGTGCTTAATATAATTAATTACTTTAGCTTCACCTGAAACAAATCCACCGAGTGAGGCAAACGTTTTACTAAATGTACCCATAGTCATATCTATATCATCGACAAGATTAAATTCACTAGCTGTTCCTCTGCCGCCTTCACCTATAACTCCAACAGAATGTGCATCATCAATAAGAATTCTACATCCATACTCCTTAGCAATTTTATTAAGTCTTGTTAAATCAACAATTTCTCCGCCGGTAGAAAAAACACCGTCACTTACAATTAATTTACCTGCCTCGGGAGGTAATTTTTTTACAACTCTTTCCAGATCATCCATATCATTATGTTTATAGCGAACAAAATCGGCTGTAGCACCTTTAGCCATTAATGTTCCTGCTACAAGACAGGCATGATTATCTTTATCAGTAACAACATATTCTCCTCTCTGAACCAGGGTAGGAATTATTCCTTGTCCTGTCTGATACCCGGTACTGAAAAGAAGGACGGCTTCTTTCCTGAAAAACTTTGCCAGTTTCTCCTCCAACTCGATATGAAGATCGAGTGTACCGGTAAGGTAACGCGAGCCTGAACATCCGGTTCCATATTTTTCTACTGCTTTTATTGCGGCTTCTTTAACTTTCGGGTGAGCAGTTAAACCTAAATAATTATTTGATCCTGCCATTATTACTTTTCGACCTTCAATCTGAACAACCGGTCCTTCATTTTCTTCAATTGGTCTGAAATATGGGTATAAACCTGATGCTTTAACTTCATCAGCGCGTGTGAAGTCATAACATTTTTTGAATAGATCCAAAAAACCTCCTGATATTACCTAATATAATGTGTTGAATTTATGAATGAAATAATAATTTCATAAATTTGGCGGTTCAATGTAAAATTTAATAAAAATAAAAACAAATAATCCTTAATATGAAAAATTCTCCTATTGCCGTTGTAACCGGGGCGAATGGATTTGTAGGAAGCCATCTTGTGGATTTATTGTTAAGCAGGCAATACCAGGTGAGGTGTATAACAAGGGAAAAAAGCGATCTCAAATGGCTGACAGGGAAAGATGTTGAAATTTATAATTGCGGTCTGTTTGATAAAGAAGGATTGAGAAAAGCAATTAAAGATGCTGAATACATTTTTCATGTTGCCGGAGTTGTTAAATCAAAAAATGCAGAAGGTTATTTCAGGGGAAATGTAGATACAACCAAATATCTACTCGATATCGCCACAGAGTTTAGCGAAAACATTAAAAAATTTGTTGTTGTAAGCAGCCAAACTGTTGCAGGCCCTTCACTAAACGAAAAACCTGTAGTGGAAAACGACAAACCTAATCCGATTACAACTTATGGCAGAAGCAAGCTTGCAGAAGAAGAACTGGCAAAAAACTATATGGACAAGTTTCCTATTACAATTTGCAGGGCGCCTGCTGTTTATGGCGAAAGAGATACTGAAATCTTTATCTTCTTTCAGACTTTCAGTAAAGGACTTTTTACCACGATTGGTTTTGACCGGAAACTAATAAGCCTTATCCATGTAAATGATCTTGTCAGAGGTTTTCTTCTTGCTGCAGAAAATAAAATTGCCGATGGACAAACTTATTTTATTAGTTCAGAGAAATTTTATACCTGGGAGGAAGTAGGGGAAGTAACAAAACGAGTTATGAAAAAGAAACCTCTCCACGTTAAAGTTCCTCATTCTGTAGTTTATACTTTAGCGACAATTGCCCAGTTTTTTGCTTTATTCAGCAGTAAACCAGCAACATTAAATATTGAAAAAGCAAGAGACATTACAAGACACGCCTGGATTTGCTCAACTGAAAAAGCGATAAAGGAACTTAATTATCACCAGGAAATTTCGATTGAAGAAGGCATAAAACGAACCGTAGATTGGTATAAAGAAAAGAAATGGCTGTAATTAATTACATTGTGCTCCTTCTTTAATCCAGGTCCGGATTCCTTTTATCTGGCTTTGGGTTAACGAAGGATAACCGGGCGGAGGCATAGGATAATTACCAATTCCTTCCACAGCCCATACAAGACGGCTATTGTCGGGTTCACCCGGGAAAACAATCGACGGGTCAGCTGTTGTATTTGTACAGGAAGTTAAGCTGATTCCTCCCGCACGTGAAGCATCTTCGTGACATCCTGCAGAAGCGCATTTCAGATTGAAAACCGGCTGAAGATTTTGGGAGTAACTTACATTAGAATCCGGGATAACTCTTTTATCAACATCTGCACCCGTAATCTGATCTTTACATCCTGAGTAGAAAGCAATGATTAAGAATGCGATGCCAATCAGGACTGAGAATATTTGTCTCATTTAATCTTTCTGAAATATTCCCAAAAATAAGTTCTGCGCAAACTCAAAGCAATGTATATGATAATACATTCAGTTTATCCTACAAATAATTCCATGTTTTTGAATATAAATTGTTTGATAAGTTAAAATATTCTAAATTAGAATTATAAATTTTCGGGGCTATAGCTCAGCTGGGAGAGCGCTTGAATGGCATTCAAGAGGTCAGGAGTTCGATCCTCCTTAGCTCCACAAAATCCTCAATATTATCTGCACACAAATGAATAATGCAATTCTTTGTTTACATTCTGCAGAGCAAAAAGAACAACCGTTTTTATATCGGACAAACTAAAGATGTAGAGAATAGATTAGTTTATCACAATTCAGGGTATTCAAAATCCACAAAAGCGGGAAGACCTTGGGAATTAGTTTATACAAAAACATTTTCAACCCGCTCAGAGGCAATGAAATATGAGAATAAATTGAAAATGATGAAGAGCAAAGAATACCTGATTAAGATTATCAATTCAGGAGAGCGTCCCGATGACAATCGGGAAGGTCAGGAGACTACCTTCGGCAGTTAAATTCGATCCTCCTTAGCTCCACAAAATCCTCAATATTATCTGCACACAAATGAATAATGCAATTCTTTGTTTACATTCTGCAGAGCAAAAAGAATAACGGTTTTTATAGTGGACAAACTAAAGATGTAGAGAATAGATTAGTTTATAAGAAGGGAAGTATTATTAATATATTTTATATGATTAATAATCTAAAGTATATTAAATGGACTCACTAGGAATAGTCAATAAATATTAATTGAATCCATTATACACATTATCAATTCATCAGCCTGATACGGTTTGGCAATATAATTATCAAAGCCTGCTTCTAAAAAACCTTCCCTGTTACCAAAATTTGCATAAGCAGTAATTGCTATAACCGGTATATTTTTGCCCTTATCTGTTTTTCTGATTTCTTTCATTACCTCAATACCATTTTCACCAATGCCAAGATTTATATCCATTAAGATCAGACTATAATCACCCTGGGTGAATAAATCTAACCCTTCCTTACCATTTTTTGCGAGATCAATCTGAAAATTATTTTTAAGCTGAAATTCCATAACTTTTCTGTTAATCTCGTCATCTTCAATAATTAGTATTTTCTTTTTTGATGTGTTTATATTATCCATCATTTTATTTTACCTGAATTTATTTATGGGGAGAGTAATTGTGTTATGACACTTTAACACATTTTTGATCTCTGTGTATAAGATCTAATATTATTTTAACGTTCAATTTAACATTTACATTTTTAAGTTCTACTATACTTCAATTTCCTGCTGGTATTTTTAAAGTAAAAATAGTTTTTGAATCTGAATTTGATATAAAAAATACTGAGCCTTTAAGATATTGTTCAACAATAAGTTTAACACTGTATGTCCCAATGCCTCTTCCATTGGCAGCTTTAGTGCTGAAAGATCTTTGGAATAGCTGTAATTGAATTTGTTCGGGAATTACAATATCGTTTTTAATATTAAACAAGACTGAGTCAGCTTCGATTGTACAATAAACTTTCACCTGGTCCTTTATGCATGAGGCTTCCAGTGCATTTTTAATCAGGTTACCGATAGATCTTATAAGTAATACACTATCGGTTTCCAAAATAACATCATTCTCCAGATACTCGCACAAATATTTTTTATCCTTGCTTAATTCTGTATTCTTATAAAGATCGTATGATCGGCTAATAATTTCATTTACAGATTTTTTCTGGAAATTTACAGATAAAGTTCCTTGTTCAGCATTTGACAAATCTCTTTGCGTTTGTATTTCACTGATAAGCTGCTGAGATGAATTGAGAAGTAAACCGCTGAATTCATTAATCTCCTCAATTTTTTCAGTTGAATTTAATATTTCAGAAATTCCATGTATTGCAGTAGCCGTATTCAAAACATCATGAAAAAATATTTTTTCTAATATTTTTCTTCTTTTTTCATCTTTGATATCCTCAATTGAAAATAAAATAAAATTTTCATCTGAAAATTTCAAAACAGAAGTAAATACACGAAGATCTAATGATGATTCGATGCCATCTTGCTCAGTAGTAATACGACACTCACTGGAGCAACCTATTAAAGTCTCTCTTGTATATTTATTACACTTTCCCGCTCCGCACTCAGCACAAAACTTTGATGTTCCGCACCCTGCAGGCATTTCAAATTTGTGTATGCATTTTAATGCCTCGCCTAACCTTTGTCCATAAATTTCTCCGGATTGATCAGGGAACAACAAACCTGCAGCTTTACTATTGTAAGAAATTATTTGCCTGTTTTGGTCCAGTATTACAGCGAGATTTGGATAGCCTTCTAAAAGTTGTACGATCAGAGGATTGTTCGCAATATTTTTATATCTCTGAATTTCCTGTTCGTTTGAACGAACCGGAGAATCGAAATAAGTTGTGATTGGATAATTTTCTTCCATTTTATTTTATATTCTAAATTAATCTGATATTACAAGAACCAATGAAAATTATACTGACAGAATTCAATACTGAATTTTACTAGTAACATAACTCTATTTCCCATTTTAAAAAACTTAAATACAGTTTAATTATTTAAGTCGGAAAATGAAAACCATTTGATAAAGCATCAGTTTTGTGTTACTATTTTTCTCAAAACTTCTCTAACATCATTTATTTTAAATGGCTTGGACAGATAATGAGAACACCCTGATTCCAAAAATTCCTCTCTGTCACCTTTCATTGCGTACGCTGTGATAGCAACTATCGGAATAGTTTTATAACCAGGTAAAGTTCTGATTTTCTGAGTCGCCTGCATCCCATCAATTCCACGCTTAAGATTCATATCCATAAAGATTAAATCATATTTTTTCTTTTTCAGTTTCTTCAAAGCAAATTCAGCATCAGCAATATGTTCAAGCTCAACATAATCATTTATGTATCTGTTAAGAATAGGAAAAACCAAAGGGTCATCATCAACCACTATTGCCTTGAGTTTTATTGATATCTTTTCAGGAAAATTTTCAGCTTGTACGATCTTGACCGGAGTTAACGGTTTTACTTCTTCCGCATTCACACTTACAGGCAGTAAAACAGTAAATGTTGATCCAACTCCAACTTTACTTGTAATTGAAATATTACCGCTTAATTTTTCGACTAATTTTTTTGTAATACTTAGACCTAAACCTGAGCCTTCAAAATTTCTGCTGAACCCTTCGCTGACCTGACGAAATTCTTCAAATATAATTCCATAATTTTTTTTATCTATACCAATTCCCGTATCAGTAACTTTTATTTCTGCAGCATTATTTATAAGTGAAATAGCAGTGGTAATACCGCCTTCAGCCGTGAATTTAACAGCGTTGTTGATAAGATTGTTCAATATTGAATAAAGAGCACGCCGATCGGAATTTATTATTATAGAATCCTGATTAGTTATAACCTTTAAATATAATCCCTTTTTTCGACCAATTTCTTTGAACAAGTCAGTAATTTCATTTGTTATATTCACCAGATCTATTTGCTGATACTTAATCTCTTTCTTTTCTGTTTCCAGTTGAGACAAATCCAATATCAGGTTTAAAGTTTCTGAAAGTCGCTGCCCGCTTTTAAATATAGTATCTGCCATTTCTTTAAATTCTTTGTGATTCAATATCATTGCGAAGGAAATCAGAATAACCTAGTATTCCAACCAGAGGAGTCCGCAATTCATGACTCATATTAGCCAGGAAATTTGACTTTAAGCGGTTCATCTCTTCGGCTTTATCCTTAGAAACTATTAAATCGTTTATCATTTTTTTCTGTTCAGTAATATCTTCTTTAATTCCAATGAAATGAGTTATCTCTCCATGTTCATTTATTATAGGAGAAATGGATGCTGATTCCCAATAGAGTTCTCCGTTTTTCTTCCTGTTATGAAATTCACCTTTCCAATCTTTCCCGGAAAGAATAGTATTCCACATTTCTGAGTAGTCTTTTTTTGTCTTTTCTCCGGACTGAAGAATTCTAGGATTTTTCCCAATCATTTCTTCATAGTTATACCCGCTCACCTGGCAGAATTTACTGTTTACATACTGAATGTCACCATTCAGGTCTGTTATTACGACCGAAGCCGGACTTTGTTCTATTCCCCGTGATAACTTTCTGATTTCATCTTCTGCAAGTTTCTGTTCTGTAATGTCATTAAACATTCCAAATGAGCCGGAATAATTTGAATCTTTATCCCATATCGCGGTAGCTGATGCTAAAGTCCAGAAAACAGAGCCATCTTTTTTTAATAATCTTCTTTCATACATTTCTGAACCCCCGCTTCGTCTTAAGGACATACTTGCAATATGATTCTCCATTTCAGTTGGTGGAACCAGTTGCTTAAAATTCATTACTTCTAATTCTTCTACTGTATAACCTGTCATTTTAGCAAACCGTGGATTTGCAAAAGTTATTTGTTCAAATTCATCTGCAGAACATATACCTTCTATTGACGTATTGAATATTGTTCTGAGTCGTTCTTCACTCTCTCTTAGAACCAGTTCCGCTTTTTTCTTTTCAGTTATATCTGTAATTGTTCCGCGTATCCCGGTTACATTTCCGTTAATTATTATTGGAGATGACAATACAATTACATTCAAAGGAGTTCCATCTTTTCGTAAAGCTTTGTATTCATGCGTAGTAGGATTTTCTCCCTTTAACACCAGTGTAAGATTTTCAGCAACTTTCGCTCTTTCCTCAGGGGTAAATATTTGAAATGCTGTTATTTTATTAGAGACATCTTCCTGTGAATATTGAAAAATTTTGTATGCCATTTCGTTAACGTAGGTAACCACGCCTTTGTCATCAGTTTCAAAAACAACCTGTGGAAGCAGATCAGCCATCTCTTTGAATTTTCTTTCACTGGCAATTAATGCTTCTTCCGATTTCTTACGAATGTTTTCAGTTTCTTTAAATTCAAGATTGAAGGAGATATCCATTGCCATCTCATCAAGAAGCCTTATCTCCTGATCCTGAAAAAAGTCTTTCCGATCCGAGTATAATGAAAACGCCCCAGTAATTATTCCAAAGACTTTCAGGGGAAAAGATGCGGATGATTTGTACCCTAGCGCTAGCGAATTTTCTTTCCACGGAATCATATTATCGTCATTTTCAATATCATTTGATATAAAATGTTCGCCGATTTTCAATGCTCTTCCGGTTGGTCCCTGACTCCTGGTTGGATCATTGAGATCGATGTTAATATTATCCAGATAATTTTTTATAACTCCGGCTGATGCAACAACCTCCACTTCATTTTTTCCGTCATTCACTAATCCTATCCAGGCCATTCTGAATTTACCATTATAAATTGCAATCCGGCAAATTTCATCAAAGAGATCTTGCTTGTCTTTAATTCTTACTATGGCTTCGTTTGTACTGCTTAGCAATGCATAGACCCTGTTAAGACTCAGAATCTCCTGTTCTGCTTTTTTACGTTCAGTAATATCTTTGATTGTTCCTATCATTTGGATAGGTCTATGATCTTCGTTAAATACAAGTTCTCCCAATCCGTGAACCCATCTCTCAGATTTATCATTCCTTCTTATAATTTTATATTCTTTATCAAATTTCTGTTTTTGCCCGATTACCTCCGTTGCAAAATAGTCAGCCATTTCTTTTTGCCATTCGGGATGAATGATAGAAGTCCACCCCGATACTGATTTATCAAATTCCGGTTCAATTCCGAAAATAAAATCTAATGTTTCCGAGCTTTCCCATCGGTCATTTTTTATATCCAGCACATAAGAACCTAATCCGGCAATCTTTTGAGTTTCTTTAAAAAATATTTCGCTTTGTTTTATTGCTTCTTCTTTATTTTTCTTGTCTGTAAGTTCCCATAAAAGATCCGACAGAAAGTCAGCTATCTCAATATCTTTTCCAGTGTAATCTGTTGGTTTGTTCCCCAGACCCATCACTGCAACAACTTTGTCATTTCTTAAAACCGGAACTACCATTTCTCTTATTACTTCTGTTTGGCATTCAGGCAAAACTTTATTATTTAATAGTGAAGTATAGTCATTATGCACCACCGGTTTCTTTTCACGCAAGCAATCAACCCAGACTCCCGTTTCACTCATCTTAAATTGAAAACCTTTACCTTCGGCATTACAAAATTCTTTTTCTGTTCGAGTTGACCACGCCTGAAGCAGGATAGTCTCCTGATCCGGCATAACGAAATGATAAAAACTAATCGAACTTTTGGTAAAACCAGAAATTTCATCCAGAGTTTTTGTTAGCAATTCATTCAGTGTATGCGATTGAGCATAATCATACAACATTAACCGGCTATCTATCATTTTACTATTTAATCGTTCTTCAGTCTGGTCTCTGAAGACCAAAACAACACCTACTATTTCTCCTGCTTCATCTCTTATTGGTGCACCGCTGTCACTGATTGGAGTTTCAGTTCCATCTTTCGAAATCAGGAGAGTGTGATTGGCAAGTCCTATTACAAGTCCATCCGCCAATACTCTTCTTATAGGATTTTCTGCTTTCCTTCTGGTTTCCTCATTAACTATTTTAAAAATCTTTTCTAAAGATCCGTCTCTTGCTTCAGCAAGGCTCCAGCCGGTAAGTTTCTCCGCAACTGAATTAAGGTGCTGTATTTTACCTTCGTTATCTGTAGTTATAACTGCATCCCCGATACTGTATAGTATAGTTTTAAATTCTTCATTAGACTTATACAGTTCGAGATTTAAATTTCTTTGCCTGAAATGGTTCATCCATGAAATACCGAAAGCGAGTGCAATCAAAATCAGTATAACAAACAAAATAACTGCTGATTCAACAAACCCTAAATCTTTCAGGATTTCACTTTTATCCACTTTAGCAATCATAAACCAGTTTGTTCCCGGAACTGCATTTATATATGACAAAACTTCAACATCACGGTAATCTTTTCCTTCCCATATTCCCTTATATCCTAAAATTGCCTGAACTGCAGGAACTTTATTTTCTGTCAATGGAATTTCCAGTGTGAGAGCTGTATTCTTTTCAAATCTCAAATTATTAAGGAACAGAGCAAAATTCCCTTTTTTCCTTATAAGCAAACTTTCTCCGCTCTTATTTGGCAAGGGCCACGCCTGGACAAGGGGATATAGAAAGTGTTCAGGATTGATTCTTAGAACTAAAGCTGCAATTACCTCATTCTTATCATTTATAATGGGAGCGATTATTTCATAGAGGATTGCCTTATGAATTTCAGAATGATATAAATCAGTGTCTTCAATTTTTTTGTTTTGAACTGATTCATGAATTCCGGTTATAATTTCCTGGTCCAAAGAATTTAATTCCAACTCAGTAGAAAGAAAAATCTTCGAATCAACCGAACATATGATAACTTCACGGTAACTATATTCATTCTGAATTGAATATAATTTTTGTCTGATACTATTTGTTAATGACGTGTTGTTTTTATCATTAAGCCATTTTGTTAAAACATCTTTAAGAAATGGATCACCTGAAATAGATTGTGCATTAGCGATTCGCTGCTGATGCCAGTTTGCAATCTGATGAATTTTTAATTGTGCAATAGCAGTCAGATCATTTTTAACCTCTGCCAATTTATGTTTTGCAGAATAATCATAGTACAGATACCCGCCGGCGATGATCATCAGAACAATAATAGAGATAAATAAGACTTGGTATTGTTTTTTTATTAGCCGGGGTTTTAATTTTTTACTCATCGATTTTCCAATTGATAAAAACTAGTATTACATCCCTCAAAATCATTATTTTGAATTAATTAGTTAGTAATATTTGTGCCAACCAAATAATTTGCCGTAAGCACTTATTCTGAATTAAACAGAGCCTAAACAGTATTAACTTTTAATTTTTCAGTACTAATTCTTCTAATTTCTTTGTTCCTTCACTTTTGTTAACAGATTGCTCTGCAAGATCATTTATTAAACTTTTAAGGATTTCAAAATCCTGACTCTTATCGAAAAAATAATCTGCACCTGCTTCAATCGATTTCATTTTGTACTGTGTATAAGGGTAGTTTGTTAGAATACACACTTTAGATTCGATCTTATTCTCTTTTATTTTTTTTAATACTTCAATGCCATTTAATTCCGGCATCCTGATATCAAGCAAAATAAAATCCGGCCTCAGTTTATTAATAAGATCAAATGCTTCAGCTCCATTCTTTGCTTCCGCAACAATTTCAACATTTTTAATTTCATTAATTGATTCCCTGATTCTGTCACATATCAGTTGAGAATCATCCGCAATTAAAATCTTCATAAATTGTTCCTTTGTATAATTTTCCAAATGAAATGTACTGTAAAGATGTTGTAATAAATATCGGTTGAATGCTGATTGTTTTGTAGGTGTTTGCCCTACATCTGTAGCCTGGGGCAGTTACAACTATTTTTAAATATTAATATAAAGCAGGGGATAGGTTTCAATAAGAAATACATTATCAGAGGAAAAATTAATTCATTCAATCATATTATTCTTAATAGCATAATAAGTAAGCTCTGCATTAGTATTCATCCCCATTTTTTTCAAAATACGTGAACGGTATGTGCTGACAGTTTTATCACTGATGATAAGTTGTTCTGCAATTTTTTTTACTGATTTACCGCGAGCTATCAGGCACATTATCTGAAACTCTCTCTCGGACAGATTATTGTGAGGCATTTCTAAATTATCAAAAAGGTCTCCGGGGATTATTTTTTCAGCAAGAACCGAAGAAATATATTTGCCGCCGGATATTATCTTTCTAACAGCAGCGACTATTTCTTCATAAATACTATCTTTACATAAATAACCGGATGCGCCTAATTTAAAAGCCTGTATTGCATATTGTTCTTCCGGGTGTACACTTAAGATTAAAACAGCAACTTTATTTTTAGCTTCTTTCATCTTTTTAAGAACATCCATTCCACTTATTCCCGGCATTGATACATCCATTATTATGAGATCATATTCGTTTTTTTCAATTTTAGCCATTGTATCAATTCCGTCTATCGATTCCTCAACAGCAGAAATCTCTTCCATGGAAGTCACTAATTGCTTCAATCCTTCTCTAACAATTGCATGATCGTCTGCAATTAATACTTTCATTATTTATCTCTGTTTTCACTAGGAATTGAAACTGTTAAAATTGTGCCGTGATCTTCATTAGTGCCAATCTCAAATTTCCCGTTAAACTGGTTAACTCTTTCCCTCATACCAACCAGACCGAGTGAATTTTTTTGATTTATTTGATTGCTCTTGATTCCAATGCCGTCATCCGCAATTTTCAGAATAACATTATTCATGTACAAATATAATTTAATTTCAACATTTTTAGCATTTGCATGTCTAATCACATTGGTCAAAGCTTCCTGTAAAACACGGAAAAGTGCTAAGCTTACTTTTGAATCCATATCAGGTGGTTCATCCAATTGAAGATGACAATTTACCCCGGTTCGTTTTTCAAACTCCTGGCTGTACCATTGAATTGCAGAAGCAAGTCCAAGATCATCCAGCATACCCGGGCGTAAATCTGAAGAAATTCTTTGCACATCTTGTATAGTAACCGAAACAATATCTATCATTCCCTGCAGCTTCCTGTTCAATTCAGGTGTTGCAATCATTTTATCTTTTAGCCAGTTCAAATCAATCTTAAGCGCTGTTAAAGACTGACCAAGCTGATCGTGAATTTCCCTGGAGATATCTGCCCGTTCACTTTCTCTTATATCCGTTAAACGGGTATAAAGCTCCTTCATTTGCTTCCTGGATTTCAGAATATCCAGTTCTGCTTTTTTTCGTTGAGTTATATCAGTAATGGTTCCAATGTATCCTACAACGCGGTTTTTAGAATTTATTTCAGGAACTGCCTGACCCATTACCCACCTGATTGTTCCGTCAGTGAGCAGGAAACGATAATCAGTAAAAATTTCTTTTTCCACTTTTATAGTATCCTGCCAACCTTTTTTTATTTTTCCCCGATCATCCGGATGCACAGCTCTCAGCCAGCCATCTCCCAAAGCCTCCTGAAGTGATAATCCTGATAATTTACTCCACGTTGGATTAACATAAGTTGTGCTTCCACCCGGAGTGGTTCTGAAAATCCCGACCGGGGAAACATCTGCCAGGGTTTGGAATAAATTTTTGCTTTCAATCAAAGCTTCTTCAGCCAGTTTGCGTTCTGTTACGTCATTATATGAAGTTAGAAACTGGTAAACGAAACCATCAGCATTTCGCTGGCAAATAGTTGAAAGTGAAATGTATGCAATGCTTCCATCCTTTTTTATAAATCTTTTATCAATTGTGTAGGAGTCTATTTTTCCTTCCAGTACCTCATTAAACAATTTGAGATTCTCTGTCAGATCATCCGGATGGGTTATTGTTACCCAATCCAAATTTAACATTTCCTCTTTTGAGTATCCCATTATCTCACAAAATCTCTGGTTAACTTCAATCCATGATTTATTCGGAGCCGTAACACTTAATCCTACTGTACTTGAATCAAAATAATTTTTAAATTCTTCTCTGCTTCTTCTCAGTGCCTGTTCGGCTATGATACGTTCGGTTATATTACGGGCAAATCCCTGGAAACCAATTAATTTCTTCCCTCTATGGTATGGTGCAGACAATACTTCCACATAAATTATCCGTCCAAATTTGCCCCTCACTTTGTACTCTATTGCTTCAGATATATTCTGTCCGTTAATAATTTTTTTAAGTCTTTTTTCATACTGTTTTTTATAGCTCTCAGGAATAATTTCAAATATATTCATAGATAGAAATTCTTCTTCACTGAAACCGAGTTCAGTACACATTGATTTGTTAACAGATAAAAACTTACCTTTCAGATCTACGATGAAAATACCATCAGGACTTTGAGCAATCAGTGTTCTATATTTTTCTTCACTTTCCTTCAAACTTTCCTCAGCAAGTTTCAGCTCAGTTATATCTAATATGGAGACAATACTTGATTTTGAAAAGGGAATCATTCCAATATCTAAAATAGCGAACCTGTTTTCACCTTTTTTATTAATAAGTTTTACTTGGTATTTCTTGGGGGCACTTTTAGGATTTTTCCGACGCAGCTCATGATTTTTAACCATCTCCGCTAAACTTTCTTCAGATACGAAATCAGTCCAGCTCATACCTACAAGTTCCTCAGGTTTATACCCCGTGGTAATAAAGCATTCAGCATTAGCCATTATAATTTTTTTGTTTTCTTCAACAATTAACGTGGCTGTACCGGTAGATTCAAAGATGGTCTTATATTTTGCCTCACTTTCCTGAATGGCTTTCTCAGCAAGTTTACTTTCTGTAATATCCCTTGTTATAGAAATAATATGGGGTTCATTTTTGAGTGAGATAACTGCAGCAGACATTAAACCGTATATAACACTTCCATCCTTTAATCTGAATCTTGCATCCAGGTTAGTAACCCTGCCATAATTTTGTAATTCTGAAACTAATTTTGCACGATCCGCTGGATTTTCCCAAATGTTAATCTCAAGAGAAGTTTTTCCTAAAACATCTTCTTTTGTATATCCTGTTATCCTGGTAAAACTTTCATTAATGTCCAGATACATTCCATCTTTTAAGCGATTAATATTAACAGAATCCGGGCTTGTTTGAAATGAAAGTTTGAACCTTTCTTCGCTCTCTTTTAATGCATCTTCCGCTTTTTTTCGTACAGCTATATCCCATGTTATATCTGCAATCTGCCTTACTCTCTCAATATCTGTTTCGTCATAGTCAAATTCTTTATTCCCCACACCAAGAATAGCAACTATTTTTTCATTACGGAAAATTGGAACCACAAGCTCGCGGATGACGGGGGAATGTCCTTCCGGTAATCCTTTTCGATGAAGTAAGGAAATGTAATCATTGTGAACAATGGCAGAACGGGAATGAATACAATCAACCCAAACACCTGCCTGATCAACCGGGTAGTGTGGTGTCTCAACTTCGGTTTTGCATATTTTTAATGTACTGGTTGACCATGCCTGAAGTGAAATGGTTTGTTGATCATCTTCTACAAAATGGAAGAATGAAATTTTGCTTCGTGTAATAATCTCTGTTTCATCCAAAGCTTTTTGAAGCAATTCTTCCAGGGTAGAATGAAATGAATATTCCAGGACAGATTCACGGACTTTCAGAATATCGGACAAAACTTTTTTTTCTGTTATATCAAGATAAGTTCCGAGAATACCGATGATCTCATCATTTGAACTACGAAGGGGAATTTTGCTTGTAAGGAGAGAAAGTTGTTTTCCTTCAGTAGAAGTTTGTGTTTCCTCAATCAGAAGTTTAGGCGCCCCACTAGTTAATACATCTAAATCGTCAGACCTGTATAATTCTGCCTGTTCTTTCCAAACCATCTGGAAATCATCTTTCCCGATGATTTCTTTCGGATCGGTCAGTCCGGCATCCTGTGCAAAAATTTTATTACAGCCAAGGTAATTCAGATTTCT
>CAWFHZ010000009.1:0-6420 GCA_963815785.1 uncultured Ignavibacteria bacterium
CTGATTAGCCAATTAAAGATTGCATTTTTCTGTTGTCACACTGAGCCTGTCGAAGTGTGATCGTCAGTCTTCGACAAGCTCAGACTGACAAATATTAAGTTCAAAACTATCACTTAATTTATTAAAAAAACTAATCTTATGTTTTCTTAAGAAGGGATAAAAAGCAAATAAAAGAAGTTAGATTATTTTTTTGCCGTCCTCGTTTTTCTAACTGTCTTTTTTTCTTTTACCGGTGCTGCTTTTTTCAAAGCCGGGTCCTCAACTTCTATAACAGGAGCATCTCCCCAAAGTTTTTCAAGGTTGTAAAACTCTCTCATATCTTTTTTAAAGACATGAACTACAACATCAACGTAATCAATAAGAACCCAGTTTAAAGATCTGTAACCTTCTTTATGCCAGCTTTTTAATCCGCCGTCTCTTAAAGTTTTATCAATTTCATCCGAAATAGCTTTTACCTGTGTATCGGAGTCTGCAGAACAGATAACAAAATAATCTGTGAAAGTGGCTACCTCTTTCAGGTCGAGTATCCTGACATCGTATCCTTTTTTGTTAAAAACTAATTCCGCTATTTTTTTTGCAAGTTCAATTGATTCCAAACGTACCTCTTAATTTTTAAATGGTTTTAGATGGTTAAAGTCTCTACCGATTATTAATGAAACATCGAGAAAATAATCACTGCTTATTTGCTGTATTACATTTTTAGGATCTATTCCGAGCACTTCCGCTACTTTAAGAGCATTTATTTTTTTCCCTGTCCTGTCAACAACAAGAGTATTATCAATATCAAAGGAAGTATAATTCCCGACCTGTACAACATCAAAATTATTTTGCCTTAAGTAACTTGTAATCTTATCGGCAACTCCGCCAATCCCGCATCCGTTTAAAACTTCAAGCTGAATTATCTTTGAAGGCTTTGCCTCGGTTGTATCATCACCTGAACTTACTGCTTTAATTTTTGTGAAGAGAGAATAAGACATAAAAATTATCAGCCCTGCAAGAAGAACAATAATTAAATTCAAAAAAATATTTGCAACTTTACCGGCTGGTTTTTTAGATTGTTTATCGGACAGGTTTCTTTCCTTCACTTAACTTTGATTCCCCTGAGGACTAAGTTTTACATTCATTCAGTACCCAATGTAAGGAGCATAAAATCCATACCTGTTGAACGAACTTCCATAAAAGCTGTAAGGACTGAGACCGTTTGGAATCCTGTTATACTCAACGGATATATCGAAGTTTTTCCATGGTCTGTAATTCAGCGCTGCCCGTGTCAAATAAATTCCATTAAGGTTATTCTGAAAATCTTTGCTCAGGGTTGTATAAGGAGAATTAACAAAACTTATATCTGTCTGCACATTCAGGTTATCTGAAAAATTATAAAGCATGCTGTTTGTGTAAATACTGAGTGCAAGTCCCTGGTTGCCAAAGGCAGAATAAGATAAATCGAACTGATGGTGCATTTCAAAATTGTCGGAGTTCAGGAACCCGAATATATTATTATCGGAAGAATTTGAATGATTTAATATTCCGTCTTCAACTGTTGTTGTTGGGAATCCAGGATCCTTATATTGTGCAAAAGCTGCTGCATAAAAGCCCAAAAACAACATCAATACTAACTTTTTCATAACTCATCCTTTGATTTGATTGGAATTTTAACGAAAACAAACCAGAAAATCAATGATAGAAAGCGTAAACCGTCCCTTTTGATAGAACAATCATATTTTCATAATTTACTATAAATAGATTATTGTTATTAGCCTGAGGTAATAAAGATTTTAAAATGTTTAAAGACCCGATTACAAAAATAATAGCAGACTTTTTAGAACAAATCGGGATTGAGGTAACTCCCGGAAAGTTTAAAGAGAAAACTTTTTTGCCCGGAATTTTAGTTGATAACGGCAAGCTCATAGTTGATGAAAAAGAAATGTTGTCCCCCGGCGACTTATTGCACGAAGCAGGCCATCTTGCTGTAAAGCCGTCATCTGAAAGAAAGAACATTCATATTACTTTTGGTAATGATGCCGCAGAAGAAATGATGGCGCTGGCATGGTCTTATGCTGCCCTTGTTCATTTAAATATTAAACCTGAAATTGTTTTTCACGAACATGGCTATAAAGGGGAATCGGAACACCTGATACAGGTATTCCAACAAGGTGGTTGTTTAGGATTGCCTATGCTGCAATGGGTAGGACTGACGGCAGATGAAAAAAAAGCTGCGGCACTTGGTATTGATCCGTTTCCATATATGATTAAATGGCTCCGGGATTAATTAAAAAGATATTGAAGCATTAGTAAATCTTTCCAAATCAAAAAAGAAGTAAGAAATAATATCGATATGTCAGGCTGAACCTGTCGAGACTGACAATGCTATGAAACTTACCAAAGTCACACTTCGACCTGCCTTGCTGGCAGGCAGGCAAGCTCAGTGTAACATGGAAACTCGACAAGATAAACATGACTAAGAATTATTTTGTTTACATATTAAAATGTTCTGATGGAAGTTATTACACCGGGGTTACTTCAAATCTGGAGAAGAGATTGAATGAACATAATTCCGGTTTAATAAAAGGATATACAAGCGAACGTCTTCCCGTTGAATTAGTATATTCCAACTGGTTTAATGATGTATACGATGCAATACGGGCTGAGAAACAAATTAAAGGATGGAGCCGTGCAAAGAAAGAAGCATTAATCAGAGGAGATTTTGAAGCACTAGTAAATCTTTCCAAATCAAAAAAGAAGTAAGAAATAATATCGATATGTCAGGCTGAGCCTGTCGAAGCCTGACGATATAAATTCAGTGTGACATAAAAAATCCCTGATAGGAATTTTACTTCCCACCAGGGACATATAATGAACAAAGGAAAAACCTTATTTAACGAGCATTAGTTTCTTTACTTCAGAAAAGCTGCCGGCGTTTAGTTTATAGAAATAAATTCCACTGTTTAATTTACTGGCATCGAATTTAACATTATAAACACCGCTTTCCTGTTCCTTATTTACAAGTGTAGTTACTTCCCTGCCAAGTACATCAAATACTGTAAGGGTTACTTGCGCGTTTTCCGGTAAAGAATAGCTGATTGTTGTTGAAGGGTTAAAAGGGTTTGGATAATTCTGCTTTAATGAAAACTCTGCTGGCGCATTAAATGCAACTTCTACAACTTTTGAATATTCAAACTGTCCGTCATTATCAACTTGTTTTAGACGGTAAGAATAATTTCCTGATGATAATTTTGAATCCGTATATGAATATTGTTTAGGTGCGTTACTGTTACCGGAACCCTGAACAAATCCAATCTTCTGCCAATTATTTTCCTGTAATCTCTCCACTTCAAAACCATAGTTGTTTATTTCTGTTGCAGTGGACCAGTTTAACAGAACAGAACTTCCTACTATTTTATAAGAAAAAGTGCTTAACTCTACAGGCAATGGAGTTGCCGCTGAAGTTAAAAGAGCGTTTGAAAAAGAAGATGGTGCATTTGCACTTCCTGTTGCAAATGTAAAAGAAGCTTGGCTTGGTATTTTTGCTGAAGAAGTTCCACTAGCACCTGCTCCCAAATCCATTGTTACAAAATAATAAGTTCCTGAAGTACTAACCAAGCTATTAAATCCATCAAATGTAATTGAAGTAGCGTCTGGCTTTGTACTTAATAACTGATCGGAACCAAATGTATTGTCAGTTGAACTATAGAGTTTTACACTTGTGACACCACTTCTTGTATCAGTATTACTAATTGTTACAGCTTGAAGAACAGCCCCGTTTGTTGAAGCAGTAAGCTGAAATCTTCCAACTACATTATCATTCGTTCCAGAAGTTCCATTAGGAGGAGTATGACCCGAACCATCTGTAAATGTTATATTTGCTACTGCATTTTGTGATGTAACAGGAGGTTGAGTAGTTGATATCTGACCAAATTCTGAACTCCAGGTCTCACTATAAAGACCCACGGGAAAAGTAGAACCATTGTTTGCATTTAAAGCATAATTGTAATAATAATTAACACTAGTAGCATCATTTCCTAGTTCTGGACTAATATCCCAAAAACTGTTAATATAAAAACAATAACTTGGGTTACTATTACTACCGCTAATTTTCGTGTAATAGGGTTTATTGTCAGGTGCTAATGTACCACTATATACATAAGTTCCAATCACGTTTGGTGATGTTGGATCCGGTTTTCCTCCATATATTCCAGCACTAACCTCATATGTTTGGGCATTAAGCATTATGCTATTGAATAAAAAGCAAAGCAAAAAGAGTAAACGTATTTTCGTTTTCATAACTTCTCCATTAATTATTCTAATTATTGATTTATAAATTCATATTTGTTTAAAGTTGGCTTATTGTCTTTATTCAACAAATGCTTAATTAAAAGCTTGCAAAGTAAAAATCCTTAGATTTATATTCCAAAAGCCGTGCCTTGGAAATCTGCCGGTATAAATGGAAATTTGGTACTTGCAGGATAAACATGCCTGTAAAGTTTATACTTACCTAATGTTTCTGCAACAAGTTCCAGGTCTAATTTGATAATAAGATCAAGATATTCTTCGAGTTTCATAAAATTATTTTTTAATTGAGGAACGGAGTATAAATAACCCCGTTCCATGTTTAACAATGTAAAAGATATACAATACTAATTTCTACTGGGGAAAATTCCCACCAGAGCAATAATATAACTCAAGCAAAGATACGGCTGTATAATACTAATAGGTTGGCTACCACCGTTATTATCTACCGTAACAGACACCGGGGAAGAACCCATTGCAGCATTATTAGCAGATGTATAAATATTTGTTGCTGGTGTTGCACCCATATAGTTGCTTGTAGGATCATTGCCTAAACTTATTTTACCTGTACCGGCTAATGGGGTTACAGTACCCTTAGCAGTATGATTATGTATAGGCATCTGTGCAACTGTAAGAGTCTGGATTTCTGATCCACCTCTTTGTCCAAGAACATAAGGACTTAAACCTGCGCCATTACCTGCGCCAATAGGCACCCGTCCCTGCATATCAGGCAAACCAAAAGTTGTCCTGCCGTCACCACCATAAGTTGTTCCAATTAAAGAAAAAAGAGCTGAGTTTTGTGCTATTGGTAAAAGCTGTCCGCTACAATATGCCCAGCCGCGTGGAGCAAAATTAATAGGCCACAATTCTACTGAGCCTATATAAGGTTGATCTGATGCCATAAAAAACCTCCTGTTTTTTTAGAAGTATTAGTTATTTATTGGAAATAAGATTTAATATTATCCAATCTCTAAACTTGTAAAGCTGTAAGTATTTTTTAATAAGATATCGTGCTCTTTTTGTGTGTACATTCTTATTCTCTCATCAACTTTTTTCAGGTTTAATTTTTCAGCTAATGCAACAGCATCATTATTTGGTTCAGGAATATCAATATAATAGGGCGTTCCTGATTCAAAGTGAGAGGTAAGCGCTGTTAATATTTCTTCAGCCGACTGCGGATCATCACAGATTAGCGGCGACAACTTATACCCTTTTCTGCAAGGCTTAAATAAGCCAACGCCTTTATATTCATTATTTTCATATTTACCAAGGGCAAGGCTCTTAGGCTGGTTTATCCAATAGCTTGCAAACGTTTTTCTTTCATAGGGAAAAACCTTCCTGTAATATTTATAGAACTCATCAAACTCAAGCATTAATGGCGAAACAATATTTTGAGGCACCCTGTATACTCCGTCAGATGCACCTTCATAGCTAATTATTTTGTAAGCAGGCTTAAAACCAAATCCCTCGTAAAACCCGGTTTCTTCTTCTTTACAATTAATTCCAATATTACTATCGCCGGCTTTATCGATAGCGACACTAAATAGTTTTTCGCCAATACCATTACTACGGAGATGAGGAACAACTATATGAAAACCAATGAACCCGAGATCATTATCATAATTAACAGAAGAAATTGTTCCTTCAACTTCAGTTCCGTTTATTGCGGCGAAATAACCATTATTGTCTGCACGAAAAAGAAATTCCCCATCATATAAGCCGGGATTTCTGCCATCAATTGCAGCTAATTCATCTACAACGTACATTTCATTTACGTTCAGGTTTCTGATTACTGTATTTCCCATTTACTTTCCCATAAAAAAAGTAATTGTAATTAATAATAAGAACTTATAAAAATTAAGAATCAATTGAATTTACAGCTTCACCCCCCACATTAGATACTAATATTTTAGTATCGTGATCTATAAACTTTAATTTGGGGTGCGGTATAATATTATTGATTTATTCTTCAAAAGCAAGGATATTAAAAAAAATTACACGTTTAATTCTTACCTCTTAATACGATACCACAGTATATATACTCTACAAACTAAATAACAAATGATGAACAAGATCAATAATTATATAAGTTACTTGTGTAAACGAAGCACAAAAGTTTTTCTTATCGGTATT
>CAWFHZ010000010.1:0-292344 GCA_963815785.1 uncultured Ignavibacteria bacterium
GGGAGTTAATCTTATTACTTTTCCGAGAAACTGTTCATAAACCTGTCCGAGTATATCCGCAGGAAGAACAGAAAACTCGTAAGGACTATCGGGATAATAAAGATGCTTTACAATATCCTTAATTATCTTGTCATCAATTGAAAGATCAAGCGTAAGATTATCCGGCTCTTCGTTTCTTTCCTTTTCAGATTCAAAATGAAATAAGCCGGAGTTATATTTTTCATCCGCACGATAGTAAATCTGTTTAAGTCTCTCATAAACATTCATACCGTTCTGCAGATTCATCAACTGCCCGTAATCTTCAATGCCCCGGTCTTCACAAATTCTTAAAAAGATAATCCTGTCAATTGTTTTCTGTACAGCAAAGTTAAGTTCTCTTATACTTAAAGCGGAGATTGCGCAAGAGCAATATTCCTTGCAAGAAGTTTTCTCCATTCTTCCATCTGCGCAAGAAAAACCGAATCGACTTCTGCTGTGCCTCTTTTCTTTTTAGTGCTTTCTACATATTTATCAAATGAACCTTTAAGAATAGATTCGCGTGAAAATACATTTTCAATTTCCACCCACTTTTCAAGATATTCTTCAAAGTTGTAGTACATTATCCGTCGCGGTGGAAGCTTTATCTTTTTTATCAGGCGGAATGCGTGTATCGTAAACAGCGAACTCTTCAAAGTCGGTAAGAATACTTAACGGAAGTTTTGCAGACCATGCATAACTGCGCACCTGGAAGGCAGGATGGATATCATCTTTAAGATTAACACTTGGTTTTTTCGCTTCAACAAAAAACTTACGGGTTCCGCCGATACGAAAACAATAGTCCGGCGCTTCACTTACATCTTTTGTTTTAAGAGAATACTCGTGGATAACATCTTTATAAGCTTCGGCATAGCCTCTTTTATTTTCAACATCCCAGCCGAGTGACAGTAAAGAAAGGATCGAGATATTCCCGTCTTAACTGAGTTTCATTAAAGCTGCCGGATTTATAAAAATCAATATTGCGTGAAAAAGTATCTACCAGTTGTTTAATCTTATCGGGAACCCCCGCCATTTGTATTCCTTTATATGTGAATAACTTCTTTAAACATACACACGGCGGAGGATTTACTCAACAACTTTTTTTGCCTGCATTTTTTCCCAGTCGCTCAGGACTCCTGTCCTAAGTATTTTAATTTTAATTCCGAAAGAGTTCCACAGTTTTTTAAGTTATTGCAGTAACATTATTTCTATTATTTATCTGAAAAATTTTTCGTTATTGATATTTTCTTAAACTATTTAAATAAATTAATTTTTTTGCTCTGCTAAATGAATATGCCCAATAATTATTTCATCTCCCGTTTCACTTCAGGTTTAAAATCCTTTGGTCTCCCCACAACGGCTAATCCCAGTAAAATACGTGCTCTATCTAGTGAATCATCTATATTTCCGAATATGTTTTCTTCACCAACTTCATCAATTATATTGTATTGTGTAAGGGCAAATAATGGCTGTGTGTGAACACCGGATAATATCAAATGAATCCCTTCCTTTTTATTCTCCCTTATAATTTCACTTAGTAAATTCAATCCGGTCGCATCAATAGCCTGAACATTTCTCATTCGTAATATCATCACTTTGGGTCTGTTCTCAACGCTCTGCATTACCTCCTTAAATTTAGTTGCAGCCCCAAAAAAGAATGGTCCGTTAATTTCATAAACTTCAACACCTTCAGGCACAGATTTATTTTGAATTGCATTCACATCAGTTACTTCTTCTTCATCCATAAGTTCTCGTGTTATAATGCTTACATTTGAAACCGCTGCCATTCTTCTCATAAATAAAATTACTGCCAGAATCATTCCTATTTCAATAGCCACGGTCAAATCAAAAATCACAGTAAGACTAAAGGTTGTTAGTAAAACCACAATATCACTTCTCGGACTTTTGAACAACCTTATAAATATGCGGTATTCACTCATATTGAAAGCTACCACAACCAGTATAGCAGCAAGTGTAGCCATCGGTATCAGCCTTGCCCATTGTCCCAGGAACAACATTATAAGTAGTAATGTTAATGCGTGGATTATTCCTGCTACCGGTGTTCTCCCACCGTTCTTAATATTAGTTGCCGTTCTTGCTATTGCTCCTGTTACGGGTATCCCTCCGAACAATGGTGAGATAATATTAGCAATACCATTAGCTACAAGTTCCATATTCGATTTATGTTTTCCACCTATCATCCCGTCTGCAACAACAGCAGACAATAATGATTCAATCGAACCGAGGATTGCGATGGTCGTCGCCGGCAGTATAAGTTCCTTTATGGTTGCTAAATTAAATGAAGGAATTGAAGGTGTTGGAATTGAAGAATTTAATTCACCGAATCTGGTTTGAATTGTTTCTACATTCAGATGAAAAAAATGAACAATCACAGTTGCCAATAAAATAGCTACAATTGATCCGGGGATTTTCTTTGACACCTTTGGCCAAAGAATTATTACCAGCAAAGAAAAGAAACCAACAAACATTGCTTCATAATTTATATATACAAAATGTTTTAAGTATTCAGTCCATTTCTCAAAAAAATCTGCCGGCACCTTAGAAATATTTAATCCTAAAAAATCATTCACCTGACTCGAAAAAATCACTACTGCAATTCCACTGGTAAATCCTACAATAACAGGATATGGAATAAACTTTATCATCGAACCGAACTTTGCAAATCCCATTATTACCAGGATAATACCTGCCATAATTGTTGCGAGCATCAATCCGTTAATTCCGTAATTCTGTACAATTCCGTAAACTATAACTATAAATGCTCCCGTTGGTCCCCCTATCTGTACGCGGCTTCCTCCCAAAAATGAAATTACAAATCCTCCGATGACTGCGGTAATTAATCCTTTTTCCGGTGCAACCCCAGAAGCAATTCCAAATGCTATGGAGAGAGGAAGAGCTACAATTCCCACAAGTACGCCGGCTATTATATCTTTATATATTTGTTCCTTTGAAAGAGTAGGCAGTAAAACAAAAAATTTAGGTTTGTACATAAATTCCTTAAATGGAAAAATATTAAGCTGGGAAATTTATTAAAATAAACTTAATTTCAATCAATACTATTGCTCAGTTTTTTTCCGTATCCGGTTACCGGCAACCCTAACTTAAGAATTCAGAATGAACCCTTACGGAAATTCAGATTATATTTCTCTTTTCTATTTTGATTAACCATTAAACAAAAATCTTGTATCTTTTGGAAACAGTCCTGAGTTTTCTTATTCTCTTCAATTGTTACTCTCCTAAAAAAATTGCATTATATATAGTGTCATTAAATAATTTGGGAGGTTATAATGGAACTTCGCAAAAGAGCTTTAGGAATAGCAGTAGGGTTAGTGTGGGGTCTTTCCATTCTTGTAGTAACCTGGTGGCTGCTGATACGCGGCACTCCCGGCGAAATTGTTTCTAAACTCTCTACTGTATACCTGGGTTACTCGTATTCCTGGGGTGGCTCAATAATAGGATTCCTCTGGGGCTTTGTAGATGGTTTTATAGGCGGTTTCTTAATTGCATGGATTTATAATATTGTTAATAAGTCCATATCAAAACCTAAAACTGCCTGACAAAATTATTTAATTTTGCTTTCCAAGGACCGCCTTTCCGGCGGTCTTTTATTTAGTTTTAATCCGGCGTATTGTTACAGTAATGTATAGGTAAATTTAAATTTATTTTATCCTGCAATCGTAACAAATTTAAATACTCAAGCCTTCATTAATTTCAAATACAATCCCTGCAACAATCCTGTCTCTGGTTTTGTAATTCTCTTTCACTATTTCAATATCCCCGTAGCTCAGGACTCCAGTACTGAGTAATAAAATTAATGCCTGCTCAGTTCCGGAGAACTGAACTACGGCAGATAAAATATCTAATATTTTTTATTAAAATTATTTTAATACAATCATCTTTTTTGTCTGAACAAAACTCCCTGCTCTCAATTGATAGAAATATACGCCTGACGCGTATCCGCCTTTGGCGGAAACTCCATCTGCATTCCACGTTACTTCATAAGTGCCGACTTGTTTTTTTTCGTTGACAAGTGTTTCTATTTCGTTTCCTAAAACATCGAATATTTTAATCTCAACATTGAGATGATTGAGGAATTGAGTATTTTATTTTTGTACTTGGGTTAAAAGGATTAGGATAGTTTTGAAATAAACTAAACTGCACTGGTAACTGAGGAGCAATTTCATCAACAGAAGTAATCATTTCCGAAAGTAGTCGACGCCATACTCCATCATCAGTCCCGGCAAATATATAATCGCCACTGACTGCTAATGAATTAATGAATAAATTTGTCAGTCCATTATTAACAGCATTCCAGTTTGATCCATTATCGGTTGAGAGATATACATTACTACTGCTAGCTCCGGCAAAAATATTATCATCACTGATTACTATTGAATTAATCAATAAATTTGTCAATCCGTTATTCACAGCATTCCAGCTTGATCCATTATCTGTTGAGAGATATATGCCGCCCCAAGTTCCGGCAAATATATTATTGCCACTAATTGCTATGGCAAAAACATCCAAGTTCGTCAATCCGTTGTTAACAGCATTCCAGCTTGATCCATTGTCGGTTGAGAGAAATGTACCACCATCCCAGGTTCCGGCAAAAATATTATTCCCGCTGATTGCGAGTGATAAAACTTGAACATTTGTTAAACCACTATTAATCGGTATCCAATTGTTCCCATTATCTGTAGAACGAAATACGCCACCCCAGAACCCAGCGAAAATGTCTCCATTAATATTAAATAATAAGTAAAGGTCCTGAGCGAGTTCTTCCACCGGTAAAGACATTTACCCAGTTTTCTCCATCATCAGTCGATCGGAATATATACCCGTATCGCGTTCCGGCAAAAATATCTTCACTATGATTGAATGCGAAAGAATTAACACCAATATTATTTAGATTTATTGTTGTCCAATTTTCGCCATTGTTAGTAGAATAAAATGCTCCGTTAACAGTTCCGGCATAAATATTATCACCACTGATTGCTAATGAAAGAACAAATTCTCCATATGGTCCATTAGTCTGTTCCCATTGTGCAACACATATTTGTGTTACAAGTAAAAAGAAAAACAAAGATTGTAGAAAAGTTTTCATAATACCGCCTAGTTATCGATGATTAAATTTTACCTCTCCCAAATTCTTTCTCCTTCCTTGGTTTCATTCAGGATAAAGGAAAGCGAAACAGTCTGTCTGCCCTGCCAATCGGAAGGCAGGCGGCAGGCTGGGTTGAGGTTGTTTTTTATTTTAACAGCAACATCTTTTTTGTCTCAACAAAACTTCCTGCCCTGAGTTGATAGAAATATACACCGGGAGTGTATCCGCCTTTGGCGGAAACTCCATCTGCATTCCAGGTCAACTCATAAGTGCCTGCTGGTTTTTCTTCGTTAATTAAAGTTTCTATTTCATTTCCTAAAACATCAAATACTTTTAATATAACTTTAGATAATTGAGGAACTGAGTACTTTATTTTAGTGCTTGGGTTAAAGGGATTGGGATAATTCTGCTCAAGGTTGAATGATAATATTTGTGAATTATTTTCCTTAATTCCTGTAATCATTATTTGTATGGAATCCGTCCACAAAACCCAGCCATCCCTTATTATTTCCGCATTAATATTAAAATATCCCGGAAAAGTAGTATCATTATATTCAATAAATGCCCAGGATGATCCCGTTACTTCTTCACCGGGCGGTATAGGCGGAAGATTCATTGTGTTTGATCCTACTGACAATACCCAAGGATCATCACAAACAAGTCTGATTTTAGCATCCGTTATTGTTAATGTGTTTCCGTTGTTGGTAACGAAAGGTTTCAAAGCATACCGGTTAGAAGAATCTTCTATATATTTTACACTATCGAGTGATACCGGACCTGCAGTTGTAAATCCTGTAGCGTTCGAAACCTTGTATTGATCAGAAACTGTAACATCAAAGACTGTAACTCCGATTTTGTAGAATTCTTCTAAAGAGAGAAGATTTAGGTTTGCTCTCCATTCCTCTCCATCGGTTTCCAAAGTTTGCTTTATAAAATCTACGGAATCAATAAGTGTCCCTTCAATTGTATTGAGATAAGCTCGTGCTGAAATCTGGTGAGAGTTTGGATTCTCAATAATTGTTGAAATATGTACTGTATCAAAACCTGGTATATAATAGGTGTTATTAGTTAATACATTATGTGGATATACCAAATTATTCATCCACTCAAGGGCTCTATTAACAACATCATCCTCACCGTTTGCTACTCCATCAGGAGTCAACCATACTTCTTCGAAGTTAGGAAACTCCTGCCCCCATCTTGGCTCATAAGGGAAATAATGATCTACAGTAGTAATATCCGGACAGCGCAAACTGTACCCGGCCTTTGAGGGTTGAGCATAAATTAACATCCCACTAAATGCTGCACAAGGTGACCGTCCAAACATTCGGGCGTATGGAACATAAGTAAGCTGCCAAGAAATTACATCACCCCAACTTAAACAACCGGAACCAATAAGTACTGCTATTGGCCGGTCATAATAGGTACCTATATCATTTGGAATTAAACCATCTAATGTAAGACTGGGACATAGGTCATATAAATTTACTGGGGAACAGCGTTTTTCATCATCAAGTGTGTAAGTTTGAAAATTAATGAGTCTGCTTATCCCGGTATTTAATCCAACATATCCTCCCCAATCTGCTCTAATGTCAATTATCAATCCGTCTGTCTGCATTAATGCTAGTACAGCAGCATCGAATTCAGAACTGACACCTGGATATTCGTGGTTATAAATATAAATGTAGCCAATATTTGTGCCTTCTATTATTCCATAAGTTACTCCACCATGGTCAAAAAAATGTCCTTCAGGCATAGGCACACCGGGAATAGGCATTTGTTCGTTATTAATTATATAGTCTGGGGCAGTGAGATTTACCATAGCATCCAACGGGAGATGTACAGTTAAACCTGTCGAATGCTTAATCACATCAATGGTATCAAATAAATGCCAGCTTTCTCCTGCTGATTCAAGCAGATACCTTTTATATGCACTTGGTGCAGGTGCTCTCCAGATTGATTGTGGTATATTCCCGTCAAGAAGTTCGTGAACTATCTGATGCCAGGGAACACCCTCATAACCAAGTATGATATCCCCTGGTTCTAATCCAAGTGGGTGGTTTGGCACAACTTTGTAAACCAATAATGAGCTGTCTGCTAAAGGAGTTAGACCCGCACCAAAGTGATTGATGTATCCAGATCCATCGACAAGTATAGGAATCCCGGGATCTAATAGTGTTTCAAAAAAAACAGTGTCGTCGTATGCATGTGCATGTCCATCTTTCATTCCCGCAGCAAGATCATTCAGAATCCTTGCAAAAGCACCACGACTGGTGGAATCATTAATTTTGGATCGGAGTGAAGAAACTAGCGAATCCCAGTTAACCGAATTCCAGAGGAATGTAGAATTATAAGAACGGGCAAAGTTTTGGTAAAGATCAAAAGTTGAGAACTTTCCGGCAAGTGATTCACCTGGTCCCCAAGTAGAATCTATAATCCATTGCCAGTCAGCTTTGCGGTCGTAGAAGGAGGGATGTAATGAAACAGTTGATTTCCCTCGTACATGGTTATGGGTAGGGTGCGGAAGCCTGATTGGCAGAACCTCATTTGTTTGTTTTGGATTTTTTGTCTCATCCAGATCTTGTGCAAAACATATTTGTGATAACCAGCAAAAAGAAAAACAAAGTTTGTAGAAAAGTTTTCATAATACCACCTAGTTATCGATGATTAAATTTTATTAATCCGGGCGGGTCTTAAGCCAGCCCTAAAATTCCTTGCCTACCTACTTCCTATTACTTGAGAAGAATCATTTTCTTTGTTTGAATAAAATTTCCTGTTTTTACCTGGTACAGATACACACCACTCGGTAGATCAACTGCAGTAAAATCAATTGAATAATTTCCCGGTTCTCTTTCTTCATTAAGAATTGTACTAACCTTTTCCCCGATACTGTTGAAAATATCTATCCGTACATTGGATTTTTCTTTAACTCCGAATTTTATTGTGGTTGCAGGGTTAAAAGGATTAGGATAATTCTGAGCAAGGTAAAATGTATAAACAGATTTAACTTCAACATTAACTTCGTCCGAGTAATTAAATGCTCCGTTGAGATCAATTTGTTTCAACCTGTAAGTATATTTTCCCTCCGGCACTTCTTTATTTGTAAATGAATATTGATGTTGATCAGTGGTAGTCCCATTCCCTTCTACAAATCCAATAACTTCCCACACCGACTTCTGATCTCTAACCTCCGACCTCTGAACCTCAAAGCCTTTATTATTAGTTTCTGTTGCTGTTGACCAATTAAGATTTACCATGTTACCGTTTACTTTTGCCGTAAATGAATTTAGCTCAACCGGTATTGGCATTGGTGGACCGACATATTTATAAATGTTACTAGTATTGTAATCGGTAGCCCAGCCAACCATATCAGATTCAAAAACAGTGTAACAATAGTTTCCGTTATCAAGCGTTGTCCAGGTATCGCCGCCGTTAAGTGAATAAGCAGAACCATTTGCATAGCCGTTAACATTTATACATCCGGTTATTACATATATTGATGACGTTCCGGGTATATAACAAACATTTAATGGAATACATCCATAAGGGCCCGGTTTATCAACCCAGGTACTTCCGCCATCTGTGGATTTTTTAATAATATAATCTTGAGTCGCAAAAGACCATGCTACCAGCAGTCCGGTGGATTCATTTTGAAATGCAGGAAATGATAAATATTGAGAAGTTAATCCTTGATCAATTACGGTCCAGTTATAACCTTTATCAGTAGTCTTAAAAAACCTTGGTCCGTTGGATGATCCCTGTGTTGGCAGCCAGATACAATCTCCGACTTCAGCAACTTCAACTGGTTCAAGGAACTCACCTCCAAGTGCAGCGGGCATATTTCCTGTTGGTACAATATTCCAGTCTGAGCCGGCATTTGTCGTAGTAAAAATTTCCAAACAGCCATGTAGCTGAATCTTTTTCACCAACAGCTACACCGTTATTGGTGTCAAAGAAATGGATATAGCCAGGTCCGTAATTTGAAGTTGGTATAAATTATTAGGATGCTTTTGCCATGTCGCTCCTCCATCTGTTGTTTTATAAATTCCCTGCATACCTGATGCCGCCCAGGTTTCCACAGCTACATAAGCAGTATTTGCATCAAGAGCATCAATCCACCAGATCATTCCGTTTTCTGTTTCCGGTATAGTATCACAAGACCAAGTGGTACCACCGTCTGTCGTTCTTAAGTAACCATTGAAGTCGGACCACCGACCAGCCGGTAGACCAGGATGCCCAGCAGACATCGTTATCTATAGGTGAGAACGGTGCTACAATTGCGTTGGAAGGAATATCTGCATTTTGCTGCATCCATGGCTGCGGGAAGATTGAAACTGTCAGCAGAATGAAAAGAATCGAAATTTGTACTAGTTGTTTCATAACTAACTCCTTTTATTTAATTGAATGAGTTTTTTCTCATTCGATTAGTATCCGGGGATATTTTTCTTAACCCGGATTTATTATTGAAAAGAGAGGTTCATCTTCTTAAAGTTGGTATAATCGCCGGCAGTTATTTTTACAAAATAGAATCCTTCCGGCAGTTCACTCCCGTCAAACTCTATCACATAAGTTCCTGCCTCCTGATCAGCATTAACTAATTGTTTTATCAATTCGCCATCTGAGTTTGCAACTGTGATTGCTACATCAGTTTTATAAGCAACACAGTATTTGATTGTAGTCTTATCCTTAAAAGGGTTTGGATAGTTCTGGCTTAAATGAAAAGTCAGCGGAATTATTTCATCCATTTCGGAGTCGTTTATCTGTTTCATACACACCATATTATTTTAATTCAGCAAGTCCCGCAGTGAATTAAGGAGGAAAAGTCGATAGCATTGTAAGAAATGATAAAAAGCAATTCTACCAGCCATGAATAAAATAATGCGGTATTTGTAACAGGTAATTAGGAAATATCAGTTTGCTTATGATATTGTGAGGGGAGAAGACCAAATTGTTTCTGAAAACACTCTGCAAAATATGAAGGGTTATTAAATCCTGTTTCAAGTGCAATTTCAGAGATATTACCCGATTTTTTTTCAAGTAACTTCAGCGCTTTATTCAACCTGATTATTTTTATAAAGTCATTAGGTGATTCACCGGTTAAGGAAACAAGTTTTTTATAAAGCAATTGCCGGCTAACAGCTAAATTCTCCGCCAGAAGTTCCACACCAAACGAATTATCAGATATATGTTCATTAATTATTTCAATAGTTTTTTGTAAAAACTTCTGATCAGCCGGGAGTACCGTTTTTTCTGATATCTCAAACAGACCGTACTTTTTAAAATATTCCTGGATTCTTTTTCTTTGTTCAAGAAGATTTTTAATTCTTGCTTTTAATTCGTCAGCTTCAAACGGTTTCATTATATAATCGTCAGCTCCGGTTTCCAGCCCGCTAATTTTATCTTTAAGAGAGGCTTTTGCAGTTAATAAAATAACCGGTATATGGCTTGTCCTCGAATCAGATTTTAGTGCACTGCATAATTGTATTCCGTCCATACTGGGCATCATAACATCGCTTATAATCAAATCGGGAATCAGATCAACCGCTTTGGTTAGTCCTTCCCTGCCATCAGATGCTTCAGTAATTAAATATAAACCACTTAATATTCTGCTTATATAATTTCGTACATCAGAATTGTCTTCAATAATTAATAATGATGGACATTCTTTTGCGATAGAATCGTAATCTAATTTATTTTTCTCCGGGTTTTGAACCGGCTCAATTTCAGATAAGTCATCTTTATTATATTCCCGGATTTCCACATTATCAGCGGCAGGAAAGTCATTCACAATTTCTTCAGGCTGCAGGTGTTCTTTACCCACAGGGAAAAATATTCTGAATACAGAGCCTTTCCCTTCTTCACTTTCAACTGAAATACTTCCTTTATGAAGTTCAACTAATTCTTTTGTAAGTGATAAACCAACTCCAGTTCCCTCGTATTCTCTCGAGAGTCTGTTATCGACCTGGTAGAAGCGGTCAAATATTTTATCCATTTGGTCCAGTGGAATTCCGATGCCGGTATCCTGTACCGATATTTCAACACCTTCTTTTTTTGTCAGACCAGTAATTTCACTGTCATTTCGATTCCCGATGTAATCGGGAAGAGAAATCTTTTTTTCTTTAATTGTTGAAGATTCGTCTGAATTGATATACTCTGTATTACAGCCTGCTCGTATTACTTTTACACTAACATTAACACAACCGCCTTCAGGAGTAAATTTTAGTGCGTTTGATAAAACATTACTGAGAATTTTATCCAGCATATCTTTATCGATGTAAATTTTTATCACTTCCGATTCATAACTATACCGGAGTGAAATATTTTTTCGTTCTGCAAACGATTGAAATGAAGATATAGTGTCGCAAATAACCGGCACAACATTTTCTTTAGTTATTTTCAATTTCATTTTACCGGCTTCAATTCTTGATATATCCAGAAGCTGGTTTGCAAGCCGGTTTAATTTTTTTGCGCTCCTGTTTATAAGATCTGCATCTTCTTTAATTTTATTATTCCGGGTTAACTCCATAATTTGTTTTGAGGGTCCCAGTATCAAAGTAAGCGGTGTTCTGAATTCGTGTGAGATGTTTGTGAAGAACCTGTTTTGCGACTGATGTGCTTCTTTTAAAAGATTTATGGTTTGTGAAAGTTCTTCATGTGCTTTCTTCAATTCAAAAGTCCGGTCTTCAACTTTTGATTCAAGGTTTTCTTTGTAATCGGTGATTGTTCTTAACACTAATGAATCATGGATTGAAACATTAATGATTGGCAGTAAATAATTCAGCAGATCATTTACCTCAGCAGTATCGGTATCGATTTTAGGATAAATAATCAGTTCTCCTGTTAATTCTTTATCGATTATAATCTGATGTCTGACCGGGTTCAGATTTAATCCATCGGCTCCACTTGAAACTTCGACATCAAGATTATTTCCATCAAGGTCTTTGAATAGCTTTATCCTTGCTGAAGAAAAATCTGCATCAGTTACTAATGCATTGGTTATTGCACGCAAAGTTTTTTTAATATCAAGACTCTGCCGTATTGATTTAGTAATATCGTGTGCTGTTTTAAGCTGAGTGGTTTGTTTCTGTAAAAGTTTTTTTGATTCTTCCAATTTATTATATTGGCTCAATAATTCTTCATGTGAATCGGTCAAATCAAAGAAAGCCTTTCTGATATTAAATAACCAATGTATCCATTTTTTTAATTTTTGTGAGTAATGACCCTCTTTCTTCCAGGATAACATCGAAAATCCCTCCATTATGAATCTATTGTAAGATCAACTTTGAAGTCTTTTATGGCCAATTTGACTGCCAACTTGATCCCATACTCCTTTACTAATATAAAAAAATTCCGGACATAGCTCATAACCATCATCAAGATATGCTGTTGACTCTGACATTATTCTTATCAATAAAATCATTTGATTGATTTATACAGGTAAACATCAATATGCAGTACTTTGAATAATATTGTTCTTCAATATTTTTCCGAATCTACCTGAAGAAAAAAAGACAAAAGCGAATAAAATTCCTTCAACTAGTAAGATCCACTTTTAACAAAGTTCTCCTCCCATTCTTTCAAACTCTGAATGGAGTAAAATATGGTCTTGAGTTTGAAATAATTTTACACCACACCGACCATTCGATACGCTCATGTTTGTTTAATAAATAAGGAAGATCGTAGTGAACTCCATAAAGCAATCTGTTTATGTCTATATTTTTTTCCTTTGTAGCATTAAAAACTGGTATCAATGCTTTGCAGGAGACTTCTTTCTTTATGTTATTTTTATTTTCAGACATCGGGGACAATACATTTATGAAAAAGAAATTATACTATAATCATTTTTAGCTCAATTCTGCTGCTAAAACAGATTCCGAATTAATTGTCCGGGTGAAATATGAATATATAATTGCGGATGTAAACTGGTCGATGCTCAGTTATCGCAATTAGTTGAATCCTGTCCGAATGATATTGGAAATGATAAGAAGAAAAGCCGTATCCCTCAAATATATTTTCCTGCTGACTCATATTTCCCCAGAAAATTAACTAAAAACCCGGTTTTGACAGTAGAGGAAAAAGGATGAAATAATGTACAAATATTTTTTAATTGAATCCAATAGATTTCATCAATTATTTGTTACCACGTGGGCTCAAGTGAAATGATCTGTAAAACGAATTCTTAAAAGGCTGATAAAACTTTTCTGCTCAGGCATTTATATTGTAATAATTTACCAAATAAGCTAACTTCAAAACGGGTTTTACTACTATGAAATAATTCTTTTTATGAAAACTGTTCTTCACACATTATTGATCTGTTTAGTCCTGATACTAACCGGGTGTTCAGAACCGGGCAATGCTGTAAGTCCGGTAATTAGGACTCCTGCCGATATTTACTGGATTCCTCTCGGGCTCGACAGTAATATGGTTGTTTCTGTTTTTGAGACTTATAACGGAAATATTCTTGCTGGTACAAATTATGGTTTATTTATATCGCCTGATTCGGGATCAACGTGGCGGAGTGTAACCCAATCTATTTCAACTTCCATTGTTACAGGTTTTGCCAATTACCAAAACAATACTATTCTTGCCTGCACTTCCGGCAAAGGTGTTTTTATTTCCTCGGATGACGGAAACAACTGGTTAAATTCCGGGCTGCAAAATATTTACATCTCCGCTCTAGCCGTCAATAATTCAGGTAAAATATTTGCAGCTACGCGCGGTAACGGAATTTTTATCAGCGACAGTATTAATGGAAACTGGGAGCCTGCAAATCCGGATTTTAATGCGCAGATTTTTTCATCACTACTGATAACTAAAAATAATATAATTTTTGCGGGGGGAACAGGTGTTTACCGGTCTGATGATAACGGCAGTCACTGGAGCTTAAAAAATAAAGGACTGGGATACTGGTCGGTACAATCGTTAATTACTGATGCAACCGGCAACATTTATGCAGGTACAGATAACGGCGGATTTTTCTGTTCAGCAGATTACGGCGAGAACTGGACAAAGTTAAATGAAGGTTTAACCAATACAGAAATAAACTGTCTTGCTAAAAACAGCGCGGGACATATTTTTGCAGGAACCTGGCGAGGCGGAGTTTTCCGTTCAGTCAATAATGGGCACAACTGGACTGCGGTTGATTCCGGTTTAACTGTGTTAGAAGTAAGCTCACTGCTGGTAACAAAAGATGATATTCTTTTTGCTGGAGCTTTTAAAGGGATTTTTAGGACTGTTTTATCTACTATAAGTAAGTAAATTTATCAATTATTTCCAACTCTGCTAATTCAAACAAATGACTTGTTAAATAAATCATTATGAGGATCAGACAACCTTTCTGCTCAGGATTTACATTTTAATAATGTACCAGAAAAGCTGGCTTCAAAACATATTTTAATTCTGCTGAAATAATATTGTAAATGTATACAGCTTATAGCTGATTACTTTTTGTCTATTTATCTATCTAATTGATATTGGCAATAGAAGTATATAAGTTTCCTTTACTGATTAAATCATTTTTTAGGGAGAAAAAATGATTCCTTCTCAAAGTTCTTTATGAATCGTTCTAATATAGTTTCTTCATTAACGAGCTTTAATTTTGCACGCCGGATTATAATTCTCAAAATATCCAATGCTTTTTTGATCGAATACCTTTCAATACAAAATCCTTTGGTACAAAGGATGAATAATTTGATCTTCGCAGTTAGTACGCTTCTGTTCATGTAATTGATATTATAATTATGTCCTATTCCTAAATAATTTGGAAGAATTAAAATGAAAAAAATATTTACAGTTTTGATGTGTGTTCTTACTTTTGCATTATTTTCGTTTGCGCAAAACGGATGGGAAAAATTAAAAGGTCCTTATGCAGAGCAAGTAAATAGTGTTGCGACAGGAAATTCCGTAGTAATTGCCGGTACTTCTGAGGGTTTTTATCGTTCTACTGATGACGGACTTACATGGAGTGAAGCAAACAATGGTTACTGGGGGATTAACGTTTTTACAGTTAGTTATTTAAATGGATTTTTTTTCGCAGGAGTTCAGCAAATTTCCGGACCCGCGTTATTATTTCGCTCAGACGATAACGGCGAAACATGGTCTCAAATTAACATTGTTGATTTAACAGACATTATAATCCGTTCATTTTGCAAGAATGATAACTATATATTCGTTGGAAGTTTAAATAAAGTATTTCGTTCTTCTGATAATGGATTGCATTGGACACAGACCAGTTATAATATTTGGCCTGTAACCTCTATAAAATGTGTCGGAAATAATTTATTTGTTGGAACAGACGGAGGTGAGATATGCTTATCCACAGATAATGGAGATGAGTGGACCACATTAGGAGGGCCCCATGGTTATGCCTATGATCTTGCTGTTTTTAACGGTGATCTTATCGTATCATTTGGTACTATTGTTTATAAATACTCACTTACTAACTCACAGTGGACTACACTATTTGAATCTACGGCTATATCGTATTTTTTTGATTTAGAAACTAATGGATCGAATATTTACTATGGCACTTTACATGGTTTATATATATCGAGTGATGGGGGAGCCACCTGGGATAACCTTGGGCTTAATACGGCTGAGATAATTTCAATTGGAATTTCAAACGGAAATATAATTACCGGATGCCGTGATATCGGGATTTTTATTTCCACAAATAACGGAAGCAGTTGGCTGGAAACCGGAATACTTGCCAATATATATGTTGATGCCATTGGTATTGATGGTGATAATCTTTTTGTGAATAGTAACTCAGATGGAGTTTTCACTTCAAGAAATTTAGGCGATAGTTTTGTCGATTATAATAATCTTGATCGAAGCTATGTATATTGTTTCCACTTTTCGGATTCTAATGTTTACGTCGGAACAAGCTCAGGCGGAGTTTTTAAGTCGACAGATGATGGCCATACTTGGACTCAAATAGGTCTGGCGAATAAAAACATAAACAATATTGTTGAAAATAAATCTTATCTCTTTGCCGGAACAAGCAGTGGTATGTTTCGAACTTCCAACGATGGGGCAACCTGGCAGCAAGTTAATTCTGGTTTAACTGATCTTGGTATAAATGCAGTAACTACTATCGATTCCATTATCTTTGTCGGAACAAATTCAGGTACTTTCCGTTCAACAAACAATGGAACCAGTTGGACAACTTATGGGTTAGTGGATACTGCAGTAATATCACTGGTATCTATGGACACTAATCTATTTGCAGGAACTTCAAATGGCGTATTTATTTCTACGGAAACTAATCCAACCTGGCAGCAATCTGCTTTTCAAGATACTCTTATTCGAAGGTTTGCTAATACAACATCAAAATTATTTGCTATGACTTCTTCAGATTTATTTTATTCGGATAATTATGGCAATACCTGGATAAAAATTAAAGAAGATGGTCTGTCAAACACTGCTTTCCATAGCCTTGCTTTAAATGATTCTCTGATTTTTCTCGGAACCGAGGGAGATGGAATTTGGAAGAGTAAATTATCTGACCTCATCACAAGCTCCGGCGAAACAAAAGATTTAATAGTCAAAGATTTTAAGCTATATCAAAATTATCCAAATCCGTTTAATCCGAGCACAAAAATTAGCTATGCTTTACCATCTATGAGCAAAGTAGTAATAAAGATTTACAATCTACTCGGTCAGGAAATTACAACCTTGCTTAACTCAACCGAATCAGCGGGCTATAAAGAAATAATTTTTAATGCAAATAATTTAGCATCAGGAATTTATTTTTACAGGATTGTTGCGACTTCCGCAGATGGCAGAAATATTTTTGCTGAGACAAAGAAGTTGATACTAATGAAATAAAATATATGCATACTAAAATGTTTTAGAAGCAATAACCTTAAAAATATCATTTTGCTTGGACTGGAAACAGCGGATTTTTCCGTTCAACAGATTACGGCGAGAAATGGACAAAGTTAAATGAAGGTTTAACCAATACAGAAATAACCTGTCTTGTTAAAAACAGCGCGGGACATATTTTTGCAGGAACCTGGCGGGGCGGAGTTTTCCGTTCAGTCAATAATGGGCACAACTGGACTGCGGCTGATTCGGGTTTAACTATGTTAGAAGTAAGCTCACTGCTGGTAACAAAAAATGATATCCTTTTTGCTGGAACTTTTAAAGGAGTGTTTAGGAGGGTTATATCTGCTAAGGGTAAGTAAATTTAATATCTCATTTAAGAATATGATTTAAAGAATCCACTACAATTATTTTTTGATTAATTGATAATTCTTTATTATATAAAAATGCAGACAATCTGTATGAAGTAGTTCTTAATGGAAAGATCTTTTTAGACCCAACAAATGGCACCATTCCAATCTTATTATTAATAATTATACTGTCTGAATGAGAAACTTGCCAAATTAGATCTGCTGAACTACCAATTTTAATTTGCGGAGGGATAATTTCAAATTTATCAATACTTGGAATTTCAATGTTTGAATTAACTTTAGTAAAAATACCTAAGTTTATTAATAGCACGACCACACCTGTGAGTGCAATTATAATTGTTCCAATCGCTGTAATCATTCCATTTTTTGTACTCCAAAAACTCTCACGTTTTTTATTTTGCAATGCATTTCGATTATGTTTTTCAATTAAATGCTTCATCTGTTTTAATTTAATATTCTTAATCTCATTGAAATGAGATCTCAAATTCGATGATTGAATTGTCGATATTCCAGCTCTATACATTCCTGTTGCATGCATTAATTGTGTAAGTGAATTATTGGTAAATCTATATTGTGAATCTATAAACTCGGATAATTCTCGATTTAATTCATTTTCAGTTTTAGCATCAAGTCTTTCATCTTCAGGGAAAGATTCTAAGAATGCGTTAATTAAATACTCCGCTTTTACTTTGAGATGTTTTTTATAAACATCACTATGAGCTTTTAAATGCATACCTGAATGCCCTGCATTCCTCTGCGAGAAATCTTCCATAATCTTTTGAATTTCAACCGATTGCTCTGTTTCGATATCAGAAAACTTAACTTTATAAATATCAAAAGCTTTATTTTTATTAAAACTCATATTATCAATCTATTTTAGTTGTTATTTAAGACTTAATATTGAATTTGTTTTCAAATGGATTATGTAATTCAAAAATTTTCTTCGCGGGTTCTTTAGAGAAGCTCAGCATTACCGTCACCCCGCCCTGCTTACTACCATTTACTATTTTGTTTGGTGTAACTTAAATCAATTCAATTAAAGTGGCAATAGAAAACTCGCATACTCCTGTTTTATTGAATAGAGGTAAGAGTGTCTGGATTAATAATGGTTGCTGCTTCTTTTTAACAGCGAAGTTTTATTCCCAAGGAAATATCTCTCGCTAAATAAATAGATTCACATCACAAAATATTTCAACGTTGAACCCTTTACAAACAAAATATGTCTAATGAATAGAAATAATAATTAAGGAGATCAAAATGTTTCATAGCTGGGTTTGGAACGGTGGTATGTGGTTCGGCTGGATTTTCTGGCTGGTGATTATTGGACTTATTGTCTGGCTTCTTATAAATCAATCAGGATTAAACAGGAGCCGGGAATATATAAATCCTCATATTGAATCACCTATTGATATACTTAAAAAGCGATACGCAAAAGGAGAAATAAACAAAGATCAGTTTGATCAGATGAAGAAGGACCTGGTATAGAACAAATCTGGTATCAATGTGGTATTTTTAGTTCAAATATTCTAATAAATCTTTGGTAAAGAATTGAGTGAATTATTTTCATCGTTAAAAATCAGGGGGATAGAATTTAAGAACAGGATTGCAGTCTCACCGATGTGTCAGTATTCCAGTGAAAATGGAATGCCGAATGACTGGCACTTCGTACATCTCGGAAGCCGTGCTGTTGGCGGAGCTGCATTAGTAATGACAGAAGCTACAGCTGTCTCACCGGAGGGAAGAATTTCTCCTGATGATGCGGGAATATGGAGCGACAAACATGCAGAAGCTTATCAAAGAATAACAAAGTTCATTTCTTCACAAAAGTGTGTTCCGGGAATACAACTTGCTCACGCAGGAAGAAAAGCATCAACTTATTCACCCTGGAAAGGAAAAGGTAAAGTAGAACCTGGAGATGGAGGCTGGCAGACAATTGCACCGTCCGCAATTCCTTTTACTGATAATTTCCCTAATCCGAACAGAAATGACAAAAGAAGATATTCAGGTTGTAATCAATCAATTTAAAGTGGCTGCAGAAAGAAGTTTGCAAGCCGGATTTAAAATGATTGAACTTCATTTTGCGCACGGATATTTGGCTCACGAATTCTTTTCACCACTTTCAAATCATCGTAAAGATGAATATGGCGGCAGCCTTGAAAACAGGTGTCGTTTTGCCCTGGAGGTAACAAAAGCTGTACGAGAAATTGTTCCGGAAAATCTTCCATTATTTGTTCGTATTTCAGCGAGTGATTGGGTTGAAGGCGGATGGGACATAAAAGGATCAGTTCAGCTGTCTAGATGGTTAAAAGAGGCAGGAGCTGATTTAATAGATTGCTCATCAGGCGGAAATACAGCCACAGCAAAAATTCCTGCTACTCCCGGTTACCAGGTTCCTTTTGCAGAGAAGATTAAAAAAGAAGCAAGAATTCTTACAGGTGCAGTTGGTTTAATTACATCCCCGGTTCAGGCTGAAAGTATTATTAAAAACGGGCAGGCTGATATTGTCATACTTGGAAGAGAGATGTTAAGAAATCCTTACTGGCCTCTAAAGGCTGCAAAAGATTTAAATGTAGATGTTGAATGGCCTGTTCAGTACACAAGAGCTAAATAATAATTAATAATTATCAATTAAAAATTAACAATGAAGAGAAATTAAAATGCATAATCATAAAGAGAATAACACAGTTCAATCAGGTTCAACTAATGATAGAGTTTATAACCGTGGAATAGAAAGATTACGTTCTACCGAAAGAGTTGAAAGACTTGAAGTTGAACGTGTAATCGATTTATGCATAAATGAGAATATAAAATCGGTTCTTGATATAGGAACCGGAAGCGCATTATTTGCAGAAGCATTTCATAAAAAGGGAATTAATATTTCAGGAATAGATTCAAATCCTGAAATGATTGAAGCAGCAAAACAATTTGTCCCGGAAGGAATTTTCAAACTTGCTCCCGCTGAAAATATTCCCTTCGGAGATAAATCATTTGATATTACATTTTTTGGATTAGTATTTCACGAAGTTGATGATTATTTAAAAGCTTTGAAAGAAGCATTCCGTGTTTCAATTGACGGTACATTTTTACTCGAATGGAATTATGCTGAAGAAGAATTTGGTCCGCCATTGGAACACAGGCTTAAATCAGGATTCATTAAAAAGATTTCTAAAGAAACAGGCTATAAAAGTTTTGATGAAATCAAACTTAATAATCTAACCTTATATAATCTTAAAAAGTAAAACAATCCCGCAGCTCAGGACTCCAGTCCTGAGCTTTCTTTTATTATGCCTGCTTAAATAAAATTAATACACATTTAATTTTTCCTTTCGAAAAAATATTTGGTATATACTAAGAATTATCAAGCTAATAATCGAAGGAATCATCGGTTTGATTTGCATAGAATGAAGAGCATATTTTATTAGCGTTTTACATCACAATTTATTACATAATATTTGATTTGTTTATACTACTTAAATAAAATAACAAGGAACTATAAAATGAAATTTTTTGCAGGTGTAATATTCACATTGGTCACAATAATGATCGTAGGATTAATCATTTTATATTCAGGTTGGTACAACGTAAGTGCAGCAAATAAAGTTTCTGGTATTGAAAAATGGTTTTTTAGTACAGCAAGTGATAACTCAGTTGAAAAGCATGCTGAAGGTATCACAGTCCCTGATCTGAATTCACCCGAAAAAATTAAAGAAGGATTTGCACATTACGATGAAATGTGCAAAGGATGTCACGGAGCGCCGGGAATGATTGAAACAGAATTGGCAAAAGGATTAAATCCCAAAGCTCCTGATTTATCAAAAAGTGCAACTGAAATGTCCGTTCAGGAACTTTTCTGGGTAACAAAAAACGGAATTAAAATGACCGGTATGCCGGCCTGGGGAAAAACTCACTCAGATGATAAAATCTGGTCGATGGTTGCTTTTATTGAAAAACTTCCGGGAATGAAGGGTGCTGATTACGACACATTGAAAGCTCATTCCAAACCTGTAATGGAAGAAAATGAATAGATTGTTCTTTAGTTAATAATTTTTATAAAGTGATTATTAAAGAACTATTTTCTACCCTGGTTGCATATGTGCGCAATTTTGATGGTGCAGGTCCCTGAACAACATTGCCAGTCAAGTCAAACCTTGAACCATGACAGGGGCAAACAAAGTCATTATTCGTTCCATCAAAGTCGGTGACAATACATCCCTGGTGTGTACAAATTCCTGATATTGCACTGAAAGTATCATCGGAATTATGCTCAACAATAACAGCTCCTCCTCCATTATTATATTCTACAAGAGCCCTTGTATTTTTATTTGCAACAGGAGATGAGGAACCAATACTAACGCTGATTTCATTATTAGAAACTGTCCCCTGTATAATATTTAGTGATGAAACATTAGAAGGACCTGAAGGTCCGCTTCCCGCACAACTGCTTATTATTGTACTCACCAGTCCCGTGGCGGATATTACTACAAGTGAAGTTGCAGACTTAACAAAAAATTCCCTTCGTGAAATTTTCATGATCCTCTTAGGTTTTATTATTAATAATAACTTCTAAATGAATTATACCCGGTAAGAATTAAAATAAATAAACTTCTGTTTAATAAAACAGAGAAATATTTTCATATAAAATATTGGATACAAAAATTTTCATCACTATTTAAATATCAAAAAAACTGCCAGTACAATAAATATGAAAACAAGAACATGGTTCCATTGGAATATGGTATGAAGATGCAAAACGGAAAAAATGACAAACAGACAAGTAGTAATTATTTCCTGAATTGTTTTCAGTTGTACCGCATTAAATTCACCATAACCGATTAATTTTATAGGAACCTGGAAACAACTTCTGAAGAATGTAATGCTACTACTTTTCAGATATTTTCCAGTGGAATGCTATTGTTTATAATTTATAATGATTAAAAAGTATCGGAGTTGCTGAACATTTAAATTTTCTCAATAATATTAAAACCGATTTTTAAAAATAATCAACACGGGGAAGTGCTTCCCTATCTACCGTCAGGAATTTTCAGAAAAAGCATTGAGCTCTGAAATGAATGTTTTCAAAAAGAAGACAACAGATATTTGTAATTGGTATCATTCATTCTGTTAAGAAATTCCTCAGCCTTCATCTCATCTCCACGGAGGATATACAAACGATAGAGATCAGCAAATGATTTGTCCTGGTTTTTTTCTTTGAGATAAGATTCACGGCTGGAGATTCTTCCAATGGGATTAAATCCCTTGAGTAGTTCAAGCTCTTTCTTTGTTACATTATGTTCAAAAATTGTTTCCACTCAACTACCCTAAAAGTTCAGTGAATATATAACCAAATTAGACTAAAATGTCATTGTCTAATATCACTTCAAAAAAACTTGTTGAACCGTTGTTCTCAGTTTAAGTTTTACTGTAACTATTTATCAATAATAAAGATACAGCTTAATGCTCAATAGATGTAAATGACTGATCTCTTATTTTTCACTTTGATAAATACAGTCCACTTCTGGGGTCATCCTATATAACGTCTCAAAGTTCTTTAACCAGACCGGAGTATTTTCTTTCAATCTTAAATCCAAACCTGTAAAAATATTCCGGACGAAAGAATCCTGTAGTGACAAATTTTGCATTATCAGATTTTGATCTGCTGACCAGCTCATTCATTAAACCTTCACTGATTCCTTTACGCCTGTAACGATTAGAAACAACTATTTTTTCCATATGAACTGTTTCTTCATCAGTTCTGTAATAAAAAATGCCCCCGATAATGAATCCGCGCTCCGATACAGCAACAAGATACCGATGTTCCGGTCTGAAGTTGACAGTCAGGTTTGCCTCAAGATAAAGCTGATGAAGTTTTGAAATTTCTTTCGGATTGATCGGGTTTCTTATAGTAAACATATTCCCATCATTATCCTGCAGTTGAACAACAAGATTTGGGACTGTTTCTAATTCGGATTTTATTTTTAATAGTGCCGCCGAATCAGAGGGTTTTAGATGAGGATAACCCAGACGGGTAATGAAATAAGTTTCTTTTTCATCAAGTTCAAACTCAAAATGTAAAGCAGATATAAGTTGTAATGATTCTTCCTTGGTAATTTTACGGAATCTTTGTCTTTTCGCAAGCTCGCGTAAAACATCTTTAAATCGCTGGGATGAATTATAAAATACAGTCTCCAGGAAAAATCTTGTGCGTGCAGCGGGATATTGCTCCTCAAGATCGAATAAATGATAAGTATCATAAAGCTCATAAAGCATTTCTGCCTGTGCAGCAAGAGATGCGTTCCTGTTAAGATGGTACCAGCGGTGAAATCTTTTTACAGAAAAATATAATTGCTTTGGCAGGTAACCATGTTCTTTTATATTACGTAAAAATGAATCTATTCTCGAGATAACATCATCTTTCTTCTGAATACTTGAGCCAGCCAGCTCGCGGCGGAATTTGTTTATAAGATGTACTCCATCATCAATATCCTTCGGCTTCAATTATTCCGGAAAAAATTGCATTCCAAACAGAAGCCTTTTTGATTTCCGGATATCTTTCTTCTGTCTTAGTAACAAAACTTTCATAAAAATTCATTATAAAGCCCAGAGTGGATTGAGTTTGTCTTCTTTTGGAAAATGATGTAATGATGCAACCAGTCTGATAATCGTGTGGAGATACTACTATCCCATCTGGAGTGGTATCGGTAAGTTCCATTTTCATTTCAGACAACTTCCAGAATTTCACATAAGCTGCAGCTGCATTCCAGACAAAAAATTTCCAGAGGTTACGAAGTTTTTCAATTGCAGTTTCATCTTTTTTCTTGTATTCGCGACGAATAAATCTCTCAACAGTTTCTTCGTTAATGAATTCTTCAGTCCATATATTGTAATCGTCCCATACGCCTCCAAACCTTGCTGCAAGTTTCTCTCCATTTATTTCAGTTCCGGCAATCACTTTCCATTTTATTTCTTCGGCAAGTAATTCCTGGGGAGTACTACGGTTAAGATGAAGCGAGATATCAAATCCGCCCTGAAATCTTGTTTGAACTGTTACACGAAAAATTGATCTGTCCTCGGAATCAGAAAATGTACTGATCCAGACACCGGATGGCAAAATATTGTTCAGAGAAATTAATGTGCCGCCTGAAAACAAAAATATCGCTTCTCTTATAATTTGTTTTTCACTTATTGCTTTTTTCAGAATTAACTGATCATTCTCTGAAATTTCCTGATCAAAAATTAGAACATCATCCCAACGATATTCTTCACCGGTTTCGGGATCAATGGCAACCTGCCTATTTACTCCGAGCCATAGTGTGAACTGTTTTCTTATTTCAACACGTGATTTAAACGCTAGGTCACGAATATCTTTTATGTTCGCATAGAGCTCATATTGTAAAAAGAATCTTCTTATCTGATAGAAACTATACGGGTGGTTAACACCATAACTTACTAACAACTCAAACAGAGATGAAACTGCAGTCGTACTAAGATCTGTTTTATCGGTAACCGCAGATATATGTTTATCGAGAACCGATTCAATCTCATTAAGGTTTTCATCTCCACGGCTCAGATTATCTATTTCGGTTATTATTTCATCATTTATAAAATTATAGTCGGTTTCGGCGTATAAGTCTAACAACCGACGGAAGGGATCTTTTCTTAATGTCTGAAATGCAGCCAGAAACATTTTTCGTAGAGTATTAATATTATTAATTAAAATCGGTCGGAATGCCATTTCAACAGCTAATTTATAATGACTCGTTTTTGAATCCCTCAAAACCTCATTAAAGTAAGAGACAGCCACTTTGTTATCCACTTCTGATTCCGATTGCAACATGACTACCGCATAATGTAATCCCGGAATGGATATTTCTTTTGCCTCCAGAATTTCAAGAAATTTACTTTTAAGTTCAGTACTTAATTCAACCGGAGAAAATCTGTTTATAAATGCAATATCTTTTTCTGCTTCAGTTCTTCTGTACCATTGATAAATTCCCTGTCCGGCAAAATCCACAAGCTCAACATTGCCTAACCAGTAAAACGGATTTGTTAAAATATTCTGAAGATCAATCTGCTTTGCATTTATATGGTAAGAGTAATTCCCTATTAAAAATATTTTTCCCTCTTCATCGGTGCATTTTATTGTTAAAGATGATTTAACTTTGGGAATTGAAAGCATATTATCTTTTAGAAACATATCACGACTCAATGCCCCTTTTTCGCGCAGGAACCAATTAGGTATTTTAACCTCGAAATTTCCCAGTGGCAGCGAGAGGAAATCTTTCTGGTACATTGAGCTAATAATTTTATCGAAGTTTTTTTCTATAATCCGGCGCTTATATGTTCCTTTTGGTGTAAGTTCATGATTTGCATCACTGAAGGGACGATCTATCAATTTGAAATCAACTATTCGTTCGAATGGTGCGAGAAAATTATTTACAGTGACTATAACTGACGAAAAATATTCCTGTCTTTGCTGTTCATCCATATTTTTAAGCGGAGAATTTTCGGATTCCAGATCAGGAAAAATGAGAACCGTATTAAAAGGTCGATGATCACCTACCAGGAAAACCTGTTTAACGAATTCAAAATCACGAAAGAGATTTTCAATTTTTTGAGGCGCAATGGTTTCGCCTTTAACATTTTTATAAATTTCTTTTTTACGATCGATAATTTCAATAAAACCATCATTATCCATTCTCATTAAATCACCCGTAGGCAGCCAGCCATCAGAATCAAATGTCTCTTCAATTTTCTGATCATAATAATTTAACATAACATAATTTCCTCGTATCAGTATCTCTCCATCATCGCCAAGTTTAATTTCAATGCCGGGTAAAGCCTTACCAAGAGAATTTTCACGGTACTGAAAAGGCGGTGTCATGGTAATCCCGCCGGTAGCTTCGGTCATACCGAATCCGCTCATCAGTTCAACACCGTATCGTTGAAAAAATCTGAAAACATCCGGAGGCAGGTAACCTGCGGCAGAAAGTCCCCATTTGAGTGATCCGCCGGTAATATCTGAAACAGCACCTCTAATTATTTCTTCCTCATCAACTTCCACATCAATACGTGTAGTTATGTACTCATAAAGCTGGATCCATTTTTTAGGAATGGAAATAAAAATTGAAGGTTTTACAAAACGCATATTTCCAATCATTGTTTCAACGGCAGGATTTTCCATAAAACAGTATTCAGCTCCCCAGAAAATCGAGCCGGTCATTTCAAACCATCGCCCAAAGGTGTGATACAAAGGAAGGAAAGCAAGAAATCGATCACTATCACTTATTCCCGGAATTGCCATTGCGCGGCAGAATCTTTTATAAACAATGTTAGTGTGAGAGAACATAATACCTTTTGGTTCTCCGGTCGTGCCGGAAGTGTACATCATTGTTGCAAGTGAATCGGGCTTAATTTGCACTTCGTTCTCAATTTTTGCATCAGAAGCCATTGCCTTAAATTCTTCAAAATTAATTACCCATTCTTCAGCAGCGTTGCCTTTTAACAATACTACAGTTTTAAGATCAGGGCAGTCTTTTTTTACAGCTCTGATTTTTCCAAGTTGTTTTTCATCATCAGTAAACAGTATTTGAGCCTTTGTTTGGTTTAGTATATATGAAATATGCTGTGCTACAGAATTTGCGGGGATCATGGCGTTCACAATACCCGATGTTAAACAGGCAAGATCCAGCATTACCATATCTAAACTGTTCTCAAGAAGAAAAGCGACAAATTTATTTTTGCCTGATATTTCAAACAGTATATGTTTCAAAGATGATTGGTACGAAGAAACTATTTCAGATGTTTTCTGCCAGCTATAATCTATAGTCCGATTCCCTTTAATGATCCTGAATAAATTTTTCTTTTTATACTGGTTTACGCGCTGTTTGAATAAAACATCAAAAGTGTAGCTGCTTTGAACGATCAAATCGTGAATAAGTTTGTCCCATCTTCTTTCATCATAGATTTTCTCAAGAAATTTTGAATTCCTGAATAAGTTTAGATAGTTGTGAATAATAGAAATAATTTTGTCATCGGTTTGATTTATAAATGAACTAATTTGCTCTCCAAAAGAAAAGAATAAATCCTTATCCATTTGTTCTATGAACCGGTTAGCTAACTCACTGCTGAATAGTCCGTTGAATATACTTGCCCAATTCTCCAATTCAGAATGATCTATGTTTTGTTTTTTTTCAACGAAGTGATTTAGTTCTGTCCCGAGGTTAATCATAAGATCATCGATTTCGTTTTTTTCCAGGGCAGCAGAACCTGATAGAAGTTTGCTGTTTAGCTCTTTTAATTCCGCTTTTGGTTGATCGCTCATTTTTTACTTTTTGATAAGATGAAGAAAATTGTTTAAGAAATATAAGGATTTATTAATGAGAATGTTGTGGCAGATAATGTGTAAAAAAAACGTCACGGAATAGCCCGTGACGTTCTTCTAAAATATTATTTTTTAGAAATGAAATATTTATTTTTTTATTCCTGCAACTGCTTCAAGCATATCTGTTGTAACAGATTTTGGTCTTTCAATCGGATAACCAAGACCGCGGTCCCAGATAATATTTGCAACAACACCTAATGCTCTTCCGATAGCAAACAGAACTGTATAGAAATCATATTCTTTCAATCCATAATACCATTGAATAACACCTGATTGTGCATCAACATTTGGCCATGGATTTTTTGCTTTGCCCTGTTCAACTAATATTGGAGGAACAACTTTGAAAAGCAGATCTACATACTTGAATAACGGATCATTCGGTAAATGCTTTATACAGAATTCCCTTTGTGCCATATACCTTGGATCAGTTTTTCTAAGAACGGCGTGACCAAAGCCCGGAATAACCTGTCCACTTTTTAAAGTATCCCAGACAAATTGTTTCATTTCTTCTTCAGTAGGAATTTTACCTCCCTTACTTTCATAAACACCCTGCAGCCAGTTTAATACTTCCTGGTTTGCCAGTCCGTGTAATGGTCCTGCAAGACCATTTACCAAAGCAGAGATTGAGTAATAAAGATCGGAAAGAGCACTTGCAACAAGATGTCCTGTATGAGCACTAACATTTCCACTTTCGTGATCGCTGTGAAGAATGAAGTACATTCTGGCAACATCATCGTATGGTTTCTTAATCCCCATCATATGAGCAAAGTTTCCGCCAAGATCAAGCTTAGGATTTGATTCGATAATATCACCATTTTTATATTTTAATCTATATATAAAAGCGGCGATACCAGGAAGTTTTGCAAGCAGATTTAATCCATCTTCATAAGTTGGTGACCAGTAATCATTCTTTTTAAATTGCCGGTATTATACTCTTTAACAAATTCTGATTCGCGCTGCATCGATACAATGGCTGCTGAAAACATTACCATCGGATGAGAGTCATTAGGCATTGCTCTTAAAATATCAAATACATATTTAGGAACATCAGATCTTTTACGGAACTCTTCCGCGACTTCATTTACATCTTCAGCTGAAGGAATATCACCCGTAAGTAAGAAAAAGAAAAATCCCTCAACAAATGGCATTTCACCACCTGGTACTTTAGGAAGTTTCTCAAGAACTTCCGGAATTGTTAAACCACGAAAACGAATTCCTTCATTTGGATCCAGATAAGAAATATCCGTTACAAGGCTCTTGATACCTCTGGCTCCACCGATAACCTGCTCGATATTAACTTCTCCAACTTTTACATTACCGAATTCTTTAACAAGACGTGCTGTGCGCGGACGCCAGGCTTCAATTTTATCCTGGACTTGTTTCTTCAAGCGTGACATTTTCTCCTCCTGAAATAAACTATAATTACTGATATTTTTTAATTTCCTTCTATCAAAAAAGGAATATGAACTTTCTTGATTCCAAATATACAAAGAAATAATAATTGTTTGCGCTTAGCAAATGTAATTTTTGTATTTCCGTTGCTGCCAAAGTTACCCTTAAATTTATATTTTTAGTCTCTTACTATCAGGGTAATTAAACGGAAAATTGCCGTGAGATGTTGAATCGGAGTACTCTTGTAAAGGGATTGATTTTAGAAACACAATGAATCAATCATTATATTTCCACGATATCGGGTTGATTACAGCTAATGAATTATTATTAAAGATTTTTATAACTATTTAAAATAGTGGTGAATTTTTGCCGGGGACAGAATTCGTTCTTAGATATTTTCCTCGATAAAGGGCAGGGTGAATGTAAAGGTGGATCCTTTCCCGGTTTCACTTTTAACTTTTATCTCACCATTATTTTTTTCCACGAATTCTTTTGTAAGAATTAATCCAAGCCCGGTTCCCTCTTCATCTGCTGTTCCTGGTCTGGATTTTTTTGAAACCATCTTAAAAACATTAGATTGAGTCTCCTCATCCATTCCAATTCCGTTATCCGCGACGGATATTTCAAGCTTCCTGTCTTTCACTTCAGCGGAAACTGAAATGGTACCGTTAGGATTTGTAAACTTAATTGCATTCGAAATGAGGTTCCTCAAAACTGAAGCTATCATTTCCTCTTCAGCAAGAACCAGATAATCCCTAACTATCAAATTACAAAGATTAATATTTTTTTGTTGTGCAACCTGTTTCAGTATTTCGATATTATCATTCACCAGATTTTTTATATTAATTTCTTTCGGTTCAACTTTTATTAATCCAAGATAAAATCTTGAGAATTCAAGAAGATCATTCAAAAGATTATATATATGCCTGGTTGATTCATAAATTGAATTTATAAAGATTTCTCTTTCATCAACTGCCAGTTCATCCAGTTCATTTTTTAATATTTCTGTATACCCCATTAGTGAATTAAACGGACTTTTAATATCGTGGGAAACAAGAGATAGGAATTTATCCTTCGTTTCATTCAGTTTTTTTAATGTCTCGGTATATTCTTTTCTTTCCTCTTCAATCTGTTTTTTTTCGATGGCTCTTGATAGTGGGAAAATTATGTTTTCCATAAATTCCTTATCCTTTTCACCAATAAGGTTTTCCTGCCGATACTCTTTGATTACACAAACACCCAGCTTATTTTCATAGACATGAAGAGGTATTCCCAGCCAGGATTTTAATTGAGGGCAACCGGTTTCTACTTTTCCTTCAGCAATAAGATTATTTATATCCTGCTGTTTTAAGAGATGGATTCTTCCGGAATTAATCACATATTCTGTAAGTCCATTACTAAAATTTCTTTCTCTAAGCGGGGGGATAATCTCATCAACAAAATAAGGAAAAGTGATTGCGTCTTTTGTGTCATCATAAAAAGCAAAGTAAATATTATTGAAATGAAAGAATTCAAGCAGAATTTCATGGAATAATTTGAAAAGTTCATCCAGGGTAATAGAACTATTGGCAGCCTGAAGAAGTTTTATTGTGGCCTGTTGTATTTTTTCTTTTTTATTTATTTCGGTAATATCGCGAATAACAACCTGCACGGCAGGCTTTCCCTGGTACATAGTCGGAATTGCAGCAAACTCAACATCTATCACACGTCCATCCAGAGTTAAAAATTTTTCATCCAGCCCTATTATGGTATCACCTTCTTTGGTAAGTTTTTTAATTCTCTCTCTCAGTAGCCCGGTATACTCCTTGTGTATAAAATCAAATAAGAACTTTTGTTTTAGTTCAATTTCAGATTTTGCACCGAAAAGCCGCACTGCATAAGGATTAGCATATACAATATTTCTTCCGGCTATTACGCCAATTGCTACTGGTGATTTTTCGACTACCCTTCTATATCCGGCTTCGCTTTCCTTAAGTTTGAGATCAATTGAATGTTTATATAAAGCCATTTCGATTGTAGAAAGAAGATTCTTTTCATCAAATGGCTTTAGGATATATCCGAATGGTTCAGTTACTTTAGCCTGAGAAAGCGTACTCTGGTTTGCATAAGCAGTAAGATAAATTATGGGGATATCTTTATGTTTTCTGATTTCAAAAGCAGCATCAATTCCCGTCATATCCCCTTCCAGCATAATATCCATTAATATTAAGTCGGGAATTTTTTCGAGGGATAATTTTATAGCTTTCTCAGCTGTGCGGGCTATATCAATAACTTCATAGTTCAAATTCTGCAATGTTCTTTTCAAATCGATAGCAACAATGCTTTCATCCTCAACTATGAGTATTCTAATTTTATTCATTTGGTATTTCTTTTTCCCGCATGTAAATCAGTAAGTAAAAAAAATATTACAATAAAAATAAATTAATTACCGTGATTAATAAGTTATGAATTTAATACGGGATTCTATTTAACTTCAGACACAGGAAGTGTAAATGAAAAACTGGTACCATGGTTTACTTTACTTTTCACCTCAATTTTTCCACCATTTTTTTCCACAAATTCTTTAACTATTAAAAGTCCCAAACCTGTTCCGTATTCTCTCTCCGTTCCGGGAGAAGTTATTATTTCCTCAGATAGTATTTTTCTCAGGTCATTACGATTTATACCTATCCCGTTGTCTTCAATAGTTACTTTTACATGAGTTGCTTCGTCAAAGAAGGGAATAATTTCGGAATATATCTTTACCTCCCCGCCCCGTTGAGTGAACTTGATCGCATTGGAAATAATATTCTGAACTGTGGAATTAAGCATATCTTCATCCGCATATACAAGAACATCGGCGTTTAACTTTGCAGACATCGCTATTTCCTTCCTTATAGCATTACCTTTCAACAGGTTAATATTATTTTTCAGAAGTTTTGTTAGGTCAATTTCAACTGGCTGAAATTCGAATCTGCCAATCTGGAAACGTGAATATTGAAGCAGGTTATTGGTCATACTGTAAAGATTTTTAGAAGCCTCGTAAATTACGGTAAGGTACTCTTTAATCTCATCATGCGTTAAACTTTCATACTCTGTTGTTAGTATTTCAGAAAAACCAAGCAGTGAATTAAAAGGACTCCTCAGATCATGAGAAATTAGTGAAAATAGTTTATCCTTAGATTCATTCAGTTTGCTCAGTTTCTGAATTAATTCTTTTCTTTCCTGTTCAACAATTTTTCTTTCAATGGCGCGTGAAATAGGGAAAGATATAACTTCCAGGATTTGTTTTTCCTTCTGGGTATAAGTGTTTTCATTCTCATAATCCTGAACGACAAGAGCACCCATTGTGTGATCACGTATTTTCAAAGGAATACCAAGCCATATTGCCGATTGGGTACCTACCACTTCCGATTCACCCTGATTAACAAGTTCATTGTCCCGTTCTCTTGTAATAAGTTCGGCATTTCCGGAACGTAAAATATATTCAGTCAGTCCTCTTCCAAATTTCATAGGAGGCGCTTCTTTATCATATTTATCAATAAAATAAGGAAAAGTAATCAGGTCATCCTTTTTGTTATACAGAGCAATATAGAAATTTTCTGCAAGCATCAACTCACTAATACCTGAATGAATAAATCGAAAGAGTTCCGCAATGTTAGTCTCATCGTTTGAATGCTGAATAATTCTATAAATAACTTCCTGGATCTTTTCCTCTTTCTTCTTTTCAGTAACATCAAGACCTAATGACATCAGCCTTACAATCTTTCCGGTTTCATCACGAAGTACCGTATTGTTGTATTGAATGATCTTTGCTTCGCCCGACTGAGTATATAAGGTTATTTCCATGTTTTGCTGCGGCGGAATCACTTCTTTAAAAGTGTTTTCAATATTCTCTCTCAACTCAGGTGAATCATTTTCAGGAACGATTGCAGACCAGTCCTTTCCAAGAATGTTCTGCCGATTAATACCTAAAAGTTTGCATGTTTTTTTATTTATCAGCCGTATTTTTCCTTCTTCATCAATAACTAAAAGAAGAAGATTGGCGAGATCAAATATTGATTCTATATTTTCATTTGAGTATTTAAATTTCTCTAACAGACTTTCTGATTCAGTAAATCTTTTTAATGTGCCCACACTAAAAAGGTTATTACCTTTAGAATCAATAAACCTTATAGCTTTATCCTGAAGCCAGCTTTCTTTTCCTTCTTTTGTGATTATCAAATATTTGGCAGAATATTGTTTTGCCTCATTTGCTCCAAATTCTGTCTTTTGAATGTTAAAATCATCGGAACTGATTTCTGAAACTTCCTTTACAAGGTTTTCAAAGCCAATGTCATTGATTTCATTAAATGTATATCCCGTCAGATCTGCTATACCGGAACTGATGAAATCATAAACCCGGGTTCTGTGATTAAATTGATATATCACCGAAAGCTCCGTTGCGGCATTTATGGAATCGCTAAATGATATTTTTCCTTCTGGTTTCAATTAAAGGTTTCCATTCATCTGAGTTTAGTGGTTTTCAAACTACAATTATTGTGCTAAATTCTTATTTAATTTGTTCGAAAATAATCATTTAAGCTAATAGGAATAATTTTTGCACAAATTAAATATTACGTTAAAATAGCAAAACATCCGATCTGACACTAAGTTAAAAAATATCTTGACTTTCTTTGAGCACAGAGTTATTTTTATGTAGACTAAATCTAAATAATATTGTCATTCTTTTTGTTTTGGATAAATAATGAAAACAGCAGCAGAATTAAAATTTGGAGAAATCGGTGTAATAAACGAAATTGATGAAAATCATCCTTCATCAAGAAGAGTATTGGAATATGGCTTTACCCCGGGTCAGGAAATTGAATTAGTTAATAAATCTTTATTTAATGATCCATTGGCTTTCGCAATCAGGGGAACATTGATTGCTATCCGCAGGGATGAAGCCAATTGTATTAAGATTTCATGAATGTTCGGACCGTGCTTTCTACTCCCCTTGTCTCACTAGTTGGGCCACCCAACTCGGGAAAAACTACTCTTTTTAACTACCTCAGCGGTAAAAATTATAAGACAGTTAATTACCCCGGCGCAACAGTTGAATATTCTATCAGCAGTTTACTTGATAAATTTGATTTTTCAGCAAACGTTGTAGATACACCTGGTGTTATAAGTCTTATACCAAGTTCCCCGGATGAAGAGGTATCAATAGATTCACTTTATTCTCACCCTAAGCTGGGAACACCCGATCTTATTGTAGTTACTGTTGATTCAAGCCAGCTATCAAGACACCTCTTACTCGTTAAACAATTACTCATGTGTAATTTTAACATTGTTATCGCCTTAACTATGATTGATCTGTTAAAACGAAAAGGACTGGGTGTAGATACCTCTAAATTAGCCGGATTGCTTAATTGCCCCGTGGTTATGGTTGATCCAAGAACAGGGTCAGGAATAAATGATCTGATAACTGAAATTGAAGCGGGTATAAAGAGTTTTTCTCCGTCATATAAAGAAAATCTGATAAAACTAAACGGTGAAGGTTCGTTTAAAGGACTGCTTTCTATTTACCGCGAAATTGAAATGATTGAAAACGATGTCCTGGTCAAAATTGATGAACCACTGCCGAAAGTAAACTTAACCAAAGCTAATAAACAACTGAGAATTTTAGTCAATCCAAAAGCTAAAATTGAGTGTAAACAAATTGACAGGACAACCTTAAAGATAGACAGGCTCCTTCTGCACAGAATCTGGGGGATATTTTTCTTTTTCCTCATAATGGCAGCTACTTTTACTTCTATTTTCTGGCTGGCTGAACCGTTGATGGGTCTGGTCGATTCCGCCTTTGGATTTTTATCTTCTGCTGCTTTCGATCTTCTTGGCAATAACTGGCTGGGAGATCTTATTGCAAATGGAATTATCAGCGGAACTGGCTCAGTACTGGTTTTTGTTCCCCAGATTCTTATTCTTTTTCTTATTCTTGGATTGCTTGAAGACAGTGGATATCTTGCACGCGGGGCAATGTTGATAGATAAACCTCTGTCCAAAATCGGATTAAATGGTAAATCTTTTGTCCCTATGTTATCAGGATTTGCATGTGCTATTCCTGCAATGATGGCGACAAGAACCATTCCCAATAAAAGAGAAAGGTTCCTTACAATTTTTATTCTCCCCCTGATGAGCTGCAGTGCAAGGCTTCCTGTTTATGCCTTGTTAATAGCTTTTCTTTTCCCCGGAGATAAATCATGGATTGGGGGAATAATGCTTGCAACAATTTATATATTCAGTATTGTTTCTTCTGTTACGGTAGCCGGTATAATAAATAAATTTAGAAATACACTTATTAAAACCGAAGACAATTCGTCTTTTATCCTGGAATTGCCAGCTTACAGAAAACCAAAGTTTAGAGTTATTGCAATAAATACTTATCATAATGCTAAGCATTATATAAGGAAGGCAGGACCAATAATTTTAGGTTTCTCAATAATTCTATGGTTTCTCACTTATTTTCCTAATGCCAATCCATCGATTGATTCTTCCAATATGAATCAGCAGCAGGTAATGGAAACACAGGCAGCAGCAAGATTATCTTCTTCATACGCTGCTACACTCGGTAAATTCATACAGCCTGTAATGACTCCTATCGGTATGGATTGGAGAGTCGGAGTTTCTCTTATTGCAGCTTTTGCTGCCAGGGAAGTCTTCGTAAGTTCACTCGCACTGATTTTTAAAGTGACAGATGAAAATAATGAAACCTTTCAAAACTCGATGTTGAAAGCTATGCGGCAGGCAGAGATAGAAGGTAAAAATCAAAAATTGTTTACAACATCAACTATAGTGGGACTGGTAGTATTTTTTATTTTTGCATTACAATGCCTTTCAACTGTTGCAGTTTCCAGGAAAGAAACCGGAGGATGGCGCATTCCCGTATTACAAATAGTAATATTCACATCGACAGCTTACCTGCTAACATTTATTACAGTAAACGGACTTAGAGCCCTGGGCTTCAGTTGAGGTAATTTTATACTTCCGCGGTTTTCTTGCTATTATAACTATTCCATAATATTTTTGAATTAACAAAAAGAGCTGTAAAATTGAAACACCCACAAGCTTCTGAAATTTTCAGAGAATTTCTTAAAAGTGAAAAAAACAGGATTACTCCTGAACGTTTTGAAGTTATGGATTCTGCTCTTGATTATGATGGTCACTTTGGCGCAGATGATCTCTATATCTTGATGAAAAATCAAAACTCGCGGGTATCCAGAGCAACCGTATATAAAACCTTAGAACTTCTTGTTCAGTGTAATCTGCTTAGCAAAAGACATTTCGGAGAAAATATTACCCGTTACGAAAGTAACTTTAAAAAATTAAGTCACGATCATTTGATTTGTATGGATTGCGGCAGAATAGTAGAGTTTGCCGATGCAAATGCAAAATTGCTGCCTGAGAAAATAAGTTCTGAACTTGGTTTTGATGTTGAAAGTTATTCATTTAATATTTTTGCCCGCTGTAAGAATATTAAAACATGTAAATATTATAAATCCAATAAATAAATATGGCTCCTCAAAAATACCCTATCAACTGGAAGAAAAAAGAATTCTCTATTAAAATATTTTGTTCAATTCCTAACATTGCAACCGGTATACTTATTAAGGGCGGCAGTAATTACTTTGTTGTAGATCCGGGAGACGGAATATTGCGCGACCTGAATCATGAAATCGGAATGAAACAGATCCTCGGGATTTCTGATCTCTTCATTACACATGGACATCACGACCATGTCGGCGGAGTATGGGCTCTACTGACTTATATGCGTGTTATGCATAAAACTACACCTCTTTCCATTCATTATCCGGAAGGCTGTGTTGAAATCGAAAGCATTCACAATGCCTTTATCAAAGTATATGTTGAAACCATTCCTTACAAAATAAAATTAAAAGTAATAAAGCAGCCTAAGAATTTTAAATCAAAAAATATAACCGTAAGACCATTTCCTGTTATTCACAAAGAATATCTTCATGATGGGATTACCACCAGGCAGGTTCCTGCACTTGGATATTCATTTAAATTTGACGGAATTAAAATCTGCTACGGAGGAGATACAGCTTATTGTAAAGATCTTGTGAGACAGGCTAAGGGCGCTGATCTTGCGATTGTTGAAGCAGGACACGATGATGATACGCCGGATGATATGCACATGACAATGAGTGAAGCAAAATCAATCGGCAGGTCGGCTAAAGAATATTTTATGGTTCACGTTCCCGAATAAGTTCAATTTATTTTACCATTTTTATTTCGTTGAATTTATCATCTGATTATTTCCTTTTAAAAACATAATACCCGGTTTAAATAAACAATAGGGACAATTAACTATGAAACACTACACACTTCTTTTATCAATTATTATTTTTTCAGTTTCGTACAATATTTATTCTCAAAAAGATTCTGCTGATCCTTACAGATTCCCGCAAGAAAAACATCTTAAAAATGTAAAGATGCTGACCGATAAAGGTGAAAATGCAGAAGCATATCTTTCATTCGATGAACAGAAATTAATTTTCCAGAGTAACCGTGGCGAACTTCCGTGCGACCAGATATTCCAAATGGGAATTGACGGCAGCAATATAACAGAAGTTTCGAATGGGGAAGGAAAAACAACCTGTTCTTATTTTCTTCCTGGTGATACAGCAATAATCTATGCTTCAACTTTTGGTTCGGATAAAAACTGCCCTCCCCCGCCCGATCGTTCAAAGGGTTATGTCTGGAAACTTTATCCGGAGTTTGATATTTACACTGCAGAACCGGATGGATCAAATCTAAGACGAATGACTTATACTGATGGTTACGATGCGGAAGCTACTGTTTCACCGGTTGGAGATAAAATAGTTTTTACTTCAACAAGAGATGGCGACCCGGAAATTTATACAATGAACCTAGATGGAAGTAATCAGACAAGGCTTACTCACGAAAAAGGTTATGACGGCGGACCATTCTTTTCACTTGACGGGACTAAAATTGTTTTTCGTGCAAGCAGACCGAAAACAGAAAAAGATCTTGCAGACTATAATGATCTGGTGAAAAACGGGCTTGTACGACCAACAGCTCTTGAACTTTATGTTATGGATGCTGACGGAAAAAATATGAAACAGGTAACAAATTTCGGAGCCGCAAGCTTTGCACCTTTTTTCTTTCCTGATGCGAAGAAAATCATTTTCTCATCAAATCTTGATGCAAAGAGTCCTATGAATTTTGATCTTTATATGATTAATGTTGATGGAACAGGACTTGAAAAAATAACTAATTGTGAAAGCTTCGATGGTTTCCCTATGTTTACACGTGACGGGAAAAAGCTTGTATTTGCATCCAACAGGTTTGGTAAAAACCCTCACGATACAAATATTTTTATCGCAGACTGGGTAGAATAGTTTTTGTAAATCCAATTTTTAATCTGAGGTAAATGATGAAAAAAATATCGGTTGTTTTAATTATAATTTTATTAGCGTTTGGATTTTATTCAGGCGGACAAAAAGATAAGAACCCTGAAATAACAGCTTCTGAAATTCAGGATCATATAAACTATCTGGCAAGTGATGAACTTGAAGGAAGATTTACAGGATCAAAGGGTGGAGAAATGGCTGCTGAATATATCCAGGCTGATTTTGAAAGTACAGGATTAAAACCATTATTCAACGGCTCTTTCAGACAAAGCTTTCCATTCGTTGCAGGAATTAAGCTGACAGAGAACAACAAACTTTTCTTCAATATCAATGGTGAGGAATTATATCCAAAGGTTGAAGAGGAATACACTCCTGCTCCCTTCTCGGGTAATGTTGATTACCATGGTGAAGTTGTCTTTGTTGGTTACGGAATCTCTGCTCCTGATTTAAATTATGATGATTACAAAGATGTTGATGTTAATGGTAAAACGGTTTTAATAATGAGATATAACCCTGAAGGAGCTAATCCTCATTCAGAGTTTGGTAAATTTTCTGCCTACAGGTATAAAGCAAACATCGCAAAAGAGAAAGGAGCCTCTGCGGTAATTTTTGTTTCGGGATATATACCGAAAGATGATGAGGATAAACTGATGAAACTAAAATATGATGGGGCAGGGCCAGACGACTGATATTGGAATCATCCAGTTAAAAAGAGAATTTGCTGATAAACTCTTTAAAGCTGAAGGATTGGATTTTAAGCAAATTCAGGAAAAAATAGATTCTTTGAAAACCCCGGATTCATTCGTATTTAAAAATACCAAGGTGATGATTTCAACAGGAGTGGAAGAGATAACCAAACATGCAGATAATATAGGCGGTTATCTTGAAGGTAATGATCCTGAATTAAAAAACGAATACATAGTTATCGGGGCACATTATGATCATCTCGGCTGGGGAGAAACAGGTTCACTTTATACGGGAAGTGTTCCCCAAATTCATAACGGCGCTGATGACAATGCTTCAGGTACTGCCGGGGTTATGGAACTTGCAGAAAAGTTTGCATCGCAAAAAAATAAACTTAAAAGAAGTATGATATTCCTTTGCTTTTCCGGTGAAGAACTCGGACTTATTGGTTCATCATATTTCGCAAATAACCCGCCAGTTGCGATTGATAAAATTGATGTGATGGTTAATCTTGATATGGTTGGAAGATTAAACGCAGAAGACCAGTTAACAATTTATGGAACGGGAACATCTTCGGGGTTTAAAGATTTGCTGAACACAGATAACAAAGATTATAATTTAAAACTTACATTTAATGACGAAGGTTACGGACCAAGTGATCAATCATCATTTTATGCAAAGAATATTCCCGTACTTTTCTTTTTTACCGGAACTCATACAGATTATCATCGTCCCACAGATGATGCAGATAAAATAAACTCTAAAGGTGAAGAAGAAGTGTTAAAATATGTTTATGATGTTTCTGATAATCTTGATGAAACAAGCACAAAACCGGATTATATCAATGTTCCGCGTAAAAACGAAGGACGCGCAATGGCATTTAGTGTTTACGTAGGAACTGTTCCTGATTATGCATCGCAGGTTGATGGATTAAGGATTAATGGAGTTGGTGAAGGAAGTCCGGCACAAAAAGGCGGGTTGGAGGGTGGTGATATTATTGTTGAATTCGGCGGAAAGAAAATTTCCAACATTTATGATTATACCTATGCACTGGGTGATTACAGTCCAGGTGATGTTGTAGATGTTGTTGTAATGCGTAACGGAGAAAAGAAAACATTCAAAGTTGAATTGGGAGCAAGGTAAATAAAATTTTTAAATTAAAGTGGTAGTTTGAGTGACTACCACTTTTTTATCCTCCCTACTAAATCTTCTTTTTTAACTAATCTTAACAATCATCTGCGGAACAGTTCCCTTTGGCGATTGGCTTACAATCTGAAAAAGATATTGATCTCCTTTTTTCCCATTAATTGGATAAGCAAAATAGGGCCCAGCCTTTGTCAAACCGATTTTTTCGGGTTGAGTAGCATTAGGCGGTGTTGCAGATAAATCGTAGTTAGCATCTATAGCATAAAAACGGACATGCTTTCCATCCGACATATCCAGGGTTGTAACTACATTACCATCATACCAGAAAGGTTTTTATTAAGGTTAACTTCTTTCATTCGCATCCTCCATAATTATTTGTTTGTAGCTATTAGTTTTTTAAAGTGTTCATCTTCCCGTAGTTTTTTCAATTCCGGTATATGATCAAGTTCCTCAACAGGATAACCATTATCAATCGATTTCTTTACCCAGCTAATTGCCTGGTCTCTTTTACCAAGCTGCTCGTATACTTCGCCAATCAGTATCATCACATTAACATCAGATGGATGCAATGATTCAACTTTTTTTACTAATGCGAGTGCACTATCAGGAAGATTTAATTCCGTACAATAACTGGCTATATTTATTAAAGTTGATGGATCAACCGGATTTACTTTCAGTTGTTTTTCTGCAATTGATTTTGCTTTTCTTAAAGCGAAAATTATTTTTGAAGAATCCGCTGAACTTTGCCGGTAGGCACCGGCAAGGTAACCCCAAACACTGTAATCATTGTCCTCCATTTTGAGGGCTTTTTCATACATTGTTGCTGCATCACTATAGAGTCCTTCGTAATAATACAGTGTCGCAAGATTAGAATAGACACTATAGTCAGGTTCTATTTCCAGTGAGCGTTTAAACATTACAATTGCATCAGCTTTCTGATCAAGATAGTAATACATTGCGCCAAGATTCCTATATGCACCCGCATTCTGAGGTGTTAATTTGATCACCTGTTCAAACTGCCCTGCAGCTTCTTTGTATTTTCCCTGGGAAAAATAAAATATACCAAGATGGCTATAACCTAACCAATAGTCGGGTCGTAATTTAATTACTTTCTTATAAATTGATTCGGCTTCATCAAGTTTTCCCTGTTTGGTGTAAGCGTTTGCCTGCCCCTGGTATGCATCAACATTTGAGGGATCAATATCTTCTGCTTTTAAAAATTCTTTATTTGCATCTTCATACTTTCCCGTTTCTGTGTACAATAAACCAAGAGTTATATGGACCTGGGCGAAATTCCCATTCAACTTAGTCGCACTCATACAATTATCGCGAGCTTTTGATATCCACGAAATATCTTTTGTTTTAGTATACATCCTTAAACAAGATTCACCTAAACCTGCATAAGCAAGTGCGTAGGAAGAATCTTCGCTTAATGCTTTTTTAAATAAATCTATCGCAGAATTTAAGTTGCTGATGTTTTCAAAGTGTAGAAGATTTCCTTTCGCCTGAAGATAATAACTGTTAGCCAAGGGATTTGTGGTTTCTCCATTTTTTAAATTAGTCCGGACATCCTCTTCAACCGATAAGCCAAGCATTTCAGCTGCCTGAATCACTGCTTCATCCTGTATTGAGGAAATACCATTCAAAGGTTCGTCAATCACTCTTGAACCTATTTGCCTTTTTTCAGCTGGATCAACAAGGTTTAAGATTAATTGCCATTTGTTGTTTAGTTTCTGCAGACTACCGGTTATCGCAAGGTTAATTCCGAAGCTCATTAATGCATCGGTGGGATTTGTAACTTTACTTTTTTGTACCTCACTTGTAGGCACTATCCAGAGTTTATCCTGGTACTGTTCCAACTGCGATAATTTGCTTGTAATAATTTCTGTTAATCCTTCTGCAAGGTTTGTATTCTCTGATCCTGAACCAATGAGAGAAAATGGGATTACCGCGATATGTTTAGTCTCAGGGAGAAGAACGCTATTTATTTTTGAGGTAAAAAATGAATTTACTGAAGGGACAAATTCATAAGTCAGAAACCCCACTGCAAGAATAGCTAACAGTATATATAAAAATTTAAATGAACGCTTTTTAGGAGCCTGGTTAACAATGGTGGTATTGCCCTGAGTTATAAAAGAAAACTGTTTTGAAATCTCTTTCAATTCTGATTCGGAGGATTCGTTCAATATTTTCAAATCATCTTTTAATTCCGTTACAGTCTGATACCGGTTTTCTTTTTTCTTTGCAAGAGCTTTTAGAACAATTGATTCATACAGTTCAGGGATCTCTTCATTTAGCTGTCGCGGTTTTGGCGGGTCTTCATTCATTATAGAATAAACAACAGCCTGATCGTAATCACCTTTAAAAGGTAGCTGACCGGTTAACAATTCATACATAACCACACCGACAGACCAGATGTCGGTTTGATGATCAACATTTTCACCCGTTGTTTGTTCGGGAGACATATAAGCAATTGTACCTAAAGTTGTTCCCATTCTTGTGAGATTTTCATTGCGCTCCAGCTTTGCAAGTCCAAAATCCATGATCTTTACAGAACCATCCTCAGTAACCATTATATTGGAAGATTTTATATCACGATGAATAACACCCTTTTTATGCGCAGCCTCAAGCCCTTCACAGATCTTAATAGAAATATTTAATGCATCATCAACATTTAGAGGTTCATCTTTCAGTTTATCCTTTAACTCGATGCCATTCACAAATTCCATAACAATAAAAACATTTTGATCACCGTTAACTTCTTCAATTTTTTCAATGGAATATATTGTGGTAATATTGGGATGATTTAATGCAGCGGCAGCTTTTGCTTCAGTTTTAAACCGGTTCAGACTTTCTTCATTTACTCCGAGATGATGAGGCAGAAATTTAAGAGCAACTACTCTGTCAAGTTCAATATCATCGGCTTTATACACCACTCCCATTCCACCTTCACCAAGTTTCTCAGTGATTTTATAATGAAGTATAGTACTGCCAATCATATACTAAGCGGGGATTAAATGATAAATGGATTTAAGTTATTTAAAATGAAACGATAATCCTCAAACACTGAACAGGAGAAAGAATAAATTAACTTATGGTTATCAGAGAAGTTAGCTATTTTTTTTCAGATATAGTATAGTTGGATTAAAAGAATAAATAACCAGCATGTAGAGAAAATTATAAGGGAATATTAACAACCTTCGAGGTAAGCTAATTGTAAAAGAAGCTTGGACCTCGAAGGTTAAAAATTCAGTTACTTCCTCCACTCCGGAAATCTTCCGGGAGTGTAAGGTGCTCCGTATTTTTCAAGCTGGGATTCAAGTGTCTTCACCTGCCCATCTATTGATTTTAGATCCGAAAGTAACCCATCAAATTGAGATGCAGCTGCATCATATGATTGAATGTAAGTTGTTGTCGGTGCAGAAGTAGTCGTCCATAAAGATGAGGTAATCAAATCAACTCTATCTTTTACGGATGTCGGTGTTCCACCCTCATATCTTGCTCTTAATGGATCCCCATTAAGTTTCCGATTAAAATCATCCAGTTCTTTTTCAATATTAATTACTGTGTTATATGTTTCATCCGGAACTGCAGATCCATCTATTACAGCCTTCTTAAAATATTTAATTTTATCATCAAGCGATTTTCTGTATTCATCAGTTCCTGAGATTGCTCTCGTTAGTTCGGCAACTTTTTTATTGAACTTTTCAAGTGACTGCTGATCATCTGCAGGAAGTGAAGCAAGGTTAATAGATTTACAAACAAATTCCTGAGCCGGAACAAGCTCTGTAAATTTTCCATCCTGAAATTTTGAAAGCGATACTTTATAAGTACCGGGCACAACCATATATCCAAGATCGGGTTCATTCCACGGTACAGAATTATCGAATGGTGTTAACGAAACCGGGGTGAACGGATTATACCTGAAATCCCAGGTGATTCTGTTTACTCCTTTTTTCGGATCAGTTTTAATTTTTCTGATTACGTTCCCCTGATCATCAGTAACAGTGAAAAGGAGATAAGAATCAGGTTCTTCTTTTTCATTGGATAACTCATTGTAAGTCGGATATTTTATATCTTCATTTTTCTTCTGCTTTTCTTTTTCTTCATCTCTTCTTTTTTCTTTAAGAGATTTTATCTCATCTTTAAGGTAGTAAGTGAAAACTGCACCAAAATCGGGATTGGAAGCAGCATAAAAACTTGCACCCATAAAGCCTACTCCGGGAAAAGCAAATGGCTGAGCTTCAATATACATAAGCGCGTCTTTTACAGGAAAGAGATATGCATCCTTTTTCAGATTTTCCTTTGACATATAACGTAAGGGTGAATAATCATCAAGTATATATACTCCTCTGCCAAAAGTTGATACAACAAGGTCATTTTCTCTTCTTTGTAAAGTTAAATCCATTACCATTTCAGTAGGTAAACCATTCTTTAAAGGAATCCATTCGTTTCCGCCGTCTACTGTAAAGAACACTCCGAACTGCGTACCGATGAAGAGTAAATCTTTATCAACGTTATCTTCTGCAATTGTAAAAGTGCTTCCTTCTTTAGGAAGATTGCTGTTAAACAGGAACCAGGTTTTACCTCCGTCGGTGGTTTTATACAAGTAAGGCTGGAAATCTCCCGCAACAAAATTTTCGCAGGCTGCATAAGCTATGTTCTTATCGAAATGAGAAGGAGCAATTTGTTCTATTCTTGCATACTCAGGTAAACCCGGGATTGAAGCTTTATTCCAGTTTGTACCGCCATTGGTAGTATAATAAATTAAACCATCACCTGAGCCTGTAAATAAAAAGTTCTCATCAAGCGGGGATTCTGCAATTGCGGATAATTGTGCCATTGAACCTTTGCGCGCAAGATCATCAATACTCCAGCTTCTGTCCATCAGGTTTTGCATTTCCTTAGGCACACCTCTTGTCAAATCAGGACTAATTATTTTCCATGTACTTCCCTGGTCATCTGTCCTGAATAATTTATTTCCTCCAAAGTACAACCTCTTGTTATCATATTTTGAAATCAGAAGCGCAGCATCCCAATCAAACCTATAAGCCGTATCTGCAAAATCGTAAGGTTTAATAAATAAACGTTCTCCGCTTTTTTTATCAAAGCGAACAAGTCCGCCATTTTGAGATTCAGAATAAATAATGTTTGGATTTTTCCAGTCAACCTGGGTCTGAAAACCATCCCCCGAACATGTATAGTACCAATCCTGGTTGGTTATACCGCCTGTGTTTATTGTTCTGCGAAGGACCACCAAGACTACTATTATCCTGAGTTCCTATAAAAACATTATAAAAAGGAAGATCATTATCCGTGGTAACTTTGTAGGTTTCAGCAATCGGAATGTTTGATTTAAAATTCCAGTTTTTTCCCTGGTCATAAGTATCATAAACACCACCGTCGCACCCTGCGATCAGATGATTATTATCATCCGGATCAATCCATAAATAATGATTGTCCACATGTTTTTTATCTTCACCCAGATTATTCCAGTTTTTTCCTCCGTCAATACTTACCTGCAAAAATACATCCATACTATAAACACGATCTACATTCTTTGTATCGCAGAAAAGCTTCTGAAAATAAAAAGGATAGGAAGAAACATAACTGCCCTGTTTTGTCCAGCTTACACCGCGGTCGGTACTTTTATAAACGCCGCCGTCTTTTTCAGCAGCTTCAATAATAGCATAAAGTACATCAGGATTTACCGGGGAGATTGCTATACCAATTCTACCCATATCGGCGGCTGGTAAACCTTTACTCATTTTATCCCAGGTTATACCGCTGTCTGTACTTCGATAGATCCCGCTTTCCGGTCCGCCGTAAACACCTGTGTATAAATTTCTCATTCTTTGGTGCATAGATGCATAAAGAATATTAGGATACCTCGGGTCCATATGAATTTCAAAAGCACCTGTATATTTGCTTACAGTTAAAACATTATTCCAGGTTTTTCCCCCGTCTGTAGTTTTGAATACTCCCCTGTCACCGCCTGAAACTCTTGAAGGACCGTAAGCCGCAACATAAACAACATTACCGTTTTTCGGATCAACTACAATTCCGCCGATCTGTTTTGAATCTTTAATCCCCATATTCTTCCAGCTTTTTCCGCCGTCTTCACTTTTATAAACACCGTCTCCGTAAATAACATTATTCTGATTATTATTTTCACCTGTTCCAACCCATACTATATTCGGATTAGTGGGATCAATTGTAATTGCACCAATTGCATAAGAATTCTGATTATCAAATGCGGGTGAAAAAGTTATTCCGTTGTTGGTTGTTTTCCATAATGAACCGTGTCCTGAACCGACGAAATATTCACTATGATCATTAGGATTTACGGCAAGAGCCACTACCCTGCCTCCGGTTATCGCAGGACCAATGCTCCTGAATGTCAGAGCATTTAGCGAAATATTTTTGAGAGAATCAGGTTCGGAATCTTTTTTATCCTGTGCAGGGATATTAATTGAAAGAACAAGTAGAATTGCAATTAACGAGAATGATAATTTTTTTTTCATAATACCAGCTAATTTTTGATTGTTGAAATAGATATGTTTTCGAAGGTTCAAGTTTATATTTCAGCTTTAAGAGATATATAAATTAAAATTAACAGAAAGTTTCAATTAATTCTAACCAATTAAACATGATTTTTGATGGATGGTTTTATTTTGGGATGGGACTGATTTAATATGGACTTAATAGTTACACAGAATTAAGTTCTCCAAATTATTACAGTTTTAACTAGTTTAGATTAATTTTTTACAAGGAATAAAATGAAATGTTTACAGAAAGAATTCAGTTTGAAACCAAAAGTAAGAGGTTTCCATTTAATAACTGATGAAATTTTGAAACAGATTGATGAGATTAAAGATATAAAAACAGGTATAGCATACATATTTATAAAACATACATCAGCTTCATTAACTATAAATGAAAATGCCGATCCTACAGTAAGAAGCGATATGGAAAAACATTTTAACAAATTGGTTCCCGAAAATGCTCCTTACTTTGATCACAATAATGAAGGATCGGATGACATGCCTGCTCATATTAAATCTGTAATTTTAGGAAGCAGTGTTTCGGTCCCTATAAAAAACGGAGATTTTAATCTCGGCACCTGGCAGGGAATTTATTTATGCGAACACAGGAACAGAGGCGGAGGCAGAAGGATTGTTGTAACAATGATAGGTGAATAAAAAAAGCAATCCCGCTTTATGAGATTGCTTAAAGAAAATGATTTGGAAAGGGTTTAATAATAAAATCTGAATCCCACCCTGAACATTACCCCGCTCATGTCAAAAACTCTTTCAAATGTTTTTTTAACTCCATTTGCATCCTGAGTTTCGTAAGTCCAGCTTGGCGAAGAAGAGTGATAAGCAAGTTCTGCGAATACATCAGCACTTTTACTTAATTCATAAATTCCACCAATTCCAACTCTCCAGTTTAAATCAAAAGCTGCCTGGAATTCATCTTTGGTCGGGTCAATATAGTTGCTATAATTTATCAGAAGAACTTCTGCCCCGATTCCTGCCGTAAGATAGGCCTGAGTGTATGGAGCAACGAGAGTTTTTCCTGATATATGTATCATCATCGGTAAATCGTGAAGATTAGTCTTCGCTCTCAATTCATTTATCTCACCACCGCCAACGGGAGGACCCTGTTCATTGAGATTATTAATAAGAGTTTTATCAACATAATTTTTGTGAAACCAGTCTATGCTCCATCCGAAACTGAAATTCTTATCAACATAATGTGCGCCTTCATATCCAATTATAAATCCGCCGCCTGTAGAAGCAGGCGAAAAAATACCAAGTTTAATTGCGGCAGTATTTACCTGTGCGTATATACCTGTAAAACCAATTAAAAATATTAAGGCTACTAATTTTTTCATCTTTTCCTCTTTATTGTAAGACTCCCCCAAAAGGCAAATCGGATGCCATTTGAGAACTACACATTTAAGGCCATATACTAAGATTATACAAAATTTATGTAGCTAAATAAGTACACAAATCTTATTTGAATAGACATTAAAAAAATACGTTCAAAAAATAAAAAAGCCGGATCAATTAACCAATAAATCCGGCTTTAAGAAATTTTTCAATTTAAATTATGCTGTGTAACCCCACTTTTTCTTATTCGTCTCCACTTCTTCAGGAGTTGGAAGCGGTTTCCCTTCCTCACGCTGTGGAACTACTCTTTCTTTTCCGACTATTCTTGCATTCAGTTCAATATCTTCCTTAAAAATATCAGGAACCATTTCTTCTTCAAAAATTGCCTCCCACGGACATTCGGGCACACAGGCATTGCAATCAATACATTCATCAGGATCAATTAATAACATTTCCTTCGGAATCGTCGGATCTTCTCCCTTATACTCATAAATGCAATCCACAGGACAAACCTGTGTGCAGGCAATATCCTTACAGTTAAGACAAAGTTTGGTGATTGTGTAAGCCATATTTATTCCTTCTGAGAATTCATATCAATTCAATCTTCATGTGATTGAATCTGAATTTATTAGTTCGATTATAATTTGTAAACAATACTGATAGAATATAAAAATATTTTTCATTAAGCAAGGAGATAACTGATAATCTAATATTAATGCTTAGAATGATCGTATTATTTTTATTTTATATATTTGTATTCTTTTAGTTATACCAGGTCAGGGAAATCAACTATGGAAAAAATAAATATTTTATTCGTCTGTATGGGAAACATTTGCCGCTCACCCGCTGCAGAGGGGATATTAAAATCTATGGTAGATAAAGAAAAACTTAGTGATAAAATTGAAATCGATTCCGCCGGAACAATCGGTTATCACACCGGGGAGTCTCCCGACCCAAGGATGAAATTTCATGCAGCAAAGAGAGGGTATTTTTTAAAGAGTAAAGCAAGACAGTTCGATCCTAAAAGTGATTTTGGAAAATTTGATTATATAATTACAATGGATAATGAAGTTTTTGATGAAATAAAAAATTTAGATAGAAGAAAAGCATATCAGAATAAAATCCATAAAATGATCGAATTCAGCAGGCATATTAAAGCTGATGAGGTTCCTGATCCGTATCTTGGCGGACCTGAAGGATTTGAAAAGGTTATGGAGATATTAGTTGATACATGTCGGGGACTCTTAAGCAGGCTAAAGAATGAGCTTAAGTGACAAGATTAAAACAGATATAGAAAATCAAACCGGGATTTTAATATTAAAATCAGAAAACTTATCCGGCGGCTGTATCAGCAATGCATTTAAAGTTACATCAAATAACGGAGAAATATTCTTTGTAAAAATTAATGAACATACTCCACCGGATATGTTCAAAAAAGAAGCACACGGATTAAATGAGCTGCAAAAAGCAGGGGCAATAAGAGTACCGCAAGTAACAATATCCACAGAATATTATATTGTTGAAGAATTTATTGAAGAAGGCACAAAATCCGGGAATTTTTTTGAAGATTTTGGAAGAAATTTTGCTCAGCTGCATAAATATAATGGATCATCTTTCGGGTTTTATGAAGATAATTACATCGGATCTACTCCGCAAAAAAATTTGAATGAAAATAATAATGGATGGGTGGAATTCTATTTTACAAAAAGACTTTTATTCCAATTGACGCTCTGTGAAAGCAATAACCTGGCAACTGAAGAATTAAGAAAGAGTTTTGCTAAACTTGAAAACAAAATAAGTGATATTCTTGCAGGCTCTGAGGAAGAACCATCATTGCTTCATGGCGATTTGTGGAGCGGAAATTATATGGTTGATAAAAATGGAAATGCCTGCCTGATCGATCCGGCTGTATATTACGGACACAGGGAAGCTGATCTTGCTATGACAAAATTATTCGGAGGCTACCCGAAAGAGTTTTACGCTACCTACAATGAATCTTACCCTTTAAAAGACGGTTGGGAATACAGGGAAAATATTTACAAACTTTATCATGTATTGAATCATCTTAATCTCTTTGGCAGAAGTTATTATTCACAAGCACTTTCCCTGATTAAATTTTATTTATAAATCCAATTATCTGCAAAAAAAACCTGCCCGTTTAAAGGCAGGTTAAATAATCATCTGTTCCGAAAAACTATCCTTATTGTTTTTCAACCTTTACAAGTTCAATATCAAAAATTAATGTTGAATTCGGAGGAATAACTCGATTAGGTCTGTTTCCATACCCAAGTGCAGGAGGTATAACCAATCTTGCTTTGGCCCCTTCTTTTAATAAAGCAATTCCTTCATCCCAGCCAGGCATAACCATATGGGTGCCAAGTTTAAAAGTAATGGGTTCATCTGTTTCCACTGAACTATAAAACTTTGTACTGTCCTTAGCAAGGTAGCCGGAATAATTAACTGTAACTATATCGCCGGAATCAGGCTGAGCACCGGTTCCTTCCTTTACTATGACGTATTTCAATCCGTCTTTGGTTGTTTTATATTTCGTAGAATCAACATCCCATAAATTAGCTACTACCGGTTCTTTTGCATCTACAAGAGTTATAACTGCTTTAAGATTAGAATTTGGGGGAATAGGTCCTATTCCCTTTTCACCATATGCAAGATTAGCAGGAATAACAATTGTTCTGGTGCCGCCAACTTTCATTCCCGCAATGCCTTCAGCTGAACCTTTAATGAATGATTCTTCTTTTAATAAAAATTTATAAGGTTTTCCGGAAGCCTGTGTTGAACCTATTGATTGTTTAGCTTTGGTGGAATCTTTTGACCAGTCTTTGAATGGATTTTCTGTTGAATCTTTAATTATCCAAGCGTTAAATCTTATTGAAACCAAATCTCCGATTTTTGCTTCACGTCCGGTTCCTACAGTATCTTCAACATATTTTAAACCACTTTTCTTTTTAATAATATCTGGATTTTTTGAACATCCGTAGAAATAAATAAATGTTAGAGCCAGAAATACAATTGCAAGTGTTTTCTTCATCATAATTCCTTTATTTTGATTGTTAAATATATTTATTTGTATAACTAATTCATAAACCCGAAAAAATACCTAATGGTGAAAAGCATATTGATTCTAATTTCAACTGGATCACTTTTATTCTTAAATTCGATTTCAGAATTTTCATTTAAAGAAAATCTTAATAGCACAATTATGACTGATAGTTTAGACCAGGAGATTATTATTGATTCAGATTATTCTGCCGAAACAGCTTTAAGTGGAATTTCAATACCGGATGAAATAAAAAGAAATCTCAGGCTGGTAAATGTAAATTACTACTCATTTGATAATAAATTACACAGTGGACAATTGGTAATTAATAAAAACCTAATTAGTGATATAAAAAAAATTTTCAGTACTATTACTGAGAAAAAATTCCCGGTTGCAAAAGTGATTCCAATTGTTAAATATAACTGGAACGACGAAGAATCAATGGAGGATAATAATACATCCGCTTTTAATTACAGGTTTATTGCCGGCACAAAAAAATTATCCAATCATTCATTCGGAACAGCGATTGATATTAATCCACTATTTAATCCATATATCAGGAAGGATTTGATTCAGCCATCAGGTGCAGTTTATAAACCCGATCGAAAGGGAACTATAACCACAAATTCATTTTTGGTTAAAGAATTTAAAACTTTAGGCTGGGTTTGGGGCGGTGACTGGAAAGACCGAAAAGATTACCAGCATTTTGAAAAAGTTATAAAGTAATTAGTTCTTAATCCCAAAGAAAAATAACAGCGGACGCCAGACTCTTCTTGCCCAGGATGCTTCGTTGTGTAAGCCTGATTTATCTTCGTACCACAAAATATCCTTCCCGATTTTATAACCCTTATCTTTCAAGACAGATATCATTTCCAGGGTACCTGGAACTAATAGAGAATCCAGGGAATTAGTTCCCGAATCAAAATAAAATTTTAAATTTTTATGAATACCATTGTAATCTCTTACATTATCTACATAATCGATATTGAAAATCTTTAATGCCGGCGATACACACATTGCCATCGAAAAAATATCCGGATAATTCCAGGCAAGCATAAATGAAATTAATCCTCCGAGAGATGAGCCCCCAATTGCATTATTTTCGGGACTTTTCATTGTCCTGTAAGTTGAGTCGATAAATGGTTTAACTTTATTTACAACAAATTTCATATAAGCATATCCTGTATCGTTCTCAGCATATTCAGACGAACGCCATTCTGTGTTATTAAGACCAACAATAATCAACGGGTTAATAAGCCCGGTTCTAATAAGGCTATCTGCTGTTTCATCAATTTGCCAATCAACTCCAAAACTTGATGTTGCAGGGTCGAAAAGATTCTGACCATCCTGCATATAAAGAACAGGATAATGTACGGTTGTATCAGTTTCATATCCGGGTGGAAGCCAGACCTGAATATCTCTTGGCAAAATCCCCTGCCCTTTTAAATTCGCATATGTGTCAACTCTTCCCGTAATTTGCCCTTTTAATTTTGTCTTAACCTGATTTTTCCAAAGATTAATATTTATCTCTACTACTGTATCATTTTTTACAGTTAGTCTACTATTGGGAGGAACTTCACCTTTTTCATTCAATGCTTCAGTATTCCAGGATCCTAAAGTAAATTTGTATTCAATTTTTAAATCCTTAGGAAAATTGAATTTTTTTTCCCAGAGATTAGGAAAAATATGTTCTAAAGGGGTTTTATCGGGCTGCCAGTTTCCTAATTCCGCTAAGTTTCCTGAAATATAAATTATTGAACTATCCGGCACATTACTTGCGAGTATTCTAAAAGTTATAACTTTAGAATTCTGTGCGAAAATCGTTAACGGAAGTAGAAAGATTAAATATAATTTCTTCAAAACAATCAATTCAATTTATTTCAACAAAGATAAAACAAATTATATTATTCCTTAATAATGAGTGAAAAATTATGTGTCTTAAATCTTAGTTGATTTAACTTATATTAGCAATATTCTTTACAGATATTTTAAGAAGATTTGTTGGATAAAATGAGAAGCTTTTTACAAAATTATTTGTTTATTACTCTGCTTGCAGTTTTTTTATTAGTCCCCGGCAATCTGTTTTCGCAGAATAAAAATAAGATTAACCGAATAAACTATAACCCTGTAAACATAGGTGATGTTACAGTAAAAAAGTGGAAAGATGATAAAACCGCAGCGTTCAGTTTTACTTTTGACGATTGTATGCAATCGCAGTATGATTATGTGTTTCCAATGTTTGAGCAATATGGCTTCAAAGGAACTTTCTATGTAATCACTGGTCCGCTGGATGATCCCTGGGGACCTTACTGGAGGTATGGTACCTGGCCTGAATTCATAGAGATGTCAGATGCAGGGAATGAAATCGGATCTCACACTGTTACACACCCTCACCTGCAAAGCCTTCCAATCGGAGACACATTAACCTCCGGCACATTGTTATATGAATTATACCAATCAAAGAAGAGTGTTGAGCATAGAATCCCCGGTAAAAAATGTATTGATTTAGCTTACCCCTACTCGGAATATGATAATGATGTGTTGTTTTATACAGCTCAGTTTTATGAAATCGCCCGTGCAATTTCTGTTGATCCGGTTAATTCCTCATTATCAGGACAGGATTGGTATAAAGTGGGTTCCCGTGTTATTGAATTTGACATGCCGCGAAATACTCCGGCAGATGACCTTGATGAACTTCAGGATTTCTATGATTACGTTGATAATACTATAACACAGGAAAAATGGGGATTACTTCAGGCTCACGACGTAATTCCTTTCGACTCCATAGCTTCTGCTATAGGTCAGGGGTCCTATCAACCAATCTCAGTTCAATGGTTTGATTCTGCCTGTCAGTTCGTTTCAAATGCGGAACAAAATGGTGATCTTTGGGTTGCGCCTGTCGGAGAGATTACAAGGTATATGAAAGAACGAGACAGCTATTACTATAACATTGTTTCTGTTGCCGATTCGGAAATCGTAATTAATTTAAGCGATACTCTTATTAATTCAATCTATAATTTCCCACTTACTGCTGATATTATTGTTCCTGATGATTGGACAGATGTTTCTGTTTTCCAGGGATCTTTTTATGATTACACATCTGCTTATTTTTCAGGTAACAGCAATGTTGTCCAGACTTCTGTAGTCCCGGATGCAGGACCGATAAAACTTTACCGGGGATTAGTAACCGGAGTTAATGAAAATGCCACAAATAGTCCGGATGAATTCAAATTATATCAAAACTACCCTAATCCTTTTAATCCTACTACTACAATTAGATTTACCTTGGCTAATGCCGGATTTACAACAATAAAGATTTTTAATTCTCTTGGTGAAGAAGTAAGCTCACTCATAAATGAATATCTGAATAAAGGGAGTCACGATTTAACATTTAACGCAAGCAATTTACCAAGCGGGATATATTTCTATAATATAAGATCAGGAAGTTTTTCAAAAACGATGAAAATGGTTCTTCTACGATAAAATAACCTCCGCGGCTAAGCGGAGGTTATAATGAGATGAACCTCTCATTTTTCAAATAAGAAGACTGTCCTACCCCTCGGGTCATAATCTCCTTATAACTTAAACTTAAAAGTTTTTTATACTTTGCACATCCGTATAATTACGGATTTTTAAAATTAAATAAAAAAGCCCCTACCTTGGTGTAGGGGCGGAGAGAGTGTGTGTTGAAGCTATATTAAATATATAAGAAGAATATCTTACCCCAAAGATCAATTACTTCCTACAATTAAAAATTAACTCATCAATTAAAAGAATACATCAGTACAATTACTGAATTTATAAGAAATAATTTATCTCCGTATTTGTACGGATTTATTGATTAATTTTATGCCTTATATTTCCCCTAAAAAAATTGATTTCGTATAAAAATTTCCATATCGCAATAAAATCTATTATTGAAGAGAATTACTTCAATATTGAGGAGTATCAGGATAAATACTATTTTACGAAGAAAGTACAGGAATTTTTCCCACGGATACCTGATGAACTTATATTTAATGCACTTAATTCTTTCAATGATAATTCATCTCCTGGGTCAGTTAAAACCTCGATACAATATCTTACTCATCTGCTTTACGCCGGAGCATTGAAATTTTATGAAGGAAGAATTACATCAATATCTTAAGTACTTCCTATCACCTAATAATCCAATATTATTTTCGCTGTTATTTGTAATTCTGGTTGCTGTGCTTGTTTATTTTGTAAGTAAGTACATTATACTACCTCTTAATAAAAAGCATCGAGATGAAAAGAATGAAATTGAATTAAAGAACAGCAGATTGATGGCACTTTTTGCTGAACTTGATCCCGATCCAATAATTCGAATTGACAAAACTGGCAGTATTCTGTTAAGTAACCATGGCATCTAAAAATATGTTCGATTTAAGCTGCAGAGGGAAATAAGGTTAGTAGTTATTCTCCCATTTCTGACTTTAAATGACATTCGAAAAGGGATAGACTCTGACAATAAATTTTCTAATACAATTAAGCTTAATGATAATCATTTTACAGTATTATTCGTCGGGAACTCTAATCTTCAGATTGCCCAGGTTTATTTCCGCGATATCACTAAAAGAAAAAATCTTGAAGACCGTTTAAAAAGACTTAGTAATTATTTACAGGAACAAATCGAGGAAGAAAGAAACCGTATAGCTTCAGAACTTCACGACAGTATTGGTCAGGGACTTCTACTGATAAAATTGAGAATCCAGAGTATCGAACAAAAGATTACCTCAGGTATAAATAACGATGAAATAAGTAAGCTTGATAATATTCTGGAGAATACTATTGAAGAACTAAAAACAATTATTTATAACCTGAGACCAAAAATTCTTGATGAGCTAGGACTTGGTCCGGCACTAACTTCACTTGTTCATCTTGTTTCTGAACAAAGCGGAATTCATGGATCATTAAATGTTCATAATTTAAATGGAAGACTGGATAAAAGACTGGAGCTGTTTACATTCAGACTTGCACAGGAAACACTTAATAATATAATTAAACACTCTTCTGCTACCGAATTTAACCTTATAATTCAGGATAAGGGTCAAAACCTGAGATTTGTAATTTCTGATAATGGTCAGGGATTTGAGCTTAATACGGTATTTCATGAAAAGGAATTTGGAGGATATGGTCTGCTTAATATGAGAGAAAGGGTTGAAAGTTTCGGCGGAGAATTCAAAATTGATTCAACTCCCCACGAGGGAACGGTGGTAATGGCAAACATTCCAATACCGGGAGAATAAATGGATAAAAAAATAGTAAATATAGTTATTGCAGATGATCATACACTTTTCCGAAGCGGAATAATAAGCCTTATTGAATCGGAAGATAATATAATCATTGCAGGAGAAGCTGATAATGGAAGTCAGCTTTTAGACAAATATTTTGAATTGAAGCCTGATCTTATACTGCTCGACATTTCCATGCCGGTAATGACCGGACTTGAAGCAGCTAAGCTAATTCGAAAGCAGGATCAAAAGGTTAAAATTTTATTCCTGTCTATGCACGAAGGTGAAGACTATATTTATCATTGCATAAAATCAGGGGGTGACGGATTAATTAATAAAAATATTTTAAAAAGCGAACTGATTAAGGCAATCAACACTTTAATGAACGAGAACAGATACTTCGGAAAAAATTTTACTGATACACAGATAGAAGAAATAGTAAAAAGATACGACAGTTTCATTGAGGTTCCTAAATTTATCCAGCCTACCAGGTTAACCGAAAAGGAAAAGGAAGTCTTACTATTGATTAGCGAGGGTTTGACGAGCAGTGAAATTGCCGATAGATTAAACATAGGTAAAAGAACAGTGGACACTCACAGAATAAACATTATGCAGAAACTGAACCTTAATTCACTGCCTGAACTTATAAAATATTCAATTGATTATTCTACTGCCCTGGGTGTAAGATTCAGGAATACCGAGTGAGATTTTTCTAATAACTTGAAATTAACTTATTTTAACAGATATTCTTTTTAACAAGGGAAATTTATGGCAGACAACCAGTATCTTGGAGAAATTATTTCCAATCAAACAGCGGAAAAGGAATTCGGATCAGTAACAAATTCTGTTTCAATATTATCTGAATTGCTTCAATCTTTATCTGAAAATACAAAAGACTTAATGATGTTTAATATTCTCAATAACCAACTTTATATTCTCGGAGATAACAGAAAGATTTTATATCCTTCTAATGCACAAATTTCGACCGATTCTGTCTTTAAAGTCTATTCAAAAACAAAGGTTATGGAATTACTAATACAGGGACAGAATAAATATGCTACTATAGAAAACAGAAACGAGACCATTACTGTAACTAATGGGAATTTTACACTTGAGTATGGATCATTGTGTCCGCCCTGGTGCAGCGATTAATAATGATAATTCCCAGAATTATATTTTACTTTAATATCCTCGCCTGGTTACTTCCGCCCTTTAGACAAAAGGGTCATAAGTATTTTTTATATTTTTTAATTCTTGCACTGAGTGACCCGGTTAGAGCTCTGCTTAATTTAATTCATCCTTTTGATGCCACATCTTACTACCTTGTTATCAGTACGTTAACTTTAATTGCTATCCTTAGAAAAAAGTTTTATTTCATATTATTATTGCTTGTGGCACTTATAATAATATTTTTTAACAATTATGAAATAGGTGTATTTTCATTCCTGGTGCATTTTGTAATTATTCTATTATTCCTGAAGGATTTGATAATTCTAATATCTGGTGAAAATGTTATAAACATCTTTAACCTGGTATTAGTTTTGTATGAAGCCTCTGTACTTTTCAAATTCGCAGCAACATATTTTTCAATAGGTGGATATTTATTCTTCTATATTACCACAGCTTTTGAAATCTTCATTGCCATTTTCTTTACAATATACAATGAGAAAAATAGTCCTGTTATAAAACTTCAAATGGAACCTAAAGAGTATTCTTAGCAATATTCTTGTAATTTCCAGACCATTGTTAACATTTAAAAAATTAGTCCAATTAAGATTTTTATGAAAATTAAATTTTCATAATTGAAGAATAAATTTTATTTGATCCATATATATTAATTTATTTTTCAATTCACTACTTTTTTTGATATCATTACTTAATTTAGTCCATACCGTTTTAAAATTGAAGGAAACCCTATGGATATATCCGAGTTCAGAGAAACCGGGCATAAGCTTGTTGATTTACTTTCAGATTATCTGAATGAAATTGAAGATCACCCTCTCTTAAAAGATACTGATCCGGAATTAATTGAAAAATTATTTGAAGAATCAATTCCCAAGGAAGGTATAAGTTCAGAACAGGTTATTCAGGAACTTAAAGAAAAACTTCTGCCATATACAACAAATGTTAATCATCCCGGTTATTTTGGATTAATCACACCTTCTCCAACTCCCATGGGCATTTTAGGAGATTTTATAGCTTCTACTCTCAACCAGAATCTTGGGGCTTATTCTATTGGACCTTCAGCAGTTGAAATGGAAAAAAGAACCGTCCGCTGGTTATGCGATCTCGTCGGTTTTCCTGTAACGGCTGGAGGAAACCTTACAAGCGGCGGAATGATGGCAAATTTCATAGGGATGAAACTCGCACGTGACTGGTCATCGGGAAACCGTGCCCAGCACCAGGGAGCCATATTTGAACATCGTATTTATGTTTCCGAAGAAAGGCATGTTTCACTAGACAAAGCAGTTGATGCGGTTGGGTTTGGAAGAAACTCATTAAGAATAATTCCTACTGATGAAAATTTCAGAATTAACATTGATGCTTTGGAAAGCGCAATTAAAGAGGATAAAAAAGATAATCTCGTTCCCGCCTGTATAATTGGGCTTGCAGGAACAACCAATACCGGTTCAGTTGACTCTCTACCTGCTTTGCGTAAGATCGCTGATAAATATGGCTCATGGTTTCACGTGGATGCGGCTTATGGAGGAGGAGTATTATTATCTGGTAAAAGAACAAACCTTTTAAATGGAATTGAAACCGCTGATTCTGTCACCCTCGATCCTCACAAATGGTTTTATGCACCGCTTGATGCAGGAAGCATACTTGTGCGCGATAAACGTCAGCTAACTCTTTCTTTTGGAATTCAGCCAAGCTATTTGAAAGATGATATCGATAATAAAAGATTTCAATATTTTGTTCATAGTTTTGAACAAAGCCGAAGATTCCGCAGCCTTAAAGTATGGATGAGTTTTAAGAGATACGGAACAAAACAAATTGCCAGATGGATAGATTCAAACATAGATCAGGCAGAACATTTGTACAAACTTTGTAAAGATGAAAGAATCCTACGGCCTGCAGTGAATCCGCCAATGTCTGCTATATGTGTAAGATTTGATTCTGAAAAACTCTCGCCTTCTGAAGTAGAACTATTGCATACAGAAGTTTCAAAAAAAATCGAAAAGTCTGGTAAGTTCTGGATTTCAACAACCGATCTAAAAGGAAAATTATTCTTCAGAATAAATCCCGTAAATTTCAGAACGCGGTTAAAACATATTGATGAACTTTATAATCTCCTAAAAAAAGAGTGCCTTGAATTGGAAGATAAATTTGCCAGGCTTGCTGAAGGATAATTTCAAAATCACATTGAGTTTGGCTATAAGAGTTTATTTTATATTTTTCGAAAATAAAATTATTTATTTATGAAAAAAATTTTACTGCCGGTTTTTATTTTGGTTTTTACTTTACCAATTTTCGCTGGTGGCGTGCCGGCAGAAAAAGCCCGCGGATTATTTATAGTTTTCGGAGTAGGACCACGTTTACCGGTAAGTTCATTTTCCAACCAATCCGCCCTCGGTTATGGTTTTAATATAGAAATTGATTACACAGATAATGAATATATTCCGGTTTTCCTCTTTACAAAATTAGGATTCCAGCAATTCCCAGGCTCACAAACATTTTATCAATCATCAGATTATTCAAATTATTCTATTAATTCATTTCCACTTACAATTGGTGCCAGGTATTTCTTCCCTCCTCTTATTGAAAAGGTAGTATTATTTATGCCTGTTGTCGAATTATCTGCTGCATACAATTTTACGCAGGTATTGCATCAATTTAAAGCGCAAACAGGAAGAAGTAATTTTGTTGAAAATAATTCAAAACTGGGTGTCAGCGGCGGCGTGGGTATTTCAATGTTTTTACTCGAAGTTATGGCAACATATAATTATTTTCAATCAACACAGTATGTGGGAATTGATCTGAAAGTTAGAATTCCTCTTTATATAATTTATTAGGAAATATATAATGGCTTATCAAAATTTACTAACTGAAACTAAAGGTCCGTTAACAATCTTAACAATTAATAGACCTGATAAACTGAACGCATTAAACGCCAAAACCCTTGACGAATTACAGGACGTTTTCACAAAAATTAAAAATGACACAAGCGTTAAGGTAATAATCCTAACCGGAAGCGGTGAAAAAGCGTTTGTTGCAGGTGCTGACATTGCGGAATTAAATAAACTCGATCTGATTTCAGGAAAAACATTTGCAGAAAAAGGTCAGTCAGTATTTAATCTGATTGAGAATCTTGATAAACCCGTAATTGCAGCAGTTAATGGTTTCGCACTTGGAGGAGGATGTGAACTCGCGCTTGCCTGTCATATAAGAATTGCTTCAGAAAATGCAAAGTTCGGACAGCCTGAAGTTAATCTCGGAATAATTCCCGGATACGGTGGGACCCAGAGACTTGCGGGATTAATAAACGCAGGCAGAGCAATGGAATATATTTTGACTGGCGATATGATTAACGCACAGGAAGCTTTTCGAATCGGGCTTATTAATCATATTTTTTCTCAATCAGAATTACTTGCAAAAGCCGAAGAGATGGCATCTAAAATCATCTCAAAAGCAAGACATGCAATTAGGTTTGCAGTTAAGGCTGTAAATGCAACCCACAATATCTCTCAAAGAGATGGCTTAAACTACGAAGCAAGTTTATTTGCACTCTGTTGCGGCACAGAAGATTTCAAGGAAGGAACATCTGCATTCCTTGAAAAAAGAAAAGCGGATTTTAAAGATAAATAGGATTCCCGGTTAAATTCCTTAATGAAAATTTCGTTAAACAGAACCTTTGTTATTCAGGCATTATTGCTTTTAGTTGTTTTGCTGCTGGCTGCTAATATTATTGTTGAAAAATATTCACCTCATGCTAAATCTAATCGAATAGATCTACCCGCAAAGATTATTAATGAAAGATTTCTTAAATCTCTGTTTAATTATAACATCGATTCTTCATGGATTTCTGAAAAAAAAATTAAACCCGGTTCGGACGATTCACTCAAATATTATTATTCTGTAAAAGTACCTGCCGATCTTCCAATAGGTCTTTTACTTAAAGAAATCGAAAACCAGTTTGATACAAGTGAGATTAACATTTACTCCACCGAATCAAAATCTGATAAATCGACAGAAGTGAAAATTTCATCCGGTGGATTATTAAAGCTTCAATCAAATTTGAAATATAATAGAGAAATTAAACGCAGTACTGACTCGGTTGCATTTATAATTTCCGGAATATCTGATTTAAACAAAGAAAGTCTGGAAAATCTTCTTTTAATTCCTGAACATTTTGCTTGTATCCTCATCCCTTCTAAACAATCGCAGGATTTGTTCGCAAAATTGAAGGAAAGTAAAAAAGAATCAGCGATTTTGCTAAACGATGATATTTCTGAGCTTGAGTTTAAATTGAAAAAAAATTATTCGGATAACAGATTTAAGAATTCTGTTAAATCAATTATTGGGAAATTTTATAGTGCCTCATTCTTCATTATAGATGAGAATTCGGATATTTATAATTCACGGCATCTAGATATGATTAGAACTGAATTTAAGAAAAGGAATATGACATTAGTTGAGGGAAAAAAAATTCGGGTATTAATAAATTCTTCCCCGGAAAATATCAAAACTGAGATTCAATCAAACAAGGATCCCGTAAAAATCTATAAAATTTCTGCAGAAGAATTTATTGAAATGCCGCCATTTCTTGCTTCTCTTAGAAAAATTGGATACAAATTTGTAAATCCATCGGAACTTTTAAAAATTACAAACTAAAGTTTATTGAGAATTACTCCGTTCATATCCAGCTCAAAGATATCACCCGGATATATTTCTTTTAAGTCGTTTAATATTTTCTCTCTTCTGCCTACAATAACAGTTGTCAGCTTATCAGGATGAAGATTTGCTTTTGCCGCCTTCAGGATCCTTTCAGGAGTAACGTTATTTATTTCATCGATATAATTTTTAAAATAATCCTTTGGTAAAGAATGAATAATCTGTCCAACTATATTTGATGCTATCTGTCTGTAAGATTCAAAGTTTGAGGGAAATTTTCTAATTAATGAAGATTGTGCAAATATTAATTCTTTTCTTGTAATACCTTTCCTGATCAATTCAATTTCTTTCAGAATCTCTTTAATAGCCGGTACAGTATTTTCTGAGGAAACGGAAGTAGAAGCATAAAAATACGCGGCAGATTTGAAATATGTAAACCGTGAATAAGCACCGTAAGTGTATCCTTTATTTTCTCTTAGATTAAGATTAATCCTGCTTGAGAATTGTCCGCCCAGAATCATATTAAGAATACTTCTTGCATAGAAATCATATTCATTTCTTTTATGTGAAAATATCCCGGTCCTGATTTCACTCTGCACACTATCCTTTTTATCAACGAAATAAATCCCAGGTGAGAAAGAAGACTTAAACTGAAGTTCCGGTACTTTTTGTTTTGAAACTTTCCAATTTGATAACGTGGAGTTTAATAATATTTTTATTTCATCAACTTCTGAATCACCAACAATTACCAGGAAAGATTTGGATGGTGTAAAATGTTTTTTGTAAAAACTCCTCATATCAGTCAATGAAATTAATTCAACATCTTTTTCGTAGCCAAGTATAGGAAACGCGTAGGGATTCTTATCTCCGAATAACTTATATTCAAATACTTCGTTTGCAATTCCGTCCGCATCATCTTTGCTTTGTAATATTCTCGTTTTAACTTTTCTTTTTTCACGGTTAAAATCAGACTCATGAAGATGTGGTTCAGTAAGTATACTTGTTAACAGTTCCAGCCCTTTTTCCGATTTATCTTTCAGAACCTGGAGAGAAAAATATGTTGAATCCTGGTCACAGCTCATACCAAAATTCGCACCAATAAATTCAAACTGATCACTCAACTGCATAGCATCATATTTCCCCGCGCCTTCATCGATCAACATTGTAAAAAGATATGCTAATCCTTTTTTGCCAGCAGGATCATATTTACTTCCGGCATCTGTAACGAGAGTAAAATTCAGGAAGGGAAGAGTGTTTTTCTTTACGAAATAAACATCAAGATCATTCTTCAGACTGAATTTATTTATTTCAGGAAGATTAAAATGAACTTTTCTTAAATGTGCAGGTTTTTTTTGTCTTATAACTTTTGAATCTATCATTGTTTTTTAGGACTTATTCTTAATTCAACAAAAGGTTTCGAAAGGTATTTATCAATCATCTCTGTCATCATTTCACTACTCACTTCGTTATATCTTTTAAGATCGTAATTGAAGGAATTGGGTTCACCAAGAAAATAGTTGTAAAAGTTTAGCTGGTTTGCCATTGTATCAAGATTCTGAAGTGAAAAAATAAAGTTTGATCTTATACTGTTTTTTGTTTTTTTAAGCTCGTAATTGGAGGCACCTTTAAGTTTTAAGTTTTTAAGTCTTTTAAATATTTCAGACTTAATCCTGTCCAACGATATTCCTTTTTTGGCAGTAGCTACTATCATAAAATGTCCGGCAAGTTTTCCGGAAAACTGAAATGCGGAAATATCCTGGGCCAATTCCTTTGAATAAACAATGCTTTTATAAAGTCGTGAATTTTTAGAACCTGATAAAATATCCGCCAGAATATCTAAGGAAGCATCATCTTTCCCGTAAGCCTTATCTGAATGCCAGGCAAGATAAATTCTTTCTAATTGAACATTCTCTTCTCTTTTTATAAATTTTTCTGATTCCAGTTTAACTGACTGGGCTTTGACAGGTGGATTGTATATCGAATCTGTAATATCTTCAAAATATTCTTCTATTTTTTGCTTTGCAAATCGTTCCTTAAAATTTCCTGCAACAACCAGACTCGCGTTTGAAGGTGAATAATATTTTTTAAAAAAAGAGGAAACATCATCAAGAGAAAAACTTGAAATGTCTTTGACAGAACCAATGGTTGGCCAGCTATACGGATGTTTAGAATGATAAAGATTTGAAACTATAATTTCCCAGGATAGACCATAAGGTTGATTATCATATCTTTCTAATCTTTCATTTGTAACAACGCTTTTTTGATTATCGAGTTTTTCTTGTGTTAAAGCTGGTAATAAAAATCCCATCCTGTCAGATTCAAGCCAAAGTGCAAGTTCAAGAAAATTTGAAGGCAGTTTCTCGTAGTAGTTGGTTCTGTCATAGTTGGTTGAGCCATTTAAATTACCACCCGCCTCCTGAATGTACCTAAAGTGCATTTCCTTAGGAACGTTTTCTGATCCCTGGAACATCATGTGTTCAAACAGGTGAGCCATCCCGGTTTTACCCTTTTTTTCATTTGCCGAACCAACCTTGTACCAGATATTCACAGCAACCAAAGGCAGGTTATTATCTTTATAGAGAATTACTTCGAGACCATTTTTTAATTTGTACTTTTCATATTCAATATTAAGTAGATCCATTCTATTTGTATTCTGTCCTCAGCTAAATTCTATAAATTTTAGTGTAATAATTTTAAAACCCTGTCAAGTCTGATTGAACCGATCAACTTAAACAGGTCGGAAAATGGAATGTCACGATCCCATGAAAACAAAGTAATAAACGCTTCTCCGACAACCATATCCCTTGCAACAAATCCCCAGAAACGACTGTCAAGACTATCATCCCTGTTATCACCCATCATAAAGTAATAATCTTTTTTAAATGTATATGATGTAACCGGTTTACCCTCAATAGTAACCATCCCATTTTTTACTTCCACAACTTTTTTACCATATTCTCTGTCAATCGTAATTTCCCATTGCTCAACATTATTCAGGGTTAAAGGAATTGTGTAACCTTTTTTTGGAACAATAAGGGGACCATAGTTATCTTCATTCCACGGCATTCCCCTGGGGAAAATTCTGGGTTCAACCATTCCGTGCGGTCTTGCAAATGGCTGTAGATATTTGATATGTGTGGGAATCCAGAATTGTTTTCCATTTACATAAACAACTTTATCAATTATTTGAATTGTGTCTCCAGGAGTTCCTATGCATCTTTTTACATAATTTACTCCGAGCTCATCAGCTTTTAATTTATCTCGTCCGCCGGGAAATTCGAATACAACAATATCTTTTGGATGAGGATCACGAAAAGCGGGTAAAGTAAAATGCGGTATTTCAACCTGTGTAAATGGTATATATTTAGGTGAAGAGGATCCGTAAATAAATTTATTTACCAGAACAAAATCTCCTACAAGAATAGTGTCTTCCATAGAACCGGTTGGAATCCTGGTATTCTGAATTATAAAGGTGATAATAAAAAAAGCAGCTATGCCTGCAAATAAAAGGGATTCAAAGAAATCCCTGGTTTTTTCCTTTGGAGTTTTAACCTTATTTTTTTCTTCTTCAGATTTGATCCCAAAGAATCTCCTAAATGCACTCTTAAACGACAATTTTCCGCTCCTATAGAATTGTTAAAATAAACTTGAATGGTCATAAAATAAATTCAGAATGTTAAATATATAAAAGAATTGGAATAGAGAGAAAGACAATTAAAAAACTGTATTCGGATGAGTCGTCTCTCTATTTGTGGGATTAAACGAATAAATACTCATAATAAGAAGAGGAAAGTGTTTTGATGTTATGCACAGGATTGTTTAAAAAGGAATAATTCTTAGTTTCCTGAAGCTATAATAGAATTCTCAGAATCATTAAATTTGATTTGATTTAGTTTACTGATAACACTGTCCCTGATAACATTGTACTCATTTATATATTTGTTATCTATTGGTTTTGATGGAGGAAGTTTTTCTTTCAAAGGATCAACCTGGACCCCGTTTTTCCAGAACCTGTAACACAGGTGAGGACCTGTTGCCAAACCAGTACTTCCCACATATCCAATTATCTGACCCTGTTTCACATTTTTCCCATTCCTTATTCCTTTTGCAAACTTAGACATATGTAAGTATTGTGTTGTATAAACAGAATTGTGTCTGATCTTAACATAATTACCATTTCCCCTCGAGTAAGTTGCTGCGATAATTACTCCATCTCCCACGCTTCTTATGGGTGTTCCCCTGGGAGCAGCATAATCTGTTCCGAGGTGAGACTTAAATCTTTTTAGGATAGGGTGAAATCTCCTGAGCGAATAACGAGAGCTTATTCTCGAATATTCAAGCGGGGCTTTCAGAAATGCTTTTCTTAAACTTTTACCATTCTCATCAAAATATTCATCTGAACCATTTTTATTAAAATCGATAGCATAATAATTCTCCCCCATATGATTAAAAAAGGCTCCGATAATTTTTGAAATCCCAATACTTTTATTTCCTATATACTGCTCTTCATAAATAACTTTAAAGTTGTCACCTTTCTGAATATGATAAAAATCAATTTGCCAGGCAAAAATTGTAGACAACTTTACGAATAATTCGGGATCAGCAGCATTTCTTTCCAATGCAGTATAAAGAGAATAATTTATTATTCCTGATACCTCTCGTATTCTTGTTTTTATTTTTCTTTTACCTTGGTAAACACTCAGCGAATCAGTAAAATCAATCACTATAAAATCAACAGGGGTTTTTTCATAAACAAAAAACCTGACTTTATTCAATTTATTTTTTGATCTATAAAATCTATACTGCTTTCCTGCTCCAATTTTTTTAAAATTGTATATTTTATTGAACTTATGCAGATTTAGAATTGAGGAGTCCGAAACGCCAGCACCCTTTAAAATAGAAGTAATTGTTTCATTGGGAATAACAACGCCTTCTAAGATATTTAAAGAATCAGTTGGCAACCCAAATGCATCTAAATGTGGAACCGGCTTAATCAGATTTGTGGCAGGATGCTCCGGAGCAAGACTATTGCTCATTAGCAGAGTAAAGCTGATTATGATAATCGTTGAAATAGTTAAGAAAATTAAAAACAACTTTCTAGTCTTATTCCCAAACATGAATTCCCATTAATTCTGTTAACAGTGTAAAGTCTTACGAATTTAATATATATAAATACTTTTTACAATCTGAGTATTTAATCGACATTTATAAATAACACTTCTAATTTGTTTTTATAAATGAAGTTAATATGTCATAGCTAATGCCAAAAATTAGAATCCTTAATTACCTGAAAATAGGAATCTATAATAGTGATTGATAGAATTCACCTGATTTATAAAGCCTCTGACATAATTATGCTCCCGTTATAGTTGGTATATCTTAATATTTAGATTCAGGAGTTCCAACTTGGACAAAATTTTTACTCTGTTTTTAAAATTAATTATTCACATCCTTAATAACATTATTTATAATACCATATCTTCTTATAAATAAATGTCTTAGCCTTGGATACTAAAAGTTTAATGTTCCACAATTATTCAAACTATTTGTGATACTTATCATAAAACCAAGATTGTTATACCTTATTTATAAATAATCATTATATTATTTTATCACTTCAATTTTATTCAGGATATTTTAACTAGATGAAATATCTGTTTTCCCATATTCCTTTGGCTTTGGTATTTTTCACTAGCTTATTGTTTTCATCCTGCCGGGATGAGATTATTTCGCCTGATAACCCTGTAGGAAATATTAACCAGCCGGTACAGATTAAATCAAGTTCTTTATATACCTTCCTCCTTTCTGCAAATAATCTAAGTACTACTATTATTGATTATCCTGAATTGAGTGGAACAAGACCAACACTGAATGTATCCTTAAACGATTTTAACCAGGGACAGTTAAGTCTGAGCATTTATGAAAATCCGGGCAGGCTTGTTTATCAGACCGTTTTAACAAAAAAAATAAAACCATTCTCAGCTATTCTTGAGAGCGTGCATGCTGATAAGATTGAGTTTAATTTTATTAGTTTCACAGGGGATCTCAAAATTCAATTAATTAGCCAATAATTTTTTAATCCTCCCCGATATACTTTCTTCTCCATATTTTTTATTTTACTTTAATTCAGGTCTAATAAAAAGGATTAATAATGCCGGCAAAACGTAATTCGAAAATTAAACATGGTTTACCCCCCGGTTCTCTTGTTTTCACTGGTGAACAGAAGATGGCAAAAATGAAGATCACTACTTTTGATTATGACGAACAGACCTTTTATGAAAAAGAAATAGTCAATGTTAGTGAACTTCAGCATTTTAAGGAAAGTTCTCACGTAAGCTGGATTAATATTTGTGGTGTACATGACGTCGAAAAACTTGCCGAAATAGGTGAAATATTTGAAATTCATCCTTTGATACTGGAAGATATATTAAATGTTAACCATCCTCCAAAACTTGAAGATTACGAAAAGTATCTTTTCCTGGTTACTAAAATGATTGATATACAAAATGAAACTAAAGAATTAAAAATCGAACAGGTTTCATTCGTACTTTCCAAAACTAATTGTCTATTAACCTTTCAGGAAGTCGAAGGTGATGTATTTAATCTGATAAGAGATCGAATTAGAAGTGACAAAGGCAAAATAAGGAAAATGGGAGCTGACTATCTTATGTACCGGCTTCTTGATGCCATGGTTGATAATTATTTCCTCGTTTTGCAGGATATGGATGAAATTATCGAAAATATTGAGGATGACTTGATATACAATCCCGGCACTTCAACTATTGAGACAATTCACAACATGAGGAAACAAATAATTAAACTCAGACGGGCTGTTACTCCGTTGCGCGATATAATTTATTCCATTGAAAGAGAACATTATCCGTTCGTAGCAAAATCAACTTATATATATCTGCGTGATCTTTACGATCACATCAGGCAGAATATTGATACAATGGAAAATTACAGGGAAATCTTAAATGGTATGCTTGAAATCTATCTTTCAAATTCAGGTCAGAAATTAAATGAAGTAGTGAAAGTATTAACAATTATATCGACGATTTTTATTCCCTTAACATTTATAGCAGGTATTTATGGAATGAATTTCAGTCCGCAGGCAAGTAAATGGAATATGCCTGAACTAACCTCACAGTATGGTTATCCGGCTGTAATGATTTTAATGATTGCAATCGCTATTGGAATGCTGATCTTTTTTAAAAGAAAGCACTGGTTATAAAATATTATCGTCTTTTTTAGAATAAAATAATCGTTTAATTTTGATTATTAAATTTTACCGGATACGATGAATACAATACTTGAATCCAAATTAAAAAATCTCCCCAATTCTCCCGGCATTTACCAGTTTCTAAATGAGAATGGTAAAGTTATTTATGTTGGAAAAGCAAAAAATTTAAAAAACAGGGTAAGAACTTATTTCCAAAACAATCTTCCATCAATAAAAACCCAGACTCTAATATCTAAAACCTCTGACCTGGAGTTGATTATTACAGATAATGAAATAGAAGCACTTGTTTTGGAAAATAATCTTATAAAGGAACTAAAACCCAGGTATAATATTAACCTGAAGGATGATAAATCATATCCTTACATTAAAGTTACCAACGAGGCATTTCCAAGAATATATCCAACAAGGCGAATCATAAAAGATGGTTCAAAATACTTTGGTCCCTATACTGAAGTTAAAACAATGAAATCATCTTTAAGAATGATTAACCAGGTATTTAAGATCAGAAGCTGTAAACTGAATATTACACGGGATGCAATTGAAAAAAAGAAATTCAGGGTTTGCCTGGATTACCATATAAAAAAATGCGACGGTCCCTGTGAAGGGCTAATTTCTGAAAACGATTATGGTGAAATGGTTAATGAAGTTACTAAAGTTTTACGTGGTAAAACTGATGATCTTATAAAAGAACTGAAAACAAAAATGAATTCTGCTGTGGAAAATCTTGAATTTGAAAATGCAGCAGTGATAAGAGATAAAATAGATCAGCTTTCAGTTATCTCATCAAAACAAAAAGTTGTAAGTGAAGATTATGAAGACAGAGACATTATAGCTTTAGCTTTTGAAGGAAAAGATTCAGCTTGCACAGTTTTTAACATCAGGAATGGAAAACTTACCGGGAAAAAACAGTTAAGATTATCCCTGGAAATAGGAGAAGAAGCTGGTAATATTTATTCCGCAGCAGTAAAATTTTATTATGGAGAATTTGTTGAAATCCCCAAAGAAATAGTACTTGAGGTAGAACCTTCGGATAAAGAAACCCTTGAAAAATGGTTAAGTGGCAAAGCTAACAGAAAAGTTAAACTATTGATTCCGCAGCGAGGCGGATTGAAATCACTGGTAAAAATGTGCAAAGAAAATGCAAGTCTTCAATTAAAAGAAATTCAACTTCAGAAAATGAAGAACCAGGGACAAGTTACCTATGCAGTATCAGCTTTGCAGAGAGATTTAAGATTAAACTCGCTCCCGCGAAAAATTGAATGCTTTGATATTTCAAATTTACAGGGAACTGATTCTGTGGCAAGCATGGTAGTTTTTGAAGATGGTAAACCCAAGAAGAGTCAATATAGAAAATTTATAATTAAAAGTGTTGATGGCCCGAATGATTTTGCAAGTATGCAGGAAGTAATCGAAAGAAGATACTCAAAACTTGAGGAGGAAAATTCCCCTCTTCCGGATTTAATAATGGTAGATGGTGGTAAAGGACAGTTATCGAGCGCAGTAAAAATACTAGATGGTCTCGGATTTGAAAATTACAACATAATCGGATTGGCAAAACGGCTTGAAGAAGTTTTTTTTCCTGGAAATTCCGAACCGGAATCAATTCCAAAAACATCATCAGGTCTCAAATTATTGCAGCAGATAAGAGATGAAGCTCATCGGTTCGCAATAACTTTCCACAGGGGAAGACGAAGTAAGCGTACAATTAAAACGGAACTTACTGATATAAAAGGAATTGGACCTTCAACGGCACAGATATTGTTAAAACAATTGGGTAGTTTAAACGCTATAAAAAATTCAACTTTCGATCAGTTGTCAAATCTGATCGGTAAGAAAAAAGCTGATCTATTAATCCAGTATTTTAAAGAGAGTTAAAGTCAAAAATGAAAATTGCATTCGGGATTTTTCTTATTCAATCAATTCTACTGATTTCCCCGGAAATATTTGCACAGGAAACTATTAACATATCAAACCAATCACCTAAAATGGATTTTTCGTATTTAAGAGATACAGTTTATACTCTCAAACCTTATTTCATTGAAGTAAATTTATCCACACAAAAAGGTTATTTATACTCAAGGACTGATTCGGTAACTGAGTTTGGGCTTTCATCCGGCACACAGAGACTTGAAGATGGTGTTGAAACTAAAACCGGGCTTTATGTTATTCAGTCAAAAATGGAAAAATGGTACTCACGTCAATTTGATAGTACACTTATGCTTAACTGGATGGGTTTTAACTGGGGAATTGGTTTTCATGCATTACAGGGAAGAGGTTATTATAAGTATCTCGGGAAGAAAAGAAGTTCGCACGGATGTATAAGATTATCAAGAGAAACTGCACTGAGCCTTTTCAATAAGATAGAAGAAGGAACACCAGTGTTGATTCATAATGGTTTCAGTGCGGTTAAAATAAAATTTGGAAATCCCGACGAAGCTCTGACTTATTTAAATAACGAAGATTTAACTTACCAGCTAAAAAAAGAATACAAAGAAATGTACTCGGGAAAATATTTCATTTCATATAATCCGAAATTATTAATCGATTTTAATAATGTTTATCACTCCGGTTTACCAATAGGAGATTCACGAAAGATTACCAAATTTCAAATTACATTGCCGGTTTCGGAGTTTATTGAATCTTCTACACCTGTTCCTCATGGTTGTATGGTGATTGATAATACTGTACAAAAAATCGAAATAAGTTTGGATAATTAGATATTTTCTGAGGGTTCAAATTTAACTTTTCTGCCGAAGAAATAAAGAATCCCCAACAAAACAGAAGATGTAATCAGGATTGAAAGATATGGGGAAAACCCGTATGCTGTTGGTATATCTCCTATCAACATACAAAAAAATGCAGTTACAACAGCATATGGTAATTGTGTTCTTACATGCTCAATATGATCACAACCTGAAGCCATAGAACTTAGGATTGTTGTATCTGAAATCGGGGAACAATGATCTCCAAATACGCAGCCTGCAAGGACAGAACTAATTACTCCATGAAGTATAATATCGTAATCAACCGGTCCGTAATGATTTAAAATCGAAACTGAGTGAGCAAGTGGAATAACAATGGGCATCATTATAGCCATAGTCCCCCAGCTTGTTCCTGTGGCAAAACTGGTTAATGCACAAACAAGGAATACTATAACAGGTAGTAACCGCGGATTAATCGTATCACTTATAATACTTATAATATAATCTGCAGTTTTCATATCCTGCGTAATGCTGCCAATTGCCCAGGCAAGAGTTAAAATAATTACGGCAAGAAGCATTGATCTTAAACCAAGAAACCATGCATCAATGGTTTCGTTTAAAGTCATAATCTTTTGAGAAAGAATCATTATTGCGGCTACAAGGCAAGCAGAGAAACTTCCCCAGAGCAATGCGAGATAAGAATTCGAATTCCCGATAATGTTTCTAACCGTATACTCTGTAATTCCCTGTGCTTTTAATGAATCAATGCCTGTGTAAATTAATCCTATAATAGTTCCAATAACAATTACTGCAATTGGGATTATCCCATTGTACCATTTTGCTTTCTCTTCATTTCCAAAAATATCGGATGTTTCGGTAAGATCTTTTGAAATTGTCGCATTGTCACGATTCAGTTTTCCTTCTTTAACCGCTCTCTGTTCAGCCTTTAGCATTGGACCAAAATCTCTTTGCAAAACAGCGGTCATAAAAACAAAAATGAGCATAACAATTGGATAAAATCTGTAAGGAATAGTCTTAAGAAAAATATCATACGCATTTTCAGTTGAGCCGACAATATTCAATCCGTTTTGGATTAGCCCGACTTCATATCCTATCCACGAACTGACAATAAAAATACTTGCAACAGGGGCAGCAGTTGCATCCACAAAAAAAGAAAGTTTTTCCCTGGATATTCTCATTTTATCGGTAACCGGTCGCATCAGGTTTCCGACTACAAGTGAATTAGCATAGTCATCAAAGAAAATTAATATTCCGGAAAACCAGGTGGCAATCAAACTGGACCTTCTTGTTTTTGCAAAACCGGTTACAAGGTTTGCTATGCCCCTAGTTCCACCGCTTTTGGAAATTAATCCGATAACGCCGCCGAATAAAAGCGTAAATACAATAACCTGGATATGAGAGGAATCAGAAATAGAATTGATGATGTAAGTATCTATCAGTCTTAAGAATCCGGTTAATGGATTGTAATCATAAATGAATATTGTTCCCAGAAATATCCCCAGCATTAAAGAAACAACAACTTGTCTGAATATTAAAGCAAGAATAATTGCAATTAGAGGTGGAAGAATACTCAGGATACCTGGTAAAACTCTGATATTTGTTTTCGTACTGAAACCTTCAAGAGAAATCTTGAAATCCCCGGTTTGATTCAGGGAGACAGAAGTATCTACTTTCCCATTAGTAACCTTGAACCTGAAACTTTCTGAATATTTTTCGGAACTGATTTTTAGAATTACGGCATGAATTGAATCCGGAAGTTCACTTACTTTTACAGAAAAGTTAATATCTTCCAGAGCAATAGATGAAGTATTTATCTTTTGTGGAAAACAGGCTATTGTAAGTAAGAGAAAAACTAAGATTATTTTCAAAAGATACCGCGTTTATTATCTTGTGTTTTAGTTTAAATTCGAAAAGAAATATAAACTCTTAAAGAAAATAATCAAAAATATTTTTTATACATTTGTATTCAATTAATCCGGGTTTATTGAATGAACAAGTCCTTATTTCTTGCTTTTGCGGTACTAACTCTGTTTTCATCCTGCGATTTATTCAGAAGCGGAAATACTATGAAAAATCTGAATCTGGCTAAAGTGATTCCGGAGATAATTGCAGGCAAAGATACAACCGATCAGAAACTTTTAATATTAAGAGACAAAATATTTCCTGCGGCAGACAAACCCAATTCCATAATAATTGATACAATAACCGTTAAAAAATTTAAATATTACACAGTGCTTGCAGAATATCCGAATCCGATATATAATAGGTTTGTCATTTTTGATTCTGATTACAATATTCTTCTGCTCGATAAATCTTTAAGTGGCAATCTAACTCAAGTTCCGATAACAAATGATGGGAAGCAATTCATCAAGGTTGAGGAAAACTTCATTTCAAAAGGAATCCTTGAATTGAAACGTCTTTCACTATATTCACTTGATTATAACGGTGATGCTGAACTTGCATTCAGATCATTTATTAAGTTAAAAGAGCCCGGAGTTATTTTTAACCAGGAAATACTAAAGATTGATCAGAAAGAAATACTCACTAAAATTTACAATGCCGGTTTGGGTGGACTTATTACAGAGCAGGATACTTTCCTGTTTGATAACAGCACGAAAAGTTATTTAAGCGAGAAAGCTGTTTTTGATTCCCTGGTAATTACTGAAATAGATAAAATTAATTTAGAAACTGATAAACCCCAGATAATTGACAGGAACTCACTGTTAAAACAAATGGGTGTCGTAGTAAAAGATAAAACTACTGAACATAAAATGGGAAGTTTTTCACTGCCGCTTACATCTGAATGGAATGAGGTAGATAATGTAAAAATAATTTCCCTTTTGAGAAAGCCAATGAATGGAACAAAGTTTATCAACAATCATTATGGTGCTGAAATTTCTATCATAAAAATTCCTCAGAATTCTTCCACTGAAAATTTTATAAAGTATCCTCTTGTTAACGTGTCCTCAGGAAATTACACAGTGAGATTTAGCGAGAAAATTTCCGGGGGAAAATATTTTTATCAGTTTTTTGAATATAGCTGTGAAAATGAAAAATATTTATTAGTACTACAAACACTAAAGACCACATATGATACTTATAAACTGGATTACCAGAATCTCATTAATTCTTTTTCAATGGACTGCTGATGTATAAAATGTTAATGTTCCTTAAAAGATCAGATGATATAAAAATAACTGAACACTTTGTTAACTATACACTCAAAATTTTAAGTGAATTTGCCGGTGGGAAAATAAGTGCTGCAAAGGTGGAAAGTAATCTGCTACTTGATCAGAAGTACGAGTTATTTTGTGAAGTATCTCTGAAATCAAAAGATGAATGGGATAAAAAAATTGTTTCAAAGGAAGGTAAAAACCTAAATAAGGATCTAATGAATTTTCATAATTTTATTGATATAATTTTTGTGAATTACGAAGAGGAAAAATGAATCTATATCTTGTAAGACATTCAGACGCGGAAAAAATGCAGCCCGGTAAAAAAGATAGTGATAGAAGACTTTCAAAGGATGGTAAAGACAGGATAAAGCGTGTAGCCATCCGATGGATTTATTTCATGAAAACACTCGATTTTATTTGTACTTCTCCCTATCTGAGAGCCGTTGAAACTGCTGAGTTAATAGCTGAATGTTTTGAATACAAAGGAGAAATAATTAAAGATACTATTTTATCAGCAGGTAGTTATACAAAAGATCTGATTGAATTAGTTAATTCACTCGGAGGAGATAATATTCTAATCGTTGGACATCAGCCTGATTTATCCGAACACGTTTCCAATTTGATTTCTTCGAATGGAGCTCTTGTTGATTTCAGAAAAGCAACGATTGCTAAGATATCATTTAACGGAAAGGTTAATTTTTCAAAAGGGTACCTTGAATTCCTGATCCCCTCAGCAACATTCTGATATAAAAACCGGGTAGCCGTTACACAAGCTTCATGCTTACCGCTGCTTCCTTCCGGACCTGACGGAGTTGGGCATTAACTTGTTAACAGTACCCGGAAAATTTCTTTATCATTTAATAAATTCGAGGTGTAAATTTTTAAAATTATTACTTCTATATCAAGTTTTTTCAGAATTATTATTCTTATTTTTTTTCTGCTCGGATAAGGTGTTTCTTTCCCAAAACAATCCGTCACTGAAACCCTGGATTGATTTTTCTGTTCTGGCAAGGTTCAAGCGTTTTTGTGCCAGTAAACAAAAGTATTCATCTATTTCAAGGCCGCAAAAGTTTCTTCCGAGTTTACTGGCAGTAACAGCAGAAGTGCCCGAACCAAGGAATGGATCAAATATCATATCTCCTTCATTTGAACTTGCAAGAATTATTTTGGCTAAAAGTTTCTCAGGCTTTTGCGTAGGATGATCTGTATTTTCCGGCATAGACCAGAAAGGAATCGTAATGTCATTCCATATATTTGACGGAAAAGTAATTCTGTAATTAGATTCTTTATCTTCAATCCAGTCTTTAGGTTTACCATTTTCTTTGTAAGGCGCTAAAACCCGCCTTTTCATTTTTACATTTTCAATATTGAACGTATAAGTTGATGAACAAGTAAAAAACCAGATGTCCTCCGAACAATTTTTCCAGTTCTTTTTTGCGCCTCTTCCCTTCTCTCTTTCCCAGGTAATTCTGTTTTGTAATTTGAAATATTTAGAACCTGATTTAAAAATTGCAGAAGAAGCGCGCCAGTCTCCGCAAATATAAATTGAAGCATCAGGTTTAAGAAGCCGAAGAAGTTTTTTTAACCATGTGTCCATCCAATCCTGGTATTCATCAGAATCTGTAATGTTAAATGAATTGGTATTAAATTTTTTATATATGTTATAAGGAGGATCGAGAAAGAGAAGATCGACGAAAGAATCCGGCAGGAGATCGATAGCAGAAAATAAATCCTGATTAATTATTTTATTTTTTATTTCATTTATGGAAACCGGGGAATCTATTTTGAGTATTGAAGATTTTAATTTTTTTTCTTCCCCCGGAAGTATTTCGAGTGTTCTGTTAAATGGAGCTTTATTTTTCTTAGACAATTACTGTATCAGGTTTGATTTATTAATTTATTGTATTTCTCCCTGATAATTTCGAGTTCTTTAGCTACAATTTCAACCTTATCTGAAAGTTCTTTTCCCAATCTTTTTACATCCCAGTTGAAAATTTTCGCTTTAGCTGCATTCTCCAATTTTATACTTATTTCTGAAATTGAATCCATTCCAAGAGTCAGGCTACTTCCTTTTAGTTTGTGCGAACTAAAAAGTAACCCTTTAGAATCTTCAAGTTCGATAGCTGTTTTAATATTACCAATTGTTTTAGGTAGTTCTGCTATATATACATCAATCAGATCAATGAGGAATAGCGCATCTTCTGAAGATTCGATTTCCTGAAGAAAGCTTATTTTTTCTTCATTAATAATTTTGATTCTTTCCGGGTACTCTTCCTCAATTTTATTTTTAGATTTTTTTTCTCCCCATTTCAGTAAACAATCCCGTAGAGTTTCTGCTCTCAGAGGTTTTTGAAGAAAATCACTCATACCGGCTTTAAAATATTCTTCAATTTTCTCTTCAATATTATTTGCAGTCATAGCAACAATCACAGGCTGATTTTCTCTTTGAATTGCATTTATAATTAATTTAGTAGTTTCAAGGCCATCCATTTCAGGCATATACACGTCCATGAAAACCAGGTCGTACCGGATCTTTTGAACAGCATCCAGTACCTCAAGTCCATTAACAGCAACATCTCCGTAATAACCCAGCCGCTCAAGCATTTTTAAAGCTACTTTCTGATTAACAATATTATCCTCAGCAAGTAAAATTTTCAGTGGATATAGCTTTGCAAGTGATGCTGTTTCCAGGACAGGTAATTTAATAATATTAGGTTGCTTGTTTAATAATTTTCTAAGTATATCTCTCAGGAGTTGATGCTTCACGGGTTTATTCATAAACGTCATCAGATTTTGGCTGTTCTTTTTAACTTTGCTGTTATTTGTTGCCATCATTCTTAAAAGTACTATGGGAAGGTTTTCACCATTTTTTAATTTTCGCATTTTCTCTGCTAATGAAATTCCATCCATTAAAGGCATATGTTGATCAACTATGGCGATATCAAATTCATCGTTCTGAAGTAAATCCAAAGCAACCTGCGGATAAGTTGTACGGATAGGCACCATGTTCCACGATAATAACTGTTCTGTAATACTCTTTAATGATATTTCATTATTATCAATGATTAAAACTTTCTTATTTTCAAGTTCATCATAACTTTGGTTAGAATCTTTTGATTCGAATTCAACTGCTTCAGTGATAATTGTAAAAGAGAAAATGCTCCCGCGGTTTATTTTACTCTCCATCCACATTTTACCATTCATTGACTCGGCAATTTTTTTGCTGATATAAAGTCCAAGTCCTGTACCACCGTATGATCTGTTTATTGAAGCATCGAGTTGGGAGAATGCCAGGAATAGTTTATGTTTTTTATCTTCGGGAATTCCAATTCCGGTATCTCTTACGGCAAATTTTATTTCATATTTATCTTTATCAATGTGCAAAGCCGAAACAGAAATAGTAACTTCCCCTTCTTCAGTAAACTTAACTGCATTACTCAAAAGATTTGTAAGAATTTGTCTTATGCGGGTAACATCGCCTTTAATAGTCAAAGGACAGTCAGGATCAATAAAATAGATCATATCAAGTTTCTTTTCAGCTGCCCTTGTGGAAAGCAAATCAAGAGAATCTTCAATACAATTTCTAAGATTGAAAGGATTGTATTCCAACTCCAGTTTTTCTGATTCAATTTTAGAAAAATCCAGCACATCATTAATAATTACAAGAAGCTGATCTCCACTTAAACGAATTGATTCTACATATTCTTTCTGCTCATCTGATAGATCGGTATCCAGGAGAAGCCCGGTCATACCAATCACACCATTCATAGGAGTTCTGATTTCATGACTGATTAATGCCAGGAATTCACTTTTAATTCTTGCAGCATTTTCCGCTTCAAATAAGGCTCTGTCTAATTCGGCATTTTTCTTCACGAGTTCACTGTTAACAGTGTCTCTTTTTATTACTGAACCTATAGTTGAAGCCATAGTCGAAAGAAAGTATTCTTCATCTTCATTCCAAATCCTGTCCGTAGAGCAATCATCAAAACCTATAAATCCCCAGTAATTTCCATCAATCATTATCGGAACAAGAAGAATAGATTTTATGTTTCTATCGACAAAAACAACCCTTTCGCTCGGTGGAAGTTTTTTTATTAAAAATTTAAGCGAGTTTCCTTTTTCAAAATTTTGATAAAATTCTAACGATGCAAATCGAGAATAAGAAAGCTTCTGCAGCTTTGGATCCTGAATCTGTGATTCTGAATTTACCGATGACCATTCATAAAGATTACTGACAAACATTTCCCCGGTTTCTTCATCGACACGATGCTTATAAATATATACTCTATCCACTTCAGCTGCGATTCCAAGAATTCTCAATGCATTTGATAAACCGCTGTTTATTTCAACCTGTGAGATAGCTGTCTTAGTTGCCTCTGCTATTCCCTGTAATAAACGATCCTTCTTTTTAAGCAGTATTTCACTGGATTTTCTTTCAGAAATATCTCTCAAAATACTAAGCAAATACTTTTTATCGTTAAGATTGTCGATAAAAGTATTTGACACTTCAAGATCTATTACCATTCCGTTCCAGAGTCTTACCCTGGTTTCAAGTTCTGAATGAAATGACCCTTCCTTAAACAGGTTTTTATTCTGTTCAAGTGCTTCTTTGCCCGTCAGATCATCATAATGAGTTGAGAGTATTGTGCCTTCAATCTCACTTTTGTGCTTGCTGATCATTTCTGCATAAGCTTCGTTGCACATGAAGATATATCCATCTTCATCTGTAAGCAGCATTCCCTCTGATGATTTATCCCATACTGTGCGGAACGTATTTTCTGAATCTGTAAGCTTTTTCTGTGAATCTATTCTGGAACTGATATCTCTCATTGTCCCCTGTGCAGTGAATTTTCCTCCTATTTCAATTATTCTACCGTTAATTTCAACGGGAATACATCTGCCATTTTTATGCATTATTTCTATCTGGAAAATTACTTCATTCCTGCCTCTGAATAATCCCAGAAGAAGTTTTGTATATTCATAAATCTTTGATCCCGGAACAAATTCGGTAAAAGATTTCCCGATAATTTCATATGGTTCATAGCCGGAAAGTTCTTTGCAGGAGGGACTTATATAAATAATTTTACCGGTCGCAGAAAGTCTGATAATTACATCGATTGAAGCCTGAGTAACAAGGTTAAATTCAATAAAGGCTTCACGGAAATATTCAATTGTCTCCGATAATTCCTTAATGATTGGAGAACTAATTTCAGAATTAAGATCTTGATTGATTAATTTCTGAAGCAGGATCTGAATTTTATTGAGATCTTCCAGGTCATTTTCAATATTTCGTAAATTTTTCTTCAATTAAAGTAAAATTCACCTCAATAATTACCTGAATATTATTATTTAATGATAATGCCGTAATATTCAACATTAACCTGTATATATGGTCAAATTTTATTCCACATTAAATAATAACTAACTATTGAAGCAAACAGGGTTTAAGTATCCATTTTTGTTTGCTTAGCTTGCAAGTATTCTCTAATTTTAAGCACTGTTTTTGTTCAATATTTTGGAGAAATTTCTAGTATGAAAAGAACAATAGTTTCACTACCGGGAGATGGAATTGGAAAAACTGTATTGCCTGAAGCAATAAGAGTGTTGGATGCAATCGGATTTGCAGCAGATTATATTCATGGGGATATTGGCTGGGATTTTTGGTGTAAAGAAGGTAATGCTCTTCCTCAAAGAACTATTGATCTTCTGGAGAAATATAAAATTGGTCTGTTCGGTGCAATAACTTCAAAACCAAAAGATGCAGCAGCAAAAGAACTTGATCCTTCTCTAAAAAATAAAGGATTTGTTTACTTCAGTCCTATTGTTGGATTGAGACAACATTTTAAACTTGATTTATGTATCAGACCATGCCGTTCTTTTAAGGGTAATCCGTTGAACTTTATAAGAAGAGATGCAAAAGGCGGATTTGAAGAACCGCTTGTGGATGCTGTTATTTTCAGACAGAATACTGAAGGTTTATATTCCGGTGTTGAATGGACAAACCCTCCTCAATCTGTAAGAGAAGCTTTTGAATCACATCCAAAGATGAAAGCATTTAAGAATGTTCCCGGTGAAGACCTTGCAATTTCAACCAGGATAATGTCACGTCAGGCCTGCCAGAGAATTATTCGGGCCGGGTTTGAATACGCAAAAAAATACAACTACAAAAATGTAACTGTTTGTGAAAAACCTAATGTACTTAGAGAAACATCAGGAATGATGGTTAATGAAGCGAAGATAATTGCAAAAGAATTTCCCGGAATTGAATTATGGGATACAAACATCGATGCACAAATGATGTGGCTTACAAAAAATCCGGAAATTTATGGAGTGGTTGTAGCCGAGAATATGTTTGGTGATATTATTAGTGACGGGTTTGCCGGATTGGTCGGTGGACTTGGTTTTGCATGCAGTGCAAACATTGGTGAAGAGGTTGCGGTTTTCGAACCAACTCATGGTTCAGCTCCGAAATATCAGGAATTAAATCCTTCAATCGTAAACCCGATTGCAATGTTTCTTAGTGCCTGTATGATGCTTGACCACATAGGCGAAAATGATAAGGCCGAAAAGATAAGAAAAGCAATAGCGAGAGTGATAGAGGAAGGAAAAGTGAAAACCTATGATATGATGAAGTTGAAGGGCAATGCTGAAGTTTTTAAATACGGAGCTTCAACAACTCAGCAAATGACTGATGCTGTAATAGCCGCTTTATAAACCGAATATTAATTTTTACAGGAAGTTTATACATATATCCGGGAGGTATACTTATGAACGGAATAATATTAATCCTAATTGCAATTGTCTTTTATGCTGTAGCATACCGTTTATATGGTAAATTCATATCAAACAAATTAAAAATTAATCCCGATACAGAAACACCATCCCACACACTTTATGATGGTGTTGATTATGTTCCAGCAAAATCTCCCGTATTACTTGGTCATCATTTTGCATCTATCGCCGGAGCAGGACCAATTGTGGGACCAGTAATTGCTGCCGGCTTTGGTTGGATTCCGGTGTATTTATGGGTTTTGTTCGGAGCTGTTTTCATCGGCGGGGTTCATGATTATACAACGATCATCGCTTCTATAAGACATCAATCAAAATCTATCGGGTTTATTATTGAAAAATATATCGGTATCAGCGGGAAAAAATTATTTCTCATATTTGCATGGGCAACTCTGGTACTTGTGATTGCGGTTTTTACAATAATTGTTGCGGATACATTTACCAGTATTCCTGCAGCCGGCACTTCATCGATTCTTTTTATGCTGCTTGCAATTTTATTTGGATTATCTATATACAGATTAAAAATTCCTTTATGGATTGCCTCGATTGTGGGCGTTGTCTTATTGTTTTCCTGCATACCATTAGGCGAGATGTTTCCTCTCCATTTAACAAAACTAACGTGGCAGTTAATTCTTTTTGGTTATATTTTTATTGCTTCAGTAACTCCAGTGTGGATTTTATTACAGCCCCGCGATTATTTAAACTCATATTTTCTCTATGCTTTAATGATTGGTGGAATAGTCGGTATATTTTATGCTTCTCCCAACATGAATATTCCTGCCGTGGCAACATTTTCTCTTGACAAGGTTGGGTACCTTTTCCCTGCTCTATTTGTCACAGTTGCCTGTGGTGCAGTAAGCGGGTTCCATTCTATTGTTGCGAGCGGGACAACAGCTAAACAACTAAATAAAGAAACTGATGGGAAACTTATCGGGTATGGCGGAATGCTGATAGAAGGTGTTCTTGCTGTTCTCGCATTAATAGCTGTGTCAGCGCTTGGCGGTTCTCAGTTCACAGAGATATTAATAAGTAAAGGTCCTGTCACAGCATTTTCAATCGGAGTAGCAAATTTTATAGAAAGTATTCCGTTTCTCTCAGTAACCGCTGCAACTGCAACTAATTTTGTGGCTTTGGCTGTCGCGGCTTTTGCGCTAACTTCACTTGATACTGCCACAAGACTTGGTAGATATACATTCCAGGAATTTTTTGAAATTAGTGGAAGTAAAGAGCAGTCATTTCTTGTAAAGAACCGGTTTGCGGCAACCACTGTTACAGTTCTGTTCGGAGCCGCACTCACCTTCAGCGGACAAACAATGGCAATCTGGCCTGTGTTCGGAAGTGCTAACCAGCTTTTGGCAGCTCTTGCATTACTTGCCATAACAGTTTGGGTAGCCAACTTAAAAGAGAATTACCTTTTTGTACTTATACCTATGATATTTATGTTCGGTGTAACACTTACAGCATTAGGAATGTTGTTCTATACCAATATTTCGAACGATAATTATGTGTTGTCTTTCATCTCAGTTCTTTTGTTTTTACTAGCAATATTGCTTGGAATAAAATCATATTCAGTATTATTAAATAAAAAACCAAAAGAATTGAAAGAGGAATTAATAACTCAATAAAACAGGAGTTGTATGCGTAATAAAGTTTTAGGCATCTGGCCGGAAATAAATTGGATAAAAAATGAAGAACTGCGTGAGAAAACTATTCAGTGCTGGATTTATGCAATAGAGAATAGTGTGCTTTCTGTTGAGGATTTGGAAGTGATTCCTTTTTCGCTTCTTATAAAAGATTGCAACATTTCTTTTATAAATCATAAAAGAACTGCCGTTCAGTTGTCTGTTGATATTGCAAAAAGAATGAAAGAAAATTTTAAAGATGAAATTAAAATCGATATGGATTTACTTATCTCTGGTGCAATATTAATTGATGTCGGCAAACTTCTGGAATATGATAAAGTTGATGGCAAATTAACTACAAGTAAAGCCGGCAAGTTATTACGACATCCGTTTAGCGGAGTAGCAATTGCAGATCGTTTTGGCTTACCTGCGGAAGTTCAGCATATAATTGCATATCACGCAAAAGAAGGTGATCTGGCTAAAAGAAGTGTGGAGGCGATAATTGTCCATCATGCAGATTTTGTTTCATTTGAACCGTTTAAAGCGTAGTCAATTGATTAACTGCTAAATTGTTTAATTGTTATAAAAAGGGTAAAATGGAAAATAAAAAGTTCTTGAAGCTTAATGATATTGAAGCTTATAAGATTGCTTTTAAACTGAGCAATTATGTTTGGGATATAATTTTAAGATGGGATTATTTTACTAAAGATACCGTTGGCAAACAATTTGTTAAAGCAGTTGATTCAATTTCAGCTAATATTGCGGAAGGTTTTGGAAGGTACTCAAAAAAAGATAAAATTAAATTCTATAGATATAGTTTTGGTTCTTTATATGAGTCACTAGATTGGAATGAAAAATCTCATTTAAGAAATTTATTAGATGAAGAACAATATTCAAAAATATTCTCGGAATTAATAAAGCTACCTAAGTCACTTAACAGTTTGATTCTGTTTACAAATAAAAAATTGAAGATTTGATAAGAGATAGCGAAATCAATTTAACCATTTAACAATAAAACCATTAAACAATTATGTCTCAAACCTTAATTGAAAAAATAGCACAAAAATATGCAGTAGGTTTAGATTCGGATCAGCAAGTTCACGCTGGTGATTATTTATCAATACGTCCTGTTTATGTTATGACACACGATAATACCGGCGCGGTAATTCCTAAATTCAAATCGATAGGCGCAACTAAACTTGCAAACCCAAGACAAGTTGTTCATACACTGGATCATAATGTTCAGGATAAGAGTGAAAAAAATCTTGAGAAGTACAGGAAAATTGAAGAGTTCTCAAAAAGTATGGGAGCAGATTTTTATCCTGCAGGTCGGGGTATAGGTCACCAAATTATGGTTGAAGAAGGATACGCCTGGCCGGGAACAATGGCAGTCGCTTCAGACAGTCATTCAAATATGTATGGCGGAGTTGGCTGTCTTGGAACTCCTGTTGTAAGAACTGATGCAGCTGCAATCTGGGCAACGGGAAGAACGTGGTGGCAGGTTCCTCCGATTGCAAAAGTTGAATTAAAAGGAAAATTAAGCAAAGGTGTCACCGGTAAAGATCTGATAATAGCTTTGTGCGGTTTCTTTAATAATGATGAAGTTTTGAATCATGCAATTGAATTTACCGGCGAAGGAATTAAAAATCTTTCTATAGAAGAAAGACTTACAATTTCAAATATGACAACAGAATGGGGTGCTTTGGCTGGAGTCTTCATTATCGATGAAAGAACAATTAACTGGCTGAAAAAAAGAGCGGAATTTATTTCAAAAAGAGGATTGGAAAAAGTTAATTCTGATGTTGACGGAAACGGAAAACATCCAAGAATGAATTTAAATCATATAAATGAATTAGAAAAAAATATCCCGCAGGCAGATGATGACGCATTTTTTGCAAAAGAATTAACGATTGATTTATCTACAATTGAACCTCTTGTTTCAGGACCAAATACTGTTAAAACTATGACTCCTGTTTCGGGACTTAATAATGTAAAAATAAATAAAGCTTACCTTGTTTCCTGCGTGAATAGTCGTGTTGACGATTTGGCAGAAGCCGCTGCAATTGTAAAAGGGAAAAAAGTTGCGGAAGGAGTTCAGTTTTATATCGCTGCCGCATCAAGCGAAGTCCAGTCTGAAAGTGAAAAACAGGGTTATTGGCAGACATTAATTGAAGCCGGTGCCATTCCCCTTCCTCCCGGTTGCGGACCTTGTATCGGACTTGGAGTTGGACTTCTTGAAGATGGTGAAGTTGGAATTTCTGCTACAAACCGAAACTTCAAAGGAAGAATGGGCTCACCAAACGCTAAAGCTTATCTTGCTTCACCTGCTGTTGTAGCTTCGTCAGCAATTGCTGGAAATATCTCCTACCAATGGGCTGAAAAGAATCAGAAAATTCTTGGAGAGATAAAGGTTAATGAAAAGCAAAATGGTGAGTGCAGAAGATGTAAAAGTGATTGATGGTTTCCCTAAAGTTTTGAAAGGAGAGCTAATTTTTTGCAACCAGGACAATTTAAATACTGATGGAATCTTTCCGGGTAAATACACTTACATCGATGACTTCACGCCTAAACAGCAGTCGGAAGTTGTTATGGAAAATTATGATCCGGAATTTGCAAAGATTGTAAAAGAAGGTGATGTTCTAATCAGCGGATTTAATTTCGGAACAGGTTCTTCACGTGAGCAGGCTGCAACAGCTTTAAAGTATAAAGGAATTAAATTAGTAATTGCCGGTTCATTCAGTGAAACATATAAACGAAATGCTTTGAACAACGGATTTTTAATTATAGAATGTCGGAAATTGGTTAATGAATTAAAAACAAAATTCGGTAGAGATAATTTAACAGTCAAAACAGGATTAACCGCAGAAATAGATTTTTCAAAATCAAAAATTAAAGTCGAAGATAAAACCTATCCGATTGATCCTGTTGGTGTTGCTGCACAGGAACTAATTGTTTTTGGCGGTTTAGAGGAGTGGGTAAAGAAGAATCTTTAATTTAAAATGATATCAGCAAATCAATTCAATAAAAATAATTCTAGAATAACTTTTTTATTTGGAGCAGGGATATCTATTCCAGCAAAAATTCCAAGTACGGATACGATCACTCAAATAATTCTTGAATCGAAAGAAATAAGCCGAGGTAGTGCAGAGAATTTCTATTTCGATGACCCAAAAAAAACTAGTTGGTCGCTGTATAATGATATTCCCAATCGTGTACAATCATTTTTGACATCACTTAAAAATGAAATACAGAATTATTACAATATCGAGGAAAGAAAAATTAATTATGAAGATATTTTCTATCTACTAGATTTTGTCGAATATAATTTCTATCAAAAAGATGGAAACCCCGCTTTCAAATATCTATTTACTGAGTTTGAACCAAAAATTAAAAGTCTTTTATCCCCACTTGATCCAATGCTTGAAGCTTCATTTGAAATGAACAGATTACTTAGTGAATCAAAAATGTTTATTAGGCAGGTTGTAGCCAAACTATTATCAAAGAAGGCTGAATCTTTTGAGGGATTAAAATTTTTAAATGAATCATTTCTTGATAACAATATTAGCTCTTTTGAAATTTTTACATTAAATCATGATATTGTGTTAGAACAGAACTTCGAATTAAAAAATATTTCTTACAATGATGGCTTCCGAAAAAATGAGGAAATGATAGATATTTGGGATCCGTATTCATTTGATACAAAAAATAAAGTGAACCTATACAAGATTCATGGTTCTGTAAATTGGCAGTATTATGACCAAGAGAGTTGGGAAGATAATAGAATTAGTAAATTCCCCATTGATTTGTTAGAAAGATTTGATACTATTAATAACGCTTTGCTCTTAATCGGAACTCATAATAAGATGTCTGATTATATTAAGGATTTGTATCTTGAGCTGTATTATCGTTTTTATAAAATTCTTAACTCTTCTAATAATTTGATTATTGCTGGATATGGTTTCAATGATAGAGGAATTAATCAAAAAATATTTAATTGGTTAAATAATCGATCAAACAATTTAGTACTAATTGATCCAAATGCAGAAAATATTAAATTTAAATTTCCATCTCATTTAATCAATAATTGGGATACTAATCAGACTATTAAAAAAATTTCTAGTAGAATAGAAAACGTTAATTGGGATATGATAAAATCCAAAATTAATACCGTCAAGAATTAAAAAGAAAAATCTTATGCCAAAATCAATCTCCAGAACATTAGCAGAGTTTACAGTCAGCTTAAAATATGAAGATCTTCCACCTGAAGTGGTTAATGAAGTAAAAAGATTTTTATACGATTCTATTGGTTGTGCGTTCGGTGGATATCAGACAAAAGATGTGAATATTCTTAGAGATATTTATACAGAAATGGGCGGCAAACCGGAAGCAACTTTAATTGGTTTCGGTGATAAAATTCCTGCTGTAAATGCAACGCTTGTAAATTCATTAATGATCCGGGCACAGGATTTTAATGATATTTACTGGAGGGAAGATCCTTCTCATCCATCTGATTTAATTCCCGCTGCGCTTTCCGTTGCTGAAATGGTTGGCACAACAATGAAAGAAGTTATTGTTGCAATAGTACTTGCTTATGAATTTGAACAGCGATTATGCGAATTCGCAATACCGGGAATCCGCGAAAGGAAATGGCACCACGCAACTCTGACTCAGTTCGTATCACCAATAGTTGCAGGAAAATTACTCGGATTAAATGTTGATCAATTGGTGAATGCAATTGGAATAAGCGGAAGTCACAATCATACGATCGGCTGTCCTACAGCAGGAAAACTTACAATGATGAAAAATACAGTGGATCCTATGGCTGTTCAGTCCGGAGTTTTTGCTGCTTTAATGGCGCAGAAAGGATACACCGGAACTGAAGCTGTATTTGAAGGTAAAGAAGGATTTATGGATACTTTCCTTGGATGGAATGCGAAAGAGCAAAATGTAAATCCGGTTAAAATGCATGGAAGAGATGGAGTTTCAGATTGGAAATGGAATATTGAGAAACTTACAGGGGGTTTAGGAGAAAATTATAAAATTTTAGAGTGTGGAATGAAAGCGTTTCCGACAGAAGCTTTAACTCATACTCATATTTCTGCAACTTTAAATGTTGTAACTAAAAACAATATCACTTTTGATCAGATTGAAACTGTAACCTTAACAACACTTGCACAGGCTTACGATATTTTATTTGATCCTCACAAGTATCGGCCTGAATCCAGAGAAACTGCGGATCACTCTCTCCCCTACTGCATAGCCGTTGCATTGGTTGATCATAAAATTACTACTCAATCATTCTCTGATGAAAAGATGAAAGATCCAAGAATCTGGGAAGTTATTGATAAAATAAAAGGCGAACCTTCTATTGAATTTGAAAAAATGTTCCCTGATAAACAGCCGAGTAAAGTCGTTTTAAAAACTAAAGACGGGAAAGAGTTTTCAGAATATCTTGAATATCCTAAAGGAGATCCGCGTGAACCTATGACGATGGAAGATATTGAAAATAAATTCAATGCCCTCTCTGATAAAATTCTGATTCCAGAAAGACAAAAAGAAATTAAAGATTTAATTTTCAGGAGTGAAGAGCTTACTGCAAGAGAGTTCATGGATAAACTGATCGTATAATAGTTTTTTTTCAATTGTTTGCTTTATTATAGAAAAGTTAAAAAATGAATCAACAAATAACTAAATCATCTGCAGGTAAACGCGGCGATACAATCCGTTCTGATTGCTATTTCGAAATAGAAAAGAAAAATTCAGGGGGAATAAAAATCAATCTGCAAAGTAAGGTAAATGTAATGTACGGAGATTCCATTAAAAAGCAGATTAATGAAATGTGTAAGTTCTTTAATTTGAAACACGCAGAAATTTTAATGGAAGATAGTGGCGCATTACCTTTTACAATTGCAGCCCGTTTTGAAATGGCAATTAAAAAACTGATGCCGGAAACAATTACAGAATATCTTCTTCCATTCAACCTGCCTGCCGGCAAGTCAGGTAAAAAAAATCGATATAATACATCAAAAGATAAATTAAGAAGAAGCCGGTTGTATCTGCCGGGAAATGAGCCAAAGTTTTTTATCAATGCGGGGTTACACAAACCTGATGGAATTATTCTTGATCTTGAAGACAGCGTTGCTCCTTCAGAAAAAGAAGCGGCACAATTAATTGTTAGAAATGCTCTCCGCTCTGTTGATTTTTACGGTGCTGAAAGAATGGTGAGAATAAATCAACTACCCGAAGGCTGCGCGGATTTAAAATATATTGTTCCCCATAATGTTAACGTAATTTTAATTCCAAAGTGTGAATCAGCGGATCAGGTTAATCAAATTGAAAAGGAAGTAAATAGACTAAAGCTCGAGTATAAAGTAAAGAATGATATTTATTTTATGCCGATAATTGAAAGCGCACTCGGTGTAATTAAGGCTTTTGAAATAGCCTCTGCATCAAAACATAATTGTGCTCTGGCAATAGGACTTGAAGACTACACAGCGGATATCGGAACACAAAGGACGAATGAAGGTAAAGAAAGTATTTTTGCGCGCCAGATGTTAATCAATGCCGCAAAAGCTGCCGGCATTCAGGCTATTGATACAGTCTTTTCTGATGTCGGTGATATGGAGGGTTTACGTCAAAGTGTAATTGAAGCTAAAGCTCTTGGGTTTGAAGGAAAAGGATGTATTCACCCGCGTCAGATACAGATTGTTCACGAAGCTTTTGCGCCGACTGTCGAAGAAATCGATAAAGCAAAGAAAATAGTCTTAGCATTTGAAGAAGCAGAAAAGAAAGGATTAGGAGTTGTATCTCTCGGAAGTAAAATGATTGATCCTCCTGTAGTAAAAAGAGCGTTACGGACAATCGATCTTGCCATTATAAATAATTTGTTGAACAAAAACTGGAAAGAGAATAAATAGCACGCTGATAAAACTGATCTAACAGATTAATACTGATCTGTTCTAATCAGTAGAATCTGTTCAATCAGCGTTCCATTAAATTATTAATTAGGTAGAAAATGAAATTAGTAAAAAATGCGGCTGGCAGATTAGTGCCAACAGAAATAAATGGCGAAAAACAAATTCCATTTAAAGGAATAAACAAATACAAACCGGAAGGGCAATAAATCCAAACCTCTATAAGAAGTTGTATAGATTATCCACCTGATGGAAATAAAGTGGTTAAGAATTTAAAGGAAGCTTTAAAAAAAGCCGGACTTAAAGACGGGATGACAATTTCAACTCATCATCATTTAAGAAATGGTGATGTTCTGACAAACATACTTTTTGATACAATTAAACAAATGGGGATAAAAAACATCCGTTGGTTTCCCAGTGCATCATTCTCTGTTCACGAACATTTAATAAAATACCTGGAAGATGGAACAATACATCACATTGAAGGAAGCATGAATGGACCACTCGGCAGATTTACATCAGAAGGAAAAATGAAAGGCGTCGGAGTTCTTCGCTCTCATGGCGGCAGATACCAATCAATACAGGACGGAGAAGTTCATATTGATATAGCAGTAATTGCTTCACCAACTGCTGATCCATTTGGAAATGCCACAGGTGACCGGGGACCATCTGCCTGCGGGTTATTAGGGTTCGCATTAGCCGATTCTGAATATGCCGATAGAGTTATTGTTGTTACAGATAATCTTATTCCATTCCCTTGCGTTCCCTGGCAGATACAAGGAAATAATGTAGACTTCGTTGTTAAAATTGATTCGCTTGGTGATCCTAAAAAAATAGTTTCCGGAACAACTGAGGTAACAAAATCTCCTGACAGACTTTTAATTGCTGAATATGTTGCACAGTTTCTTGATGACGCAGGAATAATGAAGGATGGTTTTTCATTCCAGGCCGGTGCCGGCGGAACCGCTCTTGCATTTGCACTTTTTCTTAAAGATAGGATGAAAGCGAAAAACGTAAAGGCAAGATTTGTACGCGGAGGAAGCACTAAATATCTTGTTCAAATGCTCGAAGAAGGATTGACAGATTATATACTTGACGGACAAACATTCGATCTTGAGGGTGTAAGAAGTATGAGAGAAAATGAGGGGCACGTAAATACCTCCCCATTTACAAGCTATAATTTTCATGGTAAAGGAAACTTTGCTTCAATACTAGATGCGGTAGTACTCGGAGCAACAGAAGTTGATGTGAACTTCAATGCAAACGTTGTTACCCATTCTGATGGTTACCTGCTTCACGGTATTGGTGGATGGCAGAACTGTCTTTATTCAAAATGTACAATACTTGCAATTCCTTCCTTCAGAGACCGCATTCCTGTCATTGTTGATGAGGTTACAACCCTGTGCGCACCCGGAGAATTAGTTGATGTTATAGCAACAGAACGCGGCTTATGTATCAATCCAAAAAGAAAAGATTTACTTAATGCGATAAAAGGATCTTCTATTCCTGTAATTGATATTAATGATTTAAAAAAAGAAGTGGATGAGATCTGCGGTGGAATTGCAGCAAAACCAAAAGTTAATAAAGAAAAGGTCGTCGCAATTATTAAATGGGTTGATGGAACTGTGCTTGACTCAGTTTTTCAGGTGGTGAACTAAATTTTTCAATCAGTATTATTTATTGAATATACGCCATCTTCAATGTTGTCAGGCACTTATCATTTCAATATTCCTGTAAAATAAATCTTATAAATTTGTGATAAATAAGATTAGAAAATTAAATATCTTTCCACACGTATTATTCACTTTTTACTAATTATTTCACAACTTATTGAAGGATTACAAATGGAAACTTATTATAAGCCTGAAGATTTGCCTAAGTTTAGCCAGATTTCTGAAGGCGCACCTGAATTATGGAAAAAGTTTTCAGATTGGTATGGAGCTGTTTTCGCTGCCGGTGCTTTAACAGAAAGAGAAAAAGCTTTAATAGCTTTAGCCGTTGCGCACGCCATACAGTGTCCTTACTGTATCGATGCTTATACGCAGGAATCACTTCAGAAGGGTGCTGATCTTGAACAAATGACTGAGGCTGTTCACGTTGCAAGTGCTATAAGAGGTGGGGCTTCTCTGGTTCATGGAATTCAAATGAAAAATGTAAATGAAAAAATTACAATGTGAAAATGGTGAAGTCACGAATAATTATTCAAAGGATTTAAATGAAAATCAGGCATAAAAGTATGAAAGCTTTCGGCGAGCAGCTTTCAGCAGCTAATGAACAGTTAAAAGTTTTAAACAACCTAAGTAGATTTCCTGATTTTGATTCTAAATACAAAACTACCGGGGAGGAATTCTTAACTGCTGGTGAAATCGAAATTTTCCAGATAAATGTTGGAAAAATGTGCAACCAGGTTTGCAAACACTGCCATGTGGATGCCGGTCCTGATCGCAAAGAAATTATGACAATCGAAACAATGAAATTATGCCTGGATGCATTAAACTCATTGGAAATCCCTGTAGTTGATTTAACCGGAGGTGCACCGGAATTAAATCCTGATTTTAAATGGTTCGTTACTGAGATTAAAAAATTAAATAAACATATTATGGTCAGATCAAATCTTACTATTCTTGATTCGAAAGGATTTGAAGACTACGCTCAGTTTATGGCAGAAAATAAAGTCGAAATTATTTCATCACTTCCCTTTTACAAAGCCGGTTTCACGGACAGGCAAAGAGGAGAAGGTGTTTTCGATAAATCAATAAAAGTGATAAAAAAATTGAATGCTTTGGGTTATGGAAAAGCCGATTCGGGATTAATATTTAATCTTGTCTATAATCCTGTTGGAGCTTTTCTTCCGGCTTCACAGGAGTCACTGGAGAATGAATATAAAAAAGAGCTTTGGAATCAATACCAGGTTGAGTTCAATCATTTGTACACTATTACAAATATGCCGATCAGCAGGTTTCTGGATTACTTGATTGAAACAAATAATTATGAATCCTATATGAGTAAACTCGTAAATGCATTCAATCCTTCAGCTGCATTAAATGTAATGTGCAGAAATACTCTTTCTGTTGGATGGGATGGTTATTTATATGATTGTGATTTTAACCAGATGTTGGAATTAACTGTCGATCACGGCGCACCTGATCATATTAAGGATTTTGATTTGAATAAAATTAAATTCCGAAGAATAGTTACCGGACAACATTGTTTTGGATGCACGGCAGGGGCAGGTTCCAGTTGTGGCGGGGCTACCGCATAGAAACTCATCAATTCTTTTCCTATCTTAAAAATAATATTTACAAACTTAAATCGAATTAACTCAAGAGAGATAGACATCAAAATTGAGTCCTGAAGAAATTCTGCAAAAATATTTTGGTTACACTGAATTCAGAGGAAAACAGGAAGAAATAATTCACAGAACTCTGAATGAAAAAAAACCTTCACTTGTAATTATGCCAACGGGCAGCGGGAAATCTTTGTGCTATCAGATTCCTGCAATATTATTTGATAGCGGCTCAATAGTAATTAGTCCTTTAATAGCACTTATGCAGGACCAGGTTGATGCACTGAGAAAAAAGGAAATCAATGCTGCATTTATTAATTCCACTTTGTCAAAGCAGGAACGGGATCAAAAATTAGCACAATTTATTGATGGGAAGATCAAGCTTCTGTATGTGACGCCTGAAAGATTCAGAAAACCTGAGTTTGTTGCTGAACTTAAAAGAATTAAAATTTCTCTACTTGCTGTTGATGAAGCACATTGTATTTCCGAATGGGGACATGATTTCAGACCGGACTATTCCCGGCTTGGTGAATTTCGTGAAATTATGGGAAACCCTTTGACAATAGCACTTACGGCAACCGCAACTCCCGAAGTACAAAATGATATAATTGATAAACTACATTTAGGTAATGATGAAGTAAAAATATTTCACCAGGGAATTCAAAGACCTAATCTGAGATTAGAAGTTCAGGATATTTTTGAAGAAAAGGAAAAAGTTGATTCTATCATCAAAGTAATAAACAAATATAACGGCTCCGGGATAATTTATTTTTCTCTAATTCAAACGCTGGAAAAATTTTCACAAATTCTAAGAGTAAAAAAAATCAATCACAGGATTTATCACGGCAAACTTGACGATAAAGTCCGAAAAAAAATGCAGAGAGAATTTTTGAACGGAGAACAGAATCTCATCCTTGCAACAAATGCTTTTGGGATGGGAATTGATAAACCTGACATCCGGTTTGTAATTCATGCAGAAGTTCCCTCTTCGGTAGAGTCCTATTATCAGGAAATAGGTAGAGCGGGAAGAGACGGCAAACCCTCTGATTGCATATTACTTTATAAGGAGGATGATCTTTATATTCAAATGGATTTCATTAAATGGTCAAATCCCGATGCAAATTTTTACTCCGCTTTGTATGATCTTCTTCGTAGAGAATATTCCGCAGTAAATTCAATGGGTATAGACCTTCTCCGCGAACAAATGAATTTTAAAAACAGAACTGATTTCAGGATTGAAACCGCACTCGGAATGTTTGACAGGTTTGGTGTAACCGAAGGATCTGTGGAAAACAGAGATCTGAAAATTACAGGGGACTTTCCGGTTGAACTTGAGGATGAAGAAAGACTGACTAATAAATTGAAAAATGATAATCAAAAATTACTTTCAGTTATAAATTACTTTAAGACAACTGAATGCAGAAGGGTGTACATTTCGGAATATTTCGGGTTCAATGATGAGAAACCTTGTGGTAATTGTGATAACTGTCTCAATGATACAAACATCATAGGCTGATTTTATTGTTTGTTCTTCCTGTTTGATGCTACTAACATACTATTATCCATAATAGTGTGATATTGCCTATTGACTAGGAAGTTTATAATGTACTCCAAAACTAAATACATCATTGCGACAACCCTATTATTTTTAATAATTCCCGCTGTTGATGAAGCAACTAAAAATTTAACGAATTCAAAAGAATAGTAAGTATTAAAAACTTACTGTGTAATTTTTTTTATAACAAATAAAAGTCAAAGTAAATAAAAATGAAATCAAAGGGTTTAATTATTCTTGGAGTAATTTTTATTGCTGCCGGATGCAGTAATAATGATAGTAATCTACGGTTTAAAAGACCTGACGCAATAAAGATTCAGAATACCATGGCAAAAAACATAAATATTAAGGAAGACACTCTTATGCAGGGTGATATATTTATGACAACAGGACCTGCGGGGAACATGGAGCATAAAGAAGGAAAAGTTGTGATTATTGCGGACTCAGGTGAAACCTGGCCAGTTAGCATTCGCGACAGTAATATTATGGCAAGAAAACTAAATGATAATTCTTTGTATCCTATAAAAAAAGAAAAAGGTAAAACAATGATTGTTCTCCCGGATTCAGAACAGGTAATTCAAGATGGAAGAATAATGCTTTTAACTGATGATGGTGAAATGATGGAAGTAAGATTGATACAGGGAAGAATGGTTGTAATTACACCTGATAATAATATGCTGCTTCTCGAGAAAAAGCTATAGTTAATAAAAAAGTGGGTGAAATATATTTTCTGCTTTGATTAAATTTGTAATGAAAATTTATTATCGTGAGTTGAAAGATGCCTGAATTAAAAGAAACAACTCTTTATATAAGAAATATGGTTTGCAATAGATGCATTAAAGTTGTTGAAGAAGAGTTTGGAAAACTTGATTTGCAGATCAAAAGCATAAGCCTTGGCGAGGTTGTGGTTGAAGCTCCGTTAAATGAAGAAATGATTAACAAAATCCGCTCTGTTCTGATTGAAAACGGTTTTGAATTAATCGAAGACCAGAAGATGAAAATAATTGAGCAGATAAAACTCTTGATTCTGGAATTAATCAGAGATTTTGAGGAAATGCCGGGTAAAATTAATATCTCTGATTATTTATCCCAGAAGCTAAACTCGGATTATCATTACCTGAGCACTCTTTTCTCTTCTATCGAGAATATCACAATAGAACATTATTTAATATTACAAAAGATAGAACGGGCAAAAGAGTTATTAAAATATGGCGAATTAACATTAAGTGAAATAGCATACAAGCTTGGGTACAGCAGTGTTGCTCATCTTTCCGCACAATTCAAAAAAGTTACAGGGATGAATGCAAATCAATTTAAATCGTTAACCAAGAACCTGCGCAAACCTCTGGATAAAGTCAGGTAGTAATTAAATTCCCCGGATACCTGCCAAAATAACCATATAAATTTTTCTAATAATTATATAACATTTCCTCTTATGCAGCTTCTTATATTTGTTAAGCAAAATAATTTATCTAATTAATTGGAGTTTAAAATGACAACAAAAGAAATTAAAATAGAAGGAATGAGCTGCGGGCATTGCGAAATGGCAGTAAGAAAAGAATTGTCAAAGCTTGATAATGTAAAAGTTAAAAAAATTATAATCGGTGAAGCTGTAGTTGAATATGATGAAAACATAGTTAATGAGAAAACCCTGTTTAATGCAATTGAGGAAGCTGGTTATAAAGTAATAAATTAATCTTAGTGCTATGAAAACAAATGAAATTAAAACACTAACACTTCCGGTTGAAGGAATGACCTGTGCAAGTTGTGTTGCGCGTGTTGAAAAAGCCTTAAAAAAGGTTGAGGGAATTGGCGAAGTGAATGTAAACCTGGCTACAGAAAAAGTTACTTTAACATTCGACCCTTCAATGACTGATATTTCAAAATTTACAGAAGTTGTTGAGGATGCAGGGTATAAATTAGTCTCCCCAATTCCGGAAAACAGTACTACGCAGGATGAGGAGTATGATTCGCCCGGAGAACTTCAAAATAAGGAATCTTATAAAAATTTAAAATCAGAATTTATTTTCAGTGCGATACTTGCTTTTCCAATTATGGTTATAAGCATGCTCAGTATGACAGCCTGGTTTCAGGGTTGGTCCCCTGTTTCAATGAATGAATTGAATAAAATTCTTTTTCTTGGATCAACGCTCGTAATATTTGTCTCAGGCAAACGGTTTTTTAAGGTTGCCTGGAAATTATTTATGCATTTCTCTGCGGACATGAACACTTTAGTTGCAGTGGGAACGGGGACAGCATATTTATATAGCACAATTGCAGTGTTGTTCCCCGAATTATTAAATAAGTCTGGGGGGCCACAACATGTATATTTTGATACCTCCGTTGTAATCATAACATTAATTCTGATGGGAAGACTTCTGGAGGCTCGTGCTAAATCAAGAACTTCATCGGCTATTAAAAAATTATTAGGGCTTCAGCCGAGAACTGCCAGGGTTATCCGGGAAGATAAAGAAATCGATGTTCCAATAAAGGAAGTTCTGAAAGATGAAATTATAGTTGTACGACCGGGAGAAAAAATTCCAGTTGACGGAGTTATAATCGAAGGGTATTCTTCAGTTGATGAATCAATGATAACAGGTGAAAGTATTCCTGTAGAGAAAACCACAGGCTCTAAAATTATTGGTGGAACTATTAATAAAAACGGCAGCATAACATTTAAAGCTACGGCAGTTGGTAAAGAGACAATGATTTCCAGAATTGTTAAACTGGTAGAACAGGCACAGGGATCTAAAGCACCAATTCAAAATCTGGCTGATAAGGTGGCATCTGTTTTTGTACCGGTAGTAATTGGAATTGCAGTCATTACTTTTCTGACCTGGTATTTTGTATTTGATATCTCATTTACTGCCGCAATGTTGAATTTCATTGCTGTCATGGTAATTGCGTGCCCATGTGCTCTGGGACTTGCAACTCCTACAGCAATAATGGTTGGGACAGGGCTGGGTGCTTCAAATGGAATTATGATAAAAAATGTTGAAAGTCTTGAGAGAATGAAATCTGTCACAACAATTTTGTTTGACAAAACAGGAACTATTACATCCGGCAAGCCTGTTGTAACAAATATTTTTACCGGTAACGGTATTAGCGAAAATTATTTATTGGAAGTAGCAGCTTCGGTTGAAAAAAAATCGGAACATCCGCTGGGAAAAGCAATAGTCGATTACGCAAATCTAAATAATATTCGCACATTAGAGGTTAATCAATTTGATTCACTCACAGGATTTGGAATAGAAGCCGGTATTAATCAGGATAAAATTTTAATTGGAAATTCTCTGCTTATGAAATCGAATAATATTTCTCTTAATAAGGATTTTCAAACAAAGACTGAACAATTTTCATCAGAAGGTAAGACTTCAATCTATATTTCAATTAACAAGAAATTATCCGGGATAATATCAATTGCTGATACAATTCGCGATGAAACTAAAAATGTAGTTTCTATTTTAAAAAAGAAAAATATGGAAGTCATCCTGGTAACAGGGGACAATGAAACTACAGCAAAAGCAATTGGAAAAGAAGCAGGTATTGATCGGGTCTACCCGGAAGTGATGCCTGGTGGCAAAGCAGACCTGGTTAAGAAATTACAGGCAGAGGGCAAAATAGTAGCAATGATAGGAGATGGAATAAATGATTCACCTGCTCTTGCTCAGGCGGATGTTGGGATAGCTATGGGAACCGGTACTGATATTGCAATTGAGAGTGCCGATATAACTTTGATAAAGAGTGAGATTAATGATTTGTTGAGTGTAATCAATTTATCAACAAAAACAATAAGGACAATTAAACAAAATTTATTTTGGGCTTTTATTTATAATGTAATAGGTATTCCCCTTGCAGCTTTAGGGTTACTAAACCCAATGATAGCCGCTGGTGCAATGGCAATGAGCTCAGTAAGCGTTGTTTCCAATTCATTAAGACTTAAAAAAGCTAAGCTTGAATAGAGTTTATTTCACCCGCATTAATTTTTAAGCATATTTACCAGGTTCATCTCAATTTTTTCTTCACAGAAAAAAGGCTCACCATATTTTTTATCAATCTGAAAACCATAAACCTGTGCACGTGATCCAATATAGTTAATAAATTCGGGTCGGCTTATAAATGTTTCGGGTTCTTTACTTCTTGGATTATGAAACTGACTTTTATAACATTGAACTGCTTTCATCTTTGTTTCAAAAAATTCTGTAATATCCACAATAAAAGAAGGATCAAATTGATAAGTCTGCATATAATAATAAAGTTTTTTTGGTCTGTAAGGGTTCTGTGCAATTCCCCTGTCAAAAGTCTTGATCATTGCTAGTCCTGTTGAAAACATTGCTTCCTTAACTAATCTGCTCGTATGCATATGATCCGGATGCCTGTCATTAAAATATGGTGCAAAAATAATTTTCGGGGTGTACTTCCTGATCGGCATTATTATTTTCATCAGGTTTTCTTTATTTCGTTCAATATTTCCATCAGGAATTAAAAGATTTTCCCGCACAGTTGCTTTTAAAATCCCAGCCGCCTGGAAGGCTTCTTTCTGTCTGATTTCGGGTGTGCCGCGGGTGCCAAGTTCGCCTTTAGTAAGATCAATAATACCTATCTTAAGATTATTTCCGGTCAATTTAGCGATTGTTCCACCCATGGCTAACTCTGCATCGTCGGGGTGTGCGGCAAATACAAGTGCGTCAAGGTTCATCAAATTCCCTCAATATTTATTTTCTTAAGTGGATAAATTAGTAAAATTTTATTTTGGAATCTATTTATAACTGTTGTATATTATTTTCCGATCTTCAAAGATCAAACTACGTCGAGCAAAAAATACTAATCGAATTAATTTGGCAATTGGCCTTACCCAATTGTTAATAAAAATTTATTGTGTTGTCATTGTTAGAAAATTATCAATACTATAATTGTATAACCCATTTTTAATAAAATTAATTAACCCGTAGCTATTATAGTAACTACGATATTCCAAATCATAAATAGTAAAGAGATATGAAAAACCTATACCCAATCTTTGTTCTTGTTTTCCTTTTTTCTTTTTCTCTCGCTTATTCACAAAATTACACCTGGCAGCTTAAGCAATCCGGTGGCAGTCTTGGTGATCCTATCTGCGTGAATAATTGGGATGACAACATTATCTATTACGGTTCAGGAAACAGATTGTACAGAAGTACTGACCGTGGCGATACTTTTTCTGCTTTCGGAAATGTAATTCCGGGATCTTCTTCAATTAAATGTGTTTTACAAAGTAACTATGATGAAAATACTTTTTTAGTTGCTATTGAAAACTCACAGCAAACGATGAAAACCACAGATGCAGGTGCTACGTGGACAGCTACGGGCTCTTTTTCGTGGTATTATTATGGAGTCCCTGTACAAAAAGATCCTGTTCACCCCGATACCCTTTATGCGATGAATTCGAACCAATTTGAGGCCTCTTATGATTTTGGATCTACATGGAATATTATTGCGAGTTCACTTCCATTTGGTTCACCTTGCGATATTGATGTTTTTCCGGATCAACCCAATATAATTGTCGTAGGCGATAATGGATATGGAATTGCAAGAAGTACAGATTACGGACAAACCTGGACACATCCTTACTCAACCAGTGGTGAAACTCCGATAATAGCTATTGATAAAAACATTCCCGGATTAATCTGGGCAACAAAATGGTCTGGCGGGGGTGGATTTCTAAAATCAACAGACTATGGTGTTACCTGGAACCCTGTTTCTTATTTCAGCGGAAAAAATATGTGGGGATTATCTATCGCTCCGCAAATTTCAGATTATATTATAAATGGGGAATATTCCGGCAACAGTTATATCACTCATAACGGTGGGGCTTCATGGACAGTTCTTTCAAATCCATCAGCTAATTATGCTTATCACGTTGTAGATACATCGACTGTATTTGCAGCATTCGGAAGCGGATTATATAAACTATTCTCCCCCTGGTTTGTTCCTGTAGAACTTACTTCTTTTACCGGAAAAGTTGCAGATGGTAAGGTTATATTAAACTGGAGAACTGCTACAGAAACAAATAACCGTGGTTTTGAGATTGAAAGAAGTCTTGACAATAAATCATTTGAAAAAATCGGCTTTGTTCCAGGATATGGAACTTCAACAAAAAGCCATACTTATTCTTACAGTTCCGATCTCAACGGTTCTGATAAACAATATTATCGTTTAAGGCAAGTTGATTTTGATGGGACTTTTGAATATTCAAATATTGTTGAAGTGCTTTCTCCTCTTCCTTCTACTTATACAATATCTCAAAATTATCCGAATCCTTTTAACCCGAGTACAAAAATCAACTTTAATCTTCCAGTAGATTCTAAAGTAAGAATTACTGTTTTTAATGCACTTGGACAAAAGATTTCAGATGTAACAAATAAGCAATATTCTGCAGGAAGATATGATGTAAATTTCAGTGCAGGAAATCTTTCAAGCGGACTGTATTTTTATGTAATAGAAGCAAAAGGAAACGATGGTTCATCTTTTGTAACGACTAAAAAGATGATGTTAATGAAATAGCTTCTGTTTTTAAATACCGCTTCTGAAAAATGAAGCGGTATTTTTCAATTATTTATTTTTCCTTTCATTCATTTATCAACTCAATAAAATATGAAAATTAATTACTTATTACTCTTAGTCTTTTTTACGGTAATAGTTTATGCCGGTGTCGATTTTGAAACAGGTATTACCGGAACAACTCATCTTAACGGGCAGGGCTGTGTCTGCCACAATATAAATCCTGATCCAACTGTGCAGGTCTGGATTGAAGGACCGGACACATTAGCAAAAGGTGAAACAGCACAGTACCGCATTTATTTAACCGGAGGACCGATGGTGGAAGGCGGTTTTAATGTAGCTTCAAGATACAGTACATTAACAGCAGTAGATCCCGGGACTCAAATTCTTTCCAATGAATTAACACATAATCAGCCCCGCTTATTTACGGGAGATACTGTTTCATGGTTCTTTAACTATACGGCAACAGATTCAGTCAGCTGGGATACTCTTTATTCCACAGCAAACAGCGTAAACGGAGATGGGATTCCGTCAGAACTGGATCATTGGGATTTTGGAAATAATTTTCCTGTGAGAATAATTGAAAATGTTCCTGTTGAATTAATTTCTTTCAGTGCAAATGATAATAATGGAACTAATGATTTGAACTGGGTTACAGCCACCGAGACAAATAACAAGGGTTTTGAAATTGACCGTAAGATTTCTGAAACTGGCAACTGGACTAATATTGGATTCGTCAACGGGAGAGGGACAACGACAGAAAAAACTAATTACTCATATACTGATAGTTATTCCCAAAGCAGAAAAGTTTATTACAGGTTGAAGCAAATCGACTTTAATGGGAGTTATTCTTTCTCAAATATCATTGAAATCAATTTATTGCCTGATAATTTTTCCCTTTTGCAAAATTATCCCAATCCTTTTAATCCCACTACGAATATTGAATATCATCTGACTGAGGCTGGTAACGTAACTTTGAAAGTTTACGATCTAATTGGTAATGAAGTAGCAACTCTAGTAAATGAGAATCAAAACGCAGGAAATCATAGAATCATATTTAATGCTTCAAAGATTGCGAGCGGAGTATTATATTTATAGGTTATCAACAGAAAATTTTACGGCTTCAAAAAAACTAATTTTGCTAAAGTAATTATTATCTGCAATTATTTTATGTAGCTCAGACTATTAACCTGAGCTACATTTTCCATTAACCCTTTCTTATCTTTTATAGAAGCCTCATTATTTTAATTTTGAATTAACGGATAATAAACTATTTTTGTAAAATCAGAATTTATAAAAATGGCTTCCCTAATATTAATTTTCTTATCAGATTATATTACGGAAATTACTTTTGACAAAAATTGATTTTGACTTCGATATAAATTTTTCCGTGAAAATAATTCTACAATAATTCAAAAGGGCCAAACAGTGAGGAAAACAAGATATCTATTAGTTACTATTTTAATTTTGTTTTCATTTTCAGCTTACACACAGCAGGTAACCACTCCAAGAATAAATCCATTCTCTGCTAAAATCGGATGGTCACTTGAGGGAGGAGCTACCTATACTCTGGCAGATTTTCATCAGGAGAAACTCGGAGCTTTTGGAAGAACATTTTTTGAATATTATTTCCCTACTACCCAACAAGGTATCTGGGGAATCCGGGCATTTACGACCGTAGGGATATTAAGCGGATCGGGCATATCAGCTTCTTCCAGAACAAATCTAAACAGCTTTAAAACATCAATTATACAGGCAGGTGCAGGCGGGTTATTTCTGGTTCCTGTATCAAGTGTAGTAGTTCCTTATGCTTTTGCAGGAGGTGCATACCTTTATTTTGATCCCCGGGATGAAAATGGAAATCCACTTTTAAGAAATTCACAGAAAGCTTACTCACGCAATTCCTGGGATATAATTGGTGAATTGGGTTTTAAATTCCTCGTTGATGATAATTTCAGTTTGAACATCGGAGCAAATGTAAATTATTTCCCTGACGATAATCTTGATGATGTAGTTGCAGGATCGGATAGAGATATTTTCTTTACCGCATTCGGAGGTTTCTCACTTTACTTCGGAGGAACTAAAGATTCAGACCACGATGGAATAAGTGACGATGAAGACTGGTGTGCAAAAACACCTGAAGGAATTATGGTAGATGAACATGGTTGTCCCTTAGATTATGATGGTGATCATGTTCCAGATTATCTGGATCAATGTCCGGGTACGCCAAACGGAGTTCCTGTTGATGAACATGGCTGCCCAATAGATAATGACGAAGACGGTGTTCCCGATTATCTGGATCATTGCAATGATACACCGCCGGGAGTTGCTGTGGATAAAAGAGGATGTCCATTAGATACAGATAAAGATGGTGTTCCTGATTATAAAGATAAATGTCCGGATACGCCTGTAGGTACCGAAGTCGATCAATACGGCTGTCCAATAGAGATGAATAAAATTGATCTGCCGGAAAAAACGACTTTATCATTCTCTGGCAATGTTCTTTTCGAAGTAGGGAAATTTAAACTTCTTGAAGGAGTAAAATCTCAATTAGATGATATAGCAACTATAATGAAGAATCACCCGAAATCGCGATGGTTAATTTCCGGATATACGGATAATACTGGTCCCTATGAGCTTAATAAAAGATTATCATACGACAGAGCTAATTCTATTGCAGAATATTTAGAATCCAGTGGAATAGACAGATCAAGATTTATGGTCTTCGGCTACGGACCGGATTACCCTGTTGCTGATAATTCAACTGAAAGTGGTCGTGCTATGAACCGCCGTGTTCGAATTGACTATATTGAAGGAAATAACTTTGTAAATCCGAATACCGAATCACTGCAATCTGCCAAAGTAGTGACTGATTACAACGACGCAAATGAACGGCTTGTTGGAAATATGATATTCACGGACGGTAATTCTTATGTTTTCCAGGTAGCTTCTTTCAGGACAAAAAATCAGGCAGATGAATTGGCTCAAAAACTTAATAATGAGGGAGAATATGCGTTTGTAGTGAAGGCGTATCTTTCCGATCTTGATGGAACATGGTACAGAGTACGTGTAGGATTTTTTTCAACTGTTAATGAGGCTAAAGCAAATCAAACCAGGGTAATGGGAAGTTTGAACTGATTTTATTAAAAGTATTCAGTAAATCAGAATTAGTTCCTGGATTGGTCTTAATTTTCTTTCGCTCACCTCTTTTTATATATTCGTAGAATATTATCGCTCTAAATAATTTTAAATTATTGTATCTACACAAATTTTATTAATAGTTCGTTACAAAATTATAATGAATAATCACATAAAAATCAGAAAAGCATTTATAAACGGGAATATCTATACAGTAAATGAAAAACAAAAAACTGCCGAAGCAGTGTTGATTGAAAATGATAAAATAGTTTTTGTTGGCTCGGATAAAAGCATTATGAAAATGTGTGATGATTCTACTGAAATAATTGATTTGAATGGAAAATTTATGATGCCCGGATTTAACGATTCCCATCTCCATTTTGTGAGTGGAGGATTTTACCTGATGGGAATTAATCTACGCCCTGCAAAATCAATTGAGCAATTTATAAATCTTCTTGCCGCCCACGTACAAAATTTCTCAAACAAATGGGTTACCGGAGGAAGGTGGGATAACGAAAATTGGTCTGTGAAAAAACTTCCATCCAGGAACGATATCGATGAGATCTCGCTGAATACTCCTGTTTTTGTGAGTCGAATGGATGCTCATTCAGGTCTGGCAAACACAAAAGCTCTGGAACTTGCTGGAATAACAAAGGATACTCCTAATCCTGCTGGCGGCTTTATTGAAAAGGATGCAGCAACAGGAGAACTAACAGGAATTCTTAAAGATACAGCAATGAACCTGGTATCTGCGGTAATACCTGATTATTCAATTGAAGATTATTATGAAGCGGCACTTACTGCTTTAAAGGAAACTGCAAGATATGGTATAACGAGTGTACAGGATATTTTATTTACTTCAGAAATTAAGGCTTATGATGCTTACAGGAAACTCGAAGAAGAAGGGAAACTAACCTGCCGCATTTCAATCCGCTGGCCTATTGATGATTATAAGTCGCTTATCAAAAAAAATATTTCTGTTGGATACGGAAATAAATTCCTGAAGCTGGGCTGTGTTAAAGCTTTTTCAGATGGTTCGCTTGGTTCCGGTACAGCATGGTTTTTTGACCCTTATGAAGGAGAACCTGACCAACAGAGGCTTACCAAATGACATTATTCTCGAAAATAAATTAAAGAGTTGGGTTACAGAAGCAGATAAAAATCATATCCAGGTTTCAATACATGCAATTGGAGATAAAGCTAATTCTTATTTGCTGGATTTGTACGATAAAGTTAAAAATGAAAATCCTGCATGGGACCGGAGATTCAGAATTGAACATGCCCAGCATGTACAACCTAGCGATATTCCCCGGTTTTCAGATATTGATGTTATTGCTTCTGTTCAGCCCACACACGCCATTGAAGATGGTTCCTGGGCAGTTAAAAAAATCGGAAAGCAAAGAATAAAATTTACTCATCCATACAGATCTTTTTTAGATAGTGGAGTTAAAATGTGTTTTGGCACTGATTGGCCGGTTGTAACTATTGATCCATTGCTAAACCTTTATGCAGCAGTTACAAGGCGAACTACGGATGGTAAAAACCCGAACGGCTGGATCTCCGAACAAAAAATTACCATTGAGGAAGCTATAAAATGCTATACTTTAAATAGCGCATATGCAGAATTTGCTGAGAATGATAAGGGAAGTATAGAGCCCGGAAAGTTTGCTGATTTTGTTGTATTAAGTGACAATATCCTAACAATTGATCCGGTAAGAATAAAGGACGTGAAAGTTGAAATGACGGTTGTCGGAGGTAAAATTGTTTATAAAAGGTAATTCAGATTTTTTGGAGTACAATTGCAATCCATTCATCCATTCTTATTGTTTCAAGCTGCTTAAATCCTAAACCGGAATAAATCTTTAATATATCTTCTTCATCATCCGATAATAAACCCGACAATAAAATAATTCCCCCGACTTTTAATTTATCTTTAAACCGTTCTGCAAGTTCAATTAAAATATTTTTCTGAATGTTCGCAAGGATCAAATCAAAATCTTTTTCAGTAATTGTATCGATCTCCCCTATTCGTATTTCTATTTTCTCTGAAACATTGTTTAATAAGCAATTTTCCAGTGCATTTTCATAACACCATTCATCTGAATCGAAACCGACTATTTTGGACGCGCCGAACATTGCGGAAGTAATGGCAAGAATGCCTGTTCCCGTTCCCGCATCGAGAATGTTCATTCCGTGTTTCACATACTTTTCAATCAAACCGATTACAAGCTTGGTTGTCTGGTGTTCGCCTGTTCCAAAAGACATTTTCGGATCTATGGTTATAACTATTTCATCAGTTTTCTTTTCATATTCTTTAAATGAAGGTTTAATTACAACTCTATCAGTAACGTGAATTATATTAAGTGATTTTTCCCATTCTTCGTTCCAGTTTTTTTCTTCATGAACTGATAATTCTACCCGGAATTCTCTCAGCAATTTTTCTTTCTGAAGTTTTTGTAGTTGATTGCTTATCATTACTGAATCAAGATCACTTTCTGAATCCGCAAAAACCCGGATGCAGTTTACATCCTCATTGATACCAGTAATATCAAGTTCCCATAATATGCTGGAAAGTAATTCAACATTAAAAGGTTCAGCGACTATTAAAAATTCTTTATACTTTTTCATTCTGAATTAAATTTAATTGAGTAAAGTAAATTAGTCAGCACATCACCGACCTGCTGCAGCGTTTTCACACCAATATTCTCCATAGTATCTCTATCAGAATGCCAATAATTCCTTCGTTCATTAGGTGTATCTGCACCAACAAGGTCTGCATCAATAATATCAACGGTCTTTATTCCAGCCTGGTTCAAAGGAATATGATCATCGTAAATTGCTCCTCCTGTTTTAGGAATAAAATCCGAAGCATTTACCTGTGAAGAAATATCCCAAATTAAATTTACAATATCCGGTGCATATTGAATAGAATTTGCTTCTTTCATAAAAACTGCATCTTTATCCCCAACCATGTCCAGCAATATCCCAAACTTCGGAAAAATACCTCCCGGCAGATGGATTGAAAAATATTTTGAACCCAGGCAATAATTATCAAGATCATCTTCTTTTCCGTAGTCTTCTCCATCAAGAAGGACCAGATCAACACCGTAATCAATTCTCTTTTCGGAAAGAACTCTCGCCAACTCAAGAATAACACCGCATCCGCTAGCTCCATCATTTGCACCAAGGATTGGTTTATCTCTTTGAGCAGGATCTTTTGAATGTTCAGATCGTGGTCTTGTATCCCAGTGAGCACAAATTAATATCCGGTTATGGTCTGCGGGATTATAGCTTGCAATTATGTTAGTGAGATTTAATTCTTCGTTATAACCCCGGTAGGAAAAATTTTGCAGAGTAACTTTATCTGCATATTTATTTAGTTCATTACGGAGATAAGATAGTGCAAGCGAATGCCCATTAGAACCGGGATTCCGCGGACCAAAATCAACCTGTGCTTTAGTTTGTATGTAAGCATTGTCTCCTCTGAAAGCAGGAATACTATCAACTTTTTGAATTTCGAATAGGGGTTTTGAGATTTCATTTTCTTCTTTTTTTTCACATCCAAATAAAAGAAATAAAAATAAGAAGGAAAGAAATATTAAAATAGTTCGCATCTGCAGCAGATTAATTTATTAAATAATTTCAGGAGGTAAATTAAAAGAAAAGAGGCAGGATATAAAATCCAATTATTCATACTTGGATAGTATTGTACAAATTTGATCCTGAATAAACCTTGCAAAAGAAGTCTGATTAATAAAATTTTGTTCTATTATTGAAAAAGCAATCAGATGATTATTTTCTCCGGTAACATAACCCGAAAGACAACTAACTCCCCGAAGTGTTCCGGTCTTTGCGTGTACATTTCCTTCTGCAGTAGTTCCTTTCATTCTTTCACTAAGAGTTCCATCTTTTCCGGCAACGGGTAATGAATTATAAAACAAATCGAATGATTCAGAATATTCATAATAGATATATTTTAAAACGTCAACAAGAATTTCAGAACTTAAAAGATTATAACGTGATACACCTGAACCATCCGCAATTACAAATCCATCATCATTAACACCACACAGTTTTAGAAGTGAATCAATCACAGTAACTCCCTCAGCGGCTGAAACCGGATAAGTATTAAATGAAGCAGCAAGAGAATACAAGAGTCATTTCAGCACTGAGGTTATCGCTATGTTTATTCATATTCACCATTACAGAATCATAAGATCTGTTAAAAACTGATATCCATTTTGATGTATTTGGATTTTTCAACAAACTGATTTTCCCATCAAGTCTGATACTATTTTTTTCCATTTTTTCTTCTAAAAGAGTAAGGAAATACAAATCTGGATGATAAATGTTTATACTTTTCTTAATTGTATCATTTTCGGTTATTTCAGATGGCAAAATATTTCCATCTACAATTATCTCATTAGTCCTGTTCAGCCAGTTTCTTGTTATACTAATATTTTGAGGAAGAATAGATGAAAAAGTTAAGTTATTTATAATCTTCACGTACTTAGTTTCCGGCTGAGTTGAAATATTTGCTTTTTCCAATTCAGGAGAGCCGGTAACGTAAACATCAATTGAATTGCTATTAATATTTAATGCAGATAAATATGGCGCATCGGTGGAGGGATCATCATCCCACATCCATCCCCAACCCCAAAAGACAGAATCTTTTCTGGATATATCACCGTATAAATTCCCGGATATTTCTTTTATCCCTATCTTTTTTATATCAGTTATAAATTTATTCAGGTCAGAAGTTTTAAAATCAGGATCAAATCCGCCGACAACATATAAATCACCAAGTAAAGTATGATCAACTATATCACCGGTATATCGCAGCGAAGTAATAAAATTATATTTTGGACCAAGAAAAATAAGTCCGGCAGCGGAGGTAAGAAGTTTCATATTTGAAGCGGGATTTAAAAGCTTATTTTCATTTTCCCTGTATAAATATTCCCCAGATGTAAGGTCATAAACATCGACTGCGATTGTAGTGGAATTAAAAAAATCATTTTTAAGAAGATCATCAATTTTGTTTTTGATCTGATCTTTATTTAACTGAGGTAATATTTGAGGAGCTAAGACGGAGAAATAATATTAAACCAAAATATTTTTTTATCATATTAAAAATATTGCCGTACTCTGAATTCAGCACCAAATTTTGTTTCAACTACTGTTCTTGCTTTTTCTATTTCAACCTCATCAATCGAGACAACACTCATTACAAGAGTTTGAACATACGGTTTTACGTTTTTAGCAAAAGCAACCATCTCATTAAAAAATCTCGTATCAAGTTTCATAATTTTTGCGTATTGTCTCGGGTCAACAGTATTTATGCTAATAGAAACAACATCGATCAATCCTTTAAACTCAGGTGTGATATCTCTCTTGTTTATAAAACTTCCATGTCCATTTGTATTCAATCTCGTTTTACCGTCTTTTTCTTTCACATATTTTGCAATCCTTTTCACAACATCCCAGCGGATTGTCGGTTCACCGTATCCGCAAAAAACTATTTCTTCAAACCTGGTTGGATCACCAATTTCTTCAATATAAATTTCGGCAGGCGGTTCTTCATCCTTTGTCATTTTCAAATTATAATCATGTAAAGTTGCGTCACCTTTCCTGTTACAGAAAAAACAATCGGCATTACAACGGTTTGTAATATTAATATACAGATTCTTACCTATCTGGTAAGTGAAATTAGTTTTGGATTTATTTCCCACCCCGAAGAATCTGAATGTATTGAATGATGTTATTTTGGCCACATCATCAACTGGAACTTTGTGGACTTCCGCGATTTTCTCAGCAACCAGTTTAACATTAGCTGGTTCATTTCTTTTTCCGCGGTGAGGTTCGGGAGTCATAAACGGCGAATCAGTTTCCAGCATGATATTTTCGAGACTTATTCCAGAAAGTATTTTTCTTAATTCTTCTGATTTTTTAAAAGTGATGTTTCCAGTAAAAGATATAATGTGATTCATCTTTATATATTCCAGTGCATCTTCAAGAGAAGAATTAAAACAATGAAATTGAGCTCTTAAATTATTCCCGCAGTATGAAGAAACAATTTTCATCATATCCTCATCCGATTCACGATTGTGTATTACCACGGGAAGTTTAAGTTCAGAGGCAAGGTCCAGTTGTGCTTTAAACGCTTCAATCTGCTTTTCTTTTGGTGAAAAATCATAAAAATAATCAAGACCAATTTCTCCAATTGCCACCACTTTATCATGTTTGGATAATTCCTCTATTTCTTTGAGCCAGGAAGAATCCCAGTCTTTTGTATCGTGCGGATGAACTCCTACACAGGCATAAATCAAATCATACTTATCAGCCAGTTTTATAGCTTGCCTGGCGGTTGCGATGTCTGTCGCAGGAACAATTATATAATCAACTTTATTTTCTTTTGCACGATCTATTACTTCTTCGAGATCGTTTTCAAAATTCGGCAAAAATAAATGTGAATGTGTATCGATAAACATATAACCCCCGTGTATCAGAAATTAAATTGAACACTCAACGAATAATTTCTGATCGGTTTTAAATTTCCAATTAATTCTACATAGTTATAATTTAATACATTATCTGCATTCAGAAAAACTGAAGCAGGAATACCCAAAGAATTGAAATTATAAGAGGTTCTCAAATCAAGAATATAAGCAGCTACCCTAAGATCCCCATCATTTACAATTCTTACAAGCTCGTCATCAATTTCTTCAATTCTGCTCCAAAATCTAAAATCTGCACCGATGTCAAAATTTTCAATATAGTAGTCCAGCGATCCGATAAAAAGATGTCTCGGACGATATTTAAGTGCTTTGTCTTTGTTCAGATCTTTAGTCCATAGATATGTATAACTGAAAGATAAGCCAATTGATTTATTAAACAGGTTTGATTTAACATCAGCTTCCAGTCCCTGGATTCTTGCCCTGGTAAGATTACTAAAAATTGCACGACCGTCTGCAGGATCAATATGAGGTTCTATAAAATTATAATATTCACTTTGAAAAATTGCTGCATCCAGATTTAATTCACTAAAAGGTTGATAATTCCCGCCAAACTCAAATGTAAAATTAGTTTCGGATTTCAAATCAGGATTTGGTTTTATTATTATTCCACTTGCTGTAGTTGAAGTAAATGCCTCTGCCATGGATGGTGCACGGAAACCTGTTCCGGCAGATGTTCTGAGGATAAAATTATCTGTAACTTTATAATTCAATCCTATTTTTGGAGATAATGCATTTTCTCCCTTCAGTGTATCAAGCTTTGAGTAGTCATATCTTAATCCTGCTGAAACAGTCAAAGGATGGAAATATGAGATATCGGATTGCAAATATATTCCACCGCTTTTCATACCAGGATTACCAAACAAATTTGATTTCACATTAGAACTTAATCCTTCCACACCGGTAACAATAACTAAATTATCCGAGAAACTTTTGTTTATCTGAACTTCTCCCCTGTAAAGATTCGTGATTGATTTATCCATAGCAGGAGAGGTATCATTCCAGTCTGTTCTGTAATAACTTGTTTTAATATTTAACAGGAGATCATCTGTGATTACATTTTTATAGATTGCTCCGATGAGATATCTACCTGTGGTGACTGTTTGCCCCTCGTCTCCATCCGGTGGAACTAAAGCATTCCTTGAATCTCTCCAGTATAAAAAATTGCCGCCTTTCTTGTTCAAAGAATTCGCAAGAAGTGTTATTGAACTTGAGGGATTAATCTCAAACTTTCCTTTTAAGAACCCGATATATTTATGAGAAAAACCACTTTGCTTATAGCTCATATCTTCAAGCCTTGTTATTGAAGCTTCAATTCCAACTTTACCGAACATTTGGGAATGAGCTAAAGTTAATCCATTGTAAAATCTGCTTTCTTCTGACCATCTCCATTCCTGAAAAGCAGGTTTATCGTACATCCCGATAAATGATTTAATAAAAGTAGTTGGTTGATCCGGAATATCGCGGGTTATAACATTTATAACTCCCCCAATTGCAGTAGAACCATACAAAGAACTTGCCGCACCTTTAATAATTTCCACTCTTTGTATAACAGGTGTCGGAATCATTTCCCAGATTGTCTCCCCGGTATCACCTGTGTAAAAAGGAATTCCGTCAAGGGCAAGAAGAACCCGGGAGCCGGCTCCCCTGCTATATCCGCTTGAGCCTCTTATACTTATCTGGTCTTCAGTCATAAAGACACCGGGGACATAACGCAGCGCATTTTCGAGGTTACTGAAATTCTTTTTCGAAAATTCTTCTGCCTTAATCACATCGGCACTTACGGGAAGATCAGAAATATATTGTTCTCTTTTACCGGCAGTAACGATTACCTGTTCAGTTTCAACTGCTTTAGTCTCCATTTTTATATCAATTTTTACAGATTGATTTTTTATTTCAACATCGCGCAAAACATCTTCATATCCAACAGCGGAAAATTTAATCTTATAATTTCCATTTGAAAGATTGGTGATATTAAATATTCCGTTTTCAGCTGACGCAGTTCCAAAATCAGTCCCCAATAAAATTATATTAACACCCGGTAAAGGGTTTAACTGAGCATCTGTAACTTTTCCACTTATTGAAAATGATTGTGCTAAAACTTCAAACGAAAAAAATAAAATCAGAATATTAGTAGTTAATATTTTCATTAATTTCCTCCGGGAGGTTGTGGAGGAGGATTATTAAAATCGCACCAAATATTAATATTTTTTACCAGCGTCTTCTCCGGAATAGTTAGAGTTGCCGGAGTAGTGGTATCGCCGTATGCATAATAAATCCCTACAACTGTCCAGTCTTTCCTGCTGAAAGAAAGGTTTAAAGTCTTCTGTTGAACAACTGCAACATAAGCATATGATCCTGCAGCTATAGGAAGAAATGGATTACGTCTGGAATCAAAATCGTAATAAGAGACTCCATTGGGAATTGAATCACTTACAAATTTCAAATTGAAGACAGTAAAGTCATTTAAATCTTCAAGTAGGCTATCAAAGACAACAATGTGGGTTCTTTGGATGCTGTCAGGCCAGGCACCAATAAAAGTAATTCTTCCCGAGAACCCGGGAATTTCATCAGTTGGTCTCGGTTCAATTCCTTTATCACAGCCCCCATTAATTAATAAAATCAGGAAGAGAGCCGGTAAAAATATTCTTTTGAAAAAAAACATATAAAAGATTTAAATTACTTCACCGATTTTAATCGGGTGTTCATTCAGTTCATTCGAAAGAGAATTGATTTTATTTTCATCATCAGCAGAAATTACAGCTATCAACCCGATACCAAGATTGAAAACATTTCTCATTTCATCAAGGCTTATCCTACCGGATTGTTGAATCAATTTAAATATTGCCGGCATTTCCCAGGTTTCCCATTCAATATTTAATTTTAATCCCTCCGGTAAAATTCTTTTAGTGTTTCCAACAATTCCGCCGCCGGTAATATGAGAGAACCCTTTAATCTTCATTTTACTGTTTAAATGAAAAATCAATTTGAGATAAGATTTATGAATACGAAGTAGTTCATCCTGTAATGTTCCGCCAAGTTCATCAATTTTATCACTCAGTTTGAATTTAGGAATTAAAACTTTTCTTGCCAGTGAATATCCGTTTGTATGGAGTCCGTTGGATGAAAACCCGACTAAAATATCTCCCTTTTTAATATTTTTACCATCTATAATTTTTGTTTTATCGACAATACCTACAATAGTTCCGGACATATCATATTCGTCTTCAGAATATAGTCCCGGCATTTCTGCAGTTTCACCCCCGATAAGAGCGCATTCATTTTCTTTGCAGGCAATTGAGAATCCTTCAATGATTTTTTCGGCTTTCTCAGGAACAAGTTTTCCAAAGGCTAAATAATCTAAAAAATAAAGTGGTCTTGCTCCGCAAACGGAAATATCATTTACACAATGATTTACAAGATCCTGTCCAACTGTATCATGTTTATCTGCGGCAAATGCAATTTTAAGTTTCGTTCCAACACCATCTACGCTTGAAACAAGTACAGGCTCTTTGTAACTATTTAAATCAAGCTGATAAAAAGCACCGAATAATCCGATATCAGACAAAACATTTTTATTGAAGGTTGATTTGGCAAAACTTTTTATTCTTTTTATAGTTTCATCACCGGCTTCAATATCTACTCCGGCATCTTTGTACGTGGAATTTTCTGACATATTTTTCTTTACAATACTGGTTAAAAAACAGGCAAAATTTACTATGAAATGGAATAGGAAACAAAATTATAATCTTTTTGGTATTTAAGAAATTAAAAAATGTATTATTATCACTCTCAATTAATGACTGCTAAAAATGTCACAGAATCCTGCGATTTCTATTCATTTTAGCACGATTTTGGTATAACAATTTTAGCTTATTTTTTTTATATTAGTTAATTAAATTTGAATTCATAATTGAAAATGACACACGAAGAACTAAGTGACCGGGAAAAATTAATTCTGCGTTCTATAATTCAGCAGTTCATATTAACAGCTTCACCGGTCGGATCGAGATTTATCACTAAAAAATATGATATCGGTTTTTCACCGGCAACGGTGAGGAATATTATGGCTGATCTTGAAGAATTCGGATTTATTGATCATCCCCATACTTCCGCCGGAAGAATACCAACCGACAAAGGTTACAGATTTTATGTGGATTCACTCATGGAAGTTCAGAAGGTCAGGAGTCCGGAAAAAGGAATTATTAACCGCGGGATGGAAATTGAAAAAGTTGATACTGATGAAATATTCCGTTTAACCACAGCTATTCTAAGTGATATAACAAAGCAGCTTGCGTGCGTTTCGTATCCAAAACTTGATTCCGGAATATTAGCTAAACTTCAGATCGTCTCACTTTCCTCCAGCAGAATTCTTGTGGTAATCAGTATTAAAGGCGGGCTGGTAAAAACAATTACACTGGAAATAGATTCGGAAATTAAACCTGCACAAATTGAATCAGTACAGGATATACTGAATGAAAGATTATCAGGATTAACGTTCAAAGAAATTCGTACAACGTTCAGGGAAAGATTTAAAGATGTTGAAGAAGATCAAAATCCTGTAATCAGGCTTTTTGTTGATTCGGTCGATAAAATATTTAAAGATGTAAATTCAAAAGATACCCTTTACATCACCGGGGCAAGCAATATAATCAGGCAGCCTGAGTTTGGAGACCCCGATAAATTCCCCGGCATAATCGAACTCATCGAAAATAAAGACATCATAATTCATATACTCGATAAGGGAAGCGATACAGCTCTTGACCAGGTTTTCATTTCTATCGGAACTGAAAATGATGACCGCAAACTGGATGAATACAGTTTTGTCAGCAAGGAATATTCTATCGGGGAAACTTCAGGTACACTTGGTATAATCGGACCTAAGAGAATGGAATATTCCAAGGTTGTTGCCATTGTAGATTATATGGCTAAAATGTTATCTGAAATTTTAAAAAATGATTAATTACGGAGAAACGATAATGAAAAAAGATAAAAAAGAATTTATACCGGAACCTAAAGAAAGTTCAGACCGGAAAATTGAAAATGATGAACCACAGGAATTTGCAGAAGGAAGATGAAGAATTGAATAAACAAAAAGATCAGAGAATAGAAGCACTTGAAAATGAACTGGCTGAGTTAAAAGATAAATTACTTAGAAGAGCAGCAGAGTTTGAAAATTATAAAAGAAGAACAGAAAATGATCAATTAAATCTGTTAAAGTACGCTGCTGAATCATTCATTATTAAACTGCTGCCTATTGTTGATGATTTCGAAAGATCTCTCCAGCACATGGAAGGTTCAAAGGATATTGAATCTGTTCAGCAGGGAGTAAAAATGATTTATGATAAATTGATGAAAACACTTGATGAACAGGGAGTAAAAAAAATTGAATCAGTTGGAGAACCATTCAATGTAGAATTTCACGAAGCACTTCTTCAGAGAAAAGCAGATAAAGTTGCTCCGCATACAGTTCTTGACGAAGTAGAAAAAGGTTATATGTATAAAGACCGCGTAATAAGGCACGCTAAAGTAATTGTAAGTGAAGATACCGAGGAAAATAGTACCGGCTCAGATAATTCGGAAAATGAAAACAACGAGGAATAAAGTTTTTATATGTCAAAAAGAGACTATTACGAAATTCTTGGAGTAGAAAAGACAGCTTCCAAAGAAGAATTGAAAAAGGCTTACAGGAAACTTGCAATGGAGTTTCATCCGGACCGAAATCCCGATAATAAAGAAGCCGAAGATAAGTTTAAAGAAGCTTCAGAAGCGTATGAAGTTTTAAGCAGTGATGAAAAAAGATCCCGCTATGATCAGTTCGGACACCAGGGTGTTAGAGGCGGACAGCAGGGATTTTCTGATATCAATGATATCTTCTCTCACTTTTCTGATATTTTCGGCGGAGGTTCCATTTTTGATGAATTCTTCGGTGGAGGTCAAAGAGGAAGACAAAGAAGAAGATCCGGCGGAACTCCGGGATCAGATTTACGGGTTACATTGGAGTTATCGCTTGAAGAAATTGCTGAAGGAACCAGTAAAAAATTAAAAATCAGGAAACAGGTCAAATGCGATGAGTGCGGCGGTTCGGGTGCTGAAGCCGGAACTTCCAAAACAACCTGCCCTGTTTGTCATGGCAGTGGAGAAGTAAAGACAGTTTCCAGATCAGTGTTCGGACAGTTTGTAAATATAACAGCTTGCAACAATTGTAATGGTGAAGGAACTGTTATAGATAAACCCTGCAAAAAATGTATGGGAGATGGACGAATTCAAAGCGAAGCAACTGTAAAAATTGATGCGCCTGCCGGTGTTGGCGATGGTAATTATATGACGATGCATAATGAAGGGAATGCCGGGAAAAGAGGCGGACCTGCCGGAGATTTAATAGTTATTTTTAAAGAAATTCCTCACGATTATTTTGTGCGGGAAGGTGATGATATTCTTTATGATATGTTTGTTAGTTACCCGGAAGCTGCACTGGGAGGTGAAGTGGAAGTTCCTACATTAAATGGTAAAGCTAAATTAAAAATTGATTCGGGTACTCCATCCGGTAAATTGTTAAAGATGCGTGGTAAGGGAATACGACATCTTAATCACTCGGGAAGCGGAGACCAGATTGTCAGGGTAAATATTTCCGTCCCCAAAAAATTGAATTCAAAAGAAAAAGAACTGTTAAAAGAACTGTTAAACAGCCCAAATGTTAAATCTTCCTCCGGTTCTGAAGAAAAGAATTTCTTCAAGAGGTTCGGGCTATAAACTTAAAATGGATGCATTGAATTTATTGCATTCATATTTCCATTATTTCAAAAGAATCATTTTCTTTACTGCAGAATAACTTCCTTCCTGCCTGCCGATAGGCACGGCTGTTAACCTATAAATGTAAACTCCACTTGCTAACTTTGATCCATCCAACTGAACATTATATTTACCAGCCAGTTTTTTTTCGTTTACTAAGTTGCAACTTCTTCTCCAAGTATATTATAAATTTTAATGAAATTGCTGAGAAGTTTGGAACCGTATAATTTATCATAGTAACAGGGTTAAATGGATTCGGGTAATTCTGTTGCAGACTGAAATCCATTTCAGGTTGTTTATCATCATTTATAGCGGTAGGGATATAGCCATAAACAGTATCTGAAATAATTGCACCTATTAAAGATCTTTCAATCACATACATACCCGGAGGATCACCAAGATCAAGACAATATAGAGGACCGAATTTATTAGAAAGAACCACATAACAAACCGCTAATCCATCGAAGAAAAATTGATTCCAATGGAAAGCCTCACCAAATAAAGAACTTTGACCCTCTGCGTCTCTTGCCGCAGTCATATAAAAACTGAAATTAACTGCATAGGGAGTATCAATAGGAAGATCAAAACGATAGAACAAACATTCATCGGGATAGCCAGGAGCATAATAATAAATACCGTGAGCATCTTCACGAACATATTTTGCATATACAAACTCATAGCTGTCTAAAACAAAATTTGTATGTCCATTTGGGAACAGGGTATCACCTACAACTTTAACGACTGACGTATCCACCTGACTAAAACCAAAATTATCATAAGAACTGTCGCGATAAACCCATTGATTACCAATTTCCAATGGATAGTAGGACTGAGAATAAGATAATACAGAAGATATAAGGATAAATAATAAGAGCAAGAATGGAGCAATTTTCATTTTACCACCTTTTAGAATTATAGATAAAGAGCTACATACCCTAGTTACACCCAATAATTAATTATTAATAATATAAATTATTTAGGATATTAAATCAATAAAAAGAATATTAACGTTTTAATTTAGAATCAAGGAAAGATTTGAGTTTGGCGAGATCTTGCTGACATTTCTGACATTCATAATCTTCTCTTTTCTTCATTAAGGTCTTTCCCGGCATATTTTTGTTCGTAAGTCTGATAGCCGTTTTGCAACTCAACTCCACGGCGGTACTGTGTTTGTGTTCTATGATTTGAAGTGTCCTGTCCCTGAGCTGCGATTAAACTGGCTAAGAACAGAATAAATATTAAAGCAGTTTTCATTGTACACCCTTCAAAAAAGCTTTATAAATATACATTTTGTAGTAGAAAAAAGGAATAAGGGGAATGAATAATTTTAAGCTTTCTTCTTGAAGTAAAAATGATCAATGAGTATATTCAAGATAATTTGAACACAATTAATAAAATTAAGGTGTAACGGGGTGTTTGAAAAATTATCCAGAAAAATTGGTTTTACGGTAACAGAGATCAAAGTTCTGCTTTTTATAATTGCAGTGTTTATTGCCGGTTTATCATATAAAGCTTACAAAATAGAGAGCAATACCACAGATTATAAAAATTTCGATTATTCTGCAGAAGAAAAATTATTCGACCAGTTAAATGATGTTGAAAACACTCAGAACAATGATTCTACAAACGATAAATATATTGACTCTAAGCAGGAAGTTTTAGATTTTAACGGAAGCAATTTTAATAAAAAAGAAGCAGCAAAGCTTCCCGGTTTAAAGAGTATAAATATTAATACTGCCGGTGTAAAAGAATTAGTAAATCTGCCCGGGATCGGAAAAAAAACAGCAGACAAAATTATTGAATTAAGAGAGAAAAAGGGCGGATTTAGAAAGTTAAATGAATTGCTTGAGGTTAAGGGGATAGGAAAAACTAAATTTAGTAATATTGAAAAGTTTCTATATATTGATCAATCAAATTTTTTCAAAGCTCCGGAGGAAAAATGACTAAGCCAGAACCCTGGTACATCCACACTATACTTTATGTAATTATTATAATACTGGTTGCAGTGTTAGTTAAAGTTGCCATTATTGATCCTAAAGATGTTGTAGAAAAAGAAAAGTATTATAAGAAAGAATCTCACCTGAGGATGAAAAATATAAAGGAAGCTGAAATATTGTGGAATAAAAAGCATGGACATTTTACCGGAAACCTTGACAGCCTTATAAATTTTGTAAAAACCGATCCAATGGTAGATAGTGTTATGAATGCCTTTGATTCACTTTCAAGAAGACCTGCAAATCCTTTTGTACAATTGAGTTCAGGACAGTTTACACCTGACAGTTTATACAGGACACCAAAATCGAATCAAAGTTATGTACTTCAGGTTGATACTTCTGTTATCGCAGATACTATATTCGGAAGAAATAACCAGATTAAAAGAATTGATTCGAGTAAGGTTATCGGCAGCCGTTACTATCTGAATGATCCTGATGGGTATGGATCAGTGGGCAGTCTGGAAAGCGATGCTTTAAAAAATACTGCATCCTGGGAATAAAAATATTTTGATGACCGGATTCGAAAATCATGTGGGCTTTACAGTATCATCTTCTAAATTACAGGTTGTAGAAATAATTCAGAAAGATGATCAGTTTATTTTAGAAAATGTTGATGAGGTATTTTTTAATGAACTGCTGGATTTAGAGCAGGACAAAGAAACTAAAATAATTTCGCTTTTACAGGGTGCTTTCGATGAAATTCTGGTCAGAACTCCTCTAAAAAGTAAAACAGCATCTTTTTCACTTCCTCTCGAGCTATTTAAAGTTATCCAGGTTCCTTACGATAACACTTTACTTCACCAGGATTTGATTGAAGAATTCAGATGGGAACTATCTTTAATTTATCCGTATATAAATCCGCGGGAATTGGTTATTCAATATCTTGAAATAGATAAGAACAGGCTAATTGAGAAAAATACTTCAATAGTTATTGCACTTTCAAGGAAATATATAAACACGGTTATGAATTTCTGCGAAAGGAATAAACTTAAACTAAAATTCATTGATAATATTCACCTTGCTTCGGAAAGAGCTTTATCTGCAACTAATCCCGTTTCTGAAAAAGGATTAATTTTAAGCGTCTTTCTCGCCGGGAAAAATCTTTCGGTACTATTTTCATATCAGGGGAAACCTGTATATTTCAAAGTGCTTCCATTGAACGATGCGGGTGATATTGTGAAATTTCTTTCTTCAGAGCTCGATTCAAATCAATATCCGAATATAAATCGCAGTATGATGGAATCTGCATTTATAAGCGGTGAAGAACTTTCATCTTCAATGATAAATACTCTGAGAGAAAAACTTGATATACCATTTATTCATTTTAATCCTTTTGCAAAAATTAAACCTAATCCGAGACTGTTTGAAAACAGGTATTTCTCAGAAAAGTTCAACTCCTTTTCTCCCGCAACAGGTATAGCATTAAGACTGGCCTGATTATACCGATTCCGGTTTAAAATTAACTACAGGTTTCTCAAATGAGAATGAGAATAATTTCCGGTGATTTTAAAGGAAGATTAATTAAAGTTCCTGATTCAAAATTAATCAGACCTACAACCGACCGGGTAAGAGAAACATTTTTCAACCTGCTTAACAACAGAATCTCTTTTGAAGGCATCAAAGTTCTCGATCTTTATTCAGGCTCAGGTTCGCTTGGTTTAGAATGTTTAAGCAGGGGCGCTGCCTCAGTTGATTTCGTGGAGAAAAATTTTGTTATATACAAAAACCTTTCTGAAAATATTCGATCGTTAGGTGTTGAAGACCATTGTAAAATATTTAAAATGGAAGCCGTTAAATTCACAACATTAACAAATCATTCATCTTACGATTTAATTCTAGCCGATCCGCCATTCTTTAAGGATGATATTTACAAAGTGGTTGAAAATATTAAAACTAATGGATACCTTGCTGAAGATAGTTTTATATTTATCGAGCGATCAATACAAACAAAAATAAAAGATTCCGAAAATCTTAAAAATGAACCGTTTAAGATTATCGGAGATACATGTCTTTACCAAATCAGTTAATAATGAAATTATTTATCCTGTCATTTATTTTCACGGGAATATTATATTCCCAGTCCTATAAACGTGAATTAAATTCAATTCCTGTTAGTGATAGCCAGGGAAACCTTACAAATATCTTCTCAGGCGGAACAAATAATCTTGAACATCAATTCATTGATATTGATAATGATGGTGATCTTGATATTTTTTTTCTTGACAGTGACGGCACTTTCGGATACTATAAAAATACCGGCTCACCTGAAATCCCTCATTTTGAACTTTCATTAGATACAATACCGGGTTTAAACTTTATTGATTGGTTTTATTTTGTTGATATAGATAATGATAGTGACTATGATTTGTTTACCGGTGCCAATGGAGCTTATGTTCAATTTTTAAAAAATTCGGGAACTGCTTCCCTCCCCTATTTCAAAGTTGAACAGGATACCCTGAAAGATAACAATGGTGATCCTATTTATAGTGAGTTTGGATGTAACCCGGTTTTCGCGGACATAGATGGTGACGGAGATTTCGATTTTATTTCAGGAAATTCAGTTGGTACTTTAAATTATTATGAAAACATCGGAACATCAACAAACTTCAATCTTAAATTTATTACCAACCAGTGGCAGGGCATTATAATTATCAGCGGCAGCAGCCATGCAAGCAGCAGGCATGGTGCAAGCTCGCTGGATTTTGCAGACATAGACGCTGATGGTGATCTTGATTTATTCTGGGGTGACTTTTTCAGCAGGAGTCTTTACTTTATTGAAAATTTGGGAACTGCAACATCTCCCGATATGCAGGTTGTCTACAACAGGTATCCGCATAACCAGGATAGTGTTTACACTAGCGGATTTAATATGCCGAGGTTTGTAGATATTGATAACGATGGTGACCTGGATCTGTTTGTTTCGGTATTGTATGACCCAACGGTTCCGCAATCATTAATGTTTTACAGAAATGACGGAAATCCATCAGTTAATAATTTTCACCAGGTCACCGAAAATTATCTTAAAACACTGGATGTTGGAAATGACAGCGCACCTTGCTTTGTTGATATAGATAATGATGGAGACAAAGATTTGTTTATTGGATCAACCGATAATCCGGATGGTAGTTTAGTATTTCTTAAAAATACCGGCACAACTTCTCAACCATCATATTTATTAGTTGATTCAGTTTATTTTGGAATACAGAATGAGCTGTCTGTAAGCCCTGCTTTTAGTGATTTAGATGATGATGGAGATTATGATTTACTGGTTGGAAACTTTGATGGAACCATTTCTGTTTACCTGAATATTGGAACTTCTTCAAATGCTGATTTTCAACTAAACGGAAAACTGAAAGATGACACAGGCAATACTATTGATGTAGGAGTTTACGCCCGCCCTTTTTTTATTGATTACGATAATGATAGTGATCCTGACCTCGCTGTAGGAGCTTTTAACGGTAAATTTTATTTTTATAAAAATACGGGTACCCCGCAGGATTATAATTTCACACCTGACACAACGTTTATTCATCGTTTAAATTCCTCTGATCCTGATTCTCCAATAATAGATGTTGGTGATAACAGTGCTCCATTCTTCATTGATTACGACAAAGACGGAGATTTTGATTTCTTTACAGGAAACCGGGACGGTTATATTTATTATTACAGGAATGATGGAACAAATGTCCTGCCTTTATGGACTTTGGTTACTAATAAATTTATGGAACAGGATTTTGGTGCAGATGCAATGCCGGTTTTTGTTGATATAGATAATGACACTGATATGGATTTTCTTGTTGGTAATTTGAAAGGCGGTTTGTATCTTTATAGGAATCAGACTGTGACAGGTTTAACTAATACTAATTCAGATCAGATTAAAAATTACTTTTTGATTTCTGCATACCCTAACCCTTTCAATTCGGAATCAGTAATTTCTTTTGAAACGGGTAAAAAGGGTAACTATGCCTTAAAGGTTTTTGATATCCTCGGAAGAGAAATAAAAAACATATTTAGCGGTGAATTAGTGAAAGGTAAATATAAATTCCGTTGGGATGGCAAAACCAAAGATGGAATCCCAGCCGCAACTGGAATATACCTGGTCACTGCAAAAAACAAAGATAATATGAAAACAGTAAAAATAATTCTTCTAAAATAATCTACCGGAGACTTAATGAAAAAAGTAATACTTCTTTTAATGATGTTCTTTGTGGGGAATTCTGTTTATGCACAGCAGCTAAATACTGATCTGTTGAGTAACCTGAATCAATATCCTTCTGCCGGCTACAATGATATCTGGGGATATACGGATCCTTCCGGACGTGAATATGCTTTACTAGGTGTTAATACCGGAACTTCGGTTATTGATATTACAGATCCTTACAACCCGGTAGAAGTTGCTTTTGTAGTTGGACCGAATTCAATCTGGAGAGATATTAAAACGCACGATCATTACATGTATATGGTTTCAGAAGGCGGAAGCGGACTGCAGATTGTTGATCTAGCTGATTTACCGAATAGCGTAAATTTTATTGGAAATAATACTTCATATTTCACAACTGCTCATAATATTTTTATAGCTGATGGATATGCTTATGTAGTTGGAGCAAGTAACGGAAGCGGTATTCACATACTCGATCTTTCTAATCCGGAAAATCCCGTGCAATCAAGTTATTATTCTGCAAGCGGATATGTACATGATGTGTATGTGTATGATGATACAATTTATGCTTCCTCAGAAGACACTTATGATGTTGTCGATGTTTCTGATAAATCGAATCCGCAACTTGTTAGTCAGAGTGCTGCACTTCCCGGTATATATGCTCACAGTGGCTGGCTAACAGAAGACAAAAGATACTTTGTTGCCTGCGAGGAATTTAACGTACGTGATGTAACTGTCTGGGATCTTCAGGACAGAACAAGCTGGAACCTTGTTGTACCAACCTGGCAAATGCCTGAGAATACACCAACTCATAATGTTTTTATTCGCGGTCAATATGCATATATGTCATATTATAAAGATGGATTTGTCTGCCTCGATGTTTCCGATCCTACTAACCCGGTTTATGTGGGAAGATATGATACTTATCCCAGCACATCGGGAACTTATGAAGGTGCATGGGGATGTTATCCGTTTTTCCCTTCGGGAAATGTAATAATTTCAGACATCAGCACAGGCTTATATGTTCTCGATTTTCTTCCGGATAATGTGCCTGTTGAATTGAATTCTTTTAGTGCAAAAACTACCGGAACTTATATTGAATTAAACTGGGTAACTGCAACTGAAACAAACAATAAAGGATTTGAATTGCAAAAATCACTGGATAAAGAAACATGGAACACAATTGAATTTATAAATGGTTTCGGAACCTCTTCTGAGCTTCATAATTATAAATATATTGATAAAAATCCTTTCAAAGGGAAATCATATTACAGGCTTGTTCAGCAGGATTTTGACGGAACACAAAAAATTTATGATGCAATTGAAGTTTCATTTAATGTTCCGGCAGAATTTTCTTTAGTACAGAATTTTCCGAATCCGTTTAATCCTTCAACTAAAATAAAATATAGTCTTGGAACTGATTCCCAGGTTAGCCTGACAATTTTCAATTCACTCGGACAAAAAGTTAAAACTCTTGAAAATGGATTTAAAACGGCTGGTGAATACGAAGTTAATTTTAACGGTGCTGAACTTGCTTCAGGAATGTATATTGCAAGAATGAAAGCCAATGGGTTTACAAAAACGATAAAGATGAGTCTGCTGAAATAACGAAAGTATTATATAATTAAGCCGCTTCAAACAAGCGGCTTTTTTTTATAAACTTGTACCCTTATTTTTAAAACTAGAACGTATCCCTATTCCACATTTATTTCCAATCAGGCATTATTCCGTCTTCAATTATCATTCTTCTGTCCGTTCCATCAGTGTCCATTATCCAGATTCCGGGAGTTTTTGAACCATCATTTGGAGCATTGTTAAAAATTATTTTAGCTCCATCCGGAGAAAATCTTGGATTAGTGTCATTTGTGCCGGCAGGTTTATTTAAAGAGACATCGACTGAATCAGAGCCATTGACAGAATAAATAAAAATATGAGAATCAAGTTGTCTGCCATCCTGATTTTGATATCCGGAGATATCATGAGTAAACATTACTTTTGTTCCATCCACGCTGAAAGAGGGGCGTTCGGTAATTCCCGGCTGGTTATCAACAAACAACGTCATATTGCTTCCGTCTGAGTTCATCAGATATATTTCGGAATTATAGACTTCACTGCCGATTGTTAATACCACAAGCTTATTACCCTGAGATGATTGTTCAACTTCTCTAAAATTTCTTCCCGCCGGAGCTGTGGCTATTGTAGTTCTTCCTGAACCGTTTACGTTTATTGAATAAAGCTTATCATTATTACTGTAAAAGAATTTTCCGTCATCAAATGACCAGCAGAAACCGATACCATAATTATGATATCCGGTAACCGGGATATTTGTTACCTGTAAAACACCAGAACCGTCTGTATTCATCGTATAAATATTTGCTCCCACGTTCGCATCAGATGTGTACGCTATTTTATTTCTTCGTGAATTAAATCTCGGCCACCATTCTCTTGAGACTAAATCTGTCAAACGAATTTCAGCAGTTGCAGCAGTGTCATTTGAAAAAATTTCATAGTTGTCGTTAGTTTTTTTTGAGTAAACAAGCGGATTATCAGGAAAAGGCATTGTTGTAAAAGACCAGGTTTCGCTGTTGGCAGATAATCCGCCTGAATCTTTTACAACAACCTGCCAGAAATAAGTTGTATTATATTCAAGATCTTCAACATCCACTGTAGTATCGGCTATGCCTGAAGCAATAATATCCTGTGAAGAAGAACCTGATTTATAGAGATACACACTATAAGAAAGAGAATCTCCCGCGTCAGGATCACTAGCACTCCACATCAGTGTTAAATTTACCGGTTGATCCGCGGCGGCATTTGAAGGGACAGGGTTTGAAGGTGTATTCGGAGCTGCGTTTGTTCCGTTATCCACTTCAAGAAATATTGTAGCCTGCGTAGCAGTGTTTTCTCTTACGCTAATGGAAACACTTGCTTTTTTATAGCCGTTCTTCTGTGCGGTAATTGTATAGTTCCCGACGGGAATATTATCTATAGTAAATTTTCCGTTCGAAGCTGTCAGGATTGCACTCGTCGGCGGACTTGTGGTTATTCCCGCACCTTCAATTACAGCAGAAGTGCTCTGGTCCATTACAATGCCGGATATTGAACCGTATAATTCCGGTTGAACTGTATCTTCTTTACAGGAAGAAAGAAGAACAACTGTGAGTATAACTAATATGTTCCTGAATAATCTGAACTTGCTTAACATTGTTTCTCCGCTTAGAAATAATTAGTGCCTTTGAATTTCTGAACCTTTTAATTCCAGTTCTTTGTCAGCCAGTACGCTTTTTCCATTCTGCACAATTAAATGAATATTATAGACAGTATCATTCGATAAATCAACCATACTTCGGGAAAGAATTGTTTTGCTCTTAACCGGTATTTTTACATCACCAGATTGATTTGTTGAAGAATTACCGGATTTACTTTTCTTAGTGATTGCAATATGGTAAAAAACATCTGCTGCCTTTTCCGAGTTATTTATAAATGTTCCTTCAATACTTAACTGCTGACCATTCACCTCGTATTCAATATTAATATCGTAGGCTGACTGCTGACTAAAAGTATTATTGTTTAACAGGATCATTAAAAAAAGAAGCAGAATTCCTGTCATTAAAAATTTTATTTCTGAAAATCTCAAAAGCACTTAATGAAATCCCCCGTTAATAATTATTAATCTCATTCCATTGCCGGTTTGATGAATCTGCATTGGAATTGAAGTTTGCTGATTCTGAACCTGGTTTATAAAATTTTCATTCCCAGTTTGGAAAATTAAAAAGTTCAACCCGTTGCCAATTAAATCCTGCTCAACTGTATTTCCGTTTCCGAACTGCAACGCTCCCGCAAGATTATAATTGCCGATGGTATTCAGACTGGCAGAATTATCGGAACCGTATTGACCGATTACCGATAGATTGGAATTTCCGTTTTGACTTGATGAAGAAAAGTTGTTATCACCCATTTGATTTATTTCGGCAACATTCGGTAAAAGACCAGAATTTCCGGACTGATTAATAATTGCTTCATTAAAATTGCCAACCTGCTTTATCATCGCCGCATTATTCAGATTAATGTTTGAATTTAATTATTTCCCTGTTTTGTGCATTATTAACTGAATCTATTGCCTGAGGGATTTCCTGAGCAAAAAGCGGACACCAAGAAACGAGAAACCATATAAAAATATTAATCTATTTTTCATTCATTAACCCTTACTAAGTTAACAGGGCATGTGAAATTCCTGCCTTGGGCAGGAATTTATATATTATGCTGTGTAACAGTTGAAGTTATTACCATCGCCGAACTGAATTTAATGACTATGTCCATCATTCGTTTGTAATACATTTCCTGTTTTACAATTGCGGTATTTGAACTCCATCACCATTTGCCAATCTGTCCATGCGTTATTATTTCCAATCTGGGTAGTCTCAGCTATATTAAAATCTTCTAATTGATCCTGACGTGCGTAATTTCCGTTACCATTTTGATATATATCAGCCCAGTTATTCAGTTGACCAGACGGATACAACCCATATTGATACTGATAAGACTCATTATTATTCCCATATGTAAGAATTCTTGCATTATCACCTTTACCCACAAGTTGATATCCATCATTGCCGTTTCCATATTGAAGACCATTAGCGTCAATTTGCCTGTACGATGGAGCAGAAGTCTGCTGAATTTGATTATTTGTAACCTGGTAAAATGTATTAGAATTACCATCTTGTTCCAAATAAGCACGGTCATATATCCCACCTAAATCTTGATTTCCGTAGTTAGAATTACCCACCTGCCAGATTTCACTTTGTCGTGAATTTCCACCATGCGTGTATGAAATTGCCTCGTTTTGATTACCAAATTGCATTAGTTTGGTATATTCCCAAGGTCTGCCTTCATTTTGAGAATGCAGAGCATCAACATTTGCATCATTATTATTCCCCTGCTGATATACCGTAACAAAATGGCTGTCCCAGATATTGCATCAATATTTACATCACTTGTATTTTGATCTTTCCCTAACTGAGTAACATAAGCAGATACTTGCATATAAGCATTATTATGTGATTGGGAGATCGTAGGATGCATTATAATTACCATATTGTCCTATACCTGCTTCTGGACCTGCCAAGACAGTACCCGAGAAGCCATTAATTCATGTAATGGCATCTTTATTGTTAACTCCATGTTAAGTATTATTTAGTATTAGTCAATTTTCCGTTTGAACTATTGTGAAATCGTACCAATATCGCATCTGTTTGACCAACTTGAATCCACATTTGAATTATTAGAGATCCAGTTTGTGTAACAATTTGTATGATTTAATCACCAGTCTGATCAACAGTGCAGTATTCTGTGCCATCATAAAGCCGGCAAAGAATACAACTGTTAAAAGAGCAAATAACTTTCTCATTTTTGTTCTCCAAAAATTTGTTAGAAAATAGTTTATAAAATCCCCTCGGACATTGGGTCTGATAAATTTTATAAAAGCACAAAAACTTATCATTCCCCGGAACTACGGTTGAACATTAAGGAGAACTTTTCACCAATTTACATTTAACTGTTTTTTTAGAATATTAACCATCAGTTAATTGTTTTAATTGGTGGCGCTTGAGTTTCGCAGGAACTTCAATACACTTTGTGTAAAGAAGTGCCACTCTCGCGCCGCCTTATTGTTCAAAATCTTTCCGTAGTATTACACCCCGTGTTTTTCTTTTCCTACCCCCTCCTTTCTATCGCTGCATTTTCCATAATATGACCTCTGTTTTTTTATTAAATGAATTATTCAGGTTTTGTATTTATTTTAATACTACCCACTCAATAGCTAAGAAAAACCATCCACCTGCGCTCCGCTCGGATGAAAAAATTGAAGCGGTTAGGTTAGTGTGAAACTGTGTATTTCATTGGACAAACTTTAAAGTGATTAGTCATTTTGACCGGCCTGCCCGCTGCCTCTGGCAAGGCAGGAAGGAGAAATCTTATAATCTGAAAAGATTTCTCGGTCGATGACTCCCTCGAAATGACGTTCTCTACTTTTTAGTCAGCACTTAATAATTTCAAAGAACCTGATGGAAGTTTTATCTTCCTATATAATAATTAACACCAAACAGTGCTTCCCAGTAATAATCATTATACTTGCCCCGGTCGATATTATCCAGTTTATCCGATAATGAATAATTGAATGTTAAGCCCATATTTATTCCAGTTTTCCCAACCAGGTATTCAGCACCGGCACCGGTTTTAAATAGTGGATACCATCGTTTATCAAACTCAAAGAAATCGTTGTCTCTTACAACAAACCCCAATCCCGCAAGTAAGTAAGGTGATAGTTTATATTCAGGAAGCATGTAATATTCAGCCTGCAATCCAATTGAGTTTATTGTTGCCTGGTAAAACTTATATCCCTCAAGTATTCGTCTCCCCATAGTTAGTGAAACTCCGAAATCGGATTCAGGAAAATAGCTAACCTGAATGCTGCCAGCAGGTTTAGTTAAAGGATTAGGATAATCGCCGTTATATTGTGAAGCACCAAAATTTATTCCCACTGAAAAATTTTTCCTTGGAGAAATATTTTCCATCCCGAAATAATTTGTGTTTACAGCCGTCTCTTTTTCTTTTTCGTACCTGGTTATAACCGGAGAATTAATATCAGCAGCATTCTGGAGTGTCCATAAGTTCTCATTTATACCTTCAATTACAAGACTTTGAACGGCTTTTTCAATTGCTTCCGTTACACACATTTCAGGAGGTTCGTTGTAGCTGTAACCGGTTTCAACTTCGAGCAGTCTCTGGAAATTAACGAACCTGTAAAGACCAACATCAACCATCTGAGAGAGTATTGTCTTTGTTGTATAAACTGTTTTTAATATTCTACCGCTCTGGGTTGAAATAGCCCGAAGATAAATTGTAACTCTGTCCTGTCTGTATTGCCCGGAAGCACCTACGCCGAAATATTTTATACCGGAGCCGCCTGTAAGAATATTTGTATCGTAGGAAATAATTCCACCCTCCAGAATTACCCCGGCAAATAACAGCGGCGGCAGTAATTGAGAGTCTTCTCCGGTATCTCCCTGGTAATTTGCCCTGCTCGATCTTATAATTTTTCTTTCATTAAGAAGATCAGATAACCCTTCTCTTTCAATTACTATAAACCAGCCTGATTCTTCAAGAGCTCTCAGTAAAATTGAGGTTGCCCCCTGCGTAACAGCAGTTGAAAAGGTAGAACTTGTTGATGAAGTTTTGTACTGACCGGTTTGATCCCTGAATTTATATACAGCTGCTACAATTTTATCTTTGGGTGCTGGAAGCGAGCGCAGATCTTTATTTACTGCAGACGGTGTTCCTACAGTAGCATCTATTGTCTTGAGCGGTTGCATAAAGGTTGAACAGCCGAACAAAGGCATCATCAATATCATAATCAGGATGTAACTTAAATATTTTGCTTTATTCATCACGATTCTTTCAGGCTTAGAAATATGGAAGAACTACTGTAGTTTGATCACCTGTTCCGGTATCAAAAATGTCAATGTGCACGCCATCTCCTCCGGGAGTAATGTCTATTGAGTAATCTCCCAGTTCATAATGTCCTGCTGTTAAACCGGCTTCTCCGAAAACATTGGTCAGGAGCTGCCGTGAAAGCTGACTTAATATCTGCTGATTTAGTGAATTCTTAAAATTCTGCAGAGGATCCTGTGAATAAGGATTATATGAACTTGATGGAGCAGTAAAGCCATTCTGTGCCTGGGCTTCGCTTAACAAAGTTTGACCGTTATAATAGTAACCCCCAAATGATGGATTTACAGGTGTATAAATAAGCTGCTGTGCGGATACATCTGCGGCTGCAAAGAAAATCAATATGAATCCTGTTAATAATATTTTTTTCATTCATTCCTCATTCTTTAGAAAATTCCCGAGCCCTGCAGATCATCACCTGCAAGCTGTTTTTGAATTGCCTGATAATTCTGTATATAATTGAAAGCCAGTTCAACACCGTATTGTGCAGTTGCCTCTATTACATCATAACGGGGTTGAAGTATCTGCTGGAACACCTCGTTATCATTTATCTTTATTGTAACCTGGGTACCAAGCTGCGGCAGAGGTTTTTCTTCAATAATGATTGTGTAATCGCCAAAATTATCCGGCGGCTGCCAGTTGGAATAGAACAGATCATAAAAATCGTGGCCTACTTTGGACTGAGTCTGGTCCACAATCAACCCTTCAATTTCAATATCCTTAGATGATTTTTTTGAAATATTTTCAGTAAACTTCTTTAAAGTGTCCTCACTGAATACTGTGGAATCTTTCAGTATTTCTTTCACAAAGTTCGGGTTCTGGATATGAAGAGTTTGTGAAGGAATAATCAGGTTGGGGTTTATAATTTTTCCTTTGTTATCAAGGAAAATTTTTCGCCATTCTTTCGGATCATTATATACACTTTTCTTCTTAGCAATTTCCCAGAGATTATCCCCCGGTTTAACAATGTAATCAATACTTGGTTGTTCTTTATCCCACTGTGCAATTTTCCCGGGAAGAATTTCAAAAACAGTTTTAAAGAATTCCGGATTTAAACTGATTTGTAATTGCTGGATTGAATCAATAACAGATGAATAATATTCCAATGATTTTTCCCTTTTATCTAATCCTTCAATAAGGTTATTCAGATAATTTCTGAAAGCTGATTCACTTGAATCAGAAACATTCTGTGCCTGTATAAAAGAAATCGTAATCAGGATGACACACCCTGTAAGAATAATTTTTTTCATATCCCTGTTACTCATCTTCTTCTAATTAGAAGAACCCTCAGTTCAAGACTGAGATTGAAATTCCCTCGTTATAGAGCCATCAATTAGATTTTCAAAGTGTATGCCATCTTAATTCTTGCTGTAATGAATTTATTATCCCAATTAATCCAAAAAGTGAAAAATTATTTTACCGGGGGGTAAAATAATTTAACCTATAATTCCCTGTGTGTATCTAATTTCTCTTGCAATTCTTTCGAAATCAGGAAAAAATAAGTCTCGTTTTTGAATACTCATTATCGATCCCACATATTCTTTTCCTGTATCCAGTTTCATTTCCACAGAATTCTCGATAAATATTCCATCTAGAGTAATTATTTCATTCACTTTATCGACATAAAAAAATAATTTCTTCCCGTATACTTCGAGAAATATTACACGGCTTGTATCGGTATTAATATTTGTTTGAAGAGAATAGAATTTGGCAAATTCCAGCCGCATATAGTTCAGGTCTGAGAACGAATAGGTGTTCTTATCGGTTATGTAATTTCCCTGCTTTATCTCATTGGGTTTAAGAATTGCAGATACATATTTGAGGTCAGTGCAAAATTCAATATCTGCAATTTGAAAAATTAATATTCCAGAGATATTTTCAATTGATGTTGCCGGTACCATAAGATTCGATTATTCCCGGTTTAATTACTTTAGACATTCCCAGAAATAATTTTTACAAGAAGCATACCATAACCTTTATTATTCATTTTATTAAAAACCGATGAGAAATGACTAAGGATTAATAATGGCAGGGTTAAACTATCTTACTCTAACGTTAAAAGTTTTTCCCTATATGGTGAGAGATTTTTTAGAAATATATCTATTTCTGCCCGACTTATTTTTTTAAAATATTATACTGTCTGATTTTACTGTTTAGGGTAGGTTTTGAAATGCCAAGGATTGTGTAGGCCTGTTTTTTATTCCAGTTAACTGATTCGAGAATTTCAATAATATGTTCTTTCTCTACTTCAGCCAATGACTGATGGTTTTTATTAGCTATTATTTCTTTCCCTTGTTTTTCCTGCAGTAAAATATTTTCCCTTTCAAGCACATCACCCTTTGATAACACAACAGCCTGAAGAAGAATATTCTCCAACTCCCGCACATTTCCTATCCATTCATAATTCTGAAGCATTTCCATAACATCAAATGGAATTTTCCTAACCTTTTTGTGAAGTTCATTATTAATTTTTTTCAGAAAGTGCACCACAAGATCAGGGATATCTTCTTTTCTTTCTCTTAACGGCGGAATATGAATTGATAAGACTTTTAACCTGTAATAAAGATCCTCCCTGAACTTTCCTGATCGAACCATCTCTTCCAGGTTACGGTTAGTTGCAGTTATAATCCTTGCATTCATAGGAACTGTGGTTTCTCCACCGACTTTTTCAAATTCCCTTTCCTGAATAACTCTAAGGAGTTTAACCTGAAGATCATGAGATAGTTCAGATATTTCATCAAGAAATATTGTTCCATGTCCCGCAAGTTCAAATCTTCCCTTTTTATCCCTTACTGCCCCTGTAAAAGATCCTCTGACATGTCCGAATAATTCGCTTTCCAAAAGCGTTTCTGAAAGTGCTGTACAATTTACAGGAACAAAGGGCTGTTCTTTGGTTACTCCGGAATAATGAATAATGCGTGAAATCAACTCCTTTCCGGTTCCGCTCTCTCCTTCAACAAGTACTGTTACCCGGTTCATAGAAACCTGACCGATAAGTTTAAAAATATCCCGCATGCATTTAGATTTTCCTATTGACTTATTCTTTATATCATATTTTTCGAAATCCTCCTCAATAGCAACAGCCAGTCTTTCACTTAGATTTCTACTTTCCAGCGCACGTTTTATTAAAGCTTTAAACCTGGTTGTGTCAATCGGCTTATCAATGTAATCATATGCACCAAGCTGCATAGCTTTGATGGTTGAATTTACATCTTCATATGCTGTCATAATTATACAAGGAATATTTTCATCGATTTCTTTAAGTTGTTGCAGCACTTCGAGCCCATCAACATCAGGCATTTTTAAATCCGTAATCACAAGATCGGGATGTCCCCTATTCACTTCCGCTATCCCCTCAACTCCATTAGAGGCAACGGCTACTTTAAAATTCATTCCTGATAAAAAAACCCGGAGAGATTCTCTTATTGATTCATCATCATCTATTAAAAGTATTTTATCCATTGCTTATTTGAACAAAGGTAATGAAACCTGGAATATTGTATTTCCGGGTTCAGAAAATACCAAAGATATTGTTCCCTTATGTTTTTCGATTATCTGTTGAACAATTGACAAACCCAACCCGGTACCTGATTGTTTTGTCGAGAAAAATGGTTCGAATATTTTTTTTGGTACTTTTATCCCACAACCATTATCACGCACGAATATTCGATGCATATTTGTTTTTTTATCAATAACAGAACGGAATTCTATCAGACCCTTATGTTCAATTGCATCCATACTGTTTTCAATTAATTGATGGAATAAGGTTTTCAATTCTCCTGTGTCCCCATTAATCCGTTCAGAACTTATATTATTCTGAATCTCAATCTTTTTTTCACGGAGGACCGGATTTAATAAATCAATAACCTGTTCAAGAAGTTCATTTAAGGAAATTTCTGAAAGAATATTATCCTTATTTTTGGAAAACTGTAAAACATCCTTTAATAATTTCTCCAATCTTTTAATTTCTTTATCAATTATCTGGAAAGGCTTTTCATATGCGTTATTTGATTCTAACTGCTCCATGAGCATTTCCACATTAAGCTTGATGGCCGTAAGAGGAGTTTTTATTTCATGAGACAGGTAGCTGGTCATTCTGCCGAGAGTTGCGAGGTTCTCAGATCTTTGTAAATTTTCTTCAGCTTCTTTCTTTGCAGTTATGTCTTCTTTTACTCCAACAAAATGGGTTATAGTTCCTGATGAATCTTTAATTGGGGAGATAATAGCGTATTCCTGAAAGATTTCTCCGTTTTTTTTCTTATTTACAAACTCTCCCCGCCATTCATTTCCCGAAAGAATTATATCCCATAGTTCCTGATATTCCCTTTCAGATTTATTTCCAGATTTTAAAAACCTAGGATTTTTACCAATAACTTCATCAATAGAATACCCTGTGATTTCATAAAACTTAGGATTTACGTATTCAATGTATCCATCCCTGTCTGTAATCATTATTGCGGCAGGATTCTGTTCCACAGCCTTTGATAATTTTTTTAGACTTTCTTCTACCTTTTTCTGTTGGGAAAGATCCTTAGCAACACCAATAAAACCTATAGCCAGGCCAGAATCATTTTCAACAACGGAAGTTTCAAGTGCAATTGGAAAAATTTCACCTATTTTTGTTTTATTGATTAGTTCGCCTGTCCATCTTTTTTCTTTGGCATTTTTCAGTACGTATTGATTTTTGACATGATCAGTATTAATAATTTTTGGAGTTTGTCCTATTATTTCTTCTTCGGTATAACCATACCTGTCTTTAAATGCCTTATTAATGAAAATGAATTTATCTTCGTTATCAGTAATACTAACCATTTCGGAGATACAATTGATCGAATGTCCAAGCAGTTTAAGCTGCTCACTTTTACTTTCTTCATCTGAAAGATCCTGAACCATTAAAACTGAATATATCAGTTTGCCATTATCTCCGCGAATTGCTGCAGAGTGAACTTTTACAGGTACTAATTGCCCGGTTGATTTTATGTATCTCTTCTTTAATTCATAACTATCTAATTCGCCATTCTGAATTTTCTTCATTAATTGAAATGTTGAGCCAAGATCAGCTGAAAAGGTTATCTCCCTTATGTCAATCCCCAGAATATGACAAGAGGAATAATTAATAATTGAACAAAATTTATTATTCGCATCAATTATTTTCCAGGAAGGATCAATGATTGCAATTCCAAGCGGAGCATTTTCAAAAACGAGTTTAAATTTTTCTTCGTATTCAACAGGCGGGGTATAAGAGATTTCAGATGAAGTTCCCTCCTCATAATTACCCGCAGTTTCAATACTGAAATTTGAAGCGTCTGATTTTTTCCTCATTAGAACTCCCCGTTTATCAACTGTCATTAAAAAATTACTGATAGCAGATTGATAGAAAACGAATAATTAGGAACCAGAATATTATTCTTATCACGCCGCAACATACTCATTTTCCAATATAATTTCTATAAATCCTGTGCCATGTTAAGTATTTTGCTTATTAATAATTTAATGCTGTTCTTGGCATTTAATACGGTAAAATAAATTGATCTTTATAATGATCTGTCAATGAAATGTCTCTGTATGAAACCATTTACAGCTAAATTCTCAAAATGTTAAAAAAGAACAATTCTGGATATCTAAAAAAATTAAGAATTTACTTCCTTTTTAATTGCTAATATTCTTAACTTAATTTTTACAAATCGAGCAATCATATTAAATATTAATTTCTGGTTTAAGGAGATCTATGCCGAAACTATATATTTTTTTCATCGGGATACTGTTTATAACTTTTTTTACAACAGGCTGCAAAGATAAAATAACTGAGCAACCTCCTGCAGTTGATGCAAATAATAACGGGTTTGAATCATATAAAGTGGCTGCAATATTTGCAAATAATTGTGCGGTATCCGGATGCCACAGGGGCACTGATGCCGCTCACAATTTATCGTTTGAGTCGTACTCAAAAATGATTAAGGGCTCTATAGGTCGTCCTTTTAATGACACAACCCATACACATACACACAAAATAAATTCTTCTTCTACAGTAGATGTATACGGAGGAGAAGCTGTCATTCCGTTTCATTCGGAACAAAGTTTATTATATAATCTTATAACCGGCAACGTTGTGGATACTACTTTAAGAATGCCTTACCAAAAACCTCCGCTCAGAGATGAAGATATCCAGACCATAAAAGAATGGATTGATAACGGGGCTAAAGATTTTAACGGGAAAGTACCATTCACCGATACTAATCATAAAGTTTACTCCTGTAACCAGGGCAGCGATCAGGTTTATATTATCGATACTGATTACAAAATAGTCTCAGCTATTCTAAATGCAGATTTTAATTCAACGATAATTGATGCTCCTCATAATGTTCAGAAGTACGGTAATTATTATTACTTCACAGAAGTTGCGGGACAAAAATTTATTAAGGTGGATGCAGCAAACAATACAATAATGGGAACCGTTGAAGGAATTGAAAAAGCAGGAATGATTCAGATTACGCCTGATGGAACTAAAGCCTTTGTATCACGTTCATCAACCAGTGCCCCGATTTATAATATAATTTATTCTATAAATACCGAAACAATGCAGATCATAAATGAGATTAATCTTCCCGTTACGGGAGTCCCTCACGCTCTTGCTTTAAGTCATGACGGAAAAACACTTTATGTGGCTAATATGACGAAAGATAGAATTTCAGTTGTGAACGCGGAAAATGATGAATTCGTTGAAGACATTGTACTTCAGCATACATTTCCTACACCCTATTACGAACCCATGCATATGTATATTTCTCCTGATGACAAATACTTATATGTTAATTGCAGAACTTCAAGTTCAATTCTGATTATTGATACTCAAAGTAAACTGATTTTAAAAGAGTTCCCGGTTCCCGATCACCCTATGCAGGGAGCAGTTTCAAGTGATGGAAGTAAATACTTTGCAGTATGTCATCATGAACCTTATCTGGTTGAAATTACTAAAAACGGAACTACCTGGAGTGAACAGGAATACCAGATTGATGCTTTTCAGCATGCATACGGAGCAGATCTTACTCCCGATGGAAAATATTTATATATCGGCTGTTCAAATGATGAAAATGAATTCCAGCCATATTTCCAGATCCCGGGAAAAGATCGTCCATCTTTGATGTGTGTTTACGATGTGCAAAATCATGAACTAGTAAAAGTAATGGATATGGGCAGCTATGCAACCGGTATAGCTGCAAGGTAAAATTATCCTCTGAAAAATCATTTATGCCCGGTTATTCACCGGGCATTTTTATTTTAAATAATGATTCTTCTCTTCTAAAATAATTATATTTTACTAAGTAGAATTAATAATGGTTATTACAAAGGAAACAAAATGCGAAAAGTAATTTATCCCGGAACATTTGATCCGGTAACCTACGGACATATAGATATTATCAAAAGAGCTAAAGAACTTTTCGACTCTATAGTTGTTACAGTTGCTGTAAATCCCGGTAAGTCTCCCCTTTTTTCACTTGAAGAAAGAGTACAAATGTTAAAAGAGAGTCTGAAGGAATATGAAAATATAAAAATTGATTCTTTTGACGGATTGGTTGTAGAACATGCGCACCAGGTTGGCGCAATTGGGATTATAAGAGGACTAAGGGCAGTGAGTGATTTCGAATATGAATTTCAGATGGCTCTTATGAACAGGAAACTTGCCAAGGATATCGCGACTGTTTTTTTGATGCCGGGAGAAAGGTACACATATTTAAATTCTTCAATAGTAAGAAATCTCGCAGGACTTCATAGTGATGTTAGTGAATTTGTTCCTCCTGTTGTTGCTGAAGCATTGAAGAAAAAGTTTAGCAGCTAAATGCTTAAATAGACTATTAAATTTAATATCTACAAGTAACACGTTCTTCAAACAAAAGACTTCACAGATCAAATCCGCAATAAATTCCTTATTCATACACACAATAAAATTTATAGCATAATTTTTTGTCAATACCAATTTCTTATTCTTTTCATTTTGTTTTTCTAATTGTATATTTCGCCTGGTTTAGTAAACAAACAAAAATAATTTTTTCCAACTCATTATTAGCAATATTTTCTTTAGGAAAGGAGTAATCATTGTTATCAGATCGAGTTATGCGAATTGTTGCGTCACCTACAATGAAAGTGGCTGCTGAGGCTAAGAGATTGAAGGCTGAAGGTATTGATGTAATTGATCTCAGTGTTGGTGAACCGGATTTTCCTACTCCTCAGAATATTAAAGATGCTGCAAAAAAGGCAATAGATGAGAACCACACTAAATATACTATAAACTCCGGGACAGTTGAATTAAGAAAATCAATAGTAAATAAATTTAAGAAAGATAATAACCTAAACTACACGATAAATGAAATCATAGTTTCAAGCGGAGCAAAACAAAGTATTTTTAATGCTATCCTTTCAACTGTTTCTAAAGATGATGAGGTAATTGTTCCGGCTCCATACTGGGTTTCGTACCCTGAAATGATTTCACTTGCTGAAGGAAAAACAGTAGTAATTGAAACATCGGAGGAAAATGGTTTCCGAATAACACCGGAACAGCTCGAAGCAGCTGTAACTCCCAAAACCAAGCTCTTTATATTATGTAATCCTTCAAATCCTACGGGATCTGCATATAACAAAAAGCAGCTTGAAAAAATTGCTGAAGTAGTTCAAAGACATAATTTCCTAGTGCTATCAGATGAGATTTACGAAAAGCTATTATATGATAATTTTGAATTTATCAGCTTTGCCTCTATCAATAACCAGATGAAAGAAAAAACCATACTGGTAAACGGGGTCAGCAAAACCTATTCGATGACCGGCTGGCGAATTGGATACACTGCTGGTCCTGAAGAAATTATTAAAGCAATGGATAAAATTCAAAGTCACAGCACTTCTAATGCATCATCTATTTCACAGCAGGCAACAATTGAATCCCTTAACGGACCCCATGAATATTTACGTTTGATGCAGATCGAGTTTCATAAAAGAAGGGATTTTCTTTATGATCAGTTGTTATCAATAGAGGGGATATCATGTTATAAACCGGAAGGTGCATTTTATCTTTTCCCAAACTTTTCAGCGTATACTAATAAATCGTGCAATGGAACCAGAATTAACAATAGTTTGGGTCTTGCAATGTATGTATTAAACGAAGCAAGAATTGCCCTGGTACCGGGCAGTGCATTTGGGGCTGAGGGATTTATGCGTTTTTCATATGCAAACTCAATCGAAAAATTATCGGAAGCAGTAGAAAGATTGAAAACGGCATTAAGTAAATTAAATTGATCAATTATCTATCATCATTTCGATTGATCTTGATATTTCGGGAACCGGCATTGTTTCTCCGGTCCATAATTCAAAAGATTTAGAAGCCTGGTTTACAAGCATAGAAATACCGTTTATGATTTGCGCTCCCTGTTTTGAAGCAAGACTGACCAATTTTGTTTTTGTGGGATTGTAAACCATATCGAAGATTATCTGATTCTTGTTAAATGATTTTTCGAGAGTTGTTATTGAATCATCGGATTCAGGAAACATTCCAACGGGAGTTGCATTAACAATTAATTTTGAATTATGCAAAACCTCTACAATATTCGGTGGAAATAGTTCATAACATTTGATCGCGTCAAATTTCATTTTATCGGAGAAATAATTTTTCAATGATTCAGCTTTTTGTTCAGTCCGGTTTATCAGGTTTATTTTTGAAGGTTTAAAGTAACGTATAAGTGTGTAAATTACTGCCCGAGCACCCCCGCCAGCACCAATGACGCTGAATTCTTCCCCGGTAATAATATTTTTGTAACTTTCAAGTGTTTTTTGAACTCCAAATACATCTGTATTATAGCCACTGAGTTTACCAAGATCATTAACTATAGTATTGACAGCTCCGACCGCGGCTGCTTCTTCAGAAATATTATTAAGAAGCTGCATTATATTTACTTTATGAGGTATTGTAACATTTAACCCTTTAATACCAAGTGCAACCATTCCTTTAAGCGCGTTACTGAGATTAACCGCCGGCACATCAAAAGGAAGATAAAGATAGTCAAGTTTTTTAATTTCAAAAGCTACGTTATGAATGAAAGGAGAATATGTTTGTTTGATCGGATGTCCGATCAATCCGACAAGCGTAGTATTCATATGAAGCGTATTTTTCATAATCTATATTAAAAATTATACTGATATTAAATGAAGTTGGTTTAAGCTAACACACACAAAGAAGCAGACCTAAAGTTAAATTTCCCCCAATAATTTTCTGAAGAGCTTGGATGATTTAATTTCAGGGTATTCTTTTGCAAATTCAGATTTAATTTCCGGATCAATAACAAATGCCTTTTTCAGGCATTCAACTGCTTCCTGAGTTCTGCTAAGTATGAAATTAATCTTTGCCTTACCATAATAAGAAGAAGCATCATCAGGAGTTATTTTAATACATTCATCAAAAGCTTTTTGAGCATCCAGCCAGTCACCCATTTCGAATAACGTTTCCGCTAAATTAAACCAAATTTCATAATTACCGGGTTCAAGTTTAGCTGCTTTCCGGTAACTTCTAATAGCTTCCTGTAGTTTACCAAGAGAATATTCCAGATCGGCTTTAGCGTACCAGGCATCTGCTCTATCCTGTGAAAGAGAAATAGCTTTATTAAAATCTTTTAATGCCATTTGAAACTTACCGACAGTATCATAACAAAACCCGCGGGCAAGATAAGCTTCATAGTATCTGTCGTTTATTTTTATTGATTCGGAATAATAATCTATAGCTTTGATTATTTCTCCAAGTTCTTCATAAATATTTGCGATGTTATAACATGAAGCTTCATCAGATTTATCAATTACAAATGCTTCCTTGAAACACTCAATTGCCTGCTGATAACGTCCAAGGTCTGCGAGGAGATTTCCTTTATTAAACCATGCCCCGGCAAATTCTTCTTTTATTGCAAGAGCCAGGTCATAACTATCTATAGCCTGTTCCAGTTTGTTTAATTTTGTCAAAACCACGCCCCTGTTATACCATCCATTCGGATTATAAGGTTCGGAATCCAGAAATTTCTCATAAGCCTCGAGTGCGCGTTCGTTATGATCAAGATTCTCGAAACAAAAACCCTAGTTCAAAATATGCATCTGCAAAATCAGGATCATTTTGAATCGCTTTACTAAAGAACTCACTGGCAACTTCATAGTTACCGCTTCTCTGATAAATAAGTCCAAGATTAAAAAGCGATTCTTCGTTGTTGGGTTCCTGTTCAAGTGCGGTTTCAAGTGATATCTTAGCTTCATCCATCAAACCGAGATTTTCTTCTGCTGCTGCTTTTTCAATTAATGCATCTGAATCCCCGGGGTTTAGAGAGAGAGCTTTATTATAGCTTTCAATTGCTTCATCAAATTTGAATAACCCGTTTAGTAACGCACCTTTTTTAACCCAGTATTCAGAATTATATGGAGAGATTTCCAGCAATTTATCTACAAAGTAAATTCCGTCCTCATAATGAGCAATATCTATACAATTCTGGATTACTTCTTCAACTGTCTCTATATAACTATAAATATTTCCATCATCAACAAGCTGTTTGCAACGTTCTATTTCTTTTACCAATTCATTATTCATATCAGGATTGTCATCAAAACTGTAATCAGGTTCTAAAAATGACATTCAGTGAACTCCATATAATTAATTTTCCGCAAAAAACTATCACTAATAAAGTATAAAATCAAGATGATTTTAATCAACCTTATATGTATAATATAAGCCCTGATTATAAAATTTCAGGCCAAAAATCAAAAGCTGAAAAATTTAGTGTTTTCAGCTTTTTTGTTGAAAAGCTCAATGGGAAAGTACAGAAGTTACCTTTTCGGCAGCATCTTTCAGATCTTTAGCTACTTCAAAATTTAACCCCGAGTCATTCAACAATATTCCTGCTTCATTGGCATTTGTTCCTTCAAGACGAACCACTATTGGAACATTTATATCCATTTCCTTTGCCGCATCAATTACTCCCTGTGCAACTCTGTCGCATCTAACAATTCCGCCAAAAATGTTTATAAGAATGGCTTTTACATTAGGATCTGAAAGGATAATTTTAAAACCGTTTGCCACAGTAGTCTTGTTTGCTCCGCCACCGACATCCAAAAAATTTGCTGGTTCACCACCGGCTAGTTTGATGATATCCATTGTAGCCATAGCTAAACCGGCACCATTAACCATGCATCCAACATTTCCATCTAATTTTATGTAATTCAAACTGAATTTTGACGCTTCAATTTCCAGTGGATCTTCCTCTTCAAGATCACGATAATCCAGGATATCTTTATGTCTTTCAAGGGCATTATCATCAAAGTTCATTTTCGCATCCAATGCAATAACATCACCTTCTTGTGTTATAACAAGAGGATTTATTTCGGCAAGTGATGCATCAGTTTCCTGGTATGCTTTATATAAACCAGTGAGAAATTTTACTGCATTTTTGTTCTGTATTCCCTCCAGCCCCAGAGCAAATGCAAGCCTTCTTGCCTGATAAGGCTGAAGACCAACAGAAGGATCAACATTTTCTTTTATAATTTTTTCTGGCGTTTCTGCTGCAACTTTTTCTATTTCAACTCCTCCTTCTGTAGAAACCATGATAACATTCCTGGAGGCTGCTCTGTCTAAAGTAATTCCAACGTATAATTCTCTTGCAATATTTATTCCCTGCTCAATCAGCAATCTTTTTACAACTCTTCCCTCAGGTCCGGTTTGATGCGTAACCAGGGTCATCCCCAGCATTTGATTTGCAAATTCTCTTACTTCATCAATACTTTTTGCAACTTTTACTCCGCCACCTTTTCCTCTGCCTCCTGCATGTATCTGAGCTTTTACAACCCAAATATTCCCTCCGAGTTCGTTTTGTGCAATATTTACGGCTTCATCAGAATTGAAAGCAACCTTTCCATTTGGAACAGCAACATTGTATCTGCGAAGAATTTCTTTTGCCTGATATTCGTGTATTTTCATTTATATCCCTGCAATTATTTTATTAAAAAACGAAAGTTTCCTCTTAAATGTGAACCAGTTCTATAAACCGGATTTAATTAAAACCGATATTATTTTTAACAGCTTTTTACTTTCATGTCTCATTCAAACTGTCATTTTTCATCAATCAAGATTAAATCTGGAAAGAACAATATAAAAATTACAGCTTTTGAAATAGAGAATCAATTTTAAGCTTTTAATGGAATTTATTACGAAATTCAGGATAATTATTTCATAAATATCAGCAATGCTGAATTCCTCTTTTCTTTTTTGAAATACACATTATTTATTAGTAAATAAATCAAGGTTTCCAAAACAGATTAAATATATTTTATCCTGCTGCTATTGATAGTTTTATTCTATGGTCATATTTTCCATATCAAATTAGTGGAGTATTGATGGCATTGTTAAAATTAAATAAAACCATACCTGAGCTTTACAGGTTCCTTACTGAAGATTACGGCAAAAATATGAAGCGACCTGTTATGATGAGGAAGGTAGATGGTGAGTATAAAGGCATTTCATACAATCAGTTCAAGGAGGAGACTGATAATTTTGCATTCGGGTTAGCTGCACTGGGGATAAAAAAAGGAGACAACATCGCAATTATATCAGAGAACAGACCGGAATGGGTTTATTCTGATATGGCTATTCTTGCTTTGGGGGCAGTTGATGTTCCAATGTATCCTTCTCTTACCGCTTCATCAATAGAATTCATTTTAAATAACTCCGAATCAAAAGGAGTTATAGTCTCTAATAAGTTACAACTTAACAAGATCATCAAGTTCAAATCTGTTCTCAGATATCTTAAGTTCATCATTATAATGAATGAAAAAGATATTACTCCGGATGAACCATCTCTTTATTCATTTAAAGATGTTCAGGAGATGGGAATCATCTATAAAAATAATCACCCGAATTATCTGAGAGAAAGCATGCGCAATGTTCATGAAAATGATTTGTGCACAATAATATATACTTCAGGTACTACCGGCGAACCAAAAGGTGTAATGCTTACTCATAAAAATATTTTATCCAATGTCAGTTCAGCTCTGGAATCATTTCCTATCTCCTCGGATGATGTTTTTCTTTCATTTCTTCCTCTTTGTCATATCTTCGAGAGAATGGGTGGCTACTATACCGGTTTCTCATCCGGCGGAATGATTTGCTACGCAGAAAGTATTGAAACTGTTTCGCAGAATTTTATAGAAGTAAAACCTACAATTCTAACTTCGGTTCCAAGATTGTTCGAAAGAATGTACTCAAAAATTATTAAAAATGTTGAGTCGCAATCTTCCGCAAAGCAAAAAATATTTTATTGGGCTTTGGAAATTGGAAAGAAGGCTGCAATAGCAAGAAAAAAGGGTAAACTTAATCCCACATTAGCCATACAGTACAAGCTTGCTGACAGATTGGTATTTTCCAAACTGAAGGCAAGAACGGGCGGGAAAATGAGATTTTTTATTTCCGGGGGTGCTGCACTTTCATCTGAACTCGGCGAATTTTTTGAAGCGATCGGGTTATTGATTATTGAAGGTTACGGACTTACTGAATCATCACCGGTGATTGTAGCCAACCGGATGAATGATTATAAATTTGGCACAGTCGGAAAGGTATTTCCCGGGGTTGAAATTAAAATTGCTTCAGATGGTGAAATACTTGCCAGGGGACCTAACATTATGAAGGGTTACTACAAAAATAAAAAGGAAACGGATGAAGTTCTTAAAAATGGCTGGCTGCACACCGGTGATATAGGAGAATTTGATAAGGAAGGATTTTTAAGAATTACCGACAGGAAAAAACATCTTTTTAAGACAACTTCCGGAAAATATATCGCCCCGACACCAATAGAAAATCTTTTCCTCTCAAGTAAATATATTGATCAGTTCGTGTTGATCGGTGACAGAAGAATGTTTCTTAGTGCTTTAATAGTACCGGATTTCGAAGCAATTAAGGAATATGCAGATTCGCATAAGATTAATTATTCCAAAGTTGAAGATCTTTCTAATGATAAGGTAATAAAGGAATTAATTGAAAAAGAAATGGGTAAGATTCAGAAAAGTCTTGCCAATTATGAAAAGATCAGAAAGTTTACTCTTCTCGATAGACCTTTTACACTTGAGACAGGTGAAATCACTCCAAGTCTGAAAATAAAAAGGAAAGTTGTTGAAGAACTTTATAGCGACAAAATAGAAAAAATGTATACCGGATTATAATAATTAACCTGAAACTGATTGCCAGACTTCAAATTATTTTTTATTGAGGAATTCCATCATCTTTCCATGAATCCTGTTATTTGTTGCAAGTATCCTATGTGTGTAAATATCAATTTCTTCACCTGTAAAACCAGTAACAACTCCGCCTGCTTCCTCAACAATTAATTTACCAGCACAAATATCCCAGGGGTGAAGATAAACTTCCCAGAAACCATCGAATACACCTTTTGCAACATAGCAGAAATCAATTGCAGCAGAGCCAAGTCTTCTTATCGCTCTTGAAGCAACAGTAAGGGAATTAAACTTCTCAAGTGCGTTTTCGGGATTTTCGGAAATATTATAGGGAAATCCGGTAACTAATACACTATGTTTAATGTTATCATTTTTGCTTACAGAAATTTTATTTGAATTTGCAAATGCACCGCTTCCCTTTTCTGCTGAGTAAGTTATATTCTGCATAACATCATAAACAACCCCGGCAATTGTTTCGCCATTTTTCTGCACACCGATCGAAACCGAAAAAATCGGAAGTCCGTGAGCAAAGTTCGTTGTTCCGTCAATCGGATCAACAACCCAAAGGTATTCGGCATTTTTGTTTGATGCGCCGCTTTCTTCAGCTAAAATTCCATGAGAAGGATATTTTTTACTTATAAATTCTTTTATATGTTTTTCGGAAGCTTTATCAATATCTGTAACCAGATTAGATTCGTTTGTTTTATATTCTATAGCAAAGTTTTTACCGAATCCATCTCTGATAATATTTCCGGCTTCATGGGAGATCTGAATTATATCATTTATCATATTATCCTTTTTTTAATAACATAATATAAAAAAAGAGTGTACTAATTTATGTGCTTTTGTCTCTTAAAAGACTAAGTATGCTAATTTTACTTCCTTGAAAGCCCTACTCTATTTTGGTATATTTCTTCACTTAAAAAGAATTTGAGAAAAGAAGGAGATTAAATTTTGAAGCAATTAGATCAGGTGGAAATTTCCGGTTCTGATAATATTTCAATTGTAGATAATATGCCGGAAATACTGCCGGTTTTACCTTTAAGAGATATAGTAATTTTCCCATATATGATTTTTCCTGTTTTAGTCGGGAGAGAACAATCTATTCGCGCGGCTAACTATGCACTTGAAAACACAAAGTATATTTTTCTTGCTACCCAGAAAAAATCCAACATAGAAGATCCCAAAAAAGATGATATTTACAGAGAAGGTACCATTGCCAAAATCGTTCAGATTTTAAAACTTCCTAACGGGCTTATGAAGATCCTTGTTGATGGATTGCTTCAGGGAAAAATAAAAGAATTCACCAGCAATACTAATTTCTTCGAGGGAAAAATCGAAGTAATTATTCCTGTAGTTGAAAACGATCACGAGATGAATGCTCTTGTTAGGCAAATGTCTCAGCTATTCAAAGAGTATGTAAAAATAAGCAGAAATATTCCCAATGAAACAGTAACTGCTTTTGAAAACATTGATGAACCCGATAGAAAACTATTTTACGTAGCCGCAAATATTAACCAATCAATGGAAGTTAAACAGGCAATCCTTGAAAAGTTTACTTTAAAAGAACAATGCTATGAAGTAATTAAGATACTCAATTCAGAAATTGACATACTTAAAATTGAAAAGGAAATTGACAGTAAAGTACAGGAAAATATCGCGAAGACTCAGCGGAAATTTATTATCCAGGAACAAATAAAAATTCTTCAGGATGAGCTTGGCGAGGATGAAGATACTTCTCCCGAAATTGCCAAGTTGAGAGAACAAATAAAAAAAGCAAAGATGACAGGTGAAGCAGAAGCAAAAGCTCTGGAAGAACTCAATAAACTGAAAAAGACTCCTGCAATGTCCCCCGAATCAACGGTGTTAAGAAATTATCTTGAATGGCTCACCGAGGTACCGTGGTCAAAGAAAACAAAAGATGATTTGAATATTAACCACGTAAGAAATATTCTGGACGAAGACCATTTCGCATTAGATAAACCAAAAGAAAGAATTATAGAACATATAGCAGTTCTTAATCTCGTTAAACAGATGAGAGGACAGATACTTTGTTTTGTAGGACCTCCCGGAGTCGGAAAGACATCTCTCGGTAAGTCAATTGCAAGAGCAATTGGGAGAAAATTTGTAAGAATAAGTCTCGGTGGTGTACGCGATGAAGCGGAAATAAGAGGACACAGAAGAACCTACATTGGTTCTATGCCTGGAAAAATTGTTCAATCGATGAAAAAAGCCGGAACAATTAATCCGGTTATGCTGCTGGATGAAATCGACAAAATGAGTATGGATTTCCGCGGCGATCCATCATCTGCTATGCTTGAAGTTCTTGATCCGGAACAGAATCATACGTTTAACGATCATTACCTTGAAGTTGATTATGATCTTTCACAGGTAATGTTTATTACAACCGCGAATGTCAGGTACAATATACCACTTCCGTTGCAGGACAGAATGGAAATTATAGAACTACCGGGTTATCTTGAACACGATAAGGTTGAAATAGCCAAGAGACATATTCTTCCCAAACAACTTGAAGCTCACGGACTTGTTAATAAGAACGTTGAGTTCAGAACAGAATCCATCCACAAATTAATTTCAGAATATACAAGGGAAGCCGGAGTAAGAAACCTTGAGAGAGAGATAGCTTCGGTGTGTAGAAAACTTGCGAGGGATATTGTTTTAAGTGAATCGACAAACGGAAAGAAAACAAAAAAGAAAAATAAGTTTATAGTAGATGAAGATAAAATTGAAGAGTATCTGAAAGTTCCCCGTTACCGCCATCAGAAACATATTTCGGAAAAAAGAATTGGCAGTGTTACCGGACTTGCTTGGACAAGTGTTGGCGGCGAATTGCTTAATGTTGATGTTACAATAATGAATGGCGCCGAGCGTTTAACTTTAACCGGACAGCTTGGAAATGTAATGAAAGAATCTGCACAGGCGGCGCTAAGTTATATTCGTTCAAACGCAAAAAAACTACACCTTAACCCGGATTTTTTTAAAGGTAAAGAAGTTCATATTCATTTACCTGAAGGAGCAATACCCAAAGATGGTCCTTCAGCAGGAATAACTATGGCTATGGCTCTTCTCTCCGCAGTTGGCGGAAAACCAGCTAATAATGATATTGCTATGACAGGCGAGATTACATTACGTGGCAATGTTCTTCCTATCGGTGGATTAAATGAAAAACTTCTTGCAGCGAAAAGGAATAATATTAAAACTGTGCTTATACCTAAAGACAATGAAATTGATTTAAAGGAAATTCCCGACAAAGTTAAGGAAGAATTAAATATTATTCCTATAGAACATATAGAAGATGCTATACCTTATGTTTTTTCTTCAATAAAAAAAGTAAAAAAAACATCTCCCAAACGTGCATCAAAAAAGAAGTCCCCGGGAACAGGTAGGAAAAAGAAAAATTAATTGTGTCAGAAACCTTAATGATAAAAAACGATCTGTCCGTTGAAGAGAAGTACAAACTTCTTGGAAAACAGCTTCATTCATTAATGAATAAAACTGAAAATATTTTATCGAATTTGTCAAATTTCACCGCCGCTCTTAAGCAGACTTTCGAAAAGATAAGCTGGGTTGGATTTTATTTATTTGACGGACAAAAACTTTACCTTGGTCCATTCCAGGGTAAGGTTGCATGTACTTTAATTGATATTGGTAAAGGGGTTTGCGGAACAGCGGCAGAATCAGGAAAATCTTTAATAGTTGAGGATGTAGATAAATTTCCCGGACATATTGCTTGCGATCCCGAATCCAGATCCGAAATAGTTATACCCATTATGAAGAATAACAATTTATTCGGTGTACTCGATCTCGATAGTGCAGAACTGAACTCATTCAATGAAATCGATAGAAAATATCTTGAGGAATATTGTAAATTTCTTTCTTCAGAAATAATTTAATTCATAAATCATTTTTTTTAATTCCAGATGGCATACATTGTAACAGCAAGAAAATGGCGTCCACAAAAATTCAGTGAAGTTGTCGGACAGGAACACATAACGGCAACACTGAAAAACGCTATTAATACCAATCGGATTGCTCACGCATACCTATTTACTGGTCCCAGAGGCGTGGGAAAAACTACAACAGCCCGGATACTTGCAAAATCATTAAATTGTCTTAACCCAAAAGATGCCGAACCCTGCAATGAATGTGAAATGTGTAAATCAATTCGTGATAATCAGTCTCTGGATATTATTGAAATTGACGGAGCTTCAAACCGTGGCATTGATGAAATAAGAACACTCAGAGAATCAGTTAAATATGCACCAACAAGAGGAAAGTATAAAGTATATATTATTGATGAAGTCCATATGCTAACAAGGGAATCATTTAATGCTTTCCTTAAAACACTTGAAGAACCACCGGGACACACCATTTTTATTTTCGCTACAACTGATGTGCATAAAGTACCTCTTACTATAATCTCAAGATGCCAGAGATTTGACTTCAGAAGAATCCAGTTAAATACAATTAAAGAACTGCTGGGCAAAATTGCAAAGGAAGAAAATATTGAGATTGATGATAAAACCCTTACAATAATTTCAAAAAAAGCGGACGGAGCTTTAAGAGATGCCGAAAGTTATTTTGACCAGGTTGTTTCTTTCTGTGGAAATAAAATAGATCCGACAACTGTTTCGCATATGTTAAATCTGGTTGATGACGAATTATACTTTATGATTTCAGACGCGGTACTAACTAAGCAATTCAAGACAGTATTCGAGGTTACAAAACTTCTCTACGAAAACGGATGGGACTTTGTTGATTTTATGGATGGGCTCACCGAACACTTCAGAAATATACTTACAGTGATTTTAACCGAAAGGACAGAACTAATTGAAACTGCTGAAGTTTACCGTGAAAAATATTTAAATTATCTTTATAAATTCACTGAAGGTGATCTTCTAAGGCTTCTGAACTTTTTAAATAAAACACAGCAGGAATTCCGTTATTCACAAAATCAGAAATTGAAAGTTGAAATTTCACTTAGTCATTTGATCGGGCTTGAGAAATCTTCCACTATCAGTGAAATATTAAATGGGTTAACTGAAAAAAAAAGCCCCGAAATAATTAGCCAAATTCATCAGGAAAATAAACCTCAATTAAAAATTTCAATCCCGAAAACAATTGATAAAACATCTCCAATAGAAGAAAATAGAGAACCCGAAATAAATTCAAAGAAAAAATCACATGATTACCAGATTAATTCGGCTCTGGATATCAGCAGCATCAAAAAAAAATGGGAGGGATTTGTAGGTTTGATTATGAGTGAGAAAGCGCTAATCTTCGGACCATTTTTAAATGGTGTTGAAGTAATTAACCTGGATGGAAATAATCTTGAATTGAAAACTACTGATTCACATTCGCCTGCCCTGATTGATCAGTACAAAGGATATATCGCAAAAAAAACAGCGGAATATTTTGGAAAGAAACTTAATTTTATTCTCACCATTACGGAAAAATTAGATAAAGATGAAAAGAAGTTGAATATTAGTAAAATAACTTCTGACGATAAAGATCCTTATGTAAACGCAATTATTTCTGAGTTGGGGGCTAAAAGGATAGAATAAAATTCAAATTTCAGCCAAAATTCCATTCATTTACCTCTTTTTCTGATCTTCACATTTTTGATAAATAATCTTAATATATGTATTTTAGTAAATGTCCAAAAATTTAATTGTGGCAATTGACGGCCCAGCCGGTAGTGGTAAAAGTACTTCTGCCAGATTAGTTGCTCAAGAATTGGGCTATTTATATATAGACACCGGTGCTATGTACAGAGCGGTAACTTTTTTATCAATAAAAAAAAAGTTACAAAACGAAAAAGAGATAATTGAACTCGCTGAAACTACTGATATCAAATTAAATTTTGAAAACGGTGAAACCAGGGTTTCTGTTGGTGATCTTGACATTACTGAGGAATTACGAACATACGAAGTAAACTCTAAAGTTAGTGAAATCAGTAAGATAGCAGATGTTAGAAAAGCCCTGGTGAATAAACAACGCCAATATGCTTCTAAAAATCTGGGAATCGTTATGGAAGGAAGAGATATCGGTACCGTTGTATTCCCCGATGCAGATGTGAAAATTTTTTTAACGGCCTCTCTTGAACAAAGAGTTCAGCGGAGATCAAAAGAATATGATATTAAAGGAATACATATCCCTGTTGAAAATATTAAGGAGAATCTCGTTCGGAGAGATAATATTGATTCAACACGTAAAGCCAGTCCATTGATAAAAGCTGCTGGCGCAATTGAAATTGATACTTCATCAGTTACTATAGAAGAACAAGTTCAACTTATTCTGGATGAAGTTAGAAAAAAGAAAATATGATAAAGTCATCTTAACCAATTATGTATAATTAAAAAGATGCGGTTCTGTTTTTTCTGATGACTTAGTAACAGCAAACTGCAGTAAATTATTTATTTCAGGAGGATTAATGTCCGAAGAGACAAAAGAAGCGACCAGAGGTGTTATTACAGCTAAAGATTATGAAAAAGCAAAAAAGAATTTTCAGAATGAGGAGTATTCTCAGGAAGAATTTCTAACCCTTGCCAAGCTATACGCCGACTCTTTCAAAGATGTTAAAGAAGGTGAATTGGTAAAGGGTAAAATTGTAAGAATCCAGAATGATAACGTAATCATAGATGTTGGTTTTAAATCGGAAGGATCAATTCCTAAAAATGAATTCCGTGAAGATGAAGAAATCAAAATAGGCAATGAAGTTGAAGTAGTGCTTGAAAGCGTGGAGGATCAGGAAGGAAATCTTGTTCTCAGTAAGCAAAGAGCCGATTTCCTCAGAATTTGGGAAAAAGTTGTTAGCGCCCATGAAACAGGTGAAATACTTCAGGGAAAAATTATTAAGAGAATCAAAGGCGGAATGGTTGTGGATCTTATGGGAATGGAAGCTTTTCTTCCGGGTTCTCAGATCGATATCCGTCCCATCAGAGATTTTGATGCGTTTGTTGGTCAGACAATGGATTTCAAAGTTGTAAAAGTTAATATACCAACTGAGAACGTGGTTGTTTCTCATAAAGTTCTTGTTGAAGAAGAAATTGCCGATCAAAGAAATGCAATTCTCGACAGCCTGGAAAGAGGACAAATACTTGAAGGTACGGCAAAAGCAATAACAGATTTCGGTGTATTCGTAGATCTTGGCGGAGTCGATGGGCTTATTCATATAACTGATCTCAGCTGGGGCAGAATTAATCATCCTAATGAAGTTGTAAAACTTGATCAGACTATTAAGGTTGTTGTAACAGATTTTGATGAAGAGAAAAAGAGAATTTCACTCAGCTTGAAGAAACTTCTCCCCCATCCATGGGAAAATATTCAGGAGAAATACAAAGTTGGAGATAAAGTATCCGGAAGAGTTGTTTCTCTAACTGATTACGGCGCATTTATAGAAATTGAAAAAGGTATTGAAGGTCTGATTCATAATTCAGAAATGAGCTGGACTCAGCATATTAAACATCCTTCACAGGTTGTTGCAATGGGTCAGGTTATTGAAGCAGTTATTCTTAGCCTTGATAAAGAAGAAAAGAAAATATCGCTTGGAATTAAACAGCTTGAACCAGATCCCTGGGAATCTCTCATGCAGAAATATCCCGTTGGTTCACAGCATTCAGGTATCGCAAGAAACCTTACAAACTTTGGTGTATTTGTAGAACTTGAACCCGGAGTTGACGGACTTGTTCATATCTCTGATTTAAGCTGGACAAAGAAAATCCGTCATCCCGGTGAAGTTGTTAAAAAAGGCGAGAAACTTGATGTTATAGTACTCGGCGTAGATGTTGATCAACGGAAAATTTCTCTAGGACACAAACAGGTTGAGGAAAATCCTTGGAACAACTTCGAGAAAGTTTATAATGTTGGAACTATAACCGACGGTAAAGTTGTAAGAATAATTGAAAAAGGATTAATAGCTGAACTTCCGGAAAAAGTCGATGGCTTTGTTCCGACAAATCAGCTGGTAACAAATAAAGTAAAAAATATTGCAAATCATTTTCCTGTAGATGATGTTATTCCTTTGAAGGTAATAGAATTTGATAAAGAGAATAAAAAGATAGTTCTCAGCGCTATTGCCGTCTTAAAGGAAAAATCAGAACAGGAAGTCAGAGAATACCTTGATAAACATAAACTTGACAGGGTTTCTGTTGAAGAAATAATGAGTGCTGAAACAGGAGTTATTGATTCATCTGATTTTCCTATTTTTGAACTTCCGGATGAACATCAATCTTCTCAGCAGGATAAATCCTAACCGGTTCTGCAAAATATTAAAGAGCGGGATATAATCTCCCGCTCTTTTGATTTTAAATAACACAACCAGATTGAATAAAGTAGCGTTACATACTCTTGGCTGTAAACTGAATTTTTCAGAAACATCTACAATTGGGAACCAGTTTTTAACCAAAGGTTTCAAGATTGTTGATTTCAGAGAAAGTGCAGATATTTATGTATTTAATACCTGCTCAGTAACGGATAATGCTGAAAAAGAATGTCGTCAGCTTGTAAGAAGAGTATTACGTCAGAATCCAAATGCATATGTAATTGTAACAGGATGTTATGCCCAGCTTCGTCCCGGGGAAATTTCCAGAATACAAGGTGTTGATGCAGATCCTCGGATCAAAAGAAAAATTTAATATTTTTGAGTTGCTGAATAATTTTGAAAAATCAGGTCTATCCTGTATTTACACTTCACCCAGTGGAGAACTTGATGAATTCGGTCCGGCACATTCAACCGATGCTGACAGCAGAACCAGGGCTTATTTCAAAATACAGGATGGCTGTGATTACAAATGTTCTTTCTGTACAATACCTGAAGCCCGGGGTTTTAGCAGAAGCATGGAGGTTAATTCAGCTATTGAGGAATTCAGAAATCTCCTTACCAATGGTTACAAAGAAATTATCCTGACAGGTGTGAATGTTGGAGACTATGGTAAATTTTACAACACTGATTTGTATAAGCTTCTTCTTAAACTGGTTGAAATTCCCGGTGATTTCAGAATAAGAATTAGTTCAATCGAACCAAATCTCCTGAGTGATGAGATCATTCAGCTGGTTGCTTCAAATGAAAAATTTTGCAAACATTTTCATATACCATTACAAAGCGGAAGTCCGGAAATTCTGAAAAAAATGAGACGCCGGTATACAGTTGAAGATTATTATAATCTTATTACCAAATTAAACGATCAGATAACAGATGTTGGAATAGGTGTTGATGTGATAGTTGGTTTCCCGGGAGAAACCGAGGATAATTTTAATGAGACTTATAACTTTATTCGGGATCTTGATATTTCTTATCTGCATGTATTTACCTACTCTGAAAGACCCGGCACAGTTGCAATTGATATGAAACCGCAGGTTGATATCACTCAACGCAGAGAAAGAAGCAAAAAACTTCAGGAACTGAGTAACCGGAAGAAGAATCATTTTTATAACAGGATGATAGGTAGAAATCTCAATGTGCTCTTCGAATCAGAAAACAGCAACGGCATAATAACGGGATTTTCATCCAATTATGTAAAAGTAAGTTCCGAATTTAATCCTGAATTAATTAATTCTATTACAAGTGTAAAAATTAACCGGGTTGAAAATTTAATTTGTTCCGGAGAAATAACAGCGACAAAAAAATCAGTTGACTCATTAGCATCTTAATTATAAAATTGATATTAAAAAATATGAAATATTCCCTACTAACCATTCTCTTCTTATCAACGTTAACATTTGCGCAGATATCTCCCCAATCCTCCATGGAATTAAAGAACACTTTACTTGAAAATCTGAAGAAAGAGTCCACAAACATAAATTTATCTTCCCTGGAAAGATCGAAGAAAAATCCGGGTCTCGCTATAATTTATTCTTTACTACTGCCCGGAATGGGAGAATTATATGCGGATGGTTACTCAAGCGGAAAATATTTTACAATTGCTGAGGGTACACTATGGGGAGTTTTTATTGGGATGAATACATATGCAAACTGGCAGAAAGATCGTTATGTAGCTTATGCTGTAACAAACGGGGGTATAAATACTTCTGGTAAAGATGCAGATTACTACGCTACTATAGGAGAATATTCCAGCATTACACAATTTAATGATGCACAGGCACTAAACCATGACTTTGAGACTATGTATAATGTTGAAACTCATTATTGGAACTGGCCTACCACTGAACAGAGGAAAGCTTACAGAGGGATGTGGACCTCAAGTGAACAGACGTTTAATGACGTCCGTTTTGTTGTAGGAGCACTAATATTAAACAGGATTGCCAGCGCTATAAATGCTGTTCGTCTTGTTTCTGCTTATAATAAAAATCTTAAGGAAGATTTAAGCTGGAATGTTTCAGTAGGATTATTAAATAAGTCTGAATTACCAACAACAGTTGTTCTAAATTTTCAAACTGCCCTTTAATTTTTTGGTATTTCATTTAACTTATTGTACCAATCTGATTTAATTATTCTTTTTTCACTCTTGCTCTGTTTCTCATTCTATTTTTAATCTAGTCAGAAACTTTAGTAACATACTTTTTAATATCAAGAACCTTTTAAAATATTAAAGGGAGTCGATTGACTCCCTTTACTAATTGACCAAATAATTTTTATTTAAGAAGTATTAATTTCTTAGTAGATGTGAAATTACCAGTTGATAATGTGTAATAGTAAATTCCACTTGCTAAGTTTTTTGCATTAAAAATCACCTTGTGATTTGTTGATTCCATCCAGCCATCAACCAAAGTAGCAACTTCAGTTCCAAGAACATCATAAACTTTCAGAGAAACATGACTTCTTTCAGGAATCGAAAATTCAATAGTTGTAGTAGGATTGAATGGATTTGGAAAATTCTGACCCAGGTAATAGACAGTTGGCTTGGAAATATCTATCCCAACTTCCGGAGAAAAACCATACCTTCCGTCGAAATCGATTTGTTTAAGGCGATATAAATAATGACCCTGTTTCACAATATTATTATCAGAATACGAATATTCATGAATTTGAGTGCTGCTTCCATTACCCTGAACAAATCCTATCTTATTCCATTCCGTTTTACCATTCGCAGTTTTTAAACTTCTTTCTATTTCAAATCCGCTGTTATTTATTTCTGTTGCTGTACGCCAATTAAGTAACACGGAGTTATTCTTAATTTCAGCGGTAAATGCTGTAAGTTCAACAGGAACATTATCAATTACTTCAACAGTAACTGATCTTCTGTGAATCGGTATACCTGTCACTCCCTCACCTTGTACATTAACTGTGTAAGTTCCGTTCGGAACAGTCCCGACTGTATGGACAGTCATTGTTATACTTCCGGGGAAAGTTGTAATTGTGTTTCCGGGAGTAAATGTTATATCAAAAGAACCTGTAGCCGGAGCCGGAGTTATATCAGCTGTGAACAATGCTTCACCATCAAAAAGAGTTACGGCAGGAATTTCCACAGTATAATCAACCTGGTCATTAGTATTTCCAACAGTATTTGATGGCGGAGAAACCAGCATGGCAAAATCAGGGAAATACCCGGTATAGCTTGCAAAGCTGCCGTTACGGAAATCTGTCCATACCATCATTGAAACATCTCCGGCGGATGTAATTGCATCATAATCACCCTGGTAACGGGGTGTTCCACCTCCACCACAGGTACTGCAGTTAATTTTCATTTTAACATTTGAAATTCTCTGATTTGGGGCAAAGGTTATTCCTCCATCATCAGAATAGCTTGCATAAATATAAGCACTATCAGAAGTCGGTGTATCCCGTGTATCCATCCATTTTACAAAAAACCTTCCTGTTTCCTTATCACACCAAATTGAAGGATGCCACTGGTTATTATTTGTTGTTGAAGGATCATCATTTACAACGACAGGAGAAGACCAGGATGTCCCCTGATCTGTTGAGTAACGACAGAAAATGTCAGGTTTATGTAAATCACCAGCGGGTGTATTAGACGCGTAGACCAGGTAAAGTCTACCACGGAATAATCCATAACTATTATCCGCAGTTATAAACGGATAAGGTCTTGTCCTCATATTCTGGACAGAATTTCTACCGTTAACATTAGTCCCAACATAATTAGCAAAATTATTTGTTGACATTAATGCAAAAGTGGCTCCTCCATCGGTGGAACGATAGAGTCTGTAAGTTGGTCCAAAGCTATTGCCTTCATTTGTAACAAAATAAACACAACCACCCGGTACATCGCTGCCAATTACATTTGGTCCTACTGCAACCATTGCGCCTGGCAAAGGAGAATCGTTCACACTGTAGGTTTGTGTAAATGTAGCTCCAAGATCTGTGCTTCTTGCAAAATTATGAGCTGTAAAGACTGGTACTTGTCATAGTCGCATACACATAATTTGCAAATGGTCCGTCGGTCTGATCAGCAGCCATCCAGCATTTATCACCTCCGCTAACGGCGTTAGCAGCTGATGACCATGTCTGCCCGTTATCACTCGAACGAATTACCTTTGCACCTGAAATTGATCCATACATTTGCATGTAATAAAGATTACCAAGACTGTCATATGCTGTTACAGGATCGCCGGCAACGGATGTACCGAAAGGAGGAGTAGAAGCAAGCCAGTCGTGACCATCATAGGTTCTGTGTGCACCATTAATATTAAATGCATTAAAATATTGCAACGGATCATTTGGATTTACCGACATATGCGGTTCCGCAAAATCCACTCCAATATTAAAATTATCAAATCCATCAATGGTAATAACATCAGCATTAAATCCCATAGGAACGTAGGATTGAATCATCTGCTGAGTTAAATGATCTACCCTGGGATCTTCCTCCCCCTGCGGATATAAGCTGCTTGTGATAAATAAGAACAACAAAGGTAAGATTAAAAGAAAGGATTCAAAATGGTATTTCTTGTTAAACATGACACCTCACTCTTTAAGTTTATCTGACTGGTTAATTAATTATTTAGAATTTTAAATTGGAAAAGTTGTTAAATATTAAAAACAAAGTGAGTATTTTTTAATAGCTTCAAATATAAATGAGATACTGATTAAAGTTATAAAAATATTTTCTAAATAGTAATAAATTTCGGCCGGTCGGATTACTTATTTTTAACTTTAAACAGCTTTTTAAACTCTTCGGTATTGTCAATTGATCGGATTCTCGCCTCTTCCTCATCAGTTTCATTTCTTTTCTGAATTTCCTGTGCAAATTCTTCTGATGATATAATATTACAGCTGCAAACACGTGCAAACTCTTTTAAATTATTATCTGATGTAACCAAAGTAATATTTCTCGGATTCTTAGAAGATGCTATTTCATCTTTAATCTTCTCATCAGCAGTTTTATTCTCAGAGTATACTATCTTTGCTGAAGAAATTTTAATAGCAAGGTTTTGATGACCATCAAAGTGAAGTGATACTTTTATTTTTTTACTGTTAAAATAATTTTCGATTAAAAATGCAAGTTTTTCCCTGGATGACTGCTTATTACTCTTCTGTACATTTTGAAGTGATTTTATTTTCCCGATCAGGTTATTTCCATCAATAATATATTTTTGCATGTTGTAAAATTAATAAGCCTTACCGTTATAAAATTTATCCTGTTTTGTAACTTTTAAATCCTGTAATTGAGGAGCTTTAACCCTTATTTCAAATCGATAACCGCGGTAATTGCCAATAGGATTCCAGGTAAAATTCATCAGCCAGCAATGTAAATCTCTTGAAATCCTGATTTGAGGTGCAGCAAAATCGTGTTTTTGAAAATCATAACTTCCGGTAAATGAGAATTTCCAGTTTGGGGTGAGATTAAAATTAATTGCAGCATTCAGGTTCGAAAATTCAGTCTTACTGGTTGGGACTGGCTTTGTGAGAGAATAATTGTAAGTAAGTGAAATATCCCACGGTATTGTAAAATCAGGATCTTTCTCAGAATATATTCCTTTATAAACGTTATCCTCATTTTGTGGATATTCACTTTCAGGAGAAGGGATATTGTTTTTTTCTGTGGATTTTAGTTTTTCTCCTGATAAACTGGTTGAAATTGAAAAATTGAAATTAGTCAATCTTAAAATTCCTTTGCCTTCATTAACCAGAAGTTTATTTATCCGAGATGCACTTCCCTGGTAATCGTAAGGTGTAAAAGTTGAGCTCCCGGCAAAACTGAACCAATCCCCTACCTGTGTTCTGTATTGCAAACCCAGATCGGATAATTTCATACTATCGGCGGCAAAATTATAGCTCATTGCTGCTGAAAGATTAAGCAATTGAATTTTGTTTTCTTTTGATGTTGTATCAGTCGGATCAGGTTGTGTCTTCATTTCGAAAATATTGCCCAGAGAAAAAGTTATTCGCTGAGATTCTTGTGACGGAACACCTCCGAAAATCTCTCTCTGAAATTTATCGTATTGTATTCTCTTACCGGTAGAATCAACATACGAATCATAATATCCCCAGAATGGTTTTGAGAAATCTGGATTATAATTGTATGAAATGCTTGGATTAACTGTATGCCGGATTGCATTTACTCCAAAATTATTTACCGGGAATATTCCATAAAATTTTGTGGATGCGGTTAGACCTAAACCAAAAGTTCTAACAAGGTTTATTTGGTGTTCATCTCTGATAAAAGTAGTATCATTTCCGGAAATCGGAGATGTGCCTGTTTCATAAACTACTCTTTTGTTATACCATTTTTCCTGGTATTGCACAGAAGGAGCGATACTAAAAAAACCTATCTTCGGAGATAACCCGGCAGAAAGCTGATGTTTAATTCCACCTCTTATCTGAAGATTTCCATTTGTCTTATTCCTGTTATTTTGAAATTGACCACTGTAGCTGTATCCAAATAGTTCATACCACTTTTGTTCACCGATACTCTTTCCTCTGAAAGGATAACTTTGAGCTTTTGCAAATGTTAAACTCGGAAGTACCTCAGATATGTCACCAGATTGCAGAACCTGTCTTCTAGTATAACTTGCTGTAAGTGTATTTCCTGATTCATCCCAGGTTTTTGAAAGCGACGCATTAGAAACTATTTCATTCCTGAGAAGTTCATTAAAATCAGTAATATTTCTTGAAGAATAATTCCCCGAAGTAAATTCAAGATTTGCATCAAATCTCAGGGTTGGGGTAAAAGACTGATTATGATTCCATTTTATTCTCCAATCAATTTTTTCAGATCTGTCCGGATCGGTCGGTATTCCTGTCTTTAAATCAGAATAATCTCCCTGGAGATTACCAGTAAAATTGTAGCGCTCAGCGTAACGGAAGCGCGAACTAAGTCTGTAACTTCCGCGTGTGTAATAATCTCCCGTGGCATTTAAATCCATATAATCACTGATAGCCCAGAAATAACCGAACCGGGCAAAATACTTTCCGTAGTTAGCGTCATCTCCGAATACCGGCGGTATAATTCCGGATCTTCTGCCCGACTGTAACGGAAATATTGCAAATGGAAGCGGAACAGGGAAAGGAACATCCCCCACAAATAACCAGATCCATTCTGCCATAACCTCCTGTTTCTGGACCACTTTCATTTCAGGAGAATAGAAATAGTAATCCGGATCAGCTTTATCGCAGGTGGTATAAATTCCATCTTTGATGAAGTAAGTATCTTTATCAACTTTTTTTATCTGTGACCCGGTATAATAAGCTCCTTCATTTTGTGTTGCTGCAGATGCAATAAACCCACGCTGGGTTTTAAAATTAAATTTCATTCTGAAACCCTCGTAAGTCTCTCCTTTATCCTTCAGTACCGGTGTTCCCGCAAATTTTTCTGAGGTATCAGTAGGCACTCCTTCTGCATCAACCCTGCCGGTTTCAAAATCAACTTTTATATTTGCCGCTGTAAGGTTGGTCTGCTTATATTGAATTTCACTGCTTCCGTATAAATACATCTCTTTTTCACTAATTACAAAAACAAGTGAATCAGAAGAACTTGCATTTATAACGGTATCAATATCTCCCGGCTTTGTTTTAACAGAATCGGTAACAAGTAGAGAATCATTAACAGAAGTTAGAATGGTATCTGGTATAACCAGTGCAGTCGAATCAATTTGCTGAGCAAATTCCTGGATAGAGAATAATGATATTATTATTAAGAATTTTCTCATTTCAAAATTGATGTGAAGTAATTTAGACCCAAAAATATATTTTCCCTCAGGATTTATAAAACACCAATGCAGATGCCCCCTTAATTCCGGCATCGTTTTTCAGATTCGCCGGGTAAACTTTAATCCTGCTACGCAAAGGAGTTAAAACTCTTGATGAGGCTGTTTCTTTAATAGAATCAAACAAAGGTTTGCCAAAACCTGAAACTCCTCCGCCGATTATAAATGTACTTACATCCAATAAATTACTAACAGAAGCCAGCGCGCAACCAATGTAATAACCCATTTCGTTAACAATTGATTGAGCATAAGAATCACCCGCTTCCGAAGCTATATCAATTATTTTAGGAGTAAGCTGTTCAAGATCATTATCAATCAGCTCCCAAATTTTTGATTGAGAATGATCCTGCAGTTCTGATTTAATTCGATTCACAAGGTAATGATTTCCAACATAAGCCTCTATGCAACCCTTTGAGCCACAATTACATGTCGGTCCTTTATGATCAATTGTAACGTGACCTATTTCTCCGGCAGCACCAAACTCACCCCTGTATATTTTGTTTTTAATTATTATACCTCCTCCAACTCCCGTACCTAATGTTACCATAATAAAAGAATCATACTTCTTTCCAACACCAAAAATCAATTCCCCTATCGCTGCAGCATTCGCATCATTTTCTACAAAAACTTTTTTATTAAATTCTTTCTCAATTAATTTACCAAGACTCACTTTTTCCCATCCTGGAAAATTTGGTGGGTTTTGTACTATCCCTTTTTTTGAAGTAACTACTCCGGGAGAGCCAATTCCAATTCCATATATTTTTTTCTTACTTTTTTTAAGAATCTCTGTAATACCCTTTTTTATTTGTTCAACTACTGCATCGGGACCCTCAGATGAATGCGTTTCCAGCGAGAGTTTCCTGCTAATTTTTCCCTTATCAGAAACTATCCCTATTTTTACACTGGTCCCACCAAGATCAACACCGATTGTATATTTAACAGCTTTAGCCATAATTACCTTATCTGATTATTTATATTTTTCCAACTTAAACGAAAATTAAATTAGTTTACAAAACAAATATAAATTTATAAAAACTTAAGTTGTAAAAAGTTGATTTGGGGAAAAAATATAAGTTTTATTGGGGAGAATTTCTTGAATTCTGAACTAATAATCCAAAGCGCAAAGCAAGAACCGGGATAATCAACACAAGATATTTTTCCCAGACCTGATAGGAAAAAGGCATCACCAGTAAAAAGATGTAGAAGATTAATGAATAAAGTATAAAGTTTGGGTAATTTTTTGATTTAATTTCAATAGTATCATCTTTAATTAATATCATTATTAATAAAATACCGATAGAGAAAAACAGATATAAAATAATACCTGTTAATACTCCCCCGCCAAAAAGATTAATCAGAAATTTGTGAATTAGTCCAACAGTTTCAAGGTGATTCTGTACCCGGGTAACTTCAGAAACTTCGACCGGGAAAACAAAATAAATACATCCCAGAATGAGTGCTGAAAATATAAATCCTCTGTTCAAAAAGATTTTTTTCGCAAATATTATAATTAAAGGTGATATATAAATAGCAGAGAATGTAATATAAGTTACCAGCGCGTGGGGATCCCAAATAAAATCATTGTGCGGAATGAATTTTTTAATTCCCGAAGGAGGAGACAACCCCTTCCATAAAATCAACAGAAGAATAAAAGGTAAAAAAGAAATAAATGAGTAAAGAGTATATTTTAATATTTTATTTTCCGCATTATCAGACTTATATTTCAATAATATAAATATCCAGACAGCAAGTATGAAAATAATTGCATATTGTCTGCAAAGCAGGGATAACCCTAGAAACAAAAAAGCAGGTCCGGTATTTCCTCTTATAAATATGTAGAGCGCTAAAAGAATAAAAAGAACGGTTAACATATCTGTAAATACAAATACACTTAATCCCCAGATGTATGGATTCACAATTATTACGGCACAGATTATAAGAGTTAGTTTTTCATTCCTGATGTTCTCCCTGACAAAAAGATATAAAACACAAAGAAATGAAAATGAAATTATTAAAGAAAAAGTTCTAAGAGTGGTTAGATCAAAACCGAAGATTTTACCCCAAGCTGCATAAATAACATATACGAGTGGTGTGGTTACTTCGGGATAATCTTTAAAAATTCCAGGCCATGGTGAAGATCCGAATAACTTAATAGTCTGTACAAAATGAATTTCATCCCCCCAGAGTGGATGTGTCAAGCCAAAAATTCCAACTGTTAACACAAATAAAAATGAAATTACCAGCCAGATTTTAAAATACAATGAAGTTGATAAGGACTTAATTTTCAATTGTCATCCAATGCCTTATAATACTATTTTAGAATAATAAAGCACACCTCACTTATTCGTAAACTGCACACTCACAATTCTTAATTCATTCGGGTATTTAATCGGTCCTAAAGAAGTAGAAACAGTTGGCTGGGCATAGAGAGTAAGATTGGAAGATGAGCCGGTTTTTCCGCCTAATGTTAATGCAAGATTTATCAAATCCTCGTATCCTTTATTCTGGAAAAACTTAACCAGATCTAAATTCATCGTAAGAGGAATATTTGATATTTCCCCGGTTCCGGGAACTGTTACAGGATTTCCTAATCCGCCTGAGATTGTTTCTTTATCATTAATTAATAATCTCCATGGAAAATCTCTAATTGTGGCGTTTGTGTTTGAATAACCCCCGGTTCCGTCATTGGGATTTTTTGCCTGCACATTTAATGTAAACGAAACCGGCAAAGTACCGTTTGCCACTGCCTGTGAAATTTTCAATAACTCAATTGCATTAAAGTCGGATAATTTTGATTTATTTGATAAGCTTACCCCGTTCAAACTAAATCCGTTAACATCTCCAAGTTTAAATTGAAGTCTTGAAAGATTAACAATGGTTTGATAAACACTGCAACTTATGCCGCTGAACATTATTAAGATAAACGAAAGATACAATAATTTTTTCTTCATCTTTGCTTCCTGAAAATCTACTTTGATAAATTAGTATTTTGCGACTCTTCTATTTTCTGAAGTATTTGTTCAGCTACACGAAGAGCTCGCAAACCATCTTCTCCTGAAACTACTGGTTTTGTATCATTTAATACTGAATCTACAAAAAGCTGAAGTTCATACTGCAATGCATTCACTTCCTTTATTTCGGGCTGCTCATAAATAACCCTTTTCTTTTTGTTTCCTACACCTATCTCACCAAAAGATAAAGTTGTCATTCCCGTATCCTGATCGACCGGTACAAGACGGTATACTTCTGAAAGCCCGGTAATAAAATCCAGGGATATATAATTGTCTCTCTGAAATATTCTCATTTTTCTCATTTTTTTCTGTGAGATACGACTGGCAGTAACATTGGCAACAGCTCCGTTTTCAAATTGAATTCTTGCGTTTGCTATATCAATTGAATCAGAAACAACAGCTACACCTGAAGCATCAATTTGTTTAACATTACTCTTTATCAAACTAAGAATGATATCAATATCGTGAATCATTAAATCGAGTACGACTGCGACATCCGTACCGCGCGGATTAAATTGCGCCAGTCGGTCTGTCTGGATAAACATTGGTTCAAGTATAAATTCCTCAAGTGAAATTAAAGCCGGATTAAATCTTTCAATATGCCCAACCTGTAATTTCAATTTTTTGTCTGCAGCAAGTTTAACTATTTCTTCAGCCTGCAGAATTGTGGTTGTAATGGGTTTTTCAATAAAAACATGCTTCCCATTTTGCAGACATTCTTTCGCTAAATCATAATGTGCACTCGTTGTTGCTGCAATTGAAACCGCATCAACCTGTTTATATAGTTCAGGGAGATTTCTGAATGCTTCAGTACCGTATTCTTCACTTACTGCTTTTGATTGCACTTGATTTATATCATAAACTCCAACGAGTTTACAATTATCAATACTATTAAACATTTTAGCGTGCAATTTACCGAGATGCCCTGTCCCGATTATTCCTGTTTTCAACTTTTCCATTTTGTCCTGTTATTTTTTGCTAAAAACTTTTGAGAAACCAATAATATGATCATATCCACCAAGATCAGGATCATTATAGTACAAAAATACATAATAATAATTTTCCGTGTCCCAGCTGTTTCCTTCAAGAGTATACCAGTCAATATCCTTAACAGAATTTCCAGAAACTTCACCGGTGACATATTGATAATCGTAGATCCCTCTTTTTAACGGAATTGTTAATGAGTATACGCCTCCGTTTTGATTCATCTTATATTCAGGAAGAACTTCCCACTTATTAAAAGCTCCGACAAGAAAAATACTGTTGTAAATATCATTTGGAGGTCTTATTGAAAAGTTTACGTTAAGATAAGTTGCATAATCATTTTTATAATTCAATAGTTTTTCTCCCCCATTAAGATCTGGACTGCCCTGCTTAAAAAATCTTGAATATTCAAGTCCGTCAAACTGGGCTTTAACGGTTTGCCCTATGAACTTATTATAATCACGGATATCCGTCTGCCTGTATTCATTTCCGGGTTGAATATCCCTGATTGTGAATGTGAATTTTCTATCACCGTTCCAATAAAATTGTCGTTGATTTGTATTAAATGTTTTATCAACAATATAAGGATAATCAGTTTTATGATTTTCAATTATTTCCATATGATCAACATATGAAGGATAAAATTTATCCGGAAGATTAAATTCAGAAGTTATATTGAATATATATGAAAGCTCAGTCGGAAAGTAAGTTTTATCTTCAAGTTTTTCTTTTTTCAGTGTTACATTCATTCCTAATTGGTCTTGTACATAAACAAACTTCCCTTTTGCAAAAACTTTTGATGTATCATAAGTATCTGTTATAAAATACATCCACTTCCCTGAAAAAGGAAATGAAACCATTCCTTTGTTATCAGGAAAACTTTCTTTGAAATGATACCTTGCTTTTTTTACTGTCCCGGGTAACGTGGAAAAATCCAGGTTGGTATATGTGTTATAGCCGTTGTTAGCCAGAAAAAGATTACCGGTCGGATTCCAGTTTTTATCGCAGAATCGAAAATCAACACTTAGCTGAGGAACATTGTCTGCACTAACATCAAATTCAATTGTAAGCTTACCGCCTGAAATAACCGGTAAGGCAGTTTCATCATTGTCGGGATAAGCTTCAAGTGATTCTATCTTAATATTTTCCTGGGCTTTTACCGTTAGCGGTAAAGTAAGTAGTAAAACGAGAGATAATATTTTATACAAAGTATCCCCTAAATGTTAAAGATTTCCACACATTTTATTGATTGATAAGGAACATATATTCGCACCTGTTCGGTTTCCCTGGTTGTTTCGAGCAAAAGTCCGTCATCATATGCTTTAGTCAGTTTACCTGATTTAAAAACAATTTCGTAAATAGGTGTATCTGAATTTGGATCAAGAGTTAACCCGTAATTTTCATAAAGTGTTATGTGAAGCGTCTTTCCTTCAAATTTATTCCATTCCATTTTCATTTATCATCTCCCGGTGTTAATATCTGATTTATGTTTTTAATAAAATCATTAATATCACTGCAGAGATAATACTTTTTTATAAACTGTGAGGCAAGGGTAACTTCTCCTGCATTGAGATAATTAGCATAAGCTGCAGCAATTGCAGATTTAATTTGCTTTGAGGTCTCGCAGTTATACTCCCCGGATTCATAAAATGAATCGAGGTAATCAATTATTTCATCATTTTCCTGTATAAACAAATCATAAATATCATCATTCACAAGATATATTTGTCCGCTATCATATTTCCAGCAATTTATTGGCAAGAATGTATCGCTATCATCCTGGCTGAATGATTCGAAGTCCGGATTTCCGGTTACAATGATTTCTCCTCCCTCTTCATTAGAAAACATATCATACGGTTCTGTTGTACCGCTGCGAATAGAATCGGCAAGAGTAAATGCATCTATGGTATTAAAAATATAAATGGTGTAATCTGGAAAATCTGCTGTCCCGCTGGAATCTATTACGATATATTCATCCACACTATCACCGTCCAGATCAACTGTGTAATCGTGAGGATTATTAAAAGCCATCTCAAATATTGTAACGCCGCCGTTGTCTTTTACGATAAGTGTTGAATCTTCAAGCTGTGCTGTGAAAAGATCAAAGGTAAATAACTGCTGAGAAAAGCTATACCCAGCTGATATGAGGATAAATAAAAAAAGAAAAAGAAGTTTGTTCATATAACCTGGAATTTTTTCTTTTCTAATATAGCGGAATTCAAATAATTTAACAGTTCAATTTAAAATAAAAACTCCCGGTTAAACCGGGAGTAAAAATAAAGTTAATTTTAGTATTATAGATTCTTTATTTCATTTGTAAGTTTTGTCATTGCTTCTTTTGCATCACCAAAATACATAAGTGCATTCGGATAGAAGAAAAGTTCATTATCAATTCCCGCATATCCTACATTAAGAGAACGCTTGTTTATAACCACAGTTTTAGCATAATCTACATTCAGAATAGGCATTCCAAATATTGGGCTGCTCTGATCGTGGCGTGCAGCGGGATTTACTACATCATTTGCACCAATAACAATTACAACATCTGTGTTGGAGAAATCATCATTAATATCCTCCATCGCATAAAGTTTATCATAAGGAACCTGCGCTTCCGCAAGAAGTACATTCATATGTCCGGGCATCCTGCCTGCAACCGGGTGAATTGCAAATCGTACATTTATTCCTTTTTTCTCAAGCACATTCATTAAATCGCGCACCGCGTGTTGTGCCTGGGCTACAGCCATTCCATATCCCGGAACTATAATTACACTGCTTACAGCATCAAGAAGCATTGCCAGCTCTTCCGCATCAATTGATTTAACATCACCTTTGGGAGATGTGGTTCCGGTTGATTCCCCGGTTGTACCTGCCGATGCCCACCCTCCGAGCAATACATTCATTAACGACCTGTTCATTCCGCGGCACATTATAAGAGTAAGAATAATTCCTGAGGCGCCAACTAAAGCTCCGGCAATAATTAATTCGTTATTACCAAGTACAAATCCTGTTGTGGAACCGGCAATTCCTGAATATGAATTCAACAGAGAAATTGCTACAGGCATGTCTGCACCACCGATCGGAAGAACCAATAAAACTCCGAGAACCAATGAAACTAAAGTAATAATTAAAACGAGTGAAATTGAACCGGGATTAATTACTAAGTATGCACCGCCTCCAATAACGGCAAGTAAAAGTATAAGGTTTAAAGGATGCTGGAAAGGATACTTAACTACTTTACCGGTTACAAGTCCCTGCAGTTTTCCGAAGGCAATCATGGATCCCGTGAAAGTAACTCCGCCGATAAGTAAACTCAGTATAATTGCAACTCCCTGCGTGATAGGAAGATTAAAAATCATTCCCTGATCTACAGGATAGTTTGGATTCAATTTATAATATTCCGCTAATGCTACAAGTGTAGAAGCTCCGCCGCCGAAACCATTTAGCATTCCGACCATTTGAGGCATCCCTGTCATTGGAATTTTTATAGCAAGTATTACTCCGATAAGAGAGCCAACCAGAACCCCGATAATTATCCATTCAAATGTCAGTACATTCTGATCGAATAATGTAATTATAATTGCCATAGCCATACCTATGGCAGCAAAGAGATTTCCTTTTCGTGCGGTTTTAGGTGATCCCAGGTATTTTATTCCAAAAATGAAAAAGATTGAGGATACCAGGTAAGTTATTTCAATTACTACTCTCATTTTTTATCCTCACTTTTTCTTTTTAAACATTTTTAACATTCTGTCGGTAACAAGAAATCCGCCGACCACATTTATCATTGCGAAAATTACCGCCACCATACCAAGGATTGTACTGATTGTGAACTGCTCAAGTCCGGCACTTAATAAGGCTCCAACAATTGTAATTCCCGAAATTGCATTTGATCCTGACATAAGCGGTGTATGAAGTGTCGGGGGAACTTTTGTGATTAATTCAAAACCGACAAATATTGCCAGGACAAAAACATATATGTGCATTAAAAAAGTTATATTCTCCATAAACATTTTCCTTCCTTATGTCTGCAGTTACTTTTGTGTTAAATTGAATTTAGTTAATTATACAAATTGCAGACTACTTTAATAATTCTTTTACGCGGGGATTTATTACTTCTTTATTATGAGTAATCAGACTTCCCTTTACAATTTCATCTTCCAGGTTTAAAGTAACATTTCCTTCTTTTCCAATATGTGTAATTAAACTAAGAAGATTCTTCGAATACATTTCACTCGAATGAGTTGGAACCAGACTTGGTAAATTCGGTTCACCAATAATTGTAACTCCGTATTTCTTAACTATTTTTCCCTTCTCACTAACCTCACAGTTTCCGCCAAACTCAACAGCCATATCGAGTACTACGCTTCCGGGTCTCATATTTTTCACCATTTCTTCAGTTACCAGAATCGGGGCCTTCCTGCCAGGTACCAGAGCTGTAGTAATAACAATATCAGCTTCAGTAATATGTTTGAATATAAGTTCTTTCTGTTTTTTCAGAAATTCCTCTGAAGCTTCTTTGGCATAACCTCCTGCATCCTGCATATTTTCATCAGTTTCAACTTCGATAAATCTTCCACCTAGTGATTGAACTTCCTCTTTAACTGCGGAACGAATATCAGAAACTTCCACAACAGCACCCAATCTTTTCGCTGTCCCAAGTGCCTGAAGACCCGCAACACCAGCACCCATTATTACAACTTTTGCGGGAGAAATTGTACCTGCTGCAGTCATCATTAATGGGAAAATTTTTCCAAGTGTATCCGCACACATAACTACACTTTTGTAACCGGCAATATTTGCCTGGGAACTAAGCGCATCCATTTTTTGTGCGAGTGTTGTCCTCGGGATCATATCCATAGAAATAACATTTATTCCTTTTTCAGCACATTTCTTTGCATCCTCCGGATAATTTAAAGGATAAAGAAATGTAATAAGTAAAGTTCCCTCTTTCATCAGGTCGAGTTCGTGCTTTTTTAGATCAGGATGTTCCATTGGTTTCTGAACTTTAAATACTATATCAGCAGAAGAATATAATTCCTGCAGATTATCAATTATTTTAGCACCGGCTGATTTATATTTTTCATCGGTGAATCCTGCATTTAACCCTGCATTTTTTTCTATGTGGATTTCAAATCCTGCTTTAATCAATTTGGGAACAACATCCGGGACTGTAGCAACCCTGTTCTCTCCGGAAAGAATTTCTTTTGGGACGGCAATTATCAAAGTAGTTCTCCTCTTAAAAGTACAATTAATTTAACTGTTAAAACTAAGGTGTTTACGGACTAAATTCAAACATAATTCTTCATTTTCAGACCACAGAATTCAGCTGAATTACTATTAATAATTGTAGATAAAAGTTACGCCGGCTGTTCATGCGTAAGACAGTGAATGGTGCCCAACCCCCATACAAGATCAACAGCATGAATACCAATAACAGGTCTGTCGTTGATCAATTCTGATAAAATCCCTAAAGCAATACGGTCGTTCGGATCATTAAAAGTGGGAACAAGAACAGCGGAATTTGAGATATAAAAATTTGCATAACTTGCCGGAAGTCTTTCCCCTTTAAATATAACCGGTGAAGGCATTGGTAAATCAACAACGTTTAATGAGGAACCATTTTCCAGCTTTGCATTGTTTAATTTTTCTTTGTTCTCTTTTAATTCAGCATAGTTCGGATCAGATTCATTTATTTCCTGGACTAAAACAACCGTATTCTTATTTACAAACCTACAAAGATCATCTACATGTCCGTGCGTATCATCTCCGGCTATCCCTTTACCCAGCCAGATTGTATTTTTTATCCCCAGGTAATTACTGAATACTTCTTCATAATCCTTTTTAGTAAACCCGGTATTTCTTACCTGGATTTTATTGTCCATCAAACACTCTTCAGTAGTAAGTAGTGTACCACAGCCGTTTGATTCAATGCTTCCCCCTTCAAGTACAACCTGCTTTCCATTATGCGTTGGAATTATTTTTTTCAAACCGAGCTTTTTTGAAATAAACGCAGGCAGCTTTTCATCTTTTTTAAAGTTATCATATTTTGCCCAGGCATTGAACCTAAAATTAACTTCTGCAATTTCACTTTCACTTTTATTTTTTATGAAGGCAGGTCCTGAATCTCTTATCCAGCCGCGATTAGTTTTTAATTTGTAAAATTCAATGTTGTCAAAATTTACATCAACAGATTTCAAAACACGTTCAGTTTTTTTCTGATGATCTTTATCTTCAACAATTATTCTTACTTTTTCTCCGCGTGAAATGTATTTAACAATTTCGCCATAAACCCAGGGAATTGGAGAGAATTTTCCCGGCCAGTCTTCTTTATTGTGTGGCCAGCCAATCCAGGTTGCTTCATGCTTTTCCCACTCAGCAGGTAGAGAATATTCCGAAAGATTTATTTTTGTTTTCTGATTCTTCATCTTCTAATCAAGAAACCGTTTATCTATTCCCACATAAGAATCAATCCTTCTGTCACGAAGGAAGGGCCAGTTTCTCCTGATGTATTCAATTCTTTCATTATCAACCTCAGCAAGAATGATTTCCTCTTTATCGGCAGATGCTTCCGCGATGATAATTCCCTGCGGATCTGCTACAAAAGAAGATCCCCAGAATTCAATTCCTGCGGAATTTTTTTCAGCTTTTTCTAAACCGACTCGGTTAACCGCAGCAACGTAAATTCCGTTTGCAATTGCGTGCCCTCTCTGAATCGTCTGCCACGAATCAAACTGAGGCTTACCATGCTCTTTCTTTTCGTGAGGATGCCAGCCAATTGCAGTAGGATAAAAGATAACACTTGCGCCTTTTAAAGCTGTTATTCTTGCTCCTTCGGGATACCATTGATCCCAGCAAACGAGTGTACCGATATTGCCAAATTCAGTTTTAAAAGATTTATACCCAAGATCACCGGGAGTAAAATAAAATTTTTCATAATAAGCAGGATCATCAGGGATGTGCATTTTACGATACAGACCGGATACCTCTCCTTTTGTATTTATCATTGCAACAGTGTTGTGATAAACTCCACGGGCTCTTTTTTCAAAAAGTGAAGTAACAATAACAACTTTATATTTCCTTGCGGCTTTTCCCAACGCTTCTGTTGAGGGTCCTGGTATTTTTTCAGCCAGATTAAAATTTTCTATATCTTCTTTTTGACAAAAGTATTGTGTCTTAAACAATTCCGGAAGACAAATTACTTTTGCTCCTTTCTTTGCAGCTTTCCCAACCCAATCAACGGCTTTCTTTAAGTTTTCATCGGGATTTTTTGAGAGTGACATCTGTAAAAGACCAATAGTAAATTTTGTTAGAAAATTTATTTTTTTACTCATAACAACCCTGTTAATTTATTTCATTTCTGTTCGGAAATCTTCTTATCCGAAATGAGTTTTCCTTCTAATGAATATTCTTTACTATTTTTAAGTGTTCCTTCATCGTAAGTTTCAATATACCATAAAGATCCGTCATCGCGGTAAATTTTTGTATCCCTCTCAAGTTTGTTTTTATTATAATTCTGCTCGGACCAGAGTGTACCGTTTTCATAGTAAGCTTTTGCAGGTCCTTCTTTTAATCCGTTCTCATATTTAATTTCTGATTTTAGATTCCCATTTTCATAATACTCTTTGATGATACCGTTTAACTGTGAGAAATTATAATTTTTTTCGGCTTTTAATTTCCCGTCAGGATAATATTCCACTGCAGGTCCTGTCATATTTCCTTCGGAATAATAATACTTTCCCTTCAATGCACCATTTTCGTAATACCAGTTTGTTCTGCCTGATTGTACATCGTGCAGATATTCTGCTTCAACTTTCAATCCGCCTTCGGGAAAATATTCTTTGGCTGTTCCTTCGCGTAATCCATTTTTATAAAAATAGAGCGATTTCAAATTACCGTTTTCAAACCATGCCTTGATTGTGTCTGTAAAAACTCCCTTGTTATAGTGTCCACTTTCTTTAAGAATTCCTGATGGATAATAAGTTGTATAAACCCCATTCAGTTTATTATTGTCATAATTCAAAATTTCTTTTAAAATGCCGGAGGTGTAATAGCTGTTGTTAATACCTTCTTTCGTCCCGTTTTTATAATTTATAACCTCTTTTAGAATTCCTGACTGATAATAATATCTTGCCTCTCCATTCAGTTTACCGTTTTCATATGTTTCCGATTGTTTTATTGTTCCGTCAGGATAGTTGTCTTTTATAACTCCATCCTGAGAATAAGTAATAACATCTACAAGCAAAATAAACAGACACAATAATTTAAAAACCGATTGATGAAACAAGTTTCCCTCCTTCGTCATAAACTTTACTTGTTTGAAGAACTCCGTCCTTATAAAATTCTTCTTTCTTCAATTTACCATTTTGAAAATAATCCCTCACCCAATTATCCAGTTCACCGTCAGCATAGTTCTCTTCACGCTGCAATGATCCATCTTTGTAATAATAAAATTTTGGTCCCTGTAGGTTCCCATTAACATAAGAGCATTTGGATTCAAGCGTGCCGATTTCGTAAAAAGTTCTGAATTCACCCATCTGAATATCTTTGTTAAAATGCTTTACAAATTTCACATTTCCGTTTTCATAATAAGCTAGGTAAATACCATTTTTCTTGTTATCACCGTAATCTACTTCTGATTCAATTAAGCCGTCCTGATAGTAATTCCTTGTTATTCCTGTTCTTATTCCGTGCAGGTAATCTACTGATGATTGCAAAACCCCATTTTCATAATAAGAATTTGATCTGTCATTTAAAGTATCATTTTCATAGTGGTATTCATCTTTCAGAAATCCGCTTTCATAATAATATTTTGCAAAGTTTTCTTTTTTACCGTCTTTATAATATATCTCACTTTTCAGAGAGCCATTATCATAATACTGCCTGTCAGTATTTTCCTTTGCTTCAATTTTTCCCAGGTAATCATAACGCACCCTGTCCTTAATTTCACCATTTTCATAAGTATCTATTACCCGGATTTCGCCCGCAGAATCGTACAATTTAACTTCACCGACGATCTTATCATTTTTAAAATAAGCATCAACCGCAACTTTACCATTTTCATGATATACTTTGGTAGGTCCCTCCATCATACCATTATTAAAAGTTTTCTCAACTTCAACTGCACCTGATTTATAAAATGTTTTCGAAACACCCTGCAAAAGTCCGATTACATAATTCCATTCACCCTGGAGTTCACCGGTTTTATAATATGTGTAAGTTGTTCCATCTAGAACACCGTGATAATAGTTTTGTTTTGCCCAAAGTTCACCAGATTCGTAGTACCAGAACGAAGTATCCTCTTTGATTCCATCTTTGTAATTCCATTCAGTGCTAACCTTGCCGTCTTCAAAATACCAGGTCTGCATCCCTTCTTCTTTACCTTCAAAATAATGCCAGCGTTTCCACAATTTACCATTCGAATAGAACTCAAGATAATCCCCATGAAGCCGCCCATTCCAGTAAGTGCCCTGGGTTTTAACATTTCCGTTAGGGTAATAAGTCTTCTTAAAATTTCCCGTCGAATCAACCTGAGCTGAAATAATCGAAGTTAGGGAAAAAAAGATAAGAATGTAGAAAAGAATAATTCTGAATTTTTTCTGCATTAAATAGGGACTAATTCTTTTTAATTGAATAACTTAATGCAAAGTTAAAATTATTCTCTTATAAGAAAAACTGATAAAAGAGTGCATAAATAAAATTTAACTTAGCTGAAATAAATTGATATTCTATTTCGATTAAGATATTTTAATTTTTTATTTTAAAAGGTATATGCAGCAGCAAACTCCCTTAATGACTCAGTATTACAAGGTTAAGGAAGCTAATCCTGACACTATCCTTCTTTTCAGGATCGGAGACTTCTTTGAGACTTTTGACCAGGATGCTAAAATAGCCTCAAAAGTTTTAGGGATAACCTTAACCAGAAGAGCAAATGGTGCTGCCGGGGATGTTCCGCTTGCAGGATTCCCGCATCACGCAATCGATACCTACCTCCCCAAACTTGTCCGCGCTGGTTACAGGGTGGCAGTTTGTGAACAGGTTGAAAATCCGAAATTTGCTAAAGGCATTGTTAAACGCGAAGTAATTGAGGTAGTTACTCCGGGAGTAACACTTTCCGATAAGCTGCTTGATCATAAAAGAAATAATTATCTTCTTTCAATTTATAAAAAGGATGAAATAGCCGGGCTTTCATTCTGCGATATTTCAACCGGTGAGTTTTATTGTTTTGAAATTCCGGCTTCAATGATTGGACAGCAGGTTGAATCAATCTCACCTGCAGAAATCCTCGTTCAGAAAAGAGACAAAGAATACCTGACTAACCTTGTGCATAAAATTAATCCATCAATAAGAATAACAAAACTTGATGACTGGATTTTTAATTTTGAATATGCCAAAGATCTTCTGTTGATGCAGTTTAAAACCGTTAACCTGAAAGGCTTCGGGGTAGAAGCACTTACTGCAGGAATTATTTCCTGTGGTGCAGTTCTTAATTACCTGCAGGAAACTCAGAAAGCAAATTTATCGCACCTGAACAAGGTTTCAATTTATAATCCATCAGAATATATGGCGCTGGACTATTCAACTAAAAGGAACCTTGAAATAACTTATTCGATGCAGGACGGAGGACGTGAAGGTTCCCTGATTGATATCCTGGATAAAACTAATACTGCAATGGGCGGAAGACTTTTAAAAAAATGGATAACCTCTCCTCTTATCACACTTGAACCAATATTAAAACGTCAGGAAAGTGTTGCGGAACTTCTAAAGAAAAAAAACCTGAGAAGGAAGCTTGGAAATGAATTAAAGGAAATCGGGGATCTTGAAAGGTTGATTTCTAAAGTATGCACAGGGCGTGCTAATCCCAGGGAAATTGTAGCTCTTAAATCTTCATTAGAGAAAATTCCGTTAATAAAAAATCTTCTCGCTGAAACGGAAATAAAAACATTAGCACAGTTGAATGAAAATCTGCTTCAACTGGAAAAACTAGTTGATAAAATTGATAAAGCAATTGTAGATTCCCCTCCACTGAGTCTGACAGATGGCGGAGTTATTAAATCCGGATTCAGTATTGAGCTCGATGAGCTAAGAGACATTTCATTACACGGCAAAGACTGGATAGCAAATCTACAGAAGAGTGAGAGAGAACGGACTAATATTTCCTCACTAAAGGTTAATTACAATAAGGTTTTCGGTTATTATATTGAAGTAAGCAATGCACACAAAGAAAAGATCCCGGATAATTATGTAAGAAAACAAACTCTCGTCAATTCTGAAAGATACATTACTCCGGAACTGAAAAACTATGAAGATAAGATCCTTAATGCTGAAGAAAAAATTTATGAACTTGAATCACAATTATTTAATGAGATCCGGTTAACTGCTGCAGATGACGCAGAGTCGATTCAGCAGAATGCCAGGATGATAGCAATGCTGGATTGCTTTATTTCGTTTGCCGATTGTGCGGAGGAATATAATTACTCAAAACCTTTGCTGGATGAAGACAGTAGAATTGAAATAACAGATGGAAGACACCCGGTTGTTGAACGAATACTTCCGCCGGGTGAAAAGTATACACCCAACAGTTGTATGATCAACAACGAAGAGAGCCAGATAATTATTCTCACCGGTCCTAATATGGCTGGAAAATCTGTTTATTTACGCCAGCTTGGACTTATAATTCTGCTTGCTCAGATTGGTTCTTTTGTTCCGGCAAAAGAAGCTCATATAGGATTAGTAGACAGGATATTTACACGGGTTGGTGCAAGTGATAATATTTCTGCCGGTGAGAGTACATTCCTGGTAGAAATGCAGGAAGCCGCAAACATTTTAAATAATGCAACATCAAAAAGTCTGATTCTACTCGATGAAATAGGAAGAGGAACCAGTACTTTTGATGGAATTTCAATTGCGTGGGCAATAACAGAATATCTTCATGAAAATCCTGAACTCTCAGCTAAAACATTATTTGCAACTCATTACCATGAACTGAATGAAATGGCTGAGATTTTTCCTCGAATAAAAAATTATAAAGTGGAAGTTCGTGAATATGACGATAAAGTAATTTTTTTGCATAAAGTAACTCCCGGCAGTGCCGATCATAGTTATGGAATTCAGGTTGCGCAGATGGCGGGGCTCCCGGTATTTGTAACAAACCGTGCAAAAGAAGTTTTACAGAATCTGGAAAGTAAAGAACTAACACCTTATGAAGAGAAAAAAGAAAAACTTAAAAAGTTGAAAGAGAAGGACGATTTACAAATCAGTTTGTTCGAAATGAAAGACGACAAAATCAGAAATGAGATTGATGAAATTGAAATAAATAATCTTACTCCTCTTGAGGCTCTTAACAAACTAAGTGAATTAAAAAAGAAAGTAAAAGAGAAAACCTGATGAAATCAATAATTTTATTCGGAATTATTTCTTTTTCCCTTCTGCTTTTTTCATGTGGAGAAAAGTATACTCCGGAAGAAGAACAATATATTAAAGAGGTTCAGCAGTACAGACAGGAAAAAAATGATTACATGAAAAATACACCAACTTCTCCCTTTAATCATGATTCTACTGTACAATTTAGCCCATTAAAATATTACCCTGTAGATCCCGCATTTGTTTTTAAAAGTAAGCTTCAGGAATATCCGTTAAAAGACACATTAACGATTTATGGAACCAAAGGTGAAGAGAGGAAAGCAGTCAGATATGGATTTGTTACTTTTAATTATAAAAATCAGTCTTATAAAGTTAATGTATATAAAGGTACAACATCCGGAGGCAAAGAATATTATAGCATCTGGTTTACGGATAATACTACAGGAAATGAGACATATGGTGTTGGACGTTATATTGATTTTGATATAAACCCTGATAGTAATTATGTTTACACTATCGATTTTAACCTGGCTTACAATCCCTATTGTGCATACAGTGCTAAGTATTCGTGTGCCATCCCAACCAAAGAGGATCACCTTGACCTTGCGGTAACTGCCGGGGAGAAAAAATTTCATTAAGTTGATTGCGGAGTATTAAGTGGTTATTGTACTTGAAAAAAATGTCTCTGATTCCCAGTTAGAAAATATTATTAGTCATCTTGAAGGTTTTGGATTTTCCATTCATAAATCAACAGGTGATGAACAAATTGTGCTTGGTGCTATAGGGGTAAAACCGGAATTTGATATCAGGAAAGTAAAAATACTGGACGGAGTTGCGGATGTATTTCGCATAACAGAACCTTTCAAACTTGCAAGCAGAACATATAAAAAAGAGGATACTGTTCTTAGAATAAATGACGTTGAAATAGGCGGTAATGAAGTAATTGTTATGGCCGGACCCTGCTCAGTAGAAAGTGAAGATCAGATTTTTAAGCTGGCGAAGATTGTTTCTGATGCCGGGGCAAAAATTTTAAGAGGAGGAGCTTTTAAACCACGAACTTCCCCTTATTCTTTTCAGGGACTGGGAGAAGAAGGTTTAAAAATGATGAGGGCTGCTGCGGATGAAAATAAACTTTTAATGATTACTGAAGTGTTGGAAATAAGTCATATACCGCTTGTTGAAAAGTACACAGATATTTTCCAGGTTGGAGCAAGAAATATGCAGAATTTTTCTTTACTCAGGGAAATAGGAAAAGCGTCTAAACCGGTTATGTTGAAAAGAGGATTGGCTGCAACTATTGATGACCTGCTTATGTCTGCTGAATATGTGCTTGTCAATGGAAATGAAAATGTAATGCTTTGTGAAAGAGGTATCAGGACTTTTGAAACAAATACACGAAATACATTTGATCTATCGGCTATCCCTGTGATTCACAAGCGCAGCCATCTTCCGGTAGTTGCTGATCCTTCCCATGCAACAGGAATGCGTGATAAAGTTTTGCCTATGGCACGGGCGGCAGTTGCTGCCGGCTGCGATGCACTAATGATTGAAGTACATCATGACCCCGAAAATGCATTATCTGACGGACCCCAGGCGATACTTCCTGATGATTTTAATGTATTGATGCAGCAGATTAAGGCTATCGCAGAAGTAATCGGGAGAAAAATTTCATAAAAAGATCTGGAATCTTTCCTGCAGATATCAAGCAAAACCATTAACCCCTTAATTTATAGAGAGTAAATTTTGAAAGAAGAATATCATAAATGGCGGACACAATATCTTAATCGTGATTTTGAACTTCTTGTCTTCGGACATTCCGGCTTTCCTGTAATCGCCTTCCCGACCTCACGGGCAAGATACTATGAATTAAAAGATTTTGGCCTGATAAATTCTGCGGCTCATTTAATTGAATCGGGACATGTTAAAATTTACTGTCCCGATGGTATTGATTCTGACAGCTGGTATAACTATTCAATTCATCCAGCAGACAGGGTAAAAACCCATAACGGATATGAGAACGTAATATTAAATGATGTAATTGAATTTGCTAAACACGAAACGGGGTTTGACAAAGTAGCACTGGCCGGAGCAAGTTTTGGAGCATACCACGCCGCAAACATTGCTTTCCGTTATCCCGATAAAGTAAGTTATCTATTTTGTATGGGAGGAGCTTATGATATCAAACAGTTTATTATGGGCTATTACGATGATAACTGTTATTTTAATAACCCGCCTGATTACCTGCCGAACCTGAATGATGAATGGTATCTTAATAAAATTAGGAATATGGGAATTATTCTGGGCACCGGAGAAAATGATATGTGTCTGCAGGATAACATTAATCTCTCCGGTATTCTGAAAAATAAAGGAATTGAACATTGGCTTGATGTTCGACAGGGAGCTTTACACGACTGGCCATGGTGGAGGGAAATGTTTCCAGACTATCTTTCACAGATCAGATCTTTCTAATCTCACTTTAGTTGATTGTAATTCATTTATTTAATTTTTACTTTAAATCTTAGTTTACAAACATTTCATTTTTCACCCTCATTAAACAGGAAAATTTCTATGAAGAAAATAGGAATCCTTTTCGGGCAGGAAAATACTTTTCCTGCAGCTTTTATTGAAAGAGTGAACTCTAAAAAAGAAAAAGGAATAACAGCCGAATTTGTAAAAATAGATAAAGTTACTCAAGGACAATCCTGTGGCTATGATGTTTTAATTGATCGGATTTCGCAGGATGTTCCTTTCTATCGCGCCTTTTTGAAAAATGCTGCACTTACCGGAACGGCAGTTATTAATAACCCTTTCTGGTGGACTGCAGACGATAAATTTTTTAATAATGCTCTGATGACTCAGCTAAACGTTCCTGTACCAAAAACCGTTTTACTACCTTCAAATCAGCATCCCACGGATACAAACGAAAATTCATTCAGAAATCTTGCATACCCTTTGGACTGGGAGGGAATGTTTAGTTATGTTGGATTCCCTGCTTACTTTAAACCGTTTGCCGGGGGAGGATGGAAAAATGTATACAAATTGAATAATTCGGATGAATTTTTTAAAGCATATAACGAAACCGGGCAGCTTGTAATGATGCTGCAGGAGGAAATTATTTTTGATACATATTTCAGATGCTATTGTCTGGACAGAAAAGATGTTCACATTATGCAGTACGATCCAAGACAACCGCATCATCTCCGTTATGTTAAAGAAAAGATGACAACAGAAAAGAAAATTCTCAAACAAATTGAAGATGCAGTTCTCTCAATAAATAATGCCCTCGGGTACGATTTTAATACTGTTGAAATTGCTATGAGAGAAGGAGTTCCCTACGCTATAGATTTCTGTAATCCTGCACCTGATGCAGACATTCACTCAGTTGGCGAGGAAAATTTTGAATGGATAGTTGAAGCTTCGGCAAATATGGCGATCAGGAAAGCGAAGCAGCACAAACCAGGTAAAAACAATTTAACCTGGGGAAATTTTATTTCATCTTTCGTGAAAAACGAAGTTTTAAAATAAATAAGACAGACTAACATGGCTGAACCGGGATTATTCACATTAGGAATTGAAGAAGAATTTCAGATAGTAGACCCTGAATCACGGGAACTCCGCTCACACATTCAGCAGATACTTGAAGATGGAAAGATGATCCTTGCCGAAAATGTAAAACCTGAAATGCACCAGTCTGTTGTTGAAGTGGGTACAAATGTATGTAAAGATATACACGAAGCCCGCGAGCAAGTAACAAGATTAAGAAGTGATCTGGCAAAACTTGCTATAAAAAAAGGATTAAGAATAGCAGCTGCCGGAACTCATCCTTTTTCACACTGGAAAGATCAGAAAATCACATCACATCCGCGTTATAAAACGATAGTAACCGATATGCAGCAGATTGCAAGGGCTAATCTTATTTTCGGGTTGCATGTTCACGTGGGAGTTGATGATCGTGAAACTGCACTGCATGTTATGAATGCAGCAAGATATTTTCTACCGCACATTTTTGCTTTGTCAACTAACTCCCCATTTTGGCTGGGAAGAAACACCGGGTTTAAATCCTACCGAAGCAAGGTATTTGATAGATTCCCCAGAACCGGAATTCCAGATTATTTCAATAGTCTTTCAGAATATGATAATTATATTAAGCTGCTTATAAAAACAAACTGTATTGATGATGCAAAAAAAATCTGGTGGGATATCCGTGCACATCCGATTTTTGAAACTCTTGAATTCCGTGTATGCGATATTCCAATGCTGGTTGACGAGACAATTGCTTTAGCTGCCCTGATGCAGGCTATAGTTGCAAAGCTTCATAAACTGATAAAACAAAATCTCGGATTCAGACTTTACAGAAGAGCATTGATTGCGGAAAATAAGTGGCGGGCTGCAAGGTATGGATTGCAGGGAAAAATGATAGATTTTGGAAAACAAACTGAGATTGATACAGTTAAACTCATTGATGAACTGCTTGAGTTCGTTGACGATGTGGTGGATGAGCTTGGTTCTCGTAAGGAAATTAATTACATAAAAACAATTTGTGAAAATGGAACAGGGGCGGACAGACAGCTTGATATCTGGGAACAATCTTCTGATGTTAAAAATGTTGTCGATTATATAATTGATGGAACACATAAAGGATTAAATCTGGATTAATTAAATAAACTAACTCTAACAGGAGATTTTTTGAAGTCTGAGTTAAAAGTAGCGGTGATTGATCTTTATAACAATGAACGTAATGAAGGTATTCGTTGTATTAAAGAAATTATATCTGAGGTAAATAACACCAGCAGTATATCTAAATTAGGATTTAATGTTTTTGATACCCGTTTCAAAAATGAAATCCCTGAGCTTAATAATGATATTTATATCTCTTCGGGCGGTCCCGGAAGTCCTTTTGAAGGCGAAGGAACGCAATGGGAGCAAAACTATTTTAGTCTTATAGATAAAATCTGGAATTTCAACCAGGCTAATAATGAAAGGAAAAAATATATATTTTTCATTTGTCATTCTTTTCAGATGATGAGCAGATTTTTTAACCTCGGTATAGTTTCAAAAAGAGATAAGAAATCTTTCGGAGTTCTGCCTTTTACAAAAACAAATACAGGTTTAAGTGACCCGCTATTTCAAGCTTTACCTAACCCTTTTTATGCAGCCGATATAAGACAATACCAGGTGACTGACCCGGATATGAAAAAGATGGATGAGCTTGGAGCAGAAATTCTCTCGTATGAAATACCCATTGGCAGCGAAAAAACACGGGCTATGACAGCAATCAGGTTGTCGAATGAAATTATCGGGACACAGTTTCATCCTGAAGCTGATCCCCAAAGCATGCTCTATCATTTTAAACAGGATGAAAGAAAACAGCAGGTAGTCGATCAGTTTGGAACTGCAAAATATGATGAAATGATTGCCTGGCTAAATGATGAAGATAAAATAAAACTTACCAGGGAAACGATCCTGCCGGGGTTCCTGAAACGGGCAATAAAAGAATTAAATTCAATTTATTCAGAATAATCCGAATCGATGATCCCCGAATTAAGAAATAAATTCAACAGAAACTTCTCACAGAAGAATTATGACGACTTCATAAAGGAGATGAACTCAGGATTAAAATATCCTGTTGATTTCCGTATTTCTGAAACACCTGTTTTTCTTACCAGAAATTTTACAAATGAATTAATTAAAGCATGCGACGGAATAGTTCAACAAATAAAAACAAATGATTTTAAAGAAAGTGCAAGGGAATCCATTCCGCAAGGGCTTTCAGTTCCCGGGGAAGATGATCACCCTGTTTTTCTTTCAATAGATTTTGCTATCTGTAAAAACGGGAATGGTGGATTCATCCCAAAACTTATTGAACTACAGGGATTTCCAACAGTTTATGCTTACCAGGCTTATTATGAACAAACTCTTAAAAAGTATTTTAAGATCCCGGATGGTTTTACAACTTATTTTGATGGTTTAACCGAAGAATCGTATCTGAAATTATTAAAAGATACAATTGTTGGAGAATCAGATCCTGAGAATGTTATTCTTATGGAAATTGAACCGGAAAATCAAAAAACCAGGATAGACTTTGCGGCTACAGAAAAATATCTGGGGATAAAAACTGTAGGTATTTCAGAAATTATTAAAGATGGAAAATTTCTGTTTTACAAAAATGGCAGCAGGCTTGTGCCTATTAATAAAATTTATAACCGGGTTATTTTTGATGAGCTGATTCGCAAAAATGTAAAATATAATTTTAATCTTACTGATGAGCTTCATGTTGATTGGGTCGGACATCCTAACTGGTTTTTCAGGGTAAGCAAGTTCTCTCTTCCCCTGCTTAAAAGCAAATATGTACCGGAATGTTATTATCTTAATGATCTTGAGAAATATCCAGAAGATCTTCAGAATTATGTATTAAAACCGCTCTTTTCTTTTGCAGGCCACGGAGTGGAAGTAGAAATTGATAAGGCTTTACTTGATAATATAGAAGACAAAAAAAATTATATACTTCAGAAAAAGATAGAATATGCCCCGCTGATTGAAACTCCCGATGATGAGCGCTCAAAAGTTGAGATCAGAATGATGTTCATCTGGCGTGACAAACCGGTTCTTGTAAACAATCTTGTTAGAATGAGTAAAGGGAAGATGATGGGAGTGGACTTCAATAAAAATAAAACCTGGGTCGGATCAAGCTGCGCCTATCATCCGGCTTAAACAATTAAAATACCGTAATCAATCTGTGAACTGCATCATCTGATTTTTAATCGTTAAAGATATTTTATATCTTAATACGCATAAACGAGATAAATTCCCACTTCGCTAACTGGATAAATTCTGATGATTAAGATCAGGAACAATATTACTTTTGAATTTCATACTTCTTCCAAAGCCAGGAAAAAATTCAAACTTGAAGATAATCTTTTTACGATTACCGGCGATTTAATTATTGCTGATTTTGCCGGTGCAAGATATCTGGCAGACAAGATAAACCAGGTTAAAAAAACAGGAAAAGATCAACAGACGCTTACAACACCCGGACAGGTTTACGCCGTTGGGCTTATTCACGAAATATTACATTTCCTGATTGGTTATTATGAAACCCAAATAAATCCCGGCGTTTTTTCACGCGGTATCAAATTTCTTACAGGTAACCTGGGTAATGAAGATACAGATAAGATTCTTTTAGAATTTTTAATTGAATTCCCCCCTCTTGAGGTTTACAAAGGCAATATAAAACCTGAAGACTATCTTATTGGCGTTACGGGAAATAAATCAAACAGAGAAATTATTATTGAAGAAATGATTCTCCTTAATCTTCAGAATAATAATCCTGCGGCTTCCAATCTTCATGAACTTTACGATGATAAGTTACTCGCTGAAAAAACTAAATACCTGCATTTCCTCGATACTGTTGAAAAATTTCTACTAACAGAAAAACCAATTGGAAACGAAAATCTGCCATTGATTCAGTTTTTAAGAAAACCAATTGTAACAAATCCATATGACCTTGAAGGACAGCTTGATTTCATTTATAAAGAATGGAGTATTTTTATTTTTGAAAAATTCGGGAAACGGCTTTTAGGTGGTAAAGATCTTATTCACGAGGATTACAAATTATTTGTTAAGCATGGCGGAGGTGAAAAAGGAACTCCCCCTGTCCCCTCTTATGAATTTGATGAAGAATATTTTAAAAAACTTAAAGAAAGAATGGAAGCCGGGGAAAATCTTTCATCTGAGGAAATGCATTACTATCAGTCCGAATATGAAAAATTTTCTACAGATGTTGACTGGATGCCACGTGTAGTGATGCTTGCGAAAAACACTTACGTTTGGCTCGATCAACTATCAAAAAAATATCAGCATCCAATTACCAGGCTGGATCAAATTCCGGATGAGGAACTTGAACAAATAGCACGATGGAACTTTACCGCACTCTGGTTAATAGGAATATGGGAAAGAAGCAGTGCCTCAAAAAAAATAAAACATCTTACAGGTAATTCTGAAGCTGTCTCATCTGCTTATTCTTTGTATGATTACATAATTGCAAAGGATCTCGGCGGTGAAGAAGCATTTTTTAATCTGAAAGAAAGAGCATCTGCACGAGGAATAAGAATGGCCAGTGATATGGTTCCAAATCATACAGGAATTTATTCAAAGTGGGTTACTACAAAACCACATTATTTTATTCAAAGGAACAGCCCTCCATATCCTTCTTACTCATTTAACGGTCCCGATCTCTCCGATGATGACAGAGTTTCAATAAAAATTGAAGATAAATATTATTCACGTTCCGATGCTGCGGTTGTCTTTCAGCGACTGGATAAATATACCGGTGATACCAAGTATATCTATCACGGTAACGATGGGACCAATATGCCGTGGAATGATACGGCTCAATTAAATCTTTTAATTCCTGAAGTCAGGGAATCAGTCTATCAAACCATAAAACATGTCGCCGGTATGTTTCCGATAATTCGTTTTGATGCAGCTATGACTTTATCTAAAAAGCATTATCAGAGATTATGGTTCCCCGTTCCCGGATCTGCAGGTGCTGTTCCGTCACGTGCTGAATATGCCATGACACGGGAACAATTTGATAATGAAATGCCCAACGAATTCTGGCGCGAAGTGGTTGACCGGATGAAAGCCGAAAAACCGGATACCCTTCTGCTTGCTGAAGCTTTCTGGTTAATGGAGGGTTATTTTGTAAGAACTCTGGGAATGCACCGTGTCTATAACAGTGCATTCATGCATATGTTGATGAAAGAAGAAAACGAAAAGTACAGACTGCTGGTAAAAAATACACTTAATTTCAATCCTGAGATTTTAAAAAGATATGTTAATTTTATGAGCAATCCGGATGAGGAAACTGCAGTAAATCAATTTGGAAAAGGTGATAAATATTTCGGTGTTTGTGTTATGATGGTCACTATGCCCGGCTTGCCAATGTTTGGGCATGGACAGGTTGAGGGTTTTGCTGAAAAATATGGAATGGAGTATAAACGTGCTTACTATAATGAATTTATAGACGAGAACCTGGTTCGCACACATGAAGATCAGATTTTTCCATTAATGAAAAAAAGATATCTTTTCAGCCAAGTTGAAAATTTTGAATTTTTTGATTTTATAGAGGATAGTGGGAATCTTAACGAATCAGTTTTCGCTTATACAAACCGGAATAAATATGAAAGGACTCTGGTACTTTATAATAATTCTTACAGGGAATGCCAGGGAACAGTTAAATATTCAGTTGAAAAAGTTGTAGGTGAGAATAAACAAAGCAAAACTCTTTCAGAAGCGCTTGCAATAAATTCAGACAACAATGTCTATTATATATTCAAAGATTATAAAACAAAATTTGAATACCTTGTTCCCGGTTCAGATTTTCAAAATTTCGGGAGATACTTTTATCTTAAGGGATATGAATATGTAGTCCTGCTTGATTTTCGAGAAATTTATGATATTGATGGAACGTACAGGAAACTGAATGATTATCTCCACGGTCGGGGAGTTTATTCTGTAGAAGAAGCTAAACGCGAACTTAGTCTCGCATCTCTGCACCAAAGCATCTCACAATTATTTGAACCTCATTTAATTGAAGAGGTGAAATCCTTTGCTTTTAATGCCGATACTAAAACTAAACCAGGTGAACAATTTTATTCCCGGTTAAACATTGTTATAGACGAACTTAATAAACTGAACGAGCTTCCACTGGATAAATCCCAGATAAGGGAAAAGCTGGAGAATGAATTATCATCGATAAAGGATTTTACCAGAACAATAGAAAAGAAAAAAGCAGCGAAGAGAAAAACTTCATGGTTTGAAGAGGCCAAAGTTCAGTTTTCTATTTTGAATGCAAATGGTAATTCAAATAAAGATATTTTAACTATTTCTATTATCTTAAAATATCTGCAAACCAAACCTGGTTCACCAAAGGATGAAAATTTCTTCAACAGATTTTTATTGGAAAAGGTTATTCCTGAAAAACTGAAATTCGCAAAAGAAAAACCGGATAATTTTATAGGCGATTATGAACTGATAAAAGTTTTATCCACTAACATTATTTCCGATAAATACAGACAGGAGATACAATTTTTCAAAAAAGTTATCGGTAAAAAGGTTGATACAAATACCATTTCAAATGAAGGTAGAATATTTATTACAGATCTCTTCAATATAAATGTATTCAATGAGTATATAGGTTTGCACAATTATAATGGCTTTTCATATTTCAATAAGGAAAAATTTGAAGAAGCGATGGAGAATATTATCACTTTGTACAATCTGAATTCAGCATTAAGATATAAGACGGCAAAGAAGAGAATAAGAGTTAAAGTTGAAAAAAAATCAGAAGCAACCGGATTAGAGAAATTTATTTTAACTGAGTTAAAGAACTCAGCTTTATTTTTTCAGTATGTTATAACTCTTGCAAAGGAAAAAGGATACAATTTAGACGATATTAAAAACGAAATAAAAGTTGAATCCGTGGAAAAGAATCCCGAAATAATTATCAAGAGAAAAACTACTATTAAAAAAGATAAATCTAAAAAGAAACCAACAACTAAAAAGAGAGGCAAAGTTGAATAGAAAAATTGTTCTACTTTTTGCAGCGATACTTATATTTATGGGGACGAACACTAAGGCCCAATACACTTTACAACAGGCCTACCCTAACCTTACTTTTTCAAATCCTGTTGATTTGCAGTATGCTCCTGATGGAACGGATAGAGTATTTATAGTTGAACAGTCAGGTATTATTAAAGTTTTTGAAAATAACGGAAATACAACCACAACAAAAACTTTTCTTGATATAACAGACAGAGTTACAAGCGGCGGAGAAACCGGACTTCTCGGTCTTGCATTTCATCCTGATTTCGCAAACAATGGATATTTTTATGTCGATTATACCGCACCTAATCCATTAAGAACTCACGTTTCAAGATTCCAGGTTACCTCGAATCCGGATTCCGCAGATAAAAACAGTGAGCTGGTCCTCCTTGAAGTTGATCAGCCATATTCAAATCATAACGGCGGAAGAACAATATTCGGCCCTGACGGATATTTATACATAGGCTTTGGGGATGGAGGCTCCGGCGGAGATCCAAATAATAATGCACAAAATAAATCAGTTTTACTCGGAAAGATATTAAGAATTGATGTTGATAATCCGTCAGGCGGTCTTAATTATGGTATCCCTCCTGACAACCCTTTTGTTGGTAATACACAGGGATGGCGGGAAGAAATCTATTCATTCGGAATGAGGAATCCCTGGCGTTTTAGTTTTGATCCTTCCACAAGTCTTCTTTGGTGCGGAGATGTCGGACAAAGTGCCTGGGAGGAAATTGATACAATATCAAACGGTGGAAACTATGGCTGGAGATGTTATGAAGGGAATCATGTTTATAATTCAGCGGGCTGCACAGGAACAGATTATCTCTTCCCTATCTGGGAGTATGATCATTCCGGGGGCAACTGCTCAATTACCGGCGGATATATTTACAGGGGAATGAGACGTCCTGAGTTAACCGGAACTTATGTCTATGGCGATTATTGTTCAAGAAAAATATGGAGCCTGGATTACAGCGGAACTAATCTTATAAATACTCTGGTTAACACTGCTTCAGCTTCTATACTTTCATTCGGTGTGGATATGAATAATGAATTTTATATTCTTTGTTCAAGTGGTAAAATCTATGAATTTCAACCTGCAATTTCAGCTCCGTCAAATCTTCAAACCAGCGAAGGAAGTCCCGGAACGGTAGACCTTAACTGGGTTGATAATTCAAATAATGAATCCGGTTTCAGAATTCAAAGAAAAGATTCCAGTAATATCTTCAGCGATGTGGGTACTGTTAATGCAGGAGTAACCAGTTATACAGACAACGTATCGAATATAACGGCTTATACTTACCGCATAATTGCATATAATGATTCTGCAGTTTCAAATTACAGTAATGAATCAGAGGTAATTGTAACTGAAGTACCCGTGGAGATGATTTCTTTTAGCGCAAATGTATCTGATAATAAAATCTTAATAAGCTGGACAACTGCAACTGAAAAAAACAACAAAGGATTTGAAATAGAAAGATCTTTTGATGACAATTGGGCTAAGATAGGATTTATTGAAGGACACGGTACTACAATAGAGAAGAATTCATATCTATTTACAGATGATTTTACAAACAATAATTACCAGGGAATTGTGAAATACCGGTTGAAGCAAATTGACTATGATGGCAGTTTCAACTATTCAGGTACAGTTATGGTTGACCTGAACATTAAAGCACGAGGTTATTTCCTTGATCAGAATTTCCCCAATCCATTCAACCCATCAACAAAAATCAGGTTTAACATTCCTGAGCAAAGTAAAGTAAAAGTTCAGATTATTAATGTACTTGGTAAAGTGGTTGATGAACTTTCAGATGAAGTTTTGTCCCAGGGAACTTATGAGAAGACATGGAATGCTTCTAAGTTTGCATCAGGAATTTATTATGTAAGAATGGAAGCGGAATCTTCCGTTTCAGACAGAGTATATTTTAAGGTTTTGAAAATGCTTTTCCTGAAATGATTTAATTGAAAATTAAAGGAGGCTGCTATATCTTTTCCAAGAAGCAGTCTCTTTTTATTTCTTATCGAGATATACAGCAATCGCTTTCGCACAATTTTCACCATCAATTGCCGATGAAATAATTCCGCCCGCATAACCAGCACCTTCACCCGCAGGAAATAAGCCGTTTATTTCGGTATGCATATAAGTTTCGTTATTTCTTGGAATTCTAATGGGAGAACTTGTTCTACTTTCAGTTGCAACAATAACCGCTTCTGCAGAATAATATCCCCGCATCTTTTGATTAAAAATAAATAAGGCTTCCCTCAAATATTTCGTAATAAACTCAGGTAATTCCGAATGAAGAGGTGAAGATGTTAATCCGGGGATGTATGAAGATTTCGGTAGCTGTGCTGATAATTTCTTTTCTACAAAGTCTGTAACTCTTTGAGCCGGAGCACTCTGAGTTTCACCGGCTAATTTAAAACATTTCTTTTCCAGGTTTTCCTGAAGCTTTAATCCTTTGAACAAACCTTCCGCATCAACATTCTTCCATTCTTTTTCATTAATGGTAACCACACATCCTGAATTTGCAAACGGGGAATCACGTTTTGACAGAGACATTCCATTCACAACAATTTCACCCGGTGCTGTTGCAGCCGGAACAATAATTCCGCCGGGACACATGCAAAATGAATAAACCCCTTTATCTCCAATCTGACACGAAAGTGTATAAGAGGCTGCAGGAAGATTTTCATGTTTATTTGTAGTGTGATATTGTATTTCGTTAATCAGACTTTGCGGATGTTCTATCCTGACACCCATTGCAAACGGTTTTGCTTCAATTTTAATATTTTTTTGATGAAGTAAATAATAAATATCTCTTGCAGAATGACCTGTGGCAAGTAGAATTGCATCACCTGAAAATTCTTCGTTGCCGTTTACTACAGCACCTTTTATCGAATTACCATTAATTAATAAATCGGTTACCTTTGAATTAAAGTGTATTTCTCCACCGAACTTTATGATCGTTTCCCTGAACGATTTTACAACATCCGGAAGTTTATTTGATCCTATATGCGGATGAGCATCTACCAGAATATCCTCAGTTGCGCCATGCTGAACAAATAGATTTAGAATTGCTCCGACATCACCCCGTTTAGTTGCTCTTGTATATAGTTTCCCGTCGCTGTAAGTCCCTGCACCGCCCTCACCAAAACAATAGTTCGAATCAGGGTTAACCAGGTGAGATTGTTGAATTGCTTTTAAATCTTTTCGTCTGCTCTGAACATCTTTGCCTCTTTCTAATATAATAGGTTTGATTCCAAGCTCAATGAGTTTTAAAGAAGCAAAAAGTCCAGCCGGACCTGAACCAATAACAATTATTTTCTTATTGTCTGTAACCGGTTTTAATTTTATTCGGGGTTGTGTTTCTTTGGGAGATTCATTAATAAAAGCATTTACAAGAATTTTAAATACCGGTTCTTTACTCCTTGCATCGATCGATCGCCTGACTGGAATTGCAGCTTTAAGATCATTAATCGAAATTTTAATTCGTTTGCAGTTTTTTCATAAAGTACTTCTTTATTAAAAACATCTTCCGGCAGAAGGGAGATTTCAACTTGTTTTTTCAAAATAATTATAAATAATCTTTAAGTTAATCATTCAAAACAAACCTTTATTTAAACCACCGTCAACATTTAAAGTAGTACCTGTAATGTAAGAAGCTTTTTGAGAAGCAAGAAAAAGTACAGCAGAAGCAACTTCTTCTGGACTTCCGAGTCTGTTGGATGGAGTTTCTTTAGCCATTGAAGTAAGTATTTCTTCGTGTGAAGTATTCTGTTGTTTAGCTCTTGTAACGGAAAGATCATAAAGTCTGTTCGTTAGAGTAAACCCCGGGGCAACATTATTCACAGTAATATTATATTTAGCATATTCCATGCTTAAAGTTTTAGCTAACCCTGTAACCCCGCTTCTTAATGAATTTGAAAGCAGAAGATTATCAATCGGCTGCTTAACAGAGATAGAGGTTATATTTATAACCCTCCCCCATTCATTAGCAATCATATCCGGGATTACGAGTCTGGTAAATCTAATTGCACTCAGTAAAACCTGATCAAAAGCACTCAGCCATTGTTTATCCGAAAATTCACTGAAATAACCTGAAGATGGACCGCCGCAATTATTCACAAGAATATCAATTGTTCCAAGCTGTTTGTGAACAGCTTCAACTGTACTTTCAATATCTTTGGTTTTATTTAAATCACATACGCTCCAGGAAGCATCAATACCATATCTTCTTTTAAATCATTCGAAAGGTTCAGGAGATCTTCTTTTTTCCTGGCACATATGGCTACTTTACACCCCTCAGCTGCAAAACTTTCAGCAATAGCTTTTCCAATTCCCTGGCTTGAAGCGGTAATTAAGGCTGTCTTCCCTTTAATTCCTAAATCCATAAACTTACCTGTAAAATTTTATTATAGATCGTATAATGAATAACAATTTTTTAACAGTTTATCAAATTTTTAATAATGCTATTTAAATTAAATTTCAGTCTGTTTCGTTTTTAATATCTCATTTTACTGCTTGCAAATTCATTTCGGTCACAATCTGGGCTGTATCAAGCGCAATTACCAATTCTTCATTGGTAGGTATACGCATAACTTTCACATTTGAACCTTCAGTCGAAATAATTTCATTTTGATTTTTGTTTTTCTCTTCATCCAGACTTATTCCAAGGAATTCCAGGTTTTTACAAACCGCAGACCTTACTAAATAGGAATTCTCCCCGATCCCCCCGGTAAAGACAAACGCATCCAAACCACCCATAGCAGCAGCATAGGCACCAACATATTTTCTTATCCTGTAACAGAAAGTATCAAAAGCATATTTTGATCTTTTGTGTCCTTCATCTATCGCTTTCTGAATTTCACGCATATCACTGCTTTCGCCGCTTATACCGATCAGACCGCTATGCTTGTTAAGAAGAGTCCCGGCTTCACTTAAAGACAATCCTTCTTTGCCCATAATATATAAAATTAAGGATGGATCGAGATCACCGCTACGGGTTCCCATCATTAACCCTTCAAGCGGTGTAAACCCCATTGTTGTGTCAATCGACTTTCCCCCTGCTATTGCAGCCATACTGCATCCGTTCCCAAGATGAGCCGTAATCATTTTCAATTCATGTAAATCTTTTCCCATAAGTTCTGCCGCACGATTAGAAACAAAATAGTGGGATGTACCATGAAAACCATATCTCCTGATTTTATACTTTTTATATAATTCGTAAGGTATTCCGTACAGGTATGCTTCAGGGGGCATTTTTGTATGAAATGCAGTATCGAAAACTCCGCATTGGGGTGTATCGGGTAGTGTTCTTTTAACAGCCTGTATACCTTTTATATTAGGTGGATTATGAAGCGGCGCAAGTTCTATATTATCCTGCAAAGCCTGCATTACTTCATCTGTGATTAAAACTGAATCGGAGAATGTTTCACCGCCGTGAACAACTCTGTGTCCTACAGCTTCAATATCTCTTTTGTCATCAATTACGCCGTGGTTTTTGCTAAGCATTACTCCCAGCACATACTCAATACCTATAGAATGATCAAGTATTTCACCCACAATTTTAATTTCGTCGCCGTCATATCTCTTATGTGTTAAAACGGCGCTGCTCATCCCGATCCTCTCAACAATTCCGCGGGCAAGAGCCGTCTTCTTATCCGTATCAATAAACTGGTACTTTATTGATGAACTGCCGCAGTTAAGTACTAATACTTTCATTTTATTTTTCCGTGTTAATTTTTTTATTCAGAAGTAATTCTTCCGTTACTATCGTATTTATAAAAACCTTCACCGGTTTTTTTGCCAAGTTTCCTTTCCCTCACAAGCTTTCTTAATATCGGGCAGGCACGGTAACGAGGTTCGCCTAAAGTTTTCCATAGGGTCTCCATCCAGGCGAGAACCTCATCCAACCCCATCATATCAGCCATTTCCAAAGGACCGTAAGCGAAGTTATAACCTAATTTCATTGCAGTATCTATATCTTTAGCTGTTGCCACTCCTTCAAGCAGAATATACATTGCTTCATTCAGCAAAGGGACAATAGCTCTTGTTGTAACAAAACCGGGATACTCGTAAACTTCAACAGGTGTCTTTCCTATTTTGGCTGCAAACTCTTTCACAATTTCAACTGTTTCATTTGAAGTATGCAGACATTTTACTAGCTCTACAAGTGGAACTTTAGGGACAGGATGCAGGAAATGCATACCGATTACTTTACTGGCTCTGCGTGTACTTTCTGCAAGTTTTGTCAGGCTTAGCGTCGATGTGTTGGAAACAAAAATAGTATCCTTTTTTACCAGCTCGTCGAGCTCTTTAAATATTCCTTTTTTTAGTTCGAAATCCTCATCAACAGCTTCTACTATTAAATCTGTTGTGTCCACATTATCAAAATTAAGCTCCCAGGTTATCCTTGAGAGTATTGCTTTCTTTTCAGACTGTGTAAGTGACCATCTTTTTATTTCTCTCTCGAGGGATTCCGATAGACTTATCTTAGCACGTTCAAGCTGAGATTCATCTCTTTCTATTAAGCGCACCTCCATCCCTGATGAAGCAATTGTCTGTGCAATACCTTGTCCCATAACACCTGCCCCAATTATGGTTACATTATTTATCCTGTCATTTTTATCATAATTTTTTGTTTTGCTGAGCAGATCTTCTAATTTCAGATTTTCTTCTGGCATATTTTCACCTTAGAATTTATTAACCGGGTTTGTCCCATCAGTTAGTTTTTGTAAATCATTCAGTTCATTTTCGGAAAGTGAAATGTTGAAACGAATTAAATTACCTTCACGATCCACATCCATTTTATTAAATATTTTTCCAAGCTTATAATTTTTTTTCGAAAGAATATTCAGTGCGATTGCTCCTTCAACTGCAGATGTAAGCAAATATGCATTTCCGGCAGTGTTGCAGCCAAGAGCAGATTCTAATTGAACACCATCATTAAAGCTTGCCGATACAGTCAGATTGCTAATGGATGACAGCACCTCAGGTGAAAGCAGCCTGGAATCTTTTCCCGCTAACCTGTCAAATAACCCTGCAGCAAAAGCACCTTTATCTGTCGCCATCCAAATACTACTTTTATTTTTTATGTTATTAACTACAGAAAGAAATGTTGTATTTTCCTTTAACCTCTTACCTTCATTTAGAATTATTGATTTGACCAGAGATATTTTGTTCGATACAATCAAAGTAAATTTCTCAGGGAAGTAAATAATGGTGGAGGGTTTTTCTTTCAGAAAATAAATTTCTTTTCCATTTATCTTATCTTTTATAAACTCTGAGCTTTCATCAAAATAATTTTTTACCCGGTTATTATTTGAAAACTTTACAACGATAATGCTTGCATCATCACTGGTATTGGCAATAATAATTTCACTAATTCCTTTTTTTAATCCAACTCCTGTTTCTTTTTCAAATTTATTTATCCAATTATCTGAGGTATCATTTGAAATTGAAGTGATAAATTCTTCACTCCCAAATTTTGTTTTTCTTAGTTCCTGAAAGTTTGTGTATAAAAGATATTCAGTATTATAAGGAAGATAATAAAACATTTTCCATTGAGAAGAACTGACAGATTCAGTTTCTGTTTTGCTGCTGCAGGCACTTATCAGCAGGAATAATAAAATTATAAATTCTTTCCTGATCTTCATTAAAAATCTTTTTTTCTAAATGTAATTATGCTGATCACCATCATTAGAACTAAAAATATGAATGAACTGACTAAAGGCTGAAAGTCTGCAATGCCTTTCCCGGTTGCAAGTTCTGTGATCATTTTACCCATAAGTTCTGAGGTTTTGGGTACAAAGTAGTAAATCCCTATTCACTATGTTTTTAACAGTATCGTTCTTGAAAAATATATCTGCCTTGTCATTTGCAAGCATTAAAACCGGACTGAGAATAAGAAAGATAAAATACGCCAGCATCATTCCAAGCATTGATCCGCGGGTCAGAATTCCGCATAGTACTATCAGCGAATAAAGAACAGCAAAGGTGAATGTAATTATCAATACCGACCAGAGAAAAGTGGGATCCCAGAATGAAAATTTAAGCGCTATAATAATCCATATACCGATTACAAGAAAACCGATATTAAGCAAAACAACCAGCAGTCCGCCTATATATTTTCCCCAGAGTAATTGCTGTCTTGAAACTGGTTTGCTTAATAGAAGATCAATATTACCTTTCTCCAGCATATTAGGTACAAAGCTTGAACTTGAAAATATTGCAAGGAGTAAACCCAATCCTGCAAGAGGAGATATAATCATAATTTCGAGGGAAGAGACTATGTTTCTGACAAGTAAATCATTTCCTGCTTTACTTTCAAATCCGGAAATAATTGATTGAGTATCAACCAGGCTGAATATTAACGCCGTTACAATAATTGCAAGGATAGAAATGCCAATAAAAAACAAAAATACTTTTCTTGCCATGGCTTCTTTCAGAGTAAACAATGTCATTAGATAAATATTCCTCATTGCACTGTCTCCTTTTCTGCCTGCTGAATCAATGAGATAAACATATCTTCAAGAGTGCTTTTTTCTTTTACAATTCCTGATATTAGAATTTTATTCTGACGAAGATAATCTATAAACTGGTTTAGCTGATTTGTATCAGTAGCTTTTACACTATAAAGATTATCTTTAACATTACTTATCATAACTCCATTGTATTCTGCCGGCATTTTAAAGGATGAATCAGATGATTCAACGGATAACCTGTACTCCTCCTTTTTCTCAGTTAATTCCTGAACAGTTCCTTCCCGTAATAGCTTTCCTTTATTTAAAATTGCAACCCTGTCAGTAATTAATTCAACTTCAGATAGAAGATGACTGTTTAGAAAAATAGTTTTCGATCGTGATTTCAGTTCCAGAAGTATATCTCTTATTTCTTTTCTTCCAAGCGGATCAACTCCGTCCGTAGGTTCATCAAGAAAAATCAGTTCAGGATCATTTATCATCGCCTGTGCTAATCCCAGCCTCTGCATCATTCCTTTAGAATAAGTTTTAACCTTTGTCTTCTTCCATTTTGTAAGATTCATTAATTCAAGTAATTCATCTATTTTCTTATCAAGTACCGCCCCATCCATTCCACTTAATCTTCCAAAAAAACTTAAGACTTCCCCGCCGGTCAGGTAATTCGGGTAGCGGTGGTTTTCCGGCAAGATACCCTATTTTCTCTTTAACTGTATAATCGGAAAGGCTGCGGTCCAATACAGAAGCATGCCCGGAACTTGGAAAGATTATACTAAGCAGAATTTTGATTAGTGTTGTTTTACCTGCACCGTTTGGTCCAAGTAATCCAAAAATAGTTCCGCGTTCAAGAGAAAGGTTAAATTCAGACAAAGCAATTACTTTTTTCGATCCCGAAGAAAATATCTTTGTTAATTCTTTTGTTTCAATTATTCCCATTTAGCTGCATAATTTATTAATACTTAATTGATAAATTTAACTAAAATTGGAATGAACTCTTAATAAGGAACATAGAAATGATACCGTTTATCATTTATTTCATTGTTAAAAGCAGAAGATAAAAACTATATGTCAAATTATTCTACAACTACTTTTATCATCATTTTGAGTTTTGCAATTAGCAATGGAAGGAATATTTGAAAGTTCCTAAAATCGCAGTTAATGTTTATTTACTGGGACACTCGCAGACTATGTTAAGAGCACCAAAATACGATTTCAAGTTATTTAGTATGAGAGACAAATAAAAACCCCGATTAAATCAATCGGGGTTTATAAGTGTGGGTTGTAAGATTCTATTTAACTAGAACTATCTTTCTGCTTTCTTTGAAGAGATTTTGATTCTGCATATCTGAAACTTCTAAAGCATAAAAATAAATTCCTGAAGCAAAATCTGTTGCATTCCACGTTACCTGGTAATTTCCTGTTGCCTGAACAGAGTTTACAAGCTCACTGACTTTTTCACCAATTGAATTGTAAACAACTAATTTTACATTCGCTTCAACAGGAATAGAATATTTAATTGTAGTGGTTGGATTAAACGGATTCGGGAAATTCTGAGCCAGCGTTACCTGGTCAGGAATAAAATCGAAATCTGCAAAAACCTGGTTGGAATAATTGTACTCCCCGTTAAAATCTACCTGTTTAAGCCTGTAAAGAACACGTCCATTATAATTTTCATTCACTTTTTCATCAGAAAATTTATAGTTATGTTTTTCTGTTGAAGTTCCGTTACCGGTAACAAATCCAATTGTAACCCAATCCTGATTTTTAAGTTTCCTTTCTACTTCAAATCCTTTGTTATTTATTTCCGAAGCAGTCATCCAGTTAAGTAAGACACTATTATTTGAAACAGCAGCACTGAACGAGGCAAGTTCAACCGGGAGATAAAAATCCACATAAGCTTCATAAACACCTCTGCCGTGCGTGCCTGCTCTTAATGTATGTGTTTGCGGTGAATAATCAAGATGCATAACTAATGTATTCGGAATTCCGTCTGCTAATTCAATCCAGTTAATTCCGTCATCCTGAGTCAGGAACACTCCGATATCTGTAGCGACAAATAAAGTTTTAGGATGCGTATTATCTTCGGTATAAATGAAAACATCATTTACAGGAGTATCAGGCAGGTCGCCGTTTATACTTCTCCAGCTATTCCCGCTGGTATTACTTTCATATATTTTTGATCCACCCAATCCATAATACGAGACAACGAACAATGATTCATCATTGGGGTGAATGTAGATCGAGGAAACAGTTTTATTTGGTAATCCGTTGCTAATATTCACCCAGGTTACTCCGCCATCAGTTGACCGGAAAACATTACTCCCGGAAGCTGCCAGCATTACATTCGGATTTGATTTACTAATTGCGAGTTCACTAATTGCACCGGTGCCATTTATATTTCCGGATATCGCCGACCAGTTTATGCCATTATTAGTTGATTTATAAACTTTCTGGCGGGCAACGTAATAAGTTCCTGATATAGTTGGATGATGAATAATCGGAGCAACCCATACCACATTTTCACTTTGATTAATTCCATTCATACCGTTGGTCCAGTTAGACCCGTTGTTGCCGGTTCTTACCAAACCTCCGTTTTGTGTTTCTCCTATTATATAATTCTGATCATAAGGATTAAACGCAACCTCACCTCCATCACCGCCAAAAGCTGCCGACCAGCTAAGTGAAGAATATGTCTGCTGAGTACCGTTATCCTGGGTACCACCCAGAATTCTGCTTGCCAAAAAAGGACTGGTGGTTATTCTGTAAAATTGTGTTAACGTCAGGTTCTGATTCATATTAGTAAATGAGTTGCCGTTGTTTGTGGATTTATAAATACCACCATCATTACATGCAAAAAACGTATTCGCATCATTCGGATCAAAGAAAAGATAATGCTGATCCGGATGAACAACACCGTTGGAATATGCATTAGTAATATTTACAAAAGTGGAACCACCGTTAGTTGTGCGGAATACATCAATTGTTCCTACGTAAGCGTAATCTGGATTTACAGGATTAACTCTGCAATACATATCATACCAGGATTGTCCGCCTTCAAAATCAGTAGTTGTAGATACCTGGGAAAACGTAACTCCGTAATCTGTGGATTTAAATACCTTAAATGATGAGGAAGAATAAGCCGCAGCATACATATAAGCGGGATTATTAAAACAATAATCAAAATGATTTCTTTCGCCTAAAGCAAGACCTGTACTGAAAGTTGAGAAAGTTGCACCGCCATCTATCGAACGTTTAAACCCGGTTCCTGCACCCGCAACAAAAACAGTATCACCGGTTGGAGAATATCTTACTTCGTCACAACGTCCGGTGAGTGCTACATTCCAGGAAATTCCACTGTTCGTGCTTTTATATAAACCATTATATCCCATTGCAGCCAGCAATTCATTATTATGATTTGGTCTGATTACCAATCTTGAAAAATAAGAATGAACCGGAAGTCCTGAAGTTATCTGTGTCCAGCTGGAACCGCCGTCTGTAGATTTAAGCAACCCCAAACCGGAATATGACGACCCGCTGTAAGTTGCTTCACCTGTGCCTGCATAAACTATCTGAGGATTATCGGGATCAAGTACAATCGCACCCATGGCCATAGATGGCTGATCATCGGTCAATGGAACCCAGTTAACACCTCCATCAGTTGATTTCCAAACTCCTCCGTAAGCAGGTCCGATATAAATTATGTCGTGGTTTTTAGGATTATAAGTTCCAGTAACAATTCTTGATGATATTTTCCCATAATTAAAATATTCACCCGGTGTTGGTCCAAGACTAACCCAGGAAATTCCTCCATCGGCATAATTATTTTTTATTCTTAGTGCATTACGCTGTTCGATAGCTTTTTGGTAAGCATCTGCAGGAATATAATTATTGGGATATGCTCTTTGTTCAAAAAACCTCCACTCCCTGATAAATGCTTTAGAATGCTTCACTTGTTCAGGAGCATTGCTGTAAACAGTATTGTCCATCTGTTGATTCAGATAAGATACCTGTGAAAATGCTGTTTGCAGTAATAAAAGTGAAAAAAGAAAAGTAAAAAGTTTCATATTACAACCTTGATATTGGTAAGTAATTAAGAGGATATTAAAAGTAATTATTTAATATTACAATTTATAAAAATTATCTTTTTATTTGTAATGAATTATTAATAATGTTTTCTTTTTAAATGTCGCCAGCTGAAGCCCTTAAAAAATATTTCACATTCGATGAATTCCGACCTGCACAGGAAGAAATTATTGAAGCTATTCTTAAAGGAGAAAATGTACTCGCCGTTCTTCCAACAGGAGCGGGGAAATCTATCTGTTACCAGGTTCCGGCATTAATATCTGAAAATTTTTCTATTGTAATTTCCCCTTTAATAGCCCTGATGAAAGACCAGGTAGATAATCTTAACCGGGGAGAAACTATTGCAGCCTTTATAAACAGCACTATGAGTTTCAGGGAGGCAGAGGTTGTTCTGCAGGATATTTCATATGGGAAAATTAAATTACTATACGTTGCGCCGGAAAGGCTCGAGAATATAGTATTCGCGGAAAGGATAAAAAAATTAAATCCCAATTATCTTTTTGTGGATGAAGCACATTGTATCAGCGAATGGGGACATAATTTCAGACCAAGTTATAGTAAGATAAAAGAGTTTGTCGATTTTGTTTCGATAAAAAAAATTTCCGGGTTCACCGCCACGGCAACTCCTGAAGTTGTAAAAGACATTGTTAAGCAGCTTGCGTTAAAAAAACCAAAAGTTTTTGTTAAAGGATTTGAAAGAACTAATCTTCATCTAAATGTAATTGCGGGATCGCGGAAATTTGAAAAATGTGTTGAACTGATTTCAATTTATAAAACCCCCGCAATTATTTACACTTCTTCCAGAAGAAAAGCCGATGAAACAGCAGAGTATCTTTCACTCCGGAAAATTAATAGTGCATCCTATCATGCAGGAATGCCTGCCCTTGAAAGAAAAAGAATACAGGAATCATTTATTAATGATGAAATCAGTGTAATCTGTGCAACAAACGCTTTCGGGATGGGAATTGACAAAAAGGATATCAGGCTAATAATTCACTTTAATACTCCGGGTTCAATAGAAAATTATTACCAGGAAATAGGAAGAGCCGGAAGAGATGGAAAAGAATCACACATTTTTCTGCTTCATGATGATTCTGATCTTTCTATCCAGAATTATTTTCTTTCAAATGCCTACCCAGATAAAAAATTAATTCAGAATATATATAATGCAATCTGCGATTATGGAAAAGTTGCGATAGGAAATAAAACTGAGAAAGAAATCCCCATTAATACGGAATTTATTTCAGCTTATGCAAAAAGACCGGTAAGTAAAGGACTTTTATTTTCATCACTAAAATATCTTGAAGAAGCAGGTTATATCAGGCTGCTTTCAGAATTTGATAAAAGATCCACGCTTCAAATAAATTATAATAAAAATGATTTGAAACAATTTGTTGAGAATGTGAATAATAATGTTCTTAAAGAAACTATCCTGCTTTTATTAAGAGAATACGGAAGCCGCGCTTTAAATTCACCTGTTGCTTTTTCACTTTCAGAGCTTACAAGCTATCTTGAGTTAACAAGCGCAGAATTAAATGAATCATTGATTATACTGGATAATCTTGGAGTTATAACTTACAGGAAAGCGCTTTCAAACGAATCAGTTATGCTTGCGTCACCGCGCATCGATACAGAACGATTAAGTATTAATTATAAAAGAATAAATGAAGGCTATTTAAATTCACAGCGTAAACTTGATCAAATGGTTGAATATGTTTTTACAAGTGAATGCCGTTTTCGATATATCCTGAATTATTTTGGTGAAGAGGCAGCTTCGTACACATGCGGTAAATGCGACAGATGTACTTTGGAAGAGTTGGTTCCTGAATCAGTACGAGAGTATATATCCGAAATAATTCTAAGAACAATGAGATTGTTAAACGGAAAAACTACTCAGAATGTTTTACTGAAAATATTACGTGGAAAAGATTCTGAAAATGATTTTATGAAGTTGTCTACTTTTGGTTCCTGCAGAAATTACGATCAGAATGAACTAAAAACTATTCTGCAGGAATTAATCAGCAGCAAGGTTTTAATCAAAGAAGGATCATCATTAAAACTAAAAAAGGAAGAACTATTATTTGTAGATGAAAATGATGAATTTCCAATTGATACTAATCAAGGTTATGATAAGGATCTTGAGCTTTATAATCTTTTAAGAGAATCAAGAACAAAGGTTTCAAAAAAATTCCTGCAGTCCGCTGATATTATTTGTCCGGATAAAGTGTTGAGAGAAATATCCAGTATCAAACCAGCCGGTAAATCAGAATTGTTGTCAATAAAAGGATTTACAGAACGGATGTTTAATAAAATTGGGGAAGATTTTTTAGAAATAATAAATTCATTTTCCTTTGAAGCCGGAAGTAGTAAAAAAGAAATCCCTCCCAATCTAAAAGAAACATACTTGCTACTGAAAAAGGGATATCATTTAGCTGAAATAGCTTCTACAAGAAAACTTTCTGAGGCAGTAATCTCGATGCAGATTGAAACCATTATTGAGTTTGAACCCGGAGTGGACATAAATAAGTTGTTCCAAAATTTAGATTTAACCCATATTTTAGACGAAATAAAAAAAGGTTTCACTGATTTGAAATCTTTAAAGGAAAGATTAAATATCGAGGTTTCATTTCCCCTTCTCAGAATTGCCGCAGCAAAGTATAAGTTTAGTTCCTCTTCTTCATCAAAGTATCAACGCGCGCAATAGCTTTATTATAAAATTCCTCCCATAACTCAGGGTTCTCATTAAAATATTCAAACGTGGATTTGTATTGCGCTTCAGTAAAACCGTGTTCATTTAAGATTTGGGATTTTATCTTTTCAAAATCTTCATTCTTCAAGTGTAACGTATCTTCAGCGATTCTTAAATCTATGTAAGTTTCGATAAATTTTTCGTGATCAACAGTTTTATCAGAACATGAAACGATTAATGAAGTTAATACTATTGCAGAGAAATTTATAAAGAGTAATCTTCTTTTAATTTTCATCACCCTGATTATTTCATCTTTTTGCTGGCTTCAAAAAGAATTTTCTTTTCTTTATCAGTCAGGTTTTGGTATCCCGACTGACTTATTTTATCAAGAATTTTATCAATTTGTTCCTGTGAGATATCTTCCTTTTTAACTTCATCATTTATCTCATAAAATTTTGCTTCCTGTACATTATCCTCTTTATGCTTAAAACTATCCGAAATTCCACCGAAGGGATTATATGGTTTTTTAATTTTAAAGGAAGAAGTATTGAAGATATTTTTTATTGCTGCGTTGCTGTTTTTATCAAGTAGGATATAAATAAAACCAGCCAATGCACCACCCAAATGTGCGAGATGTGCAATATTACTCCCGGGACTAATTGCAAAAAATTCTATAAGAATTAAAAAGGTTATTAAATATTTTGCTTTTACGGGTATGAAGAAATATAGAAAAATATATCGGTTAGGAAATATAACACCAAAGGCAATCAGGACTCCATAAATAGCGCCGCTTGCTCCGATAGTAGGTCCTACCAGGCCTGTCAGTAGAGGTGTCAGGAAAATCTGGAATAATCCGGCAACAACTCCGCAGAGCAAATAATAATAAATAAATTTTTTGGAACCCCACAGGTTCTCAATTTCAATTCCGAACATCCAGAGAGCAAACATATTAAATAGAATATGTGTAAAGCTGCCATGCATAAACTGGTAGGTAATAAGCTGCCAAACCTGAAAGTTGTGTCCGATTGGATTAAGAGCAAACCATGTATCAAGAAAATAATTTCCCGGAACACCCTGGAAAGTAATTCCCTGCATAATGATCTGCAGAAAAAATACTACTCCATTTATTATAAGAAGATTTTTAATCACCGGCGGAAAAAAACTAAATCCAAATCCGCCCGGACGATAAGAATTACTCACAAATATTTCCTTTAATTTTCAATCGATATTTATTTTAAATCGCTTAATGCTTCTACTCCCGGGAGAACTTTTCCTTCGAGAAATTCGAGAGAAGCCCCGCCGCCGGTAGAAACATGAGATACTTTATCCTCAAGTCCTGCTTTACTGATTGCAGCAGCAGAATCGCCTCCGCCGATAACTGTAACAGCACCATTCTTTGTCGCTTCAACAAGAGTTTCAGCAATGGCAAATGTTCCTTTTGCAAAATTATCCATTTCGAAAACTCCCATTGGTCCGTTCCAAACTATTGTTTTAGATTTAAGAAGTTCGGTTGAGAACAATTTAATTGTTTCGGGTCCGATATCCAACCCCATTTTATTGTTTGGAATATTATCTATTTTAACGGTTTCAGCCGGTGAATCATTTTTGAACTCAGAAGCAACAACAACATCTACAGGAAGAAGAAATTTTATCTTTGATTCCTTAGCTTTCTTGAGAACTTCTTTTGCCAGATCAATTTTTTCTTCTTCAAGTAAAGATTTACCTATTTCTTTCCCCTGAGCCTTAAAGAATGTAAAAGCCATTCCCCCGCCAACAATTAATGTATCAACTTTATTAAACAGGTTCATGATTACGTCAATTTTTCCTGAAATCTTTGCTCCGCCAAGAATTGCACAATAAGGTCTTTCAGGTTTGGTTAAAGCTGATCCCAGGTAATCCAGTTCTTTTTGCATAAGATAGCCGGCAGCACATTTGTCAATAAAATGAGTTATTCCTTCTGTAGATGCATGAGCGCGGTGTGCAGTTCCGAAAGCATCATTTACATAAACATCACCTAACTCAGCCAGAGCTTTAGAGAAGGTTGCATCATTCTTTTCTTCTTCAGCGTGAAACCTTAGATTTTCAAGGAGCAAAACATCCCCTTCTTTCATTTCACTTACCAACTTTTTTACTTCATCACCAATACAATCCGGTGCAAGTTTAACCTCTTTACCCAAGAGTTCACCAAGTTTTTCTGCTGCAGGTTTCAGACTGAATTCCGGCTTCACTTTACCTTTTGGTCTACCAAGATGACTCATCAAAATAGCCTTTCCCCCATCCTTTATAATCTTCTTAATCGTTGGGAGCGATGCCACTATCCTTCTGTCATCTGTTATTTTCTGGTTTTCATCAAGAGGAACATTAAAATCAACTCTTACAAGAACGCGTTTATCTCTAAGATTCAGATTATCAATTGAAAGTTTATTCATTTACAATCCGTAAAAATAATATTGGTGAAAAAGAGACGAAGCAATAACAACGTCTCTTAAGAAAATAACTATTTTGCTATCCTTTTTATCAGATCAACAACACGACACGAATAACCCCATTCGTTATCATACCAGCCAACTGCTTTTACAAGATTTCCGTTTGTCATAGTTGAAAGAGAATCAAAAATACATGAAGCAGGGTTTCCAACTATATCTGCAGAAACAATCGGATCCTCTGTATATTCAAGTATTCCTTTCATAGCGCCATCTGCAGCTTTTTTCATTGCTGCATTCACTTCTTCAACTGTAACTTCTTTTTTTAACACTGCCACAAAATCAGTAATTGAACCATCGGGAGTTGGAACACGCAGAGAAAATCCGTCAAGTTTTCCTTTAAGCTCTGGAATAGTTTTAGTGACAGCTTTAGCGGCGCCTGTTGTAGTTGGAATTATTGAAACCGCTGCAGACCTTGCTCTTCTCAAATCACTATGCGGAAGATCGAGCAGTCTCTGATCATTTGTGTATGAATGAACAGTAGTCATAAATCCATTTACAATTCCAAAAGTGTCATTTAAAACTTTTACCATTGGTGCAAGACAGTTTGTCGTACAAGATGCGTTAGAAACAACCTGTTCGTTTCCTGTCAGCACTTCGTCATTTACACCAAGGACAACAGTTGCATCTACATCGCCTTTAGAAGGAACTGTAAGTATTACTTTTTTAGCACCTGCTTCTATGTGCTTCATACATGCTTCTTTTGTTCTGAAAATGCCGGTTGATTCGATTACTATATCGGCACCAAGATCTTTCCATTTTAAATTTGCAGGATCTTTTTCAGCTGTTATCCTGATTCTGTCTCCATTTACAATAATATCATTTCCATCAACCTTAACTTCGCCATTAAACTTTCCGTGAACAGAATCATATTTAAGAAGATGAGCTAATGTTTTAGCATCTGTTAAGTCATTTATACCTACAAAATCGAAACCACCTAATGCAAGACAACGTCTGAATACCAATCTGCCGATTCTTCCGAAACCATTAATGCCTACTTTGATTGCCATTCTAAACTCCTATTGTTAAAAATTTATGGTTAATAAAATTACTCAAAGGGTGTTTGAATTTCAATTCAGAAGCTATTGGTTTACAATACTTTAAAGGATTTGTGATGGAAATTAATTTTAGATGGGATTGTGCAATAAAAAAACCTTCGAGCCCGCCGAAGCAAGCCCAAAGGTTTCTAGTTGAGTGGGCAGCAATTTCAATCCCCTCCAGTAATGACACAGGAACTATCAGGGGAATTTCAAACTCAATACAATTTCAAATATTCTAAATTCAAACTCACGTAGTAAATTCCAATTTGTATGCCATAGGTAAATACTATTTTTTGCACCAATTATTAAGTTTTTTTAATCTTGTTCTGATTTAAAATGAGATGCTGTTTTCTTTTGAGTGGTTGTTGGAATTTTATTTGAAATGTCTCTGAATAGGAAAGAAAATCAAAAAAGAGATGGCATTCATTTTAACAATGCCATCTCTTAAAACTTAAGATCACTTTATAAGTATCATCTTATATTGTTTTATAAAATCACCCGCTTCAATTCTGTATATGTAGATCCCGGTTGAAACATCTGAGCCATTATCATTTATCCCGTTCCATTGAACCTTATAACTTCCCGGTTCTTTTTCACTGTTCACGAGTGTCCTGACTTCTTTTCCAAGTATATCATATACAACAAGTTTAACCATCGTTTTTGCAGGAAGGGAGAAATTAATAATAGTGGAGGGATTAAAAGGGTTAGGATAATTCTGAGATAAATTAAATTCAGTCGGAATTTGAACATTAACATTAATAACCTGTGAGTAATTAAATGATCCATCATAATCTATTTGTTTCAAACGATAAGTGTATTCACCCTCTTTTAACCCGGAATCAAGGTAGGAATAATTTTGTTGCCTTGATGTAGTTCCGTTTCCTTTTATGAATGAAACAGGTTCAAAATTATTATTCCCTGATTTTCTTTCAACTTCAAATCCTTTATTATTAGTCTGTGTTGCCGCAATCCAATTTAAATTAACATCATTTCCATTTACTGAAGCGTTAAAAGAAATGAGTTCAACAGGAGTAGCATTTAACCCGCCGGAATAACAAACAACTTTTCCGTTCTTTGTACCTACAAGCAGTTCATAACTCACATTGCCATCAATTGAAGGAAGAATATTCACCGTATTTATCCTGTCCCCGGCAAATGTGTGGCTGAAAAACAATGGACTGCCAGTGCCGCTTATACAATAGAAAGTTCCATCCTGATCACCAGTAACCATATCATCAATTCCGTCATTATTCAAATCAGGAACTGCGGCAACTCCGTACTGGAAGTTCATTGGATAATTCCATAAGACCTGTCCGTTATCACCGCTTAAACAGATAACACCACCTGAAAATGCAGCAACCAGAATGTCATCAATATTATCACCGTTAACATCTCTTATTTTTGATATCTGAATAATCCCTGAGGAACCATAGTCATAGGACCAGACTTGTGCACCGGATTCACCATCAATTCTGTAAATGTGTCCGAAATACTGAGAGGAAATTACATCGGATGTTTGTCCCGGTATTTGCAATTCGAGAAGTTCTTTAGGTTCATAACCTGACACCGGAAAAGTCCATACTGGTTGACCATTGGTTCCATTAAGACAAATTACATCAAGATCGGAAGATCCGTTATTCCCAACATCGATCACTCCATCGGGAATTCCATCGCCTGTTACATCGTCGATGGATATTATTGTTTTGCCGAATGCAAGAGAAGGACCCGGATAAAAGTAATCCCAGATAATATTTCCATTAACCCCGTTGAATAAATAAGCACGATGGTAACCAGTCCCCTGGTCATTTCCATCAGCAATAGCAAGTATATCGGGAACACCGTCACCGGTAAAATCTCGTTGACCGTCGACTGCTTCAAAATCACCAAGACCATAATTTACATCATCACCAAACTGCCAGATTATGTTTCCATTCATACCATTAATTGCATATACATGTTCATTACCGCCACCGGTCCCAATAACCACATCATTCTTACCGTCACCATTTAAATCACTTACAATAGCAATTGCATCCTGAACTCCATAATCATTTGACTGACCAATTGAGCCCGCATTGTTATTGTTAAAGAAGGTATTAAATGTCCACAACGTGTCCGTCGTACCGCTTCCGGCGCCATCGAGTGCCATAGTGAAGTAATTATCAGTTGAGATAATTACGTCATTTATTCCATCACCATTTATATCATTTATTGGTTTTAATCCTTCTACCCTGTATTCCTGGTAGCTCGTGTTAGGATTATCGGGAACCTGGAATGACCAGAACTGGTAGCCGATTGTATAATTTCCAATCACACCATTTCCCGAAACATTTATTTGCACAGCCGGATTTTGAACGTCATTTGATGAAATAATAAGTGTATCTTCATAAACTCCAGTTTGAGTTGGAGTAAATCTCAAACGAACAAATGATGTATCAGTTGGATTAATCTGAATCGGAAGAGTTCCGCTTTCAATTGAAAATTCCGGCAAATTAAAATGCATATCAGAAATTATAAGTGGTGAATCACCTGTATTAAAAATACCGAATCTCCAGTATGCATTTCCATCCTGGTTAATCCATACATCTCCAAAGTTATGTGTTGTGGCTGTTAAAACTATTGATGGACCACTAACTACACCCTGACCTGATAAATCAACATCAACCGTTGGAGTAACTATATCATTACTTTCTATACTCATTGTTCCTGTGTACAATTGAAATCCTGTCGGGTGAAAATCAACCTGGATATCCTGATTATTTCCCGGTGAGATTGTAATGGGAAAGGGTCCTGCAGATGAACTGAAAACCGGGTTATCAAAAGTAATATTAGTTACCTCAAGATCCGCAGTTCCAATATTAGAAACGGTTAGCGTTAAATGGCTTGTATCACCGGCTGTAGTCTGAGGAAATGTTAATGATTGCTGCGATAAAGAAATCTGGGGTGATCCGTTTCCTCCAAGATCATATTTAAAAAGCTGTCTTCCCGAAGAAGCACCAACCGGTTCTGCCAGTAACCAGAAATAAGATCCATCCCACGCCAATCCGCGGGGATTTTGCCTGCTACCAGGCACCTCGGGTACATGCCAGGAAAAAAGAATATCCTTGGTTGTAAGATCAATTGCATAAATATTTTCCGGATCTCCATCAAAACCATCCATCACATAAAACAGCGTATCACCTTTAACAGTAATTCCGGTAGGCTGTATCCCATTGACCTGAATTGTATCAAGAATCTGTTTTGCAATTACATCTACTTTATATAAAGCCGCAAGATTATTAGGATAATAAACCGATATCCACAAACCAGTACCGTCCCAGGCTGCTCCACCCAAATACCAGGTACCGCCGAGAGTTTGTATTGGAATTGAATCCAGAACATTACCGGCTTGCGAAACTTTAAATAAATCACATCGCGCCGTTTTTCTCTCAACATACCAGAAATCAGTTCCATCAAATGCCAATCCTTGCGAAGCATGTAACCCAGCGTAATTAATATTTATAGTTGAACTGTAAATTCCATTCGCATCCACTGATTGAAGGATTCCATTTCCATCGGGAGAAGCATCGGATGAAATCCAGTAATTGTTGTTATTATATACAAGACCATATCCATGACTAAAAAAATTACCTGCAGGTAAATCAATGGTTTGTATAAGGGATTGAGAAAAACTGATTGTGGAAATCATGAGAAACAAAGTGAAGTAGATTTTTTTCATTGTTATCACCCTGGTTTATTTAAAAGATAAGACCTTTCCCCGCAGAGAACAGATCAACTAATTATTTCTTGGATTCTTCGAATACCATTCCTTAATGTATTTAGCTATTTCGGTTGTTGCTGCACCGGGAGTAAATATTTCGCCGACTCCCATTTGTTTAAGAGCTTTTATATCCGCTTCAGGGATTATTCCACCGCCTGTAAGCAGAATATCATCAACTCCTTTTTCCTTCATCAGGTTTAGTATTCTTGGAAAGATTGTCATATGTGCACCGGATAATATGCTGATTCCAATAACATCAACATCCTCCTGAATTGCTGCTTCAACTATCATCTCAGCCGTTTGCCTCAATCCCGTATATATCACTTCCATGCCTGCATCACGAAGTGCAGCAGCGATCACTTTTGCTCCCCTGTCGTGACCATCAAGCCCGGCTTTTGCAACTAACACTCTTATTTTACTATCCATTTAATTTCAACCTTTATTTGTTACTGCATCACGAATTAAATCTGCAAATTCTTTCATTGAATTATCCGCGTAAACTTTAAATTGCGGTCTGTAATTAAAATCGCTATTGAATCTCGGAATGATATGAAAATGAAAATGATAAACTGTTTGTCCAGCAGCAGCACCGTTATTAATAATAACATTAAACCCATCTGCTTTAAGAACATTACTAATAGCACCTGATAACAATTGTGTTACTTTACTAAGTTCCTGTAAATATTCAGACGTTAATTCCAGAAAATTATTAAAATGTTTCTTGGGAACAACAAGGGTATGTCCATAATTTACAGGGCGGATATCCAGGAAAGCCATTACCATTTCATTTTCAAATAATATTTCGGCTTCTTCTTTGAGGTTTACAATATCACAAAAAATACAATCCATACACAAAAATAACCTTAAATAATTCCATAGGCAAAATGATAGTCAGATACTTTTTTCATACGTTTTCTTTCTCCCGAATATACCAAACAATCCGCCTGTGTGAAGGAAGAGAATTTTCGATTTATCATTTTTTCCAAAAAACTTATCATGATAAGCAAAAAAAGCTTTTCCGGTATAAACAGGATCAAAAAGAATCCCGGTTTCCCTGAAGAATCTGATTATTAAATCAATTTTGTTTGCATCGGTATTTTTGTAACCTTCTTCTGAGTAACCATCTAAAATTTCAAGATTATTTACATCTATTTTATTTTTAAGATTAAAATCAAGCATAGTTCCTTCTGCTAACTGCAAAATTTTCTTTCTGATATATTCCCTTGGATAAAGAACGTTTACTGCATAAATTTTTAACTTAATGTTATTTAGTGCTAAACCAGCCAGTAATCCGGCAGCTGTACCACCTGTGCCTGCTGCAAGCAATATTCCGTCAAGTTTTTTAATTTCAATTTGTTTAGAAAGTTCATCAATAAAAGAAATATATCCCCAGATTCCTAGCGTCGTTGAACCTCCTTCAGGAATGACATATACACGTTTACCTTTTGTATTTAAAAGCTCACCCTCCTCCTGCATAATTTCATTTACAAATCCGTAGTTTTTCTTGTTCAGGTAAATTATTTCAGCACCAGAAAGTTTATCCAGAAAAAGATTTCCATCCGGATCTGGTTTATCACTTCCCCATAAAAATATTTTGGTCTTAATTCCTAGTTTGGCAGAAGCAATGGCAGTTGCTCTTGCATGGTTTGATTGATCACCGCCACAGGTGAAAATGTATTCAGCTTTTTCTTTTTTTGCCTGGTATAGCAGGTACTCAAGTTTTCTAACCTTATTCCCGGAAAGTTCCACCCCGGTGAAATCATCCCGCTTAATTAAAAATTTTTTATTGTCAAATTTGATTTCGTGAACCGGAGTAGGTGTATTCGCTAATTCTATTCTGCCGGGAAAACTCATTCTTTTTCTCTTTGCATTTTTGAATAAAAAAGTCTCGCACGTTTCAAATCATCGGGGGTATCAACTGCCAGACTTTCATAATTTGTAACAACTACTTTTATTTTAAAACTGTTTTCAAGCATCCGCAGTTGTTCAAGTTTTTCAATTTGTTCAAGATCCGTCTGATCAAGCGAGGTAAATCTTAAAAGCGATTCCCTTCTGTAAACATATAATCCTATATGCTTATAAATATCAGCCCGTACAATTCTTTCCTGCATTGTCTTTGCCTCACGAACGTAAGGAATAGGTGAACGGGAAAAGTAAAGTGCAAAATTATTATAATCGAAAACCACTTTGGTAACAGCAGGAGATTTTAGTTCTTCAACAGATTCAATTTTTTTTGCAAGAGTTGAAACATTCACTGAAAGATCAAATAACAAAGGCTCAATCGCCTGATCAATCATTATTCCCTGTATAAAAGGTTCATCGCCCTGAATATTTACAATTATCTCTGCCTCTGGAATTTGTTTTGTAACAAATGCAATCCTATCTGATCCGGTTGAAATATTTTTAGGAGTCAGGAAAACTTTTGCTCCGAATTTTCTCGATACTTCAGCTACTTTTTCATCATCAGTAGCAATAATAACATCGTGAAGCAGCTTAGATGTTTTTGAACTTTCATATGTATGCTGGATCATAGGTTTTCCCCCGATATCGGCAAGAGGCTTACCCATTAGCCGGGTGGAAGCAAATCGGGCAGGAATTATTCCAACTATCATTTCTCAACTCTAAAGATCTGGGACACCTTTTTACCTGTTGTAATAATTAGCGGATATAATATCCTTTACTTTTGCCATAAGTTCAAGTTCGTCGTTTCGCGTTTCTATATTAATCGTCTGAACGGGTTCACTGATTATAACAGTGATTGTACCTTTATTAATCTTTAACGATCCCTTCGGAAGAAGTTTATCTGAATCACGAATTGTTACAGGAATAATAGGATAATTCACCTGGCTTGCGAGATGAAAAGCACCTCTCTTAAAAGGCTGCAGCTGCCCATCTTTACTCCTGGTACCTTCCGGAAAAAGAATGATTGAAACCTTTTTGGTTTTCATTTTCTGGCGTGCTTTGTGAATACTTTTAAGGGCTTTTTCCGGGTTACTTCTGTCTATCATAATATGAGGTCCTGTTAACAACTGCCAGCCGAACAGAGGAATTTTAGCCAGTTCTTTTTTAAAAATGAATCCGGCTTTAACAGGAAGAATATATTGAAGGGTGGCGATATCAAACTGACTTATATGGTTTGAAACGAAAATAAAAGGCCCATCACCTTTAATATTCTCAAATCCTGATAACTTTACTTTTACTCCGCTGATAAAAAGAATACCTGCACCATATAACTTTGTAATAAATTTATACGATGTGAAGGACCTGTCCATAATGCCGGAAATTAAGGCTATAAAGGAGACTAGAATGGAGTAGAGAATTATGAAAAATAATTTTATGTAAAACAAGTTTAAATCTCCCCGGAAGCCAGATCTTTATCTTGAATTCCGTATTGAATTACATATTTACGAATCGCGTTTACCCTTCTTGTGATTGAGGGATGACTGTAGAAAAACCATTCCACAAAGTGATGCGGGTTTTTATCCCCCATATTTTGATCTGTAAGCTTGTTTAAAGTTGAAATAAAAGCTGCAGGTTTATTTGTCACCGAAACAGCATACTCATCGGCTTCATATTCAAATTTCCGGGATAAAATATTTGTTAACGGAGTTTCAACTAGTCCAATCAACATAGCCCAGACAGAAAGAATAGGTAAGGCAGCTATTTGCTGCAGCCTGCTGAAGCCAAACCATGCAAGTGAATTATTATAGAGAAACGCAATTAAGAAGAGAGTACCGAAACTTGCCGCAGTTCCGATAAAAATGTTTTTTACTATATGTTTCTTTTTATAGTGCCCAAGCTCATGCGCAATTACAGTTTCAATTTCATCTTTAGAATAATTATCAATTAAAGTATCGCCGAGTAATATTCTTTTGGACTTCCCCAGCCCTGTAAAAGCTGCATTAGCTTTTTTCGTATTCTTACTCATATTAAATTTGAAAACATTTTCCACTTTTATTCCGGCATCATCTGCTATTCTTGTAATTCTTTCTTTCAAATCTTCATCATCAATCGGAGTTATTTTATAAAAGATCGGGAGAATAATTACTGGTACTAACCGGGCAAAAACCACTGAAATTATAAATAGAATGACAGCAAACGGCAGCCACCAAAGCTGTTCAAATTTATTCAGTATATAATAAAAAATGAGAAGTATAGGAACTCCTATTACTAGGGAAACAAGCAATCCTTTAAGATTCTCAAATATCCATTTCCCGAATGTCTGGTTAGACAAGTTATATTTGTGTTCCAGGTAGAAATCTTTATAATAATTCAAGGGGAAGAAAAGGATGATACCCGCAATCCCTGTTAAGAATATAAAGGAAAGGAAAAGCAGATATGTATTCGAAATATAAATCCGGAGAAAATGCTCAAGGTTCAAACTGAAATGGAAATAGACAAAAGATATTAATAGAAGGAAACTAGCTGTTCCCCTAAAAATACCTACAGCAATTTTTATGTTGTTATATTTTTTTGATTTCATTGTATTAAACCAGGGAGAGTAAAATTTAACTTCAACAAACTCTGAGCTTTAAAATACAAAAAGCTTCGTCAAATTAAACGAAGCTTTGTGAATAATTTTCTTAATTCTTAATCTTTACTCTCAGTTTTAGATTTCTCAATTGGTTTTTCATCTTCTTTCATTCGATTAATATATTTCTCAGGGTCAGCTTTAAATTTTTTAAGACATTTATTACAGCAGAATGCATATGTTTTTCCATCATAAGTATAACTCACTTTTGGATCTGCATCTTCTTTTGAAACCGGACAAATAGTGTTTATTGGTGTAACTGTACCCATATTCTGTGTAGCCGTTGACGAATTTTCTTTCTGAATTTCCTTTGGAGTTTCTTTTTTTTCATTTTTCTCTTTAACCTGGGCATAAGTATTTAGAGTAAGACTTAAACCAATTACTATAGTAAAAACAGCAAATAATAATTGCTTCATATAAATTCCTTTTATTTATATTATTGATTCATTAAGAAAATTATTGAATTTGATTAGCGGAACAAAGAGTAAAATTTTTCCCTCTACGTCAGATCATCCTTAATGCACTTACCGGCAGCCACCCTATTTTGCCGTCTTTCAGCCTGATTTTATAATAATTATCTACTTTATCTTCAAGACGTATTTTTAAACCTTCGTGAATTACAAAGGCATCTTTGCTATCCGGATCTGGTGATAGTTTTGCTGTTGCAGAAGGCTCTATTATCACGCCGTTATGGATGTTAAATTCCCGGTTAAATTTTATTGCAGAAATAGAAATTGAAAGAGCGAGTAAAAACAATACCGCGATCCCTGTGAAGAACACAAATCTTTGATAATCGGGACGACGTGTAAAAAAATAAAAAATAAACAACCCCAACAGCAGGATATAGAAAAAATATGAAAGATAAATCCATCCTGAAAAAGTTAAGATTGCCAAAAAACTTTCCCACCATTGAAACAGGAAAAAATCCGGGAGGGTATTTATTCTGTCTATTGTTCTTGAATTAGCCAATGCAAGATTATGCTGAATGTCTTCATCGCCGGGCGAGAGTTTTAAAGCACGTTCATAATTCAGAATAGCGTATCCAAGTTTATTTTCCCTGTAATATGCATTACCGAGATTGTAATATAGTTCCGCACTTTCGAAACCTTCATTCAAAACTTTTTGATATGACTTTACGGCATTTTCATACTGCTGCTTTTGATAGTACTGATTCCCCTGCTCCATGAAATTTTCCGGCTGAGCATAAAGCATCACAGCATAAATTATTAAAAATAAGATAGAATTCTTAAACAGCATTTTTCTTTACAGACAATGATTTTTCTAATTCAATTATTATGTGAGAAAGTTCATTATAAACTTCATTCATCGCGTCAGATTCACTCTCTTTTGGAGCAAAACGGATGAACTCACACTTATTAGCAATTCTTTCGAATTCATTAATTATCTCAGCACTTAATCCGTGTTTTTTCAATTCAGTAGAAGCCCTTTCTACACTCAATTCTGATTTTGGAATATGCAGTTTATCTTCCAGATATCCGAAAAGGGCGAGAGAAATTTCAGAATAAAAAGCATTGTGATCATTCGCATCCATCAAAGTTTTCGCCTGCTTCAGTCTCAATTTGGCAACCTTCTGAGCACGCTGATATTTCATCAACTGAACATTGCCTGCAAGTTTATCTTCTCTTCTTCTCCATACAACAAGTCCGAGTGCAATGAAAAAAGGAAATCCGACTGCAGCCCAGAAACCAAATCGGTTAAAAACAATATTCCCTTGCCTGTGAAGTGTTTCATTGTCAGTTTTAATATATCGAATATCTTCACCAAGAAGTTTAACGTCCTCCTTACCCGAATATTCGTCCGATCCAACACTGGTTCCCTGCTTAACATCAATATCATAAGCTGGCGAGGAAAGGGTGACATAGGATTTTTTATTTAAATCAAAATAAGAAAACTTAACCGGGGGGATTTCTTTTTTACCCGCATCCCTCGGTACAATTAAATAATCTGCTGTTTTCTTCCCGGTTATTTTTCCATTTCTGTTTATCTGCTGATCAACTTTGGGTTCGTACTTTTCAAATCCGGCAGGAAGTTTTATCTCAGGCATGTCCAGCAAACTAATATTCCCGGTTCCGCTTAGAGTGATTTTAAGAGTAACAGGCTCATTTGTCTTTGTCTGTTTTTTATCGATCTGTGTATCCATTGAAAAACTTCCGACAGCGCCATTATATGAATCTGGAACATCGTTTTGGGGAAGCGGCTGAACATTTATTTTTACTGAGTTTGATTTTGCTGTAAAGTCAACCGTCTGTCCCATACCGAAAAAAGGATCATTAAAGAAATCATCGAAAACATTATTACTTCTTCTCTTCTTTTGAACCTGAACAGGAACATCCAGCTCAAAAGGTGTTACATTCAATTCACCGGTTTGCGTTGGAAATAGAGCAACCTTTTTCAACACCCCGACTCTGTATTTTTTTCCTTCGTATGTTTCGGTAGTAAAAGAAATATTATTAGAAGTCTCAAGTTCTTCAGCCCAGAAGCCCGGGTACTGCGGAAGTTTACTAATAGACATCTGAGAAGCAATACTTAACCTGGTATATAACTTATATGTTACTGTAACCTGCTCACCAATGTAAACTTTTTGTTTGTCTACAGATGCTTTTACAAAAACATTCTGTGCAATTTCATCATTACTTACATTTGACGAATTGGAGTTGCTATTATTTTGCTGAGTATTTGGACTTGAAGAACCTTTCTCAACCTGAATTCCAATAGGATCCGTTTTAAATGAGCTTCCTTTGTAATTGATTGAAGCGCTGCCGATCGTATATTTACCTAAATTTTTTGGTTGAAGATAATATGAGTACGAAAGTGATGCAGAAACCGCCCCGTTTATTATTTGCATACTTGTTGATTGATTAGGACCGCTTAAAACCATGAAGCCTGCAAAGTTCGGTGGTGAAAAATTGCTTAGACTGTTAATTTCTTTACCCTCGAAAGTAAATGTAACCTGGAACCGATCATTTAAACCGACAGTAGTATTATCCGCCGATGCTGTAAATGATTGAGCTTGTAATAATGCCGGAAAAATAAAAAGAATAAATAAAAAATATTTATATTGTCTTATCATAAAGTTTTAATTACCAGTCCTTGTCAGTTTTAATCGGAGTTCCTTTCTGCTTCCTTAATTTTTTCTGTAGTTCTTTCTCATTATTCTTTAAAGCCTGCAAAATTCTTTCAGCTTCTTTTTTCGAAATTTTATTTTGTTTTTGTTGCTGCTGTTTTGTCGCATCCTGCTGGGCAGTCTGATTCTGCTGAGGTTTATTCTGCTCCTGTTGATCCTGTTTTTTCTGTTGATCTTTATTCTTTTGGTTCTGGTCTTTCTTCTGATTCTGATCTTTATTCTGATCCTGATTTTTGTTCTGCTGATTTTTATCCTGGTTCTGCTTTTGCTGATTCTTCTGATTCTTCAACATAGACAAAGCGTACGATAAATTGTATTTGGTATCTTCATCATCAGGATTTAGCTTTAATGAATTTTTATATGCTTCAATACTTTCCTTAATCTGGTTCGATTTTAAAAGCGAATTCCCGATGTTATGATAAACCTTTGCTTTTTCATTATCTGATTTAGTCTGGGCAAGCGCAGACTGATAAGATTTCAAAGCTTCATCGTACCGCTTCTGCTGGTAATATGCATCACCAAGATTAAAATTCGTTATAAAATTATCCGGGGCTTTATCCAATCCCTTTTTAAAATTAATTTCTGCATCTGCAAACTTTTTTTCTTTGTATTTATCCACGCCATTATTATTAAGGCTGCGTATGCTCTGGGCATGCAGTGCTGAAAATTCCGGAAGAATTACGAGTATACTGAGTATTACATATTTAAAAATCATTTCACACCTTCTCTTCAATTCCTAATTTCCTGTTAAGCTTATCAAATAAAACCGACCGTCTTTCAGAAATAAAAAATTCTATTAATAATAAAATGATAGCCGGAGCTAAAAAATAGTAAAACCTGTCTTCGTAATCAGTTACCTTCCTTACACCAAACTCAGATTTTTCAAGAGATGAAAGATCATTATAAATCCGATCTAGGTAATCTTCATAAGTTGATGCCTGGAAATATTTGCCGTCTCCGGCAGAAGCAATCTGTTTTAATGTTTCCTCATCAAGTTTGGTTAAAACTATATTGCCGTTTTCATCTTTCTTATAATCAACCTGCTGACCTTGTGCATTATAAACCGGAATCGGAACACCTGTGGTGGATCCTAAACCTATAGTATAGATTTTTATTCCTTTGTCTTTTGCACCCTCAACCGCTTTCATTATGTCACCCTCGTGGTCTTCTCCATCGGTGATGATCACAATCACTTTTTGTGTACTTGTTTTATAATCAAATGATTTGGTTGCCAGCTCAATTGCAGAAGCTATAGCTGTGCCCTGTTGCGGAACCGAATTAACATCAACAGCAGAAAGAAAAAGATTGGCTGCAGAATAATCAGTAGTTAAGGGAAATTGAACAAACGCCTCGCCTGCGAAAATTATTAATCCGATCCTGTCTCCCTTTAATTTATTAATCAGGCTTGAAATCTGATATTTTGCTTTGTCAAGCCTGTCGGGTTTTATATCCTGGGCCAGCATACTGCGCGAAACATCAAGTGCAATAAAAACATCAATTCCGCTTTGTTTTACTTCCTGTACCCTTGTTCCTATTTGCGGATTGGCTGCTGCAAAAATTAAAAGTACCAGCGTAAATAAAATTAAACCGATTTTAAACCAGCTCTTAATTATACTGAAATCAGGAAATAAAACTTTGTGTAGTTTTTTATCAGCAAATTTTTCGAGCAGTTTTTTCCTGTTCCTGTTAAGATACCAGAACAGTATTATCAGCACTGGAATTGCATAGAGTGCATTTAAATATTCAGGGTGCGCAAATCGAAACATACTTTAATTCAAATTATAATACATTTTTACTTACATAAATCACTAAAAGATTCATCAGGGAATCTTTCTTAAAACTGTTCGTGATAAAGATAACTCAACAAATAACAGAAATATTCCACCGCCCAGCCAGCCATAAAACAACTCTTTTGCATTCCGGTAAGAAGTTATTTCAACCCGGGATTTTTCAAGTTTATCAATTTTATTATAAATATCTTCAAGAGTTCTGTTATCTGTTGCCCTGAAATACTGCCCGTCAGTTATACTTGCAATTTTCTGCAGCACTGCTTCATCAATTTCTACAGGTGCCATCTGGTATCGAACACCAAATGGAGTTTGAACCGGAAAAGGAGCATTGCCCCGCGTCCCGACACCAATCGTATAAATTCTAATCCCAAATGTCTTCGCAATTTCTGCCGCTGATACAGGATCTACCTCACCGGCATTATTAACGCCATCCGTTAAAAGAATAATTATTTTGCTTTTCGCGTCACTATCTTTAAGCCTGTTTACACCATTGGCAATCGCATTTCCTATGGCAGTACCATCTTCAATCATTCCACTTTTAATTTCTTTCAGCAGGCTTCTCAGGACAGGGTAATCAATCGTAAGCGGACATTGAGTGAAAGCGTCTCTTGCAAATACAACCAACCCGATTCTGTCTGATGTTCTTCCTTTAATGAAATTATCTATTACTTCTTTTGCAGCCTCCAAACGATTTGGTTTCAAATCCTCAGCAAGCATACTTCCGGAAATATCAAGAACCATTGCAATATCAATTCCTTCGGTGTAAATATTTTCTCCCGCAGAAAATGTCTGAGGGCGTGCAAGAGCAACTATGAAAAGAGCGACAGCCAGCAAACGGAGAATAAACGGAAGATGTCTTAGTCTTTCTTTAATTGTTGGTGAAAATCCTTTTAAAAATCCAAGAGAAGAATATTTAACAGAGGGTTGTCTCTTCAATCCTTTCCAGAAATACCACGCAATCATCAGTGGAATTATGATAAGTGAGTACAAAATCCAGGGATAAGCAAAAGTTATATCACTGAACATCTTCAGTTACCTCACTCACAGTTTCCTGAGTATCCTCTTTCGTTTTCCATACAATTTCTTCTGCTTGTTTCATCATCTCTTCATTAATCGATGCCATCGGCTGATATTTCGCAAACTTCACAAGGTCTGCGTTGCTTAAAAAGTTTTGAGTATCCTCAATTATTGTTGCTGTTCCTCTTCTTTTCTGCAATTCCTCAATTGCTTCACCTGATGTCATTTCAAGTGCGGGAAGATTAAACCTTTCTCCAAAATATTTTCTTATTATTTCAGTAATTTCAGAATGATATTCCTTTACCATTCCTTTCTGCCATAATTGTTTTTCTCTTAAACTTCTTAACGAATTTAAAGCGGAAACATGAGGCGGTATTTTAATCACCACTTTTTCGGGGACAAATTCAGCTTTTCGTTTTTGATATCTTCTATAGTAATAATATGCAGCGGCAAGAATTATCAGTCCTATTAGAATCCATAATACAATCCATTTCCAATCGAGCGGAATTTTTATAGGCGTTTTTACATCTTTTATATCTTCTTTAACATTTACTTTTAACGGACGAACTTTAAAAAACACCGGGTTTGTGTTTATTACTTTCTCTGATGTGTCGCCTTTGGCTTTATAGTAAACGGCAACAGGGGGAACAGTTACGTTTGAAGAATCATATTTTGAGAAAGTATAACTATAAGTAATTAATTGCTGGTTATCTTTTTCTTCTTTCTGCGGATTCAGCTGGCTGATAAGTTCCATGCCTGCAAGGGTATCACTTATAGCGGGACCTGAAACAGAAAAATTATTGTCGGCTTTTATCTGAATAGTATAATGGATATAATCACCAACCTGGTAAGCGGTTGTATCCGTTGATGCTTCAACTGAAATATTCTGAGCATGTGAAAAGCCAGTTAAAACAAATAATAAAATCAGAACACTAAATAATTTTTTTACCATCTTCTTTCGCGTAATCTGAAAAACTGAACAAGAGGTTTTATGTAATCATCACCGGTTTGTACTTCAATGCTGTCCAGTCGGCTGGATATAAACAAAGATTTTCTCCGTTGTATCATATTTTTTCTAACTTCTTTAAATCGGTTTTGTATCCTTGTACTGCTTGTATCGACCCAACGTTCCTCGCCGGTTTCCGCATCCGTTAATTTTACTAAACCCATTCTAGGAATTTCAGCTTCACGTTTATCATTTAAGACCACACCTATCAAATCATGTTTCTTGCCGATTATTCTTAAAATCTTTTCATACCCGGAATCCATAAAATCTGAAAGAAGAAATACAATGCTCCTTTTTTTTATCGTGCTGTTCATATATTCAAGAGCAGCTTTTATATTGGTTGATTTTCCTTCCGGTTCAAATGAAAGAACTTCTCTTATAATTCTTAAAACGTGGCTTTTACCTTTTCTTGGAGGAACAAACTTTTCAATCTTATCTGTAAAAAGAATTAATCCAACTTTGTCATTATTTTTTAATGCTGAGAATGCAAGTATAGCACTCAATTCAGCGGCAACCTGCTGCTTTGTTTTTTCAACAGTTCCGAAAATTAAAGAACCGCTTAAATCAACCAGCAGCATTACTGTAAGTTCGCGCTCTTCTTCGAATATTTTGATATATGGATGACCAAACCTTGCAGTAACATTCCAGTCAATATTTCTTATATCATCACCAAACTGGTACTCACGTACTTCGGAAAATTCCATTCCTCTTCCTTTAAACACGGAATGATATTCACCGGAAAAGACCTGGTTTACAAGTCCTTTTGTTCTGATTTCAATTTGTCTTACCTGTTTGATTAAATCTTTTGTTAACATAAACTATTTATTAATTGTCATTTCGAAAATATTTTCGACTGAGAAACCATTCAGAATAATTATTAATTAAGATTTCTCCCCCGACTTCGTCGGAGTCGAATTGACGTATTTTATTACGGAACTTCTATTTTATTTAATATTTCCTGAATGACGAATTCCGAGGTTATTTCTTCTGCTTCGGCTTCATAAGTTACAGCTACTCTGTGTCTTAAAACATCGAGACAAATTCCACGCACATCTTCGGGAATGACATATCCTCTTCTTTTAATAAAAGCCATTGCTTTTGCACCAAGCGCAAGATTTATTGAAGCTCTTGGTGAGCCTCCGTAAGCAATTAAGTCCGTCAGTTTATCAAGACCAAATTCTTTTGGAGAACGAGTTGCAAAAACAATATCGAGAATATACTTTTCAATTTTCTCATCAACATAAACATCGTGAATCAGGTTTCTTGCTTTAAGAATTTCCTGAACAGAAATAACAGGATTTATTTTATCTTCGACAAGGTTAACATTCTGCCGCATAATTTTTAATTCTTCTTCGCGGGAAGGATAAGAGATCACAACCTTAAGCATAAACCTGTCCACCTGTGCTTCAGGTAATGGATAAGTTCCCTCCTGCTCAATCGGGTTTTGTGTAGCTAATACCAGAAAAGGCTCTTCAAGAAAGAAAGTTTCTTCACCAATTGTAACCTGTCTTTCCTGCATAGCTTCAAGAAGTGCACTTTGAACTTTGGCAGGGGCACGGTTAATTTCATCTGCCAGAATGAAATTTGCAAAAAGAGGACCTTTGCGGATAAAGAAGTTTCCATCTTTCTGATTATAAATCATAGTACCAACAAGATCAGCCGGAAGCAAATCAGGTGTAAACTGAATACGCTGAAATTTTGCTTTCATCGCCGCAGCCAGGGATTTAATGGCTAGTGTTTTGGCAAGACCGGGAACACCTTCGAGCAAAATATGACCATTGCCTAAGAGTCCTACAATCAATCTTTCAACCATAGCTTTTTGACCAATTATCACTTTGCCGATTTCATTCATCAGCAAATCTATAAATGCGCTTTCCTGTTTAATTTTTTCATTAAGTGCAGAAATATCCAAGACTTTACCTCATCATTTTTATGAGTTAATCGTTTGTTAAAAGAAAATGTAATGTGATTAGACGAATCCAAACTTAAAAATGTTGCATTTCTTTTGCAAAAAGTTGGAATGGGGAAAATAATTCCGGTCAAGATTGAATGAGTGGATGAAAATCATTCAATAAATTTTGTTTTTAAACCGGATTTTTTTGCAGCTATAATTTGTCTTTTATCAGCAGAAATGAATAAATCAGGCTCCCACATAATAGCTGAAGATATGTGAATTGCATCAATTGTCCGTAGACTATTTTTTTCAAGTAAAAGAATTGTTTTAGAAACAATTTCAGGAAGAACATTAATTATATCAATATCTTCAATTTCAGTTATCAATCTTTGTTTTATAGACAGATAATCTTTTTTAGAAATACTTTTTTCACGAATTCTCCGGTTCAATGCAGATACAATTTCCGGTAAACAAAGACTACTTAATCCTATGCTTTGTGAGTCCATACAAATTTGCTCAACTTCTTCACTTCCCTGTTCTTCTATGAACCTTTTGGCAAATGCTGATGAATCAAAAAAAGAACGCATTTAAGTTGATTCTCTTTCTGAAATAATAGCCGAAGATAAGTTTTTACCTTTTGATATCATTCTTAACGCAGGTTTTTTCCATGATTGGGTTTTCTCAGTTTTAGTTTCCGGCGGAGAGATTTTGGCAATCGGTTTTCCGTGTCTTAAAACTATAACAATTTCACCTTTTTCAACCGCTGATAAAAGTAATGATGCATTATTTCTGAAATCTGTAAAGTTAACAGTTCTCATTATCTGTCCTTTTTATATAAATTCTGTACAGTAATGTACAAATATGCCAATTGAACTTCAAGCAGAATTAATTCGTTAATATTAAATTATTCAACAGCAAAAACAGCAAACTTAAGATAATTTGTTTCAGGCATTGCAGGTAATTGAGGATGGTCCATAGAAGCGCCGTTAAAATACACCAGTTGTACTTTTTTTCCTGTTCTTACTGCCGACTGGTTTATAACCTGCAAAAAATCATCTTCTGAAATATGATGCGAACAGGATGAAGTAACAAGAAACCCATTTCCATTGAGTAATTGAAGAGCGAGCCTGTTTAGTTTTTCATAACCCTTTTTTGCTACCGGTACTGATTTCCTGTTCTTCGCAAATGCGGGAGGATCAATCATCACAATATCAAAATATTTCTTCTGATTTATGCACGATTCCAGGTAATCAAACACATCACTTACAATAAAATCTGAATCTGTTGATAATTCATTAAGTCTGAAATTTTGTTTTGCATTTTCTATTTCATTAGAAGATGAGTCAACAAAAGTAACAGAAGATGCCTCTGCTTTTGCTGCGTGCAACCCAAAACCTCCGGAATTACAGAATGCATCGAGAACACTCTTGCCTTTAGCAAACCTTTCCACAAAGAACCTGTTATCCGACTGATCAAAATAAAAACCGGTTTTATGTCCTTTTTCAAAATCTATTTTATATTTTATTGAACCATCACTAATCACTTCACTAATCTTTTCACCAAAATAAATTTTATCCTCAATTGGCAGTCCTTCGAGTTTTCTGAAATATTCTTCATTCTTAGTGAAAATATTTTCGGCACTAAAATCGTTTTTTAAAATATCTACAATTAACCCGATATTCTTTTCCATCCCGAACGAATAAATCTGCAGTACAAATGTATTGTTGTACTTATCTATAATTAATCCAGGGAGAAAATCACTCTCGCTGAACACCAGCCGGAACGAATTACGTTGAGGATATAAATTTTTTCTCAAATTGAAAGCATTATCTAATCTATTTTGAAATAATTCTTTTAAATCAAGAATCTTTTCATCTGAAAGAATTCTCACAGCTATTAATGAATTCTTATTATAAAACCCTGTTCCAAGAAAATTCTTTTTTGAATCGAATACTTCAACTAAATCGCCATTTTCAGGATTACCATCAACATCTGTAATCTCATTGCTGAAAACCCAGAGGTGCCCTATTTTAATTCTTCTTTCTTCATTCTTCTTAAGGTATATCTTTACATTCATTGGTTTACTTATTATTTGTAATTTTGAATTGTTAAATATAAGTCTCGTTCGATTAAAATATACTAAAAACGAGTCTGTTTTTATTAACAGATGCTGAAACAAGTTCAGCATGACAAATCAATTGTGGAGAAGATATGAAAGTTTTAGTTGATTTATGTGTGGTGCCGATCGGTGTCGGAGTTTCTGTTTCATCTTATATTGCGAAGTGTGAAAAGATTCTTTCTGACGCAGGGTTAAAGACAATTCTACATTCGTATGGGACAAATATTGAAGGCGAATGGGATGATGTTTTTGCGGCTATCAAAAAATGTCATCAGGAAATTCATAATATGGGAGCTCCAAGAATTTCAACAACCTTAAGATTAGGAACACGAACAGACAGAGATCAGACAATGGACGACAAAATTAAAAGTGTTCAGGAGAAACTAAATAATAACTGATATTTTCTTTTATGGGAATCAAAAAAACAAGTTTTAAATTTCCTTTTTACGGATGGCTCGGGATTCTGTTGATTATTGTATTCTGGTGTTTGAACTGGTTCCTTTCGGGATTGAGAACAGACTGGGCTTTCTTTCCATTGTGGCTTGGCTTCTGTTTAACCGTTGACGCTATTGTGTTTCTCCCGCAAAGGAACTTCACTTATAAAAAGAAACATTAAAAAATATATTTTACTTTTTATAATCTCAGCCCCGGTATGGTGGTTATTTGAGCTGTTTAATTCACTCACACAAAATTGGTTTTATGACGGCAAACAGTACTTCACTGATCTTCAATTCTTTATTCTTGCTTCGATAAGTTTTTCAACTGTTATTCCGGCTGTTTTTGAAACTGCAGAGTTAGCAGGAACTTTTAAGTGGATAAATATTTTAAAACTATCCCGAAAACTTGAACCGACAAATAAAATAATCAGAGTATTTTTTATTCTTGGGTTGCTCACTCTTGCCCTTGAAATTGTTTTCCCAAAAGTATTTTATCCTTTTATCTGGATTACAGTTTACTTTCTGATAGAGCCTATTAATATAAAATTGAATAATCGCAATTTACTGCAGTACACGAATACCGGGAACTGGAAACCCCTTATTTCATTGTGGATTGGTTGTTTGATTTGTGCTTTCTTCTGGGAGATGTGGAATTTTTATTCCTACCCAAAATGGTATTACCATCTTCCTATGGTAAATTTTTTACATGTTTTTGAGATGCCGGTATTTGGTTACATTGGTTATCTTCCTTTTTCACTTGAGCTTTTTGCGGTTTATAATTTTATTGTTGGAATATTTGGGGATAAAGAGAATAATTATGTTAAGTTAATTTGATGTTTATTGGTATTTTTGAAAAGTTAAATTTGCCACAAAGACGTTAAGACACAAAGCAAAATAAAGAAAGTTTATGAATAAGTTTAAAGGAATTATTTTTGATATAGACGGAACATTAACATCAACGAATGATTTGATTTTTGCTTCATTTAATTTTATCACAAAAAAGTATCTGGGTAAAACTTTTTCAGATGAAGAAATATTAAAGTGGTTTGGCCCGACGGAAGACGTGATCCTGAAAGAATTCTGTGGAGATGATTATGAAAAAGCCCGCGAAGAATATTATAAGTTTTATTCGGACAATCATTTTATGGCAGATATTTATCCAGGAATAAAAGAAATTCTTGATGAATTAAAAGCAAATGAAGTCCTTCTATCAATTTACACGGGAAAAGGTAAGGAAGCAGCTACAATTACACTTAAGAAATTAAATATATACAAGTATTTTGATTTGATCATTACAGGGGATGAAGTTAAAGAGCATAAACCTTCTCCGGAAGGGATAGAAATTTTCCTCGATAAATTCAATCTGAAAAAGGATGAAGTAATTATGATTGGGGATTCACCTTCCGATATTAATGCGGCTCGTTCAGCGGGAGTGAAAGTTGCTTCGGTTTTGTGGGATAGTCTTTCGAAAAACAAAGTGCTCAAAATGGACAGTGACTATGTCTTCCACACAGTTGAAGAATTAAAATATTTTCTGTTCTCAAATAATTCTATAAACCATTAAAACTGTTTCTGTCCTATTCTTGCAGTTTCACAAAAATTTATTTTTGTCAACCTGAACTCGTTTCAGGTTCTGGTTTTAATTCTATTTCAAAAAATTAGATTCCGAAATAAATTCGGAATGACAGCATTGAGACAGCCTCTATTAATAAATTGCTCTTTACTCTCCCCCGGAATTATCACCACTGCTGCTAAAATTAAAAGGATAAACAAAATAAACCCGCGGTTCTATTCTCTTCTGCGGGATGTAATCAATTACATTTTTGTCAGCATCACGTAAAGGAGTAAAAGTCCAATCGTAAACGAGTGAAACAACAATAAACTCAACAGGTTTATATCCTAATTCGAAAAACAAATATGATCTATCATCAAGTTTAAAGATTGCCGATTCATTTCCGATATTTGTTTTATCATATCCTGCTCTTACAAGGAAAGGAGTATTATCAGGTGAGATTTCTGTACTTAAGTGAAGGATACCGCTCGAAGGAGTTTTATCAAGTCTCTGGTAGCTTCCAATAATATCAAACATTCCCAGAACATTAACGCCAAGTTCACCGAAAATTCCATTATCGGCATTTTCATTAAGTTCGAGTCTTTGAATTTTACTATGAACATTTCCGGATTGTCCTAATTGAAATCTATCCAACTCATAAAAGGAATTAAAGTAAGACGGGATGTATTGCTTCTGATTAAATCTTCTTTCAAGTTTAGCATGCGCACTTATTAAACCTAGCGGATTAAGTTCTCCAATAATTCCGGTTGCAACACCACTGCCGTAATCAAGTATCTTCGCGTAATCTGCATATATATCCAGGTTAAACATCGGAATTGAAATTAATGGAAGTCCGATATCTGCTCCAACGATATTCACAGAACCTTTATCTGATGTCGCGGTAAAATTATTTGTAGTGCTGTTATAATCCCCTGCAATAATTCCTGCTTTATCATTGTAATCTCCTGCATAAGATAAACCCACTTCAAGATTACCTATAATAGGAATTTCGCTAAGAGATGTAAATTTGAGAGGACGAACATAACCTCTTAATCCTAAAACTCCTGCCTCTGCAAATGAACTGTAAATAGATTCAAAACCCATCTGACCAAAATCAATATCAAGAGTTAGTCCTGTTTTCCTTGCATCAATCGTAGGGCTGTTGTTGTAAGCATACATAATACTTCCGTGACCAAGAGTATAATAATCAAGAGCACCAAGCTTAACATATAAGGGATCATTTTTAAAACCATATCTTACGTATCGAACAACACTTAAATAATCTGAAAATGTATTAAAATTTTCTTTTCTGATATTTCCATTTTTATCGAAATCCATCATCAGATCGAGACCGACACCAAAATTTGCGAAAGAAATTTCTGGTGTAAAATGAAAAGTGTAATAAAGCTGGCCGTCAATCCAATTTAAACCAAGTCCTCCCTCAAGTTTTCCATTATCAGGTAAAGGATATTCATTAAACTGGGCTTTTGTAAAAAAGGAAATGAAAACTATAAAAAGAATAGTAAATGATTTCTTCACTCTAAACTCCTGGTTAGATTAAATACTTATATCAACAAGAACAAATATATATATTTTATTTAATTCACTATTGCAGGAGTTATAAAATCCTGAATCATTTTTTTTATACTCATCGTATGATAGCAAGTTTCTGAGTTACAGATTCAGTTTTATCATTCTTTTTTATGTACATTCTATAGAAGTAAACCCCGTTTGCCAGGAGATCCCCATCCTGATCTTTTCCATCCCAGTAAATCCTGTTAAAGTCGGAATTCAATTCAGATGAATTTCTTTGAATCACCTTAACTAATCTGCCTGCAACAGTATAAACATTTATCTTAAGTTCATCCGGAATTTGTGTAAGCTTAAAGGTGAAATAGGTTTCTCCGGAAAACGGATTAGGGTAATTATACACAAAGAGAAGTTTAGTATCAGAAAGAACGGTAAAAGTTTTGGTTACACCCGCAGAATCATTAAAATTTCCCGCAGCATTTTTTGCCAGAAGATTAATTGAATAATCTCCATCAGTTAAATGCGGTGTATATTGCACAACCATTTTAGGATTATTAGCATTAAACTGGTAAGTGAGATTCTGATTATCAGCATAATATAATGGTTTATCATCAAACCTTATTGATAATGCTGTAGTATCTGTAATAGGGAGGAATGAAGGATCATTCACCTCAATTTTTATTACCGGATCTGAAGAAACAAAATCGCCGTCATAAACAGGGACACCGTCAAACGTGAGATTAACTTTAGGTTTAGAGGAATCGCTATGTACATAAAACGGTATTGTGAAAATATTATTGTCTTTATAAATCTCAGAAATTTTATCCGCCGGATCAATTTTAATGTAGAATTGATTTGTGCCTGATAATCCTATTGTATTATAAGTTACAGCAAAACTTTTCTTCTCAAAAGACTTAAGCTGATTTACAAAATTATCCAGAACAGTTTCACGGGAGTTATCTGATTTTACAACTTCAACCATAACATTAAAGCTGTCTGCAGGAGAATCGCCAACATTATAAACATCAAAATGAAGAGTTACATCATCCCCAACATTTAATGTATCCTTATCAATTGCAACTGCTTGATAATTAGTTCCAAGTTCGGGAAGAGTTTTATAGTTAACACCAATCGAAGAGATGGATGGGATTTGGGATTCATTAGTCGTCTGCATGCCAAACAATAATTTTAAATTGGGATATGTCAAAGCATTAATATTACTTAAGTCTGCTACTCCGTTCTGAACATTAAGATATCCAAGAGTATCCGTTGTTTCATCAGATTTAATTCCTATAGGACGAACATTTGTTTGGGCCGCAGAAGGAACATTCTGATTAATATTTACAGCTTCCCATTTTGCTGCCGGACCAATTTTAGAAGTTGTAAGAGTTCCACTTGTAAATAATTTTTGAATTAAAGTATCAACTTGAACTCTTCCCTGGAAAGGTTTACTGTAAGCTTCAGGCATCGAACCTGGTGTTGCACCTCTTTTACCGAGGAATGCCCAGGAGCCTCTGAATACCAAACTGTCAATATAGATACTTCCGAATTCACGAATTTTTGCTTTTAATTCAGTATTTAGATGAGAATATCCTTCATCAGATACGGCAATTGCTATAAATTCATTATTAGATACGCTGTCTAAACAATTTATATATTCGCGAATCGTTGTTGTGTCACCTCCCAATAAATCAAAATGTCTGTATTTAACAAAATCATAGGAGCTGTCACTAAATACACACAAATGATGACCTCTTAAAGCAGTATTAGGGATAAAATTTTCACCATTTTTCAAAATAACTGCAGTATTACCATCATTAAATCCCGCAGAAATTACACTAAACAATGTCTTATTCGTATCAAGAGTGACTTTGGAATTAAAATAGTTCAAATGATTAAACTTTGAATTACTGAAGCCTAAGCTATCACTCAGAAAATACTTACTTGGTATTCCGTCATACACTGATTGGTCAAATCCATAGAAATTATCATTCATGATTTTTCCCTTAACCCAAATTCGTTTATTTCTAAAATCATTGGGTATTTTAAATTCTGTATACACAGAATCCATATTAAAATAATAAGCAGAAGAATTTAAATAGTTTGCGTTTGTGGCTAGTTCAATCTCAATCGAGTCACTCAAGGATTTTACAGACGGGTTAAGAATAAGAAGAGAATCATTCAGACCATTTTCAGTTTCAAACATTAGCAGTGTTCTGATTCTTGAACTTGCAACATAAAATTGCAATGTGAAAGAATTATCGTCTTCACTAATTTCATTGATCCGGTTATTCACATCTAGAGAAATGGTTATTGAATGTTCTCCCGGCCTGTTGAAAATTGGGAAAGATATTAATAAAGAATCTTCATATTTAGGAATTCGTTTATACACAGAATCAGTTATAATATTGTTCCCCTGGTAGTTATCCCAAAAAACAATTAAAAATGAATCGGCAACTACCTTTCCCCAATTATAAAATTTAAATAAAATCTTCCGCACTATCTTTTAAATCTGAAATGTTTGAAGTCAAAATCTTGATATCATTTCCATTTATTTCCAAATTTGGTTTTTGAGGAATTGGAAGACTGATTATTGGATCACCAATGAGTTCATTGGTCAATGCAAACAATTTATAAGTTCCAGAGGATCCATAGTCCTGAAGTAATTCCATCTTTGCTAATTTATGTGCTTCACTAATATTCAAGATACTATCCTGCAATATTTTATTATAAAATATTCCGGGAAACGATGTAGCTGTAGAAGTGAATCCTAATGAAGAATTTCCGATATAACTTATTGCCTGTCCCTGATTTGAATTAATAAATAATTCCGAAAATGATACTACATCCGGTTCAGCAAATTTCCCTGTAGAGCAGCCAAAATCAGTTATTAGAGGATTTCTATTATAAGTATTATGCAATTGTGATGGATCGACGATACTATTATCCCAGGTTTGAGTACCGCTATGTCCTAAGTAGGAAATAAAAAGCGCTCCCTGGTTTATAGCGTTTTGAATATATTCATGTGAATAGGGTCCAAAGTTAGTGATCGGATTTAGGGTCTTATAAAAATGAGACCAATTACCACCAATTGGGGAGGGAATAACATCGTTATCTATAATATTCTGATTGGTCTCCCGAAGAAGATCCAACTCATTCTGATCATCTTTGCCACCGCTAAAAAAAAGATAACTTTTATTCCAGTTATCATATGGATGTGTTAAATAATTCTGATGTCGTTGCAAATAGTTATTAAGTTCTTCTGCAGTATGTACAGGAATACGACCAATATTCATTTCTGGAATGTAAGCACCTGTTGTATCCCAGGTAACGAACCAATTGTCGCTAACTGGTGCACCAAATGAAGGCACGATATTTACAATTGGAGGTGTATTCTGATATTTAAATTTATTAAAATGATAATCATAATTAGCATCACCAATAAGGAAAACAAACTGTGGGAATGGTTGCTGCCAATTAGCATGAGTATTTTTTAAAAATTCCTTAATACATTCCGGATCAAAGTAGCCGTAGGCGAATTCATCATAAATATCATCAACATCAACTAGCTTTGTTTCAATATTATAATTATTTGCAATAAAATTATTGTACACCTGTGCTTTATTTAACAATGATTTATTTGTAATTGTCAAATAATCAGCTTTATTCTGATTACTTCGGAGATTCACAAATTGTTTTTTATAATATAGTTTAGGTTTTAAAACCTTGTTGCTGTCGCAAATAAAAAATTTATTATCAGACCCTAATGTATCTTTAATAAAAACTGAATTATTATTTGTACTTACAAAATATTTTTTAAATGTATCTCCAAATTTCCAAAATGAAAGAAAACCGTTTTGAAGATTATTAACGTAGAAACAATAAACTCCGGATGTGTTTAAATAATTAAAAACGAAAAGTAATGAGTCTGAATTGGCTTTGATGTATCTCGGATATTCCATTTCATACCAATCACGAATGCATGTATTTAATGTCGCTGCTGTCTGAAATGAATGAACTTTGATTTTGTTTGTGCCTTCCACCAACAAAGATGAATTAAAATTACCTTCAAGCACTTTTTGATCATATTTATTTATGAAGCCGGAATCATATAAGGTTGGATAATCATTTAAACTTAAAGCTAAAAGGTGAGCATTTGTACTAATATCGGAAGCGTAATCCTGTAATTTCACAAACATTTTCGCATTTGCATCAGAATAAACATCGGATAAACTGAAGCTCACATTTAAAACTCCAACACCAAGATTTCCCTCATTCCAGGTTTTATTGGAAGCCCAGAACGGCTCCTCTCTTTCAACCTGATCAGCCATAGAGAAATCAAAATAGTTATTAATTTCTTTGTGAATAAGTTCATTATAATACTTCAAAGTATCCAAGGCTGGAATCTGAGGATTTCCGTTACTGATCTCGACTCTCAATCCATTTTCTCCTCCCCATGTTAACCAATAAATTGTTGTATCAGTATATCTTCCTAAATATTCATTATATGGTTCTCCCTGAGCGCTTATTTCTCTATAGTTACCTCCCATATTTCTTATTCCAGCAAATTCAATAAAATCACCCGGATCAAAACTCCCATCATTTTCACCATACACATAAATTGGGATCAAAATACCCTTATTGAATAATTTTAAAGTATGCGGATTTACTCCGTTGAGAGATACACCTAATTGAGATAAATCATTGTAATCAAACCTGTATACACCATCTTGTGCAACTCCAATTTTCACATAAGTGTCATCATAATTGATCCATTCGTCTGTTTTTTTAACTTGATAGATAGGATTTGATTGATTTATTGACGCGAACTCCTTATTTAAAATGATTGAAGAAACAGGGCCAAATTTGTTTCCTGTGCTATTTAAAGTTTTGCTAAATTGGAGTTCTAAATGAATCCCATTATTTTCAGTAATTAACCGATTTTGATAATTGTATTGGTATTCGTGGATAGTTAAGTGAAGACAATAATTGTTTCCAATCCAAAGGAATCCATTAATTTTATATAACTTATCATTGGGAGATATCACGGGTGTCTGAGCATTCAGATAAATAAGACTTGAATCATTTTCTCTTTTCACTACCGGATTTAATTCCGGCTCAGCATTAATTACTCTTTTATCTGTTATTAAGACTTTAAGATTTGGAGATGATCCTGGAGGAATTGCAATAAATAAGTCCTTTGAAGGTAATATGGGAGAACCTGGGTTTGCTTCATCTATATAGTTATAAAAATGTAATATATTTTTGAAATTCTTTTTTATAATTTCATAGGGAGAAGAATTTAGTTCAATATCTAATATATATTTATTACCATTTATTGTCTCTTTTTCCAATGATTGAGCTGAAAGTATTAATTGGAAAGAAATTGTTATAAAAATACACTTCAGTAAAAATGTTTTCATAAATTAAAATTTTAATTCAATTTATTTATAAAACTGTTTTTATAAGTCTTCAAAAAAAATGTTAAAAGAAGAAAAACTGTTCGACATAAAGATTAACTGTTTTGATTATGGTACACTTGAAGAAAGTATGTCATTTGCAATTCAAAATGGTCAAAATATAAATATCTTTTATGTCAATTTCTTTTCAGTTAATATAGCAAAAAACGATTCAACATTTCGCCATATAATTAATTCAACGGATATAATATTTCCAGATGGAACAGGAATATGGTTAGGTTCAAAAATAGTTACCAAAAACTATTTTAATAAACGATTTAACTTAACCGATAATGGTTTTAAACTTCTAAATTATTTTTCACAAAATAATCTTTCAGTTTTTTTGTTCGGTGGCAATTCTGAAATACTTGAACAAGCAAAAATAAAAATTCACAGTAATGAACCAAATCTTTCAATATCAGGGTCATTAAATGGTTACACAAATAACTCCGATAATGAGATCGTAAATATCATTAATCTTTCAAATCCAGATGTTTTAATGGTGGGTCTTGGGACTCCTAAACAAGAGGAATGGATATATAATAATAGATCTAAATTAAGATCAAAGATTATCATTTCAGTAGGAGATTTAATAAGGTTGTACTCCGGTCAAAAGAAAAGAGGACCGAAAATCATTCGAAATCTGGGTTTTGAGTGGGTTATTAGATTAATTACTGCACCACAGAGTTATTATAGAAGATACTTACTAGGTATACCCAAATTTATATTTTACGTTATGCAAGAATATTTCAAACAGGATCATAAATAATTATGCAACCTGAAGAAATCAGATTATTGCATCTATTGAAGTCTTTGGAAATAGGTGGAATCGAAAAATCGACTATAACATACTCTAATATTCTTGTGAACAAACTTGATTCAGTGGGAATTTTTTCACGTAAAGGAAGATTTACAAAAGAAAATATAATTGATAAAAAAGTTCAGCTTTTTAGTAATGTGAAAGGCACTATTGGATTAAATAAATATTTTTTGATGAATCTGTTTTATCTAATAAGGGTTATAAGAAAATACCAAATAAATTTGATTTTTTATCATTTCAGAGTTTATATCCCGTTTATACTGGTTATAAAATTTCTCTTTCCTAAGATTAAGGTTATCTATGTCTGTCATAGTTATTTTAATGATTTATTAAACTATTTGGTTTATGCCGATAACTATATCGCGGTATCAGTTATTTCAGAAAGAGATCTTATAAATTTTGGTAAATTAAAAATTTCTTTAATAGCTCATGGAATAAAAACCCACAATAATATTGCACCCAATACTTCTGAAGTTAAATGTATCGCATACATAGGAAGATTCGAAAAGCAAAAAGGGATTGATATTCTGCTAGAAGCGTTTAAGGAATTAGTGACTGAAAATAATAAAATTATTTTGAAGCTCATTGGAGAAGGCAACGAAGAGAATTACATTTATTCATTTATAGAAAGGTATAATCTTCAAAATAACATAGTTATAAAATCTGCCATGATTATGGAAGAAAAATTATTCGCAGCTATTGATTTGCTGGTTTTTCCCTCAACTTCAATAGAAGGATTCGGATTGGTAATCCTGGAAGCTATGAATTTTGGTATGCCTGTTTTAGCATCGGATCTTATTAAAGAAAACTCACTAATAGAGGATTATAAAAACGGAATATACTTTAGGAACGGCGATTCGGTAGACCTTGTAAAAAAACTTAAATTAATTATTGAAGATAATAATTTACGGAAAAGTATATCCGCAAACGCCAAAGAGATGATAAAGGTTAAATTTAACTTAGAAAATACGATGTCTGGATACTTGAAATTTTTAGAGCAAATTTGAATAAATCAATTTTAAATAAACATTTAATGCCTTTATTTGAAAGGAACTAATTAAGTTTAGATTTTAAATAACCTATCCTTCGAGCAATTATAGTAAATGTTACGCTGAAAATAATTTTTCCAGATGAAAAAGTATTCTCTTCTTAGGATTAAAGAAAAAGTAAAATGACCTTAGCTTGAACGGAACAATTAAAATAACTGAGAAGAACAATTTTTGAAAAATGCTAAGATGTAGTTTAGAAAATATTTTATTTATTTCTAAATGAGGAGAATATCGAATTAAAAATTTGGCATTCAAGCAATCTTTTTCACTGTCTGTTATAAAATATAATTTATGATTTTCTGAAATAAATCTCTCCATCATATTAAAAACCTTTTCGCGCTCCAAAATAAATTTTTGAAAAGACCCTGTTTTTGAATCTTCGTACCTTCTATAAGAGTACAAATAATGTTGAATATTATAGAATTTCAATTTGTTCAAAGAACGTAACCAAAAATCATAATCCTCTATTATACCTTCTTGATTTGAATAATAACCAACCTTATTAAATACACTTTTTTTCATTAAAACTGCTGCATGAGGAATCACTGAATTTACAAGAAGTTTTTTTTTGATTTCCAAATCATTTTCAGGATAATTCAGTCTATATAAAATTTGGTTTGATTTATTTATTACATTGATATTAGATCCAATTATATCACAATCAGGATTATTCGAAATAAAATTAAATTGGTACTGAAGTCTTTTAATATCAGCAATATCATCGGAATCCATTCTTGCTACTAGTTCCGTTTGAACAAGATTTAGTCCAAAGTTTAATGTATCAGATAATCCAGTATGTTCTTTTTTTTTATATACTATTCTTTGATCATGAAATATGGAAATTATTTCTTCAGTTTGGTCCGTTGATCCATCATTTAGGATAATAAATTCGAAATTTCCAAAAGTCTGATTAAGGATGCTTTTAATCGATTCATAAATGTATCTCCCGGAATTATATGTTGGCATCAAAACAGTGATTTTCATATTAATATTTCATCATATAATTCTGATAAATTTCGAATCATGTTATCATAATTAAAAATTCTATTAACCTTTTCACTGAAATTTGTTATTCGATCGTTTAATTTATTAAAGTTTTTAATCGCATAAATTAATTTTTGCGAAAGATCTTCTTGATTGCCACACTTATAGACGAACCCATCTACACCGTCCTCAAATATTTCATCATAACCGGGAAAATCTGAAGTAATGACTAAATTTTTTGTCAAACCAGCTTCGATTAAAGTAAGAGGATAACCTTCTGCATCCCAAGAGGATGTCATTAGAGAGATTTGCGTTTTATTTAATAGTTCAATCATGTTTTTAATCAATCCTAAAAAAATAATTCCACTATTTAATTTAGTATTTAACTCGAGTAAATCATTCTTTTCGCTACCATCTCCAGCTAAATAGAAATTAACATCCTTCCTTAAATAATCTGGAATTTGAGAAACTGCTATTATATAATCATTCACACTCTTTTCAGGAATTAATCTTGATGCTAACAATATATTTAATTTTTCTGATTTTTTTTTAGTCAATTGCTTAATCTTGACTCCGTACAAAATTAAGCTAATATCCCCTTCTAATATTCCTTGAGAAATCATAAATTCTTTTATACGCTTACTTACTGCTATATGTTTTGAAGAAATAAAATGTGGTAATATACCTCTGGATTTATAAAGGTTATGATGACTTTGCAATGTCTTAACATTTATAATTTTTGATACTATAAAAGAAATATTACTTACATAATGATTTTGCGAATGAATGAGATCAATTTTGTTTTTCTTCACAAATATTAATAGAAAGAATATACTTTTAAGAAACCTTAATAAGCTTCTTTTATCAAATTTAAAATCAGTATTAATGAATAAGCCTATGTCCATATTTCTAAAACGGTCAATTGAATTACCTCCAGTACATATTAAAATAAAATTGTATTTTCTATTAGTTGAGAGACTTATTAAATGATTATAAAGGAATGTGGTGACACCACAATTGTAATTTAAATCATCTGTAAGTAAAAGGATGTTATTTTGATAATTGCTATTCAAATTAGTTTAATTTCACCTAACTTTCCTTTATATCCGTCTACAAAATATCTTAAAGAATGGATAATTGATCGAAAAAAACCAATTCCGATTTTTTTTAAGGATTTTCTATTTCTTAGATAATATTTGTAAAAACGTAATAAATAAAATATATAACTTAATATTTTTATGTAAAATCTACCTGCAGTACTCTTCTCTATAAAGACTAAATTTCTAATTCCATAAATTTCTTTTAGATATGCATTTTTAGTTTTCTCATTTGAATCTGAATTGTTGTTTATTTTGTTCTTATAAATTTTAGCGTTAGTAATTAAATATATATTACCAAAAGAATTTAATCTTGAACAATATTCAACATCATCAAACCATATGAAAATATCTTTATTTGGTAATCCTATATCTTCGACACATTTACTGTTCAAAAAAAGTCCTTCAAAAGTACACGAAAATATTTTTAAATATTTACAATAATTATGTGTATCAGAGTTTCTATGCACGTATCTTTTAGAATGTCGATAATTATCAGTATTAAACGATAATATTTCCGAATATAGAGGCAATTTTTCGTATGAATATATAACAGGAGCTAGTGCAGATACTTTAGTCCAAGTTGTAAATTCTAATAGGATTTCAATACATTTTCTATCTAACACAATTTCATCTTCAGTGCAAAATATCCAGTCATACCCCTTTTTATATGCCATTTTAATACCTGTATGAAAACCACCAGCCCCTCCAAGGTTTTCTTGAGTTATTACTTGCAAATCATTTTGTGTATTAAGCCATTCAACGGTGCCATCATTGCTTGAATTATTGACGATAATTATTTGATCAAGTTTATATGTTTGGTCCCTTAAACTGCTGATACAATCTTGTAACAAAGCCAATCTATTATAAGTTACCACGACTGCTACAATTTTGATATTCATTTTTTTACAGGATTATAAATAGCTTTAATGAATTAGCCACAGCCTGATCCATATTAAAGTATTGGTACTCAGCGAGTCTGCCGCAGAAAATCACATTTTTATCTTTCAAACTTAATTCCTGGTACTTTTTAAAGTGTTCTTTGTTTTCGTATGCAGGAATAGGATAAAAAGGGTCATCGTTTTCACCCGGAAACTCGTATGAAATAGTAGTAGTTTGTGATTGCTGTGTTGTTAAATGTTTATATTCTGTAACCCTTGTAAATTTTTGATCTTCTCCTACATAATTGTATACAGCACTTTTCTGGATATATTCTCTCTTGAAGTTTTTAAACTCGAACCTGATTGATCTGTAAGGGAGTTTCCCGAATTTATAATCAAAGAAGTAGTCTATAGGACCGGTGTAAATCATTTTATCAAACTTAATTGATTCCATAAGAGTTTTATAATCTGTATTCAATACAACTTCAATATTTTTATGTTTTAGAATTCTTTCAAACATTTTTGTGTATCCCTCTTTTGGCATGAACTGATATTTATCAGTAAAGTATCTGCAGTCTTCATTCGTTCTTACAGGAATCCTTCCGCACACTGAAGGCGAAAGCTCTGATGGCTCAAGATTCCATTGCTTTTTTGTGTAATACTTAAAAAACTTTTCAAATAAATCTTTACCAACCTGGTTAACAATAATATCTTCAGAATTAAGAATTGGAAATCTTTTCTCCCTAACAGTTTCCAAATACGCTTTTACCTCTTCATCAGTCATCAGATTCAATCCGTAAAGTTTATTTATTGTAAGACGATTAATTGGAATTGGGTACAACTCATCTCCAATCTTTGCCAATACTTTGTGTTCATATGGAATCCATTCAGTGAATTGTGATAAATATTCAAATACTGTCTTGCTGTTCGTGTGAAATATATGCGGTCCATAACGATGTATCAGAATTCCGTACTCATCATATTCATCATAAGCATTGCCACCGATATGATTTCTCTTTTCAACTACGAGGACTTTTTTATTAAGCTGAGAAGCAATCCTTTCAGCCATAACAGCTCCGGAAAATCCTGCACCGACAATTAAATAATCATACTTCATTCAATTCACCACTTTTACCTGCTTTATTTACTACATAAAGAAACATTGTAACTGTCACAAATATTTCCGTAATCAGAAAACCAAAAGCTGCTCCTGTTTCTGCATAGTTAGATATTAGAAAGTACGACAGGATTAAATTAATTACAGCGGCAAACGTCACTATTACCAAGAACTGTTTTTCCTTATTCATGGGAAGCATTATCTGTATTCCAAATGAATTACTGAGCGTAATGATGAAAGGAAGAAATGAAAGAATCTTAAGAATTATAACTGATTCTTCAAATGAATTTCCCAGTACAATTTTTACAATCAGGTTAGAGAAAATAAAAAGTAATCCTGATAAAATGAATGTTAAAGTGCCCCTTATTTTCAGCAACTTCAAATTAAATCTTATAAATCCTTCTCTGGAATTTTGAAGTAATTTATTTACATAAGGATAAACTCCGGTTGATATGTTGGATAAAAATGAAGAAATCAGACTTCTGATTTTATCTGCGGCTACATAATAACCAACAGCGGTGTTCCCTACTATGATTCCTAAAAGTATAGGCGCAGATGAAGTATAAATTCCAATTGAAATATTCGATAGAAACATTCTAAATCCAGTTTTTAACTGTTGTTTTATCCCGGATATTTCAGGCAATGCCATAGTTATTTTATTTTTTCTTACCGCAAATAAAAATCCAGCCAGCCCGGATATAATTTGGATACAACTATATATTATAATCAGCCTGATATAATCTTCTGGCTGAGTGACAAGGACAAAAATGAAAACTGTTCCAATTAACCTTGGAATAAAAAAAATGAGTGGAAGATATTTCATTTTTTCTATTCCCTGGAAATACCACATCGGAAAAAATACTGATCCAATGACATATCCGAAGCTTAAAAAATAAAGTTCTTTCTCATTTGTAAATTTTTCAAAAGTTAATATTATGAAGGTAAATAGGGCAATTGAGATTATACCAAGTAATACTTTTGAATAAAATACATTTACAAATATTTTATCAACAAGATTTTTATTATCTCTGTTTATTGAAATCTCTTTTGTAGCAGAAAGATTAAACCCGTATTCACTTATTGATAAAAAATAGGAAGAAGTTATTATGGCAAGATTTACTAACCCGTACTTTTCCGGTCCCAATACACGAACTAAGTATGGAAGTGTTATCGCAGGGAAGATCAAATTTGTTAGTTGAACAATAGACAAAGAAGATATGTTAACAAACAGTTCCCTTAAATGAAGATACTTTTTGAAATAAAGTTTTATCAAAATAGACTTAAGTAAAATTCTTCGTCTTGTTTATTTCTTTGCCAGCCACACTTCAGGGTTCTGGTTTTCGCGTGAACTCCAGATTTCAAAATGGAGAACTTTTCCTTCTATACTGTCTCCTACCTTGGCAATTACATTTCCGGGTTTAACTTTGTCGCCTTCATTCACATATATCTCTGAGAGATGGCTGTACACAGTCCTGTAATCTCCTTTGTGTGTTACAATAATTACACTGCCGTAACCGGGAATCCAGTCAATTGCTGAGATAACTCCATCACTTACTGCTTTAACATCAATATCTTTTGAAGCTGCAATATCTACTCCATAATTGAGCATTATAGTATTTGTTTTGCTGTTCTTATTCTCGCCGTATTTCTTTACAATTTTTCCATTAGAAACAGGCCAGTTAAGCTTACCTTTTAGCGAAGAGAATGATGCGAATCCGGAAGTGGATAAATTTACATCATAAACCGAAGTGATTTCATCAGGATTTTCTGATTTTATTTCTGCGACTGTATTGCCCGGTTTTACATCTCCTTTTAGTTTTTCACGCGCCAGCCGATCTGCCTCTTCCTTCTTTCTTCTTTCAGCTTCAGCAATAAGTTTCGTGATTATATTTTTAATTTTTATCTCAGCCTGCTTCTTTGCTTCCAACTCTTTTTTTAATTCAGATTTATCATTTTTTATTACTTTCAGAATCTTTTTTCGTTCATCCAATTTGGCTGTTAATGTCGTTTCTTCAGCCTCTTTTTGCGCAGCAAGTTTTGCTTTATCCTGTTTTTCTTTTTTTAGAATTTCTCTGGCTACAATTAACTGCTCATGACTTTCTTTTAACCTGGTAATATCTTTATTTCGTTGTTCAGAAAATTTCTCCAGGTACTTATACCTAAGTAAAGCCTGTTGAACAGATGCTGAGTTTACGAGCATTTCAAGATCGTTCGGCTCACCATGTTTATAAACAGCTCTTATATATTTTGCGTAATTCTCACGCAGTAAAGCTATTTCATTCTCAAGCTCTTTTATTTTTTTTTCACTATCATTTATTTGAAATTCTTTTTGTCTTTCTTCTTTGCGGTAATTTTCAATTATTTTGTTCAATAAAAAACTCTGCCTGCTGTAATTTTCTACAATAGAGAATGATTCTTTTTCTTTTTTGGTTTTATTCTTTAATTCAGATTCAAGTGAGTTTATTTCATCTTTAATGGACGACAGCTGGTTTTTTTTAGTGGCTATTTCTTTTTCCTGGGACAATATAATTCCCGATGAAAAGAGAATAATCAGAAGGGATAAAATATATTTACTAATACTCTGCAACATCAGATTTTAATTATTGCAGCATCATTCGGAATAGTAAAATCTATATAAATATCATCTTTATTTGCTTCCATACTCTTATACATAATATTAATCAATTGATTATCCTGTGTTCTTTCAACATCTATTTTATATGGAATTGGGACACCCTGGATAATATTAAACTTTGAATAGTTACCTTCAAGTGCAAGATCACCTTTTTTATCCCAGACATTATATTTTGTAATACCAAGTTCTCTTATATCAACCCGGTATTGCGTTTTTGTACCCATTAATGAATCATCATAAGTTAGAACATATTGATCGTAATCAACTTTATAATCATCAGGAGATTTGTAAAGGTTTTGAGTAAGGTTAACAGCTCCGACAAATGCATCAACTATATCATTAAATGATAAATCGATGTGAAAAATATCCTGTAATGCCTGATCATCCGGAATTCCTTCATAAGCAGTATTCTGCAGTGCGTCATAAAATATAAAGTTTTCTTTAGTAACAAGTACCTGTGCAAGTTCAATTCCGAATGGCCCCATAATACTGAGGTAAATTGAATCGGGTTTTTGCACAATCACTCTGAAATTTGCACTATTATTAATTTTTGGTGATTTCACTGAAATGGTTCCGTAACCTTCAAAACTATGGATTCTTCTCCTGTTCACTTCAAGTTTATTAATTAATCTCTCTGAGGGAAGTAACTCAATTTCATCATTCGGCTGAGAAGGAACACAGCTGCTAAACAGAAAAGGGATTACTTCAATGGACAGGAATAACAGCAAAATGTATTTTTTCAAATTTCACCTTTTTCAATTTTTATTTTTACCCGGTTGTTTGTGGAATCCAGACTATAAGATTTTTCCCATATTTTTTTTGCCTGGTCTTTATTTCCCAATTTAAAGGTTATATCACCCAAATGTTCAAGCATTACTGAACTTTCTCCGCCTGCTTTTATTGCCTGCTCTATATAATCTTTTGCTTTCTGATATTCACCAAGTTTAAAATAAACCCAGCCAATAGTATCCAGGTAAGATGAATTCAGAGGTTCTGCTGCAATAGCTATTTCAGCCATCTTTAATGCTTTATCTAATTCTATTCCTCTCTCAGAAAGAGAGTACGCGTAATTGTTATTTACAAGAGCATTTGTTGAATCAATGCTTAAGGCTTTTTCATAGGTGCTGTCGCAGGCATCCCAGTTTTCCTCTCCGTCATAAATTAATCCAAGCGTCCCAAGAAGATTTACATTATCAGGCGAAAGCAAGAGGGCTTTCTTAAGATATTTTATTGCTTCATCATTCTCTTTCAGCTGATTAAGTGTAAAACCATAAGCTGAAAGTGCGTTTACATCATTAGGATTAATTTCCACAGCCTTCTTTAAATAGGGTTTTGCTTCACTGCTTCTGTTGCTTTGTGCTAAAGATAATCCCAGTATCAGGTTAACTGCAAAATCATCAGGGAAATGTTGAATGGCTTCATCCATCACCTTAATTGCTTCATCATATTTTTTATTATCAAAGTAAAGTCCTCCCAATCTAATCCACGCCTGTGCATTCCATCCTGCAAGTTCAGTAACTTCCTTAAAATTTTTAATAGCAACCGAATCCTGGTTCTGATTAATTGCTATTGCTCCCAAATACATTTTAACTTCCCAATCAGTAGTGTCTTTATCTATTTTCTCAAAAAAGTTTTTTGCAACGGGGGTCAAAGATGAATCTTTAAGAGATTGTACAAAATATGAAACTCCAATTCTTATTTTATCATCAAGAGAAACATCAGATTTGTCAAGTATATAAGAATATTCCTTTGCTGCAGTTTCCCAATCTCCTTTGTCCAGATATATCTGTGCTTTCTTCTCTCTTATCTCAGTATCATCGGGATTAAGCTGAAGGAGATCATCTGCTGCACTGATTGCTTTTTCATATTCTTTTGCTTTTGAATAATAATCAACCAGGATTTTATAAAGCGAACTATTTCCGGGATCGATCTTTAACAAATCCTTTATTGTATTTGCCGCTTCATCAATCTTACCCATTTTTTCATAAAGATCAGCAATTCGGATCAGAACATTCCAGTCAGGACCTATTATTCCCGTGAGTTTCCTGTATATCTTAATAGCGCTAAGCGGTTTCGAATTTTCATAAATTCTTGCGAGGCGGTAGTACGATGTAAGCGAAGTAGAATCCTGTGCAATCATTTTTTCAAGCACTGCTGCTGCAGAATCAAATTGTGACGCACTGGTGTATATATCCGATAATAATGATTTATACTCCAATTGCTGAGGATTCATAGCAACTGATTTCTTAGCATTAAGCAACGCCTAGAGGAGTCTTTCCAAGGTAATAATAATTCTTTGCCAGTGAATAATATATTCCTGCACTTGTATCATACTTCAAAGCATTCTGAAAATCGAGAATTGCATTTGGATAATCTCCCTTGGTTTCAGAGATGGCTCCATTTATAAAATACTCCATAGCTTTATTTTTCGCTTCGGAAGGATTTGTTGCTTCGGTTAAAGGTTCTTCGTTCTGGATTTCTTCATCATTACCGGTTACTTGTTTTGTTGAAGAACATCCTATTAGTAAAAAGCTAAATATTATAGTAATCAGCAAATAAATTTTTATCATAGTTTCCAGGGTTAATTTTGGAAAAATATTGCTCTCATCATTTAATTACAAGGCACATGAAGTTGATCTATATTACTTAATCATCTCTTAATAAGTGTTTTCTTGCGTACAAATATACTAAACTATATCTTTGCAAAAACTTTTGAGGGAAATGGAAACTTACGATTTTGCTTTAGCTTATGTATGGGAATATGACACTGATTTTATTGAATTAGTTGAAAAAAAATTCCACAATGCCGGGTTATCTACATTTATAATATCAGAGCATAATATTAATGAGGTTCTGGACAAAATTTTTCAACGGAAACTTCATTTTAAATTTTACCTCGATCGCGCCTGGGACGTTGAAGAAAAATTTGAAAAACTTGGTAAAATATTAACGCGGCGAAAATGCATCCTGTTGAATCCTTATAAGAATGTACTTCACGCAATTGATAAAGCAAGTATGCATCTGGAGTTTATTACAGCAGGATTGCATGTTCCTTATTCAATAATAATACCTCCGCATTGTGAAAATGAAGATGTTTTTATTTCGGTTGAAGATCTTGCAAAACTTGGGAGACCTTTTATTATTAAACCCTGCAATACAACCGGTGGCGGAGTTGGCGTGGTTACCGGAGCAGAAACTCTAAGGGAAGTTCTTAATGAACGAACCACAAACTCTGAAGATAAATATTTAATTCAGCAAAAAATTTATCCTAAAATGCTTGATGGAAAGAGAGCCTGGTTCAGATCATTCTGGGCATTTGGTAAAGCTATTCCTGTTTGGTGGGATGATCAGACTCATTTATATGAACCACTGAAAGCTGAAGAGTACAAACAATTCAAGCTGCGAAAACTGCGTACTATCACAAAAGAAATTGCGCATATCTCTTCACTCGATTTTTTTTCAACGGAAGTTGTTTTAACCGAAGAGGATAATTTTCTTGTAATTGATTACGTAAATGATCAATGTGACATGAGAATTAAATCAAAACACTATGATGGAATTCCGGATAATATCGTGGATGAAATAATTAAGAATATGCTTAAATATGTTGTTAACTTTAATTCGCCTCAAATAAAATGAATAGTAGAAATTCAATTTTTTTAATAATCATTTTGCTAACCGCTGTTTTAGCTTTCGGAATTTACAATTATCTCATAAGTATTTACGAAGTAATTTATACAGCAGATCCTCCGGAATTGTTTGCTGATAATAAGTCCATTACAATAATAAGCGCCGTACCTGTTAACGCTTTGGGATGGAAAGCTTTATTTCGAAATGTTGATGTTGATTTTGAAATCTCTCAGGGAAAAGAACTGGTCGAAATTGTAAAACAGGATAACCCAAATGGGAGGCTCATTCTCAAATCAAAAAATTTACCTGGTGAAGTTCAGATAATTGCCGCATCCCGGTTTTCCTTATTACCCACTCTAATTACTGTTAAACTAAAACCAAATCTTGTTGAAGTAAAACATGAAGTAAATGGAATAATGTGAAAGAATTGCTATATTTGCAATAGGAAGAAATCTGTTTAGAGGAACTATGAAAAAAATATTATTACTGAGTCTGATAATCATAGTATCACAAATTATCTGTTTTGCACAGGGAACAGCCGGTGAAAATGCAAAATTCGAGTATAGAACTTTGATTGATATGCCAACTGCCGGGATACTTGAAAAGGGATATGTTGGTTCAACAACAGACGTACTTCCAAATGGTGTGGTTATAGAAAAACTTGAAGTGGGAGCATTCGATAATGTAAGCTTTGGAATTTCTTACGGCGGTTCCAACCTAATTGGTGAAGGTGAAATTAACTGGTACAAACTGCCCGGGGTTAACATACGTTTCAGATTATTTAACGAAGCTATCACATTTCCAGCAATTTCAGTGGGTTTTGATTCCCAGGGAAAAGGAATTTATCATGATTCCTCCGGCAGATATGATATAAAATCCCCGGGATTCTATGCCGCAGCTAGTAAGAATTTTGCTTTCCTTGGATACTTAAGCCTTCATGCAACTGCAAGTTATTCTCTTGAATCCAAAGATGGTGATAATTTTATCGATTTGTACTTTGGTGTTGAAAAAACTTTGGGGGGTTCCCTTTCTTTAATAGCTGAATATAATTTTGCGTTCAATGACAATCAGACTAAGTATTTCGGAAGTGATAACGGTTACCTGAACGCAGGAATAAGGTGGTCTCTTGGTACAGGTTTTACTTTGGAATTTGATTTGAGAGATTTGCTGGACAACAAAAGGCTGAATCCAACCATAGCAGACAGAGCACTCAAAATAGAATATATTAAATCAATCTTTTGATTTAATATTTAAGTTTTGTAGTGTATTGTATACAAACAAATCTAGTATTCTGTACATCACACATTAAATGAAACTTTTTATCATTTAATTTTGTCTATTATATAGAAATTTAACCCTTTAATCAGGCTTGATTTTTGCGCATATTAAAGAGGTTTTTTACGGAGGATTAATCATGAAAAATTTTACTCACATATTTGTACTCTTGTTTGTAACGGGAATTTTATTCACCGGATGTTATACTCAGCTTGCAACAAGAGACCGGGATTATTCAGATCGGGGTAATCCAAATGTAGGCAATGACAATACCTATCAGGACCAGAATCAGGATTATGCTTACGATGATACTTCTCAGTATTATGATGATTCCACTGCATATTATGATGATAGTTCGGGATATGGAAATAATGAGGATAATTATAACAATGATAATAGCTATTATGATCGTGGTTATAATTCACCATATTATTATGATAGTTTTTATTCCAGCTATCCATCATATACAAGATATTTTTGGGGTTATCATCCTTCAATAGCAGTAGGATTATCCTGGAACAGCTGGGATTATAATTCCTTCTTCTATGATCCATTTTATTGTGGATACTGGTCAGGATGGAATTATCCGGGTTACTGGCATTGTCTCCCATTCAATTATTATTATCCTTCCCCCTGGTTCTTTAGTTATAATTATTATTACGGTGGCGGATATCCGTCTTATACACATTATTATACTTCACGCGAACGAACAAGGGATATGAACAGAATAAGAAATCTGGATGGATTAAGAAACGGTGGTGGAAGAAATCCTGTTTCAGTAATTGGAACGAGAAATTCAGGAAGAAATATAACAGAGCGCAAAAGAGAAGATACCAGAATTTCAACGCGGAATGGAACTTCAACAGGAAGATTTACTGATAAAAATGTAAGAGGAAATACATTAAGAGATAAAAACTCGACCAGAATCCGTACGGAAAAAGAAAAAATAAAAAGAGATTCGGAAAGAAAATCTTCACGTGAAAATGTTGATAGAACTAAAAGAACATTTCCTCCCCGGTACACCACTCCTCCAAGGAAAAATAGCAGAGGTGAAACAAGAAAATATAATCAAAGAATAGTTCCTAATGATAAAAGAGAGAGATCACCAAATATTGAAAAAAGAAATAGTGAAAGAATAAGACCACATAATTATAATCCTAAGGATCGACAATATTCACCTCCTAGAAGAGATGGTAATACCAGAAATTATGCGCCGCCTAAAAGAGAAAGCTCACAAAATCATTATACTCCGCCGCAAAGAAATTCTTCACCTCCACGTTCATATTCGCCACCACAACGGAATTCAAATCCGCCTTCCAATAGTGGAAACAGGTCTGGTGGAAATAGTTCTGGAAGAAGCAGAAGATAGGAGACATTCAAATGAAAAAAATAATTTCTAAAATATTATTCCTTGTAATTATCTCATTCGGTTTAACAGGATGTTATACAATTGTCTGGAGTCCTGATTCAGAATTCCCGACTGAGCAAAATTCAGATAATAGTACAATTTATTACGGTGATAATTATTATGGAGATTACTACTACTTTTATGATTCTCCTTGGTGGTATGATTATGCACCACCTGTATCTTCCCGTCCAATAACAGGTTCCAGGGATGAAAATCAAAATATTGAAACTCCAAGAAATAATGATGGCAGAGGTACCCCTACACGGGATATCGATTTAAGACCACCCGCAAAGGTTACTACTCCTCCTGAGAATAAAGATAATGGAAATACAAATAAATCTGGAGATTCTTCAGGTTCAGCAGTCCGGAATTCTTCATCAGATTCTAACTCCGGATCGACAAACAGCAGACAAAATACTTCAGGTAACAGCAACCCGGTTCGGAATAATGACGGCGGGAGAAATTCTAACAGCGGAAGGAAATAGCAATGAAAGGCTTAACCTCAGTTTTCTCAAAGCTTTTATTTTTATTATTAATTATAATTGGTTCATCTCTTGTCTATGGTCAGAATGTAAATGATGCTTTAAGATTAGGTTTACCCGGTTTAGGAGCAAATGCAAGAGCTTTAGGAATGGGAAATAGTTATATAGGATTAAGTGACGATGCATCTGCTGCATATTTTAATCCTGCCGGTTTTGGTTTATTAAAAAGGATGGAATTTTCAGGAGGATTACAATATACTAACTTCGGTAACAACGCAACTTTTATGAACCAGGCAACCGATTATTCAAACAGTTCAACTACATTAGATAGATTAAGTTTTGCTTTCCCTTTCCCTACAATGCGTGGTAGTCTTGTGTTTGGATTATCTTACCATACTACCAAAGATTTAACCGGCACTCTTAAATTTGATGGATATAATCCTGGCCGAACATCCATGATTCAAAACCTGCTTAATACGGATATCCCGTACGATTTATTTTTAACTGATGAAAATAATAATACTATAATAAATGGCAGTTTAAATCAGAGTGGAACTATACTAAATTCTGGAGCTATACATAACTGGACTTTTTCCGGTGCAGTAGAAGTTTATCAAAATGTCTTTATTGGAGCCAATTTAAATATCATTTCCGGAAGTTATGAATCTAATAATGATTATTACGAGGATGATACTCATAATGTTTATCAGGACACTACAGCTACCGGTGAACCATCAACTATTGATTTTCAAACTTTCTATTTGAACAGAATACTGAACTGGGACCTTTCCGGCTGGGATGCGAAAGTAGGTTTTCTTTATCAGTTTAATCAATACGCAAGGTTTGGAGCCACTGTTCAGTTCCCAAAAACATTTACAGTAAAAGAAAAATTTAATGTTGATGGAAGCAGCACATTCGGTACAGGAACTATTTATAACCTGGACAGATCAAAATATAGCGACCAGGTTCAATATGATGTTGTAACTCCGTTTTCTCTTGGTCTTGGATTCTCAACAAACTATAAGGGATTTATTTTCAGTGTACAAGGTGAATTAACTGACTATTCTCAGTTAAAATTTGATAGTCCGGGAGACGGTTTATCAGTTCAGTATATAGCTGAACAGAATAAAAATATAAAAGACTTATTGGGAAGCGTAGTGAATTATAATCTTGGTGTTGAATATACAATCGCTCCTTTAGGCATTCGGTTAAGAGGCGGTTATATGGCTCAGCCTTCTCCATACAAAGGTGATCCTTCTTCTTACGATCACCAATATGTAACGGGCGGAATAGGATTTCTTGCAGGCGAAACAATTGGGTTAGATCTGGGTATTGCACATGGCTGGTGGAAAGATTATGGAGATAATTACGGCGTAAATGTTTCAAGAACTTATCAGGATGTAACCGTAAACAAACTAATTTTGTCTGCAACCTACAGGTTTTAATTATTCATATTGATAGAATATTTCAGGCATCTTATCTTTCGGTAAGATGCTTTTTTATTTTTAAATAGGAGAACCTATTAAAGGAATAGTTTTAAGAGCCGAGAGCAAAGACTTTTATATCTGGAATGAAGAAAAAAATCAGGTCATTCGAGGTTTGCTTCGGGGTAAATTCAAAAAAGATTATAATCTTAAAAAAGATAAATTATATTTAACCGATATTGTGGTCGTGGGTGATGTTGTTGAATTCGATTTAAACAAAGATGGAACGGGCTCAATTTACAGGATTGATGAAAGAAGAAATTATCTGTCAAGAAAATCTCCCCGATTAAAAGGTGCAGGATACCGCGGAGAGAGACTTGAGCATGTAGTTGCTGCAAATATTGATGAATTATATATAGTAAGTAGTGTTTATAATCCGGCTTTTAATAATAAAGTTATTGACAGGTTTCTTGTTACTGGTGAAAGTTCTAAAATAAATGTAAATATTATTATTAATAAAATGGACCTCGATACAGAAAATCTGTTTGGAGAATGGCTTGAATTATACAAATCTTTAGGCTATAAAGTTTATTCAACAAGTGCAAAAAAAGAAACCGGAATGAAAGAATTGAAATCTGATCTGACTGATAAAATCAGTTTGTTCTGGGGTCATTCCGGGGTAGGAAAATCTTCTTTGCTGAACAAACTGTTTCCATCATTAAATTTAAAAACAGGAATCATCAGTTCATTCACAGATAAAGGTAAACACACAACTGTTACTGCTGAGATGATTCAGGTTGAAACCGGAACATGGATAATTGACACCCCGGGAATAAGAGAAATAGAACCATATGGAATGAAAAGTGAAGATCTTTGCCATTATTTCCCCGAATTTCTTCCCTATAATAATGACTGCAGGTTTAATACCTGTACACATAACCATGAACCGGGTTGTGCTGTTTTAGCCGCAGTTGAAAATGAAATTATCTCACCAATCCGCTATGAGAGTTATCTTAGAATGCTGGATACAGTTGAGGATGATATTATATTCTGATTAATACATAGCGCACAAAACAAAATTGATATTGAGAATTTTTTATCTGAAATTTATATTTATCAAAAAATTTGAATCTTAATGGAAGAATTTATTTCAAAATCTGCATCATTTTATGCAGAATTCCTGAAAAATATTGATCCCCAATTAAAAAGAAACCAGGGACAGTCACTTGTTAGTTTTATCTTCCCTGCTGATAAAATTGATATGACTGCCAAACTTGACGGGCTCTGCAAGAGACAGGAAATTCTTTTTTATTCTGAAAAACCATCTGAAAAAACATCATTGTTTGGAAAAAATTCCATCCTTACGATAACAGAAAAAGGTGAAAAAAGATTTGCTTCTCTTGATAAGAAGATGAAGGAGAGTCGCGAAAATTTTATCTCAAATAAAAGAGACTACGAAAATCTTTACGTTCCCCTTTTTATGGGTGGTATGAAATTTACCGTTGAACATTCGGATGAAGACTGGAAGGATTTTGATGATTCAATCTGGTTTATACCTGAATTAATATACATAAGCAATGCGGGTGAATACTACTTTGTTTTCAATGCACTGATATCATCCAAAATAAAATTAGAACCACTGCTTGCGAAATTTGAAAATGCTTTAAAGCCATTATTTGTAACACCTGCTGCAGGACAAAATAAAAATCTTAGGATTTTGAAGAAATCAGGAAATGAACCGAAGGATAAAAAGAAATGGAAGAACCAGGTTAACCGGGTACTGGAGAAAATTGAAGACGGAAATCTTCAAAAGCTTGTGCTCTCAAGAAAAGTTGAATTGGTTTTTACAATGGACATTCTGATTGAACCAATCATTAATAGCCTGGTTGAAAATTATCCTGAATGCACATTGTTCCTTTATCATATAGGGAAATCTTCTTTTATAGGAGCTTCTCCAGAAACCCTGGCAGTTATAAAAGATAATGAAATGCATATGGAAATTCTTGCCGGTTCTGCCGACAGAGGGACTGATATGTCAGACGATCAGGAAATTGAAACTAATATTTTGAATAATGAAAAAAATATCAACGAGCACAATCTGGTTGTAAACTATATAAAAGAAAGTCTTCAAAATTCCGTTGAAAATATTGAAATAAGCCAGCCATCAGTAAAAAAATTGTTGAATATTCAGCACTTGAGATCAACTGTAGATGTTCATTTAAATGGCGACATTTCATTTATAAACGTTATTGGGAAAATTCATCCCACACCTTCTGTTTGCGGTTTGCCAAAAGATGTCGCCTTAAATTCAATAAAAAAAATAGAAGATCATCAGCGCGGATTATATGCTGGATTGATCGGCTGGTTTAATTTGCAGAATGAAGGTGAATTTGTGCTCGCCATTCGTTCTTCTTTAGTTGTCGGGAACAAACTAAATATTTATGCCGGATGCGGTATAGTTCAGGGAAGTAATCCCGATGAAGAATTTAAGGAGACAGAATTGAAATTAAAACCATTTCTTGGTATCCTCAATAATGAACATTAACCGGAATATTTTCTGGACAGAATTATTTTTTGATATCCTTGAAAAATCTGGTGTTAAATATTTTTGTATATCCCCCGGATCAAGAAGCACACCTTTAACTTTTTCAGCAGCCTCAAACAAAAAGTTTAAGTGTTTTGTTCATATTGATGAACGCAGCAGTGGATTTTTCGCTCTCGGGCTTGCTAAGACTACCGGTCAGCCTGTAGTTGTTATTACAACTTCCGGAACTGCAACAGCAGAATTATACCCCGCGATTATCGAAGCATATCAACAAAGAACTCCTTTAATTATCTGCACAGCAGATCGTCCGCCTGAATTACTTGGCAGAGGCGCAAACCAGACGATTAATCAGAAAAATATTTACCACAACCACATCAGATACTTTAAAGATGCCGGCTTACCTTCTCCCAACATTCCAGGATTAAAAAGACTAATGGAAATTGCCGGGAAAGCTGTTCTGATGTCCAGACAGGGACCCGTACATATTAATTTTCCTTTCCGCAAACCTTTCGAGCCAGGTTCATATACAGATAAAGTAAATGAAGAAATGTTTCATAAAATAAGGCAGTTAAAATCAAAAGCATCCTCTTTTAAGAAGGAAAAAAATCAACACGATGCAAAACTCTTAAAAGAAATTCTAAAATCTTTAAATGATGCTGAACGAGGGCTGATCATCGCGGGACCATCTAAATACGATAGAAAAGAGAAATCTGATATTGTAAAATTAGCGCGGGATTTTAATTTCCCGCTAATTGCGGATGCCTCATCTCAATTAAGATTTGGAAACAGCTTAAATAAAAATATTATTACAAATTATGAAGGATTTTTAAGAAATAACCTTTTCAGAAAAAATAATTCTCCGGATTTAATACTGCAATTCGGCAGTACTCCTTCTTCAAAAGCTGTTGAAAGTTTTTTGGAACAAATAAAAACCAAAAGATATATTATAAATGAGTTTGGTGATGTATTTGATCCGTGGAATAACGCATCCGGTGTTCTTCAAATGTTCCCCTTCTCAATTTTACAAGTTTTCTAAAAGAATCAGCGTTAAAGAAAAAACAAACTCAAAGGAAATGGTTGAAAGAATTTTTAGATGCAGATAGAGTGTCAGATAAAATTAAACAGAATTTAATTTCTAATTCTTCTTTCCCGAATGAATGTAGAATTATTCCTGAAGTAATTTCGTGTCTGCCAAATAATTCGCACCTGATGATCTCCAATAGCATGCCAATCAGGGATTTCGATTACTTCGCACCAATTTCTCGTAAAAATATAATTGTGCATACCAATCGTGGGGCAAGCGGAATTGACGGTATTGTATCAACTGCCCTCGGTATTAAAAAAGCTGCGGCGGAACCAACACTTCTGCTAACAGGTGATCTGGCTTTTTATTACGATATATCCTCCCTGCTCACAGCAAAAAAATATAATATCCCTCTTGTTATTGTTTTAATAAATAATAACGGCGGAGGCATATTTGGAATGCTTCCGGTTTCAGATTACGGATTAAAATTCAGAGAATATTTTACCAGTCCTCATTATCTTGATTTTGCTTCCATTATCCGTGGCTTCAAAGCAAATTACAAACTGGTTAAAAGCTGGGATGATCTTAAAAAATATATACATGAAGCTTTCCAAAGAAGAGTATTCACAATCCTGGAAATCAAAACCGATATTAAATCTTCCGTTAACCTGAGAAAAAAATATTTTAGTGAGACGGACAAAATAATCTCACAGAGGTTTAATGAGAATTAAATATTCTGATATCTTTCTTAATGTTAACAAGCCTGCAGAATTTAAAAATGATTTAATAAATATTTTTTTTCTTCACGGTTTTACCGGTTCATCGGAAGACTGGAAGTTTGTACTGCCCGGTATTGACCGCCGGTTCAATAAATTTACTATTGATCTTATAGGACACGGGGAAAGTGATTGCCCGAATGATAAATCTCTTTATTCATGGGAACTTCAGGTCGAACAGATTAATAAAACTATCTCCCATTTTACAGAAGAAAAAGTTATTGTGGCAGGTTATTCAATGGGGGGAAGACTTGCGCTTTGTTATGCTCACACATATCCTGAGAGAATACTCGGACTAATTTTGGAAGGTGCTTCTCCCGGTATTAAGGACAAACAAATGAGAGAGAACAGGATTAAAGAAGATGAGAAGTTGGCTGAATTCATTTTGAGCCATCAAATTGAAGAATTCATTAATATGTGGGTTAACAAGGATATTTTCACAACTCAGCTTCGCTTCTCCGAAGAAAGAAGAAATGAAATTAAAAAAAATAAAATAAGAAATAACCGTATTGGTTTATCAAATTCCTTAAAAGAATTCTCCACAGGAAAAATGCCGTATCTTTATAACTGGTTTAAAAATTTTAATGTCAGCACATTGCTGCTTACAGGTCAATTAGATACAAAATTTACCTCCTTAAATAAAAGCATAGTAAATAAATTTCCTGCTGCTCAACATAAAATAATTAAGAATGCCGGACACAATGTTCACCTTGAAGAACCTGAAAAATATTTAACAGCAGTTAACAATTTTTTGGGGGAATTTTAATATTGGGTTTTTCTCCTTTGTGCTTTAATAAATATTGATTACAACTTCTTCTATCTATATTTATTCTAATTATCATAACTTTTCAATATTTTTAACAGATACTTCTAAAAAACTGAGGTCAACGATGTCTTTTAACTGGAAAAAAGCTAAGGATTATCAGGATATCATTTATGAAAAGATGGATGGGATTGCCAAAGTTACAATTAACCGTCCCGAAGTAAGGAATGCTTTCCGTCCCGAAACTGTTATAGAAATGTATGATGCATTTTCCGATGCACGCGAAGATCAGGAAATAGGAGTGGTTCTTCTTACAGGATACGGTCCGGCTAAAGATGGTAAATACGCTTTCTGCTCTGGCGGCGATCAAAGAATTCGCGGCGATCAGGGATATGTAGGAAAAGATGGAGTACCAAGATTAAATGTTTTGGATCTTCAGAAATTAATCAGGAGCATGCCTAAACCGGTTATTGCACTGGTAGCAGGATATGCAATCGGGGGAGGTCATGTTCTTCATGTCGTCTGTGACTTAACCATTGCCGCAGATAATGCAATCTTCGGACAAACAGGACCAAAAGTCGGAAGTTTTGATGGTGGATTTGGTTCAAGTTATCTTGCAAGAATAGTAGGACAGAAAAAGGCAAGGGAAATCTGGTATCTTTGTGATCAGTATAACGCACAAGAAGCGAAGGATATGGGATTAGTTAACAAGGTTGTCCCTGTTGAAGACCTTGAAAAAACCGGTGTTGAATGGGCACAAAAAATTCTTGAAAAAAGTCCTCTTGCAATTCGCCTTATAAAATCAGCATTTAATGCAGAACTTGATGGACAAGCAGGAATACAGGAACTGGCAGGAAATGCAACTTTATTATATTATATGAGTGAAGAAGCCCAGGAAGGTAAAAAAGCTTATCTTGAGAAACGAAAACCTGAATTTAACAAATTTCCTAAACTACCTTAAAACGGAAACTGAATGGAAGAAAAAATAGAGACTACAACAAAACTGGAAAGCTGGATAATCGCAAGCAGGCCGAAAACACTTTTTGCAGCTATTGTTCCTGTGTTTGTAGGTTCAGGTGTTGCAATAAGTGAAGGCATATTTGTACCGCTCTATTCTCTGGTTGCACTTTTATGTTCAATACTTATTCAGATTGGAACCAACTATACGAATGATCTTTACGATTTTACACGCGGTGCAGATAGTGAAAAAAGAAAAGGTCCGAGAAGAGTGCTTGCAAGCGGCTTAATTACAGTTACTGAAATGAAACTGGCAATCATTATTACTTTTTTAATTTCTTTTTTCCTGGGACTCTACCTTGTTTATGTCGGCGGGTGGTTAATTCTTGTGGTCGGTGTATTCTCTATAATTGCAGGGATAGCTTATACTGCGGGACCTTTCCCGCTTGCATATAATGGTCTCGGTGATATTTTTGTTTTCGGGTTCTTTGGAGTTATAGGAACTGTATTTACTTATTACCTCCATTCTCATCACGTAAATTTTGTCTCTCTTCTTGCATCTATTCCAGTAGGATCGTTGGTAACAAATATACTTGTTGTAAATAATTACCGAGATATTGAGGAAGACCGTGCGGCTAATAAAAATACGCTTGCTGTAAAAATGGGAAAAACGTTTACACGATACCAGTTTATTTTCCTCATAATAATTTCATTCTTAACTCCGCTTGCCCTTTTTTTATTTTTCAACTACACTGTCTGGATTTTTCTTCCATACATAACAGTTCCATTTGCTGCTAAAGCGATTAAGATGATCACTACACTTGAAGGCACAGATTTAAACAGAACACTTGAACTTACAGCAAAACTTTCCGCTCTTTTCGGTATACTGTTTTCAGCAGGACTTGCACTGTGACAAATCTTGAGTTGACATATTCTCCATATAACTTAAAACTGACCAAACCTTTCATAACTTCAGTAGGGAAAATTTCTGAAAGAAAAGGATTCATCATTTCATTAAAAAGTAATAATAATGCTGAAGGAATAGGTGAAGCTGCTCCTTTACCTGAATTTGGTTCTGAAAGTTATGAAGAAGATGAAAACGCACTGGAAAATATTAATCTCAAACTAAAGTTGGATTTAAATAATCTTATACCCGCTATTGAAGAAAACCTTTCTGAATTTAATCACCTTCCGGCACTGCGGAGCGGGATTGAGCAGGCTATCTTAAATTTAATTTGTGTTGAAAGAAAATCGACTCTCAGCGCATTATTAAATAAACCTACTTCACGAAATATCAGTGTGAATGGGATAATTGGTTTAATAAACCCTGAAGAAGTTTTAAAAAAAGTCAGGAAATTAAAATCCGGTGGATTCAGAACAATAAAAGTTAAAGCAGGACGAGAAGATTTCAACGAAGATTTAAAGATTCTGGATATTATCAGGAATGAAACCGGTAAAAAATTTAAAATAAGAATAGACGTTAATGGGAAATGGGATACAGACAAGGCCATTGGCAATCTTAAACAATTAAAAAAATACGATGTTGAATATGTTGAACAGCCTGTCTCGCGTGTCGAAGAATTCCTTAGGTTAAGCGATGCAACCTCAATTCCCCTGGCAGCTGATGAATCAATAAGAAGTTATAAAGATGCAATACACATAATTGAAAATAATCTGGCTCCGGTATTAATTCTAAAACCAATGATGCTTGGAGGATTAATTACCACATTGAGAATTATTGAAGAGGCTGAAAAACATGATTTAAAAATTGTGATTACTTCTTCCCTTGAAACATCTATCGGCAGATCTATTGCTGTGTTTGCTGCCGCAATATTAAAACAGCAAACGGCTCACGGTTTAGCTGTTGCAGATTATTTTGATGATAAAATTGTTTCTAATCCTTTTCCTATAAAAAACGGGTTAATAAATCTTGAGTACTGATGCAAATACTTTCGGCGATTGTAAATAAAAATGTAAATATACCTGAAGCAAATCCTGCAATTGTTACTGATCATGAAACTCTTTCTTTTAGCCAGCTTGAAAACAGAATTCTTTCCGCAGCAGCATACTTCAACTCAATAGGTGTCCGGAGAAATACAAAGGTTGCATTGCTTAGCCGCAATTGTGCCGATTATGTAATAAATATTTTGGCAGCCTGGTTATTGAATGCTATAGTTATTCCTTTGAATATAAAACTAAGTGATAATGAATTATCAGAGATAATAAAATTCTCGGATGCTGAGTTTCTTCTTATTGATAATAAAGTATCACGAAATATTTCTACATCAATATCTCAGATAGATTTTCATGTTGCCTCTCATAATAAATTCACAAAAACCAATCAGCACAAAATTGATACAGAAAATATTGCACTTATAATGTTTACCTCGGGCGCAACAGGGAAACCCAAGGGAGTAATGCATTCGATAAGTAATCTTTTAAACAGCGCTAACAACAGCCAATCTTTTTTATCTCAAAATTCAAAAGACAAATGGCTTGCCAGTCTGCCTTTTTATCATATCGGTGGATTCTCAATTATTATACGTTCACTGAGATTCGGATCAGTTTTAACTATTCCCGAGTCCCTGAATAATAACGATCTTAAAATTTCATTCGAAAAATTTAATCCTTCACTTGCCTCTCTTGTTGCGGCTCAATTGAAAAGATTATTGGATTCAGATTGGAGTCCGGGAAATGAATTAAGACACCTGCTACTCGGCGGTGGATTTTCAGATCGGCAATTACTTCAAAAAGCTGTTTTAAATAATTATCCCGTCTCTAATGTATATGGTTCCACTGAAACATCAGCATTGATAACTGCAAACAGCATGGAGGGAATGAAATTAAAACCTTCCTCTGCCGGGCATACTTTGGGTGATAATAAAATTTCTATTGTTGATGATAAGTTTAAGAATCTCCCGGTTGGTTCATCCGGAGAAATAATGGTTGAAGGGAATACACTTTTCCTTGGTTACTATAAAGATGAAGAATCTACAAAGTTAAAATTAAGAAATGGGAAATTCCTCACCGGGGATGTTGGCTTTATTGATAAAGATGGTTATCTCTTTATTGAAGCACGTAGAAATGATTTGATTGTTACAGGCGGAGAAAATGTTAATCCTTTGGAAGTTGAAAACTTATTAAATGAAATTCCGGGGATCATAGAAAGCTGCGTGTTTGCTTTACCGGATGAAGAATGGGGTCAAATAGTTGCAGCCGCAATTGTTTTAAACGAAAAAATTTCAACTCAGGAAATGGTAGAATTTATGAAGGGGAAAATTGCCGGTTATAAAATACCTAAAAGATTTTTCATTGTTGAAAAAATACCTAAAAGTCCGCTGGGAAAAATTATGCGGGAAAAGCTGAAGGAAGAAATTAGTCTCCTGTCGTAATCATTTTAGATGTTTTGATAATCCTTCCATTAGTTCGGGCAGCAGAGGTGATTTTTTCCATTTATTTCTATCAACAAAAACGTGAACAGTTTTAACTTCATTCGTAATTTTACCATCCTCATTTTTACATATATAATTTAATTCGAATGAACTTTCTTTAAGTTTACTTACCGAAACTTCAATTAAATATTTTTCGCCCGGTTTTAATGGAAGCAGGTAATCTGCTTCAGTGTGAATAATCGGGACAACATATTTATCATTATTCCAATAATCAAAACCCAGGTTAAATGATTTTATTAAATCTTCGTAAGCTGAATGACAGAGTTCAAAAACTCTTCCAAAAAATAAAATCCCCGCCGGGTCGCAATCAAAAAAATTTATTATTCCATTTAAACTATGCATTTTTCAGATTAGCCTGATGTCATTCAAAAAGGGTAGACTATTTTTCACTTCATCGGCCTTTTCTTTAAAAATTTCAGCTGTAACTATTTTTTCTTCTGCAGGTACGGAAATAAGCTCTATTCCCATAGGATCAACAATACTGCTGAATCCGGTATATTTTAACTTCGGATCATTCCCCACCCTGTTTACTCCGAGAACATAACACTGGTTTTCAATAGCCCTTGCTTTTAGTAAAGTTCTCCAATGCTCTATTCTGGAATCAGGCCAGTTCGCAATTACAATAATGATATCGACCTTCTTTTTCGCATACTGTCTGAACAACTCGGGGAAACGCAGATCATAACAGATAGATAATCCGGCACTAAAATCATTTATTTTTGTTATTACTGTTTCTTCACCCTTAGTGTAATTCTTATCTTCGGTTGAATATGAAAAAGGATGTATCTTTCTGTAGATTTTTACCAGTTTGCCCTGAGGATTTATATGCAGCAGCGAATTAAAATATTTTTTGTCACTTTTTTCTATTATCCCTGAAAGGATATTGGTATCATATTTTTTTGCCAGCTCTGAAAAAAAAGAAAAACTCTCTCCATCCAATTCTTCCGCAAATTCAGAAGCTTTCATTGTAAAGCCTGTCAAAGTCATTTCGGGAAAAACCAGCATATCCTGTTTTTCAAAATTATGGGATAGAAGCCAGCTTAATTTATCGCTATTCTGTTTTTTGTTTTCCCATTCAGGATCATACTGTATTAGTCCAACTTTCATTTGCAGAAACTCATTAATTTGTTTTCTTTTTTGATTAATACTTCTTTTTATTCTAAGTTCCGAGTGTAAATTACATTATCTGCTAATTTAAACAAAGAGAGGGATACTATGGTAAAAAAAATCTTTACCCTTTCAGTAATTCTAATTGTTTTCTCTTCTACTGCTTTCTCACAACAAACAAGAATAACAACCAATCAGCAAGAAGTAAAGCAGTTATTCAAAAACTCTCCAATAATTCCTGATGTGATGGGCCGAATAAATTATATTCCACCTTCTGGTGTTAATAGTCCGGCTGAAGTTGATTCATTTCCGTTATTCAACGGGTTCCCTGTTCAGGTTTCCGGGGCTTCGTATGAAGGCGGCATTTTCTGCAATATGGATAATGACCCTGAACTGGAATTTGTTTATTGCATAACCTATAATGTTGTTGCATTAAACATGGATGGAACGCCTGTACCAGGGTGGCCAAAGACTTTAACTCAACCGACTCAGAATGCTCCTGCTTTTGGAGACATTGATGGAGATGGTCAGGGTGAAATTGTTGTTACAAGTTTGCTGGGAACTTCGCAGGGAAATATTTACGCATGGCATAAAGACGGAACTTTAGTAACAGGTTTTCCGGTGAACCATGGTTACTCAGCAAGAACTCCTGTTCTTGCCGATCTTGATGGCGATGGGGCAATGGAAATTATTGTTAACAAAAGAATATACCCGCTCGGTGAGGAATGGGTTTATAAAGGAGATGGTACAGTTCTTTGGACTGCACCTTTGAATCATGTTCCTGCTTCAAGTGCAGCTGTTGGGGATATAACAGGTGATGGAATTCCCGAAGTAGTTTGTGAATCCTATTTAAGTTTGTATGCATTTGATAATACAGGAAACCTTCTGCCTGGTTTTCCATTTACACCAACATCAGGCGCAACAAATTCCTATTCTTCCCCTGTTTTGGCTGATGTTGATGGCGACGGAATCCGTGAAATAATTTACGGTTCGCAGTCAAGTTCCGGTCAGGGGTATGTTCACATATTAAAAAACGATGGCTCTGTTTACCCGGGCTGGCCTAAGGTAACCGGAAACTGGGTATATACTCCGCCCGCAGTTGGTTATATAAATGGCGACAATATTCTTGATATTGCAGTTGGTGACCAGGTATTAAGCGGAACCCCGACAGATTATGTTTATGCCTGGGACGCAAATGGTAATACTCTTTCAGGATTTCCGATCGGTCCGGTAAATGCTATCAACAGTCAGATAATTCTTGGCGACCTTGATAATAACGGAACCATGGATTTGATAACTGATGATAACGGTGCAGCAGTTTATCACGGATACAGTTCTGATGGATCAATCTTAACAGGATGGCCGATTTCTGTTACGGGAGATAACACATTTTATGAAATGCCAGCACTGGCAGACATAAATAATGATGGTACACTTGATCTGCTTGGAGCAGGAAACCAGGGATTTGGTTCATCCGCTGTTGTGTTTATCCATTTGTGGGATACAGGTTACCCTTTTATACCTGACAATTATACTCTTCCTGTTTTTCAGTATAATGAAAGACACAATGGAGTATATGGAGATAACAGCCTGACAGTTCCGGTTGAACTGGTTTCATTCACAGGTTCAGTTAACGGAAACACGGTTCTGCTTAACTGGAGTACAGCGACAGAAACCAATAACCGAGGTTTTGATATTGAGAGAAGTTCTGATCAAAATAATTTTGTTAATATTGGATATGTAAAAGGAAACGGTACAACAACTCAAAAATCATTTTATTCTTTTAATGATAACACTATTGAATTCGGAAACTATTACTATCGTTTGAAGCAAATTGATTTTAACGGAAGCTTTACATACTCACCAGTTGTTAATGTTGATTTCAGTAGCGTATCTTATAAGTTATCCCAGAATTATCCAAATCCTTTTAATCCAACAACTTCAATAAGTTATTCCATCCCGGAAAAATCTTTTGTAAAGCTTGAAATATTTAATACGCTTGGGCAAAAGGTTAAAACACTTGTGAACGGAGAAAAGGAATCAGGAAATTATTCGATTAATTTTAGTGCAGGGAATATTCCAAGCGGCATGTATCTGTATAAGTTAAGTACAGGCAAATTTTCTGAAACAAAGAAAATGCTGCTGCTTAAGTAAAACTTTACTCAACAATTCAAACCCCGGTAAAACTTATCGGGGTTTTTTTATAAAAACAGATTAAATTCTTCATCCAATATTTTATTATTTTAGCAAATCAGTATACCAATGAATAATTCCCGGGTTTTAAACTTATGAGTTCTGAGAAAATTCCTGTTGCCATTTTGGGTGCAACCGGCAGTGTAGGACAAAAATTTGTTTCACTACTTTCAAATCATCCCTGGTTTGAAGTTAAAATGGTAGCTGCTTCTGATAAATCAGCCGGTAAAAAATATAAAGATGCGGTCAACTGGATTTTAAATGATCCCTTACCATCAATTGTTGGAGAGTTTGAAGTACAGAATTGTATCCCGGATAAGAATATTCGGGTAGCCTTTTCGGGATTGGATTCTAGCGTGGCAGGTGGAATTGAAGAAAATTTTGCAAACGCAGGATATATTGTTGTTTCTAATTCTAAAAATCATAGAATGGATAAGTTTGTCCCGCTCCTCGTACCGGAAATAAATCCTGAACACCTGCTTTTGATAAAAAAACAGAACTATAAAAACGGCTGCATAGTTACTAATCCGAATTGTTCGGCAATAGGACTTGTACTTGCTTTAAAACCATTGGTTGATATATTTGGTGTGGAATCAGTAAATGTAGTTACAATGCAGGCTGTATCAGGAGCTGGTTATCCGGGAGTTTCAAGTCTTGATATTATCGATAATGTAATTCCCTACATCGGTGGAAGTGAAGAAGATAAATTAGAGCTCGAACCTAATAAAATTTTCGGAACTTTTAATGGTGAGGAAATACAGAATCTTGATATAAAAATCAGCGCCCAGTGTAACCGGGTTTCGGTAATTGACGGACATACCGAATGTGTTCAGGTGAAATTGAAAAAGAAAAGTTCCGTAAAAGAAATTATTGAAGCATGGACCTCGTTCCGGGCTGAGCCTCAGAAACTGAACCTGCCCTCAGCACCGCTAAAACCTATCTATTATTTTGACCAGGTTAATTATCCTCAGCCTAAAATTCACCGGAATCTTGATAAAGGAATGTCTGTTTCGATCGGGAGATTAAGAGAGGACATTTTTTTTGATTATAAGTTCGTAATCCTTTCGCATAATACCGTCCGTGGAGCAGCAGGAGGGGCAATTCTTTGTGCAGAGCAGATGAAAGCAAAAGGATATATTTGACCGTATTTTATTCATTTTCGTAATAAATCCCTTTTAAAAGAATTTTCCACTCTTCTCAAGATTGAGAAATATTATTTGTATTTTTGTTAGCTTAAATTTGAAAATGTTAGTGATTATTGATTTTATGTACATACTCTTTTAATTTGAATTCTCATTCACCTTCAACTTAAATTAAATGAAACTTATATAAACCAATTTTCAATTTAAGATATTGAATGATATTTTATGTTAAGAAAAGAATTGCTTAAAAAAACTTTTAAATTTGATTTTGATCTCTTCAATAGTCTTCAGGATATGTGTTTTATCCTTTCTGATAGTGCAGAAATTCTGGACGTAAATATTTCTGGTGCAATAAAGCTTAATCTTCCTTTAAACCAAATTGAAGGAAAAAAATTTTTCAGTATGATTCAGCCGGAATTTACGGATCCAGTTAAATCTGCTTTTCATACTTGTGTAAAATTCAATAAAAGCGGAAGTGTTTATGCCAGGTTCTTTTCAATGGACAAAGATATTGATGCAAATATAGTTTTTACTCCCAGTTTACAGGTAATTGATAATGAGGAAATACTATTCTTCTTTGTTATTGCGCACGATATAACTGCTGAGAAACAGAGGGAGATGGATTTGCTCAGATTTTACAATGTAGCAGAGCATACCGTAAATCCATTGCAGATAACAGACCTGAACGGGAAAATGATATATGTTAATCCTGCATTCGTAGAAACAAGTGGATATTCAAAAGAAGAATTGCTTGGTAAAAATCCCAGCATTTTCAGCAGTGGTAAAAATTCCAAGAAGTTCTGGAAGCGAATGTGGGATACAATAAATACAGGGAAGGTCTGGGTTGGTGAAGTTGAAAATAAAAAAAAGAACAGTGAGGCTTTTTATACTCAGTTACTCGTTTCACCAATCCTGGATTCGGATGGAAAAATCTGGGGCTTTTTTGGTATTCATCGTGATCTCAGTGAAAAAAAAATGTTTGAAAAACAATTGATTCATACCCAGAAAATGGAAAGTATAGGAACACTTGCTGCCGGTATTGCACACGAAGTTGGTAATCCGCTAGCATCCATTTCAGCTCTAGTTCAGGTAGTTCTGAGAACAACGAATGATGATTTCGTTAAGGATAAACTGGGACTTGTTCGGAGCCAGGTTACCAGAATTTCTAAAATCATCAGGGATCTTGTTGATTTTTCACGCCCTTCTGATTATGAACTGCAGGTAATGAATATTAATGAAAGCATTAAAGAAGCAGTTGAAATAGTTAAAGTTGGGGCGAGAGCTAAAGATGTAGATTTCAACCTGGAACTTGAAAGGAATATTCCCCTGCTTCCATTAATTTCTGATCAGATTCAGCAGGTCTTTATAAATATTTTGATTAATGCTGTAGATGCAATGACCGAAGACTCTGCCAGTAACAGGAAGAAGCAGATAAAAATAAAATCGTATCTGGAGAATGAAAAAATAATAATAAAGTTCACAGATTCAGGACCAGGAATAGAGGAACAAAATTTTTCCAAAATATTCGAACCTTTTTATACTACCAAAAAACCCGGAAAAGGAACCGGACTGGGATTATGGGTAAGTTATGGTATTATTAAAAGTTTCCAGGGAAATATTGAAGTTGAAAGCAAACGGGGAGAATTCACCACTTTCAATATTTCACTCCCTCTTCACACTTGAAAAATTAATAGGATAATAATATGAATGAAAGAATTCTTGTAGTTGATGATGAAGAGATAATCAGAGATTCTCTCTCGTATGTACTCAGAAAAGAAGGATACAATGTTCAGGAAGCCGAAAATGGTAGAGCAGCATACGATCTAATTCTTAAAGAATCATACGACCTTGTTGTTACAGATCTTGAAATGCCTGAGATGAAAGGAATTCAATTACTTGAAGAAATAAAAAAACTGGATATACAGTCAGTTGTGGTAGTAGTAACCGCTTATGGGTCACTGGATACTGCAATTGCAGCTCTCAGAAGCGGTGCGAGCGATTATATTCTTAAACCAGTAGAATTTGATGAAATGCTGATTAAGATAAAACGGCTGCTGGAGATGAAGAACCTTCTCCTTGAGAACAGGGTACTTAGAAAAGAAATTCAACGTGAATACGATTTTGAGAATATAGTTGGAAACAGTCAATCCATTAAACGTGTATATGAAATGATTGATACTGTTGCCGATACGGATAGCACTGTTCTGATTACAGGGAAAAGCGGTACCGGGAAAGAATTAGTTGCAAGATCGCTTCATTTTAAAAGCAAGAGAAAGAGCAAGCCATTTATAGCTATTAATTGCGGTGCAATTTCTGAAAACTTAATTGAAAGTGAGTTGTTCGGACACAAAAAAGGATCATTTACAGGTGCAATTTCTGATAAAGAAGGATTGATTAAAGCTGCCGAAGGAGGCACTTTGTTTCTTGACGAAATTAGTGAGCTCCCGTTGCAACTCCAGGTAAAATTTCTTCGTGCTCTACAGGAAAAAGAATACACACCTGTGGGAACAACTGTTTCACTTCCCGTTAATATCCGGTTTATTGCATCAAGTAACAGGATTTTAAAAGATGAGATTGCAGCAGGTAAATTCCGTGAAGATCTGTTTTATCGATTAAATGTAATCGAAATAAATCTTCCCTCTTTAAAAGAAAGAGAGGAGGATATTCCCCTTCTGGCCGATCATTTTCTGGATAAATACCGTAAAGAAATGAACAAAAATATAAAGGGTATTGATAGTGAGGCAATCCGTGCACTTATGAGTTATGAATGGAAAGGTGAAATAAGGGAACTGGAAAATGTTATGGAACGGGCTGTTATCTTTTGTAAAAGTGATTTTATTTCCATAAAGGATCTTCCTGCTGGATTTAAACCTAATGATTCACCTATTAATTTTTCCGGGAAAATGTCACTCGATGATTCAATCAGGCGATATGAAAAGGATCTGATTTTGAAAACCCTTGAAGAAAATAAATACAGCAAAGAAAAAACCGCTGAAGATCTCCAGGTGGGACTATCTACTCTTTACCGTAAATTGAAAGAACTTGATATTAAAACCTGATACGGATTCTCATAAGTTGAAAAACCAATTTATTCATCTTTTTAATTACGAGAATTCAGAAACCGCTATAATAAAGCCTGTTCTGATTTTTACACTTTAAAACCTCTATAAATAAATAATTTCTGCATTTATTTAAAAAGAGTGTATTTGGCACGTTTATAGTCTGTATAAACCAACCCGCAAGCAGCCGGGTACGGAAATTTATAGAAAAATCAGAATGAAAAACGTCCTATTCTACAGTCATGACTTCAATTTGTGTTACAGTCTGCTGATGTACCTTCAGGAATCCTACTCTGTAACAGCAACCACTAATCTTAAGGCAATCAGTGCGTTTGCCGAATCTTCACATTTTGATATAATAGTACTTGATGATTCACCAAATAATAGAATAGTAGAAATTTGTAAAGATCTGAAAGAGAAAAATCCTGATACTCCCGTTATTCTTACTTATGTATTTGATAATAAAATAAAAGAGCTCGAACAATCTCTCAGAAAGTATGTCTCAACTATTTTTTACAAACCTTATGATTTAAATGAAGTCACAGTAAAAATGGCTTCCCTTATGATTTAATTAAAACCCTCCTTCAATTATTTATCTCGATTACTTCAATAACTTTTTTTATTTTAAGTTTCAATTATCAGGATTTATCATGTCCCTAACAGAAGAATGTTTGATCAGTACAGATAAAACTTTGCTCGATGTAAGAATGATTTATAATTTTCTATCACAATCTTACTGGGCAGCCGGAAGACCGTTAGCAGTAGTAAAAAAAGCTATTGAAAATTCTTTATGTTTCGGGACCTACTGTAATAAAAAACAAATCGGGTTCGCGAGGGTTGTTACTGATTATTCAACATTTGCTTACCTGGCAGATGTTTTTATCCTTGAAGAATACCGCGGAAAAGGATATTCAAAAAAACTATTAAAAACTATTGTTGAATATCCGGAACTGCAGAGTATTAAAAGATGGATGCTGGCTACAAATGATGCTCATTCTTTGTATGCTAAATTTGGTTTTCAGTCCATGAAAAACCCCGAGAAATTTATGGAAATTGTTAAAAACATATCCTCGGTAAACCTGAAATTCTTAGACCCCGGTGAGAATTCATTAAAAGAATAACTGCTGTTTAATAACCTTCTTTTTCATTCTAAAATTTGCGAAGTACAATTTCCAACTTCTCCCACAATTGAGAAACCAACCTAAAATATGTTCATTTTTTCAACTATTTAACCCGTTTTTTTATGGTATTAAGTTTGAATAAATCAAAATGAATTTAACAAAACCAATTTAAGGATGATGATATGAAAAATATTGTACTCTATTTGCTGTTTATAATGTCAATAGTTGCATTATTTGGATTTGCATTTTCGATGGCTCAGGACAACGAACCGGCTGGGAAAACAATTTTCATTAATAGTAAATGTTCAGGATGTCATACTGTTCAGTCAGCAGACATTACTTCGAAAAATAAAAATGCGGTTGATCTTTCTAAAACCGGTGATAATTTACAGCCTGATTTCATTGTTAACTACTTAAACAAAGAAGTTAAATTAAATGATAAGCAACATAAAATTGCTTTCAAAGGATCTGCAGATGATCTGAATACTCTTGCAGACTGGCTTGTATCATTGAAAACAACAAATTAAATGTTCTTTAATTTTATTAATGTATACGCAGTTGAAGGCTGCAGTTTAACAATAACCGAGTAGATTTATAGAGAGATGATGATGTTCCTTTCCAGAATTATTCATTACCACGTGTTCTTTTTAATTATTGTATCCATATTATTCATTGTGAAACCGCTTCAGGCTCAATCCAATGATGACTGCCTTATGTGTCACAGTGATAATACGATGACGATGGAAAAGAACGGAAAGGAAATTTCAATTTATGTCAACCAGGATGTTTTTCAACACTCGGTGCATGGAAAATTAAACTGCATTTCCTGTCACGTCGGTTTTGATCCTGAGGAAGTTCCTCATAAAGAAAATATTGAACCGATCAATTGTCTTAATTGTCATAAAAATGCAAAAGTAATTCATGCTTTTCATCCTCAAATGGTTAAGGCAAACGGTATTAGCGGAACTCCGGATATCTCCTGTAAGAATTGCCACGGTACACATAATGTTGAACCGGTTACAAAACCGGGAGCTAAATGGAGTAAACAAAATTTGGTTGAATCCTGCGGCAAATGCCATCAGGATCAAAAAGAAAAATTTGTTCTTTCTGAACATGCAAAAGCTTTTGCGGAAGGTGTTGAAGGAGCGCCCAACTGTATATCCTGTCACCAAAGCTCGATAGTATCTGTAAACAAAGGTAAAAACTCCCTTCAAACAAAACTAAACCAGCAGAAACTCTGCCTGTCATGTCATCTCGACGATCCTAAAATACGGGCCAGAACAACACCTTCCGCAGGTTTTATAAAATCATATGAAGAGAGCGTACATGGTATGGCTCTCTCTAAGGGAAATGATAAAGCCCCCAGTTGTATAGATTGTCATAATCATCACGACATTGAAAGTTCTAATTCCAGCACTTCTTCGATAAATAAAATTAATGTCCCGAATACCTGCGGTAAATGTCATTCTGAAATTGCGAAGCAGTATAAAGAAAGTATACATGGAGTTGTGCTTCTTCAGAAGGGAATGACAGAGGCTCCATCCTGCACTGATTGTCATGGTGAGCATAATATACTCGCACCGTCAAATCCAAAATCCCCTACCGCGTATGAAAATCTTTCATCCCAGGTATGTTCACGTTGTCACAGTTCAATGCGCCTGTCGCAGAAGTTCGGACTACCTTCAGACAGGTATAAAACTTATGTTGACAGTTATCATGGACTTGCCCTTAGAGGAGGTTCAACGGTAGTTGCAAATTGTTCAAGCTGTCACGGTGTTCACAATATCAAACCATCAAGCGACCCCACTTCCCTGACAAATAAAAATAATCTTGCTAAAACCTGCGGCAAATGTCATCCTGGAGCCAATGAGAATTTTACTAAAGGCAAGATACACGTTACGATGCAGAAAGCTGATGATCCTATTCTGTACTGGATTGCCACAGCTTACATACTGATGATTATTGTAGTTATTGGTGGAATGTTGTTACATAATTTTCTTGACTTCATCAAGAAAGCTAAAATTAAGAACATGAAACAAAGAGGGCTGATTTCCGAAGAAAAACATGGGCATGCTCTCTACCTCAGAATGACTATCAACGAGAGAATTCAGCACCTGGCATTAACTATTAGTTTTATAACGCTTGTCATTACAGGGTTCATGCTTAAATTTCCTGATGCCTGGTGGGTGTCTCATATAAGGGATTTAAGTAATGATGCATTTGAGTACCGTAGTATCTTGCACAGGATTGCTGCCGTTGTAATGGTTACATCAAGCTTGTACCACCTATATTATATTCTTTTAACAAAACGGGGAAAACAGCTCGTTAAAGATCTGCTTCCAAGGTATCAGGACTTGAGCGATGCTATAGGTATTGCTAAATATAATCTGGGTATTTCAAAGGAAAAACCTCTGCTCGATCGATTCAGTTATGTGGAAAAAGCGGAATACTGGGCACTGGTTTGGGGTACAATTATAATGTCTGCTACCGGTTTTATTATGTGGTTTGATAATACTTTTATAGGACTTTTCACAAAACTCGGATGGGATATTGCAAGAACTATCCATTATTATGAAGCATGGCTCGCGTTTCTTGCAATAGTTGTTTGGCATTTTTACTTCACAATCTTTAACCCTGATATTTATCCAATGAATTTATCTTGGATAAGAGGCACTATAACCGAAGAAGAAATGATTGAAGAACATCCTAAAGAACTTGAGAGATTAAAAAAAGAAGATCAGAATAAAAAATGATTTTTGATGTTGAATACCGTCTTAGCGGTTTATGGCTGGATAAAAAAAATGCTGAAACGATTAATATCTACTAACCTTTTTTTCATTTCCACCTGTCTAATACTCTTTATAGTTTCATCTGTTCATGCCCAGGAAAATGACGATTGCCTGATGTGTCATGGAGATAACACATTAAAGGGACATAAAAACGGGCGCACTTTTTCAGTATTTGTTGATACTAAAGTCCTTTCCACATCGGTGCATGCAGAAGTTGACTGTATTATGTGCCATGCGGATCTTGAAGGAACTGATTTTCCGCACACCGAGAATGTAAAGAAAGCTCAATGTCTTCCCTGCCACGAAGATGCACAAAAATTATATGATGAAGGCATACACGGAACATCCTATAAAAAGGGTGATAAACTGGCGCCAACCTGTCAGACCTGCCATGGTTCACACGATATTGTAAAGGTAAAAGATCCAAAATCTGCCGTAGCACCTATTAAAATACCGTTCCTTTGCGGCAGCTGCCATCGTGAAGGTGCCCCGGTACAGGTGCAAAGAAAAATTCCCGAAGATCACATCCTGGAAAATTATTCCGAAAGTATGCATGGTGATGGCTTATTGAAAAAAGGACTTGGTGTAGCAGCCACCTGCGCATCCTGTCATTCGCCGCACCGGATACTGCCTCATACAGACCCGCGTTCCACTATTGCAAAGAATAATATTGCCGCTACCTGTACAAAATGCCATATGGAAATTGAGGCTGTACACAGGAAAATTATTAAAGGAGAACTCTGGGAAAAACAGGCACACGTCCTTCCGGCTTGCGTCGATTGCCATCAGCCCCATAAAATTAGAAGTGCATTTTATGAACAGGGATTAGCGGACGGAGATTGTTTAAGGTGCCATAGTGATGTTAACCTGAAGGCAAAATCAGATGGACATTCAGTTTATGTTGATTACGATAAATTGCAGGCATCAATCCACGTTAAGATTGCCTGCAGCCAATGTCATTCGAGTGTTGATCAATCTAAGTTAAGACCATGCGAAGGTATCTCTCCAAAAGTTGATTGTGCTTCCTGCCATGCCGAAGTTGGTGATGAATATAAAACCAGCACACATGGGAAGTTGCACGCAAAGAACGATACCAACGCACCCTTCTGTTCTGATTGCCACGGTACACATGATGTCCTTGGCAAAAAAAACGTAAAGTCTCCTATATTTGCTCCGAATATACCTCAGCTCTGTGCAAAATGTCATCGCAATGGAGAAGTTGCAGCCAGAATGTATAAGGGACCTGAAAAAAATATAGTCAACAGCTATGTTGAAAGTATCCATGGGAAAGGATTAATGAAAAGCGGTTTAACGGTCACTGCAACATGCATAGCCTGTCATACTGCACACCACGAACTCCCGCACACAGACAGTACATCAAGTATAAATAAAAATAATATTGCAAAGACCTGTGGTGCCTGCCACTATGGAATTGAGGAGCAGTTTAATAAAAGTGTTCATTCAGCATTAGTAACTAAGACTGATAAAGAATTACCGGTTTGTAATACATGTCATAGTGCTCATAGCATTGAAAGAGGAGATGACGAAGGGTTCAGAATGAAAATTATGAACACCTGCGGTAATTGCCACAAAGAAATTGCAAAAACATATTTTGATACTTACCATGGAAAAGTATCTCAGCTCGGATACTCTAAAACAGCTAAATGTTATGATTGCCACGGGGCGCACGATATACTTCCTGTTACAGATCCGAGATCTCATTTAAGCAGGGATAATGTTTTAAAGACCTGTCAAAAGTGCCACGAAACAGCGACAAAACAATTTGCAGGTTATTTTACTCATGCAACACATCACGATCCGCAAAAATATCCCTGGCTTTTCTGGTCGTTCTGGGGAATGACGGGATTACTGGTAGGAACATTTTTTATTGCAGGTATTCATACTCTGTTATGGCTTCCCCGCTCGCTTCAGTATAGAAGACAATTGAAGAAAAGATTAGCAGAAGAAGAAAATCAAAATCCTGAAACAGACAATAATGAAAAATCTGAGAGTTGAGTTAAATGAAAACTGTTAACAATGGAAATAGAAAATTACAGTATCAACGGTTTACAAGACTTAACCGCGTCCTGCATATCCTAATGATTGTCAGCTTTCTAAGCCTGGCCTTAACAGGGATGACACTTAAGTTTTCATACACCGGCTGGGCTTTCACACTTTCGCACATTCTCGGAGGATTTGAGTCTGCCGGTTACATTCACCGGTTTGCCGCAGTTATAATGTTCAGTGTTTTTATCGCTCATATTATTGATCTTTATATCCGGAAAAGAAAAGAATCGAAATCCTTCTGGGGAATGATTTTCGATCCTGAAGGACTTATGTTTAATAAGAAAGACTGGCAGGATTTTACAGGATCAATGAAATGGTTCCTCGGAAAGGGTGAAAGACCTCAGTACGGAAGATGGACATACTGGGAAAAGTTTGACTACTTTGCAGTTTTCTGGGGAATTTTTGTTATCGGATCAACGGGATTATCTTTGTGGATGCCCGAATTCTTTACAAGGTTTTTACCGGGCTGGGTAATAAATGTTACAACCATAATTCATAGTGATGAAGCTTTGCTGGCAACAGGTTTCATTTTTACAGTTCATTTTTTTAATACCCATCTTCGGCCGGAAAAATTCCCCATGGATATTGTTATTTTTTCGGGAAGAATGCCGGTGGAAGAGTTAAAACTTGACAGACCTGAAGAATACTCCAAACTTGTTGCTGAAGGTACTTTGAATGATCACCTTGTTGAATCATATCAGCCGATTGTAATCAAAGCAATAAAAATTTTCGGTTGGATTGCACTTTCAACAGGATTTAGTATTATTGTATGGATAATTTATGCAATGATTTTCGCTTACAAATAATTTTCTATTTTTATTATGAAGAAGAAACTATTCCCGGATACATTTTATAACACTACTACTCTCGTCGGAGCTTCGCTTGCACTGTTAAGTTTTGGGCTGATCTTATTTCTTTCTGTTGTTGAAGCTTTTACTCCTGAACCGAAAGCATATGCGGGAATAATTACATTTATTGTACTGCCCGGTTTCCTGTTGTTTGGTTTAGCCTTAATAGCTATTGGTATCTGGAATGCAAGGAAAAGAAAACACGCCGGCACTTTTAAAGAAAAAAGCCTGCCTAGAATTGATCTTAACGATCCGCAGCAGAGAAGATCATTTTTAATATTTTCTACGGGTACTGTGCTTCTTCTTTTCTTCACTGCCTTCGGAAGTTTTAAAGCTTATGAATACACCGACTCGGTTGAATTTTGCGGAACCGTATGCCATAGTGTTATGAACCCGGAATATACTGCTTATAAAAATTCTCCTCATTCAAGAGTTGCCTGCGTTCAGTGCCATATTGGTTCAGGAGCAGGGTGGTTTGTAAAAGCTAAAATCTCAGGTTCATACCAGGTTTACTCTGTTCTTTTTAATAAATATTCACGACCTATTCCTACGCCAATATGGAATCTGCGTCCTGCCCAGGGAACCTGCGAACAATGCCACTGGCCAAGAAATTTCTTTGCGGAGAAAAAAGTTGATTTTAACTATTACCTTTCGGATGAAAACAACACAAAATCAAAAATTTCTATGCTGCTGAAAGTAGGCGGCGGTAATAGTATACTTGCAAAACAAACCGGTATACACTGGCATATGAATATTGATAATGAAGTTACCTACCTTGCTGCTGATTCATCGAGACAGGTTATTGATTGGGTAGAAGCCAGGAATCGTGAAACCGGTAGAGTTGTGGTTTATAAAAAACGTAATGTGAAGTTTAATGAAGAGGAAATGAGAAATAAAGGTTTACTCCGTAAGATGGATTGCATTGACTGCCACAACCGTCCCTCTCATATTTATAATCAGCCGGACAGAATGGTTAACGTTTTTATGTCTATCGACAGCATCGATACAACTCTTCCCTACATCAAAAGTACAGCGGTTGCTGCACTTGAAAAACCGTATTCAAACAAAGAGACTGCTCTGGATAGTATAGATACTTTTGTTAAAAATTTCTACTCAGTGTACTACCCCGGTTCAAATATTGCATCAATTGAAAAGAGTATCCGCTCGATACAGGATATCTATAAAAATAATTATTTTCCTGAGATGAACGTTAGCTGGAAAAAATACCCGAATAACATCGGTCATATGTATTACAGCGGATGTTTCAGATGCCATGACGGGGAGCATTATGATGAACAGGGAAAACCTTTATCCAAAGACTGCAATCTTTGCCATACTATTATAGCAGAAACCATTAATGATTCAACCAAGGTTTCATTAAAAGGCTTAAAGTTTCAGCATCCAGTTGACCTTGGGGGCGATATCCAGGATATGACGTGCACGGACTGCCACGCCGCTGAATAAATAAATCTTAAATAAAATTTTATTGATGCTCAGAACTTTTGTACTGAGCATTTTTTTTAGACGATAATCCGTAGTTCAGGACTCCAGTCCTGAACCCCACTCCTGAACAAGCGCAAACTATCTTTCAGAAAGATGCTTTGAACTTATTCTAAGTTATTATCAGCGCTTTCGGGAAATTCAATAATAAACTCAGTGCCGTTGTTATTTTTAATCTGGTACTTACCGTAAAACTGTTCAATTAGTGTATCAACAAGCTGCAGACCCAGCGTTTCACTATTTTTCAGATTAAAGTCTTCCGGTATCCCCTGTCCGTCATCCTTTACAATTAATATAAATTTTTTACCTTCTTTATGTATCGAAACAATCAATGTTCCGTTCTTTATTTTATTAAAAGCATGCTTGAAAGAATTCGAGACCAGTTCATTAATAATTAATCCAAGTGTAATAGCCGTATCGATATCAAAAGAGATATTTTCAATATCTATTTCCTGCCGTATATTTTTGCCCCTGATGCCGTATGAGATCATAAGGTTATTAAGCAAATCAACCACATAACTTCGAAAATCAATTTTATACAAATCCTTTGACTGGTATAACTTTTCGTGTATCAGCGCCATTGAGCGTATCCGGTTGCGGCTTTCATTAAAAAGATCCTGTGTGTGTTTATCGGGAATATTTTTTGACTGGAGACTTAACAGGCTAGATATAACCTGCATATTATTCTTCACCCTGTGATGAATCTCTTTAAGCAGAATTTCCTTCTCTTCAAGCGAAGCGCTTATCTGTTGCTCATATTTTATTTGTTCAGTTATGTCCATATTTACACCGCGCATTCCAATCACTTTTCCTTCCCTGTCATAAATGCCGGTTGAATGTGCTTCTATCCATAATACCGATCCATCCTTTGCAACCCATCGGAACCGGTTTATTCCGCTCGTCTTTTTCCTGAATGTATATTTTGCTCCTTCAGCAGCTTTTTCCCTATCATCAGGATGCACTACCTTCAGCCAGAAATTCGGAGTGTTCAGCCACTGTTCCACAGGATAGCCAAGCAGCTTTTCAACATAATCGCTTATAAAATCTATTTTCTGATCTTCAGCATCCGGCTCTCCCCACGCTTCCCATACAACTCCGGGTACGTTTGCTATCAGGTTGTCAATCCGGATTCTTTGAGTTTCAAGCTGCGCATATAATTTTATTCTTTCGTTCTCTATTTTCTTTCTTTCAGTTATATCACGTGAAATACCTATGGTTATTTTTTTCCCGAGGTAATTTACTTTTAAACTGCTGCTTTCCACCCACACAAATTCACCATCACTGCGCTGGTACCTCAATTCGTTTACCGATTGAACACCCGAGTTTTTAAAGCTATTCACATCATCAGGATGTATAATATCATAAGGACTGATTTTACCAACTATATCATCCTCGTTGTATCCGAGAACATTTGTAAAAGCGGGATTCACATAAAGAAAATTATCATACTCATCAAATAATGTTATAAAATCATTTGAGTTCTCGGTAATCAGCCTGAACCTTTCATCCGCTTCTCTCAGATCCTTTTCTATTTTTTTCCTGAATTTAATTTCCTGCTGCTGCTCTTTAATCGTAATTTCAAGATCCTTGTTAAGCTCTTCTATTTTCCGGAAAAGATTAGCATTATCTATAGCCAAAGCCGCCCTGTGTGCAATATCCTCGGCAAATTTTAAATCATCTTCATCATAATTTTTTTTCGTTTCTGCAGTGCAGAGTGTAATTGCGCCCAGTACCTTCTCCCTTATCCTGAGCGGAACCACCATAACTGAACGAAGACCGAGTTCTTTATAAATTTCAAAGAGTTCAGAATCCTTAGCCTGTTTTTGCATGAGCTCCGGTGTAAGTTCTTTGTACAGTTCGGCTTTACCTGTACGTATCACATTCGGCACTCCCCCGTCACCATTCATCTCCGGTGGATTTTTTTTCTGAAGATCAACTGCAAACTGAATTTTTGCAACATCTTTATGATAGACTACCAGGCGCTTTAATTTTCCTTCAACTATAAGATCCAGGATAAACCAATCACATATTGCAGGAGTAAGAAGTTTTGCGAGCGACTGTATCGTTTCAGAATAATTTAGTGATGAGTTTAAAATAATACTGGCTTCTGCGAGAAATTCAAGTTTATTTCTGCTGGCTTTTGCACGCGATAATGCATTTTGTTCTCTTGTAAGTGATTTTGATAATGCAACTTCATTCTGTTTCATCTCTGTAATATCAATAGATGATCCTACAAATCCCTGGAAAATACCATCCTCGGTATAACGCGGTACACCGTGGTTAAGAAGCCACCTGTATTCCCCGTCTGATCTCTTCAGCCTGAATTCTATCTTGAATTCTTTTTTAGCAGCAAATGCACTGTTAAAAGCCTTTATAAATAATGGTAAGTCCGCCGGATGAATTCCGTTAATCCATTGTCTGCCCAGTTCGGACTCAATGCTGCTCCCACGGAAAACCAGCCATGGTTTATTGAAATAGTAGAATCCTTTATCAGCTCCTGTTGTCCATATTAATACCGGTGCTGTATCAGCCATTACCCTGAATCTTTTTTCACTTTCGGATAATGCCCGTTCGGCAAGCTTCCTTTCAGTAATATCGATAAGACTTGAAACCGTGTACTGGTAAGGAGCATTTTCTTCCGGGAAACTTACAACACCGTAAACATAAATCGTTTCACCGATGAGATTTCTTAATTCATATTCCGCTTCAAAATGATTACCCCCGGATGCAAGTACTATTAACTGTTCAGTGAAAACCGCCGGAAATGCCGCGGGACGAATAATCTGAAAACGATTCAGCAGTTCCTCCCTGTTTTTTGCTTTAAACAGCTTTACAGCATTGGGATTAACATCTATAATCTTTATGCTTTCTATACATTTCTCTACAAATCCAATATTCTCATAAAAATATTTTCTGAAATTAGTTACTCCGCCTGTCTTTAATTCACTTATTATTTCAGTTACGCCTGAGAAATCAAACTCAATCATTGAAACTGCCGCAGATTCAAAAATACTCCTGTAACGCGATTCACTTTTTTTAAGTACTCCCTCTGAATTTATTCTTTCAGTTATATCTTCTGCTATGCCTATAATGCGGGATACATTTCCCGTCTCATCTTTAACCGGGAACGCTCTCTCCCTGAGGTATTTGATTGTACCGTCATTCCATTTTATTCTGTAAGTTGAGTCGGTGGGGATTCCTTTCTTCTGTCGGGCAATAGCCCTGTAGGCTTTGTTACGATCCTTCTTTATAATAAAATTAAGATAAGAGAGCGGATTGCTGTAAATCGTTTCAACAGGTTGACCGAAAACTTTTTCATAGGCTTCACTCATATAAATAATTTCGGTCTTACAGGGATTGCTCACATAAAATACTTCACTGAGATTTTCAATCAGATGCCTGAAAATTATTTCATTCTCTTTAAGCTGTGCAATATTTTTCTTTATGTGTGAAATATCCCTGGCGATTGAAGAAGCTCCTATAATATTTCCTTTTGAATCTTTCACCGGGGAGATGGCAACTGAAACTGTGATAATTTTTCCATCTTTAGTAATTCTCTCAGTTTCGTAGTGTTCAATCTTTTCTCCCCTGCGAAGTTTTTTCATTATATCATTTATCTCATCAATTTTACCGGGGGGAGCAATAGTAGTAATATTCTTACCAACAATTTCATCAGCCGTGTAACCATAAATAATTTCTGCCCCTTTGTTCCAGCTTATTATTTTCCCATCAAGTCTTTTCCCTATAATTGCATCATCAGATGTTTCAACCATAGCGGAGAAAAGTGCCTGCATTGTATCTTCCGTACTTTCTGGAGTTACAGGGATAATGGTGAGCAGCACAGCAGGTTTACTATTAATAATAACCCCTGATTTTTTTTCTTCAACCAGAAGTTTTGTACCGTCCTTTTTTCTGTGGTAGTTCCTTGATGAACCGATGAGTTTATGCAGCTGATTGAATTCGCTCGAAGCATCGTGAAAGATTAATTCACGCAGCTTGATTTTTTGAAATTCTGTTTTCGTATAACCGTAAATATCAAGAGCAGAGGAATTGGAATCCATTATTTGAAATGTAGCTGCATCGTAAATAATCATTGGCAGGGGATTTAAGTCGAAGATCGACTTATAGCCGGTATCGGTAGATATACTCATTCGGTTTTTAGGAGCGGCTTACTGTAATTGCAGGAAGACCGGTTATAGAATTAGTAAAAATATTTCGTTAATGATTACCTGTAAAAATATCAGGTGGAATATAAAAAGTGCTCTTTTTTCAGCAAGTGTTCTTAAGCACAGACAGAATGGATGATGGATGATGGAAAATGGATGATGGAACTGTAGAAGGCGAGATGGGAGGAGGAGAGTGAAAGTCAGCAGTCGGAGATCAGAGATCAAATCTCAATGGACAATTATAACAATGCAGGGTCATATAACGAATAGAATGCCGAGCCTGTCCGCCTCTGGCAGAAGATATCTTTTCATTGGAAGAATAAGATTTCTCTCCCCGCTCCGCGGGATTCGAAATGACCAGTAGCAGACACTGTCATATCGAACCTCGATTTATCGGGGTGAGATATCTGTTGTGAAATGCTACGTTAGATTTCTCATCCCGACTAAGTCTGGAACTGCCTGACGGCAGTCAGGTTCGAAATGACGAAGAAAGATTGTTATATGCCATTGTCTGCCAAGGTATTCTTCCGACCTATTCATCTGACTTCATCCCGACTAGTCTGGAACTGCCTGACGGCAGTCAGGTTCGAAATGACACGAAAATAAAGATCGTTATATCTGCCGAACCTGTCTGCCTTTGGCAGAGGCATTCTCATCGAAGCCGACCTCTGACCTCATCCCTCATTACCCAATCATAGCCCGTATGAAACAGTAATAGAAAAAGAATTTTTCTTCCCTAACAGGTATGAAGGAGTGCGGAGAGGATCTTCATCACTAATATCCGAATACCTGTAATTTAACCTGCCGAATAAATCATGCAGTGCTTCGTAAGAAACAGAAAATTCAACCGCACTTTCCTTTCTCACAGGACCGTACAAAAACGGCTCAGTCTCCATTTTCTCATATGCATAAACAATATCTTTAAGTCCTCCCTTCCTTATGTTCTGATAAGCAAGAGAGAAATCCAGTCCGCGTGAAAATCTGTAATCAAGCTTCAGACTTAATTGATCTGCATTCTGTCCCAGCCAGTCACCCAATGGATAGTTAAGATGCTTGTAAGTGGTTACTTCATCCTTATGTTCGTAAAGCCAGGGAGACGTCCGGGTATACTCAATATTTATATCCAGATTCGGAATAAACAAATCTATTTTTTTCCCGCCGACTGTTAAACCATACCACGTATTGCTGAAATCATTTTTAAGAACATTACGCACTTCGGTTACATCTATAAATACAGTTGAGTAAAAAACAAATGTTTCAGGCAGTCTGACCGCCGCATCAAAATACATCTGCCCGTTACTGTCTTCAACATCAAGTCTCCCGGTATTATGATCAAGAAACTTGAAGAACATAAAAGGAATAAAAAACTCCGGGCGCAGATCGCCTGTGTAAATTACTGAGTTGCCCAGTGACAGATCAAGCCATTCTGCGGGAGTTATACTTAAAAAATTAGCTGCAATATATTTGGAGTGATACGCCTTTCTCAGCCTCGGGGAAATGCTGTTAGGATATGCATAATAAAACTTAGATGAATCGAGCACCAGTGAATTCAGCCAGCCGTGTATATAATAAAACCTGAACCACGGAACCGGGTGGAGATCAAAACGTATGTATGGATATGAAGGTGGTTTGGTAGACAGAATAAGTTGTCCGAATTTTCCATGTCCCCACTCAAGAGGTTCTTTGACAAGTGAAATAGAACCAAGGCTCCGCCCTGCTTTGCCGGAGGGCAGACTAAAATTAATAGCACCAGTAAGTTCCGTATACTCAATTCCGTCCGGCGCATTTTTTATTGCCGCACCGGTTAGAGGGGAAAAAGATTTTGTCCTGTCAACATTATCCCCGTATTCACCGTTGTCCCTCAGGTTCAGCGAAGCCCCGAACCAGTCACCATATGTACCAAAGAAACCGGCTCCCCACCATCTTTTACGTCCTGTTTTCCCGCCGGCAGAGGAAATACCATAACCTGCCACAGGCCATACAGCAACCCTGAACAGCGAATCACTGTAATTGTAAATATACCATCTCTGTTTTTGCTGAAGATTCATTTCATAGGCATATTCCTCTTCGTACCATTCAAGCTGCTTCTTTTCAGTTTCATTAAGTTTTTCTTCGTTCATTGACGCCTGAATTAATTCATCCGCAATAAGTTTACGCGGTAACGGAAGCACCTCGTTGTGAAATTCTATAATCTTTTTTAACGAAAGTCTTTCAAGGAAATTATAAACATCGCTGGTTACAGGCGTGTAAACAATCTGAGCAAAGGCCGAACCGGTCGCAAATAAAATCATTAGCAGCGCAGGGTATTTAATTTTCAATGTATTATTTATTTTTTGTTATTAATAAGCACTTAAAATATAAACTTTATTAAGTAATGGAAGCAAGGTCGGCAGGGGGAGTGACTTAGAGAAAGAGTGATGGAGTGACTGAGTGAAGAAGTCAGGAAGTGATTAGCCTGTCCGCCTCTGGCGGAAGATATCTTTTCCTGGGAGTAAGATTTCTCTCCCGATAAATCGGGAACTGCCTGACGGCAGTCAGGTTCGAAATGACGCTGCATAAGATTTCTCTCCCGATAAATGTCGAAATGACGGAAGAGATTCTGATATTCATCAGAATGACAAATGTTCATCTTCGATTTGCCTAAAGACGAGACAGGCAATCCCAGGATGACTGGATAACCAAGACTTCTCACACGCCTGCCTGACGGCAGTCAGGTTCGAAATGACTTCAATTAGTACCCGTCATTTCGAAGGAGGAACGACTGAGAAATCTAACTCCCAAAAAGATTTCTCCTCCCTTAGGGTCGTCGAAATGACAACATCGGGTAGTGTCATATCGACTAATGGAATGAGGAGCCTGTCCGCCTCTGGCGGAAGATATCTTTTCCTGAGGAATAAGATTTCTCTCCCGATAAATCGGGATCGAAATGACTGGTGATTGATTTGTTCCCTTCTTTTACTGACTTCCGACCTCCCTCTCCCTAAGTCCTTTCTTAGTCTCTCCTACTCCTGCTCTACGAGCTTCTCTGCCGCTTTAATACAATATTCTTAAAGATCAGCCAGAGATATATTACATCTGTCCTGACAGGATTTTTAGAATAACGATCAAGGTAACGTGACTCCGATTCCATTATTTCCGGAAGGGTTTTGGGCATATCTGCATAGTACGGCGGTATCAGTCCGGGTTTGAATTTTAATCGTTTCTTTTTGTGCTCTTCAGTATACAGACTAAGGTAATGAGAACTTAACGGTCTGACGCCGACAAGTTTAAGATCACCTTTTAAAAAATTATATATCATCGGAAGCTCATCGATCCATAATTTCCGCAAAAATCTTCCCCAACTCGTAATGCGGAAATCTTTATTGAACTTTCCGCCCTCTTTAATATTATTCTGATTAAAAACATATTCCTGTACATATTCCGCATAGGGATGCATAGTACGGATTTTATATACGCTTATAGGTTTACCATTCTGACCAATCCTGTTAAGCTTTACAATCAGACCATAGCTTGGATGTTCATCGTAGGCAGGACCGCTGATATTTTTTGCGGCAAAATAAAGATTGCTCCCGATCTCTTTATATGATAAAATCTTAAAACCGCAGGAAATAAGTCTTCCGAATGTTTCGGATCTTGAAAGAACCCTGTTTCTTCCTTCTGAAAGAGCAAAATAAATTTTACGTGTCGGTTTCCATTTTGGTAATATTCTTTTGTAGATAAAATCCAAAAAATAAAAATGGCGAGCAACAAACGGGGTAAACTTCCTGTAAATTCTTTCCTTCCGCAGTTCAATTGTCTCAACACACCCGATATATACTCCATCATAAGGAAGAACTGTGTTCACAGTTTCAAAGAATTTATTCAGGTGGCGGATATCATTAATTCTTTTCAGGTTTACGATGTTTAAAGTTTCTTTATCTTTTATTTCTTCAATTTCAAATCGCGACTGAACCTCAACTATTTTTGTTTGCCCGGGGGAAGAATCGATATTTGCCGAGATAAACTCTGAAAGTTCCTGCGGAACATTATTAATGAAAGCAAAACTTTTTTCCTTAGCTGGAAAGGAAAAAGATTGTAAAACTATTTCATTCGAACTTCGCACAGAATCGCGCATCCTGGAATGCCCCTATAATTTTATCATTTTATTATTGTATATGGTTTATTCATTTGCTCCTGCTTATCAAAAACTCTGCCGGTTAATTAATAAGGATTATTCAAAAATGTAAGTACAACTGATGTTGTTTTTACTGAAGATGCCCATTCAACGTAAAAACTATACAAATTTACACCGAGTTTCTAACATTTCAAAATCAATTTAGTTATAATTTCATCCAGAAAGGATGTTGTGATATTGGAACATTGTAAGCCCGGGTATGGAGAGACAGTTCAATCCTTTCAAGGAAAGATTTCTCTCCCGATAAACGGGAACTGCCTAACGGCAGGTAGGCGTTAGCGAGAAATCTTTGATATTTTATTAAGCGTTGTTGTTTATAATTAGTTAATTGATTTTTTATTTTATACTAACTTTTCTTGGCGCAAGAAAAGTTACAAAAGAACATCCTGCCACGGCGTGAAAAATAATTGCTAAAATTTTATTCCGCTTCACTAAGATAAATAAACTCCCCCGCCAAAGCGGGGTCAAACAAAATTTATCTTTTAACGTTTCGCTTTATAAAATTTTTATTCCTGCCTATTCCGGCAGGCATGCGCAATTCTTTTTATGTGCAGAAAAAAAGGAAGGATAGATTTTAACGAGGAGATTTCTCTCCGTTGGTCGAAATGACTGCAATTATACCCGTCATTTCAAAGGAGGAACGACTGAGAAATCTGTACGATTTGAAGAATCCCTTAAATGACAGGCACTTCTTTTTTTAGTAAATTTATCCCTAAACAAACACCCGTAACATATTGACAGACTATAAAACCTATTTAAGAGAATTCTTACTCGTTAACTTTTTTATACTGGATGTATTCACTGCAACCATTTCACACTTTACAATAACATTGTTTATTCTGAAAATATTATGCAGTGTGGTTCTTCTCTCACTAATACTTTATGATATTCACCTTACAAAGAACAAGCTGAATACAGCAGACTCGGTTGTAAAAGAACCATCAGGGTTAAGTATTGCTGAGGTGCAGGGTAAGGGAATCCTTTCACTGCTGTTTTCAAAAAGACTAAATATTTTATTCGGCATACTAACAGCATACTTTGCAGTTACAATTACATACTCATCAAATCCCGGTTACGGTGCGCTTAAGCTTTTAAATTTTTTAATTGGCTGTGTGCCTGCTGTATATGCATTCGGTTATCTTACAAGGACATTATCACGACGCCGCGTAAAAGTATTTTTAATTTCCGTAATTACTTTTTCAGTTTTATCTGTTATAGCTGTCTTAATCATCCGCCCGTTCCATTACCTTGGTTCATTTAATATAAGTGTTACCGACTGGAGCCACGTTATATACGGCAGGTTTATCGGAAGCGTGTTTATTGTCCTTGCCTTCTTCCAGCTTTCAGCGGAAGACAGGAACAGGATTATCTTTCTTTTCTGGGGTGTGCTGTTTTCTTTTACAGGACTTCTTTTAAGCGGCTACAGGGCAGGTACAATCGGGGCTGCAGGTATTGCGGTTCTTTTTATTTTATTTCTTTTATTTACAAAAAAACTGAAGCCGTTCAATTTTATTTTGTTTGCTGCAGCCTGCGCAATCGGGATCTTTACAATAATATTCTTCGTACCGGGCAGCAATCCAGTTACAGCAAGATACTCAGTGCTGCAGGATTATGAAGGAATGGAATTTAAAGGTGATGAGTCTATTCAAAGTCATCTCGGCGGGTATGATGTTGCTGAGCAGATGTTTTATGATAGCCCCGTTTTCGGTGAGGGTTTCGGAAGCTTTAAAAATTATAATGGAAACAGTCTTTCAAATTATATAAACTATCCGCATAATATTTTTCTTGAGTTTGCATCGGAGCTTGGTGCGGCAGGACTGCTGGTATTTCTCTTTCTCCTGTATCTCATCTTTTATTATTCATACAGGTTTTCACCGGTTATGATATTCTTTTTCCTCTTTGCACTTTTCCTTGCACAGTTCTCCAAAGATATTTCATCCAACGTTTTACTCTGGCTTGGGCTAGGGACAATCGAATTGAAAAATTCTGCAAAGCATAATAAATAAAAAAACCAGAGCGATCGGGGTAAAAATTAATTGAGATATTTTTTAAATAATTATTCGATTTTGTTTTCTAATCTTATTTTTTAGTGAAAAAAGTTTACTATTTGTTAACTTTAGCATCGCAGGAGGCTTTTAGAAATTTGACCGTATCTTTATTGATTGAACAGCCTTATAAGCCAAGATTTTAATAAATGTATTACCCCGATTTTAAAATTTTACTAAAATTTAACTATTTTATAAGAGGAAAAATATCAAAGGGATAACTGATGTTAAGTCGTAAAACAATAGATAAGTTTATTGAGCTGAGGGTTGACGGGAATTCTTATGACGAAATAAGTAATACATTAAAGGTGAGTAAACCCACTCTTATTAAATGGGGCAGGTTATATAAAAATGAAATTACTTATACCAGGGAGTACCTTACCAGCCGGCTTGCCGAAAAAATAGCAAATAAGAACAAAGACCTGATAAATAATATTGCTCTTAATATAAACCGGGCAGAAACATCCAAAGAATTTGAAGATGATGTGAAGGGAAAATTTATTGATAAATCTTTTAAAAAGCTGGGGGATATTTTTAAGGTTGAGGTAAGAAATATTGTTCTTTCGATGAACGAAAACGGGGATATTACGAGGGTGGAAGTGAATACGGACAGGAGCGGGATGACGGAGGGCTGAGAGAGGGAGATGGAGGGCAGAGGACGGAAGTCGGAGGACGAAGAGAGGGAGACGCGTGAGGGCAGAGAGCTTTGGTATACAGATGAATTTTCGATTTAATATTGTCGATTGACGAATATTAATCAAACCCAACCTTCTTCTCAATCAAAGGCTGATCCGCCTGTGAGGGAATTCATCAATCGAAAATAATCAATCCTTAATTTTTCTTTCACAAATTTCTTTTTGCTGTTTTTCTGGATGCAATAAAAATTGATGCCAGCTCGTGAGCTTCATTTTTAATTTGTCTTACTTCATCCGTTAACAAAAGTTGTTCATCAATCGTAAATTCCAACCAGAATTCAGTTTCATCACATTCTTCAATAACTATACTGATTTTAGATATAAAAGAAGCTTTACTTTGTGATAAACAAACCGCCCTGTAATTCGCTGCAACAGAAGTACTGGATCTGATTAATTGACCTTTTATATGGTTACCAAGATAGGTGTTAGGAAGTGCAGCTGCCACCTCTACGCAACGATGGGCAAATTGTTTGGTTCTGTTTATTAGATCCGTTTTTTTCATCGCTCCCTGGTCCCTTTTTTTAATTTTTTAGCATTAATTCATAATTCGCCTTTATATTAATGCCCGATTTACTGTTGCTGATTGCAGGGGCTTCTGTTATAAAGATGAATTGTAGAATAAAGAATATTTTTCTAACCCAACATTCTTCAATCAACAATCCACATTCATCAATCGACAATCCTCAATTGTCAATCCACCTCCCCTACCCTCTTATCAGTACTCTTTTCACAATGTTCTTAATATTCTGACCTACAAGCTGTTTTGTCCATATTACAAGGTTGTCGCTCCAGCGTTCCGGGTGAATGGTGAACATAATTTTAGGCGGGAGCTGTCCCACATTATTTATTATATCATTTGTTGTGCGGAAGTTGAAGTTATGAGCTGAGTTAACTTTATCACGTATGCTTACACTCTCACCGTTCCATCTTCTTCCGGTATCGGTGAAGTAAGCGAATTCATCCCACGGAGTATCGTAATAAGCCGCTGCTGTTATACCCAGTGTACGGTAATCGTATTTCTGCCAGATGAGCCTGTTATCGTATCTTGACAGCGGGGAACCGTGCATACATATAGTTTTTACGGGATAAATTTTTCTCATTATTTCAAGATTGGTTTTGAATGATTCCCACGCCGCATCTATTAATTTGTCTGTAAACCCTTCTCTTAATCCTGTTTTATCAAATTGAATTTTTCCGTCCTGTGTTTTCTTAAGAACCAGGTCCACATCCTCGTAATGGTAACCTATTTCGTGACTTAAAAGTGCAATACTCCTCATTATTTCAATATCAAAAGATTCCGGTACAATACGAAAATAATAAGTGCCCCGTATTCCTAACTCCGTTTCTATCTCAGCCATCATCAATGCATTCTCAGGTAACCTGTCAACATCGTGCCTTAATATTATTGTAGATTCCTCCTTACC
>CAWFHZ010000011.1:0-125012 GCA_963815785.1 uncultured Ignavibacteria bacterium
TGTTCCATCAAAATCTATCTGTACTAACCGGTATGAATAATTTCCCGCATTTAAATCTTTATCAGTAAAAGAATAATTATTTTCTTTTGTTGAAGTTCCGTTTCCTTCAACAAAACCAATCTTTTTCCAATTTGGATTTTCTGACTTCTGATTTTTGAAATCTAATCTCTGAATTTCAAATCCGGAATTGTTAGTTTCGGTCGCCGTCTGCCAATTGAGGGTAACATTATTATCATCAGCACTGGCAGTGAATGAAGCTAGTTCAACGGGAGTTATGTTAAACGGATCATCATAAATGTGAAGGCCTGCATTAAATGTAGCGATATAAATATTTCCATTAGAAGCATCCAAACCTCTATAAGTATCCAGAATCGGTTGAAAGCCAATCTCTACAGGATTAACCGGATCTGAAATATCGAGGAAAGTTATGAACGGATCAAAATCTGCAGCAAATAAAATATTTCCTATAATTTTCATAAAATAGGGTGACGGATGATTGGAAGGGAATGATTTTGAACCTGCAAGAACAGGGTTTAAAGGATCAGACACATCAATAATATCAATTTTGCGACCGTAGCCGCTTGCATCTTCGGAAATATAGACATAGTTATTTTTTTTAGTGAGATATTCATACCAGACATTCTGCCCGTACTGTGCAACCACGGTTGGTTGTGTGGGATCAGATACATCGATTACTTCCATTCCTGAGCGTGCCACAGAAGCATAAATATATCCGTCTGAATAAATAATATCGCTCAGGTAATCTGTAAATCCTCCCAGCGAACCAACCTGAACAGGTGAGGCTGGATCGCTCACATCAAATATTTTTAATGTTGTCAGCTCATCATTTACATAAATATAGTTTCCTGCTGAAATTATCTTATTAAAATTTCCGGCTGTACTGATCCCGATTGTGACCGGGTCTTCCGGATTAGAAATATCCACAACCCTAAAGCCATTCAGGTTATTAGTTACATATGCATAATTACCATTAAATGCTGCTGCTGCATCATACCCGGAGGCAGGTTGATTTATTCCAACAAGAACAGGATTTTCCGGATCAGAAATATCAAGCACATCTAATCCGCTGCTTGCCGGGTAATAGCAAAAATTTCCCATCACTTTCATTCCATATCCGCTGTAACCTCCTGTAGTTGCATAGCTGTATGTAAGCTGTGGAGACGAAGGATCAGAAACATTTATAATGTTCATTCCAATAACATCGGGTACTATAACCTGGCCGGAAATGTAACTAATATCAAGACATTGGGTCTGATAAGTTCCCTGCAAAACAAGTGAAGTGGGGTTTGAGATATCAAATATTTCTATTCCGAAAAACGGATCAACATTGTAAAGTTCATTTCCCGAAATTGCAATAGAATAGACATCGGTAGCGTTGCCGATTAAAGAATAATTCGCAAGAGAGGCTTCCAATGAGTTAACGTTCATTATATACAGAACGCCATTTACATCCTGGTAAGAATAATTTCCTTTTATACTGATTGCAGAACCGCCCACATCTTCATAGAAGACATTATCAGAAAGTAAAGTTAGTGAACCATCGCTGCTAACGTTAAATGAAGCAGTATGAATACTGTTTGCTGTTACTAAAACATTTCCGGTTTCATTTATTGCCACAGCATCTGAAGAACTAAGATATGTAACCTGGAATGACTGATAGGGATTTGAAGGATCTGAGATGTTAATTGTGATTACTCCTCCAAATCCCGCAGCGGCAAAAATGTAACCGGGTTTATAAGTTATCTGTTCGGCAGGTACAGTAGAGCCGAGATAATCCAGCAATATACTACTGCGCATCTGCGGATCATTAAAGTTTGAAACATCCCAAAGCTCGATTCCTCTTTCATTTAAAGCAAGATATAACTGCTGTGCTGAAGAATCATAAACTATATCGCTGATTGTTCCCGAGGCACTGATATTATCATTGAGCAAAACCGGAGAACTAATATTTGAAATATCAAATATCAGAACTTTTGTACCGGAACTTATAAATGCAAGTTCGCGCTGTTCATCAACTGCACATTCCTTAAATAAGCCTACTTGCCAGCTTCCGACTTCGGTCAATATTGGTGGCGGATTATCATTAACAATTTTATTATTATTTAAAATGTTTTCTGGGAAGGTTAATCCGGATACTGAAAACAAAAATAATATCGAGAGAGCTAATCTTAAGTTAAAACAACACTTGATTACCAACAGCATTTTATACTCCTGATTTTAGTTAAAATATTATTCCATTTTCATAATTTTTTTTATTTACTTCAGTAGAATCATTTTCTTAACGGCCGAATAATTTCCTGATGTGATTTTATAAAAATAGATTCCGCTTGAAAGTCCGGAAGCATCGAAATTTATTTTATAGTTACCAGCCTTATTATAGTTATTCGTAAGAGTTTTTACTTCCTGCCCGATTGAATTGAAAACAACAACATTCACAAATCCATCTTTGGGTATAGAGTAATTGATAGTTGTCGCAGGATTAAATGGATTTGGATAATTCTGAGAAAGTGAAAACTCTGTTGGTACCAATACATTAACTTCAACTACATTTGAATATTTAAAACTTCCGTTGTAATCAATCTGCTTTAACCTGTATTGATATTTCCCCAATGAAATATTTTTATCCTCATAAGAATAAGTACGTTCTTCTGTTGTTGTTCCAAATCCTTCAACAAAACCTATTTTCTTCCAATCTAGTGTTTCTGATTTCTGATCTCTGACATCTGACCTTTGAATTTCAAATCCTGAATTATTTTTTTCGGTTGCGGTTTGCCAATTTAGTTGAACGTCGCTTCCGGTAACTGAAGCACTGAACGAAGTAAGTTCAACCGGTACCGGATTTGTATAAGTAATTGTCGTTCCGCCAAATCCAACCGCCCAACCATGGTTCCCATCTACAAAGGATAATCCGTAAAGTGCGTTCGTCGTTGGTGAGATTTGCGAAATCCAGCTTTCTCCACCGTCTGTTGTATGAAGAATTGTGGATGTTCCGGAACCACCAAATGATCCTCCAACAGCCCAGCCTGACAATTCATCAACAAAATAAATATCCTGAATATACTCGTCTGTACCGAATGATTGAGTTTCCCATGTGTTTCCACCGTCAGTAGTTTTTGAAATAGATGCGACATGAGGTACACCAAGATATTCTCCGGATACCCAGCCTGTGCTGGAATTAGCAAAATAGATTCCATCAAGTTCATAAGATGAAACGGGTGTGGTTTCAACCCAGGTGTCTCCGCCGTTTGATGTATGAATGACATCTCCAAATTTACTCGCAGCAAATCCTTCAGTGTCGCTAATAAAATTAGCACAGTACAAAGGAGTTTTATTCGATTCGCTGTATTGAAAATCCCAGGTGTTACCACCATTAGTAGTATAAAGAACTACTCTCCGATTTGTAAAATTGGGGTACACCCCCTGATCACCTCCAATTGCCCACCCTGTATCGGCATTAGCAAAATAGATTGAGTATAAAATCGGATTCGGGAATGTATAAGGATTTGGTTGATCAACCCAGGTATTTCCGCCATCAGTAGTATGAATAATTTTTGCCTCGTTGCCGCAAGCCCAACCGTTCATTCTATCAAGAAAGAATATGTCTACATAAAAAATCTGAACAGGAGGTGCCGGCTGTTCAGCCCAGGTAGTTCCTCCGTCTGTTGTATGCAGGATGATATGCGCCCCAGCTATCCAGCCATAATCCTGATCAACGAAATAAACGTCCTGCAGAATAGAACTCGTTCCGGAGTTCTGATTATACCAGGCATTTTGAGACAAACTGAGAGAAGAAATAAAAATTAACATTAGTAAAGTAAATAATAATGTTTTCATTTTTGCTCCTATTTATTCAAAAATGATTCTCCCCGACTCAGAAATCAACTATTGAGGAAATGTGTGCAGGAATTATGATTATATATTTATAATTATTTTACTAATAATCATCACAAAAGTGTAAAGATTGATATTCAAAACAATCAAGATATTTAAGTCCTTTTAATGTGTTGAATTCATTTATTTGTGTTTTTTTCATTCTTTTCAAAGAGATATTATTAATTAAAAAAGCCCGGCAATTTCACCGGGCTTTTATAATAAAGGATTTCAGTCTGAAATAATAACTTAGAAATTTACTCCAATTGCAAACCTAATTGAACGACCTAAAATAGGACGTCCGTTACTCGAATTCGGATCACGAGGATCACCTTCTGTTAAGCCATGAGAGTCACCCAAATTATCGCCGCTAACATTAAATGTTATACCGCTTGTTGTAGCTACATTAATTCCAAAATCCAGTTTGGTGAAAGCATCCAATTGAAATGCATTATCCCTGTCATCCCAGCGTTTTCCAACATACCTGAATGCACCATACAATGAAGCGGTAATGCTGTTACTCAATGGAAAATCATAGCTTGGTGCAACCCTTAACTGAAAATCAGGCTGACGCCAGATTTTATTTCCAACTGTTTCGGGAGCTTTTGCAGATTCGGTGATTTTTCCACTCTGAATAGTAGCAATAAGATTCAACCTGAATGCATCCACATACAAACCTGCATCTATTTCCGTTCCTAAAGTTCGTGTCTTTAATAGAGCAGCTACTCTTGTAGCACCAACATCTCCATCATAGACTTCAACTGTATTTAAGAATCCTGTAATAAATAAACTATAGAGTTCCTGATCTACTTTAACTCCTAGTTCAAACTGGTTAAACAGATTGGGTTTCACAGTTCCTTTAACACTAGTGACATTTCCGCCGGCATCCCTGGTTTGTGTGCCGCTCTTTAAGTTATACAAATCTCCATCTCTAACCTGATCAAAGTTGGGGAACAGGGAGCCCTTTGATCCACGTACAAAGACTCCGATATTATCTGTAAACTGATAGTTAAGAGCGCCTGTCCCGGCCCAATCATTTCCATCAAGATTAGCAACTTTATCTATTGTTCCGTCCGGCCAGGAACCTGCATCTAGTGTAAAATTAAGATTAAAGAAATCATAACGTGCACCAAGATCTAATCTTAATTTTTCTGTCATTTGCCAGGAGTCACCGGCATAAACTGCTGTCATCCTGGAATCTCCGGCTTCATTAAGACCGTAGTTCCAGCTTCCTGCAACACTGTCCGGAGAAACATTTTTGATAATGTCGCCGTTTGCAACATTTTGAACTAGCACATGATTTCCGATTGTCCAAAAATCCTGTGAAGACCAGAATGACTGATAGGAACCAAGTGTGATTTTATGTTGACCTATTTCATTTGTTAAGCTTATATCATTTGTAACTGATTCAAGTTGTTTTTGTACAACCCAAAATCCATAGCTTTGTACATAACCTGATGTAAGTGTCTTACCCCCTTGGGTCATAATAGAACTGGTGCCCAACTTAGACAATAAAGTTGAAACTGCCATAGGGCTTCCATTAGGTACAAATCCTAAAGTATTGGCATCTCCTTTGGTATAAGAAAGATTATCTCTCACCGTCCAGCCGCTGCCTAAACCATAGTCAAAATTAAGTCCGCTAACAAGACCTTTCCATCCACGTCCGTCAGAAAAATCAAAATTCGCACTGTCTCCCTGGGCATTTATTCTTAACATTCTATAACGGGTTGAATTTCCCAGAGGAGAGAATGTACCTTCGTTATTTCCAGTACTAAGAGCCATCGGCAGTATCCACTGACCATGATCATCAGTTAGTCTTGCAAAACCATTAACAACTCCCTTCTCAAAAACCTTGGTTAACTGTACGGTGGCCTGTGCACCTTTTTCAGAATTGAATTCAGTATTTCTGATTCCCGGGGAAGTTCTGTAATAACCTCCAACCATATAATAAAACTTCTGTCCAAGAGGACCGCTTAAAACCGCATCAAATCTTTGCTGACTGTAATCAGTAGTTGTGTATTTAACCGACCCAAGTGTCTGATCGGTTCCCTTTTTTAAATTGAAGTTAGTAGTTAATCCTGATTCACCATTTGAAAATACTGAACTTGGTCCGCCGCGTACCGCCTCGGTATTAGCTATGGTTTCATCAATACGGAATATACTGCTTTGTTCAAAGAATGAAAGTGTCTGTGTTCCGTAAATTGGAGCTCCGTTTATAGACATCGTTACAAACGGTGCATCTCCTGAGGAAGGCAAACCTCTTACAAAAATATTTGCTCCTGCTACTCCGCCGGAACTTTCCGACCAAACACCGGGAACCAGGTCTAATGCTGCTGCGGTGCTTGGTGGGGCTAATTGTTCCAGCTGTCTTGGAGAAATTGATGTTATTGAAAAACTTGCGTCTTTCTTTTGTATTCCCGAACCACCCGCTGTACCTGTTATTACAACTCCTTCCATTTGTAATACATCTTCTTTCAGCGTAGCATTTTGCTCGGTTGTCTGGTTACTGTTTACAGTTACAGTAAATTCCTGTGATTTAAACCCAACAGCACTGAATTTTATTGTATAATTACCTGCCGGAACATTTTCTATTTTATACACCCCGTTTACATTTGAGGCAGCACCGATAGATGTGTTCTCAAGGATAACATTTACACCCGGAATACCATCCCCTTTACTATCAATAACTTTACCCGAAATAGTTCCTTGTGCAAGAACGTAACCATTAGTAAAGAACAAAAATGTTATGGCAAGTAGTACCCCCCGCCAAAGATTTGAAGTACAATAATCGCTCATAGTTCCTCCGATATGTTGAGAATAATGAATTAGTTAGTGGGGAAATAATTTTGAAATTAAATTGAGAAAAGTTTTTATATGTTGATGTATGCAATTTCATTTGAGAACGTAAACGCACCAGGATTTCAAAATCATAAAACAATAATCGAACGATTTTTATCAAATCGCTTATTTTTTTAAGGTTTTAAATGCATTGATTTTTTTAAAATAATCATCTGATAACAAATACTCAAGTTTAAAGATACATGTCAGTTACATTTTGTTTTATTACAGAGAAATATTTAATTTCAAAAATGTTCACTTACAATTTCACATCCTTCCGAGGTATCAATGCAGAAATTTAAAGTCAAGCTGTCTCTTTATATCAATTACTTTGTAATAGGATTGATGCTTAACAGCGTAGGCATTGTCATTTTGCAGGTGATAATTCATTACAACGTAACAGAGGGTGCTGCAAGTGTGCTCGAGGCATTTAAAGATTTATCCATAGCAATATTCTCTTTCATTCTTGCTTCATACATACCAAAGTATGGTTATAAAAGATCAATGTTAACAGCATTGCTGGTTGTAACAGCTGCTTCACTGGGGATGAGATTTTTTGACGGATTTTTGATGACCAAAATCCTATTCGCTGCAACAGGGTTCAGTTTCGGATTGATTAAAGTTTCTGCTTATTCGACTGTCGGGCTTGTGACTGATAATGCCGATGAACACGCAAGTGTAATGAGTGTGCTGGAGGGAATATTCCAGGTTGGTGTGCTTTCAGGTTACTGGATATTCGGATTTTTTATAGGGGATGGTGATCCGGCTTCTAAAAGCTGGCTGAATACTTACTGGGTGCTTGCTGCATTATGTTTGTTTGCATTTTTAAATTTGCTGACTGTAAAGCTGGATGAAAGTGAAGTAACAAAAGCGGAAGAAAAATTCTCAATAGTTCATGAGTTCGTTGAAATGCTTGCCCTTATTCGTTTTCCTCTAGTACTCGTTTTTATTTTAAGCGCTTTTCTTTATGTCTTAATTGAACAAAGCATTCAAACCTGGCTGCCTACATTTAATAAAAGTATTCTCCAGATGCCGAATGCTATCAGTGTTCAGATCGTAAGTATCTTTGCCGGGGCAATTGCATTCGGAAGAATTGCCAGCGGGTACTTTATTAAAAAATTTTCTTGGATGAAGGTACTTACAACTAACATCCTTTGCTCAATGCTGCTTGTTATTCTTGTTCTTCCCATTACAAGAGGAATTGAAGTTGGCTCTATAAATAACTGGACCGATGTTCCGCTCGCTGGATTTTTACTTCCTATTGTCGGACTTTTTCTCGGTCCCATTTACCCCGCTTTAAATTCTTCAATACTCAGCATACTACCCAAGCACAGGCAAAGTGCAATGAGCGGACTTATAGTAATCTTTTCTGCTCTTGGCGGAACTACAGGATCTTTAACTACCGGATATATATTTGGTCATTTCAGCGGTCAAACCGCATTTTATTTTTCGCTTGTGCCTATGGCAATATTATTCTCAATATTATTCTTTTATAATAATATCAGGAAGAAATTCAGATTTGAGGAGTTTTAAATGCATTTTAAAAAGGAAGATTACATTCAGGTTTCCGGTAAATTATATACAGCAGTTCAATCTTCCGGTATATTTAAAGACTCTAAAACTTTCGTCGATTCAATACCTAAAAATAATCCTGAATTAATAACTAAACTTTATGAAATAGAAAAAGACAAAGCATCTTTTAATCTTAAGACCTTTGTGCTTTCACATTTTGATATCCCGTCCGAGATTGTAGAAAATATAAAGCTGCCCGAAAACCGAACTTTAAAAACACATATAAAATTGTTATGGGAAGTATTGAAACGGGAACCCCTTTTGGATGTTAATCAGCACAGTTCCCTTATTCCTATTCCAAAACCATATATAATTCCCGGTGGAAGGTTCCGGGAGATTTATTACTGGGACAGTTACTTTACAATGCAGGGTCTACTGGCCGATGATCAAATTAAAATTGTTGAAAACATGATAGATAATTTTTCTTATTTGATTGATACAGTAGGATTCATCCCCAACGGTAACCGGGTTTATTATATTACAAGATCTCAGCCGCCTTTTTTTGCAGCAATGATTGACCTGGTTTGTAGATTTAAAAATGATTATAACTACGGGTTAAAATACCTGCCGCAGCTTGAAAGAGAATATGCCTTCTGGTGCGGGGATAAAGAAATTAATAGCGATCACATAATTGAAATTTCTGATGGAAAATATTTAAACAGGTATTTTGATCCGGAAGAATTACCTAGAGAAGAATCTTATTTTGAAGATTTCCAATTAGCAAAAAATATATCTGATGAAGAGAAAAAAAATCTGTATAAAAATATCAGGTCAGCATGTGAATCGGGATGGGATTTTTCCAGCCGGTGGTTCACGGATGAAATAAATATCTCAAGCTGTGTCGCCACAGAAATTCTTGCTGTTGATCTTAACTGCCTGCTATATTTTGCAGAAAGTTTAATTTCCAGGCTTCAGGATTTAAAGGGTAATAGTGATAGATCAGAAGTTTTCTCAGGATCGGCGCAATCCAGGAAAGAATTAATAAATGGAATATTCTTTGATGAAAAGGAAAAATTCTATTTCGATTATAACTGGAAAACGAAACAAAGGACAAGGGTTTTTTCTTTAGCAGCATGCTACCCATTATATTTTAAGGTTGCCACACCTGAAATTGCTAAATGCATTAAAGAAAAAATTGAATCAGATTTTTTAAGAGCCGGCGGAGTTATTACAACATTAAATTATACGGGACAGCAATGGGATGCACCAAACGGATGGGCACCTCTGCAGTGGATAACTATTAAGGGATTAAGAAATTATGGCTTTAATGACACTGCTGATAAAATTAAAGAAAGATGGCTGGCTTTAAATTTAAATGTATTTAACCGAACCGGAAAAATGTTTGAGAAATACAATGTGGATGATATCTCCCTCCATGCGGGCGGAGGAGAATACCCGTTGCAGGATGGATTCGGATGGACAAATGGAATAGCAAGCGCTTTGTTAAATAATCTTGATGAACAAAGCTGAGATATTTTCTAAATAACCCCTCAATAAATAAGAATGGTTTTCCGAAAACCAGGAGTAATTTATTTTCGGAAACCACATTTTTTTTATTTTAATTTTTGACCAAGAGATTCGGGTTTGTTTTTATCGTTTTTTTTATCTCTTTTTGCCGCTTTTTTTTCTTTCATAGTTTTCAATGGTTCTTTCTTTGAACCTTTTTGTGTGTTTTGACCTTTGCTCATTTTATAACTCACTTTGTTTTTAACTAACCATTAATATTGCATTAGAATACATTGAAAGACTATTAAGATCAATAGACCAAAAGGATGAAAAAGGGACTACATCATTATGCCTCTTATGTATGGATCAACGAAGGAAAATCCGCAGAAATACTTGTCCATCCATCAGTTGAATAAAGTTAGTAATAAGCCTGAAACAAGAATCGTCGGTTATTCCGGTTGATCCCACGGCTAAAAAGATTTGTCTTTTGGTTTGTAGTTGTAGCTCATTGCCAAGGAATTACAAATATCAAAAACTTTTTCAAATTTATTTTGCAATATTCCCAATTGTTTCAATAACTTGATTAAAGAGGAGAGTTATCTGCTGATTATGTTTTTTCTTCCTTTAACATAATATCCCACCTTCTAATCAACCAAATTAAATCTCTGAAACTATTTTTTGCAATTCTTCTTTATTTAAGCAAAACTTAATTTTAAGTTCCTCCCAAAGCATGCCATTTTTCACTTCATCAAATCGCAAATCATTATCAGTTAATTTTGGGTATTTCTTTTTAAGTTTAGCCTTTTTGATGTACCAATTTTCCACTATTGAATGAGTAGAATTTGAAAATTGCTGAACTATTTTACCTTTTCCGAGTATCATTTTTTAATCTCATTATTATGCAATTTTTATATAAGATATTATCAAGTAATAAGATACTACACAATGGTACAAAGGGATGAAAAAAGGACTACATCTTTTGAATGAGAGAAAATGATAAAAATAAAATGAATTAATGAAAAATAATTTTTGTTTCAATTGGGAGTTAAAACAATTATAAAAATGGAAATGAATAAGATTGACTTTTCATTTCCATTTAATTTTTATTCGATATTTCTTTATTCCATAAATAATTCTTATTTGCTGCTTTTAGGAATATCATGTTTAATTTTCGTCCACATTTCTGAAAAGTCGGATTTGCTTGAATCAAAAGTCGGACTTTCAGAATTATGACATTCTTTGCATAATGCGAAACGTTCTTCATCAGTTTTAAATACTTTAAGACCATTAGCAATTGCTTCTTTTTCATTTTTCATTGTTTTAAGATTTTTATAATCACTGCCTGCTCCATGGCACGTTTCACATTGTACGCCATCTTCCATTTTGAATTTTGCTGTTTTTAATGAGGCATTAATGTTGTATCCACTAACATGACATTTTAAACAGGCTTCACTTAGTACTGCATTTGTTGATAATCCTTTTGCTTTAGCAATACTATCTGCCTCCGCTGTTTTTAGAGTTTCATAGGCTTTGGAATGAGCACTGGCTTTCCAGATATCAATTTGTTCCCCTTGTTTTTCAGATTTGTGGCACATGCCGCAAGTCTCAACGCCTACAAATGAATGGCTGGCAAGGGAATCCTGCGCCAATAATGCATTAGTTGCGAACAAAATTATTATAACTGCAATTTTCTTAAACATTTTTTCTCCCAATATTTTGTTTAATTTGTTTAACTAGATCAAAATAATATATACTAATTTTCTGAATCGGATTTTTCTTTCTGCCGGGTCTTCCTCACTCCGCCCATAATACCAATACCCAGTATTACAAAGACTCCAACGGTAATCCAGATTGGTGTAGCACCTAATAAATAGGCTGCCAGTCCTAGTCCACCGACTAAAATGACCGTCCCTATTAAATAAATTGCAAAGTTAGACATCTGAATTTTCCTTTTATTTTATTGCCATTGTTTTATGAGGTATTTTAAAATTAATAAAGCCGGCTTAATTTTTATTTAATTATTCTTATTACATCCTTACTTTATTGTTTACCGAAAGTAACTCCACCACTACGCTGTAACCATACATAACAAGTGATAAAGTAAAACCTACAACTAATAATATTGAGTCATACAATGAAAATCTCCACTCTGTATTTTCAACTCTTTAATTTGTGAGAATAACTTTCAGGGTTTTTTCTTTCGCTGCATTTCCAAATGTATCATACGCTTTCATTATATCATTCAAATTAAAATGATGAGTGATTAACTGCTTCGGTTTCAGTTTACCTGAAATTACTGTCTTCAACAACATTGGTATTGTTACTGTATCGACAAGCCGGGTTGTAATTGTAATATTGGCTGACCATAATTTTTCCAGATGAAGTTCGACAGGTTTTCCGTGAACACCCACGTTTGCTAAATGTCCGCCTGCCGCAACAATTGACTGGCAGATATCAAACGTAGGAACAATACCCACAGCTTCGATAGCGACATCAACACCTTTGCCATCGGTGAGTTTCATTATTTCCTTTACGGCATTTTTTGAGATTAGTTTTGTTGCTCCGAAAGTTTTAGCAACCTTTAGCCTGTTTTCATCCAGGTCTACCATAATAATTTCAGAGGGGGAATAAAATTCTACTGTTAGCAGGGCTGCAAGCCCGATTGGTCCCGCGCCGATGATTGCAACTGTATCTCCCGGTTTTACTTGTCCTTTAAGAACTCCGCATTCAAACCCTGTCGGTAAAATATCACTCAACATTACAATAGCTTCCTCATCTACACCATCCGGGATGTGATAAAGACTTGTATCGGCATGAGGAATTCTTACATATTCTGCCTGTGTTCCATCAATCATATGGCCGAGAATCCAGCCGCCGGTTTCACAATGTGAATACATTCCTTTTTTACAGGCATCACAAATTCCGCAGGCTGTTATACAGGAAATCAAAACTTTGTCACCGGCTTTAAAATTTGAAACTCCTTTTCCGGCTTCTTCAATAATTCCAACACCTTCGTGTCCTAGAGTAAGGCCATCAACTACTTCAGGAACATCTCCTTTCATGATGTGAAGATCAGTTCCACATATTGTGGTTTTTGTTATCTTGATAATCGCATCGGACGAATCTTTAATTACAGGTTTTGGTTTTTCTTCCCAGGCACGTTTACCAGACCCGTGATATACTAATGCTTTCATTATTCTTTCCTTTCTTTATGAACTATGCTCATCGAGCCACTTTAACATTTCCTTAATACTGGCAGTAGCCATGGCAATGCAGGTGTCTGCCGCACCATAGTAAATTCTAAGTGTATCCCCATCCGGTGCTATAGTGTATCCGCAGGGAAAAACAACATTGCCAACGTCTCCGTGTTGCTCGTAGGGTTCTTCCGGTGAAAAAATCCATTCGTTCCCTCTCTTTAGGCAAATCTCAGGTTTATTTAAATCAAACAGCGCAAGTCCTAACCTGTAAATACATCCACCACATGGTTGTTTTACTCCGTGATATATAACGAGCCAACCTTGCGGCGTTTCGATAGGCGGCGGTGAAAGACCAATTTTATTTGCATCCCACCAAGCACCCTTCCGTGCATTCATCATTAACTTGTGGCTTCCCCAATGTATCAAATCGGGTGAATAGGAAATCCACATATGTGCTCTGGGTGCGCTAATCGGACGATGAATTAATCCCCAATATTTCCCTATACGATGTGGAAGAAGAACCGCATCTTTATCTTCAGGCGACATTATAAGACCATAACGTTCAAATTCTTTAAAATCTTCTGTCAGTGCCAGGGCAACCCCGGGGCCATCCCTGGTATATGCGGTATAAACGATTGCATATTTTTTTAATTCTTCAACGAAAGTGATACGGGGATCTTCAATGCCCCACAATTCCTCCGGGAAATTATCCGGATCAGGTAATAAGGTTGGTTGTGTGTCTATCTTCCAGTTATCTACTCCATTTTCAGAACGGGCAGCGCAAAAGTGTGAAAGTCCACGCCGGTCTTCCACCCTGCACAGCAACAACGTTTTTCCATCGGGCAGCAAAGTTGCGCCAGCATTGAATACACTATTAATTGGATAGGGCCAATTATCCGCAGTTAGAATTGGGTTTAGTTTATTCCGGTGAAAAAGTTTTTCATGCTGATTGTTCATTTTATTATTGTCTCCATGGATAAAAGTGAATGCTCTGCAAGGCGTAATTCCAGTAATGATTGTAAAAAAGCCAGGGTAGATTCTGCTCCCTGGTTTTCATTTAATCTGTCAGAGTGTAAACCATCGCGGCAGCCTCCTGTTGTTGCATCGTAAATTGGAAGATTTAAATCATTGCGTCCGAGAAACCACTCAAATGCACGGTGTGCCTCTTTGTGCCAGAATTTGTCGCCGGTAATTCTAAAAGCCTCAAGGCATGCCGATACCATTGTCTGAGCTTCAACCGGCTGTTGATCGAAACGTGCACGTTCTCCACCATCTTTATAAAATCCATTAGAACCGATCGGGACAAAGTGCCCGGCATCTGCACGGTGTAATTCAGTAATCCAGTTTAATGATTCTAATCCAGCATTAATCATAGATTTATTTGACATTGATTTTCCGGAAATGAGTAAAGCATGAGGCAGTACTGCATTGCAGTATGATAATTCTTTTTCGTACCAGCGCCATTCATCAGAACGATTATTTTTATATAATGTAAGCAGCCGGCCTGAAAGCTCATCCCGCACATGGCTCGCCCTGCTGTCACCTGCAAATTTTTGTGAATATTCATAAATGCCAATAAGAGCAAACGCCCAGGCTCTCGGGCTGGTTGTTAAGAGAATTGAAGGTAAAGTTTGTTCAAACAGCCACCCGGCCATACTATTAAGTGCCGGAGTTTCAGAATGATTTAATACTGTCCCCAATGCTAAAAGTGCACGTCCATGACTGTCATCTGATCCGGATTCCTCCAGCCAATTTCGTTGATAGCTCATAAAATTTCTAAAACGTTTTGTCTTTTCATTAAATGCAAACCCCAGGAAGGCAAGATAACGGGAAGCTAATTCCAAACTCTTGCTGCTGCCAATTTCCTGTAAGAGAATGCTGACTAACAATGCCCGTGCATTGTCATCAGTTGTGTAGCCATGAGAATAATTTGGAACAGTAAAAAGAGCATGCTGAAATATTCCGGTATAGTCAGTCAAACGGAATAATTGATCGAGCTTTAACGGGGGTAACTCACCCGGGTTTTTATCAAGTGCTTTGGCTATAAATCCTGGTGAAATATAATGCCGGCGTTCAGCACGTGCACGATCAAAACTTTCCATATAACGTTGAGCTACTTCGGGCCAAATCATAGCACGCCCGAACTTGTATGCACGTTTTCGCATTGCATGCCGTTCTGCTTCGTTATTCAATAAATTAATAACCTGCTCTGCTAATGCATTGGTATCGCGGAATGGAAACAAAACCCCGCGTCCGTCCGAAAGCATTTCCTGTGCGTACCAGTAAGGTGTTGAGATAATCGCTTTCCCTGCTCCTAATGTATAGGCAAGGGTTCCTGATGTAATTTGTGCCTCATTAAGATAAGGAGTAATATAAATATCAGCTGCACCTATAAACTCTACAAGTTCTTCCAAACTGACAAAGCGGTTATAAAAGATAACATTACTTTCCACACCTTTTTGTTGAGCAAGCCATTGCAAAGAAAGACGGTATGTTTCACCCTCATTATGAATAACCTGTGGATGTGTTACTCCAACTACTATATATACAACATTGGGATAACTGGCGACGATTTCGGGTAAAGCAGAAATAACAGTTTCTATTCCTTTGTTCGATGAAAGTAAGCCAAAACTTAGTAATACGATTTTACCTTCTACTCCGAATATATCTTTATTAAAACTTGGGTCAACAAACGGTACATCGGGAATGCCGTGTGGAATTAAATCAATCTTATCCAATGGAACATCGTAAATTTCGTGTAAAAATTCGGTGCCTCGATTACTCATTACAACCAGCCGGTCAGATAATGCAGCAACTTCTTCCAATACCCTGCGCTGATCCGGATCCGGGCTTTTTAGTATCGTATGTAAAGTTGTAACAATTGGCATTCGTAATCCACGCAGCAGTGCGAGGATGTGGCTTCCAGATTTCCCTCCGAATATTCCATACTCAAACTGCAGGCATACCATATCAACATTGTTGATATTTAAAAAATCCGAGGCTCTTAAGTAAGAATCTATATCTTTTTCTGTGAGTTCAAACCTTACTCTGGCGGGATACTTATAGCCGGATGAAATATCGTTGACCGGCATTGCAATACACGTTGTATCAGGGTATTGTGATGCAATTGCCTCACATAAATCGGTTGTAAATGTGGCAATTCCACATTGGCGTGGTAAATAATTTCCAATGAAAGCTATCCGGTTCAGAGTTGAATTTGAAATATTTTGTTTCGACATTAATGTCCGTTTCTTTTGAAAAAAGTATTGCGTTAAAGAGTCACTACATTTTTTCTACTCTTGTTTGTTTTTCTGAGGTAATATTCCTGCCAAATCTCCAATAACATTAACAAGCTGTTGATTAGCGGGAACTATTATCTTGGCGTTATTCTCAAGAGCCGCCTGTGCTGTTTCAAGTCTTTTTAAAAGTTGTGAATTACCGACGAAATATTTGTCTGCCGCTTCATTCACTAATTTTATGGCTGCAGCGTCTCCTTCTGCCTGTAATATTTTCGATTGCTTGTAGCCTTCAGCTTCTTTAATCTTGGCGCGTTTTTCTCCGTCAGCTACTGTTTCTCTTGCTGAAGCAAAATCAATTGCAGCGACTTTTTCATTCTCGGCTTTCACAACCTTGTTCATTGTTTCCTGCACATCCGGCGGGGGGTCAATCTCTTTTAATTCTGTGCGGACTATTTCGATTCCCCAGCTTTGTGTTTCATCAAGAAGGGTTCTATGAAGCTCCGAATTAATTTTACCTCTTTCGCTGTTGGCAGATTTTAAAGTAAGTGTCCCGATAATATTTCTTAAGGTCGTCCTGGCTAGATTGACGATCTGGTACATGTAATTATTCACGTTGTAAATCGAATTTTTTACACTCTCTTCATCGGCTTTTACTTTAAAATAAACCTGAGCATCAACTCTTGCATTTAAATTATCATTAGTTATAATTTCCTGGGGTTCAGCATTTATCATCGATTCTGTGATGTTAATTCTGTACATCCGTTCGATAAAAGGGAAAATCCAGTGAAATCCCGGATTTGCAAAACGATTGTATTTTCCCAGCCGCTCAGTCAGACCCCGTTGAGTCGGTCTGACAATTCTGCTTCCTAAAAGAAACAAAAGTATGATTGGGATAAAAACATATAAAAGAACTTCCATTCTCAACTCCTGTTTTCAAAACATTATTAGAACTAAACTATTATCCTCTCAAAGCCACGATTTTTGCGGACCTCAGAAGTTTTATTCAATATCATTTCTGAATTTTTCATAATTAACTCAGCTGTGTGGTAAATTATTTTTTCATTACCGCTTACTAATGAAAATACATAGACGGCGTAATTATGTAAATCAGCCAAAGGGATGAAAAAGGAACTACATCCTTTACAGAATGAATTGCAGAATTAAAAATGAATTTTGAGGATATTCAAAAAATGATCTGAACAATAAAATTGTACTGACCGACTCACTTTTGCCGAATGAAGAGCAAAAGTTTATTCAAAGAAATATCTTATTCCCAGTCCAGCATCAAATCCCAACCCTGTAAGCGGGGTTAGCTGAAAAACCGGGACCAACTCAACAAACACATCTATAGGAGTTGAGCGAGGAAACCATGCTATACCGATTACTCCTCTTACACCAATGGAAGCGTCATAACCTCCGCCTGTATTGAACCTTCCACCTACACCATAGTACACGGGAAATCTTTCTGTAGAATTTATTGCATTAAAGGAATGCCAGAGATAATCCATATGAAAATGGACACGACCTGAATTATTATAATAACCCTTGTATTTGATACGATCACCACCCAATCCTACGCCAAGGCCAAAATCAAAAGCATTGACTTTTGATGTCCAGAGTTTTGCACTCAACCCGGTTGGTTCTCCTATAATTATTCCAAGTCCAAATCCGTGATCCTGAGCAGTAACTGGTTTTGCTAAGATTATCATTAAACCCAAAAATAAACCAAATAATATATTTTTTTTCATAACTATAATTCCTTTATCCATTGTTAAATTTATTTAACACTTAAGTTGATCGTTCCTAAATTCGTATTCTGTTGTGCAACAACGCTTACATTGGTAATGGTTGTATCATTATACGCAAGGTCTGAAGAGACTACTTCTACTCTGTAAGTCTGCTCTGATAAAGCCATCAACATGAATGAGCCGGTGATAGGTTCTGCAACTGTAAGCGCAGTATCTGTTCCGCTTATTGCATAAATAAAACCAGCAGCGCTTACCGGATTAATTTTACCTGAGATGGTTCCGGAGATTACAACCGGTGTTACTCTGATAACAGGTTTCAACTTATACTGTCCGTAACCCGTAAGTACAATTGAACGCTCGGCATCAAAATCAAGCAATAACTCGTATATAAGTCCATTCTGTATATCAAAGGAATGATTAAGTTTAACACCTGTTTGCTGTCCACTTGGAATTTCAAGAGGATAGATAACTCCGTTAACGACTACGTTACTTCCCGCGCCAATAATTAATCTTATTTGTGTATAGTGCCCGACATCAAGAAAATGGTTACCAAGTACAACACTTGCACCGTTCCTTAATAAAAGTAGGTCATAAGTTGCCATACTATCGTTTAGCACGAACCAACCGCTGCTTGAATCAGAGCCGGATCTGTGAACCTCAACCCCTGTTACTACTACATTTACCTGGTCAAAACCTGCCGGGGCATCAACCATTGTTATCTTCATTTGTCCTTGCCCGGCTTCGGGTGAAGTTGAATCAGAACAACTGAAAATAATTATGGCTGAGGCTATGGAAATGACTATAACAACCAACCAAATTAAATTTCCTTTTTGATTTATCATTGAAAATATTCCTTTATAAATAAGCTGATTAAAATTGCAAATAATATTTTTCGCAGACACAGATACGCTTGAGTAAGGGATTTTTACAGAATCACTTTATTGAAGCACACAACAAGCTACGTGAAGACGCAAAGGTAATCAATCGGGCAAAGGGACGAAAAAAGACTTAATTCTTTTGTCTGAGTAAATAATGTTCTTTATGGTTTTCTCGAAGAAACTAACATATTATTTTTAACTCTTGAAGTTTTTATCTGCCACTTTTTTAGTGCTTTATTCACTTTAGCTGCAGGGCGGAAATGAAAAGAACTGGGGGAAAAAAATGTCAGCCTTCGAGGAGCTCAGACTGACAAATAATGTTCTTTGAGACAGCTTCAAATCAATGAAATTATTACAATTTCTGTTATAAACTCTTAAGAATTAAAAACGGTTATCGAGTAATGTGTTATTATAATACCATTGAACTTCAACCCATGCTGGTTCTCCGGGTACGCCGCCACCCGAGTTAACAATTTTAAGCTTTGAATAGTGACCATCATGGTCATAAAGAAAAACATAATTGCTCATTGTGTCGGCTATGGAATTTGTCCATGTTCCGGTGTTTTTTAAAGGTGAATCTTCACCATTAAAAAGATTAGCATTAGAACTTATGAAGAAATATGTCTGCCTGATAAGATTCGGATAAAGATCTGCACTCTGAATAAGATATCCTGAACTTGAGTAATAAATATCTACTAAACTGCTTGAATCAGAACTAACTCCCCAGGCTTTACCGCTTGAAAGATCCAGTCCGCTTGGTTGTCCGGTGTTTGTTCCGGCGGTTTCATATATTCTAGCCGGACCAAATAATGTTGCCATAATATTTGAAACAAGAACTACGGTAGCCACAACATTCGTCTGTCCTCCGCTTACACTTACAGAGAAAGTCGTATCGTTAAACTCCAGTAATTTTAATGTAATGGAGTGCCCAGCTTCATCTACATTTTTAACAGTATCCGGGGTTGTCTTTGAAGTGTTTGTCCCATCCATCCAGATTTGTGCCCCGGCAGGATTTGATGTCAGGTAAATATTCCCTTGCGGGGTCGGAGTAACCGGATCATTTTTCGAATTACAAGAAGTAATCAATAAGGTTATGAACGTAATTAGTATCAATAAAATTAGTTTTTTCATTGTTTGAAACCTTTAATTTTTTTTTCAGGTTAAATAAAAAAGGGTGTCCGAGGACACCCTTAATTTGGTTAAGGTCAAATTACTTTATTCGTTTGAACTCGATCCGTCTGTTCAATCTTCTGTTATCTTCTGTATCGTTTGCAACTCTCGGGTGTTCTTCACCATAACCAACCGCAGTTATTCTATCAGCGGAGATTCCTTTTGCAACAAGCCATGCTTTAACAGCTTCAGCTCTTCTCAGAGATAGCTTCTGGTTGTAAGCATTGCTGCCAACATTATCCGTATGACCACTAATTTCAACCACGATATCTTTGTGTATCTGGAGGGTCTTAAGTGCACCCATCAGAATTTTATCTGATTCGGGAGTGATTTCAGATTTATTGAAAGCAAAAGTAATACCTTCGAGAACGATTGGAACGTTTATCTTTACAACATCATCTGAAGGATCAAGCGGATCGGTACCACGGTTAACTTCAACACCATCATTAATGGTTCCACCATCGGTATCAACATTTAACGGATCAGTTTTATAACTCATTACTTCTTCACCGTCTTTTAACCCGTCACCATCTGTATCCTTATTTAGCGGATCAGTCTTGCATAATTTTGTCTCAGCTGCTTTTCCAACTACTTTTAACTCAACGTTTACTCCATTAACTTCTTCACCATCTTTTAACCCATCACCATCGGTATCAACATTTAACGGATTAGTTTTGTACGTCAATACTTCATTTCCGTCATTTAATCCGTCACCATCAGTATCAGGATTTAACGGATCGGTTTTATAACTGATTACTTCTTCGCCATCTTTCAAACCATCACCATCTGTATCAGAATTTAACGGATCTGTCTTATATTTCATTACCTCTTCACCATCTTTCAAACCATCACCATCTGTATCGGGATTTAAAGGATCCGTCTTACAAAGTTTTGTCTGAACTGGTTTTCCGACCACTTTTATATCCATATTTACCCCATGAACTTCTTCGCCGTCAGTTAAACCATCACCGTCTGTATCCGGATTGTTTGGATCTGTGCCAAGTTTTTCTTCTTCACATTTACCCAGCCCATCCATATCTTTGTCTGAGGAGCATCCTTCACCGGTGAATGTTAAACCAACCCCCAGATTAATGTAAGTATCAATTGTATTGTTTCCACTGTTGAAGTTGTTGAGGTTGGTGGTAGATGTAAAAGCACCACCAAGGGAAATATCCAACAACACCCTATCACTGAGAGCGAATTCAGCACCAATACCAAGCGGGAATATTCCTGCCCAGGCCTCCTCTTTTATTTCATTGGGAGAAACCTGCATTTGTAACTCCTGGTATTTCACGCTGTAATGCATTATACCTGCGCCAATATAAAAGTATGGATTCCATACCTTTAGATCAAAAGGCGAGACTCTTAGACGAAGATTGATAGGAATTATTTCAGATTTGTAATATCCCTTTAAATCATCAAATCCTGCATAAGAACCATAACCGGCATTAATATCCAGCTCAAGTGCAGGTGTTAATTCGAATCCAACAAAACCTTCAAGTAACCAGGACATTGTATAATCGCTGAATGATAATTTATCATTCACCCCAAATCCGACATTTTGAAATTCGTTTTGAGGCAGAAGTATATTATACCTTGCACCAAATTTGGTCCCCCAATCTTTAAACTGTGCCTGGTTAGGTTGGCTCATGGCAATCAATCCAAGCAATATTAGAAAGTAAACTAATTTATTCATTTTTTCCTCACTTTATTAAAAAAATTAAATGGTTGTTATTCATCGAAATAGATTTTACAGAACACGTTGTAAACTACCCGAAGAAGCAAGGGGAATCAATCGCCCAAAGGGATGAAAAAGGGACTAGATCGTTTTTGTAGTATTTAAAAGCAAATGTTTGGTTTAATTATAAAAGGTGATTAATTTATGAAATTGATTTGAGTAAAGTGAAAATAAACTTAGAACCTTTGCCTTTTTCACTTTCCACCCAAATATTACCGCCGTTTCTTTCGATAAACTCCTTGCAGAGCAATAATCCTATACCTGTGCTGGATTCGCCATCTGTTCCCACCGTACTGACTTTTTCTTCTATCTTAAAAAGTTTTTCAATATCATTTTCAGGAATACCTATGCCTGTATCCTCAACTGTAATTATTATATCATTATCCGATAGCACAGATTTAATAAAAACTTTTCCGCCTCTTCCTGTGAATTTAACTGCGTTAGATAAAAGATTTCTGAATATTGTATCAACCATTTTTTCATCCGCATAAATTCTCTCATTGGCCGGAACTTCATTAATAATGGTAATTCCTTTTTGTGAAGCTCTTTGATTAATAATTTCAATATTCTGCAAAATTGTGTCAGACAAATTGAATTCTTTAGGAATAAAAGTTATTGAATCTCTCTGCATTTGCGCCCACGTCAATAAATTTTCCAAAAGCTTATAAAGATTGCGGGCAGATTCATTCAGTAATTTACTGTTTTCAGCAAATTCAGCCAGAGAAAATTCATCACTTCTTTCCGCCATCAGTTCTGTCAGATTTAAAAATCCGTTGAAAGGACTTTTCAGATCGTGCGCAATAATTGAAAAGAATTTATCTTTTTCTGCATTTAGTTTTGAAAGTTGATTATTTCGAGTATTTACTTCTTCTTCTGCATGTTTCTGTTTGGTAACATCGCGGAAAGACCAGACACGCCCTAAAGATTTATCTGGCATTACAAGCGGAGCAGAGTATCTTTCAAAAACACGCCCATCCTTAAAATAAATTTGATCCAAATCTTCATCAGAAGAATTGTAAAGCATTTTCACTTTAGAAATAAATTTATCAGGGTCAATCAATTGCCCTAAAATAGAATCCAATAAGGTATTGTCATCGCCTGAATCAATTATACTTTGTGGAATACGCCAGAGTTGTGCAAACCGCTCATTTGTTTTTATCACTTTCCCGTTTGCATCAATTGCCAGGATACCATCAGCCGTAGATTGAAGGATAACATTTAACTTTATTTCACTTTCCTTCAGAGACTGCTCTGCTCTTTTACGTTCAGTAATATCGCGGCCTACGAAAAACAATATCTCCCTACCACTTAGTTCAATCTTATTTGCAGTTACTTCAACCTGAACAGATGAGCCATCTTTTCTGCGCCAGATACGTTCTCCCAATGGCATTCCGCCGGTGGATGACAATTTTTGCATATATGTGTCAATGCTGGATTTGTCATTGGCAACGATATCATATAACGTTAAGGATTTTACCTCTTCGGCGGTATACCCCATCAGATCACAAAATGCAGGATTAGCTTCGAGTACAGTTTTGGTATGTAAGTCATAAAGATAGATTGCTTCTATAGATTGCTCCAGCACCGTGCGGTATCGTTTTTCACTTTCACTAAGTGCTTCTTCATTACGTCTGCGCTCTGTGATGTTTCGGCCTATACCCACAATACCAATAATATCACCTTTATCATCTTTCATTGGCAGTTTTGAGGTAAGAAGCCATTGCTGTTGTCCATTCTCATCCAGCAAATATTCTTCAGTGTTGAGTATTGGTTTACCGGTATTTAAAACAGATTGATCAACAGCATAGGATTTTTCAGCGTGCTCTTTGGAAAATAAATCAAAATCCGTCTTCCCTAAAATTTCGCTTTCCGAATTCACGCCCATATACCGTAAGTCACTCTTGTTGGCAAGTGTCTTTCTGTAGGAAGTGTCCTTGCAATAAATTGAATCCGGGATGTTATCGATTACTGTTCGCAGTAATAACCGTTCTTTCCGTAAATCTTCTTCTGCATGTTTACGTTCACTTATATCCTGTACCTGCAAAAGATAACCATTTATGATTTTGCTTTTTTTGTCTAAGAGGGGAGTTATGATATAATCAAAATAGGCTTTTCCAATCCTGTTGGTCTTATATTGTTTAAGTTGTTTTACTTTCTCAAAATCAAAAACCACCTGATATACAACTGGTTCTCCCCTGTGCAGCCTATCTGTTTTTTCAACGTCCAGGCTGGTACCCTCAAACAAATTAAATCCCATAATTTCAAATTGATCTAATATTCCAAACATTTTTAATGAGGCCCTGTTTGCTGCCACCTGCATCCCGTCCGATCTGTAAAGTTCAATACCTATTGGGGACTCATCAAAAATAGTTCTGAACCTTTCTTCACTTTTACGAAGTGCATCATCGGCAATCTTCCTTTCCATAACAATGGCAATCTGGTTTCCCACACTGGAAAGAAAATTAACATCGGATTCAGAATACACATTTTCCTTCTCGTAGTGTTGAAGGACCAAGACTCCTATTGTTCCGGATTGGGTTTGAAGCGGTACACCAACCCAGGATGGTGAGTTTGAACCTACTAATTCAACTTCATCCTTTTCTACAAGTTGATCGAACAACTCTTGTGTAAGCAGTAATGGTTTGCCTGTACGGAAGACGTAAGCGGTACAACTTTTCTTCATAGCCACAGGATGGGGGGTTGGATCAAATTTATCTACAAAATAGGGAAAGCTATAAAGCCCTGTTTCTTTATCATAAAGAGCAACGAAGAAATTTTCTGCATAAATTGCTTTCTGTAATGCACTGTGTATCAATTTTATTAAGTCATCCTGGTTCGAATTGGTCGTCAGTGCATTAGTAATTTCAAACATTATCTCGCGTTCCAGCTCAGTCCGTTTACGTAATGTGATGTCATTTACCATTACATGTCGGGCGCTACGGTTATTATATGTAATAGATGTTGAAATCAACTCGACATTAATAATTTCACCGTTCTTCTTCAGATGACGTGATTCATCAACACCATTGTGAGATTTTCGTGTAAGTTCAATAGTCCGTTTTAATGCCTCTGTATCCTCTGCCGAACAAATATCTTTTAAAGTCATTGAAAGAAATTCTTCCCTTGTATAACCATAATGGGAAATGGCAGAGTTATTGATTTCAAGAAAAGTCAAGGTCTCCAGGTCATAAATAAACATTGGCTGAGGATTATTGGCAAACATATACCGATATTTAAATTCATTGGCTTTTATATCTTCAAAAACCCTGGTGTTCACTTCCTGATCGATAAGTATCTTGCCAATTAGAATTGTTGCTAAGGGATAACTAATAATAACCGGAAGTCCTATTTGCTGTATTACAGAAATTGCCGTTGAGAAGGGGAGGGAGAACATCATAAGAAGCATTGCAATGTGAACAGTCAGCCCAAAATAAAGTAGGCGGGTAACTGTTAATTCTTTATTTGTTTTCTTTCTTTGTAAGTAGAAAATCGTTCCTATGATTACCGAGGAGATAATAACCAATGTTCCGGGAATTGTTCCGGTACCGCCCTGGTATAAACGAAAAATTAATGCCATAATTCCGGCAATTGCTCCGGAAACCGGGCCGAAGAATAAAGCGGATACACTTAAAACAACAGAACGACCATCAAAAATTAATCCCTCACTAAACACCAGCGGTCTCATCATGCCAATAATTGTAACAATTCCAAAGAGAAGTCCCTGACTAATACTACCCTTAATGGAAAACGCCGGGTATCGCTTGTATAAAAAACCCGAGATGACACTCAGGGCAACAAGTAGCGATAAGTTATATAGTAGTTCTAATAAGATCATTCAACTGTCTCTGTAGAATTGTTCTTCAGCTCCTCTCCTCAAAGAGTATCGCTCTTAACTCAAGCTGATTTGGCTTTGTTATAAGAGTGTATCTTTAAGCCTTTTATTAAACAAAACACTGAAGTTATTTGCTTTTATGTTCAGAGAAGGCATGAAACATGACGTCAAGTGAATTTGTGTTTGGCAGTTTAAACTGCACAAAATATTTTCAATCATACAAATTAATAGTAGGCCTCTTCTTCTGCAAATATTTATTTTTAATAATTTCCCATAGGTTTTTGTTTTCCTTTGTTTAATTATTATAAACTTCATCCTTCTTTAGTTGAAATGAAGTGTCTGTTAAGTTTTGAAAATCATTTCCAATTGAAATATATAATCTAAAAGAGTGCCATTGTATAATGATGTTAAGGGATGAAGATAAAACGACATCTTTTGGGTTAGGGCTGTTTGTTTATATTGGTGAAGCTATCAACACAGTTGTAATTATCTTATTAAGAACAAGATTTTCCAATTCTATAAAAGATTGACGGTTAGAAACAAAGCTAAACTATTATTTTTGAACCGGGAAAAATCATAACTTATTTTCCTTATCCTTCCGGTTATGAAATGTAATAATTCAGTCAAATCAAAACCGGTTTTTTCATTAAGTCTTTACATTCGCGCGATCCCGCATAAATTAAGGTTTAATAAGTTTTACAAATGTATTTTTTGTGTGGGCAGTTGTAAAATCAGCCTGGTTTTTTTCTTCATTAATTAAGTTGCCAGCTTTATCTTTTAGATTATGAACCTTTACCCGAAAACTCAACCAGTTTCCTTCTTTATTAATAAATAAAACTACTGCTGTATCTCCTTCAACCACACCCACTTTAATAACTTCAACAGGAATGTTTTCGTTGGCTATAACTTCGTAATTGGCAGGAAAAAAAATGGAATCCCTGGACATTGGTTCTGAAAAAGAGAGAAGTATTTTTAACTCTGTTTTCTGCTGAGCTAAAACAGGTAAGCTAATCGATATGCCCAACAGCAGAATCAATAATCCCTTATTTACTTGCACACACCACAAAATCAATTTGCCCATTTTTTTATTAACCTATTATTCCCTTCATTTAGCTATTAAAAAGACCCGGATAATTTTCCGGGTCTGATTTTTCCAAATAAATTTTATTGTTTCTTTACAGTTTAGTCATTCGATCTACTACAATCTCTACCCGACGATTGTTGGCCCGTCCTTCAGCACTGGTATTAATTGCAACAGGTCTATCTTCACCGATTCCATTAGCTTTAATAAGATTGCCCGGATAACCGCGCGAGATTAGATATGTGCGCACTACATCAGCGCGCTTTTGAGACAACACCATGTTGTATTCGGACGATCCCTGTGAGTCAGTGAAACCCTCAATGGTAAGGCTTCTTTCTTTGGTAACCAAAAGCGCATCAGCTACTTTGTTTAGCCGATCCAGTGCCGCCGGTAAAAGTGTAGATTCGTTTGATGCAAATAAAACACTACCTGAGAGTGTAATTACAAGACCGCGTTCTTCTTCTTTTACTGCTGCAAGTTTAGCAAGCTCTGCCAATGCATCGGCTGCTGTCTTCTCAGCATCAACGCGTGCTTTTTGTTCAATGGAAAGCTGCTCTGTTGTGTTCTTCATAATTTCTGCCTGAGTAACTTCATAATCTTTTTTAGCTTTTTCTTTTGCTTTGTTTTCAGCAAATGTAACAGCAAGTGCATCAGCCAGCTTTGATTTGCGATCAGCTACATATGAGAGATCAGTTGTTATATAAGAATCAGGATCCTCCAGGAAAGATTTTTCGGCCAGGTCCAGAGCTGTTTTTGCTTTGTGCAATTCTGCCGGTACTAATTGTGCTGCCTGTCCTGTGCTTGCTTTCTGGTAGGAAAGACGTGCATTCACCAATTCCTGTGGAGGCAAACTTGCACTGCAGCTGACAAGTAGCCCCGTAAATACTATTGCAATAAGATATATCATGAGTTTCATTGTTAATTCCTTTCCTCTGATAAGTTATTATCTTGTCTAAGTTTTTTTACACGATTTATTGCATCCGTCGCATCTTTTTTATCAGCATCGCTTCGTGACAGCGCTACTGCAAGTTCGCCATCTGCGCTTGCACGCAACAGCATTGAATCTGCTTGTTTTTTTTCACCATTTTCTGCAAATACCTGAGCCTTTTCAAGTTCCTCTTTCGCCAGTTGCAAATAGAGAGATGCGCTGGAAATATCGGACGCACCTACTTCTTCTGCTGCACGAATTGAAGATGTAGTCGTTTCTTTATCTATTACAGCCGGACTGCTGCCGCAGCCTATAACCAGTAAACCGAAGATAAAACTTCCCGCTAGCATGGCCATTTTCATTTTTTTCATTGGATACTCCAATTTGATTTTAAAATTTTGTTATTTTCAATTCTTGTGATTCAGGAAATGAAAATTGCTTTTTAATTTTAAAATAATCTACCGATGATAAACTATATATCATATAGAGCAGAAGGATGAAAGAAGTATTAGTCCTTAATAAGGATTCTGATCAGAAATGAGCTGGTTTTTCAAATAAAAAACAGGGTAGTACATTTGCAAATAACCGTTGTATGTTTTTCTGAAATGAAAACCAGATATCGTAAGGAGGATTACTGGGGAGTACAACCGTTATTATTTAACTGCATTTTGTAAAGTGAATATAAACTTCGAACCATTTCCCGGTTCACTTTCTATCCGGATTTTGCCTCCGTTTCTTTCGACAAATTCTTTACAGAGTGGTAAACCAAGCCCGGTTCCTCTTTCCCCGGATGTTCCGTGAGTTGTATATATAGTAGTAAAATCAAATAATGTTGAAGATATTTCCGGATCTATTCCTATTCCTGTGTCACAAATAGATACTTCGACAAATTTATTAATGATTTTCGCTGATATACTAATCTCTCCCCCTTCGGGTGTAAATTTGAGTGCATTTATTATAAGATTTTGAATAATTAATTGTAGCATATTTGCGTCTGCATATACAAATATTTCCTTTTCAGTTTGGTTGGATATGGAAATATTTTTTCTTAAAGCGTTATGATTTGAAACTCTGATTATTTTCTCTATGGTATAGTTGATATTAATGTTTTCCGGGTTAAAACTTATCAAGTCCCGCTGAAGCATTGACCAGTGAAGCAAATTCTCCAGCAGTCCATAAAGATTATTCAGGATTTCATTCAGCGCACCACTAAACTGTAATATCTCTTCATGCGATAATTTTTCAGTTTCAGTTGCCAGTAATTCCGAATACTTTAATAATGCTTCGAATGGACTCCTTAAATCGTGTGCAATTATTGAAAAGAATTTATCCTTAGTGCCATTTAGTGCTTTAAGTTCCTGGTTGGTTTTATTTAATCTATCTTCAACCTTTTTAAATTCCGTTAAATCGATTAATGCTACCTGGCATTTGGGGTCCGGCTCAAGTGTGTCTTCTAATTTTATACCTTCCAGTAAGACCTGCAATAAGTTTTTATCTTTGTTCATTATTTTTAAATGACAGGCTTGTTTTTCGGTGGAACTAAAAACGTCATTAAGAAATGAAAGGAAAGCTTCTCTTGCATCCGTTGGAATAAAAGTTATTATTTTCCTGCCGATTAATTTTTTACGCTCAAATCTGAGAATTTTAGCGGCGCTTAAATTTACTTCCTCAATTACACCGTCCGAATCCAGCGTAAAGTATGGCGTCGGCGAAAAATCAAACAGGTTTACATATTTATTTCTTGATACTTCAAGTTCCACCTGGGCAATTCTGAGTTCTTCGTTCTGATGCTCTAATTCTACCTGGTGTACCTGGAGCAGATGCACCAGTCTTTGCACATCATCCATTTCTTTTATTGCTGGCTTCTTAATCTTTGCTATCTTTTTTACCGGTCTTTTTTTAGTCGTGGCTTTAACAGCACCTTTTTTAACAGGTTTCATTTTATATCCTATCTTGTATTAATTTTTAGTCTGAATTGCGAGCAGAATGAGTTGTGATTCTTTATCTCCCTGGAATATCTCGCGGGCATTTAATAATAATTTCCTTTTTCCGTCTTTAAAATTATATTCTACCTCATAGTCCTCAAAAAAACTGCTTTCAGGAATTATTTCTTCAAGAAGTTTCCGCAGTTCAGGTATATCCCAATTATTATCCTGAAGATCATAGACAAATTTACCAACAGTCTTCTCGCTGACGGTATTAAACATTTTATAAAACGATCGGTTTGCGGAAAGTACTTTTAAATCTTTACCAAGAATAAGTAGTGAATCTCTTACAGTATCAACAATATTATTAGAGTACTCTTGCGCAAGCTGAATCTCCTGGTTCAACTTTTGAATTTCTTCGTAAGCAACCTTTATTTTATGAATATGAGTAAACGTTACCACAAGCCCGTCAATAACATTGTTGTTTGTCCGGTAGGGTAAAATCCTCATTTGATACCATGTACCATCCTTGGTTTGTACTTCAACTTCTTTACGAATCAGTGTTCTTAAAACTTCCGTAGCATCTTCAACTAGTTTGTCGTATTGTATATTTGTAGCCATATGGTTTATTGGCCTTCCTATATCAGATGAGATAAGGTTAACAACTTTTGTAGCGTGTGAAGTAAACCTTTTAATCAATAAGTCACGATCAAGAAAGATGGTTGGGATATCAATACTGTCCAGCAGGTTTTTCATATCATTATTAATACCGGATAATTCATCATTTTTATTCTGCAGTTCGGTGTTTACTGTAATCAATTCTTCATTTAATGATTGCAATTCTTCTTTTGAAGTTTCCAGTTCTTCATTTGAACTTTGCATTTCCTCGTTGGTTGACTGCAATTCTTCGTTCGTAGATTTAAGTTCCTCATTAGAGGTTTCCAATGCTTCAATTGTTGAGCGTAAATTTTCTTTAGTAATTTTTAACTCGTGTTCAATTTCTTTAATTATTTTTTCTGATTTTTTATCATAGTGAACTTTTTTATTAGTCGAATCCTTTTTCTGCTGCAATACTTCTTCAAACAGTATCAGAAAGAAACCACTCATTTCCGAAGGTTCTTTGATGGGTTTAACTGTAAGATTTATTAACAGTGTTTTTCCGTTTGGTTTTATTTTTATGCCTTCTGAGGTTAGTCCTTTTCTGGCCGATGATACTTTCCTGATCAATGCGGGAAGCTCCTGCTTTAGCCCTATCCTCGCCATTTCAAATATATTCATTTTGGCTTCACCGTTCGTAAGTTCAAGGTACCTGCCGGTTTTTCCATGTATATAAACTATATCTCCATTCCCGGTTATTATCACACAATCCGGAGAATAATTTTGCAGTATGACTTTTTCCGCTAACTGTGTGATGTTTTTTACTTCACTTATTTTCATAGGTGTCTCATAAGTTTTTCCAATTGAATGTGATAAAGGGAAATCGATAAAAGGCTGTACCGAATAAATAGAATCTCTTCTTTTATAGAACTTCCATTTTTTATCTAACATCGAAAACAGGTCGACAAACCCGCCAATAGTTTCCGATGAACCAAGAAAAAGAATTCCATTTGGCAACAGGCTATAATGGAATATAGGGATAATTTTTTTCTGTAATTCAGCATGAAAATAAATTAAAAGATTTCTGCACGAGATAAGATCCAGCCTGGTAAACGGAGGATCTTTAATCACGCTTTGCGGTGCAAAGACCATCATTTCCCTGATTTCCTTCTTGATGTGAAAAACATCTCCCGAGGAAGTAAAGAAATTTTTCAAACGTGTTTTATCAACATCGGGTTGGATTCCTGAAAATGTCCCGATGCGGGCTTTTTCTATCGCTTCACTATCAATGTCTGTAGCAAAAATCTGTACGTTTAAATGTTTCTTCGCTTTATTCATACACTCCCGCAGGATAATTGCAATAGAGTATGCTTCTTCACCGGTTGAACACCCGGGTACCCAGATTCTTATTTTGCCGTCTTCAGGTTTACTTTTTACTAATTCTGTTAAGATACTTTTTAATTTCTCGAAGGACTCGGGGTCTCTGAAAAAATTTGTTACTCCAATTAAGAGTTCCTTAAACAGAGAATCAATTTCACCCGGATTTTCCTGGAGCAACCTGATATAATTAGGGATACTATCCATTTGAGAAACACTCATTCTTCTTTCTACGCGGCGGGAAATAGTGTTTTGTTTATAGAGTGAAAAATCATGACCGGTGTGATTTCTGAGCAGAATGAAAATTTTTTGAAATGTATCCGGAATTTTTCCTTCCGGGATTGATTTATCTATTAAAATACCTTTTACTTTATGTAACGAATATTTAATCAACTGGTCAGGCATTGCTTCGGGCGGAAGGATGTAATCTGCAAGGCCGGTTTTGATAGCGCTTGTCGGCATCCCATCGAATTTTGCCGAATTGGGATCTTGCACCATTACCATTCCCAATTCACTCTTCACTGCTTTTAATCCTGCCGTTCCGTCAGAAGCCATTCCCGAAAGGATAATACAAATAGCTTTTTCACCCAGGTCCTGTGAAAGGGACTTGAAGAAAAAATCAATCGGAAGCCGGAATCCATGTGCTTGTGCAGGTTCTATCAGTTGTATTGTTCCGTGAAGAATTGCAATATCACGGTTTGCAGGTGCAACATAAACATGATTGGGTTTAACAATCATACCGTCTTCAGCCGGGTATAATTTCATCTTTGTAGATTTTTGAATTAGTTCGGGCATAATACTCACATGTGTTGGGTCTAAATGTGAAACTACAATAAATGCCATGCCCGAACTATCCGGCATATTTTCAAAAAATCTCTCTAGTGCTTCCAGCCCGCCGGCAGATGCACCTATGCCTACCACATAAAATGAATTATCCGGCCGCACAATTTTTGGGGTGCTTTTTTTCTTTTTAACTGGGAAGCGGTTCGGAATTGCTTTCTTTTTCATATCTCCTTTGTTTCAAATTACGGTATTTCCGTAAATTTTTTATTGAGAAGGAAGCATCCTATTTAGAAGAGAACACCGAAATAATTATCTAAATAAAACCCTTTAGTAAAATAATTAAAATTATCTATTAATGTCCCTTTCAAATTTTATTAAAACAATTGAAACTTTCTCCGGGCGAATTATTAACCACGGACTACCAATTTATAACAGGATAGTTTTCCAAAAAATATAAAGCACTCTCTTTTTAAGATATAAGAGACCATTTTTTTTATTTCTTATAACTTTATACTTTTTCATCTTCTCAATTAATAATCCAATAGATAATTTTCAAATGCAAAGAAGCACCTGATCGGGACTTTATATCTTCAACAATTTTAAAATAAGTTCCTTTCTAAATGTACAAGAGTATTCATTAGGCATATTAAATGTGCTTAGTAAAAACCATTAGATATTTTTCTGAAATGAAAACCATAAATAGTAAACAGGATTGCAAGAGAAAAAAGTTGTGGCTTTCTGAAAAGTGACCAGAAAAATAATTTCCAGTAGTAAATTCTTTCTTCCCCGATGACCCCCAGCTTAAACATTGACCTCAATAAAGCCAGGATATAGTTTGGATTAATATGAAATACTTTTTTCTTACCGGGTTCAAAATCTTTTAAAAACCTTGTAACTCGTTCATAGTAATATTTTGGCGAATAAATCTTGTCCAGTATTTTCTGATAACCATCAAGCAGCACTTTGGAATCCATCCGCGGAATAAAGTTTATTGAAAAGTCAGTGTTATTACCGGTGAAATCTTTAAGCATTCTGCCTTCCTTTTCTAATCTTCTCTCAAGATTGGTTCCTTTAGGAGCATTCAGTAATCCAACCATAGCAGTTACTATTCCGCTTTCCTGTATAAAACCTGTAAGTTTTTCAAAAATCGAGGGCGGGTCATTATCAAATCCCACAATAAAACCGCCCTGAACTTCAAGACCTGCCTGTTGTATTTTCTTTACGCTTGAAATCAGATCGCGGTTTCGATTCTGGTTTTTATTGCACTCAACCAGGCTCTCCTCATTTGGTGATTCAATCCCGATAAATACTGCTTCAAACCCGGCTTTGACCATTAACTGCATCAACAGTTCATCATCGGCAAGATTTATTGAGGCTTCCGTATTCAGGTAAAAAGGATTTTTTCTTTTATCCATCCATTCCGCAATTGCCGGAAGGATTTCTTTTTTAAGTTTTCCTTTATTGCCGATGAAATTATCATCAACAAAAAAAACAGGTCCACGCCACCCGGTAAAATAAAGTGCATCTAATTCAGATAAGATCTGTTCCCTGGTTTTTGTACGCGGTTTCCTTCCGTAAAGAACTGTGATATCACAGAAGTCACAGTCATATGGGCACCCTCGTGAATATTGAAGGTTCATTGAGGTATAATGCTTAATAGGTACAATTTCCCAGAGTGGTAATGGAGTACTTGTTATATCAGCCCATTTATCTGTTGTGTATTTGTGTTTCGGTTCCCCCTCATTCAAATCCTTAAGAAACATGGGGATTGTAATTTCAGCTTCGTTTAAAACGAGATGATCAACATTATCATAATACTCTGAACTGCTTGTAAATAATGGACCGCCTGCTACAATTTTAGTGTTTAATTTTTCGCATCGTTGTATAACCTGGTTAGCAGAATCACTCTGAACAGACATCGCACTTAAAAACACATAGTCGGCCCAGAGAATATCTTTGTCATCCAGCTCTGTCGCGTTCATATCAATTAATTTCTTATTCCAGGTTTCAGGAAGCATTGAAGCAACTGTCAGCAGTCCTAACGGCGGGAAACTCGCTTTCTTCGAAACGAATTTTAAAGCGTGTTTAAAACTCCAGAATGTATCGGGATACATTGGATAAACCAAAAGTACATTCATTATCTCTCCCTTAAATAATATTAAAGTCTTACTTATACCGCAATTCGTTTCACTTCGGATTCCAGGTAAGCATTCTGATTATGATAAATAGCTCCGGCAGGAAGCCAGTCCCATAGAGGACCTAAATCCTTTTGTATTATGTTCAGGTAGAATTGGGGGATTTCAGTAGTTTCCTGTTCAAAATAATTCCGGAAATCTTTATTCGAATTCAATCGTTTAAGTATTTGTTTATTATACGCCACTCTTCCAAAACCTTCTTCTGAAATTGCGCGCACTACATTCATCCATCTCGGAATAAATGCTTTAGTAGCTATCAGACGCCTTAAAATTGCATTCCAGGAAAATGTGTGTTCGCCAAGGCTGATAATATTTGAATAAAATTCTGACCAGGAATAATTTTTTGGTCTGACATTCATAGCATGATTATTATCCAGAAAATGGTGCGGAAAAGGTAATACTCTGCCTACCCTCTGGTAATCAAGATTCAGCGGTGCCGCCCGCCCGAATGCAGACAACAAAGAATAACCGGGGAAAGCTCCCGGTGTCATATCAACGAATTTTTTTGTAAGCTCAAATGGTTCCGCACCTTCATCTGAATCAAGGCCAAGTACAAAATTAGTTTGTATGTAAGGAATATACCGCAGAATCATATTAACCTGTTCAGCGATCTGCTTAACTTTATCCATTCCGGTTAAACTACCTGTCTTGGATTTTCCGCCAAGGTCGTACCATGATTCTATTCCCGGAAGCATAGCACCAAATCCATTTCTTTTAAGACGTTTCATATGGGGTTCGGATAATAGTGACAAACTGCTTTCGGCAATAAAATCTATACTGTTTTCCGGCACTACCTCTTCAATCGCATCCATGTATTCATTAAACCTGATTCCAAAATTGGGATCGTGCCAGCCGACAAGAGGACGTTTGAATTTTGTTAAAAGAAAAGATAAATCTTCTTTCATAACATCAAAACTTAATGGCTGATATTTTACGGTTGAATCAATACAGAAACTACAGGTATATGGGCAGCCCAGGCTTCCGAGCATCGGAACCATTTTAATCAGCGGAGCTTTCTTGAGTGTTGGTTCAATAAATTTCCATCGCTCCTTTACACCGGGTAGCGATAGTGGCTGGATGGGTGCCGTAAGATGAATACCTACAGGACGATGAGGTGAACAATCATATAAAATTTCCTGAATAATGCTCTTATCTGTAAACCCCACAACGTAATCAAAATAATTCATAGCATCTTCAGGGTAACATCTTGCATGCGGACCTCCCAGGACTGTAACACCTCCCCGTGAACGCAAAAGATTACTTAGTGCATAAGCCGTCTGCGCCGCTTCTGTAAAGGCTCCGATAAATATTAGGTCAGCATTTTGTGGAAGCTCATCAATTAAATTCTCTTTTCCGGTATAACAAACGTAAGTTACGTTATGTCCTTCCTCTTCACACCACACACCAACTACCTGGGGCATAATGCTTGCAAAATTTGCATTCATTATCCGTGCAAATAATTTTTTATTCGGTTTTTTTGATACAAGATCAATTATTCCGACTTCCAACATTCGACTCATTTAAGCACCAGCTTTGATATACTTCATTAATAAATGATAATAATGCCAGTTAAAAATTGCCTGGCATATTACCGTTTAAGAAGATATAAAATCTGTTTAAAGTAATAAATAAGCCATATGGATAGAAAATGGATTAATCCTTTTGGCTGATAAAAAAAGGAGAAAGGTATTTATTAAATAAATTTACTTTCTTCATTTTGATGAAAGATTGTAAAATAATTTAATGTATGAACGTCGAAATATTCACTGAAGTTGCTTTTAAACCGGCACTTTAAATTAGAAGTCTGCTTTTTCCAGATGATTTAAAAGTACAACATTCTTTTTCATATTATCTAAATGACTTTTCACTGTAAAAGAAGGGATTCTGATTTTTTGAGCTGTTTCTATATTACCCAAACAAATAACTATAAGTATAGTGCTGAGATTGATTTTAATTTCAAGAGAAACAACATTTTCTCATGATTGTTAAATTAATAAACCGTATTAAGATTGTCCGTTAAGTAGATTTATTGTTTCTTTACATAAAATTCACCCCTGGTATATGCTCGATGAATTATAGATTTTTTTCTTCCGGTTTTACTGTATCCATTTGCTATCATCAAGGAAGCAATCATTGCCCCGATAAATTGTTTCATTCTGCTGTTAAATTTAAATCCTTTTCTCTTTTTAGCTTCATTAAAACAAAGCTCGGCTACGCTTGTAACAGCAGGCATCCCGTACTCTGTTAAAATCATTGCCTGGATAAAAGTTTCCGGTTTCATTACTACATCAAAAAGAAACTTACCTTCTGCCTTGGCAAGTCCGGCAAACTGTGGATAAGTAGCAGCAAATTCCTTTAACTCCGGGAGATTAATTTTTCTGATGTAGGTTTTGCTCTTCATTTTTATACCTCCATAGATTATCAAATACAATAATTGCAGGTGCAATATATGTAACTGATGATAAAACTTCACCCCATCTATGCAGTATGGTATACCATGAGTGTTTAAATATGCAGGTCAGATTAAGCAGAAATAATGGCTGTTATCACCATACTTACGGTCTCAATACCAGAATACTTATCCGAGATAGTCTTTAAGTCTTGTGCTTTTTTTAGAACTTCTTAATTTTCTCAATGCTTTTTCTTTAATCTGTCTGATACGCTCGCGGGTAAGATTAAATTTTGAACCGATTTCTTCTAATGTTGCTTTATGATTATTCCCTATCCCGAAAGAAAGCCGGATAACTTCGGCCTCCCTGGCATCCAGACCGGAAAGAGCATTTTCGACTTCATTCTTTAAAGAATCATCCATAAGTTCTTTGTCTGGCATAGATTGAGTTTCATTGTGAAGAACATCCATAAGAGTAGCTTTGCTTTCATCACCATTCTTAAGGGGTGCATCCATCGATACCTGGCGGGTTGAAATTTGTAATATGTATGCAACTTCATCAGAAGAAATTTCCAGAATCTTGGCAAGTTCTTCAGTTGACGGTTTTCTTTCATATTCCTGCTCAAACTCCCTGGTGGCTTTCCCGAGCCTGGTTAAATTTCCAACACGGTTAAGCGGAAGACGAACCACTCTTGTCTGATCAGCAATTGCAGACATAATACCCTGTCTTATCCACCAGACAGCATACGAAATAAATTTAAATCCCCTGGTTTCATCAAAACGCTGTGCCGCTTTTACAAGTCCTATATTTCCTTCATTTATCAAATCACCAAGAGTAAGTCCCTGGTTCTGATACATCTTTGCAACCGAAACAACAAATCTCAAATTTGCATTAACCAGTTTGTTTTGTGCTTTCACATCACCGTTTCTGATCTTTATTGCTAAATCGATTTCTTCATCGGGGTTCAGTAAACTATATTTTCCAATTTCCTGAAAATACTGATCGAGTGATTTATTTTCACGGTTAGTTAATTGTTTTGTTATTTTCAATGAGAGGTTCTGCTTTCTTTAGATAAATCTAATTTAACAATCCGGAAAATAGTCAAGCCGGAGAGAGTTTTAGATATGAATAAATATGGTGGGTAATATACTTAATTTCCGGTTAAAGAACGGTCATAAAACAGCCATTTTTGAGATATTTTTTGTAAAATCTCAAATGTTTATCTTCCTCACATCATACAATTATTTCAATTAATATCTTGTACGGAAAAAGGAAAATATTATGACCGACAAAGAAGTTATGAACAAAATAAAAGATCTGCTTGAAAAGGAACATTCTTTGTATTCAAAGGATGGATTATCTGCAAAAGAAAGAAAAGAAGTTGAGAAAATTCAGGTTGAGCTTGACCGTTACTGGGATTTATTGAGACAGCGAAGAGCTTTACAGGAATATGGTGATGATCCTGACAAAGCAAAGCTCAGGGGAACTGACACTGTGGAAAATTATGAGCAATAAACTCATCTAATAGAAAGAAAGCTATTTTTTATAGAATAAAGAATTTAAAATTATTCGTTTATACTTTTCATAAAAGTTCCGATATAATTTTTTTAACCCCTTATTACGAGACAAAAACAATTTTATAAATAAATTCGTGGAGATAAAATGAGAATTGGAATAATTGGTTCGGGAATTGTCGCTCAACAGCTTGGACTTGGTTTAACGAGACTTAGTCATGAAGTTAAATTAGGAACGAGGGATGTTTCCAAACTGGAAGAATGGAAAAAACAGGCCGGCATTAAAGCTTCAGTTGGCAGTAATGAAGATGCTGCAAAATTCGGGGAATTGATTGTGCTGGCTACAGGATGGGCAGGAACAGAAAATGCACTCAATCTTGCAGGTAAACAAAACTTTGCCGGAAAAATTGTAATGGATGTTACCAACCCATTAGATTTTTCTAAAGGATCTCCGCCGAGAATGGATGCTTCACCCGGAAACTCTGGCGGTGAGAAAATTCAAAAGTGGTTACCCGATTCCAAAATTGTAAAAGCGTTTAACGTTATAAATGCTTATACAATGATTGACGCAAAAAGGGAGGAAGGTGACCCTGATTTATTTATCTGCGGTAACGATGAAGAAGCAAAGAAAGTTATTACTTCATTTGCAGAAGGCTGGGGGTGGAAAAGTATAATCGATATGGGGAACATTTCAATGGCTTACTGGCTGGAGGCTTTAACAATGCTGTGGGTTTTTTATGCGTTCAAAACCAACAGCTGGACTCATGCATTTAAACTATTAAAAAAATAATAATATAGTTTTAAGCCCTGTTCTATTTTAAAGGCAGGGCTCTGTTTTTTATTTGATTCTACTTTGTGTTAGGGGGAATATTAATATTCAATTTTTTTCAGTTCATTAAATTTATCAACAAACAATTTTATCGTTTCGCTATTATCATCTGCAGGTGAAAAGCTGATTTTTTTATTTCTGTTTAAGGAGAGAATAATTTTTTCTGCCTGATATGAAATATTTTCAACTTCATCTATACTTATAGTCCGGATTTTGAATAATGATTTTCTAAATGAGATTTTATTTTCATCAATTGTTATAAATCTCCGCCCCTTTAACTTTGATGAAAATAGTGCAGTGGTAAAATAAAGTATACTTGCAAAAATTAAAGCTGCAGGCATTGCTATTTTGCTTTTCAATAATTTATCAATTGCATCAAATAACAGAAGTACGGCTATAATTATCTGCAGCCATTTACCAACTGAATCTTTTTTATCTTCAGGGATTTTTTTGTAAAGAACACCGGCAACAATATTTGCCGAACCGCCAAGTATATAAGCTGAGTAATAGATAACCTCAAATAATACAGAATTCATTGCCCCCGACTCATACCTGTTGTATGCAGAAAGCAGCAAGATAGCTCCGCCTAATAAGAAACTAAACTTTTCAAATCTTCTTACTTCGGAACGAAACCTTTTTTGAAGTTTTAATGTTACAAAACTCAAGTGAAAATTTTAGTTGTGAAGTTTAACAAATGTATTAAAATATTTGCATTCCTGTAGTGCTTCTTTATAAAATTTTGTTTTAGAATAATCATCCGCAAGTTTGTTGAAGAATGTTTTGTATTTGCTTTTTTTAATCCATGGATTCTGATCATTCGATAATATATTTACATCATTGTAATATTTGTTTTGTTCACATTTCGCTGCCAGAAAACAGCACTTAGCTGCAAACTCTTTATTCTTTGTTTCATTCATAGCTTTAACATAATATTCCTGAGCCTTTGAACAATCAGTAAATATTTTCTGCCTGGGGCCATATATATAATCCCATAACGAACTTCGCCAGTAATTTAATACAGACCACGAATTTCCATACCATGTTATGTTATAGTAACCGTTGCCAAGCAAAAAATAATATTCCGAGGATTTAGATGGATGTTTCTTTGCCAGGTTTTCTAATTCGATCATTTTTTTAGCAAAAGATAGTTTATTATAAATCTCTTTTTGGGGTGCCTTACTATCACAATCCAGGCAATCATTTAAATGAATTATAAACGGGTCGGCAGGCAATGGTTTTAACTTTGAGGTATCTTCTTCGAATTTATTTATTGCGTCTTCAAATTTATACTGCTGCAATAAAACAGTTCCCTGGAATTCAATAATATCGGAAAGTGTGTATTTGAAATTCGCAATTAAAAATTTATCATAATCTGTTTTATTCTTTAATTTCATAAAATCATAAACCTGGGCTAACGGTTCGTTTGAAGGAATATCTGTATAATCCAGGTATGGATGATCAATATTCCAGCTCATTTTTTCCGGCTGATGCCCAAGACAAAGTTCATCTTTTGCTAAATTTCCCTGTTCTTTATATTTGCCGGCGAGAATTTCAAAAAGATATTGATAAGCTGCATCAGAATTATCTTTATGCAATGATCTGAGCCAGAGAATATCAGGTAAAATTTTTGCTTCAAATTTTTTATCAATTTCAGGCTGTCTTTCTACTTTGTTAATGATACTTAGAAACCTGATTTGTGTACTGAAATAATCTTCATTTTGAGGTAGCACCTCGTTAGCTCTCTTAAAATTCATTCCGGCATTGCCATAATCCTTTTTCATCATTGCAAGATATCCTGCACTATAATACCATAAATACGGTCTTTTTGTTTTTTTACTTTTTGCACATTTAACTATGAAATTGTAAAAATTATCAGAACTCAGATCGAGAAATGAATTGTCCATTTGCGGCAATTCATTCACATCCCAGGCTTTAAGCACACTATTTTCAATATAATCGATGCCGCGTGTAAGAAGTACTTCAAGATATGGTGAAGAAGGCTCGAGTTTATATATTTGTCTCATAGCGCCGAAATCATTGTTCTTATAGGCGTGCAAAAACCAGATTACAACTCTTTCGTGATCATTCTTACAAAAGGCAAGCACTTCATTTAATTCCGAATAACTTCTTACAAAGAAGTTTAATGACGCAGTTAGTCTTCGGCTCAGACACTTATCATAAACCAGGGAAAACAAATACATACTTTTAGCAAAATGATCTGTTCTTCGTAAAGCTCCCGCTTTATCACAAAGGGACCAATACCTTAAAATGCTTTTTACTTTTGAAGGACCAACAAATTCATCATAAAGTTTAATTGTCTTTTCATATTGTTTTGAGTATAAGGCAAGCCGGATAACCTGGTAGGCATACCTCAGTTTTATAAAATCATTTGTGCATTCTACCAGTTTATTGTATCCACTGTCAATTAAAGCTGACATTGCTACAGAATCTCTTACTAACTTATCCCAGGAATCCTTCCTGTTATCAACCACGTAAGGTTCGCACTGTTTTGCATAAATAAGGTACTTTACAGTCTGTGTATCTTTATGTTCAATCAGGCTTTGAATCAGGCTATAACCTTTTATCTGAGTCTCTGGATCCAGGGGAAAATTTAACTCAATTTTTTCTGATATATGCTGAAGATCCTCAATAGATGATTTGTAAACAATATAGCTTACAGCTTCGGTTGTTACCTTGTTATTAAAATATTCCTCCCATTCATTAATATTGTCTTTTGTTGGACCAAGGGAACCCTTTTCATCAAAATCATTAAATAAAGAACTTGCAAAAAAGTATGGCTGAAGGTTTGGCTCATTGATATGCGAAGGCTCAAAAATTCCCGTCATAGGGTATTCATAATCAGCTTCCGGACCACATCCTTTCGTATTATCAGACTGAAAAAAGAAAAATGATAATCCGGAGATACAAAACAATAAAAAATTTCCGAGAATATTTTTCATTTAACTCTCTTTCTTAATTATCATTTTTTACAAAAAAGTTAAAGTATCTACACTCTTTAATTGCTTCATTATAGAAATCGGAATCGGCATACTTTTCTTTTAAAATTTTAAAAAAGGTCCGGTATTTAAATTTCATTTTTTCATAGTCCCCGTCTTCCCTGAAATTCATTTTGTACATACTATTATAAAAAGAATTCTGTTCGCATTTTGCAGCCATAAAACAGCACCTGGCTGCAAATTCTCTGTCACTGGCAGCATACATAGCTTTTACATAATTTTTCTGCGCATCAGTACAATTATAAAAATGCCAATTCTTACCTTCCCTGTAATAAGCATCATAATCAAAATCACGACTTGCAGACGCATAATTCCAGCAGCTTCCAAAGTAACTAATGTTATATAATCCATTGCCCAATAAAAAATAATATTCTGCTGTGCTGTCGGAATTCATTTGCGCAAGACTATCCAGCTCACACATTCTTTTGGTAAATTGAAGTATGGTGTATTTACTATCTTTGGACTCCCTGTAATCGCAGTCGTGACAGTCGTTTAATCTAACTTTGAATGGATCGGGTGACATTTTTGTGTTGTATGATAATTCAGAGTAAACATTAGCCGCTTCCTTGAATTCATGACCATTTAAATAAACCATTCCCTTTAACGAAAGCAGTTCATCTTTTGATTGACTATAAATTGAGAGAAGAAAATTTTCATAATCAGTTTTATTGGGTTTGTCTATAAAATTAATAATTGCATCGATAGGTTCATTTTCCGGATCGGGATCTAAATTATAATTGAACCTGTAATCTCCCATGTACATGTGCAGCTTAACATAATCTCCTTTGTTGAAATACAATTGGGCTAATTTTCTACGTGCAAATAAAAAAGCTGCTTCACCTTCTTCCCTGGCATATGGGTCAGCATCAAACCAATATTCCGTACTTCCGGTGTATTTTACCGACTCGCTTTCATTGGATTTTTCCTGCAGCCACTTCAAATCAGGAAGAATTCTGTTTTCATCCTCAGGAGTTATATAGGTTAATGCATTTATTTCATTCATTATCTTAAATATTCTTATCTTGTTAAAATGAATAACATCATTTTTCGGCCAATTTTCCTTTGCATATTCTAAAAATTCATCTGCATATTTTGTTTCACCGGTTAGAGTCATTAAATATCCGGCAGCAAGATCCCACAAATAAGGATGAATTGTATTTCCGGCTCTTGCAATTTCCTGCACAATTCCTGTAAGTTGTATATTATTATTTGTGTTTGCGTAATCATTATCTTTCAGAAAATACTGGTAATTACTCCAGTAATAATCTCTGTTTGGAAGAAGTTCCGTTTCCACACGACTTACTTCACGTGCAAGTAAAAGTTCAAGGTAAGGAGAATCGGGTTTTAATAGAAAAATGTGCTTCATTGCATTAAGTTCAACCTCTCCATGTTTATATGCATAAACTGCCCAGAGTGCTGTTTTTTCCTCTTTGTTTTTACATAACAAAAGTGATTTGTTAAACAAAGAATCGCTTGTTACTTTAAAACTAAGCGATACAGTAAATCTCTTGGGGGGACAATGCTGAAATACAACAGCAAAATAATAATTTGCCTCTGCCTCTTTCCCAAGATGTTTTAATGCCCCGGCTTTTAATGAAAGCGACCAGTACTTAACCATATTTTCCGTATTAATTGGCGCAACCAGATTATCATATAAATCAATTGCTCTCTGGTAATTTGCGGTGTAGTGTGCAAGTCTTATTGCCTGGAATGCATAACGGAGTTTTAAAAAATTATCCTCAGTATTTTTTTTAGCTTCAAATACTCCTTCATCAATCAGGTTAAGCATTAAAGTAGTATCCCGCACAGGCGGCTCCCACCAGCCCCAGTTTTCTGAAACAAGCGGTTCGCACTTTTTGGCAAAAGTTATATACTCGAGAGATTTTAGTTCCCTGGTATTCTCCCAATATTTTACAAGCTGATTGTTTTTCCATTTCTCATCAATAGAGGTGAACTCCCTGGATTTCATTTTACTAAAGATATCATTAACATCATCGAATTTGGTTGGATACATCAGCTTTTTAATATCGGCAGTATCAATTTTATTATTAAAATATTTTTTCCATTCAACAAGGTTTATTTTTTCTTCATTAAAAACGCTATCCACATAAGGATGAAATAAATAATTGGATAATAAGAATGGCTCAAGAGAAGGTTGACTAATCAATCTAACATTAAATACAGAATACATATTATCATCTGGTCCGCCGTCACCACTGCAGCTTTTGGATGAATCACTGTTCAAGAACAGGATTAAAGAACTAATTAAAAGGGGAAGTAATATCCTTCCAAACTGCTTTCCCATATTTTTCTTCCGTTCCCTTTGTTAAATGAAAAATTGAAACTACTATGCTGTCTTTTTTAAGATACCTTGAAACAAGTTGTGCGGCCGAAATTGTTTCAGCCGGAGTTATATCTTCCAGCCGGATAATGTTTTTTTCGCCGATATAAATTCCGTGTAAATAATTATTTGCTTCTGCTTCGTAATAATCAGAGCCAAGCTCCTTATAATTTTTATTATTTACCAATTCGGCTTTTGAAACATCATTAATAAGGTTGGATAATTTTTTATTTTTGAACAGAACCCCCCATGAAAAAGCAGGCAGAACAACATCAAGCTTAAGGGGATACTTATCGAAGTTTACAAGATATCTTTTTGCAATGTCTTCATCATAAATTGAATTCCTTGTCCTGATATCTGAAACATCCGACATATTATAGAACATTAATGTTCCCCGTTTTATAGGAGGGACTCCGGTTTTTGTGAAAAATTTAACCTGGTGAAGTCTGATTGTCGCAGTCACATTTATTTCTGATGAATCAGATAATTCATTTAATCTTTTAATAAGGTGAAAGTATTTGTCTTTCGTTCCCGTCGTCCAGTCGCAGTCCATCTGAATTTCTTTGAGTGGCTTCGAATGAAAATCTTTTATTTTGTAGGAAATTTTATTGAATATGTTTTCCGCAAGTTTGTTGATGAGTGTATCGTCTATATTTATCATTGTCCTGTTGGTAATAAAGACAGCAGGAATAATCTCTATTCCGCCTGGTGACGATGAAGTAACACTGATTTCACTAACAGGAACAGCCTGTTTAACATTCGGATTCCAGTCCACATCAAAAAACCTTACATACATTTTTCTGATGTTATTTTCTTTTATCCAATTGGTTTCATTTTCGTTTAATGTGAAATTGGTTTTCCAAAAATAAACCCCGCGAGAAATTTTATGCGATGAGGAATCTGAACATCCCAAAATTAGAATTAAAGTAATGTAGGCAAAAAGAAAAAAAATATTTTTGAACAACCAAAAACTCCCCGGTGAAAAATATTCTGCAGTCTAATAATCTGACAAATTTTTATAGAAAATTAAATGTCTGAAAGAACCTTTAATTGAAGCTTTTTCAAATTAGATAATTAGGAATGCATAAGCAAGAAAAAAGAATATTCCGATGGCTTTTACAACTAAAATAAATCTTCACTATCTTGCCCCTGTAAAATTTCTATTCTTGTTACGAGCAATTAAACCTTGGAGAACCGCCAATGAAGAAATTTGAAACCGAAGTACATCTCAGCAGGGAAATGAAATTAATGGATGCTACACTAATCGGTGTTGGCGCAATGATTGGGGCAGGAATATTTGTTCTTACCGGTATCGCTGCCGGCGTTGCAGGACCCGGACTCATAATAACATTCGGTTTAAATGGGCTTGTAGCTTTGTTAACAGCCTTTTCTTATGCTGAACTCGGCTCCTGTTATCACGATGCCGGCGGGGGTTATCTGTGGGTTAAAGAGGGACTCCCAAAGTGGAATGGTTTTATATCTGGCTGGATGAGCTGGTTCGCACACGCGGTTGCCTGTAGTCTTTACGCTCTTGGTTTTAGTGCTTACTTCGAACTGGTGTTGCATGAGATGAACATTGTTTTACCGCATTGGGGATTTTTATCTCCCCAAAAAATTCTTGCTGCCGGCATAGCTATACTTTTTGCGTATATAAATTTCAGGGGTGCCTCCGAAACAGGAAAGATCGGGAACATAGTTACACTGGCAAAAATTGCAATTCTTGCTGTGTTCATAGGTTTTGGTATAAATCTTATTCTTCACCGTCCAGACTGGCAAGAAGCATTTTCACCATTTCTTCCTCACGGTTGGGGAGGAGTTTTTAAAGCAATGGGATTAACTTTTATAGCTTTTCAGGGATTTGAAGTTATCGCTCAATGTTCAGAGGAAATTAAAAACCCTAAAAAAAATATTCCGCGGGCAGTATTTTTATCTCTCATTATCGTTGTTCCTATTTATCTTTTAGTGGCCAGTTACTGCCCTGGGTGCAGTAAAACCAGAAGGAATGACTCCGTGGGATTATTTAGCTTTAAATAAAGAAACAGCACTTGTAGAGGTTGCAAAATCATTTTTCGTGGGCGGCGGAATTATGCTTCTTTTCGGCGGTTTGATTTCAACAATGTCTGCACTTAATGCTACTGTTTACTCATCCTCCCGTGTAGCATATGCGATGGGAAAGGACAGGAATTTTCCGGCATTTTTCAGTAAGGTGCATAAGAAAAATTTCACACCGCATTTGTCAATTCTGATTTCACTATTCATAGTTGTGATAATGGCAATATCTCTCCCGATAGAAGACGTTGCAAGTGCTGCAGATATTATGTTCCTTCTTTTATTTCTCCAGGTCAATATTACGTTAATCAGGCTGAGGAAAAAGCGTCCCGATCTTGATAGAGGATTTATCACACCATGGTTTCCATATCTCTCAATTTTGGGAATCTTTTTACTTTTATTTTTAGCCATTTACATGTTTAACTACAGTCCTACTGCATGGATCGTTACTGCTGTCTGGGTTGGAATAGGTTTGTTCACTTACAAAACCTATGCATCAAAAAAAGAAATAGAACACGTTAAAAAAGTTAAATCACTTGAAAGACTTGAAAAGAAAGAATATAAAATCCTTGTGCCTCTCGCAAACAGAAATTCTGTTTCAAGTTTAACACATTTGGCAAAAGGAATTGCATTAAAAAACAGCGCCGAAGTATTGTTCCTTCATGTAAATGAAATCAAAGAAGGCAGTCCTCTCGCAGTTGAAGCCAGTGACACAGCAGGGGCTAAACCTTTGTTTGAAACAGCGGAGAAGGTTATCGGGGAATCAGGAATAATTGCCCGACCCATTGTTACTGTATCTCACCGTATTTCGGAAGGGATTGTTCAAACGGCAGAAGAGGAGAACTGTAATTTCATAATTGTTGGAAGAGAAAAAAATCCGACATTTCTTGAGAGATTTTTCTCCTCAATTATTGACACCGTAATACAGAGATTTCCTGGTGAGGTGGCTGTTCTGCATGGAACTTTTGAAAAAGAAAAAATTAAAACAATACTTATTCCGTTTAATATTGATATTCATGCTATGCTTGCCGCTGAAGTTGCCCCGGCTTTTACTGAATATTTTAATTGTAATTTAAAGCTGCTGCTGGTTTTTGAACCCGGAATGTCACAGATAGAAAAAGAAAAGCGTCAGGAAAAAGTAAAAGAACTTATAAATGAAAATATTATTTCAGCTGAGATAATAATTCTTCCTGATACTGATATTTTAACGGGAATTGTTGAAGAATCTAGGAAGGCAGATATGATTATTATGGGTGGGAAAACCGGGGATTTCCTGGAACTGCTTTTCGGTCGGTCACTCGCACAGGAGATCACCGAACAATCTGCCTGCCCAGTACTCTGGGTAAAAGAATATGAAGAGAGAGAATCCTTCTGGAAGCTTTTATTAAAAAAACCAAAAGAAACCGGAGTTGAAAATGGATAATTCTATTCAGGGACCTTTTTTTGATTTTGGGAAAGAAATAATAGGATACCTGCCCAATCTTCTTGGTGGGTTTTTATTGCTCGTCGTCGGCTGGTTTGCCGGATGGCTGGTCAAAAGAATAATTGTTCAGTTGCTCGTTGCATTTAGATTGGAACGCCTTTTTACAAGGGTCCAATGGCGTCAGACATTGTCAAAAGCAGATATACGTTATGCGCTTTTCGGTTTTATCGGGAATATATTTTTCTTTGTAATCTTCCTGATATTTCTTTACACTGCTCTCGATGCAATGAAACTGACAGTGCTTTCAAGTCTGATTCAAAATGGTGTTTTGTTTATACCAAAACTAATAGTTGCATTAATCATTTTTGGACTGGGCTGGATAATTGCCGGCAGAGTTTCGGGATCTGTATACATTGCTCTTGCAAAAGAGAATGTTCCCAATTATTCCCTTGTAGCCAGGTTTACAAGATTTGTAATACTGCTTTTCTTTTCTGCAATGGCACTCGTAGAAATTGAAATTGCAGTGGAGATTGTAGTTATAGGTTTTACTACCATTATCGTTTCTTTGGCTTTGCTAGCAATCGTCTTAACAATAGTCGGAGGGAAATCATATATAAGTAAATTTTTTAATAATGTTTAACACTTAGTTACTGCCCTGAAACTAACTGACGTCAGACAGACAACAGGAAGATTCAGACTGATATATAAATCATTAAGGATGAAAAATTATTTAAACATCATTCTGCTAATTGTTTTTATTTCTTCGTTTTTGTATTCACAGGAAGAAAAACCGGAAACCTTAAATGTTGTTACTCCTTCGTTTAATTCTCTGCAGAATCTTCAATACAAATTTGATGAGTTTGAATTTTACAGAGAGCTCAATTATATGAAATTCAAACTTCCCTCGATATCAGATTCAAACACAGTGTGGATGTGGACAAGACTTGCAATTTCAAACCCGGGTAATCAGGACGCTCAGCCGGGTAATTCACCCGGGGATTGGATTGAACCTCTTCATCAGCAGTTTTTAGAAGATTCAAAATTTAATCCGGTAAGATATGTTTTGGGAATGGCACAAACTGCTGCTGTGGGTTATCTCGCTTACCAGCATATAAAGAAGTATGGATTGTTTAAATAACTGAAAATTGAGCACTGAATTTTGAACATTTGCATTCAATGAAAAAACCACAAATAATTATCAATGCTCAACTATCAATTTTCAATTAAAAAATATTTCTTATAATTCGCTCAGCCACTTCTGTGCAAAACTGCGACCTGCGTTCGTTGCTTCCTTCCCTGCACGGTAACATAATTTCCAGAGAGAACTCTTGCTTTCATACTCCTGCTTCACAAACACTTCTCTGTTGTACTGGTTAGTTGCTGTCTGTGCAGAAAAATCAACATCTTTTGATGCATCAATAAATTTCTCCAGCCATTTTTTTATCAGTGGTTTGAGATTATTTTCAGGATATTCATTTTGCCATTCCGCAACTTTATTATTGTATTCAGCCATCTGTTGATCATACATTTGCTTGTACATATTTTCCATATCTTTGCTGAACATAGGGTTATCGGGATTATCTAATTCCTTTAACTGATCTTTATACATTTTGATACTTTCATCAAACATGCTCTGCTGATCCGCCGGCATTTTTGATTTTGTTTCCTCCATATTTTTTATGCCTTCTTCAATACTCTTTCTCTGTTCCTCTTTCATTTCATCCATTGTTTTTGGTTTATCCGGTGGAGTAGGTTTTTTGTTTTCCCTAAATTCTTTGTACTTACCTGCGAATTCTGGAGTTGAGGAATATTCTTTTACATATTGTGCAACTGATTCAACAATAGAGGTTCTTTCTCCAGCTGCTAGTCCTTTTAAAGTTTTCGGATTAGGAAAATAAAAATTTGAATACGAACAATTACTCCAAATCATATCTTTTGCATCATTATCACTTAGCTGAAGCTGCTGCAGAATGTTTTTCATTTTGTCATCAACAATCTTTCCTGCAGTTAGCCCTAAAACCAGTACAAGTAAAGGAACAGCTATAAATATTTTTTTCATTGTTTTTTCTTTCTGATAAAAATGATAAGGAATGATTGAGGGGAAAATCATTAATTCGGGTGAAGTTATCAAGTGTTAGTTAAAATAAGAGTGAAAATTTATGTTGCGAATTCTAGCGGTTTTTAAGCTCCAATAAAATTTTTCTTGCTTTTGTGATATTATTATGATATCATTTCGATAGCAATTTTTGAAAGGTTAAAAAATGCAAACTGTTTCAGAAAAAAAATCAGTTAAAATGAATGGGTTCATTGCGCTATTAATCATTCTAATTCTGCTTGTAATCGACGTCTTGTTTTTCATCGGCGGAGTACGGGCAAAGGATCCTTCATTCCTCTTTTATTTCTTTCCTTTAACTTTAATTATAATAATTGGATTAACCGGCTTAATTACTGTGCAGCCGAATGATTCACGCGTAATTATTTTCTTTGGTAATTATAGCGGAACTGTAAGAGATTCTGGTTTCTGGTGGGTAAATCCTTTTACTATTAAAAGAAAAGTCACCTTAAGAATCAGAAACTTTAACAGCGATAAAATTAAAGTGAATGATCTGCGCGGAAACCCGATTGAAATTGCAGCAGTAATTGTCTGGCGGGTTTTTGATACTTCCCGTGCTGTTTTTGATGTGGACAATTATGAAGAGTTCGTTGCCATTCAAAGCGAGACTGCAATACGTTCTCTTACATCAGAATATCCTTACGACGGTGATGACGATAAAGCCTCACTTAGAGGGAGTCCGCAGGAAGTTGCTGAAAATCTTCAGAAGCAGGTTCAGTCGCGACTTGAAATTGCCGGAGTTGAAGTTGTTGAAGCGCGTATAAGCCATCTTGCATATGCGCAGGAAATAGCACAGGCAATGCTTCGCAGACAGCAGGCAGAAGCAATTGTTGCAGCAAGACAAAAAATTGTTGAAGGAGCAGTGGGAATGGTTGAAAGTGCCCTGCTTGCTCTAAGCGAGCAGAACATCGTTCAGCTTGATGAGGATAAAAAAGCAACAATGGTTAATAACTTAATGGTTGCTCTTGTTTCTGATAAAGAAGTATCCCCGGTTATAAACACAGGAACACTTTATCAATAAAGTCAGGTAAAATCAGATGATTAAAAGATTAACTCAGCTTTCCGGTAAGACGTTAAATCTTGTTCAGCCCTCTGTATGGAAAAATAATTATGAGATTAAATACGGAGACGAACTTATTGGAACTGTTTTACTTAAAGGGTTCGGTTTTCGTTTAATTGTAAAAATTCTTGAGGACGAATGGGAAATTTACCGACCTTCTTTCTGGAAATCTGAAATTTCAATAAAGGAAAAAGGGAGGGAAAATCCCTCTGCAACATATAAAAGAAAATTGTTCAGCCGCGAGGGAATCGTTTCATTATCTATGGGACATAAATTAATAATTAAGCTGGGATTACTTAGGAGCGGATACGGCATTTATACAACGAACGGCAGCTGTCTTGCAAGTTTAAAAGATAAAATATCGCTTAAAGAAAAAACTGAAATAAATATTGATAGTAACTCTGAGTTATTGGATAAATATCCATGGGTTATTGTTCTTGCGTGGTATTTATCAAAACAGAGAAGGCGCTCAGCTGCCGCAGGTTAAGAAATTATGGAATTGATATGGCAGAAAAGAAAAAGTTTTTATTAAGAATCGATGGAAATCTTCATGCCGCCCTTGAAAAATGGGCGGCAGATGAATTAAGAAGTATCAATGCACAAATAGAATTTCTTTTAACTAATGCGATTAAAAATGCAGGCAGACAAATACCATCAAAAACCGGGAACAATGATACCAATAATCCCAAACCGAATTAACTAAAATTCAAACACATCTCCTTTTTTAGGATAGTTAACAGACGGATAACCCATACTTTCTATTTTCTCTTTTAATGGCAATGCCTGCTCTGCTTCACCGTGAACAAGAAAAATATTTTTAAGTTTATTGTTTGGGGAGAATTTAAGATAATCCAATAACCCTTTCTGATCAGCGTGCGCACTGAAGTAATCCATCTGTTTAATATTTGCTTTTACCTTATGCACATCGCCCAGTATGTTTACTTCCTGCGCACCATCCATAATTTTTCTTGCAAGAGTTTCCTGGGCAGCATATCCAACAAACAAAATCAGGTTATTCGGGTTTTCAATATTATTTTTTAAATGATGAAGAACCCTTCCGCCTTCGGCCATTCCTGAAGCAGAAATAATTATACACGAGCCTCTGAATTCATTAAGCTTTTTTGATTCCTCTACATCTCTTATATAAGTAAGCCTGTTAAAGCCGAACGGGTCTTCATGGTGTTCAATAAATACGCGGTATGTTTCCCTGTCGAAACATTCGGGATGTGTTCTGTAAACTTCAGTCGCGTTAACAGCAAGTGGGCTATCTACAAAAATAGGAATCGGGGGAATTCTGTTCTGGTCAAAAAGTTTATGCAGGATGTAAACAAAAAGCTGCGTTCTGCCAACTGCAAATGCCGGAATAATTATTTTTCCTTTCCTCTCAAGAACTTCATTTACAACCTTCGCAACCTCTTCTTCAACCTCTCCCGTTACAGGATGTAGCCTGTTGCCGTAAGTGCTTTCCATAATCAGCACATCAAGTTCTGTTAAAATATTGGGATCACGTATTACGGGCATTTCGGGTCTGCCAATATCACCGCTGAAACCAAGCCGGGTATATTTTCCGTTTTCTCGTATTTCAATTAATAAACCTGCCGATCCGAGAATATGTCCCGCATCTCTCCACGTTGCTTTAACTCCGGGAGCTACTTCAATTGTTTTATCATACTGGACGCCGATAAAACTATTCATTGCTTCTTCTACGTCCTCAATTGTATAAAGCGGTTCAAATAATTTTTTATTTTGTTTGCTTCTTCTTTTGTTTACAAATTTCAAATCTCTTTCCTGCAGGTAGGCAGAATCCCGCAGCATTATCTGGCAGAGATCAACAGTTGCCGAGGTTGTGTAAATGTGCCCCTTAAATCCTTCTTTCACCAAATGGGGAATATTTCCGGTGTGATCAATATGTGCGTGTGATAAAAGCATTACATCAATTTCTGCAGGATTGAACAAAAAGTTTTTATTAATCTCAAACGCTTCTTTTCTTCTTCCCTGGTACAATCCGCAATCCAGTAATATTTTTTTTCCGTTTACATTTAACAAATGCTGAGATCCGGTGACAGTCTGAGCTGCGCCGATAAATTGAATTTTCAAAATTTCACCTTGAGATTTGTTTATCAGAAAATTTTGTTCATCAAAATAAATTAACTTTAGCAAAGAATCCTGATTTATTTAAAAAAATTAAAATAGTTAATACTATTTAAAATATTTCCCTTGTATACCCGTCTTAAATAATAAATGAAATCGGTGGATGACGAAAGAACTCGTTTTAGAAAAAGTTGTTAAGCAGGAAAAGAGCAGGCTTCTAAGCTTTATCCGGAAACATGTGGCTTCAAAAGAAGATGCAGAGGATATACTGCAGGATGTTCTCTTCAGTCTAGTAAGCGGGTTTGAAGAGATAGAATTTGTAGAAAGGATCTCTGCCTGGCTGATAAAAGTAGCAAAAAACAGAATTATTGATTCCTATAGAAAAAAGAAAACTGATACTTTTTCCGATGAAGTAATTATTAAAGAAGATGATGATTCGGGCGAAGCTTTATCACTTTCAGATATAATGCCCGATTTCAGCAAACTGCCTGATGAAATTTACTGGCAGAATCTTTTCTGGGAGGAAATAGAAATGGCGCTGGATGAATTGCCAGCCGAACAGAGAGATGTATTTGTTATGAATGAGTTCGACGGACTGAGTTTTAAGGAAATATCAAAAATTAAAAATGACCCGGTAAATACCCTGCTTTCACGAAAAAGATACGCGGTTCTTTACTTAAGAAAGAAATTAAAAAATTTATATAAGGAGTTATAAAATGTGTGCAGTTCAAAATAAAAGAAGATGGTTCTTTAAAGGATTTCTTTTCGTAATTGTTTTTATTTCTGTGCTAAGCCTGGCAACAATGCTCTTATGGAACTGGTTAATGCCGATGATATTCGGGATTACATCAATTACATACCTGCAGGCAATGGGATTGTTAATCCTTTCCAAAATACTTTTAACAGGAATTGGGAAACGCCCAAGTCCTTATTCTTACGGAAGGAGAAAATACTGGCATGAGAAATTCGAAAAACATTTCAATGATGAAGAAAACAAAGGCGCTGAAACTGTTTAAGGTAAAATAATTAAGTGTGGGAATTTTGGAGCCATGAATTGAAGTTGAAGTCCGTTTTAAAATTCCCACCTGCTCTTTGATATACTCAGAGAATTAATTACCCTTAAAAAGTTCAGACAAATCAAGACTTTTGGGTTTTGACTTTCCTGTCAGGGAGATATAAGTAAGAGCAAGCGTTTCTTTACCCGTTCCTAGAATGGTGCTGATAAGTCCTAAAGCATTTCCAACTTCGTTGGGGTTAATATCTTTCAAAATAACCTTCCATATTTCCTCTTCAAGTACATTGTATGCGGTATGCACTTCATGCAAATCAAAACCCATATCATATCTTTCCCCGGCTATCTTTTCTGAATACTCAATCATTTCAATAAGATTTTTAGTTTTAACTGCATCCATTGTCAGATCAAACAGCTTTTCTATTCTCTGCCAGTTTTCATTTGCTCCTGAAGAAGAATAATGTTTTAGATTAGAACGAAGAAGGGCATCAAATGCAGTTCGTATTATTTCGGCCTGGTTAAATAGAAGACATTCTGCAAGATTCATATTATTATTCTTTGTAAAAGTTACAATATAAAAATAACAAATTATCATATCGTTAAAAAAAGAGAGTTAATTCATTAGAAAACGTAAATTACGATTACGCTATTCATCACAATTCAAAGCCACTGGAAATCCTTATTTTTCATTATGTTAGCATGCATAAATTTGAAGGAGATTATATGCGCCCTATAAAATATATTTTAATTTTTGTGGCTGTAATTTTAGCAGGATGTTCTTCTCTAAGATTATCACCAGCCGATTTTTCCTGGCCGGTGGAATCAGTAATACATGTTGATGATAACGGAAGAGCAAGTGAAGACAGATATGCTATTTCGTTTAACGCTAAGCCGCTCTACTTTGAGGAGAATGGTGATTCACTTGCATACCTGGATAAAGAATTAAGAATAATCAGAGATACACTTGGTTATTATTATATAACCGGTAATCAATTTAAAAATGTGTATGTCTTTTCGATGAAAGATGGTGCTTTTGACCTGGAAGAAAAAATTCAAATTTCAGAAACAGGAATAAGCAATCCTGTATTTAACCAGCGCACACCCTATATAGAACTTGTTGAAGGAAATAAAGAATATTATTTATCACACAAAGGAATTGAGAAAAAGGAGAAATAATGAACAGAAAGATTTTTATAAATGGTTTTTTTCTCTGTCTTCTGTTTTCATCAATGGCATTTGCGCAATCTGATTATGAAATAGTACAGAGCTTTAAATCAAAAGTGACGGCTATAGAAGATTCAATTAAAAATGCTGCTTCGCTTCAGGGTCTTCAATCAACATCAAATAGTATTGATAATCTAAGGAGCGAATACCTGGATAAAAAGGAACTGCTTGATAAAAGCCTGTACCCGCTTAACTTTAACAAAACATTTGAAAATCTTCAGATGGCTTATGATTTGAGGAAGGGTGATTTTACACAGATTGATGTTCTGCAAACACAGGTAACCGGGCTAAAAGAGCAGGTTGATACATTGAATAAACGAAATACTGATCTGATTGCCCGGGTTCAAATTCTTGAATCCGAAAGTAAGAAAGATAAGAGCCGGATCATCCAGCTGGAAAGAACTGTTGCCGATTTGAAAGCGTCACTTCAGAAAAGAGATGAACTTGTTATAAGCATGATTGATAGTTTAATCCCCCCATCGTACAGACAAAAATCAGAACTGAGCTCGGAAGAAAAACAGAAAGTATATACCGAAGTACAAAAGAATACTGTGCTCAATAACGTTAAAAAATCCCTGCAGGACAACATAAAATTTTTACAGGTTGCAAATCTGACCCCGGAAGACCTGGTTGAAATAAAAAAGCAGCAGGATCAGTTTGCAAAGCTATGGAAAAGTATCGGGCCGAAGCTTGTAACTATTTATTCGGAAAAGAATGCGGGTACAAACGATTTGAAGGATATTGATAATTATTTTACAAGCTGGAAAACTGCTTTAAACCAGGAAGCATGGGCTTCTATACGGCTTATTTTTGCTGATTACGGGGTTAATCTTCAAAATTTCTCTGGTGGTAAAGAGTTTACTCAAGTTGCAGTATCGTACATTAACGATGAAATTAAAAATGCCGATTTAAAAGGGAAAGAAGAATCTCAAAACAGTTATAAAAGTTTTGCCGACAGTGCTTGGTTTGGTGAAGTAAAACCAACCTGGGTTTCTTACCTGGTTGATAATAAAATGTTTACGGAAGCACAAAAAGATTCCATTGAAAACAAAATGACAGTTTGGAAGAGCGCAGTTTACGGGACAGGTTTCAACTGGCTATATTTAATTATCGGATTACTGGCTGTAATAATAGTAATTTTAATTTTTGTAAAGCGTAAACCAAAACCAGCTGCTATAGTACAAGAATAAATTTTTATGCGTCATAGCTGCCGTAATCAAGCGGCAGCTTTTTTACCACCCCATTCTTTGTTTCAATGTATTTATATGGGCAACATGATGTTTGCCATGCCACGCATATTGAGCAACACACCAATTTATATCTATCAGCCCTATCTCGGGATGCCGTAGTTTTCGCTCAAATTGTTCTGTCGTTAATGATCTTAAAAGAATTGCCCATCTGCTATGTAATGACTCAAGCAATGACAGGGAAATTTCGACGGGGGTAGTTGAATAATCCTCAAGCTCGGCCCATGCATCCTCTTTATAGGTTTTAATTGTTGGTTGTTTTTCCGTAAGCGCAAGTTTAATACGTATGTATGCATTCATATGACTGTCGGGCAAATGATGAACAACCTGTTCAATTGTCCATCCCCCTTCTCTGTAAGGTGTATTCAACTGATCATCATTAAGGTTTTCCACAGCCTTTCTAAGATGAAATGGTGTTTCTTCAATTTCGCTTATTAATGTGTCACGCAATTCATCTGTGTATTCCCCCGGGGCTTTAAATTTTCCAATTGGATAACGAAGATGCTCAATTGTTTTCATAATCCGCTAAAATTTTTATATGATTAATCGGAAAATAATCCGGTATATCCAGATAAGCAAAAAAACTTATGCTTCCGTATTTCTGTACCAACTTTTCTATTCTAATGGAAGTCTAAATATTTATAAATTAACCATGAGGAAATTAAAAATGAAAACAACTGCACTGCTGATTTATTGTCTGTTTATATGTGTTATGATTTCTGTTTTGAATTACGCCGGAGATCGCACGACAAAAAAATATGATTTTAAAGATTTCAGAAAAGTTGAGGTCGGTTACGGTATGCTGCTGACTGTGGAACAGTCATCATCTTATGAAATAACAATAGACGCAGAAGAAACAGACTTTGAATACCTGAAAGTGGAAAAAAAGGGAAACACGCTCGATATTTACATTGATAAAAACAACTATCATAAAAAGGGCGATATTATTATTAACATTAAGATGCCTGAGTTAATCGCACTGGATTTGAGCGGTGGTGCGCAGGGAAAAATAACAATGGATATAAAAGATGATTTTAATTGTGAATTATCCGGGGGATCCCAATTATCAGGAACTCTTAATTGTCAGAATATTGACGTGGAAATATCAGGTGGAAGTACAGTTAATTTTAAAGGGAAAGGAAATGATTTTAACGCAGATGCTTCCGGTGGAAGTATATCATACCTCAAAGATTTTAGAGTGAAAAATGTTGAAGCTGATTTGTCAGGCGGATCAAGATTGGAAATAAATATGCAGGGAACTCTGAATGTTGATGCCAGCGGGGGCTCCCGGTTAATTTATTTTGGAAGCGCGAACATCGGAACTACAGATTTTAGCGGTGGATCGGGAATTTCCAAGGGGGAGTGAGGAAAATAAAATTAATATAAAATAAGAAATGAAATCTGCCCGACACGCAATGCCGGGCAGGTTTGTAATAACCTATTCTGTATCCTTAGTTTTTGACATATGCTCTTTTGATTTTTCCTTTTTAAAAACAGAAGATAACATATCGGGGGGTACGGGATCCGGAACTTTATTGTGAACAGGTTTAATCGACTGCAAATAAGCAAAAACATTTTTTAAGTCCTGATCGGTCAACTGAGAAATTCCCTGCCACGGCATTGGAGGTAAAATTGGTCTTCCAACTCCCATATGTTTGCCGGAACGTAAAGCCTTTAATAAACAATTCATCTGTCCAGTTACCCAACCCGGTCTCAGGATCAGGAGTAAGGTTCGCTGTATATGAAATTCCCCATGGTCCAACCCAGTCTGTAGCATCCATATTTGTAAGCACCCAGGTTTTTGAAGCAAGCATCGCCGGATCAAGATCAGTTACCGGATGATCTCCCGGATGTCCTGACAATAGCCTGGTTGTATCAGGCACAGGACCCATATCTGTCATCATTTTGGGAGAATGACAATCGTTACAGCCGCCTATTTCTACGAGGTATTTCCCTCTTTGAATCATTTCCTCTTTTGAAAGAACCTTGTCCTCCATTGGTTTGTTACACCCTATTTGAAAAAAAACGATTCCTAAGAATGAAACTGCAAACACGATTGAGTAAACCGGAATTTTTCTCATGAAGTACCTTTCTATTTGTTGTTAAAAAGAAACTGTTTATTTTATTTGAATTAATATTTTATCGAATGTGTGACTCAGAAAAGGAATTATCAACGGGAATAAGAAAATTATTCCCTACAGAAAAAATTAATTTAATTGGAATTGATATAACATATTCTAATAATTGCTGATACGCAATAGTTAATAATAATTTATTTGGCTCTTTTTCTGACTGTAAATTAAACTTTTTATTTGCGTTTTTTGTTGTAGTAATAAATCGTTCTTTAAAAGTGATCTATTCGTTATAAAAGCGATTGTTTTTATTTGCAAATTATCTGTAGAAATAATAAGAATTTAGAATTATGAAAAACCTATTATTAATTATATTAACTTCTTTAATCGTTTGCGGATCAGCAATAAGCTGCAAAGAAACAAAATCAATAAATCACCAAAAGGAAGATGCGTCAATGATAGATAATCCATCGGCAAAAACCGATACTGCTACTTTCGGGCAGGGGTGTTTTTGGTGTTCTGAAGCAATATTTGAAAGAGTAGAGGGAGTTAAATCTGTTATTTCGGGATATGCGGGAGGACATGTCTCCGATCCCACTTATGAGCAGGTTTGCGATGGAAACACCGGTCATGCTGAAGTGGTTCAGATAATCTATGATCCTGATGTTATTTCATACGATGATTTATTGAAGATTTTCTGGAAGACACACGATCCCACTACCTTAAACCGGCAGGGTGCTGATGTCGGTGAACAATATCGTTCAATAATCCTTTACCATAATGAAAAGCAAAAAGAAAAAGCTGAATATTATAAGAATGAACTTCAGAAATCCGGTGCCTGGGATAAACCGATTGTAACCCAAATCGTTCCTCTAGTTAAATTTTATAGGGCTGAAGACTATCACCAGGATTATTATGAAAACAATCCCTACCAGGGTTACTGTTCATTTGTAATTGCACCGAAAGTTGAAAAGTTTGAAAAAGTTTTTAAAGACAAGCTGAAAAAATAAACCTGATTAAACCGGGTTGTCAATTCCTTTAACTTTCTAAACGAATTTCAGTCAACCTCAAATCTATCATTTAAAGTTGATGGGTTTGAGGTTACAATGAACTCAACTGTTCCATCAGATGAATTGAAAAATCTGTGTTTAATTCCCGGAAGTATTTCTAATCCTTCATGTTTTTCAAGAGGATAAATCTTCTCTTCGGTCTCAATTGAAGCCATCCCATCAACGATAAAAAAGAACTGTTTTGCCTTTTTGTGATAATGCTTTTTCTCTGAAGTTCCGGGAGGCATTTTTTCGTAGATAATGCTCAGCTCGGGGGAATTCACTAATCTCCACCCTTCGCAATTATCTCCCCATATATAATGTTCAGCGTTCTGTCTATTTACTTTATTCATAAATTATTTTAATCCTTTTTCTCAAAAACTTTTTCTACCGAAGGTTTGGCAGGAATCAGAAGCATTCCAATCGCTGAAATTGCACTGACAATGAAAGCAGCAAACCAGACCTCCCTGCCGCCGTAACTATCATATATTAATGTGCCGAGCCACGGTCCAAGCGCAAAAGCAAGGCTGAAAGACATTTGAAAATATCCCATATATTCTCCTCTCCTGTTCGGAGGAGATATTTCAGCGGCAAAAGTTGAACTTGCAGGAAATAAAATCATCTCGCCGAAAGTCCATATAATAATAGTAATGATAAGAGGAAGAGCATTGCTTACAAAAGCTGTTGCGCCAAATCCGATCCCAATTAACATCGCCCCGAGCGCAAGAGATTTTTTCTCAGACCAATTTGTCATTGCTGAATTCAAAGGAACTTCAACTAAAATTATAAGTACAGTATTTACTGCCGTTAGCATTCCAAACGTTGATGTCTGAAAGTGTAAATCTTTTACCAGGTATAATGGCAATACGCCGAGATGCTGGAAGATTACCATTGTTGCCGGAGTTAAGGCTATGAGAAAGAAAATAAACCTTAAATCTTTTAACACTATTCCTTTATGAGACTGAAGCTTTTCTACCTCTTTTTCAATTTCATCTTTATCAATTTTATACTTAATTGGATAAAAAACTAAAAAAGCCGCGGCAAGTATTGCTGTTACGGCATCAACGTAAAATATTATTGAGAAATTTACCTCGGCTAAAAACCCTGCCGCAACAGGACCAATACTCATACCGAGATTTATAACAAGTCTGTTCATTGCAAAAGCTGTTCTACGTTTGTCTGAGGGAGCTATGTAAGAAATCAATGACATCACAGCCGGTCGGAAAGCTTCATTAATAACAGCCCACAAAAAGGTTATTATAAAAAGAAAAGTAAACCCGGTAATTAGCGGATAGAAGAATAAAATGCATCCCGAAAAAAAGAGTGAAAGTTTCATCACTGTAAGCGAACCGATCTTGTCAGAAAGCTTTCCCATTAACGGGGCAGTTATTAATGCCCCGATTCCATAAAAGGTTAGAACCAATCCCGCTGTAGCTGCATCTTCGTGAAGTTGTGTTGTAAGGTAAAGAGCAAGAAATGGCAGCACCATTGTGCCCGAACGGTTAATCAGTGTTGCTGCATAAATCACCCACAGATCGCGTGATAATCCTTTAACACCTTTCCACGGATTCAACAATTTTCCCTTAAGCAATTAATTGGATTGGCAAATATATGCGGATTTATTGAATTGAGTAAAATTTTTTTGCAAATAAAAGAGATATCAAAATATCTCTTTTATCCAGCCTGATAGTTATAATTTATTATTGAAGGGTGTAACTTAAAAGTTGCCAGGTTTCCTTAATATTATCATAGCCGTAAATTCTTCTGTATAGCTTTACAATGCCTATTCCATTATCAATCCAGGTATCTGAATTACCATAAACATTAAAGCTTCCCCATCTTCTTTCAAGTTTGAACACCTCCGGATAAGAACCCGCCGGAACCGTAACAGATTCCTTATCTTTAACTGTTGTTGAATCGAATTGCTGACCGGGATTATACCAATAATTTCCAACAACCAAAGGAAGTTCATATTTATGATCAATTATGGTTGCATTACGATCCTGATAAAAAACAACTGATTCGTTATCCGCACTAACAAACAAAGAATCTTTATATGAATTTGAATTCATTACCCAAATAGAAAGCGTTTGATTATTTACAACAATTGTTCCGGCAATTTCAGTTGTAAGTGTATCAAAAGAATTACCAATGCTATCGTAGACAGCGTAAGTCCATTTGTCACCAACCTTATTTGGAAAAGTTGAAGCACCGGTTGTCGATGGAGGATTGGTCACGCTTGATTTTTCGCAAGCGGCAAATAACAATGTTAAAATTAAAACGAAAAATACTTTTATTATTGAAGTTTTTCTAAACATAGAATCTTCTCTTTATATTATTAACGGACATACCACTATAAGCAATTAATTTTCAAGATCCTTCGAAGTGAAACACAGCCGGACAAATACATATTTTACATCACCAATAGAGAAAATTAGTTGCGGTTGACCAGAACAACACCAAGAATTATTATGATTCCGCTTATAATCATTAAAAGTGTAATGTTTTCATGCAAGAAAATCCACGCAGAAAATACTGTTACGAAAGGTTCAAAATAAAGGAATGCCCCGACTTTTGAAGAATCCATATCTTTTAGTGATTGTGCCCACAAAACATAAGAAATACCTGAACAGAAAATCCCCAGGAACAAAATGGAAACCCAACCGATTGAAGACAGGTGTTCGAGTCTGAATAATGTTTCTTTATTCACCGTAACCGGTAAAAGCAAAATAGCCATCATTATAAAAAGATAAAGAATTGTCATCAGCGGAGGATAGGTTAAAGATATTTTTTTGTTAACCATTGAATAAACGCCCCATGTAAAAGCACTTCCAAGAACAAGAAAATCACCTTTGTTGGAGATGAAATCAATTGAAGAAATATTGCCCTTACTCATTAGAAGAAGCAAACCTATAAAAGCAATTATAATACCGACAAGCTGTTTTAATTTGATTTTTTCTTTGAAGAAAATAATTCCCATTATCGCTATAAAAATAGGGGCAGTTCCGATAATCCACCCGGTATTTGCTGCTGAAGTATACTGAAGCCCGGTAACCTGAATCCACAAATGAAAAACAGCTATGGCTGCAAGAAGAAGAATTAGTGCATGTTCTTTAAGTTTAATTGAAAAATCTTTTTTTGTATAAATAGCCAGTGCTGTCAAGAATGAGATTCCTAGCAAAAGCCGGAAAATGATAATCATAACTGGTGTCAGTTCAAGTAAAGCAGTTTTTGTTGCTATAAATGAGATGCCCCAAAATATAGTTGCCAGCAGAGGCTTTAAATATGCGGTGGGGTTGTTTTTCATAATATTAAAAATAAATTTACTTTGCGTAAAGCCCGCCAGTAAGCTCCAGCCAGTCGGCAATTTTTTCTGATGCTTTTCTTATATCATTATCCGAAACATCAACTTCGAGTACAGGAAGAATGGAATTTCGGATGAGAGTTCTCATAAATTCCTGCTCTTCAATAAATATTTGAATATTATCATATTGTTTGGGATTGCCGGAAACTTTTAATCTTTCTTCTCTCGCTTTAAGGAAGGATGTTGGTGAACGTGTACAGAATACGAGATGAAATCCCAAATTTTTAAGACCCTCTTCCAGCCAGCTAAAATCATATTCTTTACCATGATTTTTCGACTGGTAAGCTTTAGTTGAGATATGAAACCGGTCTATTATCCATGAATAATATTTCTGAAGCTCAAATAATTTCAGCCAGGTACGGTAAGTTTCCATTGCCTGTGCTTCTTCCTTAGGATCAAAATTTATTAATCCCCTTCCCCAGGGAAAATTAGTAAACGAACACCACTCAGCAGAAATTAAAGGGGAATGGTACCTGTATTTTCTCGGTCCCACTATTCTCGGATGTTCATTTAAAGCAAATGCTAATTCAGTTTTAAATGTGAGGCGTGTTCCTTCAAGAATAATTTTAGGACAAAGTTTTCCGCCCATAACTATTTCGATTTTTCTGTTTTACGTGCTGAGGAATAGTCTTTTAAATTATAATGAATTTTCGTTTCCGGCATTTCAACTTTAGTTATTTCTACCCCACTTTTAGTGTAGAATTCCGTTGCGAGTGTGTCATGAAAATCAGAAAACACAACTACTCTTTTTATTCCTGCAGCAATCATTGCTTTTGCACAGGTTGTGCACGACATATTTGTAATATACGCAGTTGACCCGTTTATATTTACTCCGTGAATAGCTGCCTGAACAAGGGCGTTAATTTCAGCATGATTTGTCCGGACACAATGATTTTCAACTACAAGGCAACCTTCGTCTTCACAGTGTGGTTGTCCGGGCAAAGAGCCATTATAACCAGTTGCAAGAACAAACCTGTCTTTTACAAGAATACATCCGCAGTGCATTCTGGGACATGTAGCTCTTTCCGACGCCAGCATTGCAAGTTTCAGAAAATATTTATCCCACGATGGTCTTTTATTATTTTTCATTTTACCATATAATTATTTTGAAGTACATAAAAATAAGAATTTAAATTGAGAATGAGTCACCATGACTTTCAAGTCGGGTATAAGATTTTTAAATTTCATTTTGCTAACCCCGGGATTTATCACGGGGGTTTTCAATCCTTCAAACTGCTTAACCGTTTCAACGGTTTTTAATTATTATGTAAAGGAAAACAATGATTTCCGCAAAATTCAAAGCACTTTTAGTAAAAGAAGAAAACGGAAAATTTATTCGCGAAATAACAAAGCGAAACATTAATGACTTACCCGAAGGTGAAGTTTTAATAAATGTTAAATATTCCTCATTAAATTATAAAGATGCGCTGTCTGCAACAGGAAATAAGGGAGTAACCAGAAGATATCCCCACACACCGGGAATTGATGCGGCTGGAATTGTTTCTGAATCTAAAAACAAAAAATTTAATACGGGAGATGAAGTACTTGTAACCGGGTATGATTTAGGAATGAATACTTCCGGTGGATTTGCAGAATACATACGTGTGCCTTCAGAGTGGGTTGTTAAACTCCCTTCAAATCTTTCCCTCAAGGAAAGTATGATTTTAGGAACAGCAGGATTAACAGCAGCAATGGCTCTCGATAAAATGGAACAGGTTGGGTTTGATAAAGATGCTGAAGTTCTTGTAACAGGTGCTTCCGGCGGAGTAGGCTCTATGGCAATTGCAATGTTTGCAAAACAAGGTTATAAAATTGTTGCAGGTACGGGAAAAGTTGAACAAGAGAAATATTTAAAAGAAATTGGCGCTGTTTCATTAATCTCACGCGAAGAAATGAATGATAAAACCAAAAAAGCTCTGCTTTCCGGAAGATGGAGCGGAGTTGTTGATACTGTAGGCGGAAATATTCTTGCAACGGCTATTGCTTCAACAAAACAATGGGGAGTTGTAGCGGCTTGCGGTAATGCTGCTTCAGTTGAACTGCATACAACTGTCTTCCCTTTTATACTTCGTGGAATAAGTTTGCTTGGTATCAACTCGGAGAAAACCCCAATGGAACTGAGAGAAAAATTGTGGTATAAACTTGCCAATGAATGGAAACCTGAAAAGCTTGAAATTATGTACGAAGAATGTTCGCTCGAAGAAACAAATAAAAAAATTGACGAAATACTTAAAGGAAAGGTGAAGGGAAGAGCGCTGGTGAATTTTTAGAAATAATGGAAGAGCAAATAATTGCTCTTCCATTTTAAACCATAGTGAGGAATCATTTTTTTTCAATTAGATTTTTCAATGCTTCCACCCATCCGTCATCATCATTAAGACTTTCCACAAGCTGAATTTTTACTCCGCCATGTTCTTTGAACAGCTGCTGGTATTCATCTCCTATTTCAATCAGTGTTTCGAGACAATCTGCAACAAAGGCAGGACTGAACACAAGCAGTTTTTTAGCACCCTTTTTCGCCTGTTCTATAATAACCTTATCAGAAAAAGGTGTCAGCCATTTTTTATCTAGCCTTGACTGAAAACTGACTGTATATTTATCTGCGGGAATATTTAATCTTTCGGCAAGAACCCTGGTGGTAGCATAACATTGCGCTTTGTAGCAATATTTATTTTCTTCGGTTATTTCGTTCTCACAATTGTGATCTGAACAGGGTTTTGCATCATCATAAACTTTATCCACCTGCCTTTCAGGTAATCCGTGGTAGCTGAACAAAACATGGTCATAATCATTTACATCATATTTTTTTCCTTTTTCAACAAAAGAATTTATATAGCCTTCATCATCCCAGAATTGTGAAATTATTTTTATTTCAGGAATAACCCACCATTTTCTAATAATCTCCATAGCTTTATCAGCTGCGGAGCCGGAAGAGGCTGAAGCATATTGGGGGAAAAGCGGAAGAATCAGAATCCTTGCATAATTTTTTTTTCTCATCCTCTCAAGTACTTCATCCATTGAAGGGTTCTGGTAGCGCATTGCAAGCTCTATTTCATATTTATCTTCCATAAACTTTTGCAGCTTATCTTTTAGACTTACGCTATAAAAAAGAAGGGGAGAACCTTTATCTGTCCACAGTTTCTTATAAATCTTTGCTGATTTCGGTGCACGAAAGGGAACAATGATAAGATTGACAAGAATTTTTCTTGCAAGCCACGGTATGTCAATCACGCGCGGATCGTTTAAAACTCTCTTAAATATTTTCTTACATCGGGAACAGAGGGACTATCGGGTGTTCCAAGCTGAATTAGCAATACTCCGGTTTTATTCATTATCTTCTTTTCTTTTAATGCTTTCTTAACAATATATAGCGGGATATGGTTCACAATTTAACCAATTTTATTTTTAAGTTCATTTATAAATAAATTTGTAAATCCGGTTAGTTAACTTTTAAAGTGGAATTAAAATGAAGTTATTTTTAAAATCAATTTTATTTACAATTTTAATTTTAGTCTCCTTCGGGCAGGCGCAAACCAAACCATATGTAATTCTTATCAGCTTTGATGGATTCAGATGGGATTATGTCAACCGCGGTATTACTCCTCATTTCGATTATATAAAAGAGAATGGTGTTTCTGCTATATCACTTCGACCATGTTTTCCATCAAAAACTTTTCCGAATCACATTTCCATTATAACAGGAATGTACCCGGCACACCATGGAATAATTTCAAATGGTTTTTATGATTACTTTGATAGTACCCGCTATTCGATGAGTGATTCCACGGAGGTACGAAATTCAAAGTGGTATAAAGGAGAAGCTTTCTGGGAAACGGCAGAACGCCAGGGAATTATCACCGCCAGCTATTTCTGGCCGGGCTCCGAAGTAACGCTTTCTTACAGGCATCCGACTTACTATTACCCATATGTTCATACACGACCTTACAAGGAAAGAGTTGATGGCGTTATCAATTGGCTTAAGCTTCCATACAATAAGCGCCCTCATTTTATAACTTCTTATTTTGATGCTACCGATTCTTACGGACATAAATACGGTCCGGATTCTCCTGAGACTAATTTTGCTATTTCTCAGCTTGATTCGATATTGGGATACTATTTTGAAAAGCTGAAAGAAATTAATCTTTTTGATAGTACAGATATTATCGTGGTTTCGGATCATGGCATGACGAACGTAAGTGAAGATAAAATTATAAATGTAGAGGATATTCTTAAAGGATATAATTACAAGCATAATGACAGCGGACCTCTTATGATGATTGAGCCCCAGGCTGCACAGCTTGAAATCGTTTTTAACAGACTGAAGGAAAATGAAAATCATTACAAGGTTTATATGAGAGAAGATGTGCCGGAATATTTTCATTTCTCGGATAATCCATTGATAGGCAAAATTGTTATAATTGCTGAAACCGGCTGGAGTCTGGAAACCAATAAATCAATTGATGGGATGAAAAAATACAGCAGTAAAGGAAACCATGGTTACGATAATTTTTTAATGGATATGAATGGAATTTTTTATGCGGTTGGTCCGTCATTTAAAAAGAACTATCAGGTTGGAACAATAAATAATATTGATATCTATCCTCTGCTTTGTAAAATTTTTAACATTTTTCCAAATCCTTTGATTGACGGAAGGATCAACAGAATAGATTATATTTTAAAATAATACTCCCCCTTTCTTAGAAGAAGAATTATAATATAAAGGCCTATCCTAAGATTTTACAACCGAACGGGGCGGAATCACCAGCTTATTCTTCAGAGTAATATTAAAATGCTTCTGTAGAAATATCTTATATTCTTTTTCGCTGATTTCTTTTTCTGTTTTAATTCCATTTTTTGTTATAATAAATTTTAAATCACTTAAGCTGATTCGACCTGATTTTGTTGCTTTGCTGCAAATTATTTTTTGCGTAAAATGAGATTCAGGAGAAGTTTGGTGATAATTACACATTTGCTGGTACTCATTTAGTTTTCTTGGTTTTAAACCAAACTTATATTGTGAAATAAATTCGTTCCCCGTGGAAGATCTTGAAAGAATGTAATAATTTCCATCTTCTGATTTACTAATCTTGAAGAAATCCCAAACATCTTTTTGAATTTCATCTATCTTAAACTTTAACGGAAGAAGAAATGAATCACCAAAACCAACATCTACTAAACATTCTTCTCCGTTAAGATTTACTATCAGAGCCATATGGTCAAAATCAGAGCCAAATGTTCCGTCTTTATTTGCAACACCAGCGGAGATTCTTTTAACTTTATATCCTATTGAAATAAGCAATTCATAAAATGCACCGTTAAGTTCATAACAGAATCCGCCTCTTTCTCCATTAACAATTTTGTCTAGAAGTTCCTTTTTTTCTAAAATGATTTTCCTGCCGGAGTGTATATCGAGATTTTCAAAAGGAATATTAAAAAGGTGATTTTTATGAAGCAGTTGAAGTGTTTCTAAATCAGGTTTTAATTCTGAATGAAAATTAATTCTTTCTAAATATTTTTTAACATCCATAAATTTCTAAATATCATAATTCAATACCGGCCCAAGCCATCTTTCGATTTCATCAAGACTCATACCCTTGCGCTTGTGATAATCAAGAACCTGGTCTTTCCCGATTTTTCCAACATTAAAATATTTCGCTTCAGGATATGCAAAGAACAACCCGCTGACAGAGGCAGCCGGGAACATTGCCAGGTTTTCTGTTAACCTGATTGACGTGTTTTTTTCAACTTCCAGCAAATCAAATAATATCGTCTTTTCTGTATGATCCGGTTGTGCAGGATAACCGGGGGCAGGTCTTATTCCTCTATACTTTTCTTTAATCAAATCATCATTCTTAAATTCCTCTTCGGGTGAGTATCCCCAATATTTTTTCCGGACAAGTTCATGCAGATGTTCAGCGAAAGCCTCCGCTAATCTATCAGCAAGTGCTTTGGTCATTATACTGTTATAATCATCGTGTTCGGATTCAAACTTATTAACAAGCTCTCCAATTCCAATTCCTGCTGTTACAGCAAAAGCACCGATCCAATCAATCCGTCCGCTTTCTTTTGGCGCAATAAAATCAGCCAAAGCAAGATTAGGAAGATTGTCTGATTTCTTTGTCTGGGATCTCAGCGAGTGAAGAATCCGCTTGACACCGGTTCTGTTCTCATCAGTATAAACTTCTATGTCATCGCCAACGGAATTAGCGGGAAAGATCCCGAACACTCCGTTTGCAGCAAGAAGATTTTCTTTTAATATTTTATCCAGCAGTTTGTTTGCATCATTAAAAAGTTTTTTTGCTTCTGCACCATATTTTTTGTCATCAAAAATTGCAGGGTATTTTCCTTTCATCTCCCAGGTAAGAAAGAAAGGTGTCCAGTCTATATAATCTTTCAGCTTCTTCAAGGAATAGTTTTTAAGAACCGTAACTCCTGGTTTATCAGGCGTTACAATTTGGACCTGATCCCATTTGGCTTTCAGTTTGTTTTTTCTTGCCTCTTCAATAAGTAAAAGATTATCCTGCCCTTTCTTTTTGATGTGCATTTCACGAAGGTTGGAATATTCTGTTTTTATTTGTTCTGTAAAATTCAGGGAGATTTTTTTATCGGGATTTATAAGATTGCTTACAACAGGAACGCTTCGCGACGCATCCAGAACATGCACTACCGGACCGGAATAGTTGGGGGCAATTTTAACCGCTGTGTGAATTTTTGAGGTTGTAGCTCCGCCAATCATCAATGGAATTTTTAATTTCCTTCTTTCCATTTCTTTTGCTACATGAACCATTTCATCCAGCGAAGGGGTAATCAATCCACTTAAACCGATTACGTCTGCCTTTTCTTCATTCAGCCCTTTGAAATATTTTATCGACAGGTACCATTACTCCCAGATCAATAACATTATAATTATTACATCCGAGGACAACCCCAACAATATTTTTTCCTATATCGTGAACATCTCCTTTCACAGTAGCCATTACCACCTTGCCTGCTTCGCGTGTATCGTGAGATTCTTCCTTCTCTTTTTCGATGAAAGGAATTAAATAGGCAACGGCTTTTTTCATTACACGCGCACTTTTAACAACCTGCGGAAGAAACATTTTTCCCGACCCAAATAAATCACCTACGACATTCATTCCGTCCATTAATGGACCTTCAATTACTTCAATCGGCTTATTAAATATTTTGCGGGCTTCCTCGGTATCAACGTCAATGTAATCAACTATTCCTTTTATCAGCGCATGCGTTAATCGTTCGTGAACAGGAGCATTTCTCCATTCGTCTTTTTTTACTTCTTCTTTTCCTTTTTGTTTTACACTTTCTGCAAATTCAACAAGCCGTTCCGTTGCATCCGGTCTTTTATTTAGAAGAACATCCTCAACTAATCTTAAAAGGTCTTTCGGGATTTCTTCATAAACTTCAAGCTGACCTGCATTAACAATTCCCATATCCATTCCTGCTTTTATAGCATGATATAGAAAAGCTGAATGCATTGCTTCACGAACGACATCATTTCCGCGGAAAGAAAAAGAGATGTTACTTACACCGCCGCTTACTTTTGCAAGGGGAAGATTTTGTTTTATCCATCTTGCGGCTTCAATATAATCAACCGCGTAATTATTATGCTCCTCTATTCCTGTTGCAACTGTTAAAATATTCGGATCAAATATTATATCCTGTGGGGAAAAACCAACTTCATTTATTAATATATCATACGCCCGTTTACAAACAGCATATTTTCTTTTCGAAAGAATCAGCTTGTCCCCGTTCATCAAACGCCATTACAATTACAGCAGCTCCGTACTGCAGTATTTTACTTGCCCGTTCCTTAAAAACTTCTTCGCCTTCTTTAAGACTAATTGAGTTAACTATTCCTTTTCCCTGCAGACACTTAAGCCCTTCCAAAATCACACTCCATCTGGATGAATCAATCATTATCGGGAGTTTTGCAATTTCCGGTTCAACGGCGACAAGATTCAGAAATTTATTCATTACAACTTCCGAATCGAGAAGACCTTCATCCATATTCACATCAAGAACCTGTGCCCCTCCTTCAACCTGGTTTCGCGCTACAGAGAGAGCTTCTTCATAATTTTCCTCTTTAATCAGCCGGGCAAATTTTTTAGAGCCCGTTACATTTGTTCTTTCGCCGATATTCATAAAATTTGCGTCCGGTCGAAGTTCAACCGGTTCGAGTCCGCTTAATCTTAAATAAGGTTCTCTTGAAGGAATGTTCCTGGGCTTAATCTTTTTAACTATTTCTGAAATCGCTTTAATATGTTCTGGAGTAGTTCCACAGCATCCGCCTACAAGGTTGTAAAATCCTGCTTCACCAAATTCCTTTAAAATTCCCGACATTGTTTCGGCAGTTTCATCATATTCCCCCATTTCATTAGGCAGACCTGCATTGGGGTAAACGTGAACAAAATAAGGGGCTATATTGGAAATTTCTTCAAGGAAAGGGCGCATTTGTATTGCACCAAGAGCACAATTTAATCCAACACTTAAAATGTTTTTTGCGTGAGATATAGAAATAAAAAAAGCTTCGGTTGTCTGTCCGGAGAGGGTTCTTCCGCTTAAATCAACAATAGTTCCTGAGAGAATAAGAGGAACTGATTTTTTAAGTTCATTCAATAATTCTTCAACTCCATAAATTGCAGCTTTTGCATTCAGGGTATCATAAATTGTTTCGATAAGAAGAATATCCACACCCCCGTCAACTAATCCCTTTGCCTGATCATAATATGCTTTTGCCATTGCATCAAACGTAATAGAACGGAACCCGGGATCGCTTACATTTGGAGAAAGGGAAAGAGTTTTGTTTGTGGGACCTAAACTACCTGCAACAAATCGTGGTTTAATTGGATTTTGTTTTGTGAATTCGTCGGCGGCTATCCTTGCATTCTTTGCCGCGGCAAGGTTTATTTCATAAACAAGTTCTTCTGTTTTATAATCAGCTAAAGAGATCGCTGTTCCGTTAAACGTATTTGTCTCAATTATATCAGCTCCCGCAGCAAGATATGCACGGTGAATTTCTTTTATTATTTCAGGCTGAGTAAGATTTAATATTTCATTATTTCCCTTTAAATCTTTTGGATGATTTATAAATCTCTCGCCGCGGAAATCCGCTTCGGTTAATTTGTGCTGCTGAATCATCGTTCCCATTGCACCATCGAAAACAAGAATTCTTTCCTGTAACAGCTTCTTTAGTATATCAAATTTCGATTCCATCAATTCTCAACAGAATAGTTTTTAAAAATTGTTTGTGTTTTATGCTTTGCCGATAGCTTTATAAAGTTTCCAAATATAACTAAATTGCCTTCTATTATAAATCCTATTTATAAACATATTTAACTCTATATGATAATTGTAACCGGTGGTGCAGGCTTTATTGGCAGCGCAATTGTTTGGCAGCTTAATAACCTTGGTAAAACAGATATACTTATTGTTGATGAACTGGGACTAACAGATAAATGGAAAAACCTTGTCCCGCTCAAATATTATGATTTCATGCACAAGCTTGTTTTCATCGAAAAACTCAACAAGGTTGATTTTAGTATTGAAGCGATCATTCATATGGGGGCAAATTCGTCTACTACGGAACGGGATGCCGATCACCTTTTGGTAAATAATTATGAATACACCCGAAAACTGGCAGAATATTGCCTTCAAAAAAATATTCGTTTCATTTATGCTTCTTCTGCTGCAACGTATGGTGATGGTTCATCAGGTTTTGAAGACAGTGAAAAACTTTCTCCTTTTCTCCGTCCGCTGAATATGTATGGGTACTCTAAAAATCTTTTCGACATTCAGGCTGCGCGAAACGGCTGGTTTAACAAAATAGTCGGACTAAAATATTTTAACGTATATGGTCCTAATGAATACCACAAAGGGGACATGCGAAGTGTTGTTCATAAAGCTTTTGAACAAATCAGGGATACAGGAAAAGTTAAACTATTTAAATCGATGAATCCCAGGTATAAAGACGGCGAACAGATGCGTGACTTTGTTTACGTGAAAGATGCGGTTGATATGACCCTGTTCTTTCTGGAGAATAAAACTGCCGGCTTATTTAATGTTGGTTCCGGCAAAGCACGAACATGGAAGGATCTTGTTAGTTCAATATTTAACTCTTTAGATAAGCCTGCAAACGTTGATTATATTGATTTACCCCCGGAAATTGCCGATAGGTACCAGTATTTTACTGAGGCTAAAATGGAAAAAATAAAAATAGCCGGCTATTCAAACGAATCTTCTTCTCTCGAAAACGGAGTTGCCGACTATGTTAAAAATTACCTGATGAAGAGTCTTTATCTGGGCTATTAATTAAAAGGGATTTCTTCATCATCATCGAACAAATCCTCTTCATCTTCTTCAAAATCAAAATCTTCTTCGTAAACATCTTCTTCATTTAATATTTCTTCATCCGGCTCTTCTACAACGTCTTCATCCTCCTCTTCATCATCTTTATAATAATCATCTTCTTCTTCATCTTCAAAATCTTCATCATCATCTTCTTCCTTTTTGCGGGCAGCAAAGAATGATTTTACATTATCCTCCTTCTCTTCTATTAAATGAGAAAAAGGATTTAACAAAAAATCTTCCGAAGAATTCGTCTCACCAGCCATTACTATCGATCTCCTTGTTTTTAAATTATCACAAAAAGCACACTCAAATATTTTCAAAATATTTTAAAGTGCAAAATGAAAATAAACTTAATTTAAGAATAAAAATATCATTAAGATTTAGAACACATTTTTTATTTCTTAAAGGATAACATAAATTAGGTTTATAAAATTGTCAATGTCATTTTAAAACACAAACGGTAATTTTAATGAAACTGGCCACTTTATGTTATGTTATAAATAATCAGGAAAAAACCACTCTTATGATCCACAGGACAAAAAAAGAAAACGATTATCACGAAGGAAAGTGGAACGGGCTCGGCGGAAAATTTGAGGAGGGGGAAAGTCCCGAAGACTGTGCAATAAGAGAAATAAGAGAAGAATCGGGTCTGCTTGTAAAATCTCCCAGGATGCATGGTTTTATAACCTTTCCGAATTTTGATGGTGCTGAAGATTGGTATGTTTTCATTTTTACCGCAAACGAGTTTGAAGGTAAATTGATAGACTCTCCCGAAGGTATGCTTGATTGGATTCCCAATGACAAAATTACCGAACTTAACTTGTGGGAAGGCGATAAAATTTTCCTTGCCTGGTTATACCAGGAAAAATTTTTCAGCGCAAAGTTTAATTATGAAAACGGTAAGTATAAAGATCATTCTGTTTGTTTTTATTGAAAATAAAAACGGGATTTAATGAAAAAAAATTAAATAGATAAAGCAATTTGAAAAATAAAATGCTTTGAAATGAAATTTTCCGGATTTAAACCAATTATGCTGCTGAAAGTTTTTTGTTTCTTTAATGAAAAAATAGTTTTATCTTAATCTTATAATTTCTTACCTCAAAGAGCCGAAATATATTTTAATAAATTATTGAGGTGTGTAATGAGTAAAATCTGGTTATACATTTTATTAATTCTTACGTCTCTTCTCCTGATAGCTTAATAAAGAAACTGTAGAAGATAATGCAACGCCGGGAAATTATTTTAAATTGATATTTTCAGAACAATCTTCCCGATGTTTTTATTTGCTTCCATATACTGGTGTGCTTTTATAACATCCTTCCAATCGAACACTTTATCAACAACTGGTTTGATGATTCCTTTTTCAAATTTATCAAACGCAAAATTTATAAACGCTTCATTAAGTTTTCTCTGGTAATCAATTGTTCTAGATCTTAAAGTCGAACCAATTATTGTTAATCTTTTTGTAAGTACCTGTCTTATATCGGCAGCATCAACTTTTCCACCCCCAAGGGTTGCAAGCAAAATTAATCTGCCGTCCTTCGCAAGAGAATTCAGATTCTGCTGGAAATAAGGACCGGCGATAAAATCAATAATTACATTAACTCCCGTTCCGTTTGTTAACTCAGTTATTTTTTCCGCAAAGTCATCGGCTTTATAATCGATAGTGTGATTAGCTCCAAGTCTTTCACACAATTTATGCTTTTCCTTTGAAGCTGTTATAAAAATTTCTGCATTAAACGTTTTGGCTATCTGTATTGCCGCAGTTCCAACGCCGCTTGCGCCTGCATGAATTAATGTTTTTTCTCCCCGGGATAATTTCGAATGCCAAACGAGTGCCTGGTAAGCAGTTAAAAACACTTCCGGAATTGACGCCGCTTCTTCATAACTCAGGTCTGGCGGAACGGGGTTAGCCATTAGTTCATCAATCACAGCGAACTCTGCGTAACCACCACCGGGCAGTAAACCAAATACTTTATCTCCCTTTTTCCATTTAGTTGTTTTGCTGCCAAAAGAAACCACTTCCCCCGCCATCTCAAGTCCCAGGGTTTCACTTGCCCCGGCTGGAGGCGGGTATTTGCCTTCGCGCTGAAGAATATCCGCACGATTTAGAGATGTAGCCAAGACCCTTACTAAAATTTCATTTCCCCCCGGAACAGGTACCGGGATTTCTCCAATTTCCATTCCTTCTGCCCCGCCGGGCTTATTAACTATTATTGCTTTCATTATTATTTTATCTTTTTAAGGAAGGATTCGATATGTTTATTAACTGCTTCAGGGTTTTCTATCGGGCTCAAGTGGCCTGCTTTTGGAATTGTATAATATTCTGCGTTATGAATTTTATCCGCTATTCCCATCATCACGTCCGGTGTTGTAAGGTTATCCTCTTCACCACACAAAACAAGAGTGGGAATTTTAAGTTTCGATAGATATTCAGTTGTATCGGTTCTTCCCGCCATAGCAAGAAGACAGCCTTTTATTCCTGCCGGCGAAAATGATTCTGAACTTTTGATTGTATTACCAACAAGTTCGTTTTTGTTTTCAAGAGAAAAATCACTAAAACAATTCGGAATGAAATCACCAACAAATTTTTTAACACCCTCTGAATTGATTTTCTTTATTCCGAGCGCGCGATTGATTTTTCCTTCGTTATTATCGGCCCCTGATTTAGTATCACAAAGAATTAACCCGCTGAATTTTTGCTCTATTCTTTCCACTGCTCTAAGAGAAATGTATCCCCCCATTGAGAAGCCACATAAAACCGGCTTATTTACATTCAATTCGTCCATAACTATTTCAAGGTCATCCACAAATGATTCCATCGTGTACTGACCATCTCCCGGTTCAGAATCGCCCAGCCCTCTTACATCATATGTGATACAAAAATAATTTGAACTAAATTTGCCAGTCTGATTGTTCCACATATGGTGGTCAAACGGGAAACCGTGTATAAAGATTATTGCGGACATGCTTTCATCTCCGTCAACAAATATTGAAAGTCCGTTTTTATTTATATTCATAGCTTTGTTTCTGTAAATAAATTATTTCACTAATAAATTAAGGATAATAAAATGAAAGTTAAATTATCAATCATTCTGTTGTGTGTTTTTTTTATATCACAATTTCTTCTGGCACAGGAAGATTCGATAAAACTTTACACCTGGACGCCGGTTGCGGTTGTGGGTATTAATCTAAGTCAGGTAGCTTTAAGCAACTGGACGCAGGGTGGTGAAAACGCCCTTGCGGTTTCCTTTATCGGGGCAGGCGGATTAAAATATTATACCGAATCCTGGAAATTTAAAAATGATCTGAGACTTGTTTATGGCAGAACAAAACTCGGAAGCCAGGACTTCCGGACAACAGACAATGAGTTATATCTGGAAAGTGTTTTATCATATAACATTGGTTGGGCAATTGATCCATATATTAGCAATAATGTAAGAAGCGCTCTGGGAACCGGATATGATTACGGCAAGGACCCCGTTATTGCAATCGCCGGTTTTTTTGATCCCGGTTATGTTACACAAAGTATTGGCTTTACATACAACAAACTTGAAAATTTTACAACCCGGCTTGGTTTTGCTGTTCAGGAAACTTTTACTAATAAATACAATCAATATGCTGATGATCCGGCAACTACTAAAGTTGAAAAAACGAAAGTTGAAACCGGATTGGAATCTGTTACAACCGCCGAATTTTCTTTACAGGAAAACTTGCTGTACAAAAGTAATTTAAGATTATTCACAAGGTTTGAAAGCATGGATGTCTGGGACGTAAGATGGGACAATGCTTTTGTTGCAATAATAAATGATTACCTTAATGTTAACCTGGCCTTTCTCTTAATTTATCAAAAAGATCAGTCACCAAAAACGCAAATCAAAGAAGCCTTGCAAATTGGATTTACTTATAGCTTGCTATAAAAAAACCGCGGGATATTTAATATGTGTCCCGATTGTTTTTTATTTTGGCTAATATTTTTTATAGATATAATAAATCGAATCTAAGGTGATTATGAAGATTGCATTTGTTGCTTCGGAAGTTTTTCCTTTTGCAAAGACCGGAGGACTTGCAGATGTTGCCGGGGCTCTTCCTAAAGAGCTTGCTCGTCTGGATTGTGAAGTTAAAGTCTTTATGCCAAAATATAATTTTGTCGATGAAGATAAATACAACATAAAATATTGCTGGGAAATCGGGGAGATGCCCTTAAGGGTAAATGGAGTAACCAGATTTATGCATGTCCACAAGGCAAAGCTTCCGGAATCAAATGTTGAAATAAATTTTATAGACTGTCCTCATTACTTTTTTCGCGGACAGATTTATTCCAACCATTCTGATGAAGACGAAAGATTTATTCTGTTCAGCAAGGGGGTAATCGAGGTTCTACAGAGACTTCATTGGTCCCCTGATATTATTCATTGTAACGATTGGCAGACAGGTTTACTTCCTTTGTTTGTAAAAGATAACTATAGCTGGGACCGAATGTTTGATAAAACTTCGTTCCTTTTTACAATTCATAATATTGGATATCAGGGGATATTTTCGAATAAAACATTATTCGCCGCAGAAATCCGGGAGCAATTGGCTACCCCAGGCGGTCCGGTAGAACAAAACGGAAATGTTAACTTCATGAAAGCGGGAATATTGTTTTCGGAAATAATAAATACAGTAAGCCCGACTTATGCACATGAAATTCTTATGCCTGAATACGGAGCTGGTCTTGAGAGTGTGCTAAAAACCAGAGAGAAAGATCTTTATGGAATATTGAACGGGATAGATTATGATACGTGGGATCCATCAAATGACATGTTAATACCTTTCCGTTATAATGCTGATTATCTCACGGGGAAAACAAAAAATAAAAAATTCCTTCTTGAACATTTTAACCTGGGTTTCAGCGAAAACATTCCTTTGGTTGGAATTGTTTCAAGACTTGTTTCTCAAAAGGGATTTGATCTTGTGGAGAAATCACTGAATCAGTTGATGGAACTGGAAGTACAGTGGATGATTCTTGGAAGCGGTGAAGATAAATTTGAACAAATGTTTAACAATGTTTCTCAAAATTACCGGGATAAGGTGGCGGTTTACATTGGATATAATAATGAATTATCCCACCTGGTAGAAGCTGCCGCAGATATTTTTTTAATGCCTTCAATGTATGAGCCTTGCGGATTAAACCAGATATACAGCCTAAAATACGGAACCGTACCGGTTGTAAGAAAAACGGGTGGATTAAATGATACTGTGCAGGACTGGCATGAATATAAATCTGCCGGTCTGGAAACCGGAACGGGGTTCACATTTAATGATTATAATGGTTATGCAATGTACACAACCCTTAACCGCGCTGTTGAAATATTTAAAGATAAACTCACCTGGAAAAAAATTCAGCTTAACGGGATGAAAAAAAATTATTCCTGGGAAAATGCTGCAAAAGCGTATCTAGATTTATATCAAAAGGCAAGCTTAAACAGAAGATAGTTGAAATATTCCACTTGCTTTCTCCTCCATCATTCTTCTTCTATTATAAAATGTTTTGACGAAATGAAGACTAAGAAGTGGTTTCTAGTAGTAATATCCAATTGCAAAGTAGAAATAAACATCCCCCAGGCTTACAGGATTATTAGGAATGTTCTTAAAGAGAAAACTTCTGCCGATTGAAAAATCTGCCGGACCGAAAGGAGTATCAAATGATAACGTAATACCTACCCCGTGCCTTAATTCTTTAAATTTAATTTGTTCCTGTACATCCCAGGTTGAGCCAAGATCATATCTCATCTTAAAATAAGTTTCAAAAAATATTTCAAACGGAAGTTTAATTCTATACTCCAAAGAAGATAGAAAAATCTGCCTCCCCCGGAATTCATCAGCCCTCATTCCAAAAAAAGAATCTTGTCCTCCAAGGGAATATTCTTCACTCAGGGGAAGGGTTTTGTCTGCAAATCCCATCAAAAATTTGGGAGATATCGTGTGAATTCCATTCAACGTGAAATAACTTTTATATTGAAAATTAAAATTTGTATAGCCGACTTCTCCACCCAAAACCTTCTGCGCAACCTCGTATTCTGCATTAAAATAAAATCCCTTTTGCGGATATGGATATTTATCCTGGGTATCAATAGTAGAGCTTGCTTTAAGGCTTACAATTTTATTTTTATCTGGCTCAACCGGCGAATTGTTCTTGTTTTTCACCTCGTCAAACTTGTATTTGCCAGTGAATATCAGGTTGCCAAAGCGTTCCACCTGTGTTCCTATAGAAAGCGCTGCTCCATAATAAATCTGCCGGTATTCCCCAATAGCACTTCTTGAAAATCTATGGACGCTTGTGGTGGAATCTTCTTGATACTTAAAAACATCATTAAACCGGTAAAATGCGTTTATATTATATGTAAAGTAAGTATTAAAAATTCTGTTGGATTTATGTTCGAGAACATATGCGCGATTTCTTGTTCCGCCAAAAAGAAGAAGTCCCAGTTCGGTCCCGCTTCCGAAGAGATTTTCATCTCTAAGGTCAAGACTTAGCTGTGCTTTGTTTTCATTATCAACCCTGAATCCCACCCTTATGAGGCTGGAAATCTTCTCGCTGACATTCAGGACAATAATGTTTTTATTATCTTCTCTTTTTACCGTAAGAAGTATATCATTAAAAAGATTAGTACTTCTTAAATCTGTTAGTCCTTGCTTTACTTTCTGGTATACAAAATAATCTCCGGGTTCAAGCGGAAATTCTCTCTCAATAACTGATTTGTTTGTTGTTTTGTTCCCTACAATCTGAATTTGTGAAATTATCCCCTCATCAATTTTGATGCTGAGTATTCCTTCTTCAGAATTAAACTCTACATTTCTGATTTCCGCAAGTGAATACCCTTGCATGCGGTATAGGTTTATAAAATTGATTAACTTCTTTAATATTTTTTCTGCGTTATATGGCTTCCCTTTCAACGGGGCAAATACAGAATCTCCCGTTGACTGATTAAATAAAGACATCCCATTAATATTTATATAATTTATTTCAGGGTTTAATTCACCAATCACTTTAACTGTTGAATATTTGTTCTTTTCGTCTACTGCTGCTTTGAGATCAGCATAATCGCCATTCTTAAAAAGCCGGCACAGGTTATATCTGATCTCATCAGAGGAGATAGAGTCTTTATAAGATAAATTCTTTACAAAAGTCTCCGAAACAGAATCCCCATCCGCCTGAAACAAATTGCCAAAGTAAATGTTCGGGGAAGGGTAGTTGCCTATCATCATTGAATCAATTTTATCTTTTATTTGCTTAATAAATGGAAGCGCTGACGAGTACCCTTTTTGAATTATTTCCTTTACGTTGGAAAAATCAGTTGAAGATTCCTCGTCAAGATTTGGAGTTATAATAGTATTCGCTTCCTTCAACTGCATCTCATTTAATAACTTCATTGGAATGCTTATAATCTGATCAGCTATTACCCAGGGATATTCAAGTTCACTTTCAGAATGAAGATCGCTGGTGGTATTCACCGCAATTATATAATCTGCCCCCATCTGTTTTGCAATTTTTACAGGAATATTGGCGACCAGTCCGCCATCAACTAGTATAAGAGAATCAACTTTAACCGGGGAAAGAAAAAACGAAACGCTTGAACTCGCCCTCATCGCCTGGCTTAACGATCCTTTACTTATGATTACCGGGCTGCCTGTAACAAGGTTTGTACAAACCGCCCTGAACCTTGTTTTAAGTTCATCAAAGTTGTTCTTAACATGAATTGGAGCCTGAAGTGTAAGCAAGTTAAGATAATTCGATAGTTTTTGTCCGTTGTTGATAGAGGTAGGTAAAACAGGGGTCAGCCCTTTCATCCTGAGAGAAAAGATTGCTTTATCCTCGGTAACTTTTTGATCTATAAATAATTCACGTCTGTTGGTTTCATGTTCGGAAGCAAGAAGATCATCCCAATCTGTATTAACAGCGATTGAGTCGAGCTGTTCAACAGAATACCCGGCAGAATATAACCCGCCAACTATGCTGCCCATGCTTGTGCCTACAATTATATCCACTTTTATCCCGGCTTCCTCAAGTGCTTTTAAAATTCCAATTTGCGAAAGCCCCCGGGCTCCGCCGCCGCTGAGTGCCAGAGCAATTACCGGTTTTGTTTTGGGAGTTTCTTTGGTTAATCCGAAGGGGATTTTTTGGGATACGTGTTCAATTGAAATAACGTATCTTGTTTGTGAATGAACCGCCGCGAATCCAATCAAAAGGAATAATATCAGTATTTTCTTATTGCGGATCATTTATTTTACGCTGCTTCTCCTAAAAATATTTAACAGGAGAAAATTAACGTTTTTAAAACACTTTTATCTTTTCTTTTTCTGCTGCTGTTGTACTTTTGCGTTTTGTTCCGCCGCTTCCATAAGCTTGGACATAAATCCTTTTTTCTTATTTGGATTTTTCACGGGGACTAATTCCATACCATCATGTTTATGATTAATATAATATTGTTGTGCAATCGAAAAAACATTAAACATAAAGTAATAGAGATTCAGCCCGGAGGGGAATGACATAAACATAATTGTTAGCATAACAGGCATTATATAAACGAGTCCCGCCTGTTTCGGATCTTTAACACTCATCTTCTGTTGAACGAAAGTTGTAACTCCCATTAATAAAGCAAGTCCGCTTATCTGGTCTATCCCGAATAAGGGAAGCTTAAATGGCAAGTTGGCAATTACATCGGGCGTAGAAAGATCTTTCATCCACAACATAAAAGGTTGCTGCCTCAACTCAATCGCAGTTTTAAATAGTCCCCAAAGGGCAATAAAAATAGGCATCTGCAGGAGTAATGGAAGACAGCCCCCGGCAGGATTAACTCCGTATGTCGAATACAATTTCATCGTTTCTTTGTTCAGCTTCTGAGAGTCCTCTTTGTATTTTTCTTTTAGCTCAGCAATCTTCGGCTGCAGAAGCTGCATCTTTTTCATTGACTGATAGCTGGTTTTGGTAAGCGGATAAAGGACAAATTTTATAATTAATGAAAAAACTATAATTACAAAACCATAGTTCGGAATAAACGTATGTAGAAAATTAAACAGGGGCAAAAGCACGTATTCTGCGATAGGTCTGACAATAAATTTCAGACCAAAGAAACTGCCGAAATCTACAATGGCTGTAAACTTATCCCCATATACTTTTAAGAGATCATAATCAACCGGGCCTATATAGACCATAAAGGTGCTTTTTTCAAATCCGGTATTTTTAAATGGAACGTTGATTCTAACAGAATAATCCTCTTTTATTCCTGTTTTACCTACAGATTTACGCACCCCTTCAACATAAGCTCCGTTAACTTCGTCGGGATTTTTTGGTGCAATAATAGCAGCAAAATATTTGTTCCTGATTGCAGCCCAATCAACTCTTCCGTTAAAATCTTTATTAACTTTTTCACCAACCGAAGAGGCATCCAGTATTACTTGTTCACCCCCGTAATAAACACTGGCATCGGAATAGTTAGCTTCGTCAACAGAATTTTCTTCAACAAACCTCAATCCGCTGTTCCAAACGAGATCGTATGAATTATTGCTGATAAGATTTGTCATATTAACAAGATCAATTTCACTTTGAAAACTGTACTTGTCTCCGTAAAAAGTAAATTTTTTAATTATATAAGAATTGTCCGCCGCAGGAAGTTTAAATGATAAAACCAGCGAGTCTTTATCTGCTAATGTATAATTGCTTTTTTCTGCATCACAATTAAAATTTAGAGACGAGGTATTTATCGCTTTCCCGTCTGAAGTTACAAAGGAAAGATTGTACGCGTTTCCCTGTGTATAGTCTATTAATTGAACATGGGTTTTATAAAAATTATTATCCCCATTACTATGGATTGAGTACCAATTATTAAACTTCTTAAGATAATATTTCCTGATGTTCGCGCCCCGTGTTGAAAGCTCCATTACAATCAAATTGTTTTCAATTGTAATTAATTTTTCTTTTTTATCAGAAGAAGTAAAAAACTTGCCGTATTTTAAACTATCATTTTCAACAACTGGTGTCTTTTTTTCTTTAACTTTTACCGTATCAACAGCAATTTCTTTTTTTATCTTCACGGAATCCGTATGAACGGCGGTTGTATCCGCTGTCTTTCCCTTTTGTATCTGTTCCGGGGAAGGAGAGTTCAGATAAAACCAGAGCACCAGTATGGCGCCGATTAATATAAATGCTATTGTTGTATTTCTATCCATTATAATTCCATTACTTCAGGGGGTCGAAACCTCCCTTATTAAAAGGATTGCACCTTAAGATACGCCACACAGATTTTGCTCCTCCCTTAAAAACTCCATATTTCCTGAAAGCCTGGATTGAATATTCTGAACATGTCGGATGAAATCTACAAGAGGGGGGTAAGAGTGGCGATATTAATTTTTGATAAGCCCTGATGAGAAAAACGAAAATTCTCCACATCTACAAGCTTCTTTCTATTTGAAATAAAATATCTTTTATGCCCGGCATAATTTCATTAAGAACAACAACCGGGTTGCTTTTTTCATTTAAGCGATTTGGAGAAAATATTATTTTCAATACAATATTTTTTAGTAAACAAAGGTTAAAAAGTTTTTCCTTATTTAATCTGTAAGAGTTCCTGATCAGTCTTTTTATCCGGTTTCTCCACACCGCTTTGCCTGCCTTACTGGAAACCGCAGCAGCAATTTGAACTGTTCCGGCAGTCTGGTTTTTTTCAATTAAAAAAACCGCCTTAATCTTTTTGTCGCCAGAAAAAACAACCTTACCGGAATCATATAAATTTTCAAAATCGGTTCTGCTTTTAATTCTTTCGGCTGCAGAAAGTCCAAAACTCTTCAAAACAATTACATCTCGTCACTAACAGTCAGTTTTTTTCTTCCTTTTGCTCTTCTACGGGAAAGTACTTTCCGCCCATTTTTGGTTTTCATTCTTTCCCGGAAACCATGTTTGTTTTTTCTTTTCCTGTTGCTCGGCTGAAAAGTCCGCTTCATTTAATCTCCTAATTATCAAAAAAGACTACAAAAGTAGGCTTTATAAAATAAACAAGCAAGACAATTAATTTTAGGTATATTTGCCATGGGGATTTTTTCTTGCACTTTTTAAAAGATTAATTTGCGGTAAGCAAAAATACTTTATATTTTTTCTATGTGTTCATTGGTCATAATTTGTGTTCATAACTTGTTGATAATGATTTATTGTGAAAACGTTTCACGCACTCCGGGGGTTATAAAATTCCCTTAGTTGTTTTGAGAAAAATGTGGATTGCTGAAACCGATCGCCCTAACCCGCTTGTAAACAGTCGGTTAGCGGTCAGCATCTAATGTTAAGAAATTGTTAATTAGTGACTGTGTCATAAAAACTCCAATAGTAAATAATTGATTTTCCAAATATTTTCGTCCTTTTTTTCTGTGGATAATTAAATATGGTTAATGCGGTTCCCTCGAACAAACCTGAGTTCAGCAACGCGTCTTCTGTCTGGAAAGAATGCCTGAAATCGATAAAAGAAAACGTAACATTAATGACTTATAACACTTGGTTTTTGCCGATAAAACCACTGGAATTGTCAGGGCGTACGCTAAAAGTACAAATTCCAAGTCGGTTTTTCTGGGAATGGATCGACGAACATTATAATACTCTAATTAACAAAACAATTATTGAAATTATCGGACCGGCTGCAAAACTTTCATACATTATTTCTGAAGAAAAGACTCCTGCGGATTCTCAAAAATTAAACAGCAAACCGGTAATTCAATTAGCCACCGAAGTCTCTGTCAATTCCCCTGGACATAAAACACATTTGAATCCGCGCTATACTTTTGATAATTTTATTAAAGGAGAGGGCAACCAGCTCGCAAGAGCTGCCGCGGGCGCCATAAGTGAAAACCCCGGGGGAACGTCGTTTAATCCTCTGTTCGTTTATGGGGGAGTTGGTCTAGGAAAAACTCATCTTGTCCAGGCAATTGGAAATAAAATTTTAGCGTTGTTTCCTGGCAAAAAAGTGATCTATCTTTCCTCAGATATTTTTACAGTTGAATTTGTTGAATCAATCCAATCAAATAAAGTCAATGATTTCTCAAATTTTTACAGAAGTATGGACGTGTTGATAATTGATGATATCCAATTTTTAATTGGGAAAGAAAAAACACAGGATCATTTTTTTCACATTTTTAACACTCTTCATCAATCAAGAAAACAAATAATTCTTTCAAGCGACAGGGCTCCCAAAGATTTAAAGGGGCTTGATGACCGGTTGATTTCAAGATTCCAATGGGGGCTTGCTGCAGATATTCAGCCGCCGGAACTTGAAATGAGAATTGCAATACTTAAGAAGAAATCTGAAGACTATGGAATGGAATTATCTTCTGATTTGTTGGAATATGTAGCAAACAATATTACCTCTAACATAAGAGAACTCGAAGGTTGTTTAATAAAGCTGCTGGCAAACGCTTCTCTCAACTCAAAAGAAATAAACCTGGATCTCGCGAAGAAAACGGTTAAAGAAATTGCCACCGACAGAAAAGTAAATGTAACTATTGAAACCATTACTAATATTGTTTGCGAAGTTTTGAATATTGCAGAAAATAAAATTCGTGATAAAACCAGGAAAAAGGAGATTGTTCTCGCCAGACAGGTTGCTATGTATCTTTCTAAAGAATTAACAAAATCTTCACTTAAAACGATTGGGCTTCATTTTGGAGGAAGAGATCACTCTACCGTTATTCATGCATGCACAACAATAGAAGAATATATATCAAAGGATCAATCTTTAAAAGACATTATAAATAACGTAAGAACACAAATTGAGTTGAAGTGTTCTTAAATATAGTTTAAATATTTTTTATTGACGGCTCGATAAGAGCCTTTTTTATTTTAAACTTTTTTTGTGTTGGTAATATGTTGGAAAATCAATTTTAGCATGTTAACAAGTTGATGTTTATGAAACAGCTGTTAATAACTGTAAAAATTTTTATTGTTGTTAACAATTTGTTTTTAAAAAATATTATCGTTTAGAAGAGTAATAACAGTAATTTGATGAAACAAACTTATTAACATTCTTATTATAACTATTAACTTTTAAATATATAATCTATTAATAATTAATAGGGTGTTAACTATTTTCAAATCTGATTTTATATATTAAAAAAACTTTTAATATACCGTTTATATGTAGTATATTTCTCTTTGAATTTATTCCAATTTTAACCGATTAATCCGTTTTAATACCATCTAAATTCATTGAGATTAGTGACCTGTTTTACTATTTTTGTATGCTTTAAAAGGAGATTGAGTAATGGAATTCAAAGTAAACAGTAAAGTTTTAGAAAAACTTTTATCCAAAATTATTCCCGCTGTTCCAAGCCGCACTCCAATGCCCGTACTAGAGAATTTTCTTGTTGAAATTAAGGATGGTTTAATGACAGTTACGGCTACCGATATGGAAATAGTATTGCGTTCTTCTCTTAATATTCCTTCAGAAGAAGATATTAAAATGGTTATTCCTGCTAAATTATTTTATGATATTATCCGTTCGCTTGGAGATACACAAATTAAATTTGAAACAACCGGAAATTCCAAATTAAAAATCCAGACTGATAACGGAACTTATAATTTAAGTTATTCCCCTTCTGATGATTTTCCTGATATCCCTGAAGTTTCAAAAGAGAAAGAAGTGTTGATGAACGGGCAGGAATTGAAGAAGATGATTGATCAAACATCCTTTGCAATGAGTAAAGAAGATATGCGCCCGGCAATGACAGGAACCCTTATGGAATTTACAGAGGAAGGATTGAGGTTTGTAACCACAGACGGACATAGATTAGTTAAATATATTAACAAAAAAATAAATTCCTCAAAAGAAGAACAATATATAGTTCCGGAAAGAGCAATCACCGTTCTTTCAAAACTTTTGAATGAATCCGATATTAAAATGTATCTGAGCAAAACAAATATTTCCTTTAATCTGGGAGATTTAGAATTAATATCAAGACTGATAGGAGAAAAATATCCGGCGTATAACAGCGTTATTCCTTTGGAAAATGAAAATGTACTTACTATTAAAACAGAAGAACTTATTTCTGCTGTAAAAAGAATGATGTTATTTTCTACGGCAAACTCGAAACAGGTTAAGTTTTCAATTAGCCAGAACAATCTTGAGGTTTCTGCCGAAGACATCGATCATGGATCAAATGCAAAAGAAAATATTAAGTGTGAGTATAAAGGGGATTCTATGGATATTGGTTTTAATACGGGATATGTAAATGATGTTCTTACTCATATAAATGATGAACAGGTTTTATTTAAATTACATTCGCCAACAAAGGCTTGTATAATTGAGCCATCAAAAACCGAAGAAAATGAAGATCTTATGCTTCTGCTGATGCCTGTACGTTTAAATAACTGATATGATATTGAATTCCATCCGTTTGAAAAATTTTCGAATCCATAAAAATACCGAACTGCAATTTTCAGAAAGGTTGAATTATATTGTGGGTGGTAACGGAGAAGGAAAGACCTCGATTCTCGAGTCAATTTATTATTTATGTACAACGAAAAGTTTTAATGCAAAATCCGATAGTGAGGTCGTCGGTTTTTCGAAAAACGAGTTTCAAATAGACGGATTATTTAATGATCTGACAGAAGACAAGGTGAAAATATTTTATTCTCTTTTGGAAAACAAAAAGAACTATTTTCAAAACAATAAAATAGTTTCCAGATATTCAGATGTCATAGGCCGGTTTCCTGTTGTTATTTTAAATCCTGCCGATCATGCAATTACGCAGGGATCTCCATCTGAAAGAAGAAAATTTATTGATTCCGTTATTTCCCAGGCAAGCGAAACCTACCTGAGAATTTTACTTGATTATAATAAAACGTTGCGTCAAAGGGCCTCTCTGCTGACAAAAAGGAAAGAAAACAGACACAACGATCTTTCTGCAGAATTTGATGCATGGACAGAGAAACTTATAGAGTTGGGAACAGAAATAATTGAACATAGAATCAGGTTCATCAATGATTTTAATAATTATATAAGAGAATCATACAGAATTATAATGGGGACAGACGAAATCCCGGGAATTTATTATTCCTTTTTAGAAAATTATGAGGGCAGCGAAATAAAACATCGTTTTGAAGAAGTGATTGAGGAAAGAAAAGATGACGAAATGAGAAGGGCCTCAAATCTTGTTGGTCCGCATCGTGATGATTATATTTTTGAGATTAATAACGTTAACCTGAGAACATATGGCTCACAGGGACAACATAAAACTTACCAGGTGGTTTTGCGTTTTGCTGAATTTTTTTACCTCAAAGAAATTACGGGGAAGACCCCAATATTTCTTCTCGATGATGTCTTTGGTGAACTGGATACAAACAGATCAATAAAAATAAGCGAGTACCTGAGAGATGTCGGTCAGGCATTTATAACCTTAACCGATTTTTCAAACCTTTCCTTTTTAAAAATAAAAGAAGAGGATATGATATTTAGAATAAAGGAAGGCGCAATTACAAATGCCTGAGGGATTTAAAAGCCTCGCGGATATTTTAAATAAAGATCCGGGACTAGCCACAGTTAGGAAAATAATTAAACAATCAGATGTAATATTAGATTTCTATAAAATTTTTCCTGAGATGAAAAAAGTTGTAAAACCGATAAAGGTGGATAAAAAAGTTTTGTTTATAAATGTTGAGAATTCGATTATGCGCAGCGAGCTTAGGTTTAAAGAAGCTCTTATAATTAACAAGGTAAATAAATATTTTAATGAAGAGAGAATAAAAGGGATAAGATTTCAGTGATATTCCTTTTGATATCAATTAATAAAATGGTTTGAATATATGGCTAAAACAAATTCCTCAAGTGGTTATAGTGCAAAAAACATAGTAGTACTAAAAGGACTCGAAGCAGTAAGAAAAAGACCGGCAATGTACATCGGTGATGTTAGTACGAGAGGTTTTCATCATTTGGTTAATGAGGTTGTGGATAACGGTATTGATGAGGCGCTGGCTGGTTATGCTGACAGAATAGACATAACAATTAACAAAAACGAAAGCATAACAATTGAAGATAATGGCAGAGGAATACCGGTTGATATTCTTCCGGAAGAAAAAAAATCGGCTCTGGAAGTTGTAATGACCGTTCTGCATGCCGGCGGTAAATTTGATAAAAACACTTATAAGGTTTCCGGCGGATTGCATGGGGTTGGTGTTTCCGTTGTAAACGCCCTATCAGAATGGCTCAAGGTAGAAGTAAGACTAGAAGGTAAAGTTTATTTTCAGGAATTTAAAAGAGGTGCCCCGGTAAAGCCGGTTGCTGAAATTGGCAAGACAAAAAAAAATGAAACAGGAACAAGGGTAACCTTTTTACCAGACTCCGAAATATTCAAAGTAGACAAATTTAAATTCGACACCATTGCGGAAAGAATGAGAGAGCTTGCTTACCTTAATAAAGATATTACCATAAACATCGATGACCAGCGAAACGGAGAAAAAGAGTCTTTCCATTTTAAGGGAGGACTTATCGAGTTTGTTAAGTATCTGGATGAAGCAAGACAATCCCTTCATAAAACCGTATATATTGAAGGCGAAAAAGACAACACGCCGGTTGAGATAGCGTTCCAGTATACCGACGGATACAGCGAAAATATTTTTTCTTATGTTAACAATATAAATACTCATGAGGGCGGTACACATCTGGTTGGTTTTAAAACAGCTTTAACAAGAACCCTAAATAATTATGCAGCCAAAAACGGATTGATTAAGGATGATAAAATTAGTCTTACCGGAGATGATTTCAGAGAGGGGCTAACCGCGGTAATTTCAGTAAAAGTTGCTGATCCCCAATTTGAAGGACAAACCAAAACAAAATTAGGAAACAGTGAAACCAAATCAGCGGTGGAAACATTAGTTGGGGAAAAACTTTCAGAATTTCTTGAGGAAAATCCCTCAGTCGGCAAAAAAATTATTGAAAAATGTATGAGAGCAGCTGAAGCCAGGGAAGCCGCCAGGAAGGCCAGAGATCTCGCCAGAAGAAAGAATGCCCTCGATAGTATGAATCTTCCCGGCAAGCTTGCAGACTGCTCAATTACTGACCCTGAACACTGCGAAATTTATATTGTTGAAGGCGATTCTGCCGGTGGTTCTGCAAAGCAAGGTAGGGACAGAAGGTTTCAGGCGATTCTGCCGCTAAAGGGAAAAATCCTTAATGTGGAAAAAGCCAAAATGAATAAAATTCTGGAGAACAATGAAATTAAAGCAATTATCTCTGCCATAGGTGGAGGTCTTGGTCCGGATTTCGATCATTTTAAAGCAAGGTATGGAAAAATAATCCTTATGACAGATGCAGATGTGGACGGAAGCCACATAAGAACACTCCTTCTTACTTTTCTTTATCGTTATATGACTACACTAATTACTTCTGGAAAAGTTTACATTGCACAGCCGCCATTATATAAAGTAAAAAAAGGCAAACAGGAGTTTTATGCCTTCGATGAAAAAGAAAGAGATGAGATATTGAAGAGATTCAAGGTAAACGGGAAAGAAGATGCCGAAGAGATTCTTGAAGAGACAATAGAAGAAGGGAATGTTAAAGGAGTTAGTATTTCCCGGTATAAAGGATTGGGGGAAATGAATCCGATTCAGCTTTGGGAAACAACAATGAATCCGGAAACAAGAACAGTTCTGCAGGTAACCCTTGAAAGTGCTGCAACTGCCGATAAGATATTTGAAACGCTTATGGGAGATGCTGTTGAACCAAGAAGAGAATTCATCGAGAAACATGCAAAATACGTCAGAAATCTCGATGTATAATTAATTAAAGTTATCAAATTAAATAAAGTATAGTATGGCAACGATCTTTGAAAAAATAGTTCCTGTATCACTTGAAGATGAGATGAAATCATCTTACATCGACTACTCAATGTCGGTTATTGTTTCCAGAGCCTTACCGGATGTACGGGACGGATTAAAACCTGTTCACAGGAGAGTTCTTTTTGGAATGCATGAGCTTGGGGTAGCATATAATAAACCATATAAAAAATCTGCAAGAATAGTTGGAGAGGTTCTTGGTAAATACCATCCTCATGGCGATACAGCTGTTTATGATTCAATGGTTAGAATGGTGCAGGATTTCTCCCTGCGTTATCCGTTGGTTCAGGGACAGGGAAATTTCGGCTCGGTAGACGGAGACTCCCCTGCGGCAATGAGATATACAGAAGCAAGGCTTCACCGGATTGCAGACGAAATGCTGAGAGATCTGGACAAGAACACAGTAAATTTTGCTCCGAATTTTGACGACTCTCTTCAGGAACCAACGGTGCTTCCTTCATATCTTCCAAATCTGCTTATTAACGGCGCCAGCGGTATTGCTGTAGGAATGGCAACCAACATCCCGCCTCATAATCTTACAGAAATTATCGATGGACTAATTGCATATATAAAAAACCCTGAAATAACTGATGAAAAAATAATGAAGATAGTAACCGCGCCGGATTTCCCGACGGGCGGCATTATCTTCGGATATGAAGGAGTTAAGGACGCATATAAAACAGGGCGGGGAAGAATAATCGTTCGTGCAAAAGCAAACATAGAGTCATTAAAGAACAACAAAGAAAACATTATAATTACCGAACTTCCTTATCAGGTTAACAAAGCTAATCTTATTGAGAAAATTGCCGACCTTGTACGCGGTGGAAAAATTTCTGATATATCAAACATAAGGGATGAATCGGACAGAGATGGAATGCGTGTTGTTATTGAACTAAAGAGAGATGCACAGCCATCTGTTGTTCTGAATCAATTATTTAAACACACACAGATGCAGACAACTTTCGGGGTAATACTTCTGGCTCTTGTACATGGAATTCCAAAGGTTCTCACCCTCAAAGAAATGATGGTGCACTTTATAAATCACAGGATGGAAGTGCTAATCCGCAGAACAAAATATGAACTGGATGCGGCAGAGAGAAGAGCCCACATTTTAGAAGGCTATATTATTGCGCTCGATAATATAGATGCTGTAATAGAAACCATTAAAAAATCAAGAGATGTTGAGACTGCAAAAAGTAATCTTATGCGCAGGTTCAAGCTTAGTGAGGTTCAGTCAAAGGCTATCCTTGATATGCGTTTACAGCGGTTAACAGGACTGGAAAGAAAGAAGATTGAAGACGAATATAAAGAGACGATAAAGTTGATTGAAAAGCTTCAGGGAATATTGGAAAGTGAAGAAAAAAGATATTCCATGATAAAAGAAGAACTTCTTGAGATCAAAGAAAGATATGGAGATGCAAGGAGAACAGAGATCGTTTATGATTATGAAGAATTTTCTCTGGAAGATACAATTGCTGAAGAGGATGTGGTTGTAACCATTAGCCATAATGGGTTTATTAAGAGGTTTCCAGTAAGCGGCTACCGGAAACAAGGGCGCGGAGGAAAAGGCGTTACCGGGGCCGGAACAAAAGATGATGATTTTATAGAGCACATGTTTATTGCCTCTACACATCAGTACATTCTTTTCTTTACCGATAAAGGAAAATGCTATTGGCTGAAAGTATTTGAAATTCCTGAAAGTGGTCGTGCATCAAGAGGAAGATCTATTCTTAATCTTATAGAGAAAGATAAAGAAGAAAACATAACAGCTTTTGTTACCGTAAAGGAATTCGATGAGAATCATTTCCTTATAATGGCCACGGAACAGGGAACTATAAAAAAGACAGTTCTTTCCGCATACGGAAATGTAAGAAAAGGCGGCATCAATGCGATTAACCTTGTGAAGAATGATAAACTGATTTCTGTTAAGTTGACCGACGGAAGTAACGATATTGTATTAGGAACAAGGAACGGTTTTGCGATACGCTTTACAGAAAAAGACGTAAGAGATATGGGAAGAGTAGCAACCGGTGTGCGCGGAGTGCGTCTTTCAAAAGGGGACATTGTCGTTGGGCTTCTCGTTATTAAAAGAAACGACACTATTCTTGTTGTCACCGCCAAAGGATTCGGTAAACGTTCGGATATAAATGATTACAGAACCACTCACCGTGGCGGCAAAGGAGTAATAACGGTAAAAACCAGTGAAAAAGTTGGCAAAATGATTGCAATGATGGAAGTTGTTGACGGGGATGAACTAGTAATTATTTCCTCCCAAGGGATGGTCATACGTCAGAGTGTTAAAGATATCCGTGTTATGGGAAGAAACACCCAGGGAGTTAGGGTGATAAGGTTAAAAGAAGGAGATGCAATAGCAGATATTGCTAAAGTAATTCCCGATGATGAAGATGAAGTTCCGATAGCCGTTGAATAATTTCATATAAATTATTATTTAAGGGCAGCAACAAACTGCCCTTTTTTTATGTCTGATAGAAACCTAAACGAAAATAACTTTATACCCTCAATTTACAACTACTGCGACAGGTGGTGTGAACGATGCCATTATACCGGACAATGCAGATTGTTTTCTGTTGAGCTGAACAGGAAAGAAAGATTGTCCGGGGAAAACAGCAACATTGCAAAAGACCTTCAAAAATCATTTGCCGAAACAATAAAAATGATTGAAGAATATTCAGAAAAATTCGGAATAGATATTTCCCCGATAAAAGAAATAGATGAAGTTGGAAAAAAGGGACCACTAACCTCTCGGGTTTCCTTTCTCACAGCAAAGTATTTTCAGGAATCCTCTGCCTATCTGAGGAAGTTAAAAGCAGAAATAAAATCTAGCGGAACAGAAAATGCGGTGTTAGCAGAAATTATCCCACAGAACCAGGGGATGAACGAATTGCTTGAAATACTTGAGTGCTACGAAATAATTCAATGGTACCACACAATGCTTCCTGTAAAACTTAACAGAGCCGTTTCTTCTTCTGAAACAATTCCAGATTCAGAAGATGAAGAAGTCGAGTTTTCCAAACGTGACCGGGATGGAAGTGCATATGTTGCATACAGATCAAGCATAAAATCAATGGCCGCACTTGGTCGAATTCACAGCTGGACAAATACACTTAAAGAAGAAACTTTAAATCTCATAATTGATACGGGCAGAATTAAAAACTTAATTGAAAAGGAATTTCCGGGAGCCTTAACCTTCCTCTGGCCACCCGAAGAAAAAGAATAGTAATGAAAGAATATTACTTACATCTTTTTGATTACAATGACTGGGCTAACAGGCTTGTAATTAATTCCTTAAAGGAAAACTGTCCAGAAAATGAAAAGGCAAACTCGTTATTTTCTCACTTAATAATTGCGCAGATTCTTTGGTTAAACAGGCTTAAAAAGGAAGAGTATGAGATTAAAAATTTCTGGCAACTGTTGAGCCTGAATGAAATAGACAAATTAATTGAAAGAAGTACGCGAGACTGGAAAACCTTTATAAAAATGCAGGATGAAAAAGAATTACAGATTATGTATGCCTACTTTAATTCCAAAGGAAAGAGATATGATAATACTCTGGCGCAGATCATGACCCACGTAATTAATCACTCTACTTATCACCGTGCACAGGTTGCTGCTCTCCTTAGAGAGGAAAATATAAATCCCCCGCTTACTGATTACATCGCCTTTTTCAGATAAAAATACAGGGCTCATAAAAGCTTTTTACAGCTAATACAAGCCCTTCTTTTACCGGACAGGAGAGTCCGAACTAAGGAATTGTATATTCGGTTGTTATATCATAAGCCTGACCACCGGGAGAAGTTTTCCCAATCAGTTCAAATTTGAAATGCATTTGGCTCTGAGCACCGGTAAGTGAAACAAGATCATACTGGGTGCCCGCATTGTAAACTGTTGTACCATCCCCCTGAAACTGTTCCTGGTAGTTTGATCCGGTTGTTTCTGTTACGTTCAACTTATCAACAGTAATATTAGCACTAGGAGTAAAACTAAACTGGAAGCCATCCTGTGTAGCCTGAGAAGAAACCTGAAACGTCACATTTCCATTACCCCCCCGCCGCCGGTACCTCCCCCTGTTCCTCCCACACCACCAACTCCTGTTGGATTCCCACTATCATTACTGCAACCATAAAAGATAATTGTACACATTGTTAAAAAAAGCAATATAGATTTCATTTAAACCTCCGCTATTTATAATTTGTTATAGATTCATATTAAATTGAAAACTTTAAGGCGACTCCCAACTTTAGCGTAAAAATACTATTGCTTAACCCCGGGGCATCAAATGTTTTTGATAATGGGATCCCTGCCACAATATCAGTTGCCATATACAATCCCTGTGAAAGATTAAAGTTATACCCGGTACCAACAGCAATACCAAATCGAATTGAATTATAATTTGTATTTAAAGTATTAACCTGCGGATTACCCCCGCCGGTTTGTGTTATTGTTTGTTCCCCGCTACCGCCTAATTTTATTCCCACAGAAGGTCCAGCGACCATGTAGAACCCGCTGAATTCTGCTTTAAACATCGGATCTAATGTTAGAAAATAAAGTGAATATGAGTTTTCAACCGTTTGTCCCTGATTGGTTGTAGAATTAGAAAAATTGCTCATATCAAATGCGGTTAGATTGGTCATGATACCAATATGTGAACTAAAGGAAACATCAACCGTCCCGCCGATGCCCACACCAATTCCATTAAAGGATAATGTTAGTCCCTGCTGATTATAAATATTGTAATTCCCGCTGATTCTTGGTCCAATTTTTACGGATTGCGCGAAAACAGTGGTAGATGCGAAAACGAGAAATGCGAAAACAAGAAATGAAAAGAACTTTTTCATAATGACTCTCCTATTGGTTTTTATGAATAATTTGGATTTCATAGGTACATGCGAAAAAGGAGAGCGAAAAGGCTCATCATTTATAAAAAAAAGCATCCCGGCTAAAGGATGCTTTTTAGTTGGTAATAACGGGAAATTATTTTAGAGAATAGCTTTTAAAGTATCGTAGTGAGCAGCAATTGTTTTTTCGAGATCATCATTTGAATGCGCTGTTGAAATGAAGACCGCTTCAAATTGTGCCGGCGCCAGGTATATTCCTCTTTCAAGCATTCCATGGAAATATTTGCCGTAAAGTTCAGTGTCCGATGTAATAGCGGTTTTAAAATCGTTTACAGGCTGTTCGGTAAAAAACATGCAGGACATTGAACCGACGCGATTTAATGCAAACTTCTTTCCAAGCTTTTTCAGATTATTCTTAAATCCATCTTCAAGAATTTTTCCTTTGTTTTCCAGTTCCTTGTAAATTGAAGGATTATCTTTTATATGTTTAAGAGCGGCATATCCGGCAGCCATTGCAAGCGGGTTTCCGCTTAAAGTACCTGCCTGGTACACGGGACCGGCAGGGGCAACCATCTGCATAATTTCCTTTTTTCCTCCAAATGCACCAACAGGCAATCCGCCGCCAATTATTTTTCCGAAGGTTGTCAGATCAGGGCGTATTCCAACTATTTCCTGCGCGCCTCCTTTTGCAACACGAAAGCCTGTCATCACCTCATCAAATATTAATACAATATTTTCTTCATCGCATATTTTTCTTAGGGAACTTAAAAATTCATTTGATGCTTTTACAACTCCCATATTTCCGGCAACAGGCTCAATTATTATAGCAGCAATCTCATTTTTATTTGCGCTGATTAAATTTTTAACAGACTTAATATCGTTGTAATCGGCGACAAGAGTATCAGCAGCATTTCCTTTAGTTACACCGGGACTTGTTGGTATTCCAAGCGTTAAAGCTCCGGAACCAGCTTTGATCAAAAAATAATCGGCATGTCCATGATAACAGCCCTCAAACTTTATAAACTTTTCTCTTCCTGTAAATCCTCTTGCTGCTCTAACCGCACTCATTGTTGCTTCGGTGCCGCTGTTAACCATTCTAACCATCTCAATGGAAGGAACCAGCTCCGTAATAAGCTTTGCCATTTCAACTTCCAGCGAAGTCGGGGCACCAAAACTTGTTCCGTTTTTAATTGCAGATTCCAATGCTTCAATAATGAAGGAAGGATTATGTCCGAAAAGGTGCGGTCCCCAGCTTCCGATATATTCAATAAAACCATTTCCATCAACATCATATATTTTTGATCCCTCTCCTCTCGAAATAAAGAGCGGCTCTCCACCGACAGATTTAAATGCCCGAACAGGAGAATTTACACCGCCGGGAATAAATTTTTTTGCTTCTTCAAAAAGCTTGTGGCTTTTACTAGTATCCATAAACGTCCTTAATCAATATATAAAAACAGAAAATTTAAGAAGTAAAAGATAATGGATAACGTTTAGACATTCTACAGAATTCCGGCAGAAGTCATCACGATTTTTTAGCGATTTGATGAATCGTCCTATAAGCTAAAATCAGCAGAGGAAAGCCGCTCTTAACCCAGACAATATTATTTATTATGTTTTTCCAGAATAGTTTTCGCACGAGGCTTGTATAACAGATGAAATATAACATCAAGATATGCGTTCATTTCTTCCATCTCAATATTTGTGGTGTAACGCCAGAATCCATAAATCTTTGCAAGCTCTAAAAGTTTTTTTGCATAGAGTTCCCAGTTATAATCAGATTCGACTCTCTTTATTGCTTTTTTTGAGATTCTTTCCCAAAGAGATTTATCGTCCGCACTTTGTTCTTATAAACTCCAATAGTTTCTTCGTAGTCTCATCAGCGTTTACAGGGTCTATATGAAAGCCATTAACCTGATCTTCAATTATTTCGAGTGGACCACCGTACATTGTTGCAAACACAGGAAGCCCGGAGTGCATAGCCTCAAGTACCGTCAACCCGAAACCCTCAAACAATGCAGGCTGAACAAAAATTCCTTTGTGATCAGCGATCACCCGGTATACTTCACCAGTTTGATCTTTACGGAATAGCTTACCAATCCATCTTATTTTATTATGAAGATTATACTCGTTTATAATTGAATGCATCAATCTTATTTGTTCTTTTTCTTCTTCATCATTTGATTTTTCAATGTTTACATTCCCCGCAACAATAACCAGATTTGAAATTTTTTGCAGATCTTTGCTTTCTCCAAACCAGCGTGCCAGTGAAGTAAGGTTTTTTATTTTATCCAATCTTGCCAGTGAAAAAATAGGGGTAAGTTCCGGATTATCAAGCTTTCCAACAACATCAGGATCATCAGCATTTCCAAAAAGAAGATGGTCAAGTTCATCTCTGGATTCCTGAATCCGGGCTTTCTCATTTGTATAAGGAAAATAGAAATCAAAATTTACACCCGGCGGAACTATATTAAACTTAGGATGAAAAAGATTTATTCCCCCGGTTACCCTGTAAAGATCCGGCATTGTAAAATTTTTATAGGATTCATATTGTCCTATACTGTCTTCGGTTCCGGCAATTTCCTGGTAAGACGAGGTAACTATAATATTCGCAGCATTCATGGCAATAAGATCAGCAGTAAACTGAGTTGAAAAATTATACTGATCTTCCAGATTTTTCCAATAAAGTGCGCTGTAAAGATATTTACTTTTTTCAAGAGCATGGGCAATGTTACATTGTGTTACTCCATATTTTCTCGAAAGCATAAAAGCAACAGTGTTGCCGTCTGAATAATTACCTATTATAAAATCCGGCCGTGATCCGAATTCTGCCAAAAGTTCTTTATAGGAATCTTCAGCAAAATTTTCAAGATAAGGCCAGACTTCGAACCGCGAAATCCAGTTATCAGTAACCGCCGGATTGTCTGACCGGAACGGCACTCTCAATATCCAGGAGTTCTCTGTATCATAAACTTTTTCAAGGCGCTGATTGGATTTGGTTTTTCCCGCATTCTGGATAAGCCGTGTAAGAATAATTATTTTTGGTTTCGCATCAACCCCGGCATCCTTAAGAGATTTTGATATTGCTTTCTCAAGTGCTTTCACCTGATCAAGAATATAAACAACCTGTCCGCCGGTATCAGGTAATCCCAGAACTCCTTCCTGTCCGAAATAACCATGCGGAGAAATAATTGCTATGTTAAAAATCATCGGTATACTTGAGAGAAATTTCTTTAAGGCAAAATAATCGGGTGTCTGCATCAGGTTGTCAAGTTGTTCCAGGCTTTCTAATACTGAACCGGCAGTATTTCCCAGGCCTTTTTCAAACCCAATCTCCTGCAGCTTATTGCTGAAAACTTTGTATTCTTCCTCCTCGGGTTTTTTCTTCAAAAATCTAATTGCCTCATCTATGCGCTTACTTAAATCTTCAGGATCTTTAACACGACTATTGAGAATCAATTGCTGAGAATTATGCTTGTGAACGAAAAGAAAATCAAAAAGTGCTTTTCGCATCTTCTCTGGGTTTGTGAACATTGTGCTGGAGAGATAGCGGTTTAGATATTCTACGCCACGCCCGATACTTTTGGCTTCCCGGATACTAGGAAATTTGTCATAAAAAGTACTGAAGTTTAGTGAAAGTATATCATCATTCCCGGATGGGGAGATATATCTTTCCTTTGCCAGGAGATATTCATGAACATTAGTTTCTTCAAAATACTTCTCTTCAATGTTGAACATATAAAAATCAGAAAAACCTATACTTCCCCTTATCTCAAAATAAATCGAATTTCCAAGCGTAACTGATTCTGTGACTTTCTGAATTACTTCGCTGATAGCCTTATAGTTTCCGCTTTTTTTATCGTTTTTTTTAAATTCGTTAAGAATATCGTTCAGGTTGCCTGAAACCAGCAATTTATTTTCATTAGAACATACTCTGTTCAAATATCTGAAAAAATCTTTCTTGTTTTCTTCTATTAGTGAGGTGATAGTTTTACTCAAAACTTTTTCTCCTTTATTCACTTAAAAATTTATAATGATTAATCCCATCTATAATACCGCCGGCATATTTTCTTCCGGCAAAATAAATTCGTTTGCTTCCCCTTAGCCCCTCAAGCTCTTTACTGTAATTGGCGACTACAACACCAAGCAACTCTCCCTTTAACATTTCCTCATCATTTCCGGAATCTCCGGCAACGAGGATATTTTCGTAAGGAATATTCCAGCGGTATGAGAGATATCTGATTGCTTTTCCTTTTGAAGCACGGTAAGGAAGAATATCAAGAAATTGCCCATGGCTAAAAATAATATTGGCTTTAATTCTGTTTTTAACCAGTTTGTCTTTCACTTTTTGAAGATTTTCAGGATTCTCTTCCATATAATAGCTTATCTTAAACTTTCTTTGTGTTTCCTTTTCCTGCAGATCAAGAAAATCAAAATCATTTAATAAACCAAGAATCCGCTCGCGGTACCATTGGTTAGAAATATGTGCATCCCATCCACGTGAATAAATCAGATCTTCCTTATACTTGTAATAGATTTCAGCACCCACAGAGGAAATAATCACGTCCGGTTTGGCTACGTCGTTTGCCTCTAAAACACTAATGGCAGAATCAACAGTCCTTCCTGTTGCAACAGCAAAACCCGTTAACTCATTTGTTGAATTAAGAAGGGTATTTAATTCCTTAAGCCCTTCCTCATCACCAAGCAACGTGTGATCAATATCTGAAACTATAAGTTTTTCCATAATTAGTAATTTTCTGCCAACAGGAGCAAAAGTATTTTCTTTAACCTTCTCTTTTGCCAGAAGTTTTTCAATTGCAGACAGATAGGTTTTTGTATGAGCTTCCCAGGTATAATATTTCTTTACATTATTAATTCCATTTTGAGAAAATTTCTTCCACAGCTTTTTATCAGAGAGAATTTTATTCAATGCATTTGCAATATTCCCGGGATCTGAAATATCGACAAGGATTCCATGTTTACAATTTTCAATAATATCACGTGGACCACCATCATCGGTAGCAACAACAGGAATTCCGGAGGTCGCAGCCTCAATTAAAGTTAATCCGAAAGGTTCAGCCAGCGCAGCGTTTACAAATATTCCTCCCGATTGGGCAGCGATCCTGTAAAGCTGCGGAATTTCATGTTGGGTGTCGTGTCTCTTGGGAATCGCCATTCTTCCATAAAGATTATATTTGTCCATTAACAGAAGAATTTCGGTTAGTACTTCACGTTCGTTATCGGGCATTTCCTGGATATCTTTTCTTATGCCTGCAAAAATTGCAAGGTTTGCTTTCTTCTGAAGTTCATTATTCTCTCCATAGGCAGTGATTAAACCGGAGATATTTTTTCGTTTATCGGGACGGCAAACAGAAAGAATCATCGGTTTGTTGATATCAACAAAAAAGCGAAATAATTTTTCGCCAATAATAGCTTTCCACTTCTCTGATTCATCATTTTCATCACCGGGGATTTTGTTATAAGGGTAGAACTTTTCAATATCAAAACCCGGCGGAATTACTTTGAACTTTTCTTCACTGGTGTTTTCATAGTCGCCATACTGAACTTTTATTTCCTGCCGGGTACTTGTGACAATCATGTCGGCAAAAAGGATTATCTCTTCTTCAACGTCTATGCGATGAGATATTTTATAACGTTTTTCAATTTCTTCCTTACCTACCCCGGCATTTAGAAGTTTTCTCAGTTTATCTTTACCAAGCGAATGACCTGTGTGGATAAAAGTTATACCAAAAAACTTAGTCAGTTCGCTGCAAACATATCCGGCATCTGCGTAATGACTATGAATTATATCAGGTAATCTACCGCTCGACTTTATATGTTTTATGCTTTTATCAACAAACTCCTCAAGATGATCCCAGAGAAGTTCTTTGCGTAAATATTTACCTCCTCCGGCTCTTATTCTGACGATACTAAATTTTTCGTTAACTTTTTCAATGTGTTTTGAATAATCATCTGAAACCTTTTTATCCCTTATCTCTCTTGTTATCAATTCGATTTTTTCAACTCTTTCATCCTTACATAAAGCCTTGGCGAGTTCAACCACATATTTTACCTGTCCACCCGTATCCGAATCACGCCCCAGTTCAAGGTTTTCGTTCCGGATTAAACCATGTATGCTATATAACTGAATATATATTTTTTTTTTATTTTTCATTAATTATCAGTTTATATTTTTCATAGATAGATAGTTCGTCGGGCAGAGCTCCGTTTATTTTTATAATTTCACCAGCAAACTCAGAGGCTATTTTATTCGTTCTTTCGATATCCCAGTTTCGTAAATAGCCAATACAGAGAATTGCTGCATACGCATCTCCTGCTCCAACGGTATCTATAACGTTACGGGCTTTTAGTTTATAGTGATTGTGATTTTCTCCTTTGTAAATTATTGCTCCATCGTCTCCATAAGTCACGCATAATAATCCCAGCTGATATTCATTCAACAATCTTTTTGAGGTGTCATTCTTATCAAAACTTTTATTGAACAACAATTCATTAATTAGGCGAAGTTCTTCGATATTAATTTTTATAACATTGCTGGCAGCCAGACATTCTTCAATAAGGTCTTTTGTATAAAAATTCTGGCGGATATTAAGATCGCAGAAGTATTTTAAATCCCTGTTTAAGAAATGATGAATAGTTTTCCTTGTTGATTCATTCTCTTTGCGCCAGTGTTCCAAAATAAAGACAATCAGTCTTATCGTTTACCAGGTTTACAATTTCATCATTAATTTCTATAAAATCATACGCTGACGGGGTTTTTATTTTCCACGAAGGAATTTTTCGTTCATTTAATGTAGCGATAGATTCTCCGGTGCTATGTTGATTATCAACCTGAATAAAGTCAGTTGAAATATGCTTCTTTTTTAGAAAATCAATTATTTCATTTCCCGCACTGTCATTTCCGACGCGGCTCACAAAATTTCCTGTACCTGTAAGTTTTATGATGTGATAAATAAAATTAAAAGGAGCTCCACCCAGGGTCTTACTTCCGGGATAAACATCAAACAGAACTTCACCAATTGAAGTAACGCGATTCATTTCAGCTTTCTTATTTAGATCCAAATTGAATTATATATTACCATTTTTTTTATTAAGATCAAGTGAATCGGGGCACGGCACATTCCATAAGTCATTATTATCAAATAAGTTAGTGCCAGTGTGATAATAATGGAATTTTGTACCAGGCAGTTTTGTTCTAAATAAAAAGGAAGACACTATGAATCTTTACAGATTTTTTGAAGAGCAGAAACTTTCAATTACAATTCAGGAAGCATGGGATTTCTTCTCGCGCCCCGATAATCTCTCAAAAATAACTCCGCCCGAAATGAAATTTGTAATTACAAACGAGCCCGGGAAAAACATTTATTCCGGACAGGTGATAGCTTATAAAGTCAGGCCCCTATTTAATATCTCCCTAAACTGGGTTACAATAATATCCGCCGTTGAAAAACCGCATTACTTTATTGATGAACAAAAATTCGGACCATATAAGTTTTGGCATCATCGCCATACATTTAAAGAATTAAGTGATGGGGTACTTATGAAAGATGAAGTCTATTATGCTTTACCTGCAGGTGTTTTGGGAAGAATGATGCATAGATTTTTTATTAAGAAGAAAATAGAGGAAATTTTTTCTTTTAGGAAAGAAACACTTAAAAAAATGTTTTTATAGGGAATTAATTTCCCGGGAACATAAACTCAGATTAGCAGAAAAAGTACAGTTGAAATAATAATAATTCCCCCGGTAATCGGCCTGGTGTAGGAAGGATTTTTCATTTTAAATCTTTTCCAGACTTTAGCCAGCGAACGACCATTAAAAAAATAAGAATTAAGGTGGCTGACACACATTCCATTGCTAGAAAAACTTCCAGTCCGCAATTTCGACAAGACTTCTTCCACCCCATATTTTTGAATAAATAATCTGCAGGTGGAGCCAGTAAATCAACAACGATTCCTTGCTTACATCCAACACAAAAGAGTTTTTTATATTCCGATTAAAGGAGTAGTACCAGAAGAATGAAGCCAGAAGAAGAATATATCCTAACCGTTGTATTAAAAAAAGGGGGTTCGGACGAAGAATAAATATTGAGGAATAAAAAATATCTGAAAATAAAAGATGAGTCAGGAATATAGGAATTAAACTATACAGGAAGATTTTGTTTATAAATTCTTTTTCCCTGGCTTCGCTCCTGTAATATGTATATGCCTTTGAAAAAACCGCCCCCGCTAGAAGGAAAAACAGCCAGGGAAATAAAGGGAAATAAGATCCTTGCATGGAATTAAAATAATCGGCAAAGAAAAGCGGGAGAAAATTACTAAAATTTATTTCCCAGATAACCGGTGAACCAAGCCATATAAATAACATTAGCGCTATTAATAATCCGTAAAAGAATCTATCTTTCTTAATAACAATTCTTAAAATCAACAATATCAATAGTCCTGCTGCAATACATTGAAGTATATCTACATTAAACCAGGTGATTAAATTCTGAAATCTGTTTTCCCCAATTATTTTTGAAAATGAAAAAAAAGGAAGGTGAAGGGAATAACCGGCAAGAAAGATCAGTCCAATTCTGCTAAGTTTATTCCAGAAATATTTTTTGTATTTTCTTAATTCATCAAGTTTTCTTTCAGAAGAGATAATGAAAGCAAATCCGCTTACGAATAAGAAAGCCGGGGCTACAAGCCCATTTACGAAATTTAACATATTAAACCAGAAGGTTTCTTTTAGTTCTGGAATGAGAAGAGAGTTAAAAATATGTACCTCAATCATTACGATTAAAGCCCACCCCCTTAGTAAGTCAATATAAATGAACCGCGAACCGTCTTTTTTCATTTTAAAAACATTATAATAATGGCAAATTATTGAATCAATATGTGATAATAAAATAAAAAAGGGCCAATTAAGAAATCGCTTTACGAGGATGTGAAGTTGCAAGTAAAAAACACTTAACCCAACGATTTGAGTTTTGAGAATGAAATCAAGAGAAAAATATTTTAAAGACAGTAGCTGTTATCTGGCTGAAAGGATCAAAAGAGCAAACACAATAGCTTTTATTGATTATAAATATCTTCTTTATTTTGGTTCGGTATTTTAGGAGTCCAGTCAACACCATCACACGGAAGAAAGGATTTTGTGGGATGCTTGTCATATTTCATACAAAGCACAGCAGAACGGTCAAAGTGTTTGCAGGAAGAACAAAGGGTGGTGCTGATTATCTCTTTATTTTTTTCTTCAAATAGTCTGTAATGAATTACAGCAGGATGAATTACTACACCATAAATAGACATAAGAACAATAGTCCACCAGAATTGGAATTCAATATACCCACGGGCGATCCACAAAACAGGAATCAATATTGATATTCTTAGTATAGTCCAGAATACTATCTCACCCAATCTTAATGTCTTTCAAAAGTTATCAAATGAAATTAATCTTCTTTGAATAATTTACAAGTGATATAATAATAAAAAAATAAATAAGTATGTAAGATTCCGATTGAAAATCATTAACTTGCTGTTATTTAATAAATATATTAATATTAAATACTGTAGTTTTTGTTTATTTTTGTAAAAAACAAAGCCCCGCAAAATACGGGGCAATAAAAATGTTATTTGAATGATTTAGTGAGCGCGGGTGGTTTCGAACCACCGACCCTCTGCTTAAAAGGCAGATGCTCTACCCCTGAGCTACGCGCCCATGAAAAATTGAGAGCTTCAAATATAAAAAATAGTGATTCTTATTCCAAATTAGCGAATTCTCTTCATTTTCAAATAGGGTATTAATGACTAAAAATTCGAAGATTTTAGTTTGTGACGATGATGAAACTCTTTGTTATTTATTAAAAGAACAGTTACTCGAGGAAGGTTTTTCTGTAGATACGGTTTACGATGGGCAATATGCTATCGAAGCTATCAAGCGAAAAAATTATGATATCCTCCTCCTCGATCTCAATATGAAAGAAGTCTCTGGCGAAGAGGTTCTTAAATTTGTTTCTGAATATAATGCTTCAATTCAGGTAATAATTCTTTCAGCCCAATCTGAAATCAGAAAAGCAATTGAGTGCATTCAACTTGGTGCATACGATTTTATAACAAAACCGTATAATTTCGATGAGCTTCTTGTAACAATAAATCGTTCAGTCGAACATAAAGACCTTATTGTTAAAAATGCAATTCTCTCCAGCCAGGTTAATAAAAAGCTTTCAAACACAATTATTGGAGACAGTTCGGAACTTCAAAGAGTAATCAATCTTGCCAATAAATCAGCAATGTCTGATTCAAATATTTTAATAGAAGGAGAGACTGGAACCGGCAAAGAACTTTTTGCAGAATATATTCATAAACATTCTGCAAGAAACGAGATGCCTTTTGTAATAATTAATTGTGCTTCCTTGCCCGATACTTTAATAGAAAGTGAATTATTCGGTCATGAAAAAGGTGCATTCACCGATGCTAAAAGCACCAAACAGGGATTAGTGGAAATTGCCCATGGCGGAACCCTTTTCCTGGACGAAATAGGTGAACTTAGCCTAACTCTACAACCCAAATTGTTGAGGTTTCTGGAAAATGGAGAGTACAGAAGAATAGGCGGGGTTACAAATCTTACCTCAAATGTAAGGGTGATAGGCGCTACAAACAGAAATTTACTCGAAGAAGCGGATAATAAAAATTTCAGACGCGACCTGCTCTTTAGATTAAACGTAATCACTTTAACTATTCCGCCGTTAAGAGACAGGAAAGAAGACATATCTCTTCTGGCAGATCATTTCCTTACAACGAAATCTCCGGTCAGATCACCCAAAAAATTATCTGCTGATGCAGAAAGGATATTATTGGGATACGCTTTTCCCGGTAATATAAGAGAACTTGAACATATAATAGAGCGCGCAATTATTTTTGCAGAAGGGGACAATATTAAACCTGAAGATTTAAACCTGCCTCATATGCCCGCTTATAAAGAATCAATTAATGTTGCCGAATCCGAAGAGGATTCATCGGTGTTGAGTATGGAAGAAGTTGAAAAACGCCATATAGCCAAGGTACTGAAAAGGAACAGGTGGGACAGGACGCAAACGGCGAATCAGCTTGGTATAAGCCCGAAAACACTTTATACAAAAATAAAAAAATACGAAATCAGACAAGAATAAACAGTTACCAAAATGTCAAAATCAATAGTTTCTAAATATTTCCTAACTGAAATTTTAGAAACAGATGATTCCGCTTATGCAGTAACGGATCATTCACTTAAAGTTATTTGGTACAACCAGCAATTCAAATCTTTAATTGATTCCAGTAGAATTAAAGGTAAAATGTTGGGGGTACTTCTGGATTTCACAAAAGAAGATCTGGAAAAAGTTTTATTTGATAAAACCAAACCAGCTCACCTGAGAAATGAAAAAAGACTAATTTCATTTACACCCCTGTTAAATAAAGGAAAAATAGAAGGATACTTTATAAAGGTTCATAATCTTACTCATACCCTGTCTCAGGAATTTTCTCACTCAGATTTGATAGAGAAAAATCTGAAGTTCCAGGAACAGCAGCAGGATATTCTAACCCTCGTTGTAAAAGAGAAATCTTTAAATAAGCTTTCAGGAGAAATCCTTAAAAAAAGCATTGAGCTTTCAAAAAGCGATTTTGGTATTATCGTAATTTTTAATGAGGGAAAGAAATACGAATACCTGGCAGAGGATAAAAAAGAAATAATAAAAAACAAGAATGAAATGGAGAGAGAAGTAGAAGCAAACTTTTCCTTTATTTCCAAGTGGCTTAATGTGAATAAACATTCGCTGCTTGCACTTAATTATCCTAATAATATAGGCTTTAATCTTACAAGATATTTTCAATGTGAATCACTTATAATTTCTCCGGCATTCTTTGACGAAAAACTTTTAGCAGCAATAATAGTCGGAAGGAAGAAAGAAGTTTACTCAACCTTTGAAATTAATAATAGCGAACAACTTGCAGTGCTTCTGGCTTTTGCAATCAGCAGCATCAGAACTAGAGAATTAAATACTACTCTGGAGAACAGGCTGTTGCAGGCTCAAAAGCTTGAGACTATCGGAAAGTTATCCAGCGGGATGGCTCATGATTTTAGTAATCTTTTATCAAGTATTTTCGGAAGTCTTAATTTGTTAAAAAAGAGGGTCCCCGAAAACGAAAATATTTACAGACTTATAGATAATATCGAAAATTGTTCTATCAGGGCCCGGGATCTGACTAAAGGGTTGCTCTCTTTCGGCAAACCAACACCAAAAAGAAAAGAGATTATAAAGGCAAATGTTTTATTAAACGAAATCTCAAAAGTTATTTTACAAACGTTTCCTAAAAAAATTGACTTTGAAAGTAATGTACAGCCCGATCTTTATGATGTCCTGGGCAATAGCACTGAGATTTATCAGGTATTATTGAATCTTTGTGTAAATGCCAAGGAAGCGATTGAAGGAAAGGGAAGTATAAAACTCAAAGCTTCAAATATCAAAATAGATGAACAAAATATTTTCAAATACCCCCTTTTGAATAATGGGAATTATGTTCATTTTTCTGTAAGTGACAATGGTGCCGGTATTGATGAAAAAAATATTCAGAGAATATTCGATCCGTATTTCTCAACAAAAATTAAAGAAACAGGATCAGGCTTAGGGCTTTATGTAACCTATGGAATAATTAAAGCCCACAATGGGCATATTGAAGTTTCAAGCATTCTTGACAGCGGTACTACATTCGATGTTTTTTTACCATCGTTTGAACCAACTGCCTCAGAAAAACTAACCATTGCAGATAAAATAATTTTGCTTGTTGATGACGAAATAATGCTAAGAGATCTGCTTGCCGAAATGCTCGAATCAAATGGTTATAATGTAATAAAAGTAGGCTCGGGTATGGAGGCGATACGTGTGCTTACCGAAGAAATAAAAGCCGATCTGGTTATTATAGATTATAATATGCCTGAAATGAATGGTCTTGAAACCACGAGTAAAATAAGAGAATTAAAATTAAAAATGCCTATAATACTTTCATCGGGGAGCATGGGCCTGGAGGAAAAGATAGATATGAGAGAAGCCGGTATTACTGCTACTCTTACAAAACCATATGAGTTTGATACTATGTTTACAACAATTCAGAAGCTGATATAATCAAACCACAAACGCATCAACTAATCTACGTCTATCATTTTAATATTCTTAACGTATTCAGACAGAACAGGTTTTTTAATAGTGTGTAACTGGTTGAGTATATTGTTTATTTCCTTAATTGCACCGGTAATATAATCAAGCCGCTTGTCAACGGCATCCTTGGAAATAACCTCTTTGTTGATTTCTCTTTTTATAGCAGCGGCTGAAAGGCTCATTAGTGTGAGGGGTTGTTTAATTTTATGATTAGCAGTAACAACCGTGGCTGCAAATAGTTTGCTTTTTTCGGCGTCTATCAATTGTCTTCTTGCATCGGAAAGCTTAAGTGCAGATTTAACCCGTGCTAGCAGCTCAATCCGGTTAAAGGGTTTTTTAACATAATCAAATGCACCGGCTTCCAATCCTTCTTTAATATCTTCTGCCTCTATTTTTGCGGTGACAAGTATAATTGGAATGTGAGATGTTTCATCATTGCTAACTAATTTTTTACAAACATCCAATCCCGTAATATCAGGCATCATAATATCAAGCAGTATAAGATCGGGCTCTTCTGAAATTGCTTTATTTATGCCAGACTTACCTTCGTAAGCCGTAATAACCTCGTAACCTTCATTTTCCAATCTATCCTGTAAGAGGAATACATTTTCAGGAAGATCATCTATAACCAGAATTTTTTTCATTTGACCACAGTATTTAATTTGGAGAATAGTCGCTCAATTTTAAATGCCATTGCGGCAGCGTTAACAGGTTTTGATATATAATCATCGAATCCGTGTTTTAATATGATTTCTTTATCTGCTACCATTGCCTTTGCAGTAACTGCAAACACAGGAATATTTTGCCAGTTTTTATTCTGTTTAATTCTGTTAAAAGTTTGAAATCCGTCCATTTCCGGCATCATAATATCAAGAAGTATAAGATCAGGTATGGTGGTTTCAAGTGTCTCTAAACACTCTCTTCCGCCTTTAACCAGAATGGTGTTGCAATTACATGATGTTACTATTTCATTAAGCGTAAATAATGTATCGGGGTCATCATCAACAATAAGCACGTCCCCATACATTGAAACTTCTTTAGCGGGTTGTGACTCTGTCTTTTCAACTTCAGTAAGTACATTCATTGCCGGGACAGATTCTTCCTGCAATTCCATCGAGTTTATGGGCTCGAAATTTTCCTGAATCCTGATTCGATCTCTCACAACCTTCAGAACATCCAGCGGATGACCTTTAGTTTTTACAGTAATATTTTCCACTATATTGTTTAATGACTCTTTATCCTCATCACTCATTTCATCATTTGTACTGATTATAATTGGGATGTCCCTGGTTTCACGATGTGTTTTTAATTTGTGAGAGAGAGTTATTCCATCAAGATTAGGCATCAGTAAATCCAGAATTATAAGATCGGGCTGAACTTCCTTAATCTTACTGAAAGCCAACTCACTATCTTTAATATAATCAATTCTTACATTTTCATTTTCAAACTCGTCTCTGAAATTTTCAAATACAGATTCATCGTCATCAACAATTACAATTTTCTCAATTCGTTTCTGTGCTCTTGCTTCAAGCCTGTTAAAAGCATGAGTAAGCTTTTCTGAAGAAATAGGTTTAACAATATATTCATAGGCTCCGAGTCCGTATCCAAGATTTTTATCGCTAATTATTGAAACGAGAATTACAGGTATGTCCTGTGTTTCAGGATTTTCCTTTAATTCCTTCAGAACATTCCAGCCGTCTTTTTTAGGCAGCATAATGTCTAAAGTTATTATGAACGGCTGAATTTCTATCGCTTTTTCTATTCCTTTTTCACCATCTTCTGCATACTCAACATCATATCCTTTAGAGATTAAATATTGTCCGATTGTATATCGTACATCCGGATCGTCATCTATGACCAGTATAGGATGCTGACGGTTTTTAATAAGTTTTTCAACATTCAGATGGGGAACTATTTCTTTCTTTTTCTGATCAACCATAACAAGAGGAATAATGAATGTGAAGGTTGACCCTTTTCCCTTTTTGCTGCTTACCGTTAGGGATCCATGCATTAAATCAGCGAATTTTTTACATATAGCAAGTCCTAACCCTGTGCCGCCATATTTCCTGGTTGTTGTTCCATCTATTTGTCTGAATTCTTCAAAAATTATTTTTTGGTCTTCTTCAGAAATACCGATTCCTGAATCAGTTACATCGAAGCGCAATTCGCTGTTGTTTTCTGTTGAGATCTGCAAATCTATACTTCCTTCATGGGTGAACTTTACTGCATTACCCAAAAGGTTTATCAATACCTGGATTACTTTACCCTTATCGGTATTAATTATTTTGCCCGTATCCATTTTTTTAATAACTCTAAACTTAATATCCTTATTCACAAGAAGAGGCGTCACAGAAGAATTTACTTCATTTAGTAAATCCTCAAGTAGGAAATCTTCTAAAGCAACATCCATTCTTCCAGCTTCAATCTTGGATAAATCCAAAATATCATTTATTAATCCCATCAATCGTTTTCCACTATTTAGAACAACAGTAAGTCTTTCTCTGTCTTTTGCTTTAATTAATGGATCATCAAGCATAAGTTCGGTTAATCCGAGAATCGCATTCATTGGTGTGCGCAGTTCGTGTGACATACTTGCCAGAAACTGTGATTTCAATCTTGTTAATTCTTCTGCTTTCTGTTTTTCAACTTCAAGTTCTTCGGCCTTTTGTTTCAATTCGTCGTGAAGCCTGGTTAAGGTATCGTTTTGTTTTTTAACCTTAATATTTTGTTCCTGGTAATCATCATTCAACGATTTTAAATCGGCAATAAGTTTTTCCATTTGTACCAGGGCAAGGGAGTTAGTTAACCCGATTGCTAGTTGTTCTTGGATATTCAATAAATATTCTCTTGCTTCAACAGAAGGTTTTTCAATACCGCCCAATTCAAGGATTGCAATAACTTTATTATTATAAATTATTGGCTGAATCAGGAGGTGTCTTAAATTAAATGAAAGAAGCCCGGATTCCACTACAGGTAAGTATTCTCCCGATTCAATTTCCAGCGGCTGGCGATCAGTTAATACCGGCACAAAAAGTTCCGGAAGACTATTTGACAAAGTTCTTTTTATTCCATAAGAACTGATCTGAGAAAGTTTTTCGTTTTCAACCGTATAAAGAGCACCAACAGTAAATTTACAAGTGCTTATTATCTTTTTTAATGCAGCATTGGATATTTCTGTTAGAGTAGGGTTCTGATTTAATAATGTAATGAATTCTGAATATTCATTTTTTGCACGCTGGTTTTTATTTAGCACATCCATCATTAAATTGAATGCCCCGGCAAGGTGTCCTATTTCATCTTTGCTCTTTACTTTAATGGTTGCGCTAAAATCTCCGGCTTTAATCAGCTCGGTTGCCCGGTTAAGCTGAGTAATTTGTTTTCTTATCTTATCTGTAAAAACCAACGTGAGAATTAACGACAATATTACCCCAACAACTCCAATTATAATTATAAAAGACCTGATATTAGCACGCAGATCTGCGGCTTCGTTTATTGTACTGAAGATCAAAAAATCAATATTAGTATTATCTGTTAACCCGGTCGGGGTAAAACTTGTTGCAACAAAATCGGAAGACTGATTATCAGTAGAATAGACTGAAGAATTGCCTTTTACTGATAAATCATTAAAAGCTTTTTTTAGTTGGAGATAATATTTGCTGTTGTTATCAGAGTTTGAAATTTCTGCAGGGAGTTCCATCCCAAATTAAAGCAATATCAGCGTTAATTTTTGTGGAGATATCATCCAGCAAAGAAATTGATAAAAGTCTGCCATAGTAAAACGTATTTCCATTGGAATCACGGTATGTTTTTAATGCCACAAACGGATTCTCTTTGAGAAACATTTCAAGATTGAAAGCTCCCTTTGGAAAGGTAAGATCTTTTTTCCCGGTCCACCGTGAAATTTTTTGTTCATCCGGGCGAATTTCCAAAACAAAATCCAGATTCTTTGTCAGGTTATCAGGACTTAAAAAAAAGTTACCCCCGTCGTTTTCAATTTTATAAAAATCATCTTCTGAATCCTGTAGTAAATCACGGTAAGTAAAAAGAAAATCACTTGAAGAGTTCTGAAGATGCTTAGATTGCTGGGAAGTGAGCACGGTAAACATTATAGAATAAAAAGCGAAGGCGGCACTTCCCAGAATTATTACAACAATGGTAAAATTAATAATTAGTATTCTTAAACTGAGTTTCATAGTAAGCCATATTAGAGTAATATTTACTAGTTGTCTCTTTGAAGGACCTTACGGATTGTAATGAGTAGTTCATCAAAATCATAAGGTTTGCTGATAAAGTCGCTGGCTCCCATTTTAGCGGAATCAATAGCACTTTTAACATCCGCGTAAGCTGTAAGCACGATTACCTTGGATTTTATCTCCTTCCTTTCCAACTCTCTCAAAACATCAAAACCATCTTTACCAGGCATTTTAAGATCGAGAAGAATAAGATCTACCGGTTTTTTAACGAGATAATTAAAAGCCTCGTCACCGTTATTCACAAACTCTGCGTCATAACCGACTTCACTTAGTTCTTCTCTCAGAACCGAACACAAACTTTTATCGTCATCAACAATTAGAATAGTTTCCATAACAGCCGGTTTATTTATCTTCGGTTAATGAATTAAGCTGGTAGTATTTTATTCTTTGCCTGTTCTTAAGTATATCTTCTTTAAGCGGGTTCTCGGGTTTTGGCCCGGCAAGTCTTTCTTTCAATGTTGGAATAAGTTCTGCTTTTATAAGTATAACCAATTCCTTTTTGGTATTTACAACATTGTCATATCCAGTGAGATATCTTATTCCGAACACCCACCATGGAAGATCCTTAAGAAATGGAATACCGGTTCTTACAGTTGTTTGTTCGTTTGTAAACAAACCGCCAAGAATAGTTTCTTCACCATCAAGCATTACTATCTGGGTGCTTGCAGAAGTTTTTCTGATTTCGGTTGTGATATCTCCCGCCTGGAAAGTGCTTCTTTCAACATTCAATTTAAGCAAGGTGTAGTTTACACCGTCTTCGGTATAAACATAAGGTGTAACTTCAATGATTGTTCCTGTCGGGAAGAATTTTTCAACCACATTACCTGCAAAATCTCTTTGTTTAACAGAAAAATCGGAACCAACCTGTATTCTTCCTAATTGTCCTTCTCTTACTACAACATTTGGGCTTGATATGATTTCTCCCAAATTTTCATTTTCAAGGAATTTAAAAGCTGCAGTTGCTTCTCCGAAGAAATTTCCTAGTTCAAAACTTCCATCTCCGGTCAAATTGAAATTTTTCTCCTGTGTTGTTGTTCCGAAGTAGTTGAAGTAACAGGTGCTGCTCCGGTATTTAATTCGCTTCCTAAATTTATACCGTCACCCGAAAGAAGAAATTTCCAGTCAATGCCTCTTTCCCTGGATTTATTAACATCCATTTCAAAAAAGACTGCTGAAATTTTCACTTCTCTTGCATCTACTGCTGCGTAGTTATCAGGAGTTCTGTCTTTTTTCTCAATATCATCTTTTCTTTTAACTACTATTACGTTTTCTTTTTCTTCATAAATTAACCCGTTGTACTGAACTACGACAACCAGGGCTTTATCATAGGGCATGTTATTTATCTCTATTCCAATCGGCTCATCCGAACTTACTGTAGAGACGATGTTTTTCCCTGTGAATTTCTCGCTCACCTTACTTAATAGCTCAATTGCCTGGTTAAAGGGAAGTGAGGCTGACATGGTAACCATCTCCTCAGGATTTGTGTATCCCTTAAATTGATTTTCCAGGTATTGCTGTGAATATGACTGAAATGTCAGTCCAAGTATTATAAGCAGTGTTACTGTAAATGTTTTCATTTTCAATCTCTCTTTTTATTGGCCTTTTTTATCTTTTTTAGAATCTTCTTTATTAAGTTCCAGGTCAACTTTTTCTATGATACCACCCTTATTAAGGATAAAGCTTGCCTTGTTTCTTTCGTAATCTATTTTAGTTAAGTATCCAAGGTAAACCTGTTCTCCTTCCCAAAGTAGATAAGTATTTCCCTTGCTGTCGCTAATGAAAGCGCCTTCCGGCACGAGGGCAAGAAGTTTAGCACCTTGAACATCAAGAAGATTGTCAAGATTCGGGGGAATTTCATTTCTGATCAGTGGGTAGAAGGCATCATATAAAGGTCTTGCTGTAAGATTATTTTCCACCATTTCCGATGTTGCGAACCTACCATCATTTGAATAGTAAGCATCAACATCCAGGTTGAAATTAACCAGAAAATGCGGCATTCCTTCTTCATCAGTTTTGATGAGGTTACTGAGCGAAGCAGATTTAATCTTCTTCAGCTCTTTGCTCTGCTCAATCGCATAGATCAGACGCCAGACATCATTATAATTACCGCCACCACTAAGTTTATACTCGTGGTAGAAGAAATTTTTGTCCGGTTTCATATCTGCATATTCTATATCAATTGTGGTTTGCGGGGCATAGCTGTTGCTCAAATCATTCACAAAATCGTAAAATTTTATGGATGAAAGATTTTGAGGAATGTTGAATTTTCTTGCGGCCAATACGGAATCAAGAACGGCTGCACGTTCCTGCATATCCTGATATTGAGCTTTCAGTTCAGCAGTATTGTAAGAATGAGCTTTCATTTCTTCAAGCTTACTTCTTCTTTCATTGAGATCGCCTCGCTGAAATACCAGAATATATACGCCACCCACAATTAGTATGAAAATAAGCAGAGCGACTAAGCCAAGTGTACTTTTTATTTTTCTGTTCATTGTACAACGCTCTTCTTATTATTATTTAATAAACTAAAATTGATTGTAAACTTATAGGCATTTTCATCTCTGAGTGCTTCAAAAACCATACTCTTTAATGTTGCGCCTTCGAGCGAATATGCAAACTGAGTAACTACTTCCTTATTTATTGCATATCCCAATAGCACTACATTCTGACTTCCATCAACAGAAAGCTGTGTCAGCCACAGATTATGTTTGTTTGCAAAAAAGTCTGAAATATTCTGTAAGACATCTGTCCAGACACCGGTTCCAACAGAAGCAGAATCAAGTATTGCCTGGGTCTGATCGAAACTTTCTATTTTGGTTTTTAGCTGGGCAATATCATTCAGTATTTCCTGGTTTTGCCTCATTAGAATAGTTTGTTCAGTTATTTCCTGATCTAACTGTCCTAATTCCAGATGATTTTTTAGTATAGATTGAGTCATAAAAAATGTGGCTATAAACAAAATAGGTAGCATCACATATCCATGCCAGGCGAACTGAATGAACTTCTGATCTTCTTTAACATATTTCGGAAGGAGGTTAATTCCTTTTGTTCCCTCTTCCTGCTCGTCAAGGAATTCAGTTCCAACAGCAATGGGAACACTATAGGCAGAGAATTTGGATTTGGTTTCTTCATCAAGAGAAGACAGATCCAGATCATCAAATTCAAGTCTTGAAACATTTGCCTCGGGAAAAGTTCCATAAAAAGATAAGATCAGATTTTCAGAATCATCTTCTCCGCACACAATGATATTATCAAGCGAAGAAATTCCTCCGTTCTCCATTTCAAGCAATATCTTGGAGAAGTAAACATCATATGTGTGGAGGTTTGATGTTCCGATATCTAGGGTTGTTCCAATATGTTTCAGCTTTCTTCCGTGAAGGAAGATAAGTTTGCTATATTCTTTCCCTATGTAGACTATAAGTGAGTTATCATCCGGGAAGAATTTTTTTCTCTTAGATATATAATAGGCAAGTGATATTTCAGCGCTCTTAACTGTGGGGATTTTGTAATATCGCTTATTATTATAACGTGCCAGTGAATTAATAAATTTAATGCAACTGACTTCTCCGCCAAGGAATACAGATAAAAGAGATTTATCCGCTAATTCAATGTATCCAAGATTTTCACTATCAATACTTACATTTTTTGCTTCCTGGATATCATTAATAATTTCCTGTGTTACTTTGGCTGACTTCGGGAATTTGGAGCCTTCAAATACGTGATAGTAAATTGCCGGTTCAGTCAGAGCAGGAATAAACTGAGCTGTGTTTAGATTTATCCCTGACAGAGCGTCATTTATAAGAGCCAGGGAGGTAGACTCAGCCTGGGGAGAGTTGACAGGCCCGGTACTCTTTCTTAAACCTTCTATCTGAAGATCATCCGTGTCGAGTTGAAGACTGCCAAGAGTGTCCTCTGTTGCCAAAGCGGGCTGTTGCACCACATCGGTGGATGCCGTTTTTAGCACTTTAAGCTTGCCGTTTTCTTTTGAAAGAACGGCGGCTTTTAATTCTGTGCCTTCACAGTAGATACAAACTAATGGTTTCATTATGCTGCCGATAATAATTGATGTATTCTTGTTTTATTGTTTGCGTATGCTATGGCTGTCTCCAGAGAAATCTTTTTCGACAGATACAGCCTCTTTAAATCCTGTTCCAGGGTAATCATTCCCTGGGGTCCGCCCTGATTTATCATCATGTAAATTTCACTAACATTATTATTCTTAATTGCTGCTTTAACACTCGGAGTAACTATAAGAACTTCCTTCGCCAACGCTCTTTTCCCATCAAGGCTGGGTACAAGCTTTTGTGAAACTATACAAACCAGAACATCTGCAAGCCTGTTTCTCACGCGTTCCTGCTCAGAAGGATTAGTCTCAGCAACAATTCTATCTATAGTTTCTGATGCTGATGAAGTATGAAGAGTTGAAAACACTTTATGTCCTGTATCGGTTACTTCCAGTGCAGACATTATAGTTTCCGGGTCTCTCATTTCTCCTATTATTATAATATCCGGATCCTGTCTTAGAGATTGCGTAACGCCATCCTTAAAAGACAAAACATCACGTCCGACTTCTCTATGACGGATTATACAAGCCTTGGAAACATGAACATATTCAACAGGGGAGGCTATAATTACAACATGAGCGGGATCAATTTGATTGTGGGCGTCAACTATTGCGTCTAATGTCGTTGATTTACCGGATCCTGTTATTCCCGTAATCAGAGTCAATCCATTTTTAATATATGTGTGACTTAAAGTTCTAATAACATTCGGGTGAAAACCGTAAGAATCCAAAGGTCTAATTGTCGAATTGATTGCGCGCATATTTAAAGCCAGAGAATCAAGATCAAAATATGCATCGGCTCTGAATCTTACATCTGTATTTCTTCTGGTGTAATGAAAAGTATAACTGAAATCCAGATTTCTTGTAAGAGCCAACTGTTTTCTCTGATTACTATTGAGCATATTGATTATAAATACCGCGGCTTCATCATCTGTCAACTGAATAAACTCTTTTACCCTTTCTTTATCTCCATGTATTCTTAACCAGATATATCCACCGTTTCCATGTCCTCCGATTTCAATATCGGATGCATCCATTTCAATCATTCCGGTGAGAAGTTTATTCACGTAGTTTCTTAATAGAATTCTTTTGTCAGAATCTAATTTTTCAATGTTATCAAGTAGATATCCTGCCCGATCCGGACCGGTTAGGACCGGCGGAATAGAATTACAAAATTCAGTCAATACCTTTTTGATTTCTGGTATTGTTAACGCTATATCTTTTGTTGGTCTTGGTGTCATTGTATTTATGAAATATTATTATTTGATCTGATGTTAATTTCTTTGTTGTTTTTTACTCGTCACTTGTTGCTGCTATAACTTCCTGTAATGATGTTAATCCTAATTTCACTTTATCAAGTCCCGAATCTCTAAGTGTAAGAGTACCATCTTTTTTTGCCTGCACTCTTATTGTTTCTTCATCAACTTCAATACCAGAACGAACAATTGCTTGTCTGATTCCTTTTGTAAAGTATAACGCTTCATGAATTGCTATTCTTCCTTTATATCCTGTTCCATTGCATTTATCACAACCTTTAGCTTCATATATTGTATAATTCTTCCATTCTTCAATATTCAGGCCAGCAGCAATCATTAAAGCCTCGTCAAAATTTACCACCCTTCTCTTGCAATTATTACATAAACTTCTTACCAGACGCTGGGCTACAATAATATTAATAGCGTAAGCGATAAGGAAAGGCTCTATGCCCATTTTGTATAAACGGGAAACCGCACTTGGTGCATCGTTGGTATGAAGTGTTGAAAATGTTAAGTGCCCGGTGTTTGCAAGTTTAATTGCAACCTCTGCAGTTTCTTTATCTCTCATTTCACCTACAAGTACAACATCCGGATCATGACGAAGTATCGATCTTATTGCCTGTTCGAAGTTCATCTTGTAACCGATCTTTAACTGTCTTGCACCCTGTATAACATATTCAACAGGATCTTCAACTGTCAACACATTAAGTGAAGGGTCTATAACCTGGTAAAGGGCTGCAACCAGAGTTGTACTTTTACCGCTTCCTGTAGGTCCGGTTAATATTACCATTCCCTGCGGTTGATTAATCGCTTTTAAAAATGCTTGTTTTGTATAACCTACTAATCCCAACTTATCCAGATCGGTAATAACCTTCCTATCGTCAAGTATTCTGATTACCACACTTTCAAATTTGTTTTTTAGTTCTGTGCCAACCATAGGAAGAACAGAAACCCTGTAGCGTATAACATGCCCGTCAATTTCTCTTTGGATAAAACCATCCTGCGCGCGTTCTCTTTCAAATCTATCCATTCCTTTTGATCTGTCTTTAACAACTGCAACTACAGCCTCTGGTAATGTTCCATCCTGTACATGCCAGAACTGAAGGTTTCCATCAACTCTGAATAGTATTTCAGTCTTGTTTCCAACTTTAGGAACAAAATGAATATCACTTGCCCCTTTTCTGACACCTTCTACCAAAGCGGCTTCAACAAGATTTATTAATGCACTCTTATTTATTTCTGAGTCAAGTTCATCTTCATCAAAACCTGGTTCATCATCATCAATTTTAATTTCAAGATCCATTTCCTCCATCATTTTTAAGTAAACGTTTTCAGGAGGAAGGATTGTTGAGATAAGTTTTTCGTAATCTTTTTTACGTATAAAAATTATTTCATATTTCTTAGCATTTAATCCAAATGCAATTTTAGGAATGTTACGGTCTGTCGGATCAATTGCTGCAAGAATTAATTTGTCTTTTAATCGTTCATCATACATGAACGGAATAATTTTATGTTCGAGCATCTGGTTTTTAAGAGTATCACCAGAGCTCGTTATCATATGCTTTATTGATTCTAATCTGTTATGAGGAATATCTTCCGGGCGGGTATCGAGTTCTCTGAAGGCATATAAAATTGCTACTTCTCTAAATATCGTGTCGTGTTCGTAACCAAAATCCTGTACAAGAATCTGAGCGAGGTTTCTTTTTACTTTATGGTTATCATTATTCTTGGCATTGAGAGCTTTCTCCAAAGTAGCTGCATCAATAATTCCTTTTTTGAAAAGCAGAAAACCGATTTTATCGGTCATCTCAAGATTTGTCTCAATCATACTTTGTCACTCTGCATTGTAGTAATATTATTTGCCATTCCTGGAGTCTTGGGGTGAACAGTCGCTGTTTCTGCAGAAACCAAAGTTAAAAGAATCATTACCACCATAATGATCATTGCAATAACAACCTGGACAATCTCTATGAAGTTTTTAAGTTTATATACAGTTTCACTTTCATAGTAGTTTGCAAGCTGAAGAGATGTGTTTTTTATAGTTCCCGTTTCTTCACCGGAATGAAGTCTTGATAGAGCTGTTTCGGTAAAAACACCTGATGCTGCGAAAGCGTCGGTAATTCCTACGCCTTTTTTAACCATTAAAGGAATAGCCACGTTTTTAATTCTTTCTTCAAAATATTTGTTGCCTGCAGCTTCAGAAGCTATCCTTATTGGCTCAATACTCTCAGCGGATCCACTATATAAAGTGTAAAATACTCTGCAGTAAACTTCTATTGCAGTTTTGTGAATAAGATTACCAACAAGGGGAAGCTGAAAAAGTATACGCTGGAAAACAATTGCACCTTTTTTTGAGGTCGCCCATTTCCATAATATGATTGGCGGAATTATACATATTGCCATAAGTAAATACATATGGTCAATCATAAAGTCGCTCATCTTTAAAGTAAATGCGGTCATAGGAGGAAGTTCTATTTTAAATCTTACAAATAACTTTGCAGTTTCAGGGAATATGTAAGCCACATAAAATATTACAGCCAGGAATAGGACGAAGATTGTTACCATAGGAGTAATTAAAGCACTTCGCAGACTCTTTTTAAATTCCTGTCTTCTTTCAAGGAATTTAGCAGTTGCTTTATAGATCTCTGCCATATTACCGCTTTTTGATGCAAGCCCAAGCATGTACGCTGTAAACTTTCCAAATACATTCTGATATTTCAGGAAGGTTGCTTCACTATCTGCACCTTTTTTCAAATCGTTGTTTATTTCTTTTAGAGTATCCCTTAAAGTTTTGTTTTCTGTATCATTCATAAGTAGAGTAAGAACTTCATTAAACGGTAATTTCTGATCAAGAAGTTCTGAGCTGATTTTCACAAAGGTCACTATTTCAGATGTTGGAGGTTTCCTGTTATAGTCCAATAACTTTTTATTAACAGACATAACCTGGTAGCCAAGTCTTGAAAGTGCATCTTCCACTTCCTTCTTGGTATAAGCCTTTTGTTCTCCTGTAATTGGCTTATCATTTCCTTTTCTAACCTTGTATAGAAAAGTCGATTTCTTTTCAATCAATCTTATTTTAAGTTGATTCTTTTCAGCGAGCCGCTGTATTTTTTTCTTTCCTTCTGAAAAGGTATTAGCTGAAAGCGAGCCATTGATCGCCTGTCCGTTTAACTTTTCTGCAGTAAATTTTAGTTCTACCATGTTATTTTTCTATTTTTTTTAATAATACGTGTTTTTAAGCAAATCCTGTTCCAGAATAAAAGGCTGTTTTATTACACTAAATTTCTTTTAAAAAGAGCGTGTTTTGAAAGAATTACAATATTGAACAGTAAATTTTGTTTTTGTGAAAGGAATACTCGCAGACACGCTTCGATGTAATGACGTGAAATGGTAAGTGGAGCAGTCTTCATACAGGATTTACTACAAAGAAAATATAATCGCTGTCAACTAAAAGCCTCGTGTAGACCCCGCTTTCAATTTTTATTTTTATATAACTTCTGGTCTCTTCATCCAGATACTCAGCTTTTAAAAATAGTTTGTAGTTTGGTGTTTTTATTTTTTCTAAGGAGGATTTTGTAACCTTTTCCACATATTTAAAATTAATTTCACGCGGAAGTTTATCACTCAGAATTTCTTTTAAGTTGGTGTTTATCTCGCCTTAATGAATCCGATTCGCTCAACAATCATTTTGATCCAACCGTAGTAATTACGGGCTTCAACCTTGTTAAAACATTCTTTCTGATAATTAACTATGTCATTCTCTTTAAATGATGTAAAATTCAGTAAAACGCCTGCGAATAATATTATTGTGATTATTACACTTATGCGCAATTTTATTAATATCATAATTGCCAAAACGAAAAGAAGGAGGAACATTGCTATAAATATTCTTTGATAGAAATCCACATGCAGCAAAAGATCGTATTCGATGAAATAAACTATTCTATTGCTTTGAAAATAATATTTATGAATAAATTGATATATGTTGTAAAGTAGTTGATAGAATTTGTCAGACATTACGTACATTAGAGTCATCCCCGACACAATTGACGACAATAATAGAAAGTGTTTTTCTTTTTTGCTGAGGGACCCTGTGTTATGACCTGATGTCTTTGGGTTTTCTTTTTCTGAGTTAAGCGAATATTTAAAGAAGCTGATTATTTTATAAAGCCCGATTGCGGAGGAGACAGATAAAAAGGGAACAATAAAACTTAGGTTTCTGAAGTCAGCACTATATTTAATAATCCAAAGGGAGAATGGAATTATTATCATCACCAATGAAATTAAACGTGTCTTCTTCTCAAAAATACTTGCTGTAATAGTAAGTATAAAAAAGACACAGACCGGTAATCCGAAATTAAAGTAAAGTAATTTTAGTGCCCTGCCGACAATAGTGAATGTACCTTCAGGAGATAGATACTCAGGCTGATTTAATCCGGAATACATTACTGTAGGCGATTTGAAATACCAGAAAAGGGAAAGAGCACTAATAACAATTGCAGATAATAAAATCCTGAACAGATCAATTTTATTTAAGCTTTTTCTGCTGATAAATAAGAAAACAATTAAAATGAATGAGGTTATACTAAATGTATAAAACCCTGCCAGTTTGGTTGAAGCAGCCATCGAAGCAAACAAAAACACAAGCAGATAGTTACTAATTATACCATTTTTTTGTGTCGGCAAAACTTCAGGAAATGATATTAATCTGCTAGCCGCGTTATTTAAAGCCGGGGAAAATTTTACAAATGCATAAAATGTTAAGAACGCAAAGAATGATACGGGAACATCTGCATTACCGCCCGCAATAAACACAACTGAGTAAAAGATTGGTGCAAACAGTCCGTAAATAATCATCCCAACGAGGAAAACATTATTCTTTTTGGTCAGGGCAAGATCTAAAAAAATTAAAAGGTTACTTATAAGAAACAACGGCATTATAGCTTTAGGAAAAAAGTGGACATCCATTTTGCCAATCAAGACGTAACAAACAGACCAGTTAGCCGGAATTAATTGGGGAAAATGAGAAGAATATTTAGGGAGGATATTGTTAGCAAAATCAATAGCCCATCTGTTCCATTCATAATTATTCACAGTATCAATGAAGTAAAAAATTGTTCCTATGTTCGCTATAAAAACCGAGCAGTAGAATAACAATATTATTCCGGAAATGATTAATAGAATTTTGTTTACAGGAGAACTATTAGCTATAAATATTTTCAGCCTGAGGAAACTCTCACTGATTTTAATTCCGGGAAACAAATTTTTGAATTCGTTTCTGTAAAAAAACAGAAGATACAGCATTTCAATTATTACTATTCCCCATAGAACAGTAACCGTATAAAATGAAAAAAGGGTTAGGATGGTTACCAGGCAATAATTAATAAAAAGGCTGAATGAAAAGATATACAACCATTTCTGGATAGCTGTATCGGGTTTTATATGCAATAAATTAATTACAGCTAATCCGGGTAAGATGGTTATCTGAAGAATTGATATAATACCTGAAAGTAACATTTCCGAATTTTTTATTTTTAATTAATTATTAAGAGAAGACTATTTTTATGCCAGGAGAAAACTAATTTGATTTAAAATAAAAAAGGCTGAACATTTTAAGTCAGCCTTTTGATAAATAAATATTAAGTTATAATTATTGTACAGACGATTCAATTCCAGTGGGTGTAACAGTTGTTTTTACAGTCCAGGTATAATGCAAATTTGGATCAGGTGTAGCTGTAAATGCAATTCCGTCGGCAGTGCCTGCTGTAGATATTGCCCAGCTAGCATCAGTAGATGTTGTAAGATTTGCAGGGAGGTGAGCCCATACTTTAGTATTAAAATCAACGAAAGAATTTCCACCACCACCCATAGATAATGGTTTTTTGTAATACTGCTGAGCTAAAGCCCCAATGTTAGTTCCCTGTGAAACTATAGAATCCTGAGCT